>NZ_JAEKIS010000007.1 GCF_017311415.1 Salipiger abyssi | reverse complement strand
ACAGCGCCGGCTGCGCCTCCTGCCGCGGTCCCATCATTGCCGATCCTCCCACCCAGTGAGGGAATTGAATCAGCCAGAGGCACCGCGATCAAGCACGAGTTTTTCAACGGAATACGCCCTACTCCCCCCACCCCGCCGCGACCAGCAGCCGGACCAGCTCCGCCGCGCTGCCCGCGCCGAGCTTGTCCATGGCATTGTGACGGTGGATCTCCACCGTCTTCAGGCTGATCCCCAGCTCAAAGGCGATCTGCTTGTTCTGCAATCCCGCCATCACCGCGCGGGCGACCTCGGCCTCGCGGGCGGTCAGGCTGGCGACCTTGGCCAGCACCCCCGCCCGCGCCCGCGCCGCAGCCTGGCGCTCGCGCGCCAGACGCAGCGCCTCGTTGAGGCGCTCGACCAGCGCCATGCCGTTGACCGGTTTCTCGAAGAAATCCATCGCCCCCGCGCGCATCGCCCGCACCGCCATGGGCACATCCCCGTGCCCGGTGATCATGATGACCGGCATCGGGCAGCCCCGGCGCTGCAACTCGTCCAGCAGCTCCAGCCCGGTCATGCCCGGCATGCGCACATCCGCGAGGATCACCCCCGGCACACTGTCATCGAGCCGACCCAGCAGATCCGCCGCCGAGCCGTGATCGGCGACGCTCAGCCCCAGCGAGGAGAGCAGGAAACCCAGCCCCTCGCGCGCCGCGCGGTCGTCGTCGACGATATGGATCACCGCGTCGCTCATGCCTCGTCCCTTTCCGGCAGCCAGACCAGCACGCGCAAACCGTCGCCCTGCTCCGGCGTCTCGGCGCGCATCCAGCCGCCATGCGCCTCGACGATGGAGCGGCTGAGCGCCAGCCCCAGACCGATGCCCTCCGGCTTGGTGGTGTAGAAGGCTTCGGCGAAGCGGTCCAGCGCCTCCGGCCCCAGCCCGCAGCCCCGGTCGCGCACCGAAAGGCAGATCCCCGGCCCCCGCGCGGGGTCTCTGTGGCATGCGCAGCGCAGGGTGATCCGGCGCTCGGCCGGCACCGTGTCATCCATGGCATCCACCGCGTTCTGCACGAGGTTCAGCAGCACCTGCTGGAGCTGCACCCGGTCGGCCATGACCTCCGGCAGATCCTTCTCCACCTGCATCTCCGCAGCCACGCCCGCGCGGCGCAGCACGCCCTCATAGAGCGCCTCGGTCTCGCGCAGGAGCGTTGCGAGGGAGACCGGCGCGCGCGTACCCTCGCGCTTGCGCACGAAGGCGCGGATGCGCTTGATCACCAGCGCCGCGCGGTCCGCCTGCCCGGCGATCTCGCCCGCAGCGCGGCCGAGCTCTTCCGGTGCGCCATTGCCGGTTTGCAGCCGCATCCGCAGACCCTGCGCGTAGTTGGAGATCGCCGAGAGCGGCTGGTTCAGCTCATGCGCGATGGAGGACGCCATTTCGCCGAGGATCGACAGGCGGGCCACATGTTCCAGCTCGCGCCGGTGCCGCCGGTCAGCCTCTTCGGCGCGGCGGCGCTCGGCCATCTCGCGTTTCAGCCCAGCATTGGCGGCGTCGAGCGCCCTGGTACGGCGGCGCACCAGCGTTTCGATGCGCACGGAATAGAGCGCCCAGAAGGCCAGCGCGATGGCGAGCGCGATCAGCCAGTCGCGGTAATCGGCGATGAAATCCGAAAGGCTCACCGGGCCGGTACGTGCATAGGGGCCGAGGCGCAGCCGGCGCAGCAGATCGTGCACCGGCTGGTAATCGAGCGGCACGGTCCAGAGGGTACCCTCCTGCATACTGAGCAGCGCCACGGCAACCTGTTTGGCGAGCGCAGGAGAGGTCGCTGGCGTCTTGGCGAAGGGCCAGCCGGGATAGACAGCGCTGGAGACTGCACAGTCAGTCTCGGCGGCGGGCCTGGTAGCCACCGCGTGCAGCGGGCCGTAGCGCGCGGGATCAGCGCTGCGCAGGGTTTCCAGCAGGCAGCCGCGCAGCACGGCAGCGTCGGCCTCGCCGGCCAGCACCGCATCGGCGGCGCGCTGCATGGGAAAGCCGGTGACCACCAGCTCCACCCGTCCCGGCAGGCCGGTATCTGCCGACACCATCTCGTCCCAGATCACCTGGAAGCCGCCGAAGGCCTCGGGCGAGACCACCGCAAGCCGTTTGCCGGCCAGCGCGCCGAGACCCTCCAGCGAGGCCTTGGCCACCAGGGTCGAAGCAACCGGATCCCCGTCATCTGCGGTGGCAATGCGGCTAATGTGAAAACGATATTCCAGCGCGGCGTAGTGGCCGGGATTGGTGATGACGAAATCCAGCGCGCCCGCCTCCAGCGCGCGCTCCAGCGCCGGGATGTCGAGGGCCACCAGCTCGAAGCGATGATCGGGCAGCGCCGCGTTGAGCGCGTCGCCGGTGGCGGCCCAGCGGGTCAGCGCCGCATCCTCGCCCATGAAGTCGAGCACCCCGATCTTCAGCGCACGCGCCTCCTCGGCGGTGGAGGGTGCGGCGATGAAGAGGAACAGCGTCAGGCCGGCGCAAAGGAAGGAACGGAGGAAAAGCGGCACCGGAGCTCCGTGGGAGGTGGCATCGAGCGGAGTTGCCGGCAAAGATTAGGAGCTTGGGACGGGCGGGTCCAGAGAGTGCCGACGACGTGCGCCGAGACGCCGCTCCCGAAGTCTGGGGGCGGTGGGCAGTATTGCCCACCCTACGATCCTGCGGGGCATCGCCCCGCGCGCCCGCCGCCTCAGCTCAGGCGGCTGACCACAACGGTGACCTCGGGCTTCTTGCCGATCTCGTTCTGCGCGGTGTTGCGCACGATGCGGCGCATGCCTTCCTCGATCTTGTCGTCATCGGTGAGCGTCTTGTCGCCGGCGCGACCGAGGAACTGCGCCAGATCCTCCTCCAGCACCTCGACCAGCGGCGCGTGGCTGCGCCCGGTCTCCGGCAGGCCCTTGAGCTCGCACCACGGCTCGCCCAGCGGCTCGTCATCCTCGTCGAGGATCACCGTCACCACCACATGGCCGTTGAGCGCCATGCGGATACGGTCGCGCACGATGCCGTCCATGGCGCCGATCTGCACCGAGCCGTCGAGATAGGTGCGTCCGGCGTCGATCCACTGCGCCACGGTGGGCTCGTTGCCGGACAGGTCGATCATCATGCCATTGACCGCCAGCACGCCCGCGCGCCCCTTTGATTTGGCCAGCTTCACATGCTCGCGCAGATGCCGGTGCTCGCCATGCATGGGCACCACGATCTGCGGTTGCACGATCTCGTGCAGACGCGCCAGATCCGGCCCGTTGGCATGGCCCGAAACGTGGTATTTTCCCGAGCTGTCATCGACCACATCGACGCCGCGCTCGGAGAAATTGTTGATGATGCGGATCACGTCCTTTTCGTTGCCCGGAATGGTCTTGGAGGAGAACAGGAACAGATCGCCCTCCTTCAGCTCCATGCCGTTATACTTGCCGCGCGAGAGCTGCGCGCTGGCCGCCCGGCGCTCGCCCTGGCTGCCGGTGACGATCAGCATGAGATTCTCGCGCGGGATCGCGGCGGCATCCTCGACGCTGACCACGCTGGGGAAGCCGGTCAGCACGCCGGTCTCGATCGCCGCCTCGATCATCCGCCGCATCGCCCGGCCCAAAAGGCAGATCGAGCGCCCGGCCTTGGAGCCGGCATCGGCCAGCGTCTTCACCCGCGCCACGTTGGAGGCAAAGGTCGTCGCCACCACCAGCTGCGGCGCGCCGGCAACCAGTTTCTCGATCTCCGGTCCGACCTCGACCTCCGAGCGCCCCGGGTTGGGCGAGAACACATTGGTGGAATCGCAGATCAGCGCCCGCACGCCGGGCGCCGAAACCTCGGCCCAGAGATCCGGGTCAAAGGCCTCGCCCACCAGCGGCTGCGCGTCGAGCTTGAAATCGCCGGTATGGATCAGCCGCCCCTGCGGCGTGTCGATCACCAGCCCGGAGCTTTCGGGGATCGAATGCGAGATCGGCAGGAAGCCGACGGTGAAGGGGCCGGCCTTGATCGTCTCGGGCCATTTCGACGCGGTGCGCACGGTGTCCTCGGAGAGCCCGTATTCCGCCAGCTTGCCGCGCGCGATATTGGCGGTGAAGGCGCGGGCATAGATCGGCGCCCCCAGCCGTTCAAAGCAATGGCCCACCGCGCCCACATGGTCCTCATGCGCATGGGTGATGAACACCGCCTCGATGCGCGCGCGGTTCTCCACCAGCCAGGCGATATCGGCAAAGATGATGTCGACCCCCGGCGTGGTATCCATGTCCGGGAAGGCGACGCCCAGATCGACCACGATCAGCCGTTCCTCGCCCGGCTTGCCATAGCCGTAGACATAGCAGTTCATGCCGATCTCGCCGGCGCCGCCCAGGGGCAGATAGATGATCCGCTCGTTACTCATGATGTTTCCTGTCTTTTATTATAGTCATGTATGACTGTCAGACCGTGCATGGTCAGTTCATCGACCCATTCGTCGAACAGGTCCTCGGATTGCTGGAAGAGCGGCGCCAGCCCGCCTGTCGATATGACCTTCATCGGGCGGTCTCGCTCGCCCTTGATGCGGTCGCAAATTTCTCTCACGAGGCCGACATAGCCCCAGAACACGCCCGATTGCATACAGGCGACGGTGTTGGTGCCGACCACGCGCTGCGGCTTGGTGATGTCCACATGCGGCAGCGCAGCGGCGGCCTGGTGCAGCGCCTCCAGGCTGAGGTTCACCCCCGGCGCGATCACGCCGCCCACATAGGCGCCGTCGCTCGCCACCACGTCGAAGGTGGTGGCGGTGCCGAAATCGACCACGATCAGGTCGCCGCCATAGAGGTCGTAGCCGGCCACGGTATTGACCAGCCGGTCCGGCCCCACGGCGGTGCCCGCATCGACCCGCACCGCCACCGGCAGCCGGCAGTCGGGCTTGCCCACCACATAGGGCCGCGTGTTGAAATAACGATCCGCCAGAACCCGCAGGTTGAACACCACGCGCGGCACCGTCGAGGAAATGATCATCTCGGTGATATCGGCCTCGATCTTGTGGATATTCATCAGCGTCGAAAGCCAGACGTAATACTGGTCTGCCGTGCGCTGATGCTCCGTCGAGGTGCGCCAGGTGGCGAGGAACTTCGTGCCGTCCCAGATCGAAAAGACGGTGTTGGTATTGCCGCAATCAATGGCCAGAAGCATGGCCGCCCCCTCCTCAGAAGAACACATCCGCCGCGGCGATGGCCTGCCGGCCCGCCCGCGTCGCCAGGATCAGGTTGCCCGCCTCGTCCACGGTCTCGAAGCGGCCCACGATCTCGGTTGTGCCGGTGCGCGCGGTGATCTCCTCGCCCAGCCGCGCCGCCCGGGCCAGCCAGGCCTCGCGCAGCGGCGCAAACCCGTAGGTGACAAAGCGCGCCTCGTGCTCCGCATAGGCACTGGCGAGCAGGTCGAGAAACGCCTCCGGCGCCACGGAGATCCCGGTCTCCGAGAGCAGCGAGACCGGCCTGACCGCCCCAGGCTCGACCTCGCCCGCGCCGGGTGCCACCGCCAGGTTCACGCCGAAGCCGATGGCCAGATGCGCCACGCCGCGACGCGGGCCGAGGCTCTCCAGCAGGATCCCCGCCACCTTGCCGCCGTTCAGCAGCACGTCATTGGGCCATTTCAGCGACAGCCCCTCGATGCGGCCCGTGGCCAGCGCGAAGGCATCGTAAAGCGCCAGAGACGAGACGAAGCTGCGCAGCGCCACCACCTGCGGCGCCTCGCGCGGCATCAGCAGCAGCGTCGCCGAGAAGTTCCCTTCCGGATTGGCCCAGGCCCGCCCGCGCCGTCCGCGCCCGGCGGTCTGGCGCAGCGCGCAGATCCATTCCGGCCCGGGCAGCGATCCGGCCAGCCGCGCAGCCTCGGCATTGGTGCTGTCCACCTCCGCCAGCACCCGCCGCCCGTATCCCGCAGGCCAGCTCATCTCAGGCGACGCCCCATGGTTTCCATTGGCTGAAAATATCCCCGCCGGAGGCACGGGCGCCTCTGGCGCCCCTACAAAAAAGGCGACGCGCCAGAGGCGCGTCACCACAGGACATCGCCCGAAACCGGGCGTCAGTTGACAAGCGTCGCCGCCGCAGCCGCCGCGGCGCCCTCGACCCCGAAGAGGTTCACCACGCCCACCACCATGATCGCGGCCGAGGCCATCAGAAGGCCCCAGAGCAGCGGCGAGCCGCCGGCATCCAGCGCGTCCTCGCGGTCTTCGCCGAAATACATGTAGTAGACGATGCGCAGGTAGTAGAACGCGCCGATCACCGACGCGATCACACCGGCCACCGCCAGCCAGACGAGCCCGGCGCCATAGGCCGCCTGAAGCACGTAGAGCTTGCCGAAGAAACCGACCAGCGGCGGCACGCCGGCGAGCGAGAACAGCAGCACTAGCATCGCCAGCGCCCGGCCCGGCTCTTTCTTCGAATACATGCCGAGCGCGCGGATATCGGTCACCGGCTCGCCCTCATGGGTCATCGACAGGATGAAGGCGAAGGTGCCCACGTTCATCGTCACGTAGATCGCCATATAGACCAGCATCGCCTGCACGCCGAACTCGGTGCCCGAGGCCAGCCCCATCAGCGCATAGCCCATATGGGTGATCGAGGAATAGGCCATCAGGCGCTTGATGTCGCGCTGGCCGATCGCCGCGACCGAGCCCAGGAACATCGAGAGCAGCGACAAGAGCGCCACGACTTGGCTCCAGTCGGCAACGGCGCCGCCGAAGGCGTCAAACAGCAGCCGGGCGAAAAGCCCCATGGCCGCCACTTTCGGCGCGGTGGCGAAGAAGGCGGTGACCGGGGTCGGCGAGCCTTCGTAGACGTCGGGCGTCCACATGTGGAACGGCACGGCAGAGACCTTGAAGGCCAGACCCGCCATCATCATCACGAGGCCGATCAGCACGCCGAGCGACAGATGCCCCTCGGTCGCCGCGGCGATGATGCCCGAGAACAGCGTGGTGCCGGCGAAACCGTAGGTCAGCGAGGCGCCGTAGAGCAGCAGGCCCGAGCTGAGCGCGCCCAGCACGAAATATTTCAGGCCGGCTTCGGTGGAGCGCTCGCTGTCGCGGCGCAGCGAGGCGACCACGTAGAGCGCCAGCGATTGCAGCTCCAGCCCCATATAGAGCGACATCAGATCGCCCGCCGAGACCATCATCATCATGCCGACGACCGACAACACCACCAGCACCGGGTATTCGAAGCGCAGGATCTTGTGGCGCGACATGTAGCCCTCGCCCATCAGCAGCACCGCCGCCGCCGAGACCAGGATCACCACCTTGGCGAAGCGCGAGAACGCATCGTCGATGAACATGCCCGAGAAGGCGGCGCGGTCGCCGCTGCCGGTGGTCCCGATCCAGATCGCCACGAGCAGGAAGAGCGCGGCGCTGGCCCAGACCAGAGCCGTGGCCATCTTGTCCTTGCCGGTATAGACCGCGCCGACCAGCGCCAGCATGGCCCAGACCGCCAGCACGATCTCCGGAAGGATGATGTTCAGATCAGCCGAGATCATATCCCGCCCCCTTAGTGGTTGGCTTCGGCCACAACCGGTCCGCCGAGATCGGCGGCCGCGATGGCCGTATCGTAATTGTCCACAAGCGCCTCGACCGAGGGCCCGATGATATCAAGCGCGGCGGAGGGATAGACCCCCAGCCAGAGCGTCATCACCACCAGCGGCGCAAAGATCCATTTCTCGCGGGCGGTCATGTCCTGGATGGTCTTGAGGCTCTCCTTGATGAGATCGCCAAAGACCACCCGGCGGTAGAGCCAGAGCGCATAGGCCGCCGAGAAGATCACGCCGGAGGCCGCGACCGCCGCCACCCAGGTGTTGACCTGGAAGATCCCCATCAGCGTCAGGAATTCGCCGATGAAGCCGGAGGTGCCGGGCAGGCCGACATTGGCCATGGTGAAGAGCATGAAGATCAGCGCATAGGCCGGCATGCGGTTCACCAGGCCGCCATAGGCGTCGATCTCGCGGGTGTGCATGCGGTCGTAGATCACGCCCACGCAGAGGAAGAGCGCGCCCGAGACAAAGCCGTGGCTGATCATCTGGAAGATCGCGCCGTCGACGCCCTGCTGGTTGGCGGCAAAGATGCCCATGGTCACATAGCCCATGTGGGCAACCGACGAATAGGCGATGAGCTTCTTCATGTCCTCCTGCACCAGCGCCACCAGCGAGGTGTAGACGATGGCGATGGCCGACATCCAGAAGACCAGCGGCGCCATGACCTCGGAGCCCACCGGGAACATCGGCAGCGAGAAGCGCAGGAAGCCGTAGCCGCCCATCTTCAGCAGGATCGCCGCCAGCACGACAGAGCCCGCGGTGGGCGCCTGAACGTGCGCGTCGGGCAGCCAGGTATGCACCGGCCACATCGGCATCTTGACCGCGAAGCTGGCGAAGAACGCCAGCCACAGCATGGTCTGCATGCCGCCGACGATATGGATGCCCAGCACCTCGAAATCGGCGAAGGCGAATTCATGCGCCAGCAGCGTCGGGATGTCGGTGGTGCCGGCATCGGCATACATCGCCACCATGGCCACCAGCATCAGCACCGAGCCGAGGAAGGTGTAGAGGAAGAACTTGAAGCTCGCATAGATGCGGTTCTTGCCGCCCCAGATGCCGATGATCAGGAACATCGGGATCAGGCCCGCCTCGAAGAACAGGTAGAACAGCACCAGATCCAGCGCCATGAACACGCCGAGCATCAGCGTTTCCAGCAGCAGGAAGGCGATCATGTATTCCTTGACGCGGGTCTTTACGTCCCAGCTTGCGAGGATGGTCAGCGGCATCATGAAGGTGGTGAGCATCACGAAGAGCACCGAGATGCCGTCGACGCCCATCTTGTAGTTCATCCCCATGATCCAGCTTCCCTCTTCGACCATCTGGAAACCGGTCTCCGAGGTGTCGAACTGGAACAGGATGAAGAGCGAGATCACGAAGGTCGCCGAGGTGGCGATCATCGCCAGCCACTTGGCGTTCCGGTCCGCCGCGGCGTCTCCGCCGCGCAGGAACAGCGCGAGGATCAGCGCCGCGAGCGCGGGCAGGAAGGTGACGATGGACAGCAGGTTATCCATTAGTGGGCCCCTCCGAGGATCGACATCCAGGTCACCAGGATCGCGATCCCGATCACCATGGCGAAGGCGTAAGTGAAGATGTAGCCGGACTGCGCGCGTCCCGCGAGTTTGGTGAAGAAGGGGATGATCCCCATGGCGACACCGTTGATGGTGCCGTCGATGACATTGCCGTCGCCGCGCCTCCAGAAGAAGCGGCCCACCGCCTTGGCGGGGCGCACGAAGAGGAAGTCATAGGCCTCGTCGAAATACCACTTGTTCAGCAGGAACAGGT
Source organism: Salipiger abyssi (assembly GCF_017311415.1). Lineage (GTDB taxonomy): Bacteria > Pseudomonadota > Alphaproteobacteria > Rhodobacterales > Rhodobacteraceae > Salipiger > Salipiger abyssi_A. The sequence continues at coordinate 267,317 of NZ_JAEKIS010000007.1, read as the reverse complement.
AGAGCGGACGCTGCTGCTCGGCGAGCTTGCGCGGCAGCACCGGGTTCACGATGTAGAACCAGTAGGCGACCACGAAGCCCAGCACCATGGCGATGAAGGGCGAGAGTTTCACCCAGACCGGAGCGTGGTGCGCCTCGTCCATGACCTCGTTGTCGGGGGCCATGTAGATCGCCCCGTAGTCGAGCCCGGTCGCGGCATGGGCCTCGGCGTCCTCGGCGGCGGGCTCTGCGCCCTCCTCCGTGTCGGCGGCGGCGGTCTCTTCCGTGGCGGCCTCCTCGGTGGCCGGCTCATCGGCCGCTTGCGCAGCCTCTTCGCCATGGCCGGCGGCGGCGGTCTCGGTGCCGTGGCCCGCTTCGCTGGCCTCGGCGTGATGCGCGGGCATGCCGAAGAAGCTCAGCACCTTGTCGTGATCGCCGAAGAAGGCCTTGTAGAACACCATGCCGGAGAACACCGCGCCGATGGCCAGAACGCCCAGCGGGATCAGCATGACCTTCGGGCTTTCATGCGCGTGCTCATGGGTGTGCTTGTCGCCCCGTGCCTTGCCGTAGAAGGTCAGGAACATCAGCCGCCAGGAGTAGAAGGAGGTGAAAAGCGCCGCGATGACCAGCATCCAGAAGGCATAGCCGCCCTCGGTGCCCGCCCAGGAGCTTTCGATGATCGCATCCTTGGAGACGAAGCCGGCAAAGCCGACCCAGCCCGAGAGCGGAATGCCCACCCCGGTGATCGCCAGCGTGCCGATCATCATCGCCCAGAAGGTGAAGGGCACCTTTTTGCGCAGCGCGCCGTAGTTCCGCATGTCCTGCTCGTGATGCATCGCGTGGATGACCGAGCCGGCGCCGAGGAACAGCATCGCCTTGAAGAAAGCGTGGGTCAGCAGGTGGAACATCGCCGCCGAATAGACGCCGACACCGGCGGCCACGAACATGTAGCCGAGCTGCGACATGGTGGAATAGGCGATCACGCGCTTGATGTCGGTCTGCACCAGACCGATGGTCGCGGCGACAAAGGCCGTGGTGGCACCGAGGAAGGTGATGAAGGCGGTGGCCTGCGGCGCGTATTCCATCAGCGGCGACATGCGGCAGACGAGGAACACGCCCGCCGTCACCATGGTGGCGGCGTGGATCAGTGCCGAAACGGGCGTCGGGCCTTCCATCGCGTCCGGCAGCCAGGTGTGCAGGAAGAGCTGCGCCGATTTCCCCATCGCGCCCACGAAGAGCAGGAAGGCGATCAGGTTGGCGGCGTTCCAGTCGGTCCAGAGGAAGGTGATCTGGGTTTCCGCGATGCGCGGGATCTCGTTGAAGATCTGGTCGAACTGGATGCTGTCGGTGAGGAAGAACAGCGCGAAGATCCCCAGCGCGAAGCCGAAATCGCCGACCCGGTTGACCACGAAGGCCTTGATCGCGGCGGCGTTGGCCGAGGGTTTCTTGTAGTAGAAGCCGATCAGCAGGTAGGAGGCGAGACCCACGCCCTCCCAGCCGAAGAACATCTGCACCAGGTTGTCGGAGGTCACCAGCGCCAGCATGGCGAAGGTGAAGAGCGACAGATAGGCGAAGAAACGCGCCCTGTAGGGCGTGTGCTCGAACTGCGGGTCATGCGCCATGTAGCCGAAGCTGTAGAGGTGCACGAGCGCCGAGACCGTGGTCACCACGATCAGCATGATCGCGGTCAGCCGGTCGACGCGGATCGCCCATTCGGTGGAAAGCGTGCCACTCTCGATGAAACGGAAGAGCGAGACGGTATGCGCGTCGCCCAGCGTCAGGAACACGATCCAGGACAGGATACAGGCGAGGAACAGCAGCCCGGTGGTGACCCACTGGGCCCCTTTCTCGCCGATGAACTTCCAGCCGAAGCCCCCGACGATGGCGCCCACGAGCGGGGCGAAGAGAATGATCGTCTCCATGTCGGATCAGCCTTTCATCACGTTGACGTCTTCCACGGCGATGGAGCCGCGGTTGCGGAAGAAGCAGACGAGGATCGCGAGGCCGATGGCGGCCTCGGCGGCGGCCACGGTCAGGACGAAGAGCGTGAAGACCTGGCCCGCGAGATCCCCCAGATAGGAGGAGAAGGCCACGAAATTGATGTTCACCGAGAGCAGGATGAGCTCGATGCTCATCAGCAGGATGATCACGTTCTTCCGGTTCAGGAAGATCCCGAAAATGCCGGTGACGAACAGCACCGCCGCCACTGTCAGGTAATGTTCAAGTCCGATCATCTGAGATCTCCGTTCCGACGCCGCGATTGACGTATTCCCAGGACGACGGGAACGAAGATCCCCGCGAAAAAGATGGCTATCCAACTGGCTACGCTCATCGCTGTCCCTATCCCTGCCCCTTTGGGGGCAATTGTCTTCTTCCGGGGCCGGTAAGAGCCCCTGTCTCTTTCGGTGCCCGCCATCGCTGGCGGGAGGCCCCAGGTCGTGCCCGGAGTAGGCCCCGGATCGGGTCCGGGGCGGGCGGAGGCCTAGAGCCCCTGCCCCGGTTTCACGTCCTTCAGCTCCATCGACTTGGCCGGGTCGCGCCACATCTGCGCCAGCACGTTCTGGCGCTTGACGTCGGTGCGGTGGCGCAGGGTAAGCACGATGGCGCCGATCATGGCGACCAGCAGGATGAGCCCGGCAAGCTGGAACAGCAGGAAGTAACGGTCATAGAGCAGCACGCCGAGCGCGGCGGTGTTCTGCACATCCGCCGGCGCCGGTGCCGAGAGCTGCGTCGCCGCCATCTCGGAGGTTTCCCAGGCGCCGAAGGCCATGCCCAGCTCCATCAGGAAGACCAGCCCGATCAGCAGCGCCAGCGGCATGTATTTCGCCATCCCCGCGCGCAGCTCGGCGAAATCCACGTCGAGCATCATCACCACGAAGAGGAAGAGCACCGCCACCGCGCCGACATAGACGATGATCAGCAGCATCGCCACGAACTCGGCGCCGAGGAGCACGAAGAGCCCGGCGGAGCTCAGGAAGGCCAGGATCAGCCAGAGCACCGAATGCACCGGATTGCGGCTGATCACCGTGAAAAGCCCCCCGACGATGACGCAAAGGGCAAAGAGGTAGAAGGCGAACACGGTCATGCTTCGTCATCCTTGTTGTCTTCCATGACCTCGCGCGCAAGTTCCATGGCGCGGGTCATGGCGGGTATTCCAGCGAACATCGACATCTGTGCGATGGTCTCGGCGATCTCGTCCTTGGTGGCACCGGCTTCGAGCAGGTGGCGCACCGTCATGCGCACCGGCGTATCGGCCTGAGCGCCCTGCATCGTCAACCCCGCAAGCGTCAAGAGCAGCCGGGTCTTGGCGTCGAGCCCCTCTTTCGAGAGACCGCGCCCGAACCAGAACTCCATGACGTCCTTGGGCATGGTCGGCCAGAGTTTCTCGAACCCCTTGGGGCTGAAGCTCTCCAGCGCCGGATTGAAGGCCCGCGCCATCTCATGCGCCTGGCCCATCATCAGCTCGAAAGGCGTCTTGGATTCGCTCATGCGGTCCCCTCCCCGTCTTCCGCTCCGATCCGCCCAGGCACGCGGCCCGCCGCGTTCCGCAGATGCCGCGCGCGCAGCCCGCCCGCCACCCCGGTCTGCCCGGGAAAGCGGCGGCCTGTCGCGCAGGCGTCGGTCTGCGGCGTGGCGTGGCTCATCGGTAAGGTGCGTCCAGCTCCAGGTTGCGGGCGATCTCGGCTTCCCAGCGCTCGCCGTTCTCGAGCAGTTTCTGCTTGTCGTAGAACAGCTCTTCGCGGGTCTCGGTGGAGAACTCGAAATTCGGCCCCTCGACGATGGCATCCACCGGGCAGGCTTCCTGGCAGAAGCCGCAATAGATGCATTTCGTCATGTCGATGTCGTAGCGCGTGGTGCGGCGCGAGCCGTCGTCACGCGGTTCCGCGTCGATGGTGATGGCCTGCGCCGGGCAGATCGCCTCGCAGAGCTTGCAGGCGATGCAGCGCTCTTCCCCGTTGGGGTAGCGGCGCAGCGCGTGCTCGCCGCGGAAACGCGGGCTCAGCGGGCCTTTCTCGTGCGGATAGTTCAGCGTCGGCTTGGGCGCGAAGAAATACTTCATCCCCAGCGCGAAGCCTTTGATGAAATCCGCCAGCAGAAAGTATTTCGCGGCGCGACCGTAGTCGATTTGGGTCATGGCTTAAACTCCTGTGGTCCAGCGGGTGAACACACCCCAGAACCAGCCGAATTTTGCTGCGAAGGAGACGAAGACCACCCAGACGAGGCTGAAGGGCAGGAAGACTTTCCAGCCCAGCCGCATCAGCTGGTCATAGCGGTAGCGGGGGGTGATCGCCTTCACCATCGCGAAGATGAAGAAGAAGAACACCATCTTGAGGACCATCCACAGGATGCCGTCGGGCAGGCCCGGGATCGGCGACAGCCAGCCGCCGAAGAACAGCAGCGAGACCAGCGCGCACATCAGCACCACGGCGGTCAGTTCGCCGATCATGAAGAGCAGGAAGGGCGTCGCGGAATATTCCACCTGATAGCCGGCCACCAGCTCGGATTCCGCTTCGGGAAGGTCGAAGGGCGGGCGGTTGGTCTCGGCCAGCGCCGAGATGAAGAACAGGAAGACCATCGGGAAATGCGGCAGCCAGTACCAGGACAGGAGCCCCGCCCCGTCCTGCGCATGCACGATGTCGGTCAGGTTCATCGAACCGGTGGAGATGATCACGCCGATGATGATCAGACCGATGGACACCTCGTAAGAAATCATCTGCGCGGCGGAGCGCAGCGAGCCGAGGAACGGGTATTTCGAGTTCGACGCCCAGCCGCCCATGATCACGCCGTAAACCTCGAGTGAGGAGATGGCGAAGATGTAGAGGATCGCGACGTTGATATCGGCGACCACCCAGCCGTCATTGAAGGGAATCACCGCCCAGGCGATGAAGGCCATCACCAGCGAGATCATCGGCGCCAGCAGGAACACGACCTTGTCGGCGCCCGCCGGAAACACCACCTCCTTGACGATGTATTTCAGAAAGTCCGCAAAGCTTTGCAGCACGCCGAAGACACCCACGACGTTGGGGCCGCGCCGCATCTGCACGGCGGCCCAGACCTTGCGGTCCATATACATCAGAAAGGCCAGCGCCACGAGAAGCGGGACGAGAACCAGCAGGATCTGCCCGACTATGACGAGAGCGATTCCAAGGCCGGTGTTGGTAAAGAAGTCTGCCATCAAGTGTCCCTCACACCATCGGTATTCCGTTCTCGGCACAGGCCAGAGCGACGACTTCCGCGTCGATGGTCTTGAGCCCTCGGGGCAGCGCCGCCGAGATCGTGTAAACAGCATCTCCGCGCCAGAGGCCACCCTCTTGCGCGACATTCGTGCGCAGATGCCGCGCAAATCCGTAGCCGCGGATCAGCGCATACTGCGCCGCAGCACAACGCGCGTAATCTTCCACGTCGCCCGCATCCCGGGCGCCGCGCATCTCGACGAAGAAGTTCACCAGATCCCCGTCGAGCAGCCGCGTCTCGACCCCCGCATATTCCGGCACAAAGGGCGCCTCGTCCTGCGGGGCTTCCTCGCAGGAACAAAGCGCAGCCAGCGCCAGAATCGGTATGCCGAGCCGCGCCCACATGCTTACTCCGCAGCCATCGGCCGCTCTTTGCGCGCCTTGGCATTGGCCGACAGCTCCGCCATCAGCACCGAGGCGCGCGCGATCGGGTTGCTCAGGTAGAAGTCGCGCACCGCGTAGCGGAAGCTCGCGTCGCCCAGCTTGCCCGGGGCGACCGCCGACCAGGTGTTGCCCGGCACGGTGTCGATCTCGACCAGATGCGGCACGGCGGCCACAAGCGCCTGACGCAGTTGCGGCAGACTGTCCCAGGGCAGCGTCGCGCCCAGCTCGGCAGAGACCGCGCGCAGGATCGCCCAGTTCTCCTTGGCCTCGCCCGGCGCAAAGCTCGCACGAAGCGCAAGCTGCGGACGGCCCTCGGTGTTCACGAAGAGGCCGTTTTCTTCCGTATAGGCGGCGCCCGGCAGGATCACGTCGGCACGGTGTGCGCCGCGGTCGCCATGGCTGCCCTGATAAATCACGAAGGGGCCATCGGCGATCTCGACCTCGTCGGCGCCGAGATTCCAGATCACATCCGCGCCGTCCATGGCGGCATCCATGCCGCCCTCGGTCACAGCCCCCACATCCATCGCGCCGACACGGCCGGCGGCGGTGTGCAGCACCATGAATTTCGACTGCGTATCCTCGGCCAGCTTCATCGCGGCGGCGAGCACGGCGGCACCGTCGGCCTCCTGCAAGGCGCCCTGCCCGACGATCACCACCGACGGCGCATCGCGCACATCGCCATAGTCCTTGTCGAGCAGGCCCTGGAGCGCGGCGCGGTCGGTGCCGACATGGGCGTAATCATAGGTGAGGTCCACCGCCTCGCCCACCAGACCGATCTGCGCACCGGCGAGATAGGCCTTGCGGATGCGCGCGTTCAGCACCGGCGCCTCATCGCTCGGATTGGTGCCGATGAGCTGGATGAACTTGGCGCCGTCGATATCCTCGATGGAGGCATTGCCGACATAGCCCGAGCGGTTGCCGGCGGGCAGCCGCGCGCCATCGGTGCGGCATTCCACATTGCCGCCCAGCCCCTCGATCATCGTCTTGAGCGAGAACGCCGCCTCGACCGGGGCGAGATCGCCCACGAGGCCCGCGGGTTTCTTGGCGCCCTTCAGCGCCTCGGCGGCCTTGGTCAGCGCCTCGGGCCAGGTGGCCGGGCGCAGCTTGCCGTTCTCGCGCACATAGGGCTTGTCGAGCCGCTGGCGGCGCAGCCCGTCCCAGACAAAGCGCGTCTTGTCGGAGATCCACTCCTCGTTCACGCCGTCATGGTTGCGCGGCAGAAAGCGCATCACTTCGCGGCCCTTGGTATCGACCCGGATATTGGAGCCGAGCGCATCCATCACGTCGATGCTCTCGGTCTTGGTCAGCTCCCACGGGCGGGCGGTGAAGGCATAGGGCTTGGAGACCAGCGCGCCGACCGGGCAGAGGTCGATGATATTGCCCTGCATGTTCGAGTCGAGCGTCTGGTTCAGATAGGAGGTGATCTCCGCATCCTCGCCGCGCCCGGTCTGGCCCATCTGGGTGATGCCCGCCACCTCGGTGGTGAAGCGCACGCAGCGGGTGCAGGAGATGCAGCGGGTCATGTGGGTTTCGACCAGCGGCCCGAGATCGAGATCGTCCACCGCGCGCTTGGCCTCGCGGAAGCGCGAGAAATCCACCCCATAGGCCATGGCCTGATCCTGGAGGTCGCATTCGCCGCCCTGGTCGCAGATCGGGCAGTCGAGCGGGTGGTTGATGAGCAGGAACTCCATCACCCCCTCGCGGGCCTTCTTGACCATCGGCGAGTTGGTCTTGACCACCGGCGGCTGGCCTTCCGGGCCAGGGCGCAGGTCGCGCACCTGCATGGCGCAGGAGGCGGCGGGTTTCGGCGGGCCGCCGACGACTTCGACAAGGCACATCCGGCAGTTGCCCGCGATGCTGAGCCGCTCGTGATAGCAGAAACGCGGCACTTCGATCCCGGCCTGTTCGCAGGCCTGAATCAGGGTCATCGCCCCGTCGACCTCTAGCTCGTTCCCGTCGATGATGATCTTGCGCAGGTCACTCATTGGCATCTTCCCAGACAGAATTTCTCTCGGCACGGCACAGGGGCCGTCCCGGGCAAGGCATGTCGGCGCGGGCCGCGATATCCGCCCCGCCCGTCATCACCACGCCCTCAGGAGCGCACCGACCGATGAGCCCCTCTCGATTTCCTCGCGCCCGACGCGGCAATAGCCCGCCTCGACGCCCAGTGTCACGCCGCGGGCCTTCAGCCAGGCCTCGCCCTCGGCACGGTATTTCTTCTTCTCGGATTTCGAGGTCACGTAGTCCTCGATTTCCTCGTCGCTGTAACCCAGCGCGGCGGCGTGCGATTTCAGCCTGCCGAGATAGCTGTAGGCGGTGATCATCCGCGCGCCGATGCTGCCGCATTGCTTGCGGATCTCGTCGGCGATGCCCACGGCGAGCAGCCCGTCATGGATCTCGCGCACGTCGCCGAGCGGCGGTTTGGCCGTGGCGTCAGCCGGCATCGCGGAAAGCCCCATGAGGGCAGCGAGGAAAAGCGGTGTCATCGTCTTGCGCATGTCAAAGCTCCGGATAGCGATTGCGGGGCGCGCGCTGGCACGGCCCCCTTCGCTTACCGAGATGGGGGCGCCACCGCCGGCCCTGCAAGGACCGGCGCGCCCGATGCGCGATATGACACCTGCGCGTCTCACTCGGTGCAGCTCCCCCGGAAAGTCACCTTGTCGCCCTCGATCGCCAGCTGCTCCGGCGGTGTGTCGGGGCCCACCTGCCAGTCGATATCCGAGGTGCCGAGGTAGTTGATGCAGTATTTCACGCCCTGATAGCGCGCCGCCGCGATGGCGCCGTCGAGCGAGGCGCTCGCCGGACCGGCAGTGGCGACAAAGCTGTTGCGGTCGCCCCGCACCGCCTTGGCGCTTCCCGGAAACACCACACCGCCATATTCGAAACGGTTGGCCTTGGAATATTTCCCGCAGGCCGCCAGCGACAGCATCAGCGTCGCGCAGCCCAGCAGCAGCACCCTGTTGATCTTGCTCCGGTTCGTCACGTTGGTCATCGCTTCCGTCACAGTTTCTGGAGCACCCGGCCCACTTCGGAGCCCTGTGCAATCTCGGCCTCACCCACCGCGCAGAGGCTTTCGGGCACATCCGGCAGCGCGCCGCGCGCCGCAAGATAGGCCCCGGCGCTCGCCGCGGAGGTGTTGAAATCATGGTTGGCATAGACCGCGTCCAGCGCGGCGCGGTCGGCGCCCTCGGCCACCAGCTCCTCGGTGGCGCGGGTCACCGCCCCGCTCCAGGGCGACGGCGCCAGCGAGATGCCCTCGGCATAGCACTGATCGGCGATGCGCTCGGCCACACTGATGGTCACCACCCGGTGTTCCCATCGCTCGGCCAGCGAGGCACTGCGCGCCGGCGCGTTTGCAGACGGCAGCGCCGCGCCGGACGGGCCCTGACAGGCCGCCAGCAGCGCCAGAAGCGCGGGGATCGAGAGCAGGCGCAGACTCATGCCGCCACCTCGCGGCAGCCCTTGTCGCGCCAGGCGGTGGCCTGCGGCAGCTCGGCCCAGCCAAAGGCATGCTCGGAGGGGCCGTTCTCGCGCAGATGTTCGAGCCGCGCCAGCGCCTCGTCGAGCGAGGGTTCATGCCCGGCGGGCACCCACCACATGACGAAATGCTGCTTGCCGAGGATCTCGAACCAGTCCTCCCGGCGGTCGTAGAACTGCCGGTGCACGGTCTTCCAGACGAAGGTTTCGAGGCTTTCCACGTCTTCCCAGACGGTGAGGTTTGCGACGAATTGCGGATCGTCGCCGATATTGTTCTCGGTATTGCCGGTGCCCGGCTCGCCCGAGCCCTCCATCATCCAGACAAAGCCCGGCATGCGCTTGCCCATGCCGTTGATCCGGTCGAGCGCATTCATGAAATCGGCCACGCGCGGATCGTCGGTCGGCGCCAGCAGGCGGCCCACGTTCAGCTCGGCCAGATTCATCGTGCCGCTCATGCCGCCTCTCCGCATTGCTTGGTCTTCCAAAGCTCCGCCTCTTTCAGATGCGCCCAGCCGAATGCGAATTCGCTGTCGCCATGCGCTTCAAGGTGACGGAAGCGCTCCATCGCCTCGGTTGTCGTCGGGCGGTGCCCCTCGGGCACCCACCACATCACCAGTCGCACCGCATCCACCGCGTCGTACCATTCGGCCTTGCGGTCGTAGAACTGCTTGTGAACCGTGTTCCAGACGAAATGCTCCAGATGCGCCGCGTCTTCCCAGACCGACAGCGTGGAGGCAAGGCGCGGATTGCCGCCAAGCACGCCCTCGGGCGCAAGCTGCTCGGATTCCATCTCGTCACCATCCATCATCCAGACGAAACCGGCGCTGCGCTGCGCTATGGCATTCACGCGACCGATCCCGTCGACAAAATCCTTCACCCGGGGGTCGTCCCAATCGTATTTGAGAACCCCGAGGTTGAATTCCGCCAGATGATGCCCGTCAGGCTGCATCGGTTCACTCCGCCGCCATCGCGCCCATGCGACCGGTCTTCTTGGCCTTGATGCGGTCCTCGATCTCCTCGCGGAAATGCCGGATCAGGCCCTGGATCGGCCAGGCCGCCGCGTCGCCGAGCGCGCAGATCGTGTGACCCTCGACCTGCTTGGTCACGTCGAGCAGCATGTCGATCTCCTCGACCTCCGCCTCGCCGGTGACCAGACGGTCCATGACGCGCATCATCCAGCCGGTGCCCTCGCGGCAGGGCGTGCACTGGCCGCAGCTCTCGTGCTTGAAGAATTTCGACAGGCGCCAGACGGCTTTCACCACATCGACCGAATTGTCCATGACGATCATGCAGCCGGTGCCGAAGCTCGACTTGTTCTCGCGCATCCAGTCGAAATCGAAGATCGCATCCTCGAGCGCGTCGCGCGGCAGCACCGGGCAGGAGGCACCGCCGGGGATGATCGCCTTGAGATTGTCCCAGCCGCCGCGAATGCCGCCGCCGTGCTTTTCGATGATCTCGCGCACCGAGAGCGACATCTCTTCCTCGAAGACGCAGGGCGTGTTGACGTGGCCGGTGAGCCCCATGAGCTTGGTGCCGGCATTGTTCTTGCGCCCGAAGCCCGAGAACCAGGTGGCGCCGCGGCGCAGGATCGTCGGCACCACCGCGATGGATTCGACATTGTTCACCGTGGTCGGGCAGCCGTAGAGACCCGCGCCCGCCGGGAAGGGCGGCTTCATCCGGGGCATGCCCTTCTTGCCTTCGAGGCTTTCCAGCAGCGAGGTTTCCTCGCCGCAGATATAGGCGCCGGCGCCGTGATGCAGGTAGAGGTCGAAATCCCAGCCAGACCCGCAGGCGTTCTTGCCGATCATGCCGGCATCGTAGGCCTCGTCGATGGCCGCCTGAAGCGCCTCTTTCTCGCGGATATATTCGCCGCGAATGTAGATATAGGAGGTATGCGCCCCCATGGCGAAGCTGGCGATCAGCGCGCCTTCGATCAGTGTGTGCGGATCGTGGCGCATGATCTCGCGGTCCTTGCAGGTCGCGGGTTCAGATTCGTCGGCGTTGATCACCAGATAGGCGGGGCGACCGTCGCTCTCCTTGGGCATGAAGGACCATTTCAGGCCCGTCGGGAAGCCGGCACCGCCGCGCCCGCGCAGGCCGGAGGCCTTCATCTCGTCGACGATCCAGTCGCGGCCCTTCGCGAGGATCCCGGCGGTTCCGTCCCAGTGGCCGCGCGCCTTTGCCCCTGCCAGCGTGCGATCATGCATGCCGTAGAGATTGGTGAAAATGCGGTCCTCGTCCTTCAGCATCGCATCAGTCCTTGTCCTTCTGGCGGGCACGCCAGAGCCCGTAGATCATCCAAATCGCCGTCCCGAACCCGGCCAGTGCGGCCAGGTCGAAGAAAGCCCGTGTGCGGTGACTCCAGCCGAGCCATTCGCCCGCTGCCGTCGCCGCGATCCAGGCCAGCCCGGTGCCGGCAATCACCAGCGCGATGATGCGCCCCTGCCGGGTGTGGCTGTCCTGGTCTGTCATTCCCTCGGCCTCCAAAGGCATCGGCCCGGCGCGAACCCGGGATGCAGGCGCTGCCTGCCAGATCCGCCGCCCGGGCCCCTGCCCGTCTGCCCTGTTTCGTCCTGCTCGCGGGCCTTGCGGCGGCCCGGAGCCCGTCTGTCCCTTCGGTCCTCAGTAGACCTCGCCCTTGTCGACGCGCTGCGAGAACTCGGTATCGCCACCCGCCGCAAGGATCTTTGCCTGACCGATCCAGTCGTCGCGCGACACCCGGCCCCGGAAGCCCTTGAGGTTGGAATCCATCCAGGCCACCTCGGCGGCGCTCCAGCCGGCGATCTGGTCGAAATGGAAGATCCCCAGCTCGTGCAGCAGCGACTCGAGCTTCGGCCCGACGCCCTTGATTTCCTTGAGGTTGTCCGGCCCGCCCTCGCGGGCGGCGGTCAGTGCCTCGGGCCGGGTTTCGCCGGCGTCTTCTTCAGCGGCGGGCGCCTCGGCCTCGCCCTCGTATGTCCAGCTGCCCTTGCGGCTTGCCAGCTCTTCCTCGCCGGCCAGCGGTTTGCTGGGCTGGACCGCGGCAGGCGCCTCCTCGGCCGCGGGCGCGGCCTTCTCGGCCGGTTCCGGTTCGGGCGCCGGTGCCGCAGGCGCAGAGGTGGTCACAGGAGCCGGCGCGACGGGGGCCGGCGCAGGCGCCGGTTTCAGCGGCGCGGGTACCGGGCGGGTGCCCGGTTTCGGCACGGGCGCGCAGAACAGCCAGACGAACAACAGCCCCAGCAGCACCGCCGCAAGCACCCCGAGCAGGATCGCCGCGACGATCCCCCGGTGTCCCGCCAGCGCGAAGATCAGCACCAGAAGCCCGATTACTGCGGCTGCGCCCCAGCATTTCTTCTGGCAGCCGCCGTCAATGGCCGTATCCATCATTCCCCGTCTCCCTCGTCACCAGTTCCTTATGAGCGTGTCAGTCGTCATCGTATACATCGCCCTTTTTAACACGGGATGCGAATTCCGTCTCACCGCCCTCGGCCAGAACCTTGGCCTGGGCCACCCAGTCGTCGCGCGTCACGCGGCCCTTGAAGCCGGTGAGGTTGGCGTCGACCCAGGCGACCTCGTCGGCGGACCAATTGGCGATCTGGTCGAAATGGTAGAAACCGAGGCTGTTGCAGAGCTCTTCGAGCTTCGGCCCGACGCCCTTGATCAGCTTGAGATTGTCCGCCCCGCCCCCGCGCGGGCCATCCAGCGCCTCGGGACGGGTGCCGACAGCCTCCTCGCCCTCGACCGGCGCCGCCGGCTTGCCAGCGCTGGTCACCGGCGCCTCGCGCTTGTCGATGCCGGTCTCGTCGGCGGGCGCGCCACCGGAAAGCTTGGGCGCGTGCGGCGTCGGCGCGGCATCGCCGCTTTCATTGGAACGGTCGCGCCAGGGGGTGCGCAGCGGCACCTCGGTGCCGTCGATGCGCTTCACCGTGTCGCCGATATCCGTCGCCAGCGTAACCGAGGCGTTATAGGGCGCGCGGCCCTCCGCATGGGCGGTCAGCACCACCGGCCCGCCCTTGGGCTCGGAGGCGTAGCGGCCGTTCTGCGGGCCCGGCACCGGCACCTTGCCGGCGGCAAGCTCGTCGAGGAGCTCGGCCAGACGTTCGGCGGTCAGATCCTCGTAGTAATCCTTGCCGATCTGCGCCATCGGCGCGTTGGCGCAGGAGCCGAGGCATTCCACCTCTTCCCAGGAGAACTTGCCGTCGTCGGAAACCATATGCGCCTTCGGCGCGATCTTTTCCTTGCAGACCGCCATCAGATCCTCGGCGCCGCAGATCATGCAGGTGGTGGTGCCGCAGATCTGCACATGTGCCACCGAGCCCACCGGCTGGAGCTGGAACATGAAGTAGAAGGTCGCGACCTCCAGCACCCGGATATAGGCCATACCCAGCATGTCGGCGACGGTCTCGATCGCCTTCTGGGTCAGCCAGCCCTCCTGTTCCTGGGCGCGCCACAGCAGCGGGATGACCGCGCTGGCCTGACGGCCTTCGGGATATTTGCTGATCTGCCCCTCGGCCCAGGCCAGGTTGGCTTGGGTGAAGGCAAAGCTCTCGGGCTGTTCGGGATGAAGGCGGCGAAGCATCAGTCGGATGGCCTCTCGTAGGTTGTCGGATCCGCGGCTTGCGCGGGGGCCTTGCGGCCCGGAACGGTTATGGCGGTGCCGGGCACCGGGCTCAGCCCGCCTCGGCCACCTCGGCGGCCGGCTCTTCGACCGGCGCGCAGGCGCCCGAGGTCAAGCGAAAGCCGCCGGCCTCGGTCTGCACACCCTGACGGCCGGCGATGCGGTACTGGGCGATCTGCTGGATCTGCTCGCGGGGCAGCCCGGTCTGAAGCTCGACCGGCAGGTAATCGGATTCACGTTCGAGGCTGCACCCGACCGAGGCGACCGCCTCGTCGAAGGCGGCAATATCCTCGGCATCGGTGCCCTGCGGTGGCAGCGCCAGACAGCCGGCGGTGGCGAAGAGCGGCAGCAGCGCCAGGCTTTTCTTCAGCATCACGGTCCCCAAACCCCTCTTTCCTTTTCTTGCGGCCGCGCGGGCCGGGATGGCCCGGGATGCACACACGCGAACCCAAGGCCTGTCGTTCAGACGCTCAGCGGTCGACCTCGCCGAACACGATGTCGAGCGAGCCGAGGATCGCCGCCACATCGGCCAGCTGGTGCCCCTTGCAGACGTGATCCATGGATTGCAGGTGCAGATAGCCCGGCGCGCGCAGCTTGGCGCGATACGGCTTGTTCGACCCGTCCGCCACCAGATAGACGCCGAACTCGCCCTTGGGCGCCTCGACGCAGGCATAGACCTCGCCCGCGGGCACGTGGAAGCCCTCGGTATAGAGCTTGAAGTGGTGGATCAGCGCCTCCATCGAGGTCTTCATCTCCGACCGCTTCGGCGGGGTCAGCTTGCCCCGGGACATCACGTCGCCCTTGTTCTCCGGCAGGCGCAGCTTTTCGATGGCCTGTTTCATGATCCTGGTCGACTCGCGCATCTCGGCCATGCGGCAGAGATAGCGGTCGTAGCAGTCGCCGTTCTTGCCGACCGGGATCTGGAACTCGAACTCGTCGTAGCACTCATAGGGCTGCGCGCGGCGCAGATCCCAGGCGAAGCCGGAGCCACGCACCATGACGCCGGAATAGCCGTGTTCCTGAATGTCCTCTTCGGTGACGATGCCGATATCGGCGTTGCGCTGCTTGAAGATCCGGTTCTCGGTCAGCAACCCGTCGATATCGTCGAGCACCTTCGGGAAGCTCTCGCACCAGGCGTCGATATCGTCGAGCAGCTCGGGCGTGAGATCCTGATGCACGCCGCCGGGGCGGAAATAGGCGGCGTGGAGCCGGGCCCCGCAGGCGCGCTCGTAGAAGATCATCAGCTTTTCGCGCTCTTCGAAGCCCCAGAGCGGCGGCGTCAGCGCGCCCACGTCCATCGCCTGCGTGGTCACGTTCAGCAGGTGGTTCAGAATGCGCCCGATCTCGCAGTAGAGCACGCGGATCAGCGAGGCGCGGCGCGGCACCTCGGTGCCGGTGAGCTTTTCGATCGCCAGACACCAGGCATGTTCCTGGTTCATCGTGCCGACATAATCGAGCCGGTCGAAATAGGGCAGGTTCTGCAGATAGGTGCGGCTCTCCATCAGCTTCTCGGTGCCGCGATGCAGCAGCCCGATATGCGGGTCGCAGCGCTCGACGATCTCGCCGTCGAGTTCCAGCACCAGACGCAGCACGCCGTGGGCCGCCGGGTGCTGCGGGCCGAAGTTGATGTTGAAGTTGCGGATTTGCTGTTCGCCGGACAGCGCGTCGGTGCTGCCGTCGTCGAACTTGGAACCGTCCATCATCCTCACACCTCTTTCATCGCGGGGGCGCCAAGAATTTTCGAACGAAAATTCTTGGTGCGGGCGAGATTTTTCGTCCGAAAAATCTCGCAAGACCTCGAAGCGGCGCGCATCACTTCGCCTCCGCCTTTTCGTCGCCGGGCAGCACGTATTGCGCACCTTCCCAGGGCGACATGAAATCGAACTGGCGGTATTCCTGCACCAGGCTCACCGGTTCGTAGACCACGCGCTTGAGTTCCTCGTCATAGCGCACCTCGACATAGCCCGTGGTCGGGAAGTCCTTGCGCAGCGGATGGCCGCGGAAGCCGTAATCGGTGAGGATGCGGCGCAGATCCGGATGGCCGGAGAACACGATGCCGAACATGTCGAACACCTCGCGCTCGAACCAGTTGGCGCTCGGATGCACAGCGGTGATCGAGGGCACGACCTCCTCCTCGCGCGCCGCGACGCGCAGGCGGATGCGGTGGTTCTGATACATGCTCAGGAAGTGATAGACCACGTCGAAGCGCTTCGGCCGCGCGGGGTAATCCACCGCGGTGATGTCCACCAGCGAGGAGAAGCGGCAGGAGGGATCGGTCTTCAGGAACTCGACAAAGCCCGCGATATTGGCGGGCGCCACATCGACGGTCAGTTCGCCAAAGGCCACATCCCAGCCCAGCACGCAATCGGGGCGTTTCTGTTCGAGATGCGCCCCAAGTTCGCTCAGTGCCTGCGTCATTGCTCGCCCTCCCTCAGCGCACGATCGTTCCGGTGCGCCGGATCTTTTTCTGAAGCGCCATCAGCCCGTACATCAGCGCCTCTGCCGTCGGCGGGCAGCCGGGCACATAGACGTCGACCGGCACGATGCGGTCGCAGCCGCGCACGACGCTGTAGCTGTAGTGGTAATAGCCACCGCCATTGGCGCAGGAGCCCATGGAAATCACGTAGCGCGGCTCGGGCATCTGATCGTAGACCTTGCGCAGCGCCGGCGCCATCTTGTTGGTCAGCGTGCCGGCGACGATCATCAGATCCGACTGGCGCGGGCTGGCGCGCGGCGCGGTGCCGAAGCGTTCGAGATCGTAGCGCGGCATCGAGCTCTGCATCATCTCGACCGCGCAGCACGCAAGGCCGAAGGTCATCCAGTGCAGCGAGCCGGTGCGGGCCCAGTTGATCACGTCATCGACGGATGTGAGCAGAAAGCCCTTGTCCGACAATTCGCGGTTCAGCGCCTGGGTGGCGACCTCGCGGTCGGGCCCGGCGGTGTTCGCCCCGGTCATCACTCCCATTCCAGCGCCCCTTTCTTCCATTCATAGGCGAAGCCGATGGTCAGCACCGCCAGGAACACCATCATCGACCAGAACCCCACCATGCTCACATCCTTGAAGGCGGTGGCCCAGGGGAACAGGAAGGCGATCTCGAGATCGAAGATGATGAAGAGGATCGACACGAGGTAGAACCGGACGTCGAATTTCATCCGCGCGTCGTCGAACGCGTTGAACCCGCATTCATAAGCCGAAACCTTTTCGGGGTCTGGGTGACGCACGGCGAGCACGACGGCGGCGAGGATGAGAATGGCACCGAGCGCGATGGCTACGGCAAGAAAAATGAGAATCGGGAGGTATTCCCGCAGCATCTCTTCCACGTGCTGGCTCCTTTGCGAGGCGCGCCGTCCGTCCGGCGCGGAGACCATGGCGATGTTGCCTTGCTAAGACGTGACTTATCCCCGTGACGTGGCGGGGTCAACAAGCTCGGCACATATTCCCGAAAGGTTAAATTGCTGATTTATTAACAGGATAAGGGGGATCCTCTGGCAAAGCCCCGATCCTGCGGCAATTTTCCCGTCGACTTTTGCATACAAATCCGGCGCTTGCACCGCTCACACGGTCATCGCCACCAGCGCCATGGCACTCATAACCGCCGCGAGCGGTCCCCAGAAGCGCCGCTCGGCCGGTGCGCGCGACAGAAAATGCAGCACAGCGATCAGCGCCTGCGCCGCCAGCGCCGCCCAGCCGGTCCAGCGCGGCCAGACCAGCCCGGGAAACCCCGCCGCCGAAACCACCGCCAGCGCCATGAATCCCAGCAAAGGTATATAAAGCACAGCCATCAGCCGCGCCTGCGCCGAAAGTCCGCCCGGCGCCTGCCCGCCCGGCGCCACCGCACCCAGCGGCGCGCCCGAAATCAGCGCGATCTGGAAAAAGATCCCCGCCAGGCAAAGCGTTGCATAAAGATGTGCGATCTGAGTCGTCACGCCCAGGGCGCCTTTCGCTTGTCGAAGAAGGCGGCGATTCCCGCCTGCGCCTCCTCGGTCTCCCATCTCGCGGCGAGCCCGTCGATGGCGAAATCCACCTGCTGCGGCGTCACGCCGCCGGCCAGCGCATTGAGCAGCGCCTTGGCGTCGCGCACTGCAAAGGGCGCGCAGGCGAGGTACGGCGCCACCTCCGCCTCAACCGCCGCATCCAGCTCTTCTGCCGGCGCTGCGCGGGTCAGCAGGTTCAGCCGCACCGCCTCCTCGGCGTCAAAGACCCGCGCGTTCATGAATACCTCGCGCGCCCGCACCGCGCCCATGCGCGCCACCACATAGGGCCCGATATTGGCCGGAATCAGCCCCAGCCGCGTCTCGGTGAACGCCATCTTGAGCCCCTGCGCCCCGATGCTCACATCGCAGACCGCCACCAGCCCGACGCCGCCGCCAAAGGCATTGCCCTGCACCCGCCCGATCAGCGGCTGCGGCAGCGCCACCAGCGCCTCGAGCGCCGTGGCGATGCGGCGCGACTCGGCCTTGCGGGTCTCGCCATCCATGCCGAACTGCTCGCGCATCCAGCCCAGATCGGCGCCGGCGCAAAAGGTCGGCCCCTCGGCGGCCAGCACCACCACCCGCACCGAGTCGTCCTCCGCCAGCGCCCGCGCCGCCGCCTCCAGCTCGCCCATCATCTGCGCCGAGAGCGCGTTGTGCTTCTCCGCCCGCGCCAGCGACAGCGTCGCCACCCCGCGCGCGTCGCGCGTCACCGTGATCAGATCCATCATCCAGCCTCCACTTCTCGCCTCACCCGCGCAGCGCCCGTGCCATCGCCGCCGCTTTTTCCAGCACGCCCATGTCGAGCCCGGTCTCATAGCCAAGCTCCGCCAGCCGCGCCGCCACCGCCTCGGTCGCCACATTGCCCTCGGCGCCCGGCGCATAGGGGCAGCCGCCCAGGCCGCCCACGGCGGCATCGAAGACCCGCAGCCCGCGTGCCAGCGAGACCTCGATATTCTCCAACGCCCGCTTGCCGGTGTCGTGGTAATGCCCCGCCAGCCGCGCCGGCTCGATCTCCTCCAGCACCGCGCCCAGCATCGCATCCACCGCCTCGGGCACGCCGCGCCCGATCGTGTCGCCAAGCGAAATCTCATAGCACCCCATATCGCGCAGTGCCGCCGCCACCCGCGCCACCGCCTCCGGCGCCACCGCGCCCTCATAGGGGCATTCCACCACGCAGGAGATATAGCCCCGCAGCTTCACCCCGCGCGCCGTCGCCGCCTCGGCCACCGGGCGGAACCGCTCCAGGCTCTCTTCGATAGAGGCATTGATATTGGCGCGGCTGAAACTCTCCGAGGCCGCGCCAAAGATCGCCACCTCGTCCGCGCCGGCAGCCATCGCCGCCTCGAACCCCTTCATATTGGGCGTCAGCGCCGCATAGGACACGCCCGGCGCCCGCGCGATCCCCGCCAGCACCTTGTCCGAGTCGGCCATCTGCGGCACCCAGCGCGCGCTGACGAAGCTGGCGCATTCGATGCGCCGGAACCCCGCCCGGCTCAGACAATCCACCAGCGCGATCTTCTCCGCCGCGTCGATCCGGCGCTCCTCGTTCTGCAAGCCGTCGCGCGGGCCCACCTCGAAGATCTCGACATATCCGCTCATCTCTCAGACCCCGCCTTTCATCTTTCTGAAAATACTCCCGCAGACCCGCGCCAGAGGCAAACCGCCCAGGCCCCGGGCATGCCACCGCCACGGGCGCCCGCCCGAGCCGCCGCCGCAGGCGCGCGGCGAGACAAACTGCGCGCGCATCGCGTGCCCCGCCGGATCACTCCGCCCAGGCCGGGTAGAAATCGCGATCATAGAGCCCCTCGCCCGCCTCCGGCAGACAGCGCGCAAACGCCGCCCGCCCGCTCACCCGCCGATACCAGGCGCCAAGCGCGGGAAATCCGTCCAGCGCCGCGAAATGCTTCGCCATATAGACCGCCTGACCCAGCGCGATATCCACCGCCGAAAACCCTGAGGTCAGCATGTGATCGCGGGTCTCCGGCGGCGCCGACAGCCGCGCCTCCAGCGCCGCGTAACATTTCTCCACACGCTTCGCCTCCAGTCGCATGACAATGGGCGAGCGCATATGATCCTCGCGCAGCATCAGATGCTGCTGGGTCAGCGCCGCCGCATGCTGAGAGATCGTCTCGGAGAAATGCAGCCAGCTCAGCCAGGCCATGCGGTCGGGGCTGCCCGGCGCGCGGCCCAGGCCCGCATCCGGAAAGCGCTCGCAGAGATATTCCATCATCGCGAGGCTCTCGAACATGCACTCGCCCTCGATCTCCAGCGCCGGCACCCGGCCGGCCGGCGACAGCGTCAGATACTCCTGCGCCCGCAGCGACTTGTCAAAGGGATGCAGCACGAGCTCGAACCGCACCTCCAGCTCATAGAGCAGCCAGAGCACCCGCATCGAGCGGCTCTCGGGCACATGGTGCAGCCGGATCACGCCGCCGCCTCCTCTTCCTCCTCCAGCCGGATGAGCGCCGCGCCCGCCTCGACCTGCGCGCCATCGGCCACCAGCACCTCGGCCACGACGCCGTCGCGCGCCGCCGTCAGCGTGTGCTCCATCTTCATCGCCTCGAGCACCGCCAGCCGGTCGCCCGCCTGCACCACCTGCCCGGGCTCTGCGAGCACCGAGACCACCCGGCCCGGCATCGGCGCCTCGATCAGGTTGCCGCCGGCGCCGAGCGCCGCCGCGCGTTCCAGCGGGTCGACCGCCACAAAGACCTGCCCGCCCTCGGCAAAGACAGTGATCTCCGCGCCCTCGTGAAACAGCGCCGGTGCCGGCCGCCCGTCGAGCCGCCAGCCGCCATCGACGCGCTCGGCGCGCACGGTGACCTCTCCGAGCGAGATCTCCGCCCGGTCACGCCCCGCAACACGCAGCACGCAGAGCAGCTCCTCCTCGCCCTGACGCAGCAGCACATGGCGCGCCAGCGGCGCCCAGAGCGCAAATCCGCTCTGCGGCGCGGCCGCCTCCCAGAGCCCCGCCGCCGCCTGCACCGCCTGCGCCACAATTTGCGGCGACGGCCCGGGCGCCGCCGTCAGCACCTCCAGATCGCGCCCGATCAGCCCGGTATCCACCTCGCCGGCGGCAAAGCCCGCATGCCGCGCCAGCGCGCCGAGAAAGGCGAGATTGGTCACCGTGCCCGCCACCTGCGTCTCCGCCAGCCCACGTGCCAGCTTGCGCAGCGCGATCTCCCGCGTGGCCCCGTGCACAATGAGCTTGGCGATCATCGGGTCGTAATGCGGCGAGATCACATCGCCCGAACGCACCCCGCTATCGGCCCGCACATCCGCCGGAAAGCCCAGATGCGCCAGCCGCCCGGTGGCCGGCAAGAACCCCGCCGGCACGTCCTCGGCATAAAGCCGCGCCTCGAAGGCGTGGCCGTCGATACCCAGCTCCTCCTGCGCCATCGGCAGCGGCTCTCCCGCCGCCACGCGGAGCTGCCATGCCACCAGATCGACGCCGGTGATCGCCTCGGTCACCGGATGCTCGACCTGAAGCCGCGTGTTCATCTCCATGAACCAGAACCCGTCCGGGCGCAGCCCGCGCGCGCCGTCGACGATGAACTCCACCGTGCCCGCGCCCTTGTAGCCGATGGCCTCGGCGGCGCGCACCGCCGCCGCGCCCATGGCCTGACGCATCTCAGCCGTCATACCCGGCGCCGGCGCCTCCTCGATCACCTTCTGATGCCGGCGCTGCAAGGAGCAATCCCGCTCGAAAAGATGCACCGCCTTTTCGCCATCGCCAAAGACCTGCACCTCGATATGGCGCGGCTTGGTGACGAATTTCTCGATCAGCACCGCCTCGTTGCCGAAGGCGCCGCGCGCCTCCGCCTGCGCGCTCTTCAGCGCCTCGGCAAACTCCGCGGCGCGCTCGACCAGCCGCATGCCCTTGCCACCGCCGCCCGCAACCGCCTTGATCAGCACCGGGTAGCCGATGGCCTCCGCCTCGCCCGCGAGGAATTGCGGATCCTGCTCCTCGCCGTGATAGCCCGGCACCACCGGCACGCCGGCCTCCGCCATCAGCCGCTTGGCCGCGTCCTTGAGGCCCATCGCCCGGATCGCCTTTGCCGACGGGCCGACAAAGACCAGCCCCGCCGCCTCCACCGCCTCGACGAAATCGGGGTTTTCCGACAGGAACCCATAGCCCGGATGGATCGCCCCCGCCCCGGTCTCCAGCGCCGCCGCGATGATGGCCTCGCCGCGCAGATAGCTCTCCGCCGGCGCCGCCCCGCCGATGCAGACCGCCTCATCGGCCATGGCCACATGTTTCGCCCCGGCATCCGCCTCGGAATAGACCGCGACGCAGCGCAGCCCCATGGCCCGCGCCGTCTCCATCACCCGGCAGGCGATCTCGCCCCTATTGGCTATCAGCACCGTGTCAAACATCGCTTCCCTCCCAGAGGCTTCCATTCCCGTCCTGCGCTCTGCCATTTCCGCTCATGTGCCCAGGTCCTCCACCAGCTCAAACCGCTCCAGCATCATCTCGAAGCCGGGCCTGTAGCGTCCCGCGCGCTCTAGGTAGGCGCGATACCCCGCGCGCCAATGCGCCAGGTCGCGGAACTCACCCTGCTCGAGCGCCATGCCCTCGGTCACCTCCTCGAAGGGCAGACGCAGCACCTCGAGCGTGCGCGTGGCCAGCGCCGGGCGCCCCTGCCAGTCAAGCGCGATGTCCACGCGCCCCGCGACCGGCAGCGCCTCGGCACCGTCTTCGAAGACCTCCCAGGCCTCGCAACTCGCCCGTTTCACACCCGTGCGCATCAGCCCGAGGATCTCGGCGTTGAGCGCCGCGCTGTCACCGGGCCGGTAGCTCTCGCATCCCGGCCAGCGCAGACGCGCGTCTTGCAGCGTCATCGTCATGACCCCGCGCCCCCGGCGGCGGGGCGGGGTGGGCGGGCGGGAGCTCCGCCGGCGGGGGCGCGCCCGCTTAAAGCCAGACCAGCGCCTGTCACATGCGGAACACGCCAAAGCGTGTCTCCTCGATGGGCGCGTTCAAGGCCGCCGAAAGCGACAGCGCCAGCACCTCGCGCGTCTTGCGCGGATCGACGATCCCGTCGTCCCAGAGCCGCGCGCTGGCATAAAGCGGATGCGACTGGCGCTCGAACATCTCCACCGTCGGGCGCTTGAACTCCGCCTCCTCCTCCTGCGACCAGCTCCCGCCGCCGCGCTCGATGGCGTCGCGCTTCACCGTCGCCAGCACACCTGCCGCCTGCTCGCCGCCCATCACCGAGATCCGGCTGTTCGGCCAGGTCCAGAGGAATCGCGGCTGATAGGCCCGTCCCGCCATGCCGTAATTGCCCGCCCCAAAGGAGCCGCCCACCAGCATGGTGATCTTGGGCACCGAGGTCGTGGCCACCGCCGTCACCATCTTGGCGCCGTGTCGCGCGATCCCGTCGTTCTCGTATTTCCGCCCGACCATGAAGCCGGTGATATTCTGCAAGAACACCTGCGGCACCTTGCGCTGCGAACAGAGCTCGACGAAATGCGCCCCCTTCTGCGCCGCCTCGGAAAACAACACGCCATTATTGGCGACGATGCCCACCGGACAGCCCTCGATCTGCGCAAAGCCCGTCACCAGCGTCTCGCCGTAACGCGGCTTGAACTCGTCGAAATAAGAGCCGTCCACCACCCGCGCGATCACCTCGCGAATGTCATAGGGCGTGCGCAGATCGCCCGGTACCACGCCGAGGATCTCGTCGGGATCGTAGGCCGGTGCTTCGCCCCCCGGCAGCCCGCCCGGGCCGGCCCCGTCCGCGCCCTTCAGCGAGCCCACCGCGCGTCTTGCCAATGCCAGCGCATGGGCGTCGTCCTCGGCCAGATAATCCGCCACGCCCGAAAGCCGCGTATGCACGTCGCCGCCGCCGAGATCCTCCGCCGTGACCACCTCGCCGGTGGCCGCCTTGACCAGCGGCGGGCCGGCAAGAAAGATCGTGCCCTGCTCCTTCACAATGATCGTCACATCCGACATCGCCGGCACATAGGCGCCGCCCGCCGTGCACGACCCCATCACCACGGCGATCTGCGCGATACCCTTGGCGCTCATCCGCGCCTGATTGTAGAAGATCCGCCCGAAATGGTCGCGGTCGGGGAAAACCTCGTCCTGATTGGGCAGGTTCGCGCCGCCGCTATCGACCAGATAGACGCAGGGCAGCCGGTTCTCCTCGGCGATCTCCTGCGCGCGCAGGTGTTTCTTGACCGACATCGGGTAATAGGTGCCGCCCTTCACCGTGGCGTCGTTGCACACCACCATGACATCGCGGCCCTGAACGCGCCCGATGCCCGCGATCATGCCCGCCGCCGGTGCCGCGCCGTCATAAAGCCCGTGCGCCGCCGTGGCGCCCACCTCGAGAAAGGGCGAGCCGGGATCGAGCAGATTGGCCACCCGCTCGCGCGGCAGCATCTTGCCCCGGCCGAGATGCCGCTCGCGGGCCTTCTCGCCGCCGCCCGCCGCCGCAAGTTCCGCCGCCTCGCGCACCACCTCCAGCGCCTCAAGATGCGCCGTGCGATTGGCCTGAAACGCCTCGGATGTGGGGATCGCTTGCGATTGCAGTTTCATGTGCTCTCCTTGGCCGCACGGGCCTTCAGTTCCTTGCGGATAACCTTGCCGGTGACCGTCATCGGCAGCGCCTCAAGGAAATCTATTTCTCTTGGATAGGAATAGGTTGCGAGCCGTTCCTTGACCCATGCCTGAAGCTCTTCGGCGCTCGGGCTCTGCCCCGGCTTCACCACCACATAGGCCTTGACGATCTCGGTGCGCAGCCGGTCGGGCTTGCCGACCACGCCCACCGTGGCAACGGCGGGATGGGTGAGCAGGCAATCCTCGATCTCAGCCGGGCCGATGCGGTAGCCGGCAGAGGTGATCACGTCGTCCTCGCGCCCGACAAAGCGCAGATAGCCGTCCTCCCAGATGCCACGGTCGCCGGTCACCAGCCAGTCGCCGCGGAACTTCTCCGCCGTCGCCTGCGGATTGTTCCAATATTCCAGCATCATGGAGCCCGCGCCGCGATGTACCGCGACATCTCCCTCTCCCTGCGTCTCGTGACCTGCCTCGTCGACGATCCCGATGCGGAAGCCCGGCGCCGGCTTGCCGATACAGCCGGGACGGACGGGAAACAGCGCGCCACAGGCGCTGGCGACCATATTGCATTCGGTCTGGCCGTAAAATTCGTTGATCTCCACCCCAAAGGCCTCGCGCCCCCAGGCCAACATCTCGGCGCCGAGCGGCTCGCCGCCGGAACCGACCGAGCGCAGCCCCGGGATCCGCGCGTCCTCCGCCTTCAGCATGCGCAGAGCGGTTGGCGGAAAGAATACATTGCGTACAGAGGCTTCCGCGCAGATCCTCAGGCATTGCGCGATGTCGAAACGCGGCATCCGCGCCGCCACCACCGGCACGCCGAGATAGAGCCCCGGCATCAGCACATCGAAGAGCCCGCCGATCCAGGCCCAGTCCGCCGGGGTCCAGAGCACATCGCCCTCCTGTCCCAGAAGATCGTGGCTCATCTCCACCCCGGGCAGATGCCCCAGCAGCACGCCATGCCCGTGCAGCGCGCCCTTGGGCTTGCCGGTGGTGCCGCTGGTATAGATCAGCACCGCCGGGTCCTCGGGGCCGGTCTCCACCGCGTCCCAGACACCCGGCTCGGGCAGCGCCTCTTCGGTCACGGTCGCCAGCCCGAACGGCGCCAGCATCTCCGCGCCCTCCTCGTCGCTCACCACCACCCGCGCGCCGCTATTGCCCAGCCGCGAGTCCAGCGCGTCGTGCTTGAAGAGCTTGAAGAGCGGCACCGAAATCGCGCCCATGCGCCAGGCGGCGATATGGGACGCGGCGCAGAGCGGGCTTTGCGACAGCAGCACGCCCACCCGGTCGCCGCGTGCCACGCCCTGCGCCCGCAGCCAGGCCTCGACCCGCCGCGACAGCGCCTGCAAGGCGCCATAGCTCACCACACGCAGCGCCCCGCCGCGCAGATCGAGGATCGCCGGCCGGTCGGGCGCCAGCGCCGCCCAGCTGTCGCAGACCTGCGCGGCCATGTTAACCCGCTCCGGACGCGGCCAGCGAAATCCCTCGCAGAGCGCCTCATAGCTCTGCCCGTCCGCCAGCATCCGGCGCCGCCGCGTCTCCTCCATCGGCAGCTTCATGCGACAGCCCTCCGTCCGGAAACATGCATCCCCGACACCGGATATGACATTCCGGCAACAGCGTAACCCACAGAATTCAAAGCTTGATTCAGATCAACGTTTCTGCGGGCGATTTTGCGGAAATGGCGCTGCGTGCGATCTGGAAAGGGACGACAATGTACAAGACCACACTCCTCTCCGCCATGGCTGTGCTGGCCCTCACGGCCACCGGCGCGCTGGCGCAGTCCAAGGGCGACATGACCGTCGGTGTCGGCCTCGCCTGGGTGAACCCGAGCGATGACAATGGCAGCCTGGCGAATGGCGCGCTCGACACCGATGTCGATGACGACACCCAGCTTTCGCTGACCTTCGAATATTTCTTCGCCGACAACTGGGGCGTCGAAGTGCTGGCCGCCACCCCCTTCACCCATCAGGTCGAGCTGAACGGCTCCGACGTGGTGAAGGTCAAGCACCTGCCGCCCACCGTCTCGGTGAACTACCACCTGCCGACAAATACCGCATGGACCCCGTTCTTCGGCCTCGGCGTGAACTACACCACGATCCTCGATCTCGACGACCAGAAGATCTCCGGGCTCGACATCAAGGATTCTTGGGGCCTCGCCGGGCATATCGGCGTGGATTACGCGATCAGCGACAAGGCATCGCTGCGGCTCGACGCGCGCTATATCGACATCGACCTGGATGTGGACCTGAACGGCTCGGATATCGGCACGGTTGAGGTCGATCCCTGGGTGATCGGCATGTCCTATATCTGGAAGTTCTGACCAGTCTCGCGCGGGGCGGGCTTCAACGGCCCGCCTCTCGCCCCCTCTGACCGGTCCCGCCTGTCCGGCGAGGTACTGGCTTCTCTCCTCCCGCATGGCTCAGCTCATCGCCGACATCAGTTCGCGGCCCACGAGCATGCGCCGGATCTCCGACGTGCCCGCGCCGATCTCCATCAACTTGGCATCGCGGAAGAGCCGCGCCACCGGCGCATCGGCAAGGAAGCCCGCGCCGCCCATCGCCTGCACCGCCTGATGCGCCTGCACCATCGCCTGTTCCGAGGCGTAGAGACAGCAGGCCGCCGCGTCCTGGCGGGTCACATCGCCCCGGTCGCAGGCCTTGGCCACCTCGTAGACATAGGCCCGCGCCGAGTTCATCGCCGTATACATATCGGCGATCTTGCCCTGCATGAGCTGGAAGTTCCCGATGGGCTGGCCGAACTGCTTGCGCTCGGCCATATAGGGCATGACCTCGTCGAGACAGGCGGCCATGATGCCGGTGCCGATCCCCGCCAGCACGACGCGCTCGTAATCGAGCCCGGACATCAGCACCCGCACGCCCTTGCCCTCTTCGCCCAGCACGTTCTCGAAGGGCACCTCCACATCGTCAAAGATCAGCTCGGCGGTGTTCGAGCCGCGCATGCCGAGCTTGTCGAAATGCGGGCTGGTCGAGAAACCGGTCATGGTCTTTTCGATGAGGAAAGCGGTGATGCCCTTGCTGCCAGC
Source organism: Salipiger abyssi (assembly GCF_017311415.1). GTDB lineage: Bacteria > Pseudomonadota > Alphaproteobacteria > Rhodobacterales > Rhodobacteraceae > Salipiger > Salipiger abyssi_A. Next base: position 240,067 of record NZ_JAEKIS010000007.1, on the reverse strand, counting down.
CTCCGGGTCGGTCTTGGCATAAACCACCAGCGTATCGGCATCGGGGCCGTTGGTGATCCAGTATTTGTTGCCGTTGAGCACGTAGCGGTCGTTTTTCTTCTCCGCCCGCAGCTTCATGCTCACCACATCCGAGCCGGCGCCCGGCTCCGACATTGCCAGCGCGCCCACATGCTCGCCCGAGATCAGCCCGGGCAGGTATTTCCGCCGCTGTTCATCGGTGCCGTTGAGCTTGATCTGATTGACGCAGAGGTTGGAATGCGCGCCATAGCTCAGCGACACGCTGGCCGAGGCGCGGGCGATCTCCTCCACCGCGATGGCATGGGCGAGATAGCCCATGCCGGCGCCGCCATATTCCTCGGGCACCGTGATGCCCAGCAGGCCCAGCTCGCCCATCTCGCGCCACAGATCGTTGGGAAAGGCGTTGGAGCTGTCGACCTCCGCCGCCATCGGCTTCACACGCTCCTGCGCCCAGCGATGCACCATTTCGCGCAGCGCGTTCACATCCTCTCCCAGGTCGTATGTCATGACCGCGTTGAACATGTCCGCCCTCCTCCGACGATTATTGAACGCTTGTTCATATCTAAGCGCCCGAGCCGCCGCGCGTCAAGCGAAAGGAACAGCCACGGGGCGGGACGCGTTGAGGAGCTGACAAAGCAACGAACAGGAGGACATTATGCCCAAGGATCTGAAATCCGATTTCTGGAGCCAACTGAAGGATGTGCGCGCCGGGCTTCTGGCCGCAGATGGCGAGCGCCCGGTGCCGATGGCGCCCTATGCCGACAAGGAAGATGCGACGATCTGGTTCATCGCCTCCAAAGGGACAGCTGCCGACCGCGCCGCCAAGAGCGGAGGCGAGGCATCGTTCCACATCGCCGATTCGAAAGCGCATCTATACGCCAATGTTTTCGGCAAGCTGACCGAGGAGCGCGATTCCGAAAAGCTCGGCGAGCTGTGGAACTCTGCCTCTGCCGCCTGGTTCAAGGACGGGCGCGAGGACGACGCGGTGCAGCTGGTGAAATTCACCCCGCATGAGGCCGAAGTCTGGAAAGGCGACGGCGGCATCAGCTTCCTGCGCGAGATCGCCAAGGCGAACATGACGGGTGACATGCCCAATCTGGGCGATCATGGTCGCGTCGTCTTCTGATCTACGCAAGGAATCGCCCGATGAAACCTTTCCGCCTCGCCGCCCTGCTCTGCCTGAGCCCTCTCTTCGCCAGCGCCGAGCAGGTCGGCGAGGTCGGTGTCGACTGGACCGGCAACGATATCGTCATCGAGGCCATCGCCGATCCGGAGGTGAAGGGCGTGACCTGCCATGTGGCCTATTTCGACCGGGGACTCATTGACCGGCTGAGCAAGGGCAACTGGTTCGAGGATCCGTCCAACGCCTCCATCGCCTGCCGCCAGACCGGCCCCATCGAGATCGGCGATATCGACCGCAGCCAGGAAGGCGAGGACGTGTTCCGCGCCTCGCGCTCGATCATCCTGAAGAGCCTGCGGGTGAAGCGGATCTTCGACGAGGAAAACCAGACGCTGATCTATCTGGTGCATGCGCGCGAGCTGGCCGACGGGTCTGCCAAGCTCGCGATCTCCACCGTGCCGCTTTACGGCTCGGAGCAGTAGCTGCCGTTCAGGCGATCGAGGTCACGTCGTGACCGTAGATCCAGTCGAACTGCCGCAACATGCGCTCGGGCGCCAGGCGCCCGGCCAGACCCAGCCCCAGATGCGCCGCGCCGCGGATGAGCGGGTTGCGCAGGTGGTATTTCCAGGCATTGGAGGTGGCCGCGGCCACGATCCGCGCGCAGCGGTCGCGCCGCCGGCTCTGATACCGCGTCAGCGCCGCCGCCTGATCGGCGTCGGAGGCCAGGCAGGTCGCCAGCGACCAGGCATCCTCAAGCGCCATATTCGCCCCCTGCGCCATGAAGGGCAGCGTCGGATGTGCCGCGTCGCCCAGGATCGCCACGCCCGGCGCATGCCAATGCCGCGCCACCGGATGGCGGAAGAGCCCCCAGAGCCCGACCCGGTCCACCGCGCCCAGCATCGCCGGTACCGCACCGCCAAAGCCGGCAAAGGCCGCGCGCAGGTTCTCCGGCGCATCCTCATGCGACCAGCTTTCCTCAACCCAGCCTTTGCGCTCCTCGGCGGCGACGAGGTTGACGCTGGAGCCGTCGCGCAGCGGGTAGCTCACCAGATGCCGGCCCGGCCCCATATGCACATGCACCTCGGGCGGATGACCAAAGATGTTCGGCACCACCGCGCGCCAGGCCACCTGCCCGGTGAAGGACGGCGTCAGCACGCCGTTCAGCGCCGCGCGGATCACCGAATGCAGCCCGTCGGCCCCCACCACCAGATCGCCGCCCACCCGGTCGCCATTGCAGAGCTCCAGCGCGGGCCGGTCGCCGGACGTGATGTCCCGCACCTTTTGCAGCAGCCGGATCTCGACCCCCGCCGCGCGCGCGGCGCAAGCGAGGAGATCCACCAGATCGGCGCGATGCACGAAGTAATATTCCTGCCCGCCCGGCAGCCGCCCGAGATCGAGCCGCAGCACCGCCTCGCCCTCGCGGTGATCGCGCAGCACCACCGCCCGGCCCCGGCAGGAGCGCGCGCGCAGCGCCGCCCCCAGCCCCAGCGCCTCGATCACCCGCAGCCCGTTGGGGCTGACCTGGATGCCGGCACCGACCTCGTTGATCTCGCCCGCCTGTTCCAGCACCCGCACCTCGGCGCCGTGGCGCCGCAGCGCCAGCGCCGCCGCAAGCCCGCCGATGCCGCCGCCCGCGACGATGATTTTCCTGCCCGTGAGCGCCATGAAACCTGCCTTCTTCTCGCCCGGGCTTTCCCGGGAACGCAAAGCGCCGGAGCGGTCGCCCCGGCGCTTTGATCGTGATCTCTCTCCCGAAAACCGCGCCCTGCGCGGCCCCCGCGCCGGCATCAGTCGTCGCGATGCACCTTTTCGCGGCGTTCGTGGCGCTCCTGCGCTTCGAGGCTCATGGTCGCGATGGGGCGCGCGTCGAGGCGCTTGAGCGAGATCGGCTCGCCGGTGACCTCGCAATAGCCGTATTCGCCCTCGTCGATGCGGCGCAGCGCCGAGTCGATCTTGGCGACCAGCTTGCGCTGACGATCGCGCGTGCGCAGCTCGATGGCACGGTCGGTCTCTTCGCTGGCGCGGTCGGTGACGTCGGGAATATTGCGGGTGGCTTCCTGCAGCGCCTCGATGGTGTCGCGGCTTTCTGCAAGAATGTCGTTTTTCCAGGCAATCAGCTTGCGGCGGAAATATTCGAGCTGGCGCTCGTTCATGAACGGCTCGTCCTCGGCGGGACGGTAGTCGTCCGGAAGGAAGGTTTCGGGCTTCATTTCTGCTCCCTCTGAAAAGCCGCGCGGCGGCCTGGTTTGCCCAGCCGCCCGGCAGCACCCCTTGCGAGGCTGCACTTAGCCGAACCCCCGCAGGTTGTCACTACACAATCAGATGGCAAGCGTACGTTTTTCGGGCGATTTCCCGGCCAACGGGCGACAAATGCCCAAACCGCGGGCAGAGGCTTTCCGCGCAGGAAACAAAGGCGCTTTGCACCCCGTCACGCACCGTCGCAGGGGGCGCCGCTTGCACTGCACGGGATGTGTCACTATCCCTTTTCAGGCAATCCCAAAGGAGCCCGCAATGCGCTTTGACGGCACCGACGATTACGTCGCCACCGACGATCTGACCATGGCGGTGAACGCCGCGATCACGCTGGAACGGCCGCTTCTGGTCAAGGGCGAGCCCGGCACGGGCAAGACCGAGCTGGCCCGCCAGGTTGCCGCCGGGCTGGGCCTGCCGATGATCGAGTGGAACATCAAATCCACCACCAAGGCGCAGCAGGGGCTTTATGAATACGACGCGGTGAGCCGGCTGCGCGACAGCCAGCTCGGCGACGAGCGCGTGCATGACGTGTCGAACTATATCCGCAAGGGCAAGCTCTGGCAGGCCTTCGAGGCGGAGAACAAGGTCGTGCTGCTGATCGACGAGGTCGACAAGGCGGATATCGAGTTCCCCAACGACCTGCTCCAGGAACTCGACAAGATGGAGTTCCATGTCTACGAGACCGGTGAGACGGTGAAAGCGCGGGTGCGCCCGATCGTGATCATCACCTCCAACAACGAGAAAGAGCTGCCCGACGCCTTCCTGCGCCGGTGCTTTTTCCACTACATCAAGTTCCCCGATCACGAGACGCTGCGCCGCATTGTCGAGGTGCATCACCCGGGCATCAAGCAGAGCCTGCTCACCGCCGCGCTCACCCAGTTCTACGAGCTGCGCGAGCAGAGCGGGCTGAAGAAGAAACCCTCCACCTCGGAGGTGCTGGACTGGTTGAAACTGCTGCTGGCCGAAGATCTCGATGCCGAGGATCTCAAGCGCGACGGCGCCAGCGCCCTGCCGCGTCTGCACGGCGCACTGCTGAAGAACGAGCAGGATGTGCATCTTTTCGAACGGCTGGCCTTCATGGCGCGGCGTCAGGGTCGCTGAGCCGTCTCAGCCATTGACCCGTTGCAGCAACTCTCGCTGTTGCCGGCGCGACCCGACTTGCGCGGTAAGCACGCTAGACGGGCGGAAGCGCATCCGTCCGGCCTCGCGCGAAATCTCGTAGCGCTTCCTGCCGCCTGACAGCTTGTGGGCCTGCTGCGCGGCCACAACCACGGTGATGTCGACCGCTTCGCAGCGGTCGAGGCTCATATCTTCGTCCATCTGATGGGCGGCCCGCTTCACGATCCTGCGCAGCGACCCGATGTCGATGGCCTCGCCACCGCGCAGCGGCCCCTGATTGGTTTTGTCGCGGAAATCGCCGCCCACGGGATCGTCGTCTTCGACCCGATCGGTGACGGTGGCCGAACGCCGCTCGTCGCCGAAATCCAGCTCGATCAGCACGGCAAGGATATAGGCGACGTCAGAGCCCATATTGGTGACGAGGCAGCGCGCATCCTCGCCGTTTTCCGACGCCATGCCGATATGCACCACCGTGCGGTTGGCGCGCCGGAAGCTGGTAAAGAAAAGCTGAAGATAGGCCAGCCAGATCACCAGCATCAGCGCGTTCAGAACGGCGTTCAGCGCCGGTGCCTGCGTTCCGATCCAGTCCCACATCTCGCGCGTTCTCTCCCGTAGCTTCCGCGTATGGGCGGTAACGCGGGCAGGTGCCGGGCCGTTCCGAGGGGACCGGGAAGGCCTGGCTTCACCACCGACTTAGCGGATACGGGCGCGGTTGAGCGTGTCGGCAGGGGCGTCATTTCACCGGGAACACAAAGCACCGGTCGCGCCGCACCGTCAGCCACATCGGCGTGCCGGGCTTCGGCAGGAAGACATTGGGCACCGTCGCCTTCAGCACCTCGCCGTTGAAATCCATCCGATATTCCACGAGGCTTTCCGACCCCATGAACCGCGCCCGCTCCACCACGCCGCGCGCCGGCGTGCCTGCCATGGCGGTGGGGTTGGGGCCGCGCCCGGCGCGGTCGAAGTCGATGCCCACATGCTGCGGACGGAAGACAATCTCCACCTCATCGCCATCGGGCACCCCCGGCGCCAGGAACTGGCCAAAGGGAGTCTCTGTAAGCGCTCCTTGAACTTTTCCGCGCAACACGTTGATGTCGCTGAAAAACGCCACAGCCGCCTTGTCGGCGGGCGCGTTGTAGATATTGTAGGGTGCGCCGCGCTGCACGATGCGCCCATCGCGCATCAGCGCGATCTCGTCGGCCATGCGCATCGCCTCTTCGGGCTCATGCGTGACCAGCAGCACCGAGGCGCCTTCCTCTTTCAAAAGCGCCAGCGTCTCGTCGCGGATGCCGTCGCGCAGCCGGTTGTCGAGTCCGGAAAACGGCTCGTCCATCAGCATGATCTTGGGGCGCGGCGCGAGCGCCCGGGCCAAAGCCACGCGCTGCTGCTCACCGCCAGACAGCTGGTGCGGATATTCGTCGATGTAATGCGCGAGCCCCACCCGTTCGAGCAGCTCCAGCGCGCGGGCGCGTTTCTCCGCCTTCGGACCCTTGAGGCCAAAGGCCACGTTCTCGCCCACCGAGAGATGCGGGAAGAGCGCGAAATCCTGGAACATCAGCCCGATCCGGCGCCGCTCCGGCGGCACGCGGAACACCGTGTCGCAGATCAGGTTGCCGTCCACATGGATGGTGCCCTCGTCCTGCATGTCGACGCCGGCGATCATCCGCAGCGTCGTCGACTTGCCGCAGCCCGACGGCCCCAGCAGGCAGGTGACATGGCCGGGCTGGATCGTCAGCGAAACGTGATCGACCACGCTGCGCCCTTCGAAGCGGCGCACAAGATCGCGGATTTCCAGCCGTGGTGTCTTCAAGCGGAGCTGCCCTCTGCGCTTTCCGATTAAAAATATCGGATTATCTCAAAGGGATTACCAGCCCCCATGCCGCCCCGCAACCCTACGGCGGCAGAGCTGGCACAGGCCTTACAGATCCTGCGGCCCATGCCAGGCGCGCAGCGGCCCGAGCCGGGGGGATTTCTTGGAATAATGCCGGTCCATGCGGCGAAGGATGCGGCTGAGAAACCCCACCGCCTCCGCCGCGTGCGGGCCCTTGTTCAGCATGACACATTCGGCGCGCTGCGCCATCGCCGCGTCGGTGGCCTCGGCGCGGCTGGCGCTGCCGAGCTTGGCCAGCCCCTCGAGCACCTGCGTCGCCCAGACCACCGGCACGCCGGCGGCCTCGCAGATCCACAGGATTTCCTCCTGGATCTCGGCCAGCCGGATCAGCCCGATCTCCACCGCCAGATCGCCGCGCGCGATCATCACCGCCACCGGTCCGGCGCTGCCCGCCTGCACGATCAGCCGCGGCAGGTTGCGCACCGCGCGCTCGGTCTCGATCTTTAGGATCACTGCCGGGCGGGCCGCACCTTCGGGAAGCCGCGCATCGAGCGCCGTGTGCAGGGCGCGGATATCCTCCGGCGTCTGAACGAAGGAAAAGCCGATGGCATCCGCCAGCGTCACCACCGTGTCGAGCGCGTCCTGATCGGCCTCGGCCAGTGCCGGGATGTCAATGTCGATCCCCGGCAGGTTCACACCCTTCTCGGGCGCCAGCCGCGTGCCGGTATCCGCGGCGGTCTCGACCTCCAGCAGCGCGCTGTCGCCATCACGCGCCACCACCCGCGCCGAGAGCTTGCCATCGTCGAACCAGAGCCGCGCGCCGACAGCGGCACGGTCGAGCAGCTCGGGGTGGCTGAGGCTGGCCTCCGGCAGATCGCCCGCCCCGGTCACCGCCCGGACGAGGCGCAGGCGGTCGCCTCTCATCAGCTTCGGACCGGCGGCGCGCGGGTCGATCCCCGCCTCTTCCAGCTTTTTCAGGCGCTTCTTCTTTTCGCGCTTGAGGAAGGCCTTGGGCATCCGGATATCCAGCGTGCGCACCTTGGGGCCGGCCAGATCCATCACCACTTTCACATCCCGGCCCAGCTGCGCGGCGGCGTCGCGGGCATATTGCGCCATGCGCGCCCAGGCCTCGGGTGTGTCATGGGCGCAGTTGATCCGCACGCAGGTGGCGCCGGCGGCGATGAGCGAGGCGACCAACGCCGGGTCATCCGCCGCCTCGCTCGGCAGGGTGATCATGATGCGAGTCTCGGGGCCGGCGGGATCGGCGCCGAAGATCAGGTCACGGTCGCGCAGCACATGCGCCGTGAGCGCCGCGCCGGGCCGCAGCGCACGGTCGGTTGCCGGCGCGTCGCCCTCCAGCGCCTGAAGCGTCGCGATCACCGAGTCGAGCGTGGCGATCACATGCGCCTCCGCCCGGCCCAGCGAGGACAGCCCCAGCGCCGAGAGCGCCGCCTGCACATCCGTCAGGTCGCGTTTGCGCAGGGCGAGATATTGCGCGAGGTTCTCGGCCCGCTCGCGGAAGGCGGTGTCGTGCAGCGCCGGCGCCCAGCCGGAAAGCGTGCCCTCCGCTTCAGCGATGACCGAGGCGCGCAGTTCGGAAAGCAGCCCCTCAAGCTCCGCCGCAAGCGCCGCGGCGCCAATCCCGTTGCCGATGAGATCCTTCATTTTCCGTTTGTCCCGAATGCCTTGACAGGCGCTCAGCATAACGCGGGCGGATGACAGATCTGCGACGTTGCGGCGCTACATATCGCCGCGCTCGGGTCTGCCCGTTCAGGCGCCGGCCTCCAGCGCCTTGCCCAGACGCGGCAGGCGGGCCTTTTTCAGCAGGCGGCGCATGGTCCAGTCCTCGCCCGAAAGCCGCCGCGCCTCGTCCAGCACCGCCTCGCAGGCCTCGCGCACCAGCCCCGGCTGCGCCTCGTAGAGCCCGCGCAGGAAGCCGTCGGCATCGACCCGCGACAGGCCCTCTTCGGCGAGGATGCCGCGCGGGAAATCCTTGGCGTTTTCGGTGACGATCAGATCGGCACTGCCGGCAATGGCGGCGGCCAGAACGTGCAGATCCGCCGGATCGGGCAGCCAGAGCCGCGCCTCCAGCGAGGGTTTCCAGCTCACCTCGGCGCCGGGCCATTTGGCGCGCACCTGCGCGATCTCGCCGCGCGCCTGCACCTCGCCCATTGGGCCGAGCTTGCGCGCCGCCCGCGCCCATTCCTCAAGGATACGCTCCGACCAGAGCGGCGTGAAAAGCCCCGCCGCCGCCACGCCCAGCAGCACCTCGCGCATCACCGTGGGGTAGAGCACGCAGGTGTCGAGCAGCACCTTCACAGCCGGAAGACCAGCGCCTTGAGATAGCCCGACTCCGCCAGTTGCGGCAGCAGCGGGTGATCGGGACCGGCAAAACCGGTGTGGAGGAGCTGCGCGCGACGCCCGGCGCGACCGATGCCACGCAGGCAGGCGCCGGTGAAGCTCGACAGATCGGCGGCATGCGAGCAGGAGCAGAGCACCAGATAGCCGCCCTCCTCGACCAGCGGCGCCGAGAGCCGCGCCACCCGCTCATAGGCGCGCAGCCCGGCATCGAGCGCCGGTTTCGACGGCGCAAAGGCCGGCGGGTCGCAGACAACGAGGCCGAAGCGCGCGCCGTCGTCGCCGAGATCGGTCAGCATGTCGAAGGCATCGCCCTGACGGGTGCTGAACCGCGCGCTGGCGCCCATGCGCTGCGCGCCCTCTTCGGCCAGCGCCAGCGCGGGCGCCGAGCCGTCCACCGCCAGCGCCGAAGCGGCGCCGCCGGCCAGCGCGGCCAGGGCAAAGCCGCCCACATGGGAAAACACATCGAGCACCGCCTGCCCCCCGGCCAGCCGCGCCGCAAAGGCGTGGTTCGGGCGCTGGTCGTAGAAGAGCCCGGTCTTCTGCCCGCCGGTCAGATCGGCCATATAGGTGGCGCCGTTCATCTCCACCGGCAGCGGCGCATCGGGCGCGGCGCCCAGCAGCACGGCATTGGTGTCGTCGAGCCCTTCGAGCTGGCGCCCGCGCGAGCCGGCGTTCTTCAGGATATTGCGCACGCCGGCGACCTCGGCCAGCGCCTCGGCGAGCGGGGTCAGCAGCATTTCGGCCCAGGCGGCATTGGGCTGGATCACGGCGGTGTCGCCAAAGCGGTCGATGATCACCCCGGGCAGCCCGTCGGCCTCGGCGTGGACCAGCCGGTAATAGGGCGTCGGATAAAGCCGTTCGCGCAGCGCCAGCGCCCGCGTCAGCCGCGCCACCAGCCAGTCATAGCCGATCCCGGCCTTTGCGTCGCGGTCGAGCATGCGCGCGGCGATCTTCGAGGCCGGGGTGACCCCCACCAGCCCCACCGGCATGCGCGCGGAATCCTCCAGCACCGCGACGGTGCCGGGAGCCAGCGCCTTGGTGCGGCGGTCGAGCACCAGCTCGTTGGCATAGATCCAGGGAAAGCCGCGGCGGATGGCGCGGACATTGGCTTTGGGCGTCAGGCGGACGACTGGCAATTCGGCTGTCATGATGCTCCCATAGCGCGGCGCCCGGAGCGAGAAAAGCACGGAAATGAGTCAGCTTGCGCGCGTTGCCGCGACGTCCGCGATTGCCCGGAAACAGGGCAGAGCCATCGCACCCTGTCCGCCAATCCCTGCCACGATCCGCCAGCGCGTGGCTTAACGCTTTACTGATAGCGCTAACCGATTTACATGCTGGGGCAAGCGATGCCCCGCCGCGCAAGCGGGGCGGCCAGAGAAAGGATCCCTGCTATGCCCCTCGACGCCACGATCGCCAAGGTCACAGACGCCATCGAAGCACGCTCGGAGACCCGCCGCGCCACCTATCTCGACCGCATGCGCCGCGCCGCCGACGAAGGCCCGCGCCGGGCGCATCTGACCTGTGGCAACCAGGCCCATGCCTATGCGGCGATGGGTGTGGACCAGAGCGCGCTGGCCGAGGGGCACGTGCCCAATCTCGGTATCGTCTCGGCCTATAACGACATGCTCTCGGCGCATCAGCCCTTTGAGCGCTTTCCCCAGATCATCCGCGATGCGGCGCGCGGCGCCGGCGGCACCGCGCAGGTGGCCGGCGGCGTGCCCGCCATGTGCGACGGCGTCACCCAGGGCCAGGTCGGCATGGAGCTGTCGCTCTTTTCGCGCGATGTGATCGCGCTGGCGGCGGGGGTGGCGCTCTCGCACAACACCTTCGACGCGGCGGTCTATCTCGGCGTCTGCGACAAGATCGTGCCGGGGCTGGTGATCGCGGCGGCGACCTTCGGCTATATTCCCGGCATCTTCCTGCCCGCCGGCCCGATGACCAGCGGTCTGCCCAATGACGAAAAGGCCAAGGTGCGCCAGCAATACGCCGCCGGAGAGGTCGGGCGCGACAAGCTCATGGAGGCGGAGATGGCCTCTTATCACGGGCCGGGCACCTGCACCTTTTACGGCACCGCCAATTCCAACCAGATGCTGATGGAGATCATGGGGCTGCACCTGCCGGGCGCGAGCTTCGTGAACCCAAACACGCCGCTGCGCGACGCGCTGACCACGGTGGGCGCGACGCGGGCGCTGGAGATCACCCGGCTCGGCAATGATTATCGCCCGGTCTGCGACATCCTCGACGCCAAGGCATTCGTGAACGGCATTGTCGGGCTGATGGCCACCGGCGGCTCGACCAACCTCGTGCTGCACCTGCCCGCCATGGCGCGCGCCGCGGGGATCGAGCTGACGCTGGAGGATTTCGACGCGATTTCCTCGGTCACGCCGCTGATGGCCAAGGTCTATCCCAACGGGCTTGCCGACGTGAACCATTTCCACGCCGCCGGCGGGCTGCAATTCCTCATCGGCGAGCTGCTGGACGCAGGCCTGCTGCATGAGGATGTGAAAACCGTCGCGGGCGACGGGCTGTCGCTCTACACGCAGGAGCCCAAGCTGCGGGACGGTGTGGTGAGCTATGAAGAGGCGCCGAAGGGCAGCCAGAACGACAAGATCCTGCGCCCGGCAGGAGAGGCGTTCCAGCCCACCGGCGGGCTCAAGCAGCTTTACGGCAATCTCGGCCATGGCATGATGAAGATCTCCGCCGTGGCGCCCGAGCGCCATGTGATCGAGGCGAAGGCGCGGATCTTTCACGATCAGTCGGAGGTGAAGGATGCCTTCAAGGCGGGCGAATTCACCGAGGACACGATTGTGGTGGTGCGCTTTCAGGGGCCGAAATCAAACGGCATGCCCGAGCTGCACTCGCTGACCCCGACGCTGGCGGTGTTGCAGGATCGCGGGCTCAAGGTGGCGCTGGTCACCGACGGGCGCATGTCGGGCGCGTCGGGCAAGGTGCCCTCGGCGATCCATATCTGCCCCGAGGCCGCCGATGGCGGGCCGCTGGCCAGGCTGCGCGACGGCGATCTGGTACGGGTCGACGCGGTGGCGGGCACGCTGAGCTGTCTGGAAGAGGGCTTTGAGGCGCGCGAACCGGTGACGGCGGATCTCACGGGCAACGGTCACGGCGTCGGGCGCGAGCTGTTCGAGGCGTTCCGGCAGAATGTCGGGCTGGCGTCGAACGGGGCTGCGGTGGTGGTCTAGCACAGGCTGCCGCACAACATGCGCAACGGAAGCCGGGCCCAGCGGCTGCCCGTGGGCTGACGCTCTGCCCGCTGAATCCCGTACTTTATCCCAGCCAGATCCGAAGGACCTCTCAGCTATACGCCAACGTCACCAAAGCGGCAGCCCGCCAGGACGGGCAGCCGCTGGGCCCGGCGGCTTCGCCTTGATTCCGGGCCAGAGGTGCGGGGATTGAGCTAGGGATCTTTGCCTGTATAGCGCTCCCTCCCCCCAAAACCGAAAAAGCGGGCCAAAAGGCCCGCTTTTCCATGCCTCGACCAGCATTCCCGATCAGTTCGGGATCAGGTCCGGGATGATCGTCACGATCCCCGGCGCGAACCACAAAAGCGCCAGACCCGCCACCTGGATCGCCACGAAGGGCAGCACCCCCCGATAGATATGGCCCGTGGTTACGCTCGCCGGCGCCACGCCGCGCAGATAGAACAGCGCGAAGCCGAAGGGCGGGGTCAGGAACGAGGTTTGCAGGTTCACCGCGATCATGATCGTCACCCATTTCGGATCGAAGGAGCCGCCATAGATCACCGGCCCGACGATGGGCACCACGATGTAGATGATCTCGAGGAAATCCAGCACGAAACCCAGGATGAACAGCACCAGCATGACGATCAGGAACACCTTGTGCTCGTCGTCGAAGCTTTGCAGGAACTGCTGGATATAGTGCTCGCCGCCGAAGGAGATCACCACGAGGTTCAAGAGTTGCGAGGCCACGAGGATGGTGAACACCATCGAGGTCACCTTGGCGGTCTCGCGCACCGCCGGCCCCAGAACCCCGGCCTTGAGCAGCACCCAGCAGGCAAAGAGCAAGCCGAAGAGCGCATAGAGATAGGCCGCCTGCGCCACGAGGAAGGCGATCCAGCTCTCGGCACTCACCGACTCCGCATTCACCCGCAGGTCGAAATTGACGCCGACGAGGATCATCACCACCACCGCGAAGGTCGACCACAGGATCACCTTGGGCGAGCGGTCCTGTTCGCGCAGCTTGCGGTAGGCGGCCAGCATGATCGCCCCCGCGGCGCCGAGCGCGGCCGCCGGCGTCGGGTTGGTGATGCCGCCGAGGATCGAGCCCAGCACCGCCACGATCAGCACCAGCGGCGGGAAGACCACCCGGATCAGATCGTTCTGCGACAGGCGTTGCGCCGCGTGCTTGGCCCCATACAGCGCCAGGATCCACGGCACGGCCATCAACGCCACGGTAGCACCCGGTGACATCTGCGGCCCGATGAAGAGCGCATCCACAATGAGCCCCAGCGCCAGCCCGGCGCCGCCAATGAGCAGCGGCAGCGGCTCGGAGCTGGGCGAAACCGCCCTGCCCCAGGCCAGCACGATTCCGAGCAGCACAGCGATCACCGCGATGCCGGTACCGATGGGCGCGGCATTGTCGATCTTTGCCTGAAGCGCTGCCGCCCGTTCCTCATCGGTGAGGCGGTGACCCTGATCGACACCGCCGGCGGCGTCGATCTCGGCCTGCTGCGCGACGGCCTCGTCCCAGGCCGACTGGCCGTGCAGCTCGATCATCGCTTCCTGGCACTGCTCGCCGACATTGGTGCGCAGGCTGGCGGTCTGACCGACATCGGAGAAGCTCGACACGGTCAGCGACTGCGAACCGACCATATTGACCTGGCTAAGGCCGATGGTCGCCACGATCAGCAGCAGCGGCACGCCGAGATACCAGGTGAAGGCCTCGCCGCGCGTCACCGGCTCGCCCATGGCCGCCTCGCCATGCACCGGCGGCGCCTTGGACGGGTTGAACATGGCAAAGCCGAAGGCATAGGCGGCATAGAGCACCGCCAGCAGGATCCCCGGCAGCAGCGCCGCCTGAAAGAGCGTGCCGACAGAGACCACCGCCGGCTCGCCGAGATAGGTCAGTGCGTCGGTGCAGCCCATGGATTGCGCCCGGGCCTCCTGCGCGGTCGAATAGAGATCGCCCGCCAGCGTGCCCAAAAGCACGATCACGATGGAGGGCGGAATAATCTGCCCCAGCGTGCCCGAGGCCGCGATGACCCCGGTCGCCAGCTCGGGCGAATAGTTGTTGCGCAGCATGGTGGGCAGGGCCAGCAGGCCCATGGTCACCACGGTGGCGCCGACGATGCCGGTGGAGGCGGCGAGGAACGCGCCCACCACCACGATGGAAACCGCCAGACCGCCGGGCAGCGGGCCAAAGACCCGCGCCATGGTCTTGAGCAGATCGTCGGCGATCTTGGAGCGCTCCAGCACGATGCCCATCATCACGAACATCAGCACCGCGAGCAGCGTCTCGATGCTTTGGCCCGCGATCACCCGCTCGTTGATGCGGTTGACGATAAACGAGACATTGCGGTCGAGCGCCACTTCCCAGCCGCGGTCAAAGACCGGCATCGCGTAGCGCGGCAGCTCCGGGTATCGGAAGATCGAAATCGCGTCTTCCTTCACCCCGCTGGCGACCAGCGCGTTATAGGCCTCCGATCCGGTGTCGATGGCTTGGTGCACCAGCAGCCCCGCGCTGTCGAGCGCGGCGATGATGCCAAAGGAGATCACCCCCGCGCCGCCGATGGCAAAGGCCACCGGGAAGCCGGAGAGAATGGCGGAAAAGAGCGTGAGAAAGACGATGATCAGACCGATCTCGACGCCGTCCAGGCCGAATAGCATGTGTCAGATCCCTCTCAGAATTCCGCGTGGTCGTAGGCTTCTTCGCCCGTCTCGACCCGGTCGTGATCGTGATATTTGCCCTCGCTCTCCTCGCCTTCCTTCCATTCCAGGTAGGAGCGCCAGAAGAAGGTCACGCCCTGGAGGAAGATGAAGCCGCACATCAGGACGATGAGGATCTTGAAGAGGAAATAGGCGGAAAAGCCGTTGGGGCTGAAGCCGATGGTCTCGACATTCCAGCGCAGCGCGCGCGATTTCATCAGCAGCCGGTCGAGCCCTTCGGAGGCCGAGGGCTTGGGCACGATGAGATGGCGCCACAGGAAGAACCAGGAATAGAGCCACATCAGCGTGGCCATGGGCAGCATGAAGAACAGGCTGCCGAACATGTCGATGATCTTTTTGGTGCGGTATTTCACCGGCGCATAGACCAGATCGACGCGCACATGGCCGCCCTGGATGAAGGTATAGGCAAGGCACAGCGCCACGACGATGGCGTTGTAGAGCTTAAGCTCTTCCGACCACCAGCTCACATCGAAGGTCACCGGCACGCCAAAACCG
This sequence comes from Salipiger abyssi, assembly GCF_017311415.1. Taxonomy (GTDB): domain Bacteria; phylum Pseudomonadota; class Alphaproteobacteria; order Rhodobacterales; family Rhodobacteraceae; genus Salipiger; species Salipiger abyssi_A. The sequence goes on along the minus strand of NZ_JAEKIS010000007.1, from coordinate 224,949 downwards.
AAGGACAGGTCGGGCCGGGCAAAGATGCGCTGCACGAAGATGATCACCACCTGTTGCAGCACCATGATCAGCCCCGCCCAGGCGGCGACGCGGCCCACGGTGTTGCCGAAGGCTTCGAGCCCCCGGACCATGCCCCACATGACGCTGTTGCGCCAGATCCCGATGACGGTCAGCACCAGCACCGTCGTGAACACGACAAAGAACAGCTCCGGCGATGCGCCGTAATACACGAAGCGCATGACCGCTTCGCTGTCCGACCAGTTCAGCCAGCTTGACGGATGCGTCAGCGCGTAGCCGAAATTGTAGAAGGACATGGCAATATTGCTGAAGAACCAGACCAAGCCGTTCAGGATTGCGCCGAACGCTCCGCCCGTGGCTGCGTCTTCCATGACCTGAGCCCCTGTTTGCGGTGTGTCGTCCCGGGACGTGCTCTGCCCCGCTTTCGGGCGGGCCGCCGCAGGATCTTGTTAGAAAGCAGATACGCCCCCGCGGGATACGCGGGGGCGTCAACTGCGCGATATGCCGGGTCAGAGACCCATGACGCGGTTCCGCTGCGCCGAGAAGGCGCCTTCGGAGCGGCTGATCCACTGCGCCGAAGAAGAGAGCGACGCCATGTAGCTGTCGTAGCAGCGCTTGTAGAGCTCGTCGCCCATCGGCTCTTCGACCACTTCCTTGGCCGCCGCGCCGAACGCGTCCCAGACGCTGTCGGGGAATTCCATGATCTTGACGCCGCCGGACTGGAGACGCTGAAGCGCCGCCGAGTTGTTGGCCATGAAGAGCGACATCGTCCAGAGGTTGCCGGCGCGGGCGACCTGCGAGACGATTTCCTGCTGCGCGGGCGTCAGGCTCTCGTACACCTCAAGGTTCATCGTCAGGTTCAGGTTCGGCCCCGGCTCATGGAAGCCTGCGGTATAGTAGGTCTTGGTGATTTCCTGGAAGCCGGCCTTCTCGTCGGCCCAGGGACCGATCCACTCGGTGCCGTCGATCGCGCCCGAGCTGAGCGCCTGGTACACTTCCGCGCCCGGCAGGTTCTGCACCGATGCGCCGAGCTTGCCCAGCACCTGACCGCCCTGCCCCGGCATGCGGAACTTGAGGCCCTGGAAGTCTTCGGGCGAGGTGATCTCCTTGGAGAACCAGCCGCCCGATTGCGGGCCGGTATTGCCCGACGGGAAGGCCTTGAGGCCGAAGATCGAGTAGAGCTCGTCGCACAGCGCCATGCCGCCGTCATGGTAATACCAGTTGGCATATTCCATGAAGTTCATGCCGAACGGGATCTGGCTGAAGAAGCTGATCGCCGGATGCTGGCCGAGGAAGTAGTAATCCACCCCGTGATACATGTCGGCCTGACCTGCGGACACGGCGTCGAACACCTCGAAGGCGCCCACGAGCTCGCCGGCAGCCTTGAGCTCGACGGTCAGCTGACCGTCGGTTGCCGCGGTGATCTGGTCGGCGCAGTATTGTGCGTTGTCATGTACACCTGCGAGGCCGCGGCCCCAGGTGGTGACGAGGGTGAGCGTGCGGCGACCCTGAGCGTAGGCAGGCGCTGCAAGCGAGGTCGCGGCGGCGGCAGCGCCACCGGCCGTGGTGGCCCTCAGAAAAGAACGGCGATCCATTGATGTCCTCCCGAATTGACGTGCGCAATACCGCTCCTCCGGACTGCGCGGATCTTCGTGTTCCGGCAGCCTAGTGAGAGCGCAATCAAAGGAAAATACCCAGTGCTACGTAGACGGGCAGCATTCTTGCGCGAAAGCCCTGGAATAAAGCGCTCTGAAAACTGCATGCCGTTGGGGAACGGACCTGTTTCATGGTTTGATCGGGTACGAATCAACCGATATCCGAGGCCATGCCCGCGATTCTCGACCGTCTGCACCTGAGTTACGGCCAGAAGCTCTTTCTTCTGGCCTCGGTGCCGCTGATCGTTGCGGCGGCGGCGATTTCGGTCGTGGTGGCCTCGCAATCCCGCGCGATGGCGGAAAGCGAGATCCGCACGCTGGAGACCCAGCTCATCGAAACCAAGAAGCAGGAACTGCGCAATTACGTCACCCAGGCGCGCAATGGCTTTTACTTCATCTACGGTGTCGCCGCCCCCGATGACGAAGAGGCCAAGACCCGGGTCTCGCAGATCCTCGCGGCAATGATCTATGGCGATGACGGGTCGTTCTTCGTCTATGATTACGACGGCACCAACCTCGTCTCCCCCCGCCGCACCGAAATGATCGGGCGCGACTGGTCCGGGCTGGAGGACAGCGAGGGCACGCCGATCACCGACCGGCTGATCGAGATCGCGCGACAGGGCTCGGGCTATCACACCTATCTCTGGCCGAAACCCTCGACCGGCGAGGAGGCGCGGATGATCTCCTTCGTGCTGGGCTTTCAGGACTGGCAATGGGCGGTGGGCACCGGCGTCTGGATCGACGATGTCGTCGAGCAGGTGGCGGCGGCGCGGGCGGGTGTCGAGGAACGGGTGCGGCACACCTTCCTTTATATCGGCGGCATCACCCTCTCGGCGCTGCTGACGGTGTTCCTGTCGGGGCTGATGCTGAACATCCGCGAGCGACGGCTGGCGGATGCCAAGCTCAAGGAGCTGACCCAACGTGTCTTTGACGCACAGGAAGAAGAGCGCGGTCGCGTGGCCCGCGAACTGCACGATGGCATCAGCCAGATCCTCGTCGGGGTGAAATACGCGCTGGAGATCGCAAGGCGGCGACTGATCACCGGCGATGCCCGCGCCGGTCAGGCGCTGGAGCGCGGGCAGGAAAACCTGCTCGGCGCCATTCAGGAGGTCCGCCGCATCAGCCGCGACCTACGGCCCGGCACGCTCGACGATCTCGGGCTCGGGCCGGCGCTGAAGGCGCTGACCGACGATTTCCACGCCCGCACCGGCATCGAGACGGTGTTCGAGACGGTGGTGTTCCGCAACCGCATCGACCAGGAGGGGCGCATCGCGCTCTACCGCATCGCGCAGGAGGCGCTGACCAATATCGAGCGCCATTCCGGCGCCACGCGGGTCGATATGGACCTGCGCGGCCACCGCCGGGGCGCGACACTACGGGTCTCCGACAACGGCCACGGCATCGACCCGGAGACCGGCAAGGGTCATCGCGGCATCGGGCTGCGCAACATGCAGGAGCGCATGGACCAGCTCGGCGGCACGCTGCGCGTCTTGTCCTCGCGCTCTGGCACCGTTATCGAGGCGCAAATTCCCCTGTCCCACCTGCTGCCACCCGAGGATGGCAGCGCTTCGACGCCGAGGGCCCGCGCATGACCCGCCCCACCCGAGTTGCCATTGTCGACGATCATCCGCTCGTGGCGGAGGGGATCGAGGCGATCCTCGATAGCTATGACGAGATCGACGTGGTGGGCACGCTCTCCGGCGGACAGGAGATGATCGACGCGCTGGACGAGCTGGCGCCCGACGTGATCCTGATGGATCTCAACATGCCCGGCCTGAACGGGCTGTCGGCCACCGAGATGATCCTCGAACGGCGCCCTGAGACGAGGATCCTGGTGCTGTCGATGCATGACACGCCGGAATATATTTCGACGGCGCTGGGGCATGGCGCGGTGGGCTACGTGCTCAAGGACGTGCCCACCGACGAGATCAAGCGCGCCATCGACACGGTCATGGCGGGCGGGCGCTATCTCTGCACCGGTGCCGAGGGCGCGCTGCGCCCGGTGATGACAGGCGGGCGCGAACAGCTCACCAACCGCGAACAGACGGTGCTGTTGCAGCTGGCGCAGGGAAAATCCAACAAGGAGGTGGCGCTGGCTCTGGATATCTCGGTGCGCACGGTCGAGACCCACCGCAAGAACATCAAGCGCAAGCTCGGCATCAGCTCTACCGCGGGCCTCACCCGCTATGCGCTGGAGCATGGCGTCTTGCAGGGCACCGGCGTCAACGTTTGAGAGCGCCTCTGCGCGGCGTGCCCGAACACCCGCGCTTGCCTTCGCGCATCCCGTTCGCCTAGATCAACGGCCCCGCGCCCCGGCTCTCACCGCAGTCTTTCAACAGCACTTGAAGCAACCGGGGGTGGTTCACCGCATCCCGAGCAATCTCGCCCCCCGCGTCCCGCGCAGGCCCCAGCAGATGCGCCAGCACTAGAAGCGCCACAAGCAGCGCCGCCTTAAGCATGGTGAAATCGCGGGCGGTTTTGTGGAACGTGCGATGGATGGCCATGTCATCCTCCCTCAGCGGATACTGAACCGATAAGTTCAGATTGCCGCAAAATCATGTTTCACGCAAATCACGAAGCCGCGCGCCGGCCTTGACCCGGCTCGCCCGGCCACCTTGCGCCGGGCGGGAGAAATGTGTCTGAATCTCTGCCCCATTTCGAAAACAGCCCAAATTCTTTCCGAAAATGTCGCCTGAAAGCGCCATCTGGAAACTTTCGCAAAAACAAAGCCGCGCGGAATGTGATTTTTCGCGGATTCCAAGGTTGACGCCCCTGCCCCATGCTCCTAATGTCCGCCCCGCGCAACCAAGGAGTCCACCCCGTGGAACGGCTCGTACTGATTGTAGGAAAATGGCGCATGGGCCGGTAACTCGGAACCATAACGGATCCCCATGCGCCCCCGAAATTCTCGGGGGCTTTTTTATTGCGCAGCGCAAAAATGAATGACGTCGTAAACGGAGACACGCGATGACACGTCAGATGACCGGAGCGAAAATGGTGGTTCAGGCCCTGAAGGATCAGGGTGTGGACACGGTATTCGGCTATCCCGGTGGCGCGGTTCTACCGATTTACGACGAGATCTTTCAGCAGAACGATATCCGCCACATCCTCGTTCGCCACGAACAGGGCGCGGTGCACGCTGCCGAAGGCTACGCACGCTCGACCGGCAAAGTCGGCGTGGCGCTCGTCACCTCGGGCCCCGGCGCCACAAACGCCGTCACCGGACTCACCGATGCGCTGATGGATTCCGTCCCGATCATCGTGCTTTCGGGACAGGTTCCGACCTTCATGATCGGCTCGGACGCGTTTCAGGAGGCCGATACCGTCGGCATCACCCGCCCCTGCACCAAGCATAACTGGCTGGTGAAGGATACAGCGAACCTGTCCTCGGTGATCCATCAGGCGTTTCATGTGGCGGCCTCGGGCCGGCCTGGCCCGGTTCTCGTCGACATTCCCAAGGACGTGCAGTTCGCCAGCGCGGAGTACACGCCCAAGCCCAAGGCGCCGGTCGGCCATTACCAGCCGCAGGTCAAGGGCGACATGGAGACCATCACCCAGCTGGTCGAGGCGCTGGAAAACGCCGAGCGCCCGGTGTTTTACACCGGCGGCGGCGTGATCAACTCGGGCCCGGCGGCAAGTCAGCTGCTGCGCGAACTGGTCGATGCCACCGGCATTCCGATCACCTCGACCCTGATGGGGCTTGGTGCCTATCCGGCCAGCGGCAAGCACTGGCTGGGCATGCTGGGCATGCATGGGCTCTACGAGGCCAACCTCGCGATGCATGGCTGCGATCTGATGATCAATATCGGGGCCCGCTTCGACGACCGGATCACCGGCCGCATCGACGCGTTCTCGCCGAAATCGAAAAAGGCGCATATCGACATCGACCCGAGCTCGATCAACAAGGTGATCAAGGCCGATATGCCGATCGTCGGCGACGTGGCGCATGTGCTGGAGGACATGCTCAAGGTCTGGAAGGCGCGCGGCCGCAAGGTCAACCGCGAGGCGCTGGCGAAATGGTGGCGGCAGATCGCGGAGTGGAAACAGGTCGACTGCCTGAAATACAAAAACTCCGAAACCACCATCAAACCGCAATACGCGCTCGAGCGGCTGGAAGCGCTGACCAAAGGCATGGACCGCTATATCTGCACCGAGGTCGGCCAGCATCAGATGTGGGCCGCGCAGTTCCTGGGATTCGAGGATCCCAACCGCTGGATGACCTCCGGCGGCCTCGGCACCATGGGCTACGGCACTCCTTCGTCCATCGGCGTCCAGGTGGCCCATCCCGACTCGCTGGTCGTCAACGTCGCGGGCGAGGCCTCGTGGCTGATGAACATGCAGGAGATGGGCACCGCGGTGCAGTATCGCCTGCCGGTCAAGCAGTTCATCCTCAACAACGAGCGGCTGGGCATGGTGCGCCAGTGGCAACAGCTGCTCCATGGCGAACGTTATTCGTCGAGCTGGTCCGAAGCGCTGCCCGATTTCGTCAAGCTCGCCGAAGCCTTCGGCGCCAAGGGCATTCTTTGCAAGGATCCCAAGGATCTGGACGATGCGATCATGGAGATGCTGAACTACGACGGGCCGGTGATCTTCGACTGCCTGGTCGAGAAGCATGAGAACTGCTTCCCGATGATCCCGTCGGGCGAGCCGCACAACAAGATGCTGCTCGGCGACGTCAAGGCGACCAATGCCATTGCCGGCAAGGGCGCCGTGCTCGTCTGATCCCGGAACGCCCGAGATTATTCGTACGAAAAATCTCGGGCCGCCCCCTGCTTCAACCGAGAATTTTCGGATGAAAATTCTCGTGTTCCGACCGGAAAGGAATGCCAATGTCCGCGCTACAGATCAAAAAGGGCTCGTCCAAACACTCGGCCTACAACCTGCGCCCGACCTTCTCGGATGTGCAGGAGTCGCACACGATCACCGTACTGGTGGAAAACGAGCCCGGCGTGCTGGCGCGCGTCATCGGCCTGTTCTCGGGCCGTGGCTACAATATCGACAGCCTGACCGTGGCCGAGGTCGACCACGAGGGGCACCTGTCGCGCATCACCATCGTCACCACCGGCACGCCGCAGGTGATCGAGCAGATCAAGGCGCAGCTCGGTCGCATCGTCTCGGTGCGCGACGTGCACGACCTCACCGCCGAGGGCAGCTCGGTCGAACGCGAGCTGGCCCTGATGAAGGTGGTGGGCAGCGGCGAAAAGCGCGTCGAAGCGCTGCGGCTGGCGGATATCTTCCGCGCCAATGTGGTGGATTCGACGCTGGAGAGCTTCATCTTCCAGCTCACCGGCGCGCCGGACAAGATCGACGCCTTCGCGGATCTGATGCGGCCCCTGGGGCTGGTTCAGGTGGCGCGTACCGGCGTCGCAGCCCTGGCCCGCGGCCAGAGCTGATACCCCGCAGACCACCACGTCACGACGCCTTCAGCGTCTCCGCCAGAAACCGCCTGTCGGGAAAGGAAACGACCTTGCCCGACGGGCGTGCCGCGTCACGGCAGCGCGACGCCCCGCCCTCGGCGGCATTGGCGCTGCGCAGAGTCTGAGCCAGATCAGGATATTGCCTCTGCACCAATCGCCTGGGATTGCGGGCGAGACGCAAATTCTCGTCCTGCGTCAGATCGAACTGAATCAGATCCCCGGCATCGAGAGACACGCCTTCATGCGCGCTCGTCACTGTGTCGTGATAGAACGCAAGATCGCCGTGGTCTTCGCACCAGATTACAGCTTTCTGATCTCCGGGGTCGGCCCATAGCACCACCCCATACATCTTTTGTGACATTGTCACACCCTTACCGCTCCGTCTGTCACAGGGTTACGTATTTCCTGGCACTCGCCCATGTGAAGAAACGTGTCTCTGGGTTGCATTTTGTGTCGGTTTCGCTATGAATTGGCGCGAATGGGCATCACGTATGACGCTAACAAGCACCAGTTTCCGGTAACCCGTAGAAAATAGGGCCCAAAAATGGCGGTTTTCCGCCTTGCTCAGCCCCGTCGCGGGAAAGAAACGGAATGTCCAGAGACCTAAGCCGAGACGATACACAACCAAGCCCGGCCGAATTACGCGGTGTTTTCGGAGCCAATTTGCGCAAACTGGGACGAGATGCGCAATCAATCTCGGCTCTGTGCCGGGATCTTGGCATCAATCGCACGCAATTCAATCGTTATTTGGCCGGAGAAAGCTTTCCGCGCCCGGATGTCCTGCATCGGATCTGCCGATTCTTCGGCGTCGATGCGCGCATCCTGCTCGAACCGGTAGAAGAGATCAGCCAGACGCCCCGCAGCCTGCTCGGGCACAGTTTCATCTCCGATTTTATCGGCGCCGGGGTCACCCATCTGTCGGAAGAGGAATTCCCTTCGGGCTTTTTCCGCTTCTCCCGCGCGGCCTTCACCGAGGAAAACCGATTTGTCGTCGGGCTCGTGCATATCTCGCGCAGCGAGGGCTTCACCTTCCTGCGCGGCTTCGAGCCAAAGGAGGCGCTGTCGATGCATGACATGCCCACCGACCCGCGCACGCGCGAATTCCGCGGCATGGTCATGCCGCAGGCCGAGGGGCTGGCGATGCTGGTCAGCCGGCGCGGCGCGGTCACGACCTCGTTCAACTATCTCGCCCGGGTGCCGGCGCTCGCCAAGACCTACTGGGTCGGCTACACCGTGCGCACCACGCAGGAAAACCCAACGGGGCGGCGCGCGGCACGGCTGGTCTATGAATATCTCGGTCGCGACACCAAGCTCATCCTCGATGCGGCGCGCACGGCGGGCTATGCCTCGGCAGAGGAACTGGTGCCCTTCCACCGCAAGCAGCTGCGCATAGACGAACCCTTTGTCTGAGACTGTGCCCGTCGTCTGAGCCTCGCGGGGCTCAGACCGCCACCGGTCGCGCCGCCGTGTCCGCTGCCGCGCCGGTTTTCAGCAGGTCGTAGAGATGCCATGTGGCATGGCCCAGCACCGGCAGCGTCAGGAACAGCCCGAGAAAGCCCGGCAGCATCGAGAGCAGCGTCACCGCCGCGATGAAGAACGCCCAGGCGAACATCACCGCCGGATGCGCGGCGACATACTGGAACGACGTGATCATCGCGGTGACGAAGTCGATTTCACGGTCCAGCAGCAGCGGCAGCGCCAGCACGGTGATCATGTAGAGCAGCGCCGCGAACCCCGCCCCGACCGCCGAACCCACCGCCAGCATGGTCAGCCCGTTCGCGGTCAGAAACACCCCGTAGCTCGACGAGACATTGGTCATCACCGAGAGACCCATGAACAGCGCAAAGATCATATGCGCGAGAAAGAACCAGAACAGAAAGACGATGACGATCACCGCGCAGATCGACGGCAGCTGCCGTTTCGATTGCCGCAGGATGACGCTGAAGATCTGCATCCAGTCCAGCGGCAAGCCTAGTTCCAGCCGCCGGCTGACATCGTAAAAGCCGACGGCGGCAAAGGGCGCCAGAAGCGGAAAGCCGATCGCCGCCAGCACCAGCCAGTAGCTCTGCCCGGTCGCCCAGGTGATCCAGCTCATCAGCAGACCCGCGAGCACATAGACGCCCGCAAAGACCAGCGCAAATCCCGGCGCGCGTTTCAGATCGGCCACGCCCCGGCGCAGCGCCTCCTTCAGCGTGGCAAAGCGCACCTCTGCCAGCGGGGGCACCCCCGGCTCCGGCGTCACGGTCATCCCCGCCCTCCCTTTTACCCAACTCACTCCTCTTGGAGGAGAGTGTAACCCGGAAAGCGGGCACGGGCGCAAGACCTTTGCGCCCGTACGGAGGGTCAGGCGGTCATGGCCTCCGCCAGCGCCGCCGTGTCCTCGTAGAAGTGATAAAGCACAAGTTTGCCCCTCTGCCACTCGGTGACCAGCGCCCAGTCGGAGGCGAATGTCTTGCCGGTGGCCCGCACAATGTGGCGCAGCCGCCCGAAAAGGCAGGCGCGGTGGGCGTCTCCAAACCCGGCGGCGATGTCGAACCGCTCCGGCGCGAAGAGATCGCCGAAGCGGCCAAAGAACAGCGCTGCGCCCTCCGGCCCGGAATAGGTGCCAAAGAGCGGGTTGGCCGCCGAAGCCTCGCGGCGCGCGGGAATGAACACGGCATCGGGCGCGACCATGTCGAGCACCTGCCCCATGTCCCCGGCGAAAAGCGCCTCTAGAAAGCGGCGGGTCAGCATTTCCGCCGGCGCGGCGGTGTCGGGTTTGTCCAGCAAGGGATTTCCTTTCTCTGCGAACTGCCGCAAGGATATCTGTGCGGAAATTCCCGGGAATCCAGAAAAAGCGCCCCATAAATGTGAGAAAACGCCCCGATGAACTGGCACGACCTGACCGTCTTTCTCGCGCTCATGCGTCAGGGCTCGCTCTCGGGCGCGGCGCGTGAGCTGGGGGTCGAACACGCCACCGTCGCGCGACGGATCGACCGGCTGGAGCGCGCGCTGGCGCTGAAGCTCTTCGACCGGCTGCCGCGCGGCTGGCGCCCGACGGCGGAGGCCGACGCGCTGCTGCCCGAGGCCGAGGCGATGGAAGAGGCCGCGCAGGCGCTCGCCCGCCGGGCGCGGGGCGCCGATGCGGGCGGGCCGGTGCGGATCTCGGCGCCGCCGGTGTTTCAGGCGCGGATCCTGGTGCCGCTGCTGGGCGGACTGCTGGCCGATCACCCGGATCTCTCGATCCGCCTCGACGGGCTGGCGGCGCGGTCCGATCTGCAAAGCGGCGAGATCGACATCGCGCTCCGGGTGGGCGCGCCGGAGGGTCGGACGATCCGCGCCCGCAAGCTCGCCGAGGTCTCCTATCGCCCCTACCGCGCGCCGGATGCGGCGACAGAGGCGGTGATCCGTCCGGAAAACAGCAGTGGCGAAGTCTTTGCCTGGGCGCGGAACTGGGCGGGCAACCGCGCCGTGGCGCTCTATTCCGGCGATCCGCCGAGCATGCTGGCTGCGGCGCGACAGGGCCTCGGCATCGCGGTTTTGCCGGTGTTTCTAGGCCGCCCGGCGGGGCTGGTGCCGGTGGATGACGCGGTGCTCTTGCGCCCGCTCTATCTGGCGCTGCACGAGGACAAGGCGCGCAGCCCGCGCATTCGGCGGGTGGCCGACGCGCTGGCTGAACGGCTGCGGGCGATCCGTGCCGAGCTCATCTGAGGCTAGTCGCCGAGCCCCAGCCGCTTCATCCGGCGATAGAGCGTCGCACGGCCGATCCCAAGCGCGCGCGCCGCCTGCGAGACATTGCCGTCGGCGCGGGTCAGCGCCCGTACCACCGCCGCGCGTTCGGCTTTCTCGAACCCGGTGGGCCCATCGCCCTGGCCAAAGAGATCGGCGGCGGGGCGCGGCTTCAACGCGCCCTTGGCCTCCAGCCGGAAGGCCTTGCGCGCGCCGCGCGTAGCGCCGACCACCAGATCGTCGGAATCGACCGCCACCAGCACCGACGCCTCGCTCTCGTCGCCATCGCCCACCACGATGCGCGCATCGGGAAAGGAGGCGCGGAAGAAATCCGCCTCGATGGCGCGCGCGGTCTGCGCCACCGTCGCGGCAATCAGCCGGTTGAAGCCCTCGGTCTGGTCGGCCCGGGCCGAAGAGACGTCGAGCGCCGCCAGCACGCTACCATCGGGGCCGAAGATCGGCGCGTCCATGCAGCTCATGCCGATATTGCGCGCAAGGAAATGATCGCCGCGATGGATGGTCACCCGGCGCTGTTCGGCGAGACAAGTACCGATGCCGTTGGTGCCCTCGGCGGCCTCGCTCCAGTCGCTGCCGGGCCAGAGCCCCCAGTCCCGGAACACCGCGCTGTCGGCATCGGCGCAGCGCTGATCCAGCACAAGCCCCGCGTCATCGGTCAGCAGCACGCCGCAGCCGGAGCTGCCCACCAGGCCGAACAGCTGGTCGAGCTTCGGCCCGGCCACCAGCAGAAACCGCTCGACCCGCAAACGCCGCTCGTGCAGCGCGCGCTGATCGAGCCGCTCGGGCGCGCGGCGCTCGGACGGATCGAGCCCGTGATGGCGCATCGACCGCCGCCAGGACGCCGCCAGCGACGACATCGCCGCCGCCCGGTCCGAACCCACGGTCTTCACAACTCTGTCGATATGATCGGTCACAGGGGTAATCGGCACTCTCCTCCATCGGCGCTTGCGGCGCTAACACCGCGCAGATGGCCAGATTATAGCCCCCGCTGTCAATCGCGCCATGCGACCAAGGCAGCAGGCCCCGTTACTGAAATCGGCCGCTGCGCTCCAGCACCTCGATCTGATAGCCGTCGGGATCGGCGACAAAGAAGAACCGCCCCACCAGCTTGCCGTCGGGCGCGAATTCCACCAGCTTGCGCGGGTTCAGCCCCTCCGCCTCGAAACGCGCATGCTCGGCGTCGAGATCGGCCACGGACACCGCCAGATGGCCGTAACCGTCACCGAGATCGTAGGGTTCCGTCCGGCCCTTGTTCACCGTCAGTTCGACCTCGAAACCCGTCTCGGCATTGCTGAGATAGATCAGGGTGAAGTCGCTGAAATCGAGCCGATCGGCGATCTCCAGCCCGAAAGCGGTGCGGTAGAAGGCGACAGAGCGGTCCTCGTCGAGAACCCGGATCATGCTGTGAATGGCTTTGGCCACGATATCCCCCTCGCGTCTTGCTGTGCTCAGGCGCAGCCTAGGGCACAGCGGCGGGGCGCGGGTAGTAGCGGAATACTACCCCGCCGGCATCAGTCCGCCTGCGCGTCGGCGCGCGACTTGCCCGAGGCCTGCTGCGCCAGCGTCGCCGCCATGAACGGGTCGAGATCGCCGTCGAGCACGCCCTGCGTGTCGCTGGTCTCGTGGCTGGTGCGCAGATCCTTCACCATCTGATAGGGCTGAAGCACGTACGAGCGGATCTGGTTGCCCCAGCCGGCATCGCCCTTGGCCTCGTGCTGGGCGTTGATCTCGGCGTTCCGGCGGTCCAGCTCCATCTGATAAAGCCGCGATTTCAGCGCCTTCATGGCGATATCGCGGTTCTGGTGCTGGGATTTCTCAGACGAGGTCACCACGATGCCGGTGGGCATGTGGGTGATCCGCACCGCCGAGTCGGTGGTGTTGACGTGCTGCCCGCCCGCGCCGGACGACCGGTAGGTGTCGATGCGGATCTCGGAGGGATTCACGTCGATCTCGATATTGTCGTCGACCACTGGATAGACCCAGACGCTGGCAAAGGAGGTCTCGCGCGTGCCCTTGCCGAAGGGCGAGATCCGCACCAGCCGGTGCACGCCGGATTCCGATTTCAGCCAGCCATAGGCGTTGGGGCCGGAAATCTTGTAGGCCACCGATTTGATCCCCGCCTCGGTGCCCGGCTCCTCCGATTGCAGCTCGACATCGTAGCCGCGCTTTTCGGCCCAGCGGACATACATGCGCTGGAGCATCTGCGCCCAGTCGCAGGCCTCGGTGCCGCCGGCGCCGGCATTGATTTCGAGAAAGGTGTCGTTGCCGTCCGCCTCGCCGTCGAGCAGCGCCTCCAGCTCCTTCTGGCCGGCCTTCTCGGCCAGCGCTGCGATGGCGGCCTCGGCCTCGGAGACGACCTCCTCGTCCTCCTCCATCTCGCCCATCTCGATCAGTTCGACATTGTCGGAGAGCTCCTGCTTGATCGAGTTATAGGTCTCCATCGCATCGACCAGCATCTGCCGGTCGCGCATGAGCTTCTGCGCCGCCTGCGGATCGTCCCAGAGGTTGGGGTCCTCGACCCGCGCGTTGAACTCCTCGAGCCGGTGCGGCGCGGTCTCCCAGTCGAGCCGCTGGCCCAGCAGGTCCAGCGATTTCTCGATCTTGTCGACGGATTTCTGGGTCTCGGCGCGCATGGCTGGCTCTCTCGGCATCGTGTCGTCAGAGATTGGGTGATACCAACGAGACGGGCATTCGACAAGCGGCAGGGCGGGAGATGACGGACAAAGATCGCGCGGCGGAAATCTGGCTGGACCGCTGGCAGCTCTCCGACCCGCAGGCGGTGGCGCGCACGGCGCTTGCGCAGGTCTGGAAAGTGCGGCAGCAGGGCGGCGCGCCGGCGGCGCTGAAGCTCTATCATCGCGGCCACCCGGGCAATGAGCGCGACGGGTTCGCCTGGCTGGCGGCCGCGGGGCCAGCACTCTCCTGCGGCGTGATCCATGCCGACCCCGACAAAGGCGCGGCGCTCTTTGGCTGGCTCGACGGCCCGCCGCTGGGCGATCTGGCGCGCGCGGGCCGGGACGAAGAGGCCGGCGAGATCCTCGCCCGCCTCGCCGAGGCCAGTTTCCGCCACAGCTTCCCGCCGGATTTCCGCCCCATCGCCCTGCCCGACTACGCGGCAAAGCTCTTTGCGCTGCGCATCGGCGCGGACTGCGCACCGAGCCTGCGCGCGGATATGCGCCGCGCGATCCGGCTGGCGGAGACGCTGTTCCGCGACGATCAGGGCCTCCGCCCGCTGCATGGCGATCTGCACCACGACAATGTCATCCTGACCGGGGCGGGCCCGCGCGCCATCGACGCCAAGGGCGTGCTCGGCCCCCGCCCCTATGAGCGGGCCAACGCCTTCCGCAATCCGCGCGGCATGGGCGACGCCCTGCGCGATCCCGCCATCATCCGCGCCCGCGCGGCACGCTGGGCCGCGGCAAGCGGCGTCAGCCCCGCCGGGATGCTGCACTGGGCGGCGGCGAAATGCGCCCTCTCAATCGCCTGGCGCAGCAGCGGCCTGCTGACCCGAGATCCCGAGGCCGACCTGCTGGCGCGCTTCCTCTCGCTCGCGGACGCGGAACCTGCCGCTTCATCTTTCTGAAAAATACTCACACCACATCGGCCAGACCGCACACCGCCCGCCCTCTCGCGCCGCCGTCGCAAACCCCGTAGGGTGGGTTTTAAACCCACCACTCTCTGGATCAATAAAGCCCGCCCGAGCTCAGCGTGCCGAAGCTCGCCTTGGGGCCCACCACGGCTTTCTTGCCAGTGGAGGTCGTCACCTGACGGGCACGGGTCGAGCCGTCGGGCTGGATCACGTCGAAATTGCCGGTCATCGCCCAGCCGCCATCGAGCTGGATGCCGAAGATCGGCTCTTCGCCACGGCGGAAACACTCGGCCACCACGTTCGGGCCCGAGGCGCCCTCGCCCAGACGCGCACCGGTGAAGCGGTCGATCTTGATGAACTCGCAGGCCTCGGGCACCTTGAACGGCCCGCCGCCGTATTTCTTCACCGCCTGGGTCATGAAGCGCTGGAACACCGGCCCGCACATGGAGGCGCCATAGGCGCCCCGGCCCAGCGGGCGCGGCGTGTCGTAGCCGATATAGCAGCCTGCCACCACGTTCGAGGTAAAGCCGATGAACCACACATCCTTGGCGTCGTTGGTGGTGCCGGTCTTGCCGGCGGTGGGCACCGGCAGGTTGACCACACCCGAGGCGGTGCCGCGCTGCACCACGCCCTGCATCATCGAGGTGAGCTGATAGGCGGTCACCCCGTCCATGATGCGCTCGCGGTTGTTGCGGATGGTCGGGCCGCGCCCAGGCGGCAGGTTGGGATCGGCGCAATCCTCGCAGACCCGTTCGTTGCCCTTGGCGCTCTCGTGGTTGTAGATCGTGCGCCCATAGCGGTCCTGCACCCGGTCGACCAGCGTCGGCTCCACCCGCTCGCCGCCATTGGCGAACATCGCGTAGGCCGAGATCATCTTGTAAAGCGTGGTCTCATCGGCGCCGAGCGCATTGGCCAGCACCCGGCCCATACGATCATAGACCCCGAATTTCTCCGCATAGCGCGCCACCGTGTCCATGCCGATCTCCTGCGCGAGACGGATGGTCATCAGATTGCGCGACTGCTCGATCCCGGTGCGCAGCGGCGTCGGACCGTAATAGGTGTTCGACGAGTTCTTGGGCCGCCACACGCCCTGCGGCGTGTCGATCTCGATGGGGGCATCGATGATGATGGTCGAGGGCGCAAAACCGGAATCCAGCGCCGAGGCGTAGACGAAGGGCTTGAAGGAGGAGCCCGGCTGGCGCTGCGCCTGGGTGGCACGGTTGAAAACCGAATCCTGATAAGAGAAACCGCCCTGCATGGCGATCACCCGGCCGGTATTGACGTCCATCGCCATGAAGGCGCCCTGCACGTCCGGCACCTGGCGCAGCGTCCAGCGGATGAAGCTGCCGTCGCCATCCTCGATCATGGCCCGCACATGCACCACATCGCCGGGTTCGAAATTGTCGCGGAAGCTGCCGCGCATCCAGGCGATATCGTTGCGCGGCACGGAATTGCCGCGCGGGTCGTCGGTGGCCACGTCCTCGATGCCAAGACGCATCGACTGATCGCCGACCTCCAGAACCACCGCCGGCAGCCACTGGCTTTCAAGGTCGATGTCGCGAGCGACGGATGTGCCGGCCAGCGCCGCGCGCCAAGCCTCTTCGCTGCCGAGCGAGTCCTCGGGGAGCGTCTTGCCGGTGCCGTGCCAGCGCCCGAGACCGCGGTCGTATTGCTCCAGCGCGATGCGCAGCGATTCTGCCGCCTCCACCTGCATCTCGGGATCGAGCGTTGCGCGTACGCTGAGACCGCCGGAAAAGAACTCGCCCTCGCCGAAATCCTCGGTCAGCTGGCGGCGGATCTCGTCGGTGAAGTAATCGCGCGGCGGCAGCGAATCCTGATAGGGCTCGTAATCGCCGTTCTGTACCGAAAGCAGCGGCTTGGCGACCTCCGTCTCATAGGTTGGTTCGTCGATATAGCCGTTTTCCATCATCTCGCGCAGCACGTAGTTGCGGCGCGAGAGCAACCGGTCCTTGTTGCGTACGGGATGGAAATCCGACGGCGCCTTGGGCATCGAGGCAAGGAAGGCGGCCTCGTTCGGCGCCAGCTCCGACAGGCTCTTGTTGAAATAGGTCTGGGCGGCGGCGGTAACGCCATAGGAGTTCTGCCCGAGGAAGATCTCGTTCAGATAAAGCTCGAGGATCTTGTCTTTGCTGAGCGCGCCCTCGACGCGGCTGGCGAGGATGATCTCCTTGATCTTGCGCTCGGCGCGGCGATCGCCTGAGAGCAGGAAGTTCTTCATCACCTGCTGGGTGATCGTCGAGGCGCCACGCACGTCGCGACCGCGCGACTTCACCGCGTCGATGGCGGCGGCGGCGATGCCGCGCGGGTCATAGCCCTGGTGGGTGTAGAAATTCTTGTCTTCCGCCGAGATGAAGGCCTGCTTCACCAGATCGGGGATCTGGTCGGCGGGGGTGAACAGGCGCCGCTCCTGGGCGAATTCGTCGATCACCCGGCCCTGCTGCGAATAGATCCGGCTGATCGTCGGCGGGGTATATTGCGCGAGGCTCTCATGGCTCGGCAGGTCCTGGCCATACATCCAGAACACCGCGCCGATGGTCAGCGCGATCATCATCAAGCCCAGCGTCAGAACGCTGAAGATGCCGCCGAAGAAAGAGAAGATAAACCGAGTCACGCAGGGAGCCCCTCAAGATGTCCGCCCCCTTTATAACGTGCCGGGGCCGCGGTCAAAACACACGCGCTTGTGAAAGCGGCGCGCCGCCGGTTGCCGTTGCGTCCTACTGCCGCCGCAGGCGGGCCAGCGCGGCGTCCTCGATGGCCCAGGCTTCTATGCCGTCGCGGATGCCCGCCGCCATGCCGGCGCGCCAGGCCAAATCCTGGAGGTTCTTCAGATCCTGCGCGGTCGAGAGGAACCCGACCTCGATCAGCACCGAGGGGATGTCAGCGGCCTTCAGCACCGAAAACCCGGCGCGGCGCAACGGGCGCTTGTGCACCCGGCCCACGGCGTTCTCGATGCCATCCACGAGGTGGCGCGCCAGCGACAGGCTGCGCGGCGTATTGTCGAGCCGCGCGAGATCGAGCAGCACATTGGCGACACGGTCGTCGGAGCCCGAGAGATCGAGCCCGGCAAGGATGTCGTCGCGGTCGTGGCGCTCGGCCAGCGCGGCGGAGGCGGCGTCGGAGGCGTCTTCGGCCAGGGTGTAGACGGTGGCGCCATGGGCGATGCCCTCTTCGATGGCATCCGCATGCAACGACACGAAAAGATCGGCGCGCGCCTCATGCGCCAGCGCCACGCGGCCCTCCAGCGACACGAAGTGATCGGCGTCGCGGGTCAGCACCGCCTCGAAGCCGGCGCGGCGCAGCACGTCGCGTAGCTCGCGGGCGAAGGTCAGCATCAGATCCGCCTCGTTGACACCGTCGCGCTCGGCGCCGGGGTCGATGCCGCCATGGCCCGGATCGAGCATGATGCGCAGCGGCGCGTCCGCGGCGCGCGGCGCGGGCGCCACCACGGAGGGCGCCGGCAGATCCCAGCGCGGATCCTGCGGAGCGCCGGAGGCGGCCTGCATCTCGTCTGCGCTCGCCGGCAGCAGCCGCAGGCGCAGCTCGGCAGTCCCCGAGCCCTCGGCGACGGTCATGCCCGCCTCGCCGATCACCATGGGCGCCTCAAGGGCGGCCACCAGCCGCGACCAGCCGGAGCGGAAGCCGCCCATGCGCAGCGCTGTGACCGCATCGGAGCGATCCATCTGCGCCGCGTCGGCGCCGGTCCAGTCGACCTCGCGGAAATCCACCACCAGCCGGGCGGGATCGGTCAGCGTGAAGGCCCGCCATGGCACGCCCTGGCTGAGCGAGAGCGACAGATCCGCCGCCCCGCCCCAGCGCGCATCGGTGACGCGGCCCTCGGTAAAAAGCGCCCGCCCGCCGAGATCCTGCGCGGCGGCGCTGGCGGCGATGAAAAGCGCCGCGATACAAAGGAAGATCCTGCTCATCCGCCCGTTCGATTATGGTTTTTCCGACCCTACCACGCCGCGCCCGGGATTCGCACCCCGCGCGACGCTCACAAGATTTTTCGTACGAAAAATCTGGGCTCAGCCGCGCGCCTCCATGAAGCGGCGCAGACGGTCGAGCCCTTCCTCGATCTCCGCCGTGCCCTGGGCATAGGAAAACCGCAGCGTGCCGCCACCGCGCGCGGGATCGAAATCGAGCCCCGGCGTTACCGCGACCCCGGCCTTGTCGAGGATCTCGGCGGCAAAGGCGCGGCTGTCATGAGTCAGGTGGCTGACATCCGCATAGACGTAAAAGGCCCCGTCCGGCGGCGCGATACGGTCGAACCCTGCCCTGGGCAACCCGTCCAGCATCAGCTTGCGGTTGCGCGCATAGACTTTGCGGTTCTCCTCCAGCTCCTCGGTCGCATCCATCGCGGCAAGCGCTGCCACCTGCGCCGCGTGCGGCGGGCAGATGAACAGGTTCTGCGCCAGCCGTTCGACCTGACGCAGCTGCGGCTCGGGCACCACCATCCAGCCGACCCGCCAGCCGGTCATACAGAAATATTTCGAGAAGGAATTGATCACGAAGACATCGTCGGAGATCTCCAGCGCCGAGACCGAGCGGCGCTCGTGCTCGATGCCGTGATAGATCTCGTCCGAGAGAAAGGCCGCGTCGCGCTCCTGACAAAGCCCGATCATCTTGCCAAGCCCCTCGCTGTCGAGCATCGTGCCCGTGGGGTTGGCGGGCGAGGCCATCATCAGCCCCTGAAACTCGACGCCCTCAAGGTCCTCCGGCGCCAGCAGATAGCCGTTTTTCTCCGAGGCGGGGATCTCCAGAGGCCGGATATCCAGCGCCTTCATGATCTGCCGGTAGGAGGGATAGCCGGGCCGCCCGACAACGACATTGTCGCCGGCATCGAACAGCGCGGTGAAGGCCAGCACGAATCCGCCCGACGAACCCGGTGTGACCACCACGCGGGCCGGATCGAGGTCGATGTCGTACCATTCCCCGTAATGCCGCGCGATGCGGGCGCGCAGCTCCGGCAACCCCAGCGACATGGTATAGCCCAGAGGGTCCGTCTTCATTGTTTCCGCCAGCACATTGCGGGCATGGGCCGGCGCGCCCGATGACGGCTGTCCCACTTCCATATGGACGATGTGGCGCCCCGCCTCTTCGGCAGCCCGCGCCGCCTCCATCACTTCCATCACAATGAAGGCATCGACCGCCCCCCGGCTTGAGTTTCGCATCTCGCTCTCCCATGGTGGCTCGGGTTCCCGCTTACGGGCGATGTGAGGGAGGGTCAATGTCCGCTGCCGCCGCAAGACCGCTGGCCGCGCTGCTGATCGCCGCGGCGCTGATACTCTCGGCAGTGCCGGCGCGCGCGGTGACGCTGCTGCGCGACGCCGATATCGAATATGCGCTGGCCGAGCTCGCCGCGCCGGTGCTGCGCGCCGCAGGCCTCAGCCCCTCGCAGGTTGGCATTATCGTGGTCGACGACAACAGCCTGAACGCCTTCATCATCGACACGCAGAACATCTTCATCCATTCCGGCCTGATCCTGAAACTGGAAAGCCCCGAGGCCTTGCAGGCGGTGATCGCGCATGAGGCGGCGCATATCACCAACGGCCATATCGCCCGCCGGCTCGGCAATATGCGCAGCGCCCGCACAGCCGCCGCCCTCGGCGCGGCACTGGCGGCGGCGACCGGCGTGGCCACCGGCAGCGGCGACGCGCTCGCCGGCGTCATGCTTGGCACCCAGAGCGCCGCGATGCGCAATTTCCTCGCCCATACGAGGGCGGAGGAAAGCTCTGCCGATATCAGCTCGATCCGCACGCTGGTGCGCGCCGGCATCGACCCGAGCGGCGCGCTGGAAGTGCAGGAGATCTTTCGCGGTCAGGAGGCGCTCTCCGCCCGCCGTCAGGATCCATATATGCAGACCCACCCGCTGACCCGCGACCGCCTGCGCGCGCTTCAGGGTCTGGTTGCCGCCGCCGGCGCCAAGGCCGCCGATCACCCGGAGGCCGATTATTGGTACGCACGCAGCCGCGCCAAGCTCTCAGCCTTCCTGCGCGCGCCGAACTGGACGCTGCGGCGGCTCGACCGGGCGCCCAGCCGCGATATCGCGCTGATGAGCGAGGCGGTGGCGCGGCACCGGCAGTCTGACCTGCCGCGCGCTCTGAAGGCCATCGACGCCGCCATCGCGCTGCGCCCGCGCGATCCGTTCCTCTACGATCTCAAGGGCGAGATCCTGCTCGAATCCCGCCGCGCCGGCCCGGCGATCCAGGTCTATTCGCAGGCCCGGCAATTGGCGCCGCGCAACGCCCAGATCCTGGCCGGGCTCGGCCGGGCGCAGCTCGCCGCGGGGCAGTACGGCGCCGCGCTGAAGACGCTGGAAGAGGCGCGTGGCCGCGACTGGCGCGACAGCCGGGTGCTGCGCGACCTTGCCGTGGCCTATGCCAAGGCGGGCAATGCCGGCATGGCCTCCGAGGCCACGGCGCAGCGCTATGCGCTGCAAGGCCGCCTGGAGGATGCCGGCATTCACGCTACCCGCGCGCTCGGCCTGCTGCCGCGCGGTTCCGCCCCATGGCGCCGCGCGCAGGACGTGCTAGACGCGGCGCAACGTGCCGAAAAAAACCGCTGACAGCGGACAAAACAGAAAACGGAGATCCGATGCTGACCCGACTGACCCGACCCGCCACCGCGCTTGCGCTCGCCGCCGGGATTGCCGCCGCCGCCCCTGCCCCGTCCCGGGCGCAGGAGGTCGACTTTTCCGCCATGACGCCGGAACAGCGCCAGGCCTTCGGCGAGCAGGTCCGCGCCTATCTGATGGAGAACCCGCAGGTCATCATGGAGGCGGTGAGCGTGCTCGAAGCGCAGCAGGCCGAACAGCAGGCCGCCGCCGACGAGCAGATCGTGGCGGACAATGCCGATGCGCTCTATCGCGACGGCTATTCCTGGGTCGGCGGCAATCCGGATGGCGACATCACCATCGTCGAGTTTTCCGATTACCGCTGCGGCTATTGCCGCAAGGCCTTTCCCGAGGTCGAGGAGCTGATCGAGAGCGACGGCAATATCCGCATCATCATGAAGGAATTCCCGATCCTAGGCGAAGCCTCGGTGACCTCCTCGCGCTTTGCCATCGCAACGCTGATGGAGGCGGGGCCCGAGGCCTACAAATCCATGCATGATGCGCTGATCACGCTCGAGGGTGACCCCTCGGAGCCGGTGCTGCGGCGTCTCGCGGACACGCTGGGTCTGGATGCCGATGCGATCATCGCGCGCATGTCGGACGAAGAGATCACCCGCCGCATCCAGGAAACCCGGGCGCTGGCCGCGCGGCTCAAGATCAACGGCACGCCGAGCTTTGTCTTCGGCGGCGAGATGCTGCGCGGCTACGTGCCGCTCGACAGCATGCGCGAGATCGCGGCGCAGATCCGCTCGGACCGCTGAACCCTCCCGGGGCGCGCCTCAGCGGCGCGCCTCTCCGCTCCCCGATCCATCGCGACCGGGTGGCACCGATGCAGGCACCGCCGGCAAATCGAGCCAGATCTGCACTCCTCCGCCCTCACGCGCCTCAAGCGCCATCTTGCCGTTGGATTGCTCGACAAAGCCGCGCACCATGGGCAAGCCGAGCCCGGAACCGTGCCCGCGCGGCTTGGTGGTGAAATAGGGCTCGAACACCTTGTCGCGCAGATGATCGGCGACGCCATCGCCGTCGTCGGCGACCCCGAAGCGCAGCATGTCCCCCTCGGCGCGCGGCCCCGGCCCGACGGTCAGGACGATCTCGCCGCCCGATTGCATGGCGTCGCGGGCATTGGCGATCAGCTCAAGCAGCGCCGAATGCAGCTTTTGCGGATCCACATAGACCGGCCGCAGCCCCGGCGCGACGCGCAGCGTCAGCCGGTGCCCGGGACCGAGAAGCTCGCGCCGCGCGGTGCCCGCCACGGTTTCGAGCACCGACGCGGGAAGCTGCGCGACCGGGCTCAGCCGCGCCTTGCTCGACAGCGTCAGCAGCCGCCCGGTCAGTTCGGCACCGCGCCGCGCCGCGTGCTCCGCCTCGGTCATCAGCGCGTCGCGCTCGACCGGCGCGTCGCTCAGCCGCGCCAGCTCCATATTGCCCAGCACGACAGTCAGCAAATTGTTGAAATCATGCGCCACGCCGCCGGTGAAGCGGCTCAGCGCGCGCTGGCGCTCGCGCTCGGTACGCTCGGCGATATGCGCCTGCAACTGCTTATGCATGCCGTGCAGGTCGAGCGCCGCCTTGATGAAGACCCCATAGAGCGACAGCATCGCCACCGCCAGCATCCAGCTGTCCGGCGCGAACGGCGTCTGCCAGAGCAGCCACCCAATCCGGGTCAGCACCCCCGCCGAGATCACCGCGAGGTCGATGCGCAACGCCGCGCGGAGATGCGCACGCATCGCCAGCGCATTGAGCCCGCCCGCGGTCAGAAACAGCAGGGAATAGAGCCACGCCTGTGTGTCACCGGCAATCCAGAGAGAGAGCCCGGGCACGCAGAACAGCAGGCTGTTGAGCGCCTGCACACCCAAAACGCGCCGCATCAGCTGCGGCGGCCCGTTTTCCGGCAGGCGGCGCAGCACCTGCGCATAGACGAGCTGCGCGAGCATGAAGGTGGCGAACCAAACGGGCAGCAGCGCGTTGCCATAGGTGTGCCAGAACAGCAGGCAGCAGATCCCGAGGATCATATGGCGGAGATAGCGCCGGTTGGCAAAGGGCGCCTCGAAGCGGCGGATCTGTGTGTAGTCGACAAGTGGGACGGTCTCAGAGCCGGTGCCCAGCAATTTTCCGGCACCGTCGGCCACGGCGTTACTCCGCGGCCTGCGCGCTGGAGGCCTCGGCCTCGATCTCGGCAGCCTTCTTCTCGACCTCCTCGACGATATGGTCGATCATCTGCGCGTTCGACATCTTGTGACTGGCCTTGCCGGCCAGATAGACCATGCCGCTGCCGGCGCCACCACCGGTAAAGCCGACATCCGTCATCAGCGCCTCGCCCGGCCCGTTCACCACGCAGCCAATAATCGAGAGGCTCATCGGCGTCTTGATATGCTCCAGCCGCTCCTCCAGCGCCTCGACGGTCTTGATCACGTCGAAGCCCTGCCGCGCGCAGGACGGGCAGGAGATAATGTTCACGCCGCGATGGCGCAGACCCAGCGATTTCAGGATCTCGTAGCCGACCTTGATCTCCTCCACCGGATCGGCGGAGAGCGAGACGCGCAGCGTGTCGCCGATGCCCATCCAGAGCAGGTTGCCGAGCCCGATGGCGGATTTGATCGTGCCCGAGGTCAGCCCCCCGGCCTCGGTGATGCCGAGATGGATGGGCTTGTCGGTGACCTCGGCCAGCCCCTGATAGGCCGCGGCGGAGAGGAAAACGTCGGACGCCTTCACCGAGATCTTGAACTCGTGGAAATCGTTGTCCTCGAGAATGCGGATATGGTCGAGCGCGCTTTCCACCATCGCCTCGGGGCACGGCTCGCCGTATTTCTCCAGCAGGTGCTTTTCGAGGCTGCCGCCATTGACGCCGATGCGCATGGAGCAGCCGTGATCGCGGGCGGCGGCGATGACCTCGCGCACGCGCTCGGGGCTGCCGATATTGCCGGGGTTGATGCGCAGGCAGGCGGCACCGGCTTCGGCGCTTTCGATGCCGCGCTTGTAGTGGAAATGGATATCCGCGACGATCGGCACCGGGCTTTCGCGCACGATCTCCTTCAGCGCCTTCGAACTGGCCTCGTCGGGCACCGAAACGCGCACGATATCGGCACCCGCCTCGGCGGCGCGCTGCACCTGCTCCACCGTCGCCCTGACATCGGTGGTCGCGGTGTTGGTCATGGTCTGCACGCTGATCGGGGCGTCGCCGCCCACGGGCACATTGCCCACCATGATCCGGCGCGACTTGCGCCGCTCGATGCTGCGCCAGGGACGGATGGGATTGTGGCTCATGCCGCGAAGCTCCTCTTGGGCGCCTTTGAAATTCGCGCCAACCGTACTCTTTCAAGCGCGCGAACGCCAGTCTCGGCCCGGGCGCCAGAAATCAAAACCGTGTGGAATAAGCCCGCAGCGACAAAGATCCGGAGGATGGAACCTCAGTCTGCGGTGGCGACGGCGCTGTTCAGCTCGGCCACGACGCGCTCGAGATCGGCGTCGCGCGAGGCGTCGGCGACCTGATAGGTCTGCGTCAAATTGTCGACCGAGAGCGCGAGATTGGCGGTCACCGCGCCGCGCTCGCCCGCCGGACCATAGGTCTGGCCGTTCACCGCGAAATAGATCGCTCCGGATTCGCCGACGCGCAGCGTGGCGGGATCCTCGGTGGCGGGAAGCTTGAACGTGTCGCCGGCATTCATGATCGACTCGTAGATCACCGAGCCGTCGGCGGCGCGCACCCGCACCCAGGCCGGACGAACGGCAATCATCATCACGCCGGGCGCGCCATCCTCAAGCACCTTGGGATTGCCGGGCACACCCTGCCCCGCGTTGCCGTTGAACTGGGTCATGTCGGCCAGCACGCGCTGAAGATCGCCGTCGCGCTGCGGATCGGCGGGCGTGTAGGCGGCGTTGATCAGCTCCGGCACCAGCGGCAGATCGCTGGTCACCGTCCCGCTGGGGCCGGCGGGGCCATAGGTGCGACCGTTCATGGCGAAATAGACGGCGCCGGATTCGCCGACATTGAGCCGGGCCTCGGCCTCGTCGCGCGGCACGGTCCAGGTCTCGCCGGATTCCATGACGCGCTCGAAGATCACATTGCCGGTGGTGCCGCGCACGCGGACCCAGGCCGGACGCACCGCCACCAGCGTGACCGCGCCGGGAAGCGTCGCCGAAGCGGCGATGCGCTGCGAGGGCTGCGCTTGCGCGAATTGCCGTTCCGAACCGTCCGGCGCCATGACCGGCGACGGCGGGGTCATGCCGCGCTGTGCAAAGGCCCCCACTGTGGCCGGGTCGAGCGAGGAAATCGGCGCATCGCGCGCCACCAGAACCGGCACGTCGAGCGCCTGCGGACGGTAGAGCCGGTCCATCGCTTCCGAGGCGGGCGGCGAGAAGGCCCCCATGCCATCGGCGCGCGCAACGGTGTCGCCCGCCACGTCATCGGTCTCGGGAAGGCCCGCGCCTTCGACCGGATCGAGCTCGCTCAGCACCACCGGGGTCTGGTCCACCGGCGCGAGCTGCACGCGCTGCACCTCGCGCAGGACCGCCCAGCCACCGTAACCGATACCGCCGATCAGGGCGACCAGCACCAGCAGCGAGCCAATGGCACCGGGTTCGATGCGCGACAGGAAGGAGTCGCCCGAGGGCGCGAAAGGCATGCGCGGCTCTTCGAACGGATCGCGTGCGGCGGGGCGCGGCGTTTCGCCGGCCTGCGGCTTGCGGATCGTCGAGGCCTTGTCGGACATGCCATGCGCCACGGCAAAGCCGCTCTCGGCACAGAAATGCTGGAAACACTCGTCGGGATCCATGCCCAGATAGCGCGCATAAGAGCGCACATAGCCGGCAATGAAGCCCGGGGTATCGAAGGCGGAAGGGTCGCAATTCTCGATGGCGGCAATATAGCTCGCCTTGATGCGCAGCTCACGCTGCACATCAAGCAGCGATTTGCCCATCGTCGCACGCTCGCCGCGCATGACGTCACCGAGCCGCAGCGCGAAGTCGTCAAACCCGCGCGGGCCGTCCTCGGCCACCTCTTCCGGCTTACGTAGGGATTTCCGCCCGATCATGCGTTCGACCCAGTCACCGCTGTCCCAAAAAATTGCCTGCCCACTCACGCTTTCGCGATTCGCGCTGCGTGTTTTATTGAGACTACGTTAGCACATCACAACCCGTTTTACAGGCTTTCCACGCCCCATGAGCGTGGTTCTGCGCAACGCCCCCTGCCAGGCATCCGTCAAAATGTGTCGTAAGATCGGCGCGGAACCCATTCTGATTTCATAGTGAATCCCGCACGGGCTCTGCCCTGCCGAGCGCGCCGAGCCGAAACGCGACCGTTCGGCAGAGCCACAAAAAACCTCCCGCGCGGAAACGCGGGAGGTCACTCGATAAGCACGCCGTGAGGTGATCTCGCGTGATCGGATCAGGCGCTCAGCTCCTGCCGATTCAGGGCGCAGCGCGACCAAAGTTCGTCGAGCGCGCGGATCAGCGTGTCCATCTCTTTCCGACCATGCACCGGCGAGGGCGTAAAGCGCAGACGCTCGGTGCCGCGCGGCACGGTGGGGAAGTTGATCGGCTGCACATAGATGCCGTAACCGTCGAGCAGCATGTCCGAGAGCTGCTTGGTATGCACCGGATCGCCGACGATCACCGGCACGATATGGCTGCCATGGTCGATGATCGGCAGGCCCATGCCCTTGAGTCGGGTCTTGAGGATACGGGCCTGGGTCTGGTGCCTGTCGCGCAGCGCCTGATCGGTCTTGAGATGCGCGATGGAAGCTGCCGCCCCCGCCGCAACCGCCGGCGGGATCGAGGTGGTAAAAATAAAGCCCGGCGCATAGGAGCGGATCGCATCGCACATCTTGTCGCTGGCGGCGATATAGCCGCCGAACACGCCAAAGGCCTTGCCCAGCGTGCCGTTGATGATGTCGATGCGATGCGCCAGCCGGTCGCGCTCGGCCACGCCGCCCCCGCGCGGGCCGTACATGCCCACCGCATGCACCTCGTCGAGATAGGTCAGCGCGTTGAATTCGTCGGCGAGATCGCAGATCTCGGCAATGGGGCCGAAATCGCCATCCATCGAATAGACCGATTCAAAGGCGATGAGCTTCGGCGCCTGCGGATCGTCGGCCTCCAGCAGCTCGCGCAGATGCGCCAGATCGTTGTGCCGGAAGATGCGCTTGGCGCCGCCATTGCGCTTGATCCCCTCGATCATCGAGGCGTGGTTCAGCTCGTCGGAATAGATGATGAGCCCCGGAAACAGCTTGGGCAGGGTCGAGAGCGTCGCATCGTTGGCGATATAGGCCGAGGAAAAGACCAGCGCCGCGTCCTTGCCATGCAGGTCGGCGAGCTCCGACTCCAGCCGCTTGTGATAGACCGTGGTGCCCGAGATGTTGCGCGTGCCGCCCGAACCGGCGCCGGTGGCGTCGATGGCCTCGTGCATCGCGGCGAGCACAGCCGGGTGCTGGCCCATGCCGAGGTAATCGTTGCCGCACCAGACGGTGATCGGCTGTTCGCTGCCATCGGCTTTGCGCCAGGTGGCGTGCGGAAACTGACCGTTCTTGCGTTCGATGTCGATAAAGGTGCGGTAACGCCCCTCTTCATGCAGGCGGTTCAGGGCGTCGTCGAGCTTCGCGGTGTAGTCCACCGTGGTCTCCTCCTTCATCTTAGGGCCACGTCGTTATCCATGCTGCGCGGCCTCTTTGCGGCGGTACACATCCGCATTCAGGTTCGTGAATGGATAACGTTCACATCTCTTTCTGTCCACGGTTTAGAAAGAGACTAAGAGTCGCGGCCTTGATTTGTATCAAGACTTTTGGGTCATAGGCGCGGGTCGGGTTTCCCATACTCGTCAGACGCCGCCGATCGGCGCATCGTCCCACCATTGCTTTTTTCATTCCGGCCGCCGCGTTCAGGCGGCCCTGCTTTCGCGTTTTTATCAGGTTGTCCGGATGTCGGCATTCATCGTCTCACTGCCCCCCGCCCCGTTTCTCGTCCTCGGCACCGCCGCCGGCTATGCGCTTGCCACCATCGGCATAAAACTCGCCTCACAGGGCCAGAGCCTGCCAGGTATCATATTGACCGTGCTTGGCTTTCTCATCGCCTTCCTCTCTGAGATCTGGCTGATGCGCCAGGCCGAACTGCCGGTGATCTACATCGCGATCATCGCGGTGGAAACCCTCATGGTGCTGCTTTACGCCGCCTGGATCGGCGAGGGGCCGAGCCTTAAACAGGCGCTTGGCGCGGGCATGGTGCTGGCCGGGCTCGTCGTGGTCGCCGGCTGACGCCCGGGCGGTCTGGACAGCTGGGCGCGCGCTGCTAGGGTCGCGGCAGATTTTCCCGCTACAGGAGCCCGCCCATGTCTCTCGACGCCGTTCTCGCCCGTATCGACACCGATCTGCCCGCCGCGACCGACCGGCTGCTCGAGCTGCTGCGAATCCCCTCGATCTCGACCGACCCCGCCTACAAGGCCGAATGCGACCGCGCCGCCGACTGGCTGGTGGCGGATCTGCAATCGCTGGGTGTGACGGTCGAAAAGCGCCCCACCCCCGGCCATCCGATGGTGGTGGGCCATGTGGACGGCGACGGCCCGCATATCCTGTTCTACGGCCATTACGACGTGCAGCCGGTCGATCCGCTGGAGCTCTGGGACCGCGACCCGTTCGATCCCGCCATCGAGGAGACGCCCAAGGGCAAGGTGATCCGCGGCCGCGGCGCGGCGGATGACAAGGGCCAGCTCATGACCTTTATCGAGGCCTGCCGGGCGTGGAAGGCCGAATATGGCAGCCTGCCCTGCAAGATCACCTTCTTCCTTGAGGGCGAGGA
Organism: Salipiger abyssi; assembly: GCF_017311415.1. Taxonomy (GTDB): domain Bacteria; phylum Pseudomonadota; class Alphaproteobacteria; order Rhodobacterales; family Rhodobacteraceae; genus Salipiger; species Salipiger abyssi_A. The sequence goes on along the minus strand of NZ_JAEKIS010000007.1, from coordinate 196,125 downwards.
AGAGAGCGGCTCGCCCTCGCTGGTGCCCTTCATGAAGGAGAACGCCGAAGAGCTGAACGCCGATCTCGCGCTGATCTGCGACACCGGTCTGTTTCAGTCCAGGACGCCGGCGATCATGACCATGCTGCGCGGTCTGCTGGGGGAAGAGCTGACGATCACCGGTCCCGACAAGGATCTGCATTCGGGCATGTATGGCGGCATCGCCATCAATCCCGCCCGTGTGCTGACGCGCATCCTCGGCAATCTCTTCGACGATCACGGCGTCATTCAGGTGCCCGCACTTTACGAGGGCGTGCCGGAGCTGTCGCCCGAGCTGAAGGCGCAATGGCAGGGGCTGGGCTTCGATTCCGAGGCGTTCCTGGGCGATGTCGGCCTCTCGGTGCCGGCGGGCGAGGACAGCGTCACGCCACTGGAGATGATCTGGGCGCGGCCCACCGCCGAAATCAACGGCATCTGGGGCGGCTATACCGGCGACGGCTTCAAGACCGTGCTGCCCAGCCAGGCCCATGCCAAGATCAGCTTCCGCCTCGTGGGCACGCAGGATCCTGAAGCGATCCGCAGGAATTTCCGCGCCTGGGTCGAGGCGCAGCTGCCCGCCGACTGCAAAATCGCGTGGAAAGATCACAGCTGCTCGCCCGCCTCGCAGATGTCGACCGAGCATCCGGCGTTCGAGGCGGCGCGCATGGCGCTGTCGGACGAATGGCCGGACCCGGCGGCCTATGCCGGCTGCGGCGGCTCGATCCCCATCGCGGGCTATTTCAAGTCGATCCTGGGCATGGACGCGATGCTCGTGGGCTGGGGCAAGGATGACGATCAGATCCACTCGCCCAACGAGAAATACGACATGGAAAGCTATCATAAAGGCATCCGCAGCTGGGCGCGCATCCTCGCCGCGATGACCGCCTGAGGTTTCGCCTCAGCAGTGCCACAACAGCGGCACACACGTTAAGAGTGTGCCGCCGATCGCTCCGACTGGCCGGTTTTGGCGGCGGTGGGCGCGCCGCTGACGCTGCACCGCAGCAACGACCATCCGGCTGCGACCGCGACGGGCGACATGTAGTTATCCACATGTGAAAGGTGACCCAACGTCATACTTTTTCAGGATTTTCCGCCAACCCTGCTCAACCCGAATTTTTTGCTCAAAAAACGGGATTTCGCTCAAATTACCCCCTTCAAGCCGCTGCCCCGACGCAATCGCCACATGAATTCGCCACAATCCGCCGTTAACACTTGTGGTAACAGAAACGGATCATACCGAACCGGGCGACCAACCAGAGCGATACCGCGATGCGATCAAAACCCGGAACGGTCAAGGACTGAGGCAATGAGGAAATACGCTTTCCGCAAGATGACGCGGGACGATTTCAATACCCGCGTAGAGCGTCTCGACCCCCAGTATTTCCGAGGCGGAAATGCCGCGAACGTGCAAACCTGCTGCACCTCCGCACGCCCTTTCCTTTGCCTGCTGCTTGGCTTTGGCTGGGCCTATCTGATTTTCTCCATCGCCGAAAAGCGCAACCTCATCGAAACGAGCCTGCTGCGCGGCAGCATTCCCGCCCAGTATCACGACTATATCTTCTACGCGCTGGCCGCTCTGCTCTCTGTCTCCGCGGTGATGCTCGCCATCCATGTCATGCGCTATGCCTTCATGCGTCGGGGTCGCCCCGCACGCAGCAATTCCGGCGGGCTGCTGGCCGGGGCGACCATGGCCGCAGCGCTGGTCTATACGCCCACAAGCGTATTCGAAGCCGGGTTCGGCCTGCTCGACGATGACTCCCAATCCTTCATCATGGCGACCTCGCAAGGCGTGCGCGAGGCGATCCCCGCCGAGCTGACCTCCGTCGCCTTTATCGTCACCGACTGAAACGCGCCGCTTGACGGGCCCGGCGCACCGGGCTTCCCTGCCCGGCATGAACCAGACGCATGACAGGCCCCTCAGGGCCGATATCAACGGACAGAGCATCGCCTATGAGATCGCGGGCAGCGGCCCGCCGCTTCTGCTGCTGCACGGTTATCCGCAATGCCGCGCGCTCTGGCGCCCTCTGATCCCGGCGCTTTCCGACGCCTTCACCGTGATCGCCGCCGATCTGCGCGGCTATGGCGACAGCTCCATGCCCGAGACGATGGAGGCGATGAGCTTTCGCAATATGGGCGCCGACATGCTGGCGCTGATGGATCATCTGGGCTTTGACCGGTTTCACCTCGCCGGGCACGACCGTGGCGCGCGGGTGAGCCACCGGCTGACGCTGGATGCGCCGGAGCGCCTGCTCGCAGTGACGCTGATGGATATCGTGCCCACGCACCACCTGCTCTCGCATTGCACGCAGGAGGTGGCGCGGGCCTATTACCACTGGTTCTTTCTCGCCCAGCCCGCGCCGTTCCCCGAAACCCTGATCGGCCACGATCCGCAAACCTATTTCGAGCGCTGCCTGCTGGGTTTCGGCAAGGCGGCGCTGACGGATTTCGCGCCCGAGCTGCTGGCGGAATACCGCCGCGCCTGGGCGCAGCCCGGGGCGATCCGCGCCGGCTGCAACGATTACCGCGCCGCCATCGACGTGGATTTTCACCACGACGCCGCCGACCTGCACCGCCGCGTGGCATGCCCTGCCCAGGTGCTCTACGGTGCCGAGGGCGCCATGGCGCGGTTGATGGATGTGCCCGCCACCTGGGCCGAGCGGCTGGAACATATGCAGGCGCGCGCCATCCCCGGCGGGCATTTCTTCCCCGACCAGTCGCCGAATGAGACCGCGCAGGCGCTGCGGAGCTTCCATCTCGCCCACCCCGGCTAGACCCGGCCACCCGGCCGCTTGTGCCGCGCCGCGCCGCGTCCTATCTCTGCGCCCACGACAAGGAGAGCGACACGTGGCGAAGGGCGAGGAGAAGGCACGGGGCGGCTGGGGCGACTGGATCTCGGACCGGGTGCTGCGCGGGCTGATCCGGCTGGCGCTCGCCCTGCCCCATCGCACGCGGCTGCGGCTGATGGGCTGGGCGGTCCGCCGGGTCATCGCGCCGCTGGCGGGCTACCGCAAGCGCGCCATGGACAACCTCGCCCATGTCTGGCCCGAGATGCCCGAGGCCGAGCGCCGCGCCATCGCCGACCGCGTGGCCGAGAATGCCGGGCGCACGATGATCGAGAATTACGACGTCAAAGGCCTGCTGGCGCGGATGCAACACGCGCCGGTCACCGGCGACGGCCTGCCCGAGATCGAGCGCGCCCGCGCCGAGGGCCGTCCGGTGCTCTTCGTCACCGGCCATTACGGCAATTTCGAAGCCCCGCGCGCCGCGCTGGTGGCGCGCGGCTGGCGCATTGGCGGGCTTTACCGGCCCATGGCCAACCCGTTCTTCAACGAGCATTACGCCGCCAATATGCATGCGCTCTCCGACCCGGTCTTCGAACAGGGGCGGCGCGGCACCATGGGGCTCTTGAAGCATATCCGCGGCGGCGGCATGGGCGTGCTGCTCTTCGATGTCTACAGCAGCGATGGCGCCCCCATCGACTTTCTCGGCCAGCCCGCACCGACCCTGACCTCGGCCGCCGAGATCGCGCTCAAGACAGATGCACTCTTTGTGCCCTTCTTCGGCATCCGCCGCGCCGATGGCGTCTCTTTCGAGGCGGTATTCGAGGCGCCGATCCCGCATGGCGATCCGGTAGAGATGATGAAGGAGGCGACGCGGCGGCTGGAGGCGCGCATCGCCGAGGATCCCGGCCAGTGGTTCTGGATTCACCGCCGCTGGAAACCCAGGCGGCAGGCCCGGCGTCAGCGCAAGCGCGCGGCGGCGAGAATGGGGCCGTAACCCTCTTCCTGAAGCATCACCACAACCGGATCATCGCCCTCGACCGGGACATTCAGCTCGAGCGGCTCGGCGCCGTCCCAGCGGCCGAGGGCCTGCCAACCATGGGCGATATGGGTATAGGTGACCGCGCGGCCCGCATTCTCACCATCGAGAATCTCGACCCGGGTCTGCGGCGTGTAGCGCACCAGATGCACCATCGTCACCGGCAGCGCCGCCAGCGGCTCCGCCCGGATCTCCAGCGTATCGCCCTCGCGCAGCAGAGTCAGCCGCGCCAGCGCCGGCTTGGCGGCCGCGTGGTTGATCGCATCGACAACCTTCATCGGACGCGACCCCACCACATCGTAACGCCCGCCGATCACCATCTGCGGCGTGTAGATCGAGCGCCGCCCGGCGGCACGGGCATAGCCCTTCTGTCGCTTGGTGAACCCCGGATCGGCAAAGGCGTCGGGCCAGCCGATGTAATCCCAGTAATCCACATGCAGAGCCAGCGGGATCACATTCGCATGCTCGCCGAGCTCGGCCAGCACCGCATCCGCCGGCGGGCAGGACGAACAGCCCTGCGAGGTGAAGAGCTCCACCACAACCGGAGCGTCCTCTGCCCGCGCGGCCGCGCCGGATAGCGCGATACACAGCCCTGCGATCCAGTAGGTGAGTCGGTTCATCTGCGGCGAAATCCCTGTTTGTGTCCCTTTTCCGAGGTAGCGAAGCGCGCCTGAAATAACCAATCAAGGTTTTGCGAGAGGCAGTGAAGCTTTGCAGATGCGGCATAGGCGTCTTTTTTTGTATTCTACGGTATACAAAACCGCGCATCCCCCTTGCACGAGCGCGGCCAATGGGGCAGAACGCGAGGCAAGCGAACCCTTTTCTCCAGTCCTTGCAAGGGAGCCAACCATGCCCATCACAGTCGGTCAGGACACATCCAAGACGCGCAAGACGCTCGAGGTGAACGGCAAGACCTACGCCTATTACTCCATCCCCGCCGCCGAAGAAGCCGGGCTCGGTGCCTTCTCGCACCTGCCCGCCGCGCTCAAGGTGGTGCTGGAAAACATGCTGCGCTTCGAGGACGGCAAGACCGTTTCGGTGGACGACATCAAGGCGTTCTCGGAATGGGGCGCGCTCGGCGGCAAGAACCCGCGCGAGATCGCCTATCGCCCGGCCCGCGTGCTGATGCAGGACTTCACCGGCGTTCCCGCCGTGGTCGACCTCGCCGCCATGCGTGACGGCATCAAGGCTCTGGGCGGCGACGCGCAGAAGATCAACCCGCTGAACCCGGTGGATCTGGTCATCGACCACTCGGTGATGATCGACGAGTTCGGCAACCCGCGCGCGTTCCAGATGAACGTGGACCGCGAATACGAGCGCAATATCGAGCGCTATGAATTCCTGAAATGGGGCCAGTCGGCCTTCAACAACTTCCGCGTCGTGCCCCCGGGCACCGGCATCTGCCACCAGGTGAACCTGGAATATCTGGCACAGACCGTCTGGACCGATGCGGATCAGGACGGCATGGAAGTCGCCTATCCCGACACGCTGGTCGGCACCGACAGCCACACCACCATGGTCAACGGCGCCGCCGTTCTGGGCTGGGGCGTGGGCGGCATCGAGGCCGAGGCCGCGATGCTCGGCCAGCCGATCTCCATGCTGATCCCCGAAGTGGTCGGCTTCAAGCTGACCGGCGAGATGATCGAAGGCACCACCGGCACCGACCTCGTGCTGAAGGTCGTCGAGATGCTGCGCGCCAAGGGCGTGGTCGGCAAGTTCGTCGAATTCTACGGCGACGGGCTCGACAACCTGCCGCTGGCACAGCGTGCCACCATCGCCAACATGGCCCCCGAATACGGCGCCACCTGCGGCTTCTTCCCGATCGACGACGAAACCCTGCGTTACCTGCGCCAGACCGGCCGTGACGAGGACCGTATCGCGCTGGTCGAAGCCTATGCCAAGGAAAACGGCTTCTGGCGCGGCGCGGATTACGATCCGATCTACACCGACACGCTGGAGCTCGACATGGGCACCATCGTGCCCGCGATCTCCGGCCCGAAACGTCCCCAGGATTACCTGAAGCTGACCGAAGCCGCTTCGGCCTTCACCAAGGTGGTCGCCGATTATCGCGGCATCGACATCTCGGACGACGCCAAGGACATGGCCGACGAGGGCCCGGTGGCCACGAAGCCGGTCAACATCCACAAGACCGCCAAGGTCGATGGCGAAGAGTATGAGCTGAAAGACGGTTCGGTGGTGATCGCCTCGATCACGTCGTGCACCAACACCTCGAACCCCTATGTGCTGATCGGCGCCGGGCTCGTGGCGCGCAAGGCGCGTGAGCTGGGCCTCAACCGCAAGCCCTGGGTGAAGACCTCGCTTGCCCCCGGCAGCCAGGTGGTGACCGATTATCTCGACGCCGCCGGCCTCACCGAAGATCTCGACTCGGTGGGCTTCAACCTCGTGGGTTACGGCTGCACCACCTGCATCGGCAACTCCGGCCCGCTTCAGCCGGAAATCTCGAAGGCGATCAACGACAACGACCTGATCGCAACCTCGGTGCTCTCGGGCAACCGGAACTTCGAAGGCCGGATCTCGCCCGATGTGCGCGCCAACTACCTGGCCTCGCCGCCGCTGGTCGTGGCCTACGCACTGGCCGGCGACATGAATATCGACATCGCCAACGATCCCATCGCCCAGACGGCGGACGGCAAGGACGTCTACCTGAAAGACATCTGGCCCTCCAACCAGGAGATCGCCGAGCTGGTCGAGAAGGTCGTCACCCGCGAGGCGTTCCAGGCGAAATATGCCGACGTCTTCAAGGGCGACGAGAAATGGCAGGGCGTGGAAGTCAAGGGCGGCGAAACCTATGACTGGCCGCCGACCTCGACCTATGTGCAGAACCCGCCCTACTTCCAGGGCATGAGCACCGAACCGGGCGAGATCACCAATATCTCGGGCGCGCGCATCCTTGCCGTGCTGGGCGACATGATCACCACCGACCACATCTCGCCGGCGGGCTCCTTCAAGGAAAGCACCCCCGCAGGTCAGTATCTGGTCGAGCATCAGGTGCCCGTGCGGGAGTTCAACTCCTACGGCTCGCGTCGAGGCAACCACGAAGTCATGATGCGCGGCACCTTCGCCAATATCCGCATCAAGAACGAGATGCTGGACGGCGTCGAAGGCGGCTACACCAAGGGCCCCGATGGCGAACAGACCTCGATCTACGAAGCCTCGATGGCCTATCAGGAGGCCGGCACCCCGCTGGTGATCTTCGGTGGCGAGCTCTACGGCGCGGGTTCCTCGCGTGACTGGGCGGCCAAGGGTACGGCGCTTCTGGGTGTGAAAGCCGTGATCGCCGAGAGCTTCGAGCGTATCCACCGCTCGAACCTGGTCGGCATGGGCGTCATCCCCTTCGAGTTCACCGGCGGCGACACCCGCAAGACGCTGGGCCTGACCGGCGAGGAAACGGTGGCCATCGACGGACTCGACAGCGTGACCCCGCTGGCCGAGGTGCCCTGCACCATCACCTTCGCGGACGGTTCGACCAAGACGATCCAGCTCAAGTGCCGCATCGATACGGCCATCGAGAAGGAATATGTCGAACATGGCGGCGTGCTGCACTACGTGCTGCGCAACCTCGCCAAGTCCTGACCGCCGCGCCGCCACGCCGGCGGCTCCGAAAAAACTAAGAGCGCCTGCCGGGACTCCCCGGCAGGCGTTTTTCATTGCGGAAGAGAGATCCGGGTGCAAACACGCGTGACGCGGTCGCCTTGAGACGGCATCGCGAACAGGCGAAACCGGAACAGGGCCCAGAGGGATGATTTTTTTGGGTATTTTCAGAAAGATGAAAGAACCGAGGCGGACTGCCCCGGCGCTCACACCGGCAGCGCCGTCGTCGCCTTGATCTCCTCCATCGACAAAAGCGCCGTGACGTTGTGCACCTTCACCTCGGAAATCAGCGACTGGTAGAACACGTCATAGGCACGCGCGTTCGGCACCCGCACCTTGAGGATATAGTCGATATCGCCCGCCAGCCGGTGCGCCTCCATCACCTCGGGCCGGGCGCGCACCGCGTTGAGAAACCGCTGCTGCCAGTCGGAATCGTGCTCGGAGGTGCGGATCAGCACAAAGAAACAGGCCTCGAAGCCCAGCTTGTCCGGATCGGCGATCACCACCTGCGGCCCGATGATGCCAGCATCGCGCATCTTGCGAATCCGGTTCCAGACCGGCGTCTTGGACGAGCCCACCGCACGGGCGATATCGTCGAGCGATCGGCCCGCGTCCTGCTGAAGCTCGCGAAGGATTTTCCGGTCGGTCGCGTCGATCTGCATAGGCTTTCTCCATATTGCGGCGCAGCGAGATGAATTTTCGTATCACAGCCGCTGAACAGGACAAAGTTCTTAGTACAGGCCCCCTCCTAGCCAGAAAGCGGGACAATATCCTATATTTGAGAGAACACACCACCCAAGCGCGGAGCCGTCCCATGGCACGACCCCAGACCCTTCTGCCCCAGGGCCACGTGGCCTTTGTCGGCGCCGGCCCCGGCGATCCGGAGCTGCTGACCCTGCGCGCCATGCGGCTGATCGGCGCCGCCGAGGTGCTGCTGCACGACCAGCTCGTACCACAGGAGATCCTCGATTTCGCCGCGCCTGAAGCGGTCCTGGTGCCGGTCGGCAAGAAGGGCTTCGGCCCCTCGATGAAGCAGGACGCGATCAATGCGCTGATCATCGAGCACGCCCGCGGCGGCGCCCGCGTGGTGCGGCTGAAATCCGGCGATCCCGGCGTGTTCGGTCGGCTCGACGAGGAAACCGAGGCGCTCGACGCCGCCGGCATCCCCTATCGCGTCACCCCCGGCCTCACCGCTGCGACCGCCGCCGCCGCAAGCCTCGGCGTCTCGATGACCAAGCGCGGACGCAACAGCGATCTGCGCCTGCTCACCGGGCACGACGTCAAGGGCTTTGCCGAACAGGACTGGCGCACGCTCGCGCGCCCCGGCGCGGTGGCCGCGATCTATATGGGCAAGCGCGCCGCGCGTTTCCTTCAGGGCCGGCTGATGATGCATGGCGCCGACCCGATGACCCCGGTCACCGTGGTGGAAAACGCCTCGCGCGCCGATGAGCGTCAGCTGCCCGCCACCCTCGCCACACTCGCCGCCACGCTTGAGGCGGCCCAGCTCGACGGGCCCGCCGTGCTGCTGCTGGGGCTTACCCCGCAGGCCGCGCGCGCCGCCGCAATCGCAAGACAGGAGGTTTCCTGATGCCCAAGGCTTTCACCCCCAAGGTGGTCACCGCCAACGCGCTGCTCGAGGGCGACGTGATCTATCTCGCCGCCGATGACAGCTGGGTCCGCTCGCTGTCGCAGGCCGAAGTTCTGACCGACGAGGCCGTCGCCCAGATCCGGCTGCTCGACGCCTCGGCGCGTCACGCCGAGGCGGTCGGCGTTTATCTCGCCGATGTGGCACCCAGCGACGAGGGTCCGCAGACCACGCATTTCCGCGAGACGTTCCGCGCCACCGGCCCGTCCAACTACGCGCATGGCAAACAGGCCGAGGGCTGAGCCGCGCGCCAAATCTTTTCGAAAAGATTTGCAAATTCCTTGAAAGGAATTTGCGGGGAGACAGACAAGATGTACCGCTACACAGATTTTGACACAGCCTTCGTTGCCGAGCGCAACCGCCAGTTCCGTCAGCAGGTGGAGCGCCGCATCGCGGGCCATCTCACCGAGGACGAATTCAAGCCGCTGCGCCTGATGAACGGGCTCTATCTCCAGCTGCACGCCTATATGCTGCGCGTCGCCATCCCCTATGGCACGCTCAACAGCGCGCAGATGGATCAGCTCGCCCTGCTGGCGGAGAAATGGGACAAGGGCTACGGCCATTTCACCACCCGCCAGAACATCCAGTACAACTGGCCGAAACTGCGCGACGTGCCCGATATGCTCGATGCGCTGGCCGAGGTCGGCATGCACGCCATCCAGACCTCCGGCAACACGATCCGCAACGTGACCGCCGATCATTTCGCCGGTGCCGCCGCCGACGAGATCGCCGATCCGCGCCCGGTGGCCGAGCTCTTGCGGCAATGGTCGAGCGACCACCCGGAATTCCAGTTCCTGCCGCGCAAGTTCAAGATCGCCGTCACCGGCTCGCCGAATGATCGCGCGGTGATCAAGGCACATGATATCGGCATCCAGGTCGTCGAGCGCGAGGGCCGCATCGGCTACCGCGTGCTGGTCGGCGGCGGGCTTGGCCGCACCCCGATGATCGGCAAGGAGCTGGCGGAATTCGTGCCTCTCTCCGAGCTGCTGCCCTTCGTCGAGGCGACAGTCTCGGTCTGGAACCTGCTCGGCCGGCGCGACAACAAGTACAAGGCGCGCATCAAGATCACTGTGCACGAGCACGGCATCGACGAGATCCGCCGCCTGGTCGAAGACCGTTTCGCCGAGACCAGACAGGCCTTCAACGGTGCCGATCTGGAGCTCTTCGACGAGATCGCCGCGCAGTTCCTGCCGCCGGCCTTCCGCAACGTGCCGACCGACGCCTATGACAGCGCCTATGAGTCCGACCCGGTGTTCCGCGCCTGGGCCGACACCAATCTCTGGGATCACAAGGCGCCGGGCTATGCCATCGCGCAGATCAGCCTCAAGCCGCACGGGCAAACCCCGGGCGACGCCACCGCCGATCAGATGCGCGTGATGGCCGATCTCGCCCGCCGCTTCGGCCATGACGAGCTGCGCATCTCTCACGAGCAGAACGTGGTGCTGCCGCATGTGCACAAATCCGACCTGCCGGAGATCCACAAGATCCTCAAGGCGCACGGTCTCGCCACCGCCAATATCGGGCTGATCTCGGATATCATCGCCTGCCCGGGCATGGATTACTGCGCGCTCGCCACCGCGCGCTCGATCCCCATCGCGCAGGAGATCGCCACCCGTTTCGACGAGCTCAAGATCGAGCACGAGATCGGCGATCTGAAGATCAAGATCTCCGGTTGCATCAATGCCTGCGGCCACCACCATGTGGGCCATATCGGCATTCTCGGACTCGACCGCGCCGGCGTGGAGAACTATCAGATCACCCTGGGCGGCGATGCCACCGAGACCGCCAGCCTCGGCACCCGCACCGGGCCCGGATTCTCGGCGGAAGAGATCGTGCCCGCCATCGAGCGCGTTGTGCAGGCCTATCTGGAGCATCGCGAAAGCCCCGAAGAGCCCTTCCTCGCCGCCTATCGCCGTCTCGGCATGGCGCCGTTCAAGACCGCGCTCTACGGTGAGGAAACCGGCAAGAAGGCAAGGGCGGCCTGAGCGCATGACCTTTCATCTTTCTCCAAATACTCCCGCCGGAGGCGCGCCCGCGCGCAGCGTCGAGGAGTTGCGGGACCTGCGTGGCCGTGTCGATGCGCTGAATGCGCGCTACCGGCATCACGGCGCAGTCTCGGTGCTCGAGGGCGCACTGCGCGACCCCGAGGCCGGGCAGATCGCGCTGGTCTCCTCGTTCGGGGCTGAATCGGTGGTGCTTCTGCACCTGGTGGCGATGGTCGAGCGCAAGACGCCGGTGCTGTTCATCGACACCCGGCTGCTCTTCCCCGAGACGCTGGCCTATCAGCAGGAGGTGGCCGAGCGGCTGCACCTTCAGGACCTGCGCGTGCTGCGCACCGACGAGGCGCTGCTGCGCGAGCGCGACCCGAGCGACGATCTGCGCCAGACCAGCACAGATGCCTGCTGCGCCCTGCGCAAGACCGTACCGCTTGAAAAGGCGCTTCAGGGCTTCGACGGCTGGATCACCGGGCGCAAGCGCTTTCAGTCGGCCACCCGCGCGGCGCTGGAATTCTTCGAGCTCGAAGAGGAAACCGGCCGCATCAAGGTCAATCCGCTGGCGCATTGGGCGCCCGAGGATGTGCGCGCCTATATGGACGAGAACCGCCTGCCCCGGCATCCGCTGGTGGCCAGGGGCTACCCGTCGATCGGCTGCGCCCCCTGCACCTCGCCGGTGGCCGAGGGCGAAGACCCGCGCGCCGGACGCTGGCGCGGCGAGGAGAAACAGGAATGCGGGATCCATTTCGTCAATGGCCGCATGGTGCGGCCCGGCGAGGATGCCGGAGAAACCAAAGGACCGAGCACATGAGCGTTATCGTGAGTGATGCGGGCTTCGGCCCGGACGACTGGAATGATGATCGGGAGGGCGCCACGCTCGACCTGACCTCCGACACCGATCCGGCAGCGCTGGAGATCGCCCCGGGCGTCGAGATGATCCGCATCGACTTCCCGAGCTTCGCCGACGGGCGCGGCTTTACCCTGGCACGGCTGCTGCGGCTGCGCGGCTATACCGGACGACTGCGCGCGCGCGGCCACGTGATCGCCGACCAGTACGCCATGGCGCGCCGCGCCGGGTTCGACGATGTCGAGATCTCCGACGAGCTGGCCGCGCGACAGCCCGAAGCGGACTGGCAGTTCCGATCAAATTGGCGGCAACACGACTATCAGAGCCGTCTGCGCGGTTAAGTCGCCTTTCAAAATCATGTAATACACCCTAGAAAAGGACTCGGGTTTCGTTTGCATGCGAATGATACGCATGCAAGCGCCCGAGACATCAGCCATGACCGAGATGACGCCCGTGACCGACACCAACGCCAACGCCGCCAATGCCGAAGCGCCGAAAAAGATGGTGCTGCCCGATGCCCAGACCGTGACCGCGGTCAAGCACTGGACCGACCGCCTGTTCTCGTTCCGCGTGACGCGCCCCGCGTCGCTGCGCTTTCGCTCGGGCGAATTCGTGATGATCGGCCTGATGGGCGATCCGCACCCCGAGACCGGCAAGCAGAAACCGCTGCTGCGCGCCTATTCCATCGCCTCGCCCTCCTGGGACGAAGAGCTGGAATTCTACTCGATCAAGGTGCAGGACGGCCCGCTGACCTCCAAGCTCCAGCACATCAAGGTGGGCGACCAGATCATCCTGCGGCCCAAGCCCGTCGGCACGCTGGTGCATGACGCGCTGCTGCCCGGCAAGCGCCTGTGGTTCTTTGCCACCGGCACCGGTTTCGCCCCCTTCGCCTCGCTGCTGCGCGAGCCGCAGACCTATGAGGATTACGACGAGGTCATCATCACCCATACCTGCCGTGAGGCGGGCGAGCTGCAATACGGCGCCGAGCTGATCGAAAGCCTGAAGACCGACGAGCTGCTGAACGAGGTCATCGGCGAAGGCTTCTGGAAGAAGATCAAATACTACCCGACCACCACCCGCGAAGAGAGCGCCAAGATGGGCCGCATCACCGACCTGATGCGCTCGGGCGAGGCCTTTGCCGATCTCGGCGTCGAGCCGATCAACCCCGAGACCGATCGCGCAATGATCTGCGGCAACCTCGCCTTCAACCTCGAACTGAAGGAGATGCTTGAGGATTACGGGCTGGAGGAAGGCGCCAATTCCGATCCCAAGCAATATGTGGTGGAAAAGGCATTTCTCGACTGATCGACAGCCACCGCCGCAAACGAAAAACGCCGCGCAATCCCTTGCGCGGCGTTTCTCGTTCTACGCGGCAGGGCCTCTTACATGCCCAGCTGCTCGCGCAGCTTCTCAAGAGTGGCTTCGAGCAATGCGGGATTGTCGCGCACCCGCTCCAGCGTGGTCTTGGTGGTGGCCTTCACAACCGGGCTTAGGTCGGAGTTGTCCACATACTCGATGACACGATCGTAATCGAACCCGTCGACCGTGAGCATTTCAGGAGCATCGGCCGCGCTCTCTTCGGTCGCAGCGGTTGCTGCTGCATCGCCGGCTTCGGTGGCACTCTCGGTGGCCTCGGCGGCGCTGTTAGCCGCGCTTTCGGTCGCGTCAGCGGCATCTTCGACCACGGTCTCGGTCGCGCTTTCAGTCGCGTCGGCGGCATCCTCGACCACGGTCTCGGTTGCGCTTTCGGCGCTCTCCGCCGCATCCTCGGCCATCTCGGCAGCGCCTTCGGCGGTTTCGGCAGCGGTGTCGGTGGCGGCATCCGCGGCGTTCTCCGCCGCCGTTTCCGCGCTGTCGGCAGCGTCTTCCGCAGCGTCCATCGCGTCGGCGGCGGCCTCTGCGGCCTCTTCGGTCGCGGTGTCCTCGGCGCCGGTGATGCTCTCGATCATATCCTCAGCGGCTTCGTTGACGGCATCGACCGCATCACCTGCGGTGTTCGCTGCGGCTTCGCCTGCCTCTTCGGCCGCATTGGCGGCATCCTCGACGGCCTCGCGCACAGCGTCCGCAGCCTCATTCGCAGCGGCCTCGGCATCCGCAGCCGCGTCGGCAGCAGTCTCGGCGGCAGCGTCAGCCGCCTCTTCGGCAGTCTCAGTGGCGCTCTCTACGGCATCCGACGCCTCTTCGACGGCGGTCTCGGTCTCTTCCACCGGCGCTGCTTCGGTTTCGCTCATGTCCTCTCCGGACGGCACGCCTTTCAGCGTCCAGGCGATCCCGCCCAGAACAACCAGCGCGATGAGAACGAGAATCAGTTTCTTCATATTGACTTGCCCCTCTTCGGTTTGAACGGCAGCGGGTCAAAGTCCCGTTCCTGCCATTGAGTTTCGGGATGTGCCTTGCGGTTGGATGGAGTACAAGGGGAACGCACATGCCATAGGCGTGGTTCCGCGGATTTGGCGCTTGAATCACTGCCGGGCCAAGCTTATTTTGCGCCTCCAAAGTGTTCACGGAAAAAGGACCGATACCATAGCCCGCAGACCTCACAACGCGCCCCCCACGCGCGACACCGGCCCCCGCGTCAACGACCGTATCCGGGCCCCTGAAATCCGCCTGATCGGCGCCGAGGGCGAAAACCTGGGCGTTCAGTCGCCGCGTCGTGCGATCGAACTGGCAGAGCAGGCGGGGCTGGATCTTGTCGAGATTTCGCCGAACGCCAATCCGCCGGTTTGTAAGATCATGGATTTCGGCAAGTACAAGTACGAACAGCAAAAGCGGGAATCCGAAGCCCGCAAGAAGCAGAAGATCATCGAGGTCAAAGAGGTCAAGTTCCGTCCCGGCACTGACACGCATGACTACGATGTGAAAATGCGCAATGTACTGAAATTCCTTGAGAAAGGCGACAAGGTCAAGATCACGCTGCGGTTCCGCGGGCGCGAGATGGCGCACCAGAACCTGGGCCGGGAGCTGCTGGAGCGTGTGGCCGAAGACGTCAAGGAACTGGGCAAGGTCGAGAACATGCCCAAGATGGAAGGCCGCCAGATGATCATGATGATCGGACCGCTCGCCAAATAAGCGCCGAGCCCCTGGCAAAGGAACGACCCGCCGCATCGCCGGCGGGTTTTCTTTTTGCCGAACGACCGTCGTCGCCCCGGGCGCGACGCGAGCCGCCGCCGCCCGGCAGTTCCCCCGCGCGGCCACCTGCCCTCTGCACGGGGAATCAGCCTTCGCGCGGACGCGGACGCGAGGGCGGTTCCTTGAGCAGACCGCCCACCCCCATGCCCATGATGTCGCGCGAGGTCACCTCGACGCCGCAGAGAATGCGCTCCAGCACCCAGTCGGCACCGTTCAGCGCCGGCGAGCGCGCGCATCCCGGCAGGCCGATCACCGGCTTGCCGCCGATCTCGCCGAAAAACAGCAGGTTGCCCGGATCCACCGGCATGCCGAAATGGGTGACGGTCCCGCCCGCCGCGCGCAGCGCTTCGGGTGCGGTGTCGTGCAGATCCGAGGTCGCCGAGCCGGTCAGGATCAGCACCACCTCCGCCGGAGAGGCGGCGATCGCCGCCGCCAGCGCGGCGGTGTCATGCGGCACCTGCGCGCCCGCGACCGGCGCGACCCCCATCCGCGTCAGCCGCGCCTCGACCGACCGCCGGCCCTTGTCGGGATGCGGCTTGCCGCCGATCACCGTCTCGATGAGCTGCGCCGAGCCGTAGCACACGGGGCGCAGACGCAGCGCGCCGGGCGCGGCCTCGCAAGCCGCCTCCAAGGCCGCGCCGGGCACCGCATAGGAGATGATCTTGATCGTCGCCACCATGCCGCGCGAGGGCAGCCGCGCCCAGGGCCGCAGCGTCGCGACGGTGATCATCGGATGTATCGCATTCACCGCGTAGATGCGGCCTGCGTCGATCTCGATCACTCCGATGCGCGCGCTGAAAAGGTTCACCCGCCCGGTCGCCGCCTTGCCGAGCCGCAGCCCCGCCGCTTCCGGATCGGGCACCAGTGCCCGCGCCAACCGCGCGGCGGCGTCGTCTTCGCCCACATCGCCAGGCGCCAGCCGCGCCACCACCAGCTCGCGCAGCCCCGCCGCCTCGATCCGCGCCAGATCCTCCGCCGCGATCACCCTGCCCTTGCGCAGCCGCCCGTCCGGAAGCTCGACGGAATGCGCCAGCACGCCGCCGACCGCATCGGCCAGGGGAACGGGGCCGAATTTCATGCGCCCTTCCTCAGCACCCGGGTCATCTCGGCAAGGATCGACACGGCGATCTCCGAGGGGCCCGAGGCGCCGATATCGAGCCCCACCGGCCCGTGGATGCGCGCGATCTCTGCCTCGGAGAACCCGGCCTCCGTCAGCCGCGCCACGCGCTTGGCATGGGTGCGGGTGGAGCCGAGCGCGCCGATATAGAAGCAGTCCGAGCGCAGCGCCAGCTCCAGCGCCGGATCGTCGAGCTTGGGGTCGTGGGTCAGCAGCACCAGCGCGGTGCGCCCGTCGAGCCCGAGCTTTTCCACCGCCTCGTCGGGCCAGTCGTTGAGCAGCGTCTCGCCGGGAAAGCGGGAGTCTGCGCCGAAGGTCTCGCGCGGGTCGACAATGGCGGGGTCGTAGCCGGCGATCTTGGCCATCGGCACCAGCGCCTGGGCGATATGCACCGCCCCCACCACGATCAGCCGGAGCGGCGGGTTGTGGATGGCGACGAATGTCCGGCTCTCCTCTTCGAACCCTGAGCGATCCATGCGAAAGCGCGTCTCGTGGCCGGTGCTGTCGAGCCGCCGCGCACCGCTGTCGAGATCGACCACATAGGCCACCGCCCGCCGCGCCGCGCGCTCGGCGCAGAGCCCGGCCAGCAGCGCCTCGGGCAGCACCTTACCCACCGGCTCGACCAGCACGCGGATGGTGCCACCGCAGGCCAGCCCCACGGCAAAGGCATCCTGATCGGAGACGCCGAATTCCAGCTCGCGCGCGGCGCCCTCTTCCAGCGCCTCCAGCGCCTCGACGATCACCGCGCCCTCGACGCAGCCGCCGGAGACCGAGCCCTCGATCTCGCCCGCGCCCGAGACGACAAGCTGCGCGCCGACGCGGCGGGGCGCCGAGCCCCAGGTCTCGATCACCGTTGCCAGAACCGCGCCCCTGCCGTCGCGATGCCAGGCGAGCGCGGTCTCGGGAATTGTGTTGACTGTGGTCATGACCGGTCCTCCCACCGATATCTCCGGCGCGCAGCGCGCCGCTGTTCTGTAGCCCGACGCCTCAGCCGCGCTGAAACACCGCCGAGACCTCGGCGCGGATGATCCGGGCGATCTGGGCGCAATCCTCGGGACTGAAGGTCAGTGGCAGGCGCATGTCAACGATCCCGGCCAGCACCCGGTCGGTCGCCGGCAGCGCCTCGGTCTCGGCATAGCGCCAGGAATCGTAGCGTGAGGTAAAGGCCACGGGCTCGGCCCCGCCGAACCATTTCAGCTCCACCCCGCGCGCGGCACAGCGCGCCAGCACCTCCTGAAGCGCCTCAGGCGCCCAGTCGAGCAGCAGGACCTGGATGGAGGAGCCGACATAGGTCTCGCGCGGATCACGCGCGATGAGAGTCAGCCCGGGCACGCCGCGCAGCCCCTCCTCGACCACGCGATAACGCGCGTTCCAGCGCGCCACCTGCTCGTCGAGCGTGCGAAGCTGTGGCCGCAGGATCGCGGCGCGCAGATTGTCCATGCGACCCGAAACGTTGGGCGTGTGGTATTTCACCCGCTCGAACACCTCCGGCCCCGGCGCAGCAAGATGCCGCTCATACAGCATGTAGGAGCCCGAGAGGATCACCGCCCGCGCGGCGATCTCCTCGTCATCGGTGACGAGAAAGCCGCCCTCGCCGGAATTCATGTGCTTGTAGGTCTGGGTCGAATAGCAGCCCACCGCGCCGTGCCGCCCGGAGGGCACGCCGTCCCAGGCGGCGCCCATGGTGTGGGCGCAATCCTCGATCACCGTGACGCCAGCCTCGTCGCACATCGCCATCAGCCGGCCCATGTCGCAGACATGGCCGCGCATATGGCTGAGCATCAGCACCCGGGCGCGATCGAGCTTGGCCGCCAGATCGCCGAGGTCGATCACCAGATCCTCTGTCACGCCGACAAAGACCGGCTCGGCGCCGACCGAGGCAATGGCCCCGGGCACCGGCGCCAGGGTAAAAGCGTTGGTCAGCACCCGGTCGCCGGGCTGCACACCCACCGCACGCAGCGCGCATCCCAGCGCATAGCCGCCCGACGCCACCGCCAGCGCAAAGCGCGCGCCGGTCATCGCGGCGAATTCCTGCTCCAGCAGCGCGGTCTCGGAAAGCTCGCCCGGGGCAACGTTGTAGCGATGCAGCCGCCCGTGGCGCAAAACCGAAAGCGCCGCCGCGATGCCCTCTTCGGGGATCGGCTCCTGCTGGGTGAAACTGCCGGTAAAGCGCTCTTCCATGCGTCTTACATGCGCCCGCGCGGCGCCCGCGTCAATCCGCGCCGCGCCGGAGATTTTTCGTACGAAAAATCTTGCCGCCCCGGCGGCGAAAATCTTTCCTCCGAAAGATTTTCCGGCCTTACCCCGTCAGCCGCGCCAACTCGGCCCCAAGTTCGTCGAAATGCCCGATCACCCCCTCGGGGGTCAGCGCCCGCACCGCCTCGCCATCGGGGCCGAACGTCACCAGGATGCAGGGCACGCCCGCCGCGGCGGCGGTCTTGCGGTCGGTTTCGGTATCGCCGATGAGGCAGCTTTGCGCCAGCACCCCGCCCAGACGCCGGACCGTCTCGGCCAGCGGCGCCGGATCCGGCTTGCGTACCGGTAGCGTATCCGCCCCGATCAGCGCGCCGAAAAGATCGCGCACCCCCAGCCGGCGCAGCAACGTCTCGGCCAGCGCCTCGGGCTTGTTGGTACAGATGCCCACCGGCACATTCGCCGCGCGCAGCGCCTCCACCGCCGCCACCGCGCCGGGATAAAGCACCGTGTGCGTGTCGATCGCATCGCCATAAGCGTCGAGCAGTTCCGGATACCAGCGCTCCACCAGCGCCTCGTCCGGCGTGCCCGCGCGCTCCAGCCCCAGCCGCAGCATGGCGCGACCGCCGCGAAACGCCGTCGAGGCATCGGCAACCGGATCGAGCCGCACCGACCCGCCCATGCGCTCGAAGCACCGGTTCGCGGCGGCGATCAGGTCGCCGCTGGTATCCGCCAGCGTTCCGTCGAGATCGAAGATCACCGTCCGCATGTGCCGCCCTTTCCTGTCACACGCCGAAATCCAACGTGATACGCACCATCTTGCCCCTGTTCCCTGACCCGATAAAACGGGCTCAGGCAGAACACAAACGAGAAACCGGCATGAGCATCGCCCTGATCATCCTTGCCGCGGGCAAGGGCACCCGCATGGAGTCCGACCGTCCCAAGGTGCTGCACCGCATCGCACATGCGCCGATGCTCTGGCACGCCATGCGCGCCGGCCAGACGCTTGAGCCCGCCCGCACCATCGTGGTCGCGGGCCATGAGGCAGAACAGGTGGCCAAGGCCGCGCATGATTACGACCCCGAAGCGCGGGTGGTGATCCAGGAAGAGCAGCTCGGCACCGCCCATGCGGTGGCGCAGGCCGCGCCGGAGCTCGACGGCTTTGAGGGCGACGCCATTGTGCTTTACGGCGACACGCCCTTTATCGGGCAGGACACGCTCGAGGCCATGGCCCGCGCCCGTACCAGTCACGACGTTGTGGTGCTGGGCTTCGAGGCCGCCGATCCGGGTCGCTACGGGCGGCTGGTGACCGAGGGCGACGCGCTGACCCGCATCGTGGAATTCAAGGACGCCACGGATGAGGAACGCGCCATAAAACTTTGTAATTCCGGCGTTGTCTCTGCCGATGCGCAAACGCTCATGGAGCTGGTCGCCGCAGTGACGAACGACAACGCCGCCGGCGAATATTACCTCCCCGACATCGTCACCATCGCCCGCGCGCGCGGGTTCTCCGCCGGCGTCGTGCATTGCGCCGAGGCCGAAACGCTCGGGGTCAACTCCCGCGCCGAACTGGCCAGCGCCGAGACGGCGTTCCAGCAAGGCCTCCGCGCCCGGCTCATGGCGGACGGCGTGGCGTTGCAGGCGCCCGACACGGTGTTTTTTGCCTGGGACACCGCCATCGGTCGCGATGCGGAAATCGAGCCCAATGTGATCTTCGGCCCCGGCGTCACGGTGGAATCCGGTGCGCACATTCGCGGCTTTTCCCATCTAGAAGGCTGCCATGTCAGCCGCGGCGCTGTGGTCGGCCCCTTCGCCCGGCTGCGCCCGGGCGCCGAGCTTGCCGAAGACAGCCATGTGGGCAATTTCGTCGAGATCAAGAACGCCTATCTCGGCGAGGGCGTGAAAGCCAACCACCTGACCTATCTCGGCGATGCCGATATCGGAGACGGCAGCAATATCGGCGCCGGCACCATCACCTGCAATTACGACGGCGTGTTCAAGCACCGCACCACCATCGGCAAGGGCGCCTTCATCGGCTCCGACACGATGCTGGTGGCCCCGGTCACCGTGGGCGACGGCGCCATGACCGGCTCGGGCTCGGTCATCACCGAGGACGTGGCGCCGGGCGCACTGGCGCTGGGGCGTGCGAAACAGGTGATGAAACCCGGCTTCGCAACCCGGCTCTTCGACATGCTGCGCGCCAAAAAAGCAAAACAGACCAAGGGGTAACGGATATGTGTGGAATTGTCGGCGTTCTGGGGTCGCACGAAGTCGCCCCCATGCTGGTCGAGGCCCTGCGGCGGCTGGAATATCGCGGTTACGACAGCGCGGGCATCGCCACGGTGAACGACGGTCGGCTCGACCGGCGCCGCGCGGTCGGCAAGCTTGTCAACCTTTCCGACCTGCTGGTGCACGAGCCGCTGGCGGGCAAATCCGGCATTGGCCAGACCCGCTGGGCCACCCATGGCGCGCCCTCCACCCGCAACGCCCACCCGCATCGCTGCGGACCTGTGGCGGTGGTCCATAACGGCATCATCGAGAATTTCCGCGAGCTGCGCGAAGAGCTTGGCGAGTACGGTCTCCTGCCCGAGACCGACACCGATACCGAGCCGGTCGCGATGCTGACCCGGCACTATCTCGACACCGGGCTGAGCCCCGCCGAGGCAGCGGCGAAAACCGTGTCGCGGCTGGAGGGCGCCTTTGCGCTGGCATTTCTCTTCGACGGCGAGGACGACCTGATCATTGGCGCCCGCAAAGGGGCCCCGCTGGCCATCGGCCATGGCGAGGGCGAGATGTTCGTGGGCTCGGATGCCATCGCGCTGGCGCCGCTCACCGACACGATCACCTATCTCGAAGACGGCGACTGGGCGGTTGTGACCCGCAAGGGCGCGCAGATCTTCGACATGGAGAACCGTCTTGTGAACCGCGAAGCCCGCAAGATCCGCATGGATGCGGCGCGGGTCGATAAGGCCGGGTTCAAGCATTTCATGGCCAAGGAGATCGCCGAGCAACCCAGCGTGCTGGCGGATGCGCTTGGGGCCTACCTCGACGGGGAGAGCATCAATATACCCTCGGAAGATATTGATTTTACGAAGATTGACCGGCTGACGCTTGTGGCCTGCGGGACCGCGTACTACGCCTGTCTCACGGCGAAATACTGGTTCGAGCGGCTGGCGCATCTGCCGGTGGAGGTCGATATCGCCTCGGAATTCCGCTATCGCGAGCCCCCCGTGCTGCCGGGCACCGTGGCGCTCTTCGTCTCGCAATCGGGCGAGACCGCCGACACGCTGGCCGCCCTGCGCTATTGCAAGGAAAAAGCCGACAAGATCGTCTCCGTGGTCAATGTGGAGACCAGCTCCATCGCCCGCGAAAGCGATCTGGCGCTGCCGATCCATGCCGGTGTCGAGGTTGGCGTCGCCTCCACCAAAGCCTTCACATGCCAGCTCAACGTATTGCTTTTACTGGCAGTCAAGGCGGCCGTCGCGCGCGGCATCATGCCCGTGTCCGACACCGCCGCGCTGCTCTCCGAACTGCGCGCGCTGCCGGGGCTCTTCAACGCGGCGCTCGACCGCGACGCGACCATCGAAAAGGCCGCCAAACAGATCTCCGAGGCGCGCGACGTGCTGTTCCTTGGGCGCGGGCTGATGTATCCGCTCGCTCTGGAAGGTGCGCTTAAACTTAAGGAAATCAGTTATATACATGCAGAAGCTTATGCGTCAGGAGAGCTGAAGCACGGCCCCATCGCGCTGATCGACAAGAGCGTGCCGGTGATCGTGATGGCGCCGCATGACTCGCTGTTCGACAAGACCGTCTCGAACATGCAGGAGGTCATGGCGCGCGGCGGCAAGGTCTGCCTGATCACCGACGCGGCGGGCGCGGCCCAGGCCGGCGAAGGCGTCTGGCAGGTGATCACCCTGCCGGCGGTGGACGAGCGCCTGTCACCGCTGCTCTACGCGCTGCCAGCGCAGCTTCTGGCCTATCACGCAGCGGTGGCGAAGGGCACCGATGTGGACCAGCCGCGCAACCTGGCGAAGTCGGTGACGGTGGAATAATCCGACCCGACACAGCCTGCCCGGCCCCGCGCCCGGCAGCACGGTCGCGGTGAGTATTTGCGGAAAGATGAAAGACGGGCATAGTCTGCGGCGCGGCATGTCTTTCGGAGGTTTGGTATGGCAAAGCAGTTCGACGCGCTGAGCGAGGATCACATCGCCTTTATCGAGGCGCAGCACATGTTCTTCGTGGGCTCCGCCGCGCCCTCGGGCCGGGTGAATGTCAGCCCCAAGGGCATGGACACGCTGCGGGTGCTGGGGCCGAACCGGATCGCCTTTCTGAACCTCACCGGCTCGGGCAACGAGACGGCGGGGCATCTGTTGCAGGATCCCAGGATCACGCTGATGTGGTGCGGTTTCGAAAAGCGCCCGCTGATCCTGCGCGCCTATGGCACGGCGCGGATGATCCAGCACAGCGATCCCGGCTGGGGCGAGATGCTGGACCTCTTTCCCGACCTGCCCGGCGCGCGGCAGATCTGCGAGATCGCGGTGGAGCTGGTGCAGAATTCCTGCGGCTATGCGGTGCCCTACATGGAATTCGCCGGCGAGCGCGACACATTGCGCCGCTGGGCCGAGACCAAGGGATATGACGGGCTGCGCGCTTACTGGGCGGAGAAGAACGCGGCAACGCTCGACGGTGCCCCCACCGGGATCGAGGCCGACGCCACATGACACCGGACGACGCGCTGACCGAGATCGCGGCGGGGGCGATCCCCGGCAAGGCCGAGGAGATGCGCGCCTATCACAAGATCGACCGGCGCTATCTCGGCGTGCCGAACCCGGTGCTGAACGATCTCACCCGCGCCTGGCGGCAGAACCTGGACGTGCCGGCGCGCGTGGCGCTGGCGGACGGGCTCTGGCAGACCGATATCTACGAGGCGCGGCTGGCGGCGGCCAAGCTGCTGACACAGGCAAGGATCCGTCCTGACGAGGATGTCTGGGCGCTGATCCGGAGCTGGGTGCCAAGCTTTGACAGCTGGGCCATCGCCGATCACGCCTGTCAGGCCGGGCAGCGGCGGCTGACGGCGGATCGCAGCCGGGTCGCCGGGATCGAGAGCTGGACCCAGAGTCCGCTGATGTGGACGCGCCGGGCGGCGCTGGTGATCACCCTGCCATGGGCGCGCATGAACCACCCGACCGAGGCGGATCTGGCGATCCGCGACCGGGTGCTGGGCTGGGCGGCGGGCTATGTGCCGGACCGCGACTGGTTCATCCAGAAGGCGGTGGCCTGGTGGCTCCGCGATCTGTCGAAACACGATGTGGCGCGCGCCCGGGCCTTTCTCGAGACCCATGGACCGCGCATGAAACCTTTCGCGCTTCGGGAAGCCTCGAAATATCTCTGAGCGGTATTTCGGGGTTTCCCGAAATGGGGATCAGAGCCGCTGGCGCAGATGAGTAACGCCCGCGCGGATCTCGTCGCGGATCGGGCCGTCGCGCGGTGCGTCGCGCAGGGTGGCGAGCAGCTCCGGCGCCGGACGTCCCTTGCGCGCCCAGCTGAGCCCGCGCATGTGCGTCCGGGCGGCTTCGGGCAGATCTTCAGGCAGATCCTGTCCCGAGAGCGTCGCCCAGACCCCGGCCCAGCAGCGCGCCACCGACCACGGGTTGTAACCGCCGCCACCCGAGACGATCAGGCGCGGCGCCAGTGCGAAGAGCGCCGATACCGCGCGGAAATGGCTGTTGTTGGAGAGCGTCAGCCGCGACAGCGGGTCTTCGGTGAGCGCGTCGGCGCCGCATTGCAGGAACACGGCGTCGGGCGCGAACCCTTCGACGGCGGGCAGGATCAACTCTTCCAGCGCGTAGGCGAACTCGCTGTCGTTGAAACCGCGCGGCACCGGCAGGTTGAAAGCCGCGCCGCCGCCGGTATCGGCAAGCGCGCCGGTGAAGGGCCAGCGCCGGTCCTCGTGCAGAGAGATTACCCGCACCCGCGAGGAGCCGTGAAAGGCGATCTCCACCCCGTCGCCGTGATGGGCGTCGATATCCACATAGACGACGCGGCGGGCGCCGAGCCGCAGCAGGTGCTGGATGGTCAGCACCGGCTCGTTGAGAAAGCAGAACCCGGCGGCGCGGTCGGCCAGGGCGTGATGGGTGCCGCCGCCGGAATTATAGACCGCGCGGACCTGCCCCGACATCACCAGCTCGGCAGCGAGCAGCCCGCCGCCCACGGCGGTGGCCGGGCGGCGGTACATCTCGGGAAAGACCGGGTTCGACAGTGTGCCGAGCCCGTGGCGCTCGCGGATCGCGTCGCTGACAGCGCCCGAAGCCTCCGCCGCCTGAAGCGCCGCGACATAGGCCGGGCTGTGAAAGCTCGTGAGCGCGGCGGGGCGCGCGCGCGGGCTGGTGCGGTAGAGCCGTGACGGCAGCCAGCCCAGCAGGCGGGCGAGATCGGTCGCCGCCGGCACCCGTTCGATGGAGAGCGGATGGCGGGCGCCGTAGCGCGAGCCGCGATAGATCTCGGAACCGATGAAAAGCGCGCGTTGCATGGGGCTTATCTAGGGCGGATCGGCACCGGCGGAAAGCGCAACACAGGTGCTGCGGAAAACGCCCGGCGCCCGTTGCACATCCCGCGCGCTTCCGCTTATGTCGCGCCATGTTTGGCGCCACGCTGACCCTCCGCACCATCGGTCTCACCCTTCTGCTGCTCGCTTGCGGCGGGCTGAGCGGCCTGCTGGCCAAGGCGCTGCACCTGCCGATGCCCTTCATGCTGGGCAGTCTGGCAAGCTCGGGGCTTGCCATCGCGTTTTTCCAGGACGGGGCGCTGCGCGATTACAGCTTTCCCATGCGGTTCCGCACGCTCTGCATCGGGCTCATCGGCGTGATGATCGGCACGCAGGTCAAGCCCGAGCTGCTGGACGTGGCGGGCGACATGCTGCTGACGCTGGCGATGCTGGCGGTTTTCGTGATGCTGGCGCATGGCGGCAATTACCTGATCTACCGGCGGCTCGGCGGGTTCGATCGCGCCACCGCCTATTATTCCGGCACGCCGGGCGGGCTGATGGAGAGCCTGGTGATGGGCGAGCGCGCCGGCGCCGATCCGGCGCAGCTCACGGTGCAGCAATTCCTGCGGATCATCCTCGTGGTGACGCTGGTGCCGGCGGCGCTGTCGCTCTGGGTGGGGCATCCGGTGGGCAGCGCGGCAGGATTCGGCGGCAGCGCGGCAGAGCCCGTGACGCCGCTGGCGCTGGTGCTGATCGTCATCGCCGCAGCGGCCGGGCTGGCGCTGGGACAGGTGATCCGCCTGCCGGCGGCACAGATCACCGGGCCGCTGCTGCTCTCGGGGGCGCTGACCGCGACCGGGCTCGTGGACCTGCACCTGCCGTTCTGGCTGATCGCCGGCGCGCAGGTGGTGGTGGGCGTGTCGCTGGGGATGCGGTTTTCCGGCATCAGCCTGACGATGCTGCGCCGGTCGCTGGGGCTGAGCGTGACCTCGGTGCTGTTCATGCTGCTGCTGGGGGCGGGCTTTGCCACGGTGCTGGCGCATGTCACCGGCGTGCCCTTCCTGCTGCTGATGATTTCCTATTCGCCGGGCGGGGTGACCGAGATGTCGGTGGTGGCGCTCAGCCTCGCCGCCAATCCGGCGCTGGTGAGTCTGCACCATGTGGTGCGGATCCTGTTCACTGTGGGCTTCATGAGCCTCGCCGAACGGCATGTGAACCTGTCCGAGGGCTGAGTCCGCCCGCAACGTCCTTCGAAGGACGTTGCAAGAGTTTTTGAAAACTCTTGTGCGCCCGGCCCGGCGGGTCAGCCCGCCGCTTCGGCCTTTTCTTCGAGCTCCAGCCATTCCTCTTCCGCCGCCGCGAGCCGCTCCTGCCGTTCGGTCAGCGCCTCGGTCGCCTTGCGGAACTTCACCGGCTCGCGGGTGAAAAGCTCTGGATCGGCTAGCAGTTGCTCGAGCTTGCCGATCTCCGCCTCCAGCCGCGCGATGACCCCGGGCAGCTCTTCGAGCCGGTGCTTTTCGGTAAAGCTCAGCCCCGCCGCCTGCGGTTTCGGCGCGGGTTTCGCCTTTGCGGCCTCCTCCTTCGCCGGTTTCGCGGGTTTGGCAGCGGCGGGCGCGGCCTCGGCCTTCTGCGCCTGATAATCGCTCCAGCCGCCGGCATAGACCACGGCGCGACCGTCTCCCTCCATGGCGATGGTGGTGGTGGCGATGCGGTCGAGGAAATCGCGGTCGTGGCTGACGATCAGCACCGTGCCATCGTACTCGCCCAGCAGATCCTGCAACAGGTCCAGCGTCTCGACATCGAGATCGTTGGTCGGTTCGTCCAGCACCAGCAGGTTGCTTTCCCTGGCCATCAGCTTGGCCAGCAGCAGCCGCGCCTTTTCGCCGCCCGAGAGCGAGCGCACCGGCGCGCGGGCCTGACGTTCGTCGAAGAGGAAATCCTTGAGATAGCCCACCACATGGCGCGGCTCGCCGCGCACCAGCACCTGATCGGCCTTGCCCGAGACCCGCATCTCCTTGTCGCCCGTGAGGCTTTCCCAGAGGCTCATGTCCGGATCGAGCTGCGCACGCGACTGGTCGAACACCGCCGGCACGAGATTGGTGCCGAGCTTGACGAGACCGTCATCGGGCGCCAGATCGCCGATCAGCATGCGGATCAGCGTCGTCTTGCCGGTGCCGTTCGGCCCGACAAAGGCCACCCGGTCACCGCGCTGCACGGTGAGCGAGAAATTCGACACGATGGTCTTGTCGCCAAAGGCCTTGGCGATGCCCTGCGCCTCGATCACCTTCTTGCCCGATGTCGGTGCCGAGGCCAGTTCCATCGCCGCCACACCCTGCCGCCGGATCATGCCGGCGCGCTCCTGGCGCAGCGCCTTGAGCGCGCGCACCCGGCCCTGGTTGCGGGTGCGCCGGGCCGAGATGCCCTCGACCGCCCATTTCGCCTCGGATTTGATCTTGCGGTCGAGCTTGTGGCGCGCCTCGTCCTCCTCGGCCCAGATCTTGTCGCGCCATTCCTCGAAGGCGCGGAAGCCCTGCTCCTGCCGCCGCACGGCGCCACGGTCGATCCACAGCGTCGCGCGGGTCAGCTCCTCAAGGAACCGCCGGTCGTGACTGATCAGGACAAAGGCCTTGCGGGTGCCCTTGAGCTCGCTTTCCAGCCACTGGATCGCGGCGATATCAAGGTGGTTGGTGGGCTCGTCGAGCAGCAGCACATCCGGATCCTGCGCCATCAGCCGGGCCAGCGCCGCGCGGCGCCGCTCACCGCCCGAGGCGGTGGCCACGGGACGCGCGGGATCGAAGCCCAGCCCCTGCCCCGCAGCCTCGACCAGATACATCTCCGCCGGTCCCAGCCCCTCGGCCGCATAGTCGCCCAGCGTCTCGAAGCCCGAAAGATCCGGCTCCTGCTCCATATAGCCGACGCTGGTGCCGGCGGGGACCACGCGGGTGCCGGTGTCGGGCTCCACGAGCCCGGCCATGACCTTCATCAACGTGGATTTGCCCGAGCCGTTGCGCCCCACCAGCGCGACGCGGTCGCCGGGCTGGACATTGAGCGAGAGGCCGGAAAAGACCGGCTCACCGCCGAAGGTGAGCGAGATATCGGAGAGCTGGAGAAGCGGTGCCTGTGCCATGTCCGATGCGCTATGTCGGGACGCGCGGCGCGTCAAGGGGCGGTCGCTGCGGGAGTGTGCAGTTGACGGTTGGGGTGCGGTGGGCAGGATTGCCCACCCTACGCGAGGCGGGTCGCAGCGCGCCGCCAAAACCCTCAGAAAAACCTGCCCCGGACCTGATCCGGGGCCTCGCCGGTCGCCAGGGCGACTGTCGTCTTTGCACGCTCCCCACAGCTCTGGCCCGGAGCAAGGCGCCCGGTCGCGTGCGACACAGCAGAGTACCTGTAGGGTGGGCAATCCTGCCCACCGCCACCCGCACAATCTCACACCCGGCTGATCCGCCCGCCGCTCACCGGCGCGGCCACGCCCGTCGTCTCCGGCGCCGAGATCGGCAGCCCGCGCATCACCCGCACCGCGAGATGGGCAAAGGCCTGCGCCTCGAGCATGTCGCCGTCGAGCCCGACTGCCTCCACCGGCTCCACCGGGCAGTCGAGCCCCGCCGCGAGCATCGCCATCATCACCGGATTCTTGCGCCCGCCGCCGGTGACCAACAGCCGCGACGGCTGGTTGCGGCAATGCTCCAGCCCCTGCATCACCGCCGCCGCCGCCATCGCCGTCATCGTCGCCGCCGCGTCGGCATCGGAGAGCTCGCGCACCAGATCCAGCATCAGTGCGAAATCGTCCCGGTCGAGGGATTTCGGCGGCATCTTGCGGAAATAGGCCTCTTCCAGGAACAGCTCCAGCGCGCCCTCCACGACCCGCCCACGCGACGCCAGCGCGCCGTCGCGGTCGCAGTCGAGCCCCAGCCGCTCGGCCACCAGATCGTTCAGCGGCGCATTGGCCGGGCCGGTATCGAACGCCAGCAGCGCGCCCTCGACCTCGGGTTTCGGCCAGAGCGGATCGACCCAGGTCAGGTTGCCCACCCCGCCAAGATTCAGAAACGCCACCGGTTCGCGCGCCTTCATCCACTGCGCACAGGCGAAATGGAAGAACGGCGCCAGCGGCGCGCCCTCGCCGCCAAGCGCCACATCCGCCGAGCGGAAATCCCAGACCACGTCACGCCCCAGCCGCTCGGCCAGCGCGTCGCCATCGCCGAGCTGATGCGTGCCCCGCCCCTGCGGCTCATGCGCCAGCGTCTGGCCGTGAAACCCCACGAGCTCCGCCTGGGGAAACTGCGCCAGCAGCTCCTCATGCGCGCGCTGCACCACCTCCAAGGCCTCGGAGACGTCGTCTTCCTGCCAGCGCCCCAGCGCCGCTTTCAGCACCGCGCGCTCGTCCGGCGTGTAAGGCCGGTAACCACTGTCTCCGAATTCGAAAATTCTGTGGCCGTCGGTCAGAACCAATGCCGCGTCCACCCCGTCGAGCGACGTGCCCGACATCGCCCCCAGCGCCCAGACCGGCGCTTCCGTCAACTTACCCTTCACCTCTTCGCGCCCCACCCTTATAGGAACCCCTGAACTATAAGAGGGATCTCCCATGACCTACCATCCCAAATCGGATTTCATGCAAGTCATGATCGAGCGTGGCTTTCTTGCCGATTGCACCGATTATCAGGGCCTTGACGAGGCGCTGACCAAGGGGGTGGTGCCGGGCTATATCGGGTTCGACGCCACGGCGAAATCGCTGCATGTGGGCTCGCTCATCCAGATCATGATGCTGCGCTGGCTGCAAAAGACCGGTCACCAGCCGATCACCCTCATGGGCGGCGGCACCACCAAGGTGGGGGATCCGAGCTTTCGCGCCGACGAGCGCCCGCTGCTGACGCCGGAACAGATCGACGACAATATCGACGGCATCAAGCAGGTCTTTGCCAAATATGTCGATTACGAGCGGCCCGGGAACCCGGCGCTGATGCTCAATAACGCCGAATGGCTCGACGGGCTCAACTATCTGGACTTCCTGCGCGATATCGGGCGGCATTTCTCGGTCAACCGGATGCTGTCGTTTGAATCGGTGAAATCGCGGCTGGATCGTGAGCAGTCGCTGAGCTTCCTGGAATTCAACTACATGATCCTCCAGGCCTATGATTTCCTCGAACTGAACCGCCGCTACGGCTGCCTGTTGCAGATGGGCGGCTCGGACCAGTGGGGCAATATCGTCAACGGGATCGATCTCACCCGGCGGGTGCTCGATACTGAGATCTTTGGCCTCACCTCGCCGCTGCTGACCACCTCTGACGGCAAGAAGATGGGCAAATCGCAGGACGGCGCGGTCTGGCTGAATGCCGATATGCGCTCGCCTTACGAGTTCTGGCAGTTCTGGCGCAACACCACCGATGCAGATGTGGGCCGCTTCCTGAAGCTCTATACAGAGATGCCGATTGACGAGTGCGAACGCCTCGGCGCGCTGGCTGGCTCCGAGATCAACGCGGCCAAGATCGCGCTGGCCAACGCGGTGACCACGCTCTGCCACGGCGCCGATGCGGCGGCGGCGGCGGAAGCCACCGCGCGAGAGGTCTTCGAAAAGGGCGGCGTGGGCGACGACCTTCCGACGCTGGAACTCACGGCGGAAGAGATCGGCACCGGCATCTCCATCGTGCAGGTCATCGTGCGGGCGGGTCTGGCAAAATCCGGCAAGGAGGCCAAGCGCCTCATCGCCGAAAACGGCGCGCGGATCGACGACGCACCGCTCACCGATGCCGGTCTGATGCTGGATGCGGGCGCACTGGCCTCGCCGGTGAAGCTCTCGGCGGGCAAGAAGCGCCACGCGCTGGTGAAACTCGCTTGAGCCACTGGCGCCTCTTCGGAGCGGCCGCGCTGGCGCTGGTCTTGGCGGCGCCGGCACAGGCCGGCTGCCAAGCGCCGAAACGCATCTGTGAGTTGGAGGCGGAAGCGCCCTTTCAGGTGCGCGAACGCGCGTTCGACAAGCGCTGGATCTATTTCCTCTCTGCACCGCAGTTCAGCCAGGGAGAGCGCCGCTACGACGGCATGGCCTACGCGCCGGATGCCACGGCTCTTGCTCCCGGCCGTGAGCGCGGCGTGATCGCGGGCATCGCGCGCCGCCGTGGCTGTGACGTTGCCGAGATCGCGGCGACGGCAGGCACCGGCACCTTCTTCCGCCTGCGCTGCGACAAATGAACGGCCGCAAGGGCGCCGCTGCGGCAGTCGGCCCTGGATGGGCTGGCGGCGTTAGTTGCCACCGCTCGCCGCGCCGCCCGGCATGCAGCACGCCTTCGGCGTGCGGCGCCGCGACAGCCAGCGCGCCGCCGGAGCGCCCGCCAGGATCAGCACCAGCCCGAGGGTAATAAGCGCCGCCGCGCCCAGCTCCACGCCGCTGACCGGCTCGCCGAGCAGAACGGTGCCGAAGCCGAGCGTCAGCACAGGGATCAGCGCCGGCAGGGTCGCGGCAGCGACCGCCCCGAGCAGCTCTGCGGAGCGGTTGAAGGCATAGATGGCGACGATGCTCACAAAAACGCCCTGAAACCCGGCCTGTACGGCGATATCTGCCAGCGGCGCCGCGAACACCTGCTTGGGCAGGCCCAATACATAAATCGGCAGAAACAGCAGCGCCGAGCCGGTTGCGACCAGCGCCGTGGCATTGAGTGCCGGAACGGCGGCGCGGCGGACGATCAGCGCGTAGACGGCCCAGAAAACCCCCGTGACGGCCAAAATGGCATGGCCCGGCGTCAACGCATCCCCCGCACCAGCGACGACGACAAAGATCCCGGCGCCGGTCGCCGCCAGCCCGGCCCAGCGAATCCCCTCTACACGGCTGCCGAGGACCAGCCGCCCCAGCAGCACCGAAACGATGGCCATCACGCCGGGGTTGAGCGCCCCAGCCGCCACAGCCGGCGCGGTCTGCATGGCGAGGGCGATCAGCAGCACGTAAGGCGCGCCAAAGCTGAGCACCATGCCCAGGAGGCCAGCCCAGCCCAACCGGTCGCTGCCGCTGCCGCGCCGCAGCGCCACCGGCGCGAGGATCAGCGCGGCGACGGCGAAGCGCAGCATGGTCAGATCGTAGGCATTGAGGCTCGTCGTCACGCCGAACCGCAGCATTACCAGCGAGCCCGACCAGACCGTGACCGCGACAAGCGCCCAACCAAGCCCTCGAATAACAGTTCCCGATCCTTCCGACATGCAGCCTCCTATGCGTTTGCACGTAGGCTAGCGGAGGAAATACGTTTAAAAAAACGATATGATCTTATGCTATGGTACAGAAAATCCAAACCATGTTGTTGTCTCGGCGTCGCCGGGCATCGATCGGGATGAGGGTCAGTAGCCAAGGGCGAGATTGACGGTCCCTGCCCTCGTCGTTGCCGGATCGGACCCCGTGCATCGGCCCCAGCCGAGCGCACCGATTGCGGCAGGGCTTGGGTGGCGACGTTGCGTTGCCGAAGCGCCGCGCGCAGATCCGCCTGCTGAAAGCCCGAAATGAGGTACCGCCAGAGGAATTCGAACCGGTCGCCGAACGAACACCTGATGCCGCGACGGGCTGACGCCCCCCGAAGAGAGCGGCGGCTCGGTTCTTCTGGACGTTTGCACCGGCCGAGAGGCTGCGCCCGGTCATCAAAGATTGCGACCCAAGCCCACTGCCTCGCGCGAGCCTTCTCCTGACAGGCCCGGAAACGCCGGTTGCAGCATCAGAGCGCCGCCGCACGACTCAAACCGAAACCGAACGGGGCCACGCGCCACGAAAAAGCTCCTGATCTACCGAATACTCCGAGAAACGACACCCGACCAACGAAATACGCTCTGACAACGCAGTAGCATCTCACACCTGGGTTCCCACCGCTTCGCGAAATTTTGTCGCCAACTCGGCAGACGTCACGCCAGCACCCAGCAGAGCACTCATCAACAGACGTGCCTTGATTGGCGACAGGCTCCCGGAGAAATATGCGCCCGCAGCGGCGAGAGAGCTGCCGCCCGAATCCCGCCCGTATACCGGCAAGGTGCGCCCTTCGGGACAGCGCGATGCCACGATGACGGGGATGTTGTGCGTGCTCAGCCGCCGCACCGCATCGGCAAAGCCGCGTGGCGCATTTCCACGGCCGAAGGCGGCGAGGACCACAGCCTTGGTCCCGTTCTGAAGACAGAAATCCAGATATTCGGGAGAGCTTCCAAGGCCCAACAGCATCAGCGCGATCCGGCTTTCCAGCCGTTTCGTAGCGATGTGTACCCCTTGGATCGGCCGGCGATAAAGATAGACCTCCCCACCATCGACTTCCCCCAGCTTGCCGAGACCGGCCGACCGGAAGGCATCGACCCGCGATGTGTGGGTCTTGCTCACGTCTCGCGCCGCATGGATATCGCCTTCGAACAGGATAACGGTGCCACAGCCCTTCAGGGCCTCGCTTGCCGCGCATCGAATGGCATCGCCGATGTTTCTCGGACCATCCGTGTCCGGTTCACCGGCATGTCTTTGCGCGCCAGTGAAAACGACCGGCTTTTCGGACGCTACGAGAATGTCGGAGAGATAGGCGCTTTCTTCCATGGTGTCGGTGCCATGGGTCACCACGACACCGGCCACCTCGGGCTGTTCAAGCGCTACGGCGATGCGCCGGCAAAGACGATGGACCGTCTCCAGATCGAGCGCATAGCTGCCCAGAGTGCCAAACGCCTCTTCACGGATCGAAACACCCTCAGGCCTGTCGTGCAGGCGCGCCAGCAAATCGCCACCGGACAGGGTGGCGTTCACCGCCCCCTCGGTCGCATCCTCTGTCGAGGCAATTGTTCCTCCGGTCGCTATCAGAACGACGATCTTGCTCACGGCGCGTCCTCAAACGGCGGTGTTGTCGCAGAAGCCGCTGCGGCGCGAAGTGCCGTAAGCACCGTGCGCGGTGAGATCGGCATCTGCCGAACCGTCGCCCCGAAAGGCCCAAGCGCATCGTTCACCGCATTCAGGACCGCGCCGGAGGCACCGGCGACGCCGGCTTCTCCGACGCCCTTGGCGCCAAGCGCGCCCTCTGCGGTGCCCGAGGTCACATGCGAGACCTGGATATCCGGCACATCGGAGGCCATCGGCACCAGATAATCCGCCATTGTCGCCGTCAGCAACTGCCCGTCTTCGTCGTATCGGATCTCTTCCAGAAGGGCCGCGCCCAGCCCTTGCACCACACCGCCACGGATTTGTTCCTCGACAAGCTTGGGATTGATGAGCGTGCCGCCATCATGCACCACCCAATGCCCCAGCAGCCGGGTGAACCCGGTGTCGGTATCGACCTCGACGTAAGCGGCCTGGATGCCATTGGTGGCCTGGAAAAGCTGCGCCCTGGGAACCGCATGTCGGGTGACCATCAGTTCGGTCGGCATATCATCGGGCAGCAGATCGTGGCGGAAATAACAGATGTGCGCGACCTCGGAAATGGTTGTGATCTGTGCGCCGCTCGCATCGACGACATGACCTTCGGTCAGCTCTAGCGTTGCCGGGTCGCGCTGATGCAGGTGTCCCGCAACCAAGAGCAGTTGCTCCCGCAGGGTTTGCGCGGCCTGCCAGGCGGCCTCGCCCCCGGTGGATATTCCGCGAGAGGCCCACGCCCCGCCGCCATGTGGCGTGATCTCGCTGTCGCCGCTCAGCACGCGGATATCCGCCACCTCCAGCCCCAACACCGACGCGACGATCTGCGCGATGCCGGTATCGGTGCCCTGACCCTGATCGGTGACGCTTGGCATGCAGCGCACATGGCCCGAAGGCTCCATCTTGAGCGTACAGCCGTCCTGGCCGCTCACGTCGATGCCACCGGGACCGTAAAAGCCGTTGCCGGTTCCGGTCAGCTCCACGAAACTGGCGATGCCGATGCCGCGGCAAATGCCCTGCCCGCGCAGTTTCGCCTGTTCGCTCCGCAGCGCAGCGATATCCATGTCCGCAAGCAGGCGATCGAGGCAGGCATGCTGCGACAGGTAGTGCAAATGCACACCGGTCGGTGTCTCGCGCGGGTAACTGTCATCGGAAAGAAAGTTCCGCAGCCGTATCGTCTCGGGGGCAAGACCCAGCGCCGCTGCCGCGCGGTCGACCATATGCTCGGTGATCGCGCAGGCGACCGGGTGCCCGACCGAGCGGTAGTGCCCGATCAGCGCTTTGTTCTGGAACAGCAGCCGAAGCCGCGAGCGGAAATCGGCAATGTCATAACCCGCCGCCGACATGCGCAGAACATGGTTGCCCTCGCCCAGCGATGTGCGCGGGTATTGTGGATAGGCCCCTATGGGAAAGAGGTCGTCAAGTTCGAACCCGGTGATCCGGCCATCCTTCCTCACCGCGATACGGGCCGACACGCGATGTTCGCGCGCGTGGTTGTCGCTGGCAAACGCTTCCAGCCGGTCGGCGACGAAGCGCACCGGGCGACCGGTTTGCATCGCGGCAAGACAGACCAGGACATCCTCCTGATAGAGCTGCTGTTTGAGTCCATAGGCCCCGCCGACATCCTCGGAGATCACCCGCAGCCGATGCTGGCCAAGCCCAAGGATCTTCGCCAGCTCCGCCTGCAACTGATGCGGGCACTGGTGCGAGATGCGCAGGGTCAGCACTTCGCTTCCCGGGTCGTATTCGGCGAGCATGGACCGCGTTTCCAGCGGGCATGCCGTATGGCGACCGAAATCCAACGTATCTTCGATCACAAGATCCGCATCTTCGAAGTCGGCGCCAAATTTGCCGTTGCCAGAGGTCAGCGATACACAAAGATTGCTGCCGCAGTCTTCATGGATCAACGGCGAATCCGGGGCGAGCGCGGTCTCGATATCGGCGACGGCGTCAAGCGGGTCGATGTCGGCGAAGACCTGCTCTGCCGCGTCTTCGGCAAGGGCGCGACTGGTGGCAACCACCATCGCCAACGGCTCGCCCACATAGTTCACGCGGGACGGCGGCAGCGCGTGCTGCTCAGGCGCTTTCATCTCGGGCAATAGCGCATTACCGGCCCGCCAGGGGCGGTAGCGCCCGGCGATATCGGCGTGGGTCAGAACGGCAACGACCCCATCCATATCCCGTGCGGCATCACAGTCGATCTCGAGGATGTCGCCCCGCGCGATGGGCGAGCGTACGAAGGCCGCATGCAGCCCGCGTAGCGACGCGGCATCGTCGGTGTAGCGCCCCCGGCCCGTCGCGAAGCGGCGGGCGCGTTCGCGGGGGGCCGACTGGCCAATGGGCGCGCGCAGAATCTGCTTGCTCATGCGCGCTCTCCCTTTGCGGCGCGGCGTCCGGCCGCTGTCATCATAACCGCATCCACAATGGCCTGATATCCGGTGCAACGGCAGTAGTTGCCAGAGAGATAGGCGCGCACTTCCTCCCGCGTGGGGTCGGGCGTTTCCGCCAGCAAGGCGGCGGCCGAAATCACCATACCCGGCGTGCAAAAGCCGCATTGCAGGGCATTTTCCGCGACGAAGGTATCGACCAGATCGCGGGTTTCCGACTGTGCGGACAGATATTCGATCGTTTCGATTTCCGCTCCGTCGGCCTGTACGCCGAAAACAAGGCAGCTACGGGTGATCGCCCCGTCGATGCGGACCGTACAGGCGCCGCAAACACCGTGTTCGCAGCCCACATGCACGCCGGTGAAACCCAGATCCTCGCGCAGGATATCGGCCAGATGCTTGCGGTTCGGCACCGTCACGTCATGGCGCTCTTCGTTCACCGTCAGGGAGACGCTTTGCCTGGGTTCGCTCATTGTTGTCTCTCCTTGCCTGCGATTTCGGCCAGCCGCCGTTTCAACAACACCCCGGCCAGATGCAGCCGCATCTCCGCATCCGCCTGGGCATCCTCTTGCGGATCCAAATCCGCCGTAAGGGCAGAGACAGCAGCCTGTTGCGTTTCATCCGTCAGCTCTTGTCCGATTACGGCCCGCGCCGCGTTCTGCGCCAGAACCGGGCGCGGCGAGGCACCGAAGAAACAGAGGTCGAGCTCCGCAAAGAGAGTGCCCTCCATCCGTGCCCGCACCGCCAACCCCACGATAGCGAAATCGCCGTGTCTGCGGGCGATTTCTTCAAAGCCGAAGCGCTCCTTTGGGCATGCGACGGGCAGTTGGGCGGCGACCAGGATCTCGTCTGGCGCGAGCGCGGTTTCGTAAATATCGAGAAAGAATTCGCGGGCCGGAATGGTCCGCAGGCCGTCGCTGCCAAAAACCTCGAACGTCGCGCCAAGCGCGGTACACACGGCCGGAAGCTCCGCCGCCGGATCGGCCAGGCAGACACTGCCGCCGAAGGTGCCGCGGTTGCGCACCGCCGGATGGGCGACATGGGAAATCGCGCGGGCGAGAAGCGGCACTGCCTCGGCCACCTCGGCGCTCGCCATGACCTCCGCGTGCCGGGCAAGCGCGCCGATGCGAAGCACGTCGCCGCGTCGTTCGATCCCGCGCAGGGCCGATAGCCCGCCGATATCGATCAGCCGCGAGGGGGCCGCGAGGCGCATCGCAAGGATCGGCACCAGGCTCTGGCCGCCGGCGATGATGCGCGGCTCGTCTTCCCGTTGCAGCAGGGTGACCGCTTCCTCCAGCGAAGAGACGCGGGTGTATTCGAAAGGATATGGTTTCATGGTCTTCTCAGTATCCGAAGAACTCTGGCAGCCACAGGCTGACGGCGGGCACGAAGCTCACCAGCAAAAGCGTGGCGATATGAACCAGGATGACAAGCGCCACCGGACCGGCCAGTTGCTCGACCCGCAGGCCCGAGACCTCGCTGCCCAGAAACAGCGCCACGCCGACCGGCGGCGTGGCCATGCCGATGACAAGGTTGATGCTCATCAGCACACCGAAGCTGACCGGATCGATGCCAATTTGGGTGGCCACGGGCATCAGCACCGGCACCAGGATGATGATCGCGGCGGTCGTGTCCATCACGAAACCGACGATCAACAGCAGCAAATTGATGAGCAGAAGCAGGATAACGGGGTTTTCGGAGAGGCTTAACATCGCGCCGGCGATCTGCTCCGGAACGCCTTCGGACAGCATCACGTCCGAAAAGACCCGCGCGGCCCCGATCACCAGCATGATAAAACTGGTTGTCTTCGTCGTCGAAAGCGCCACCTGCCAGATCTCTTTCAAACTGATCGAGCGATAGATCAGCATACTGACAACCAAGGCATAGAAAGCGGCGACCGCTGCCGCCTCGGTGGGCGTCATGATGCCCCCGAAAATACCGCCGAGAATGATCACCGGCATTAGCAGCGCCAGAAACGACCGGTGGAATTCTTGACCGACCCGGCGGAGCGAAAAGGCGGTGATCGTCCCGTATTGCCGCCGTCGCGAGCGGACATAGACCAGCGCCATCATGCCGGCGCAAATGATCGCGCCGGGCAGGATGCCCGCCAAAAACAGCGCCCCAACCGACTGATTGGCCGTCACCGCGAAGATGACCATTGTGATGCTCGGCGGAATGATCGGCCCCAGCAACGAGGCACCGATGGTGATGCTGGCCGCGAAGGAGCGGTCATAGCCCTCTTCCCGCATGGCCGGGATCATCACCCGACCCACGGCGGCGATATTCGCCAGCGCCGAGCCGGAGATCGAGGACATGATGGCATTGGCCACCACATTGGTATGGCCGAGCCCGCCGCGCACATGCCCGACCAACGACTGCGAGAAACGCACAAGCTGCATGGAGATGCCGCCGCGGTTCATCAGCTCGCCGGCCAGCACGAAGAAGGGGATCGCCATCATCGGGAAGGAATCCATGCCGTTGAACATGCTCATCGGCACGAGCACCAGCGGCATCGAAGGCAGCAGCAGCACCATGGCAAGCAAGGCCGCACCGGCCACCGCAAAGGCAATTGGGACGCCCATGAGAAGCAGCATCAGCATGGACAGGAAAAGAGTCGTTGCGAGCATTACAGATGGGTCCTCGGATCAGCCCGGAGCATTGGCATCATCGGTATCGGAGGCAATCAGGCCGCGCCCTGTCACCAGCAAATGGTAGATCATCAACCCGGCGCCGACCGGCAGCGCGGCATAGGGCACATACATCGGCAGGCGCAGCGCAGCCGTGGTCATGTACTGACCGCGCGCCATCAGGATCACTCCCTGCCAGAGAACGACGGCAAGCACGGCCATCACCAAGACCTGGGCAAGCAGCGTGACGGCAAGACGCAGACGGCGGGAGGGCAAATGGGTAAGCAGCAGGTCGACCGCCACATGGCCGCCCTCACGGAACACGAGACCGCCGCCCAGAAACGAAAGCCACACCATACTGTAGCGTGCAACCTCCTCCGACCAGGTCAGCGCATCGTCGAGCGCGTAGCGGAAGAAGACCCCGGCAAGCGTGGCGCCAAACATGACGAAGAGCAGCGCCACAACGGCGGCCTTTGTCAGCAGCAGAACGCCAGCATCGAACTTTGGGAACATTCCAGGGTCTCCTTTTCTGAATGCGGGATGGGGATCAGGGCTGGCCGACCGCAGCTTCTGCCTCGGCAATCGCCGCCATCAGGGCATCGACCCAATCGTCGCCGATCTCGGCCCGAACCATGGCTTCGACCGCGGGGCGGCCCAGCTCGCGAAACTGCGCGTATTCCGCGGGTGTCGGATCGTAGATTTCGATGCCGGCCTCCTCCAGATCTCCCAAAGCGTGGCGTTCATCCAGCAGCACGGTGGCCCGCGCCACCAAAGTCGCCGTCTTCGCCGCCTCATTCACGATGGCCTTCTGGTCGTCGCTGAGCGACTGATAGGTCGCCTCGTTGATCATCGCGGCGTGAATGCTGAAGAGGTGCCGGTCGAGCGTCAGATATTTCAGATGCTCGTGGAACTTCATCGCGTAGGCAAGGCCGGGCGGGTTTTCCATGCCGTCGACCACGCCCTGCTGTAGCGATGTGTAGACTTCCGACCAGGAAATCGGCACCGGGCTGCCGCCAAGCTCGCGCACCATGGCGATATGCGCGTCGTTTTCGCCGGTGCGGATCTTCAGGCCGGCAAGGTCGCCCGGGCCGTGCACCGGATGATCGCTGTTGAAGAAGCTGCGGAACCCGGCATTGAAGATACCCAGCATGCGCAAGCCGGTTGCATCGCGCCAGGCCTGTGCAAACCGCTGCCCGAACGGCCCGTCCAGAACCTCCCAGGCGACCGCATCGGATTTGAACAGGAAGGGAATGCCGAGAACCCGCGCCTGCGGGAAAAAGCTCGGCATCAGGATTTCGCTGTTGAGCGTGATCTGGTTGATGCCGGCCTGCGCCTTTTCGATCTGTTCACGCTCCGCACCGGCGGCATTGGCGCCCAGAATGCGCACCTCGATGTCACCGCCGGTCTGTCCCTCGACCATCTCCTTGAAGATCACTGCCCATGAGTGAGAGCCCTGCTCCATGGTTTCGGCGGTGGTGTGGCTCAGCCGAAAAACGGTTTGCTGCGCCGAAGCCGCCCCCGCGACGAGCGTCGATGCGGCAAGTGCGACCGCACCGGCTCTGATCAGGTTTCCAATACTCATTCGTTTCTCCCGGTTGTCGTCGCGCCAGTGGGTTTTTGACTTGCCAGAGGGCGCGCATCTTGATTTGCTAAAGTGTATTCAAGTATTATTGTATCCAATATGAGATGCAAGCGACGAAATCGAAAAACATCTGGAGGCCCATAAAATGATGAAAAAACAAGCACACAGCCATCTGACGGCTGAGAAGCTCGTCCCGCTTCTGCATGAATTCGTTCAGTTCCCGAGCGAGCAGACCGACCTGCAAGAGGCGGATCCGGCGGTGCATGCCTTCATCCGAGACTGCGCCGCGCCGCGCTTTCGCGAGGCCGGGGCCGAGATTCGCTTTGATGCGCATGGCAACCTCATCGCCGAGGCCGGCCCCGTCGACGGTCGGGCGTCGCTGCTGTTTGTGGCCTATGCGATGACCCACCCCGCCAACCGCATGACCGACCCGTTCGCGCCGCGCAACATCGAGACCGACCGCGGCCCCGCAGTGCGCGGCCGCGGCGTGGCCGAGCAAAAGACCGCGCTCACCGCCGTGCTGGGCGCCCTGGCCCAGGCCATCGAGGAGGACAGGCTCGACGGGCGGCTGACCGTGGTGCTGACCACTGCGGGCGAGACCGGGCGTCACGATGCGGTGCGCGCCGCCATGGCCGATATCGCCAGGACGCCCGACCACGCGGTGATCTGCATCGGCACCGACGGACGCATCGCCACCGGCAACAAGGGCCGCATCGATTTCGATATCCAGGTGCACGGCAAGGCATCGCATTCCTCCGCACCCTGGAACGGTATCAATGCGCTTTCCGGCGCGCGCCGGGTTCTGGAGGCGCTGGAGGACTTCGATCTCGACGTCGCGGATCATCCCACCTTTGGCCCGGCAACGCTAACGCCGACCGCGCTGAAGACCCTGCCCAATGCCACGCACACCGTGCCCGACACCGCTATCATCACCTACGACCGCCGCGTCCTTCCCGGCGAGGTGCCGGAACAGGCTTTTGAGGCGCTGACATCGCGGATCGGGATCGACGCGCCGTGGTCGTTGAGTTTCGAGCCGGGGCCGATCATGTATCCCAACGAGCTGGACGAGACCGGCCCGTTCTTTGCCAAACTGCGCTCGGCCTTTGACCGCTCCGGCTACCGCAGGGCGGAAAGTTTCGCCTGCAATTTCGCCCTCGACGCCGGTTTCTTTGCGCGCGAAGGGGCGGCTGCGGTTATGCTCGGGCCCGGCGAGGTTGCACAATTCCACTCTGACGAGGAAAATGTTCTGGTGGAGGACCTCGTCGGCATCGCAAAGGTCTACTATGAACTGATTTGCGAATGTGTGGGCGAGACGCGCGAGGCCGGTCAAGATGCCCGCGGTTAGAGAAGGAGGCCGGACTGTGAAAGGCGGGAAGGCATGACACAGCGATTTATCAACAATAAAATGTCGCCCGTAGAGCGCGCCTATCACTACATACTCGATGCCATCCTTTCGGGTGAGCTGGAACCGGGCATGCGCGTGCCGACCGAAGCGCTTGCCGAAAACCTCGGCATCAGCCGGATGCCGGTGCGCGACGCCCTGCGTCAGCTTGAGGGCGACGGCGCCGTCACGATCATTGCAAACCGCGGTGCCTCGGTGGCGCAGTATTCCTCGGAAGAGGTGGTGGAGATCATTGAAATGCGCGCCGTGCTCGAGGCGCTGGCGGCGCGGTTGGCGCTGCCACGTATGAGCGCGACCGAGATCAGCGAACTCGAACACCTGCACTGGCGGATGCAGAATGTGAGCCAGGATTTGACGGCGTGGATCTCGGCGCATGACGATTTCCACAACTACCTCACCGCCTGTAGCAAGCGGCCGCTGCTGATCCAGCAGAGCCAGCGCCTCCGGCTTATGCTGCGCCCCTATTTCCGCAGCTACTACGCAGAATCGAAGGAGCTGGAAATCACAGGCCTTGAGCATCAAAGCCTGGTGGACGCGGTGAAGGCAGGCGATCCCGAAGACCTTGAGCGGAAGGTGCGCGCCCATGTGCGCCAGAACGTGGAGACCATCGCCAAACTCGCCTGACCGCGCAGAATTTCCCGCGTGTTTTCCAAACCCGGCGCCCCAGGGCGCCGGGTTTTTTCATTTCATGCGTTGCGCAGTTTATGGATTTATGTATATTTGTATCCAATTTTGATAAAAACGAAGAGGACTGCATGGAACAGATCGATGCGCCCGTGGTGTCGAACGTACATTTGACGGGGGAATACTGGCTTCTGGAGGTCGAGGCGCCCTCTGTCGCCGCGGCGCTGGAGCCGGGCCAGTTCGTCAACATCCGCATTCGCGACAGCCTTGCGCCGTTTCTGCGCCGCCCGTTCAGCGTCTATCGCGTGAACCCGGAAAAGACGCGCCTTCAGGTTGCCTACAAGATCCTCGGAAACGGCACCCGGTTGATGAAGGAAACGCTGCAACCGGGCACGGCCTGCGATCTGATCGGGCCTCTCGGCAAGGGCTTCGAGCTGCCCGAAGACGCAAAGACCATTGCACTGGTCGGTCGCGGTATCGGCATCGCCGCGCTGCCAATGCTGGCCGATCTCGCCGCCGCGCGCGGCGTCACATCCCATGCGTTCCTCAGCGCACGCAGCCGAGACAACCTTGTCGGAGCCGAGATCTTTGCCAGCCACGGCGGGCAGGTCTTTACCCATGCCGACGACACGCCGGACGATGTGGCGCTGGTCACCGACCACCTGTTGCGCATGGCGGAAAGCACCGCATTCGACGCGCTCTATGTCTGCGGCTCCAACCGGCTGATCCGGCAGGTCGACCAGCTTGCGCGCGCGCGCGGCATCCCGGCGCAATCGGCGATGGAACAGCATATGGCCTGCGGCTTCGGCGACTGCCACGGCTGCATCATCGAGGTAAATCTCGACCGCGACGGAGACACCCGCGGCTATCGCGAGGTTTGCCATCACGGTCCGGTCTTCGACACCTGGGAGGTTGCCAATGCCTGACCTCAGCATCACCATCGCCGGCATCGAGATGAAGAATCCGCTGACCGTGGGCTCGGGAACCTATGGTCACCACGGCCGTTTCAGTCAGTTCTTCCCGGTCGAAACCATGGGCGCGCTGGTCCCCAAGACGATCCGCCCGC
Source organism: Salipiger abyssi (assembly GCF_017311415.1). Classification (GTDB taxonomy): domain Bacteria; phylum Pseudomonadota; class Alphaproteobacteria; order Rhodobacterales; family Rhodobacteraceae; genus Salipiger; species Salipiger abyssi_A. Next base: position 152,740 of record NZ_JAEKIS010000007.1, on the reverse strand, counting down.
ATCAGTGGCCCGGCAACCCGCCGCAGCGCGTGCTGGAAGTGCCCGCCGGGCTGCACAGCTCGGTTGGCATTCCCTCGATCCCCTGGGAGCAGTTCGAAACGGAAGACGCCCCGCGCCTCAAGGCCCTCAACCTGCCGGTAATCCAGAGCGTGATCGGGCGGACCGAGGACGAATACGCCGAGGTGGTGCGGCGCTGTACGGAACTTGACGCGTTCGCCGGGCTGGAACTCAACCTGTCCTGCCCCAATCTAAAGCAAGGCGGGCTCGATTTCGGCTACGATCCCGAGGCCGCCTTTAGGCTCGTGTCCCGTGCGCGCCAGCAGACCGACCTGCCGCTCATTGCGAAGCTGGCGCCGGACTATTCTTCGCTCGTTCCGGTTGCACAGGCGATCGAGGCGGCCGGCGCGGACGCTGTGGCGCTGGTCAACGCGCCGCGCGCCATGTGCATCGACGCCGACACACTGAAACCGATGATCGGCAACGGCGTCGGCGCGCTCTCGGGGCCCGCGATCAAGCCGATGGCGGTCTATATGGTCTGGACGCTTTACCGGGCGATCAGCCTGCCGATCTTCGGCATGGGCGGCGTGGCCACCTATCGCGACGTGATCGAATTCATGGCTGCGGGCGCTGCTGCCGTGGCGTTCGGAACCGTGTCCTATGTCGATCCGATGGCGCTCCCCCGTGCGCTTCGGGAGCTTGAGGCCTGGATGGTGCAAAACGGCATCGACGATGTGACGCAGCTTGTCGGCGCCGCCCACGATGCGGATTTCGAACGCCCGCAAAGCCGCAGGGTCGCCTAAGCGATGGATTTCGACGGCACATATCACCTGAACGCCACCCCGACAGAGGTCTGGCAGGCGCTGAATTCCGAGGACATCCTGGCACGCTGCATTCCGGGATGCGACTGCGTGGAAAAACAGGAGGACGGCCGCTTTGCCGCCTCCGTCGTCCTTCGGATCGGTCCGATCAAGGCCCGGTTCCACGGCACCGTCCGGATCGAGGAAATCTCGCCGCTCCAACAGTATCTGCTTGAGGGCGAAGGCAAGGGCGGCGTAGCGGGTTTTGCACGAGGCGAGGCTCGGCTGGACCTCCTGTGCGAGGGCGACGGCACCCGTCTGACGTATCATGTGCAAGCCCGGATTGGCGGCAAGATCGCGCAACTGGGCAGCAGGATGCTGCAATCGACCGTGCAGAAACTGTCGGATACATTTTTCCAGAACCTGACCGCGGCTCTGGACCAGACCACAGCCGACATCGCGCTGGAGGCGAAAACATGACCGCTGAGCCAAACAGCGATATCTCCAATTTACTCGCGCAACGACGCTCCGTGCGAGAATTCTCCGATACGCCGCTGCCCCGAGCGGCGGTCGACCGCCTCATCGCCGCGGCGCAGGGATATCGCGATCCCAGCGGCAAGCGCGCGGCCCCCTCCGCACATGCGCTCTACCCGATCCGGCTCTTCCTGACGGTTGCGCGCGTGACCGGGATGGCCGCCGGGGTCTACGAAGTCGATGCCGAAACCGGCGAGGCCGCACTCAGAACCGCCCGCGACCTGCGCCGAGACCTGCGAGAAGCCGCGTTCGAAGATCAGCCGTGGCTGGAAAACGCTCCGCTAGTCGTTACCCTATGCGCCGATCTGGAGAAGCTGAACGCCGCCTTCTTCGATCAACCACCGATCGGACATCGCGGTGAGCGTTACGCCTATGTCGAAAGCGGCGCGATTGCCCAGAATCTATCGCTTCAGGCGGTCGAAATGGGATTGGGCTCCGTCCTTGTCGCCGGTTTCGACGACGACAAGACGGCGGACTTGTTGCAGGTGCCAATGCGGCCTTTGTTGCATATGTGCTTTGGCGGAAAGCGTAGGTCATGATTATGGGGAGCATTCTCCGTTCCCGTCCCCCCGGTGAGCGGGTGAACTGATGCGGTGGATCCCGCCAACCAGTCGCCTTTCATGCGCACAGACGGTTCCATGGGAACCGAACGATGGGCAAATCGATGACAACAATATCAGCCCACTGCTTACCGTTGGCGCCTCGTGCCACGGACAGGATCGGGCACGACAGGCGTGATCCGCTGGGCCGTCCGCAAAGCTGGCGGCAAAAACCGTTGGCTGACCGCTCTTGCTATGCGCAAGCCACGATGGCACACAACCAGCCGATACGACCGTCGCGCCCATAGTGAAGATTCCCGCCCCGCTCGTCCGGCACGAACAGGAAAGACTGTGCGCAACTTGATTCCGCGCTCGGATCTCAGCCACCGTCAGGAAAGCCAAGCGCAAACCGACGGAAGATCGTGAAGACCCTCCCGGAAAAACACTTTGATGCCGATGCGCAATACCGGTGGCGGAGGCTGTGGGATTCGAACCCACGGGACGCTCTCACGCCCAACGGTTTTCAAGACCGCCGCATTCGACCACTCTGCCAAACCTCCGGTTCGCCTGCTCTAGCCCCGCTCACGCGATTCTGAAAGCGGAGAGGCGCCGGAAAAACGCCGATGGCGGCAATGCGGGCTTTTCTTGATACCGGCGAAACGCTACTCTTCGCGGCAAAGGCCGGGCTGGCAGACCCGGCGCACGACAACCCCGACGACCAAGACCGGGGACAGAGCAGATGCAGGGGCCCTGGGCCCCGGTGAACAGGCAAGGGGCACGACATGGGTGATGAGTTTGCAAAGCAGCGCGGCACGGCGCGCATGGCGGTATTGCTGCTGGCCGGCGCTGCGGTGCTGAGCGGTTGCGATGAAAGCCAGATGCCCGCTTTCCTGCAACCCAAGGACAAGGGCGCAACGGCAGAGGGCCAGGCCGTAAGCCGCGCCGGGCGCACCGTAGAGCGCGACATCGAGGCACCCGAGATCTTCCACGCCACCGAAGCCGGTCTCTGGGACGGGCGCCCCTCGCTGGGCGGCGTCTGGGTCGCCCACCCCGATGTCAAGGACCCCGAACGCGCCATCATCCGGAACCAGCAGAACGGCCAGTTCGTCATCGGTGCGCTGTTCCGCCGCGAACGCGAGAACCCGGGGCCGCGGCTTCAGGTCTCCTCCGACGCCGCAGCCGCGCTTGGCATGCTGGCCGGCGCACCCACCAATCTCGACGTGATCGCTCTGCGCCGCGAGGAGGTGCCCGCCGATCCGGTGCCCGCTGCCGAGCAACCCGACACCGGCGCCATGCCCGAGGCACCCGACGTGACCGAAGGCACGCTCGACCCGGTCGCCGGCGCCGCAGCTGCCGCGATCGACGCGGCGCCCGAAACCCTGCCGCAGGAGACCGCCTCGGCCACCCCGCCGCAGACCGCGCCGACACCGCCGGCCAAGCCCGCCTCCTCGCTCGAAAAGCCCTTCATCCAGATCGGCATCTTCAGCATCGAGCAGAACGCCAACAACACGGCGACGTCGATGCGGCAGGACGGCATGGTGCCGACCGTTCTCAAACAGTCGAGTTCTGGTAAAACCTTCTGGCGCGTCATCGTCGGACCGGCGCAGAGCGCATCGGAACGCGCGGCGCTGTTGAAGAAAATCAAGGCGGCGGGCTTTTCCGACGCCTATGCCGTCACCAACTGACCGCCCCCGGCCCGCCCGGCCCTCGGGCGGACAAGGACGAGGAGCCGCCGCGATGATCCTTTCCCCTTCCCTGCGCCGCCTGCTGGCCGCCGCCTCCGCCGTGGCGCTGCTGGCCAGCCAGGCCAGCGCCTTCGACACCCGCGCCCGCGCGGCCTTTGTGCTCGACTACACCACCGGCACCGTGCTGATGGCCAAGAATGCCGACGAGGCCCTGCCTCCCGCCTCCATGTCGAAGCTCATGACGCTCTACATGGCCTTCGAGGCGATCCGCGACGGGCGCCTCGGGCTCGACGAGCGGCTGCCGGTCTCGTCGCATGCCATGTCCTATGGCGGCTCGACCATGTTCCTCGACACCACCGATCGGGTGCGGGTCGAAGACCTGTTGCGCGGCATCATCGTGCTGTCGGGCAACGATGCCTGCGCGGTGATCGCCGAGGCGCTGTCGCCCGACGGCACCGAGGCCGGCTTTGCCGAGCTGATGACCCGCCGCGCGCAACAACTGGGCATGACCAACTCGACTTTCGCCAATGCCAGCGGCTGGCCGGCGCCCGGGCATCACATGTCGATGCGCGATCTGACGCTTCTGGCCACCCATATCATCGACGATTTCCCGGATTTCTATCCGATCTTCGCCGAGCGCCGCTTTGAGTTTGACGGGCGCGCGCCGCAGAACGTCAACAACCGCAACCCGCTGCTGCGCCTCGATATCGGCGCTGACGGGCTGAAGACCGGCCACACCTCCGAAGCGGGCTACGGGCTCGTGGGCTCGGCCAAGCAGGGCGAGCGGCGCGTGGTCTTTGCCATCACCGGAATGGAGAGCGAGCGCGCCCGTGCCGAAGAGAGCGAGGCCATCGTCAACTGGGCCTTCCGCCAGTTCGCCGAGCGCAAGCTGGTCACCAAGGAAACCGAGATTGCCAGCGCCGAGGTCTGGATGGGCGCCGAGGACAGCGTTGGCCTCGTCTCGCACGAGGATGTTACGCTGCTGGTGCCGGTGACGCCGGGCACGCGGCTCGATGCCGAGGTGGTCTATACCGGCCCGCTCAAGGCGCCGATTGCCGAGGGCCAGAAACTGGCCGAGCTGATCATCCGCCCCGAAGGCCTGCCCGAGCATCGGGTGCCGCTCTTTGCCGCCCATGCGGTGGCCGGCGGCGGCTTTGCCAAGCGCATGATGGTGGTCAGCCAGAAGCTGCTGAGCCGCCTCAACGAGCCTGCCGGAGAGGCAATGTGAGCGCAGGAAAGGGGCTGTTCGTCAGCTTCGAGGGGATCGACGGGTCGGGGAAATCCACCCAGGCGCGGCTCCTGGCCGAGGCGCTCCGCGCAGACGGGCGCGAGGTGCTGCTGACCCGCGAGCCCGGCGGCTCTCCGGGTGCCGAGGAGATCCGCGCGCTGGTGCTTCAGGGCGATCCCGAGCGCTGGTCGGCGGAGACCGAGCTGCTGCTCTTCACCGCCGCCCGTCGCGATCATCTGGAACGCACGATCCAGCCCGCCCTCGCCCGCGGCGCCACGGTGATCTGCGACCGCTTTGCCGATTCCACCCGCATGTATCAGGGCCTGTCGCGTGGCGACCTGCGCCGCGCGGTCGACACGCTGCACGATCTGATGATCGGGGTGGAGCCGGATCTGACCATCCTCATCGACATGGACCCGGCGGCGGCCCTGTCGCGCGCCAAGGCGCGCGCCACGGCCGAGGAACGTTTCGAGGATTTCGGAATCGGGCTTCAGGAAAAGATGCGCGCTGGCTTTCTGGCGCTGGCAGAGGAATTCGCCACGCGCTTTGCGGTGATCGACGGCAACCGCGCACCGGAAGCGGTGGCGGAGGATGTGCTTGCCGCGCTAAAAGCGCGGGCATGAGCGACAGCGAGATTCCCCAGCCCGACCGCGTCGAGGGCGCGCCGCATCCGCGCGAGACCGAGCAGCTTTTCGGGCAGGCCCGGGCCGAGCGGGATTTCCTCGATGCCTATAATTATGGCCGGCTTCATCACGGCTGGCTGCTGACCGGGCCGAAGGGGCTCGGCAAGGCGACGCTGGCCTGGCGCATCGCGCGGTTCCTGCTGGCCACGCCGGAGGATACCGGCGACGGGCTCTTCGGCGCACCGCCACCGCCCGAAAGCCTGGATATCGCCCCCGACCATCCGGTCGCCCGGCGCATGGCCGCGCTCTCCGAGCCCGGGCTTTTCCTGCTGCGCCGCGCCTGGGACGACAAGGCAAAGCGGCTCAAGACCCAGCTCACCGTCGACGAGGTGCGCAAGCTCAAGGGCTTCTTCACGCTCTCCTCTGCCGAAGGCGGGCGCCGGGTGGTGATCGTCGATTGCATGGACGAGCTGAACGTCAGCGCCGCCAACGCGATCCTGAAGCTGCTCGAAGAACCGCCGGCGCGCACCACCCTGCTGATGGTCGCGCATCAGCCCTCGCGGCTGCTGCCGACGATCCGCTCGCGCTGCCGCGAGCTGCGGCTGGCGCCGCTCTCGCCCGAGGACATGAAATCCGCGCTGGATCAGGCCGGCGCGCAGGTCGGCCCGCAGGACGCGCAGGCGCTGGCGGCGCTCTCGGCGGGCTCGGTCGGCGCGGCGATGCGGCTGCTCAACCATGACGGGCTGCGGCTCTACGCCGATCTGGTGGCGTTGCTCGACACCCTGCCCCGGCTCGACCGCCCGCGCGCCATCGCCCTCGGCGAAAGCACCGCCGGCAAGGCCAACGAGCCGCGGCTTGACCTGACGCTGACGCTGATGGATATCGCGCTTGGCCGGCTGGCACGCACCGGCGTGACCGGCCAGCCACCGATGCCCGAGGCCGCGCCCGGCGAGGCGGCGATGCTCGCCCGGCTTTCCCCCGATGCCGCCAAAGGCCGCGCCTGGGCGCAGGTCGCGCAACAGGCCGGCGACCGCGCCCGCCACGCCCGCGCGGTCAATGTCGATCCGGCGGCGCTAGTGCTCGATCTGATCCTGCAACTGCACAAGGTCAGCTAGGGCGTTTCGCGCCGAACCTTCCCGAGAGCCGCCATAGGGTGGGTTTCCAACCCACCGCCACGCCTCACCCCACCACGATCCTCAGCGACCCGTCCGAGAACACCTTGCGCCCGGCGCTGAAGGTCATGCGCACATGGCCCACCCCCTGATCGTCGGCGATCACCAGGTCGGCACGCTTGCCGGGCGCGATCTCGCCCCGGTCGCCCAGCCCCAGCGCGCGCGCCGGGTTGGCGGAGGCGAGCCGCGTGGCGCCGGACAGCCCGTCGGGATCCTGTGCCGCCAGCACCAGCACCGCCGGCAGGATCGCCGAGGGATGGTAATCGGCGGCCAGAATATCGAGCAGCCCCGCCTTATGCGCCGCGCGCGCCGAGAGATTGCCGGAATAGCTCTCGCCCCGCAGCGCGTTGGGCGCGCCCATCGCGGTCATCAACCCGGCCGCGCGGGCCGCCTGCGCCGCCTCTTCCGTCACCGGAAACTCGCTGATCGCGGCACCGAGCGAGACCATCAGCGCGACCTTTTCGGCGGTGTCGTCGTCATGGCTGGCCAGAGCGATGCCATGGCGGCGGCAGGTGCCCGAGATCGCCTCCAGCGTCGCGGCCAGATCGCCGGTCGCCTGCCGGCGCTCGTCGATGCGCGCCTGCACCGCCTGCGCCGCTTCTTCGACGGAGAGCCCGCGCTCGACGACGGTGCGCGCCTTGAGCCGTTCCAGATCGCGATACTGCCCCTGCCCCGGCGTGTGATCGGTGAGCGAAACCAGATCCACCGTGCCGTCCGCGATCAGCTCCTCGACGACCTCGAGCGCGCCGGGAAAGGTGACCTCGAACCGCGCATGCACCTTGTGATCCACCTTCAGCGCCCCGCGCATGCCCTTGAGCGCGCGCAGCATCGCCTGCGAATGGTCGTAGCTGCGCATATGGCCATAGGCGGATTTTGGATTGAAGCTGACCGCCGCGTAACCGGTTGTCACGCCGGAAACCTTGAGCTTGCGGTCGAGATCGCGCAGCCCCAGCTCCATCGGCATCTTCACATTCGGGCGCGGCTCGACCTCGCGCTCGATCATGTCGCCATGCATGTCGACAAAGCCCGGCATCAGCAAGAGCCCCTGCCCCTCCAGCGCGGCGCCCGCGACGGGCATTTCGGAGATCTCCGAAATAACCCCGTCTTCGATGCAGAGCGCGCCGTTGGGGATCACCCGGTCGGGCAGGACGATGCGGAAGTCACTCAGCCACATGGGCCATCTCCTTTGGGTCAAGCCGGATATCCCGGTCGATCAGCGCGGCGACATCGCCGGGATGGTGGAACACTCCGATCATCGCCACGCCCTGCTGTTTCAGGGCTTCCAGACGCCGCACCAGCGCGCTGCGCGCACCGGCGTCGAGCGACGCGGTGGGCTCGTCCAGCAGCAACAGGCGCTGCGGCAGGATCAGTGCGCGGGCGAGGTTCACCTTCTGCTGCTCGCCTCCCGAGAAGGTGGTGGGATAGGCGCGCCAGAGCTCCGGCTTGACGCCGAACTCCGCCAGCCAGCGCCGCGCCTCGGCAAGCGCGCTGTCGGCATCCTGCCCGGCGCGGCGCAGCGGCTCGGCCACCAGATCCTCCGCAGCGACCCGGGGCCGTGCGGTGAGGAACTGGGTCACGAAACCGATCTCGCGGGCGCGCAGCAGGGCGATATCCACATCCGCCGCGCGCGCAAGGTCGATCTCGCCCTCGGGCGCATCATAGAGGATACGCCCCGCCACCGGCAGATACGAGCGGTAGAGCGTGCGCAGAAGGGTGGATTTTCCCACCCCGTTGGCGCCGGAGAGCAGCACGAACTCGCCCGGAGCAAGGGTAAAGCTCAGCCCCTCGAAGGCATGCAGGCTGCGGTCCAGATGATGCATGCGAAAGCTCTTGGCGAGGTTTTCCACCCGCAGGATCGGCTGTGTCATGCCCGGCACTCCCCGTGTGCGTCTGTCCTTCCGACCGGGCGCCGCAAGAGTTTTCGAAAACTCTTGCAAATTCCTTCGAAGGAATTTGCCCACCTGATGGTTTCCGTCCCGATCATCCCCATCCCCTTAAAGCTTGGCATGGACAAGCGCCTGCGTGTAGGCCGCCTGCGGGTCCTGAAAGACCTGATCGACCAGCCCGGCCTCGACCACCCGCCCCCGGCGCATCACCATCACGCGGTCGGCCATGGTGCGGATCACGCCCAGATCGTGGCTGACGATCACCATGGTGATCCGCCGCTCCCGTTGCAGCCGCTTCAGCGTGTCCAGCACCAGCGCCTGCACACTCACATCCAGCCCGGTGGTCGGCTCGTCGAGCAGCAGCACCGCCGGCTCCAGCGCGATGGCCTTGGCGAGCTGCACCCGCTGCTGCATGCCTCCGGAGAGCTCAATGGGCGGTGCATCCATGCGCTCCAGCGGGAATTCCGAGGCCTCCAGCGACTGTTTCGCCTTTTCCCGAAGCACCGAAAACCGCCGCTCGCCGGCCACCAGCAGCCGCTCGGCGACATTGCCCGACGACGAGTTCTTCATCAGCAGCCCGAGATGCGGGTTCTGATAGACGATGCCAATGTGACGTGCCCGCAGCATGCGCCGCGCATAGCCGTCCATGGCAAAGAGATGCTCCGGCACCCCCGGCAGATCCAGCGAATAGCGCCCCTCGTCCGGCAGCTCCTCGAGATTCATCATCCGCAGCAGGGTCGACTTGCCCGAACCGCTCTCGCCGACGATGCCCAGCACCTCGCCCGGATAGACCTCGGCCGAGACATGCTCCAGCGCCACCACATCGCCATAGCGTTTCGACACATCCGCCATGCGCAGCAGCGGCTGTGCCCGCACCAGACGCGGCGCCGCGCGCTCCATCACCTTACTCATGGCCGAAACACCCCATCTCGATACCACATCTCGCCCGGCGCCTCGCCGTTCAGCAGCTTCACGCCCAGCTGACTATCGGACACCTCGTGCAGCGACGTGCCGTCCTCCTGCGGAATTTCGTTCATAAAGACCCCTCTGGCGCCTGAGCGATGACAGGTCAGCCCCGCATGATCCTCGACGCGATAGGGCACGTCGTCGAAGACCAGCGGTTCGACCCGGGTAAAGGGCGGCACCGCGAAGAGCCGCTTCTCACGCCCTGCCGAGAGGATCGTGAGATGCTTCGCCATGTTCAGCTTGGGCACATCCCAGCGCGGGATCGGCGAGGGCGTCATCACATGGCGCCCATTGACCAGCGAGGGGTAAGACGCGCCCTGCATCACCCGGCCGGAGCGCACGATCTGCTCGTAAAGCTGCAACCACATGCGTCCGTAGTCGGCATCCGCGTGCATCTGACGCGCAACGGACATGTTCGGTTCCACCGGGCGCAGCGGCTCGGGATTGGGCACCTGCAAGACCAGCACCTGATCGGCACGCAGCTTTTCCTCGGGGACCCGGTGGCGCGACTGGATGATCGTCGCCTGCACCGTGTCGAGCGTGGTGGCCGCGCCCGAGACCCGCGCAATAAAGCGCCGGATCGAGGCGGCGTTGACGCTGTCGTCGGCGCCCTGGTCGATCACCTTGACGACCGAGCCCGGATTGACCAGCGTCAGCGTCGCCTGCAAGCCGCCAGTGCCCCAACCGCGTGCGATCGGCACCTCGCGGCTGGCATAGGGCATCTGGCAGCCCGGCACCGCGATGGCCTTGAGGATCTTGCGGCGCATTTCGCGTTTTGCCGAAGCGTCCAGAAATCCGTAGGAAAACGCCTTCCAGGGCCGTGTGAGCGTGTCGAGACTCATGCCGGTTCCTCCGTCTTGTTGCGCTGTGCCTTCGCGTCGCGAAGCGCGTCCAGCGAAGACTGGAAGGTCACGTAATGCGGCAGCTTGAAATGTATGCAGAAGCCCGAGCTTTCGACGGGCTCGGTATGGTAGAGAAAGAACTCCTCGTTCACCGGCGAGCCCTTGGGCGCGCCGGGCGCGTTCAGGTCGAGCGTGGCGCCCGCGATGGTCTTGACCTCGTTCCAGCCCAGCGTCGCGCAGAACCCCAGCCGCAGCGTACCCTGCCCCTTGGTGGTCACCACCTCGGCCTGGCTGGTCTTGACCCGCCCGGCGCTGAACTCGGTGCCGTTGGGGTGGCGGACGATCACCTCGGCCTCGCTGAGCCGCAGCTCGTTCACCGTGGGATGCGCGTTGCCGTAGCCGCGCATGGCGGAATAACCCAGAGCCAGCACGCCACCGGTGTCGGCGCGCGCGAGGCTTTGCAGCGTATGGGCACGCTTGGCCGGGAAGAGCAGCGGCTCTTTCGTCAGGTCGGGAATGGAGTCGCGGTCGACCGGCGCCAGCGACGGCGCCGCCACCAGCCCCTGCGCCTGCTGCCATGCGGCCAGCGACGGGTGACAGGCCGGCGCGGGATTTGCCGCCTTCTCCACCGGCACAGGCGTGAAGGTCTCTCCCTGCACCACCTCGGTCGCCAGCAGCCGGTGGCTGTAATCCAGCGTCGGCCCGAGGATCTGACCGCCGGGAATGTCCTTGAAGGCTGCCGAGATACGGCGGTGCGTCAGCATGCGATCCTGCGTCACCGGCGCCGCGATCTGCAAGCGCGGCTGAGTGCTCCGCCAGGCCCGCAGCAACAGAAGCGCCTCGTAAAGATCGCCGCCCGATTGCGCCAGCGCGAGCGCGGCAAGGTCGGGGGCGTAAAGCGAGGCCTCGCCCATCACCCGGTCGATGAGGCTGGGCAGGGCGCGCTCGATCTCGGCCACGCGCGCGGGCGTTACTTCCCCCATCTGCGCACGGTAAAGCCGTTCCGCCTGTTCGATGGCGCGCTCGCCGCCTCGTGTTGCGACATAGGCCATGGCTCAGCCCTCCTGCACGGCGGTGGAGCGCGGCAGCCCGATCACCCGGGCGCCGTCGATGAAAAACAGGTCGATCCCCTCGGGGTAACGGCAGAGCCGGCGCCGCGCCTCCCAGAGCGACGGATGCAGGTCGCCGAGCTGCAAGCTCAGGCGGCCGTCGATGCCCGGCCCGGTCAGGGTCAGCTGCGCCCCCTCGCCGATCCGCGCCGGAGCGATCACCGTGGCCCCGCCATCGGGATAGAGGAAAGAGCCGACCTCTGCCGCCCCGAGCGCGGTAACGGCAGCGGCGCTGCCCAGTGTCACAAACAGGTGGTCGGCCTCGGTCAAGGGAACGAGCGCCGCGCCGGTCTGGCGCAGAGGCACCTCCAGCGCCGCATCGTCGGTATAGGCGCGACATTCGCGGTCGAGCAGCGCGGCGGCGATGAGCACAGCGCCCGGTTCGGGCAGCTTTTGCACGGTGCCGGGGCGCGACAGCGCCCTCATCAGCGCGTGGAAACTGGCATTGTCGCGCTGCTCGCGCGCATCGGGGTGCGGGGCGGTCTGCATCAGAAGGTCTCCATATCGACGCGAGTGGCCTCGATGGCCCGTAGGGTCTCGCGGTCCTGCTCGGCCTGGCGCGCGGCCTCTTCGGCGATGACCCGCGTAAGACGCGCGACAGCGACACCCGCCGACAGAGCCGCGTCGATCACCGCCATCGCCATGGCACGTTCCAGATCGTGGCCGGTGACCATGCCGTAGCCCTCGATGCCGCCGGGCAGCCGGATATGCGCCTCGCTCACGAGCACCTCGCCGAGATGGAAATCTGTCCCCGTCACCGTGTCGCGCATCGGCAGCATCACCAGCCCGCTGCGGCTCTGGATCACCTCGATCTCTCCCAGCTCCGGCAAGAGCATTTCGGCTTCTTCCGAAATACGCTCGGGCACCATGCGCGCCAGCACGCTCAGCCGCTCTGACGCGTCGGTAACAGCAATCTCACTCATGTTCCGTCTCCAGCGAAAAACGCACCCGTCCGGCGGACCAGATCGCCTCGGAAAAGCCGATGGGGTGGCGCGCGTCGTCCACATCGGTCTTGCACATCACGATCACCGGCTGATCGGCGGATTGCTCCAGCTCGCGTGCCTCCCAGCCTTCAGGCAGGCGGGCATAGAGCGAGGTTTCCAACCGGTGGTATTCGCCGATGCCATGATCTCGGTAGATCTCGGTCACCGAAACGCCCGCCTGCCGGCGCGCGCCGAGATCGGGAAAGCGGGAAGCGTCGTGATAGGCGCGCGACAGGCTGATCGGGCGCCCGTCGGCGCGGCCCCGGCGCAGCACGCGGTGCACAGGCGCGGTGGGCTCCAGCGCCAGCGCCTGGGCGACTTCATGCGGCGCGGGCACGATCTCGGCCGCAATGGGGTCGCCGGAGGGCAGCACGCCCTGGACGATGAGGTTTTCGCGATACCGGGTGCGGGCGCCGATGCGGTAGAGGATCGGCGGCTTGGCCCGCACGAAGGTACCGCGCCCCTGCTCCACGCTCAGCACGCCCTCGGCGGCAAGCGTGGCGACGGCGCGGCGCACCGAATGCCGCCCGACGCCCGCGAGACGCTGGATATCGCCCTCGGTCGGCAGCCGGTCGCCCTCGGCGAGCGCCTGGCTCTCGATGCTGCGCGTGATCCACTCGCGCGCCCGTTCCCAGTTTCCCGATTTCGCCATCGCCCGTTCCACAAAATTCATTCGGATGTTTCCACCAACTGGCGCTGGCGGATGACAGGGGCATGACGGGGCGGTGACAGTTGCGAGAAGTTCCGCCTCTCGCCCGGCGCCGAGACGATTCCTGTCGCGACCGGCGCGCCAAGCATCCCCCTGCCTCTCGCGCGAATGACTCGGCGCCATGACCGTTCGGCGAAGTCTTTGCGTCGAAGCCGTTGCAGCTTGATGACGCGGCCGCGGCCGCTACCTTTGCCGTCAACCGCTTAACCTGTGGGCAAACGCATCCCGATGTTTCCGGCACAAAGATCCGAACGATTCCGCGCTGGCGCGCCAACCCGCACGGGCGCTAGGCTGCGCGCAACCGACAGTCTCAACCCGGCCTCATGACAGACGATCCCAGACCCAGGCGCCGCCTCTTCGACAGCGGCTTTTATTTCGTGCTCGCCATCGCGCTGGCCAGCGGCACCGGCGTGCTGGTTACCCATGGCTGGGACACGTTCCGCGAGATCCTGCTTTCCGATCTCGGGCTCGCGGCGCTGCTGATGCCGAAGATCGCGGCGGGCGTGCTACTGGCCACGGCACTGGCGTTGGTGTTGCCTAAGGACAAGGTGCTGCACCATGTGGGCCCGGAAAGCGGCATTCGCGGGCTCGCCATCGCCGCCACCGCCGGTGCGGTGATCCCGGGCGGGCCTGCGGTGACCTTTCCGCTGACCGCCGGGCTGATGACCGCCGGCGCCGATCTGGCGGCGGGGGTGGCGATGGTCACCGGCTGGATCCTGCTGGGGCTGAACCGCACGATTGTCTGGGAGCTGACCTTCCTGCCCGCCGATCTGGTGTTGCTGCGGGTGCTCCTGAGCCTGCCGGTGCCCATCGTTCTGGGGCTTGCGCTGCGTGCTGCGGTGCGACATCGGGCCAGACGGCGCGCGTCATGAATATCCTGATCGGCACGATCCTGATCTGGGGCGCGGCCTTCTGGGCGGTCCGCCACCTGCACCGCACGGCGCCCGAGGCGCGGCCCGAGCTTTACCGCCGCGCCGGCGAGACCTTTCTCTTCATGCTGCCGCGTCTGGCGGTCGGGCTGATCGGCGCGGGGTTCCTCGCGGCCCTCCTGCCGGAAGCGTTCGTGCAGCGCTGGCTCAGCGCGCAATCGGGGCTGTCGGGCATCCTGCTCGCCACCGGCTTTGGTGTGCTGACGCCGGGCGGGCCGTTTGTCGCCTTCGCCATCGGCGCCTCGGCGCTCAAGGCCGGTGCCGGCGCGGGGGCGCTGGTGGCCTATGTCACCTCCTGGTCGCTGGTCTCGATGGTGCGTACGCTCAGCTACGAGGTGCCGCTGATGGGCCGCCGCTTCACCCTGCTGCGGGTGCTGATCTCACTGCCCGCGCCGATCCTGCTGGGGCTATTCGCAAGCCTGGCCCAGTGATCCGGCGCGCGCCCTGCCCGATCGCTGGGCAGTCCACGCCGCGAGCCACCGGTGCCGCCGGCGCAAATCTCCGGTGAGACAGGGCAGATAAGAAATTTCTCACGCGCCAAAAAACTTTTGAATTGGACGCAAGCCAGTGAACTTGCCTCACTTCGCGGACAAGGTGGCGCCACCAGCGCCGCCGTTGACCAACCGGAGCCCGTATCCGCGCCATGCGTTTCGCCGCGACATCCCCGCTCTCGCCGCCTGCCTCAGCCGGGCAACGCCGCCGTGAGGCGCGGCATAAGGTTGAGATGGCGCAGCACCACGTCCAGCGCCCGCGCCTCGTCATGGGCGGTGAGCGCGTCGATCATCTCGCGATGCTCCGCCTCGATGATATCGGTCTTGCCAACTCCCTGTTGCAGCGACAGCATCGCCACCCGCAAGAGCGGCGCCTGCAACCCGTCGAAGACCTGCACCAGCACGGTGTTGCCCGCTGCGGCGACCAGCGTCTGGTGGAACAGCCGGTTGATCTCGGCGCAGGCCAGCAGATCCGCCGCCGAGGTCGCCTCGTGCAGCTCGCAAAGCTCGGTCAGCGCGGCGGGCAGCGGGCGGCGGTCGCGGCAGATGCGCCGCACCGCGTGGGTTTCCACCATCAGCCGCACCTCGTACAGGTCGCGCAGCTCGGCGGCGGAGACCGGGCGAACCATCGCGCCCCGGCGCGGATGCAGCTCCAGATAGCCCTCGGCGGCCAACCGGTTCAGGGCCTCGCGCACCGGCGAGCGCGACACGCCGGTGACCTCGCACGCCACCGCCTCCTCGATGAAGCCTCCGGGCGAAACGGCACCGGTCAGGATATGCGCGCGGATGCCCTGATAGGCCCGTTCGCGCGCCGAGGGCGGTTTCTCCGCCCCCATTGCACCAGCCGGAATGGGATTCGCGTCAGAGAGATTATTCATTCACCGCCTCAATATCTTTTGCCGCAACATACCATCTTTTCGATCAACGCGGACTCGACAGAATCGTCGTCTCTTTATTGTATACATGAAGTAGACGCTAAAAGGACACAGCGCCGATGATGGATGGATCGCAGGGTTTCGGGCCGAACGGCACCTGGCGCGTCGGGGTCGATTCGGGCGGCACCTTCACCGATGTCTGCATGTTCAACGAAGCCAGCGGCGAGATCGCGGTGTGGAAGGTCTCTTCCACCCCCGACGACCCGTCGCGCGGCATCGCCCAGGGCGTCGAGGAAGGCATGCGCGAGCGTGCCGGCGGCGGAGACGACCCGGCGGCGGCCATCGCCTATCTCGGCCATGGCACCACGGTGGCGACCAATGCGCTCATCACCCATCGCGGCGCCAAGGTCGGGCTGCTGACCACCGGCGGCTTTCGCGACCTGCTGGAGATCGGCCGCCAGAAACGCCCCGATCTCTATGATCTCTTTGCCGAAAAGCCCCGCACGCTGGTCCCCCGCGCCCTGCGCTTCGAGCTGCCCGAGCGCATGCTGCGCTCCGGCGAGGTCTCGGTGCCGCTCGACGAGGACGCGGTGCGCGAGGCCGCCCGCGCGATGAAGGCGGCGGGGGTCGAGGCGGTAGCGATCTGCTTTCTCTATGCTTTTGTGAACCCCGCGCATGAGCAGGCCGCCAGGCGCATCGTGGCCGAGGAGATGCCCGGCGCCTTCCTCTGCGCCAGCCACGAGATCGCGCCGGAATTCCGCGAGTTCGAACGGCTCTCGACCGCCACGGTCAACGCCTATCTCGGGCCGATCATGCACCGCTATATCTCGCGGCTGACGCCCCGGCTGGAAGAGCTGGGCCTGCCCGTCGCGCCGCATCTGACGCAGTCGAACGGCGGCGTGGTGCGCTTTGAGGTGGCCGCCGAAACGCCGGTGCGCGCGGTGCTCTCCGGCCCCTCCACCGGCGTGGTGGCAGCGCAGGCCATCGGCGCGCGGGCGGGCTTTGACGACATCATCACCTTCGACATGGGTGGCACCTCCTCGGATGTGGCGCTGATGGCGGGGGGCGAGACCACGCAGACCAATGAAAGCGTGGTGCATGGCTACCCGATCAAGGCGCCGATGCTCGACATCCATACCGTGGGCGCCGGCGGGGGCTCCATCGCCTCCATCGACAGCGGCGGGCTGCTCAAGGTCGGGCCGGAAAGCGCGGGCGCCGATCCCGGCCCGGTCTGCTACGGGCGCGGCGCGACCGAACCCACGGTGACCGATGCCAATATCGTGCTTCAGGTGCTGAACCCGGTGGAGATCCTCGACGGGCGGATGAAGGTTCACCGCAACCTCGCCGTGGAGGCCATTGAGAAGATGGCGAAAACCCTGGGCATGCAGAGTATGGACGTGGCGCAGGGCATCATTTCGGTGGTCACCGCGAACATGGCCAAGGCGATCCGGGTGATCTCGGTCCAGCGCGGCCACGACCCGCGCAATTACGCGCTGATGGCCTTTGGCGGCGCGGGCCCGCTGCACGCGGTGCGGCTGGCGCAGGAGCTGGGCATGTCCACCGTCATCGTGCCGCGCAACCCCGGCATCCTCTGCGCCATGGGGCTGCTGCTCACCGATCTGCGAGCCGATTTCTCCGCCACCAGACTGACGCCGCTGGAGGCCGGCAATCTCGATGTGATCGCCGACACCATGGCGCGGGTCGAGGCCGAGGCCGCCGGCTGGTTCGAGACCGAGACGATCCCCGCCGACAAGCGCCGGATCACCCGCCGCATCGACATGCGCTATGACGGGCAGAATTACGAGCTGTCCATCCCCCTGCCCGACGGCCCGGTGACAGAGGTGACGCTGGCGGCGCTGAAGGAGGGCTTCGCCGAGGCGCATAAGCGCATGTACGGCTTCGACGTGCCCGAAGAGCGCATCCTCTGCGTCACCTTCCGCGCCGAGGCCATGGGGCTGGTGCAAAAGGCCGAGCTGCCCGAGCGCGCACCCGGAGATACGGACGCCTCCGGCGCGATCATCGGCAGCCGCGAGGTCTGGTATCCCGAGACCGGCAGTTTCACCCAGACCACGCTCTACGCCCGCGACCGGCTCGCCCCCGGCATGCGCTTTGCCGGCCCCGCCATTGTCGAGCAGATGGACACCACGACGCTGATCCCGCCCGGGGTAAGCGCCAGCGTGGACACCATCGACAACCTCATTCTGGAGCTTCCCCGATGACCGCTCAAGCCACCACTCACGCGCTCGACCCGATCACGGTCGAGGTCATCGGCGCCGCGCTTTCCTCCATCGTGGAGGAGACCGGCGAGGCACTCGTCCGTGCCTCCTATTCCACCAATATCAAGGAGCGGCGCGACTGTTCGACGGCGCTGTTTGACCGGCAGGGGCGCACGCTGTGCCAGGCGGAGCATATTCCGATCCACCTGGGCAGTTTCCTCGACTTCATTCCGATGCTGCTGAGGGATCACGACGAGGCCGAATTGCGCCCGGGCGACGTGTTCGTCGGCAACGACGCCTATCGCGGCGGCGGCACCCACCTGCCCGATATCGTGCTGGCCGAGCCGATCTTTGTCGACGGCGCGCTCGTCGCCTGGACGGTGAACCTCGCGCACCATTCCGATTTCGTCGACCGGGCGCATGCGCATATCTATCAGGAAGGGCTGCGGATTCCGCCGATCCGCCTCTACCGCGCGGGCGAGCTGCAAAAGGACGTGCAGGAGCTGATCCTACTCAACTGCCAGGTGCCGCGCGAGCGGCTGTCGGACCTGCGCGCGCAGATGGCGGCGAACCGCGTCGGCGTGCAGCGCTTTCAGGAGCTGTGCGCGCGCCACGGCGTCGAGACCGTGCTGGCCTCGGGCGAAGCACTGCTGGACTATGCGGAACGCAAGATGCGCGCGGGCATTGCCGCCCTGCCCGATGGCAGCTGGCGCTTCGAGGATGTGTTCGACAATCTCGATTTCGACACGCCCATCCCCTTCGCGGTGACCGTGACTGTGGCGGGCGACGAGCTGGCGCTCGATTTCGAGGCGCCCGAGCAGATCCGCGCGCCGATCAACATGACCCGCACGGCGCTGCTGGCGACGGTCTATTACATCGTGAAATCGGTGATCGACCCGACGGTGCTGCCCAATGCCGGGCTTGCCCGCCCGATTACCGTGCGCGCGCCCGAGGGCTCGATCGTGAACTGCAAGCACCCGGCGGCGGTCAATGGCCGGGTGCAGACCTGTCAGCGCGTCGCCGATCTGATCCTCGGCGCGCTGGCGCAGGCGGTGCCCGAGCGCGTCTCGGCCTGCACCAACTCCGCCTGTTCGGTGGCGGTGTTCTCGGGCACCCGGCAAAGCGGGCCGGATGCGGGCAGCTACTGGGTCTATCTCGAAACCATCGGCGGCGGTGGCGGCGCCCGGCCCAACGCGGACGGGCTCGACGGCATCCATGTGCACGCCACCAACACCTCGAACCTGCCGGTGGAAGCGCTGGAGGGAGAGTATCCTCTGATCCTCGAACGTTACGAGCTGGTGGACGGCTCGGGCGGCAGCGGCCGGCATCGCGGCGGCATGGGGCTGCGGCGGGTCTACCGCGCCACGGAAGATTGCATGGTGCATGTGGACGTGTCGCGCAACATGTCGCGCTCCTGGGGGCTGCTGGGCGGCGGCCCGGGCGGCGCCGGCAGCTATGCCACCAGCCCCGGCTGCGCCCCTTTCAAGAATGGCTACGGCACGTTGTGCGCGGGAGAATGGCTTGAGGTCGTCACCCCCGGCGGCGGCGGTTACGGCCCCGCGGAAGAGCGCGCAGCCCATCCCGACGAGCAGCCTATCGCAGCGGAATAACGAACGATAACAAATCCATAACCCAAAGGGCCGCCAAGAGCCCGCACCAACCGACAAGGAGACAAGACAATGACCACGCGACTGAACAGACGCGGCTTTCTGGCCACCACAGGCGCCGCCGGCGCCCTGAGCTTCCTCGGCCCCAAGGTCCTGCGCGCGCAGGAGGACGGCACGCTCCGCTTTGGCCTCTCGACCTATCCGCCCAGCTTCGATGCCTGGGCCTCGAACGGCACCGCCGCCGGCACCATCAAGGTGATGTGCCATCGCGGCCTGCTCAGCTACGACGCAGAAGGCGCGCTGCGCGGCGAGCTGGCGGAGACCTGGGACGTCGACGACGATGGCGTCTGGACCTTCAACCTGCGCGAGGCGAAATGGCATGACGGCAGCCCGGTGACCGCCGAGGATGTGGCCTGGACCATCACCGAAGTGCAAAAGCCCGATTCCGCCGCCTATCTCCAGAACCAGCTCGCCACGATCACCTCGGTCGAGACGCCGGACGACAAGACCGTGGTTCTCATAACCTCGGAGCCGCAGGCCGTGCTGCCGGAATGGTTCGCAAACTACAACATGCCGATCCTCAAGAAGGGCTCCGCGCGCGACGATCTGATGGGCGCGGGACCGTTCAAGGTCGAGGCGATCGACCGCGGCGTCTCGATCACCGTGACCGCCAACCCGGACTACTACAAAGAGGGTCTGCCCAAGGTCGAGCGCATCGAGGCCATCGTCTATGCCGACGAGAACCTGCGGATCGCGGCGCTCGAAGCGGGCGATGTCGACATCGTGGAATACGTGCCGTGGCAGGCCATGGCGCAGGTCGGCGACAACCCGGCGCTGAAGCTCGACACCACCTTCGGCCCATTCATGTACCTGACCTTCAACGCCAGCAAGCCGCCCTTCGACAACCCGCTGGTACGCCGCGCCGTCGGCCATGCCATCAAACGCGAGGACATCGCCGCGGCGGCATTCTACGAGCGCGGCGCGCCGCTCGAGCATCTGCCGATTCCCGATGCCTCGGCCTTCTTCAACCCCGAGTTCGCCAACGAGTGGAACTACGATCCCGAAAAGGCCAAGGCCCTGCTGGCAGAGGCGGGCTATGCGGACGGGTTCGACTGCACCATGCTGTCGACCGCGCAATACGGCATGCACCAGTCCACCGCCGAGGTCTGCCAGGCCTATCTGTCGATGATCGGCATCAACGTGACGCTGGACCTGCCGGAATGGTCGACCCGCGTGAAGAAGGGCAACGAAGGCACCTACGATCTCGCGGTCATGGGCACCGCCGCGGCCAACAACGATCCCGACGGTCTTGCCACGGTGATCGACGGCTCGCTCGCAAGCGCCTATTCGCGCAGCTACGGTCTGGAAACGCCCGAAATCTCGGAGCTTTTCGCCAAGGGTCGGACGATCTTCGATACCGAGGAGCGCAAGGCGGTCTACAAGGAGCTCGAAAAGGTCGCCATCGAAACCGCGCCGATCATGGGCCTGTGCTGGCGCGAACAGGGCTATGGGATGGCTGCGAATGTCGAGGGCTTTGCCAATATCCCCGGACAGCTGACCTTCCATTCCGGCATCACGCTCGAAGACGCGATGCTCGGCTGATCGAAGACCCATGCTGAGATATATTGCCCTGAGAAGTCTGGTGGCCCTGTTCCTCGTCTGGGTCGTCGTCACCGTCGTGTTCCTGCTGCTGCATCTCATCCCCGGCGATCCGGCCGAGCTGCTGCTGAGTACGGGAAACATTGCCGCCGATCCGGCGGCGGTGGCGGCCCTGCGCGAAAAGATGGGGCTGAACGAGCCGCTCTGGCAGCAATATATCAGCCACATGGCCGGAGTGCTCTCCGGCGATCTCGGCGCGTCGTTCCGCGACGGCGCGTCGGTGATCGAACAGATCGCCCTGCGCCTGCCGCGCACGCTCGAGGTGATCCTGGCAGCGGCGCTCATCGCCACCGGCATCGGTGTGCCGCTGGGCACCTTTGCGGCGATCCGCGCCGACGGCAAGGCGGATGCGGCGATCTCCTTCTTCGCCTCCGCCGCGCTCTCCACCCCGGTCTTCGTGGTCGGCTCGGTGGTAATCCTGATCTTTGCGCAGCAGCTG
The DNA here is from genome assembly GCF_017311415.1 of Salipiger abyssi. Lineage (GTDB taxonomy): Bacteria > Pseudomonadota > Alphaproteobacteria > Rhodobacterales > Rhodobacteraceae > Salipiger > Salipiger abyssi_A. The sequence continues at coordinate 131,451 of NZ_JAEKIS010000007.1, read as the reverse complement.
AAAATCCTGCCCGCCGGCGGCTTTGTCGACTTTTCCGAAGATCCGGTGGAGCATCTGAAACTGCTGCTCCTGCCCGCCGGCACAGTGGCGCTGGCGCTGCTGGCGGTGATCATCCGCATGAGCCGCGCATCCGTGCTGGAGGTGCTGCAACGCGATTACGTCCGCACCGCCCGCGCCAAGGGCCTGTCGCGCGGCCCGATCCTGCGCCGCCATGTGGTGCGCAATGCGCTCATCCCGGTGCTGACCGTGCTGGGGCTCGAAATGGGCACGCTGATCGGCGGCACGGTGCTGGTGGAATTCGTGTTCAACTGGCCCGGCCTCTCGGGCTACCTCGTCTCCGCCGTGGACGCACGCGATTACCCCGAGGTGGTCGGCATCGTCATGACAATCTCGGTTCTTTTCGTCTTTCTCAACCTCGTGGTCGATGTGGTGAACGCCCTGTTCGACCCGCGCATCTCGCTGGTGACGTCATGAGCCGGGCGACGCGCAGGCTGATCCTGCCCGGCGCCATCGCCGCGGTGATCGTGGCGCTGGTGCTGCTCGCCCCGGTGTTGCCGCTCGACGACGTGCGCGGCATGGACATCCCGCACCGCTTCGCCCCGCCCTCCGCCGCGCATTGGCTGGGGCAGGACGAGTTCGGCCGCGACGTGCTGGCGCGGCTGATCTGGGGCGGGCGCGCCTCGCTCTTCATCGCCTTCGGCTCGGCGCTGGCCGCCGCGGTGATCGGCACGACGCTGGGGCTGCTCGGCGGCTATTTCCGCGGCGTGGTCGAGCTGCTGACCGTGCGCGCCGCCGAGATCATCCTCTGCCTGCCGCCGCTGCTGCTGGCGCTGCTGGTCGTCACCATCCTCGGCGCCGGTACCTGGCCGCTGATCCTCGCGCTCACCATCCTCTACACGCCCAACTATGCCCGCGTGGTCTATGCCGCGACGCAACAGGTGCGCGGGCTGGATTTCGTCACCGCGCAGCGCGCCATGGGCACGCATCCGCTGGTGATCCTGATCCGCACCATTCTGCCCAATGTGCTGCCGCCGCTGCTGGTGCAGGCTTCACTGGTCGTCGCCTCGGCCATGGTGATCGAGAGCGGGCTGTCGTTCCTCGGGCTTGGCGTGGTGCCGCCCACCCCGTCCTGGGGGCTGATGATCCGCGCCGCGCGCGGCGCGATGGAGGTGGCGCCGCTGCTGCTGGTCTGGCCGTCACTGGCGCTGGCGGGCACGATCCTGACCTTCAACCTGCTCTGCGACCGGCTGCAATCGGCGCTCGACCCGCGCAGCGTGACAGCCGGCGGCGCGCTCTGGCTGCGCCCCCGCGCCCGCAGCGCATCGAAACCCGCCACGCGCCCCGCCGCCAGCGAAGAGGCACCGCTGCTGGAGATCGAAGGCCTCTCCATCGCCGTCAACGATCTGGAACTCGTGCGCCGCGTGACACTGAGCGTGCGCCCGGGCGAGACCATGGCGCTGGTCGGCGAAAGCGGCTCGGGCAAGACTCTGACCGGGCTGGCGCTGACCGGGCTGTTGCCGGACACGTTGCGCGTCACCGGCGGCACCGCGCTCTACACCCCGCGCGAGGGCGCGCCCATCGACCTCGCCCAGCTCGACGAAGAGGCGTTCCGCGCCCTGCGCGGCACCGAGATCTCCATGGTCTTTCAGGATGCCGCCGCCGCCCTCAACCCGGTGCTGCGCATCGGCGATCAGGTGGCCGAGGCGATCCGCGTGCATCATGCGCTCGACGGCGCCGCGATGCAGGCCCGGGTGGTCGAGCTCTTGCGCCATGTCGGCATCCCCGACCCCGAGCGCCGCGCCCGCGCCTATCCGCACGAGCTTTCCGGCGGGCAGCGCCAGCGCGCGATGATCGCGGTGGCCATCGCCAACAACCCGCGCCTGCTCATCGCCGACGAGCCGACCACCGCGCTCGATCCGACCATTCAGGCGCAGATCCTCCAGCTTTTTGCGCAGCTCAAGCGCGACACGCCGGGCATGGGGATGATCTTTGTCACCCACGACCTCGCCGTGGTGGCCGAGATCGCCGACCGGGTGACGGTGATGTATGCCGGCGAGGTGGTCGAGGAAGGCCCGGTGACCGAGGTCTTTGCCCGGCCCCGCCACCCCTACACCGCCGCGCTCATCGCCTCGGTGCCCGAGGGCGGCGCCGAGCGGCTGGTGGCGATCCCGGGCGCCGTGCCCTCGCCGCACAAGATGCCAAGCGGCTGCCGGTTCGCCCCACGCTGCACCCATGCCAAGCCGGTCTGTACGCAGAGCGCGCCACGGCGCAGCCACCCGAGCGACACCCGCCTGACCCGCTGTTTCCGCTGGGAGGAGGTCACATGATCCAAGACACCCCCACTGCCCCGCTGGTCATCGCCGACCGGCTGGGCCGCAACTATCCCACCCGCCAGGGCCTGCTGGGCCAGAAGCACGATGTCTGGGCGGTGCGCGACGTCAGCCTGAGCATTGCCAAAGGCGAGACCGTCGGCATCGTCGGCGAGTCGGGCTGCGGCAAGTCCACGCTGGGCCGGATGATGCTGGGGCTGGAGACGCCCAGCACCGGCAGCGTTAGCTTCGACGGGCGCGACCTGAGCACGCTCGGCGGCGCCGAGCGGCGGCAGCTCTCGCGCCGGATGCAGATGGTGTTTCAGGATCCCTTCGGCTCGCTCGACCCGCGCCGTTCCGTCGGTGCGCAGATCGCCGACGGGCTGAAAACCCACAAGATCGTGCCGGCCTCAGAGGTCAAGGCAGAGGTCGCGCGGCTGCTGGAACAGGTGGGCCTGCCCGCCTCCGCCGCGCAACGCCGCCCACATGAGTTCTCCGGCGGCCAGCGCCAGCGCATCGCGGTGGCGCGGGCGCTCTCGACCCGGCCCGATTTCATCGTGGCGGACGAGCCGGTCTCGGCGCTCGACGTGTCGATCCAGGCGCAGGTGGTGAACCTGCTGATGGATCTGCGCCGCGATCTCGACCTTGCCATGCTGTTCATCAGCCATGACCTGCATGTGGTGCGCCATCTCTGCACCCGCATCGCCGTCATGTACCTTGGCCGCATCGTCGAGGAAGGCCCCGCCGAGCAGGTCTTTGGCAGCCCCGCGCATCCCTATACCCGCGCGCTGCTGGCGGCGACGCCCTCGCTGCACCCTAAGCCCGCCGACGATACCGGGCGTATCCTGAAGGGCGAGTTGCCGAGCCCCGCCAGCCCGCCCTCGGGCTGCGCCTTCCGCACCCGCTGCCCACTCGCCGAAGACGCCTGCGCCGCCGCCGTGCCGGCGCTCGATCCGGTGGGCACCGGCTGGCGCGCCGCCTGTATCAAGGCAGGCCGGGTCAATGCGGAGGATGCGGCATGACCGACGCCCCCGTCGCCATGATCACCGGCGCCAGCCGCGGCATCGGCGCCGCGATTGCCGGGGCGCTTGCGGCGCGCGGCTACCGGCTGGCGCTGGGTCTGCGCGACCCGGCGACGCTGCCCGAGACGCTGGCGCCGCATGACCCGCTTGTGGTGCGCTACGATGCAACGGAACCCGCCGATGCGAACCGCTTCACCGAGGCGACGGAGACGCATTTCGGTCGCATCGACGCGCTGGTGAACAGCGCCGGCATCTCCGGCCCGCTGGAGCTGATGCCCGACCCGCCGCAGCCCGACGGTGAGATGGAGGAGATGCTCGACGCGCTGCTCTCGGTCAACGTCAAGGCGCCCTTCCGGCTGACCCGCGCGGCGCTGCCTGCGCTTTGCCGCTCGGGCGCGGGCCGGGTGATCGTGCTCGCCTCGCTCTCGGGCAAGCGGGTGCTGGGGTTGAACGCGGGCTATCAGATGAGCAAACACGCCGCCGTGGCGCTCTCGCATGCCGCCCGGCGCGCCGGCTGGGATCAGGGTGTGCGCGCCTGCGCCGTCTGCCCGAGCTTTGTCGCCACCGACATGACCCTGCGCCACAACCACCTGCCGCGCCACGAGATCACCCAGCCCGAAGACCTCGCCCGGCTGATCGCCGATGTCGTCACCCTGCCCAATTCGGCCAGCGTTTCCGAACTGCTGGTCAACTGGCGCTATGAGCCGGGGATGTAGCATGCGCCCCTTTGTCGAGACCGTGGAAGGCGATGAGACCCTCCCCCGCGAGGTCGATCTGGTCGTGATCGGCGGCGGCATCATCGGCACCTCTGCCGCCTTCTGGGCCGCCGAACAGGGCCACCGCGTGGCGCTCATTGAAAAGGGCCGGATCGGCGGCGAGCAGTCGAGCCGCAACTGGGGCTGGGTCCGGCGCATGGGGCGCGACGTGGCGGAATACCCGCTGGGGATCGAGAGCCTGCGGCTCTGGGACAGGCTGGCGCAGCGGCTGGGCCATGATACGGGCTTCCGGCGCACGGGCATCGTCTACACCGCTCATACCGATGCCGAGATGGCCTGGATCGAGAGTGTTTCGCGCGATGCCGACCGCTTCGGGATCGGCGCCAAACGGCTGAGCGCCGCTGATCTGGCCGAGCGCTTTCCCGGCGCGTCGCTGCCCGCGCGCGCCGGGCTGCTGACAGAAGACGACGGGCGCGCCGAGCCCGCCCTTGCCGCCCCCGCGCTCGCCAAAGGCGCGCGGGCCAAGGGCGCCGCGATCCTCACCAACTGCGCCGTGCGCGGGATCGAAACCTCGGCGGGCGCGGTCTCGGGCGTCATCACCGAGCGCGGGCGCATCGGCTGCAAGACGGTGGTGCTGGCGGGCGGCGCCTGGTCGCGGCTGTTCCTCGGCAATCTCGGCGTGGATCTGCCCCAACTGCGGGTGCGCGGCTCGGTTCTGCGCACCAAGCCGCTGGCGGGCGGGCCGGTGCATGCGCTCGGCAATGGCGAATTCGGCATCAGGCCCCGGCTCGACGGCGGCTATACGATCTCGCGCCGGGGCCGTGCCAAGGTGCAGATCACGCCCGACAGTTTCCGCCTGCTGCCGCGCTTTGCCAAAGGCCTGCGCGAGCATCGCGGCGAGCTCGCGCTGACCCTCGATCAGGGCCTCTGGGACGGGTTGGTGACGCCGCGCCGCTGGGCCGATGACGCGATAACCCCCTTCGAGCGCTGCCGCGTGCTCGACCCCGAACCGCAGGAGCGGCTGCTGGCGGAGGCGATGCGCGCGGTGACCCGGGCCTTTCCGGTCTTCAAAGACGCAGAGATCGCACAAAAATGGGGCGGCATCATAGACGTGACCCCTGACGCGGTGCCGGTGATCGGACCCGCAGCCCAAATCCCCGGGCTGGTGCTGGCCACCGGGTTTTCCGGCCACGGCTTCGGCCTCGGCCCGGCAGCGGGGCAGTTGGCGGCGGAGCTTGCCACCGGCACGGCACCGCTGGTGGACCCGTCGCCGTTCCGGATGGACCGCTTCACCGCCGCCCAGGCTGCGGCATGACACAGGCGGGGCAAATTTCCTCTATCGCCCCGCAAACCGATTGAATTGGACGCCCCCGGCGCGGGCCGCTTCACTGAGGCAAACCCGAGCCACAACAGACAAGGAACTGAGCCCATGATCGACAAGATCCGGATGGCGGAACTGACCTCGGAAGAGGCGCGGCAGGAACTCACCTCGGAGGCGGTGGTGCTGCTGCCGATGGGATCGCTGGAGGATCAGGGCATCCACGCGCCGATGGGCGATTACATGGCCGCCGACCTGATGGCGATGGAGATCGCAAAGGCCGCCCGCGCGGACGGCGTGGCCACCTTCGTTGCGCCCGTCATCCCCTTTGGCGGCAAGGATTATTTCGAATCGAGCCATGGTGGCATTTCGATCAGCCATGCCACGCTCTGCGGCATTCTCGACGATATGTTCGGCTGCCTGAACCGCCACGGCATCCGCAAGCTGATGATCGTCAACGGCCATGGCGGCAACGTCCCCGCGATCACCGAGGTGGCGCTGCGCTGGCGTCAGAAGGCCGGGCTCTTCGTGCCGTCGATGTATCTCTGGCAGGTGGCCTATGGCGAGCTGCCGGGCCTTATCGGCGCGGACAAGGCCAAGGCGAGCTCCGGTCACGGGGGCGATCCGCTGACCTCGGTGGGGCTGCATTTCTATCCCGATCTGATCCGCGCCGATCTGGTCAAACCTGCCCCCACCGGCAGCGAGATCAAGGGCATGAAGATCGGCGGATTTTCCTCCGTCGTCTATGACGGCGCCAAGATCCAGGCGCCCATCGAGGCGCTGGAGGCGACCGAGACCGGCGCCTATGGCTGCGACCCGACCCTGTGCTCGGCCGAGACCGGCGATGTGCTGGTGAAACGCCTCGCCGCCATCGGCGCGGGGCTCGTGCGCGATCACGTCGCCAAGGGCCTGCACGACTGACATCCACAACCAGAGCCGGGCAACCGGCCATTCCCCCCCAACTGAGGAGACACACAATGAAGACGAAAACCATGCTTGGCCTCGCAACCGGTCTCGCGCTCATTCTGAGCTCGGCGGTTCAGGCCGAAACCACCTGGAAAATGGCCACGAAGATGCCGGTGGACAGCCCCGAAGGCCAAGTGTTCGAGAAATTCGCCGAGCTGACCGAGGAATACACCGGCGGCGAGCTGAAAATCACCGTCTATCCCAACGAACAGCTCGGCAAGGAAGACGCGGTTCTTGAGCAGCTTCAGGCCAATATCATCCAGGTCTATGCCGAGGGCTTCGGCTATATGAAGAAATGGGAGCCCGCGCTGGCCTGGCTCTCCGGCCCCTTCGCCTTTGATGATTACGATCACTGGCAGCGCTTCATGAACTCCGACACCGTGAAAGGCTGGTTCGACAATGCCGCCGAACAGTCGGGCGTGCGCCCGCTGGGCGACCCGACCCGCGTTCTGCGCGGCCCGTTCCGGGTCACCGTCTCGAACGTGCCGGTCGAGACGGCGGCGGATTACGAAGGCCTCAAGATGCGCATGCACGAGAACAAGGTCGCCATCGAGACCTGGGACACGCTGGGTGCCGAGGTCATCACCCTGCCCTGGACCGAGGTCTATCAGGGCATCTCCAAGGGCATCGTGCAGGCGGTGAACTCGCCCATCGCGCTGGTGGAATCCATGCGTTTCAACGAGGTGGCCCCCTATATCGCGCGGATGGACGAATACTGGCAGTCCATCGGCTTCATGGTCAACGAAAGCGCGCTGGCGGCGCTCGACGAAGACACCCGCGCCGGGCTGATGAAAGCCTATGAAGAGGCCGGCGACATGTCGCAGGATCTGATGTTCTCGGTCGCCGATGAAAGCATCGCGCGAATGGAGGCCGAGGGCGTGACCTATACGGTGCTGGATACCGCGCCGCTGGTCGAGAAGATGCAGGCCTATTACGAGGACATGGACGCCAAGGGCGAGCTGCCCGACGGCTTCATGGAGGCCATCGCGGCGACGCGGGCCACCCAGTGACCCCGCTCGACTATATCCCCGAGGGTCCGCGTCAGCGGGCCCTCAACCGGCTCGACCGGTTCAACTGGTCGATGGGCGGCGCGTTTCTGTGGCTGTCCAATATCTGCCTGCTGGTCATGCTGGGGCTGACCACGGCCACAATCATCCTGCGGCCGCTGAGCATGGCGCCCTACTGGATGTGGCCCTGGACCATGGTGTTCTTCATCTGGCTGAGCTTCTTCGGCTTTTTCGCGCTCTACGCCCGGCTCAAGGATGTGCGGGTGGATTTCCTCGCCCAGCATCTGGGCGAGAAAGGCATGGCCGCGACACGCATCGTCTCGGATGTGGCGACGCTGGTCGTGACCGGCGTGCTGCTCTTGCAGCTGCCGACCGTCATCGCAACCTCGCGCGGGGTCTATGACGGCGCGATCCTGCCCGCGGGCTTCGAGCTGCCGCGCCTGGCGCTCTCCGTCCCCCTCTTCATCTCGACCGTTCTCGTGGCGCTGACCGCCCTTCTCGACCTCGCCAAGATGGCCGCCGGGATGCCCGAGAACGTCACCGAGCATCACCCGGAGCTGTAACCCATGGCGTGGATTCTTTTCGGCACTTTCATCGCGCTGATCATGCTGCGCGTGCCCATCTCCATCGCCATCGGCACCGCGACGGTGCTGACCTTCCTGACCTCGGATTTCTCCACCGCGCTACAGATCATCCCGCAGCAGATGCTGGAGGGGGTGAACAAGGCCTCGCTCACCGCCGTGCCGTTCTTCATCATGGCGGGCAACCTGATGAACGCCACCGGCGTGACCGAACGCATCTTTGCCTTCGCCAATGCGCTGGTGGGCCATCTCAGGGCCGGGCTGGCGCAGGTGAATATCCTGTCCTCGATGATCTTTGCCGGCATCTCCGGCGCCGCCGTGGCGGATTGCGCCGGCCTCGGCGCCATCGAGATCAAGGCGATGCGCGAGCGCGGCTACAGGCCCGATTTCGCCGCCGCGATCACCGTGGCGTCGTCCGTGATCGGGCCGCTGATCCCGCCCTCCATCGGGCTGGTGCTCTATGCCTTCCTCGCCCAGCAGAGTATCGAACGGATGTTCCTTGCCGGCCTCGTGCCCGGCATCCTCGTGGGGCTGGCGCTGATGATCTATGTGCGCATCCGCGCGCAGTTTCAGGAGTTTCCCACCCAGCCGCGTGCCACCGTGCGCGAGGTGGCGGGCACCGCGAAACACGGGTTTCTGGCGCTGATCGCCCCGGCGATTATCCTCGGTTCCATCATGTTCGGTTTCGTCACCGCGACCGAAGCGGGTGTGCTGGCCTGCCTCTACTGCATCGCCATCGGCATCTGGTATCGCGAGCTGACCTTCCGCAGCTTTTTCAACGCGCTCAGCGACACCGCCATGATGACCGCCGTGATCATGATCATCATCGCCTTTTCCATCGCCATGGGCTGGCTGCTGGCCATCGACCAGACACCGCAGAAACTCGCCGACTGGACCTTTTCGCTGACCGAAAACAAGAACGCCTTCCTGGCGCTGCTGCTGGTCTTCGTGATCCTCGTCGGCTGCGTGGTCGAGGGCGTGCCCGCCAAGCTGATCCTGGTGCCGACGCTGCTGCCGCTCATCGACGCCTATGGCATCGACCGGGTGCATTTCGGCATCATCATGCAGCTCGGCCTGCTGATCGGCATCGCGACGCCCCCCATGGGGATCGGGCTTTACATCGTGGCCGAGGTCGGTCGCGTGCGCTTTGAAAAGGTCACCATGGCGGTGCTGCCGATGCTGCTGCCGCTCTTCGCGGTGCTGATCCTGCTGACCTATGTGCCGCAGACCGTCACCTTCCTGCCCGATCTCATCCTCGGACCTCAAAACTAAGAGAGACCCATGTCCAATCTTGTCTACAAGCTGAACCCGATGCCCGCGCCGATCCCGCAGGACAAGCTCGACCGTCTGGCCAAGCTGGAAACCGCCACGATCGGCCATTTCTACCATTACGGCTTTGCCGCCCCCGCCATTCAGCCGGTGCTGCCGGGCAAGGTGGTGGCCGCCACGGTGGCGACGCTGGCCATTCCGGGGCTCGACAGCACCCTGCTGCACCATTGCCTGAGCCAGTGCGGGCCGGGCTATTTCCTCGCCGTCGACCGGCTGGGCGATACGAAATACGCCTGCTGGGGCGGCGGCGTCACCCGCATGGCCGCGATGATCGGTCTGGAGGGCGGCTGCGTCGATGGCCCGCATACCGACACCGCCGAGATCAAGGAACAGGATTTCGCCATGTGGTCGCGCGGCCCCTCGCCCGTCACCACGCGGCTTTACAACACCGGCGGCGGCTTCAACGTGCCGGTGAGCATCGGCGGCGCGGCGGTGCTGCCGGGCTATGCGGTGCTGGCCGATGAAAGCGGTGTGCTCTTCATCGCGCCCGAGGATCTCGACGCCGTGCTGGCCGAGGGCGAACTGAAGACCGAGCGCGGTCTGGTCAACGAGGCCAAGATCACCGGCGGCACCCATCTGGGCGCCATGTCCGGCGCGACCAAGATGGTCGAGGCCAAGACCGAAGGCTGATCACAGCTCGTGAAAGGAGGCGTAGCGCCCATGTTCCGCGCACCAGCTCTGCGCCGCCTCGCGCGCCAGATCCAGCACCGCGCCCACCTGCTTGCGCCGGGCGCGGTTGACATGGGTGCAGGCCACATTGAGCGGCGGCAGCGGCTCGGTGGTCGCGATCTCGACCACCCGGCCCGCCGCGATATCGGGCTCCAGCGCGGTCAGCGCCAGCGCCGAGGCGCCATAGCCCAGCCGCACCAGTTCGCAGATCGTTGCAAGCGCATTGCCATAGTGGCGCGGCGCCGGGCGGTCGCGCATGTCGGCGACATACTCCGCCACCGGATTGAAGAGCGGCGAGGTCTTTGGATAGAGCACCAGCGGCAGCGCGCGCAGATCGTCGGCGCTCATCGGCAGGCTCTGGCCTGCGATCACATCGGGCCGCGCCACCCAGCCGACCTCGTAGCGCACCGAGAAATCCGCGCCGGGCGCGCGGTCTCCGCTGGCGGTAAAGGCCGCGTCCAGCGTGCCCGCCTCGACAAAGCGGCGCAGTTGCAGATCGGAGGCGGAATAGATGTCGAGCAGCATGTCGGGGTCCGCCGCCGCCACCGCGTCGCGCAGGAGCGGCCCCCAGGTCAGCGCCGCCATGCCCGCAAGCCCCACGGTCAGCCGGCGTTTGCGCTTATCCTGCAAGCGGCCCATCATCGCCTCGCGCAGGTTCAGGAACTGCACCGCGAATTCCGCCACCTCCAGCCCCTGATCGGTGAGCGCAAAGGCCTGTGCCTCGCGGTCGATCAGGGTCTTGCCGAGATCCTTCTCCAGCGACTGGATGCGCGCCGAGACGGCGGGCTGGGTCAGGCCCAGATATTCCGCCGTCTGCCGGTAGTTGCCGAACTGGCTCAGCCAGTAAAACGCTTCGAGTTGCTTGAAATTCATCCTATCCCCTCAATGACACACGATCCCAAGGAGCCAACATGACCGTCGCCGTCTACCTTCCCCTCGCCGAAAAGACCCAGTGGTGGGTGGAGATGCTGCAAGGGCTGTTGCCCGGCTGGGACGTGGTCTCGATGCATGACGAGATCGACCCCGGGGCGGTCACCTATGCCGTGGTCTGGCGCCCGCGCACCGGCGATCTGGCGGGGTTCCCCAACCTCAAGGCCATCGTTTCCATCGGCGCGGGCATCGACCATGTGCTGGCCGATGCCGAGCTGCCCGAGGGCGTGCCGATCATCCGCACAGTCGGCAAGGATCTGACGCAACGGATGCGCGAATACGTGGCGCTGCATGTGCTGCGCCATCACCGCGACATGCCGCGCCAGTTGCAGGCGCAGGCGGAGAGCGACTGGCACGCCATCGTGGTGCCGGTGGCGCCGAACCGGGTGGTGGGCGTGATGGGGCTCGGCAATCTCGGCGCCGCGGCGGCGCAGACGCTGGCCGGGCTGGGCTTCGACACCCGCGGCTGGTCGAAATCGCCCAAGGATCTCGACGGTGTGAGCTGTTTCACCGGCACGGGCGAGATGGACGCGTTTCTCGACGGTTGCGAGATCCTGGTGAACCTGCTGCCGCTCACCGATCAGACGCGCGGCATTCTGAACGCCGATCTGTTTGCCAAGCTGGCGCCCAGTGCCTGCGTGATCAACTGCGCGCGCGGTCCGCATCTGGTGGATGCGGATCTGCTGGCGGCGCTGGAAAGCGGGCAGATCAAGCAGGCAACGCTGGATGTGTTCCATCAGGAACCGCTGCCCGCCGACAACCCGTTCTGGACACATCCGGCGATTACCGTGACCCCGCATGTGGCCTCGCAGATCGACGCGGCCACCGGCGGACGGCTGATCGCGGCGAACCTGAAGGCCTTCGAGGAGACCGGCACCTGCGGCGATCTGGCGGACGCGGCGCGGGGGTATTGAGGAGCGCCTCCCCAACGTGACATCCGAGCGTTGCCCCGGCGCGGAATCAAGGCGAAGCCGCCGCGCCATCGCCGGCCCGCCCCACCGGGCTGGCGATTTGGTGACGCCAGGACAACGTGTCGAGGTCCTTCGGACGTGGCCGGGATAAATCGAGAGGCTCCCCATGTCGTTCGCCATCCCGCGGGCCGACGATGACGCAGCTACCGTTTGCATTCCTCCGCAAGCGGAAAGGTCCGTCTCTGCCATTATACGCTCAAGGGGTGGAGACGCGTCCCGCCCCCGCCCTCACACATGCTGCCCGCCATTCACGTCGATGGAGGCGCCGTTTACATATGACGCCTCGTCCGAGCAGAGGAACAGCACCACCCGCGCCACCTCGTCGGGCTGGCCCAGCCGCCGCAGCGGGATGATATCCGTCATCTCCTCGGTGCCCGGCGACAGGATCTCGGTCTCGATCTCGCCCGGTGTCACCATATTCACCCGCACGCCGCGCGGCCCCAGCTCGCCCGCCGCCTCGCGGGTCAGCGCCGCCAGCGCCGCCTTGGAGCAAGCATAGGCGGCGCCCGCGAACGGATGCACCCGCGAGCCCACGATCGAGCCCACATTGACCACCGCGCCCTGCCCACGTTCGAGCTCGGGCAGCAGGTCACGCATCAGCGCCGCCGGTCCCATAAGGTTCACCGCCAGCACATGCTGCCAGACCTCATCCGAACTCTCGGCCACTCCCAGACGCGCGCCATCGTCGCCCTTGGGCGAGACCCCGGCATTGTTGACGATGGCGTGCAGCCCGCTCTGTCCGAGGCTCTCGCGCACGCGCGCCACCAGATCGGCGCGGCTCGCCGGGTCCGACAAATCGCCCTGAAAGTGATCGGTGCGCCCCGCATGCCAGAGGCACCGCGCGTCGAAGGCGGTGCGCGACACGGTCAGCACGCGCCAGCCGGCGGCCTGAAAGGCCTTGACGGTGGCATGGCCGATGCCCCGGCTCGCCCCCGTCAGCAGCAATGTCTTCTGCGTCATGGATGCCTCTCCGTTTCCGCGATCCCGTTGGGTTCAGATGTGGAACGCCACCCCCTCACCGGCAAGCCCGCCGCCCAGCGCCGAGACGGTGCCGTCGGCGCGCCAGCACGCCGCCCCCGTCATCTCGCCATCGGGCCCGAAGGCAATCGCGTTCATGCCGCCGCCGATATGCGGCACCAGCTTCACCTCGTGCCCCATCGTCTCCAGCGCCGCCTTGTGATGCGCATAGTCCGGCTCCAGCTCCACATGCGCACCCTCGGTCCAGATGCGCGGCGCCTCGACCGCCTGCTGCGGGGTCATGCCGAAATCGATCATGTTGACGATGGACTGCATGGCGCTGGGGAAGATCCGCACCGCCCCCGGCAGCCCCAGCGCGAAACGTGGCGCGCCATCCTTCAGCACGATCATCGGCGCCATGGAGGTCGGCACCCGCTTGCCCGGCTGGATCGACAGCGCCTTTCCCGGATGCGGGTCGAAATTATACATGTAGTTGTTGGGGATCATCCCCGTGCCCGGCACCATGAAGCGCGCCCCGAAGAGCCCGTTGATCGTATGGGTCGCCGAGACGATCATGCCGTCGCCATCGGCCACGGTGATATGGGTGGTGTTCCGGCTCTCGTAACCGGGCGGCACCGCGCTTATGCCCCCGGCCGGGCGGATACGGCCAAGGCAGGCCTTTGCGTAGTCCTTGGAGATCAGCTTTTCGACCGGAATGTCGACGAAATCCGGATCGCCCGAAGCCGCGCGGCGGTCCTCGAAGCCAATGCGGATCACCTCGGCCAGCAGGTGCAGGCGATCCGACGAGTCAAACCCCATGGCCGCCAGATCGTAGGCTTCGAGCATGTTGAGCATCTGCGCCACATGCACGCCCGACGAGGCCGGCGGCGGCGGACCGGCGATGTCGAAACCGCGATAGCTGCCGAAGATCGCGTCACGCTCGCGCGCCTCGTAGCGCTCCAGATCGCGCATGGTGACCAGCCCGGGCTCGGCGCCGTCCACCGCCAGCCGGTCGACCAGCGCCTGCCCCAGCGCGCCGCCATGCAGCGCCTCCGCCCCTTCGCGCGCGATGAGTTTCAGGCTCTCGGCATAATCGCCCTGCACCAGCCGGTGACCGGGTTTGGCGGGGGCGCCATCGGGGAGGAAATGGCGCGCAATCTCGGGATCTTTCGCCAGATCCTCCGCATGACGCTCGATATTCGACGACAGGTATTGCGTCACCCGGAAGCCGCCCGCCGCGTGGCGGATCGCGGGCGCGATCACATCGGCGAAGGGCAGCGCGCCGTGGGCTTCATGCATCGCGCACCAGCCGCGCAGATTGCCCGGTACCGCCACCGCCGCAGGCCCGACGAGATTCTTGCGCCCGGCGGTCTCCATGTAATCGGGCAGCCGGTCAGACACCGGCGTGAACATGTCGGGCACCGCGCTTTCGGCGGCCTGCGACAGGCAGTCATAGACCGTATGTCGCCCGTCCGGCAGACGCAGATGCGAGACGCCGCCGCCGGCGATGCCCACCATCATCGGCTCGACCACCGTCAGCGTCAGCAGAGCGGCCACCGCCGCATCCACCGCATTGCCCCCCATGGCCATCATCTCATGGCCGGCGGCGGAGCCCAGCGGGTGGTTGGTCACCACGACCCCCCGCGCCCCCCGCGCGGATGATTTGCGGCAGGTGAAGGGCAGCGGCTGTTCGGTGGTCATCTTCGGGTCTTCCTGTTGGGCATGCGCGGGCAGGCCCCGCGTCACGGGTCTTTCGCGCGCCACGTTAGGCCTGCCCCACCGGGAGGTCACGCGAAAAAGGCCCCTACCCGGTCCGCCCGGAACAGGATGCCTGCCCTCTGCTCACCCAGCGCGGGCGAGCGGCCACCTGCCCCGTTACCCTTCGGGCACACTCAGCGCCTCGGCCAGCGCCGAGGCCGGCAGATCGAGCCAGGCGATTCCGGAATCGTCGAGGAATCTCCGCTCCATACGGGTCAGCGGCCCGGTCATGACAGCGATATGGCCCCCGGCGGAGCGCTTGGCGATCTGACGGGCGAAGATGCGCAGCATCTGGTCGTCGAAGCGGCAGCCGACAAAGAGGAAGGGCCGCCCGCTGCGGCGGCGCTGCACCTCTTCGGGGATCGGGCGCTGGATGTCGATCTCGGTCAGCACCTCGACATAATCGCTGTCGGACATGAGATAGGAGGATCCCGGCCTTGCCACCCCGTGCGGCTTGTAGATCAGCGTCTCCCAGTCCGGGCTGGCCTCCGCGATCTCGGCGCCGGCGCTGTCATAGGCACGAGTGAAGATGTCGATCCATTCGCCGTTGCGGCTGACGCCCTGCACCAGCCCCCAGTCGCTCTGCGCGGTGCCGGCCTGTTCGAAGGCCTGCAACAGCCCGTCATCGTACCAGGTATCCACCACCATCGGCGGGCGCACACGGGCGAGCCAGTCATACACGGGGTTGGCGCGTTCGGGCCCTGCGGCAAAGGCCTCGCGCACCAGCGTATCGAGCGTGGCGCGGAACTTACGGCTCTCAACATATTGCGCCACGGACCACAGGTTGCCGCTGGCCCGGCGCGGCGCGCGCACCTGTGCCTCGATCATCGCGCAGAGCGCCTGCGGCGAGGTGGGCGCCGCACCGCCCGACAGGGCCGAGACCTCGGGACCGAGATAGGCGATGCGCAGGCCTGCGGCGACCTCGTTCATCGCGGCTTCCAGCTTGTCGAAATCGTTCATCTCTCACTCCTCCCCGGTGGCCAGACGACGGGCGTCGACGGTGATCGGCAGGCCGGGCGCCTCGGCGAAATCGGGCATGGCAAAGACCCAGCCATTGGCGAGCTTTGCCCAACCGCCCCAGAGCCCCGGTTTCTCGGTCTCGACGATCATCTCTTCGAGATCCTTCTTGGGCACGTAGGCCTCCATGCCCTTGGCGGTTTCGCGGATCATGACCTTCATTCGGCGGCCTCCATGCTGCTGCGCGTGACGATGTGGGATTGCAGCGCGGCGGGGTCGTCCCGGCGCCGTGCCTGCGTTTCCGCCGGGGTCAGCTCGCGCTCGCGCATGCCGACGATGCTGGCGCGGTCGACGAAATCGACCGCATAGATGTAGAACTGCTGGAGAAAGACACCGATATCGCGGACATAGCCGACATCGCCTTTCTTCACGACCGTCTCGCCGATCTCCTTGCCGGCCATGGTGCCGTCGTTCTTGACGTTTTTCTTCGAGATCACCTTGTCTCCGGGCATGAAGGCCGGGTCGCGGTAAACCTCGATTTCGCGGTCGTCGGTGGACATCAGGCGCCCTCTCTCAGCTGTGCGAGCCGCGCGCAGGCGGTCTCGCGGATGATCTCTTCGGGGTCGTCGGTGAGCTTCGCCACATCCTCGGCACCGCCGTTTTCGGCCACCGCGTGGCGCACGCGCAGATCCTCGTCCCCCAAGAAAAGGCCGGGACGGCGCAGCGCCGCCTCGCGCCTAACCAGCGGGTCGGGATCGGTGCGGAACCGGTCGAGCCAGCCCTCGCCGATGCGGCGGGCGACGATGCGGCGGATCTCGGGATCCGCGTCGCCGATCATCACCGGCAGCATGCCCGGCTCGGCCCGCCGCGCGACGATGGAGCGGACATAGCCGTCGCGGTCGGAAGCCATCGGCAACAGCCCGGCACGCGACAAACGGTGCGCCACGGCGATGCGCACCCGGCGGTCGGGATCCTTGATCTTGCGCGCAGCCTGGCGCGGCGGCAGGCGCAGCACCGCCATGGCGCGCACGCCCGCGTCGGCATCGCTCAGCAGTCTCGGAAGCCGGAAGACAGATGCCACGCGAGCGGCGTTCATCCGGGTCTCGAAATAGGGATGGCTCAGGCACTGGTCGGCAAGATCGGGGTTGAGCAGAAAGAACCGTTCGATCCGTTTGGCATAGCGGTCATGCGCGCAGGCCCAGCCCTGTCCGCACTGGCCCAGATCCAGCCTTGCGCGGAACCGGCAGGCGGCACAGTCGAGCGCCGCGCCCTGCCAGTCGACCGGTGCCGGGCCGTCCATCACCCGCTCAGACCGGAACGCAGGTTTCGGGCACCGGGCAGACCTCGGCGCATTGCGGGCGGTCGTAGCTGCCCTTGCACTCGGTGCAGAGCGCCGGGTCGATGATATAGGTTTCGCCGGTAAAGCTGATCGCGGCATTGGGGCATTCGAACTCGCAGGCACCGCAGACGGTGCAGGTCGACTCGATGATTTGCAGGGCCATGGCTGTCTCCGTGAAAAGGATTGGCGGCAAACTTGTGTAGGGTGGGCAGCATTGCCCACCCTACGGGGCGTCGTCAGGCGGTTTCCCTGGCTTGCGCGGGCAGCCCGCGCTTGGCTCGGTAGACCGCCGAGACAGCCGTCTCGATATAGTCGTAGGCATAGTCCTGGATCGCCTCGATCCCGGCGGCAGCGAGGTCTTCGCGCGGGCAGTCGCCGATCTTGGCACAGAGGATCGTGTCGATCCCCTCCAGCGTCTTGATCACCAGCTCCAGCTTGTCCTCTTCGCCATAGCCGCCGACACAGTAATTGTCGCAGCGCCGGTGAGTGACGAAGCGCACGCCCTCGGCATCCACCTCGAAGATCTGGAACTCGGTGGCATGGCCGAAATGCTGGTTGATGCGCCCGCCGCCCTTGGTGGCGACGGCGATGAGCATGGCGCCCGCATCTTCCGCCACGACGGTTTCCGTCTCGGCTTTGGCGACGGCGGCGGCGGCACGGCGGTCCTCGCGCTCCTTGGCGACCCATTCGCGGTAGGTGTCGCGCTTTTCGGGGTCGTAAGTCACCTCGTCGGGCACCAGATCCATGGTGAATTCCTGCCCACGATCCTCGCCCAGAAGGCCCACCGCATCGGCGCGGCACTGGCGGCAGTGCTTCATCAGGTTGGCACCGCCCGCGCAGGCGTCCTGAAGCTTCTTCAGCTCGGCGGCGGTCGGGCCGCGCTGGCCTTCGAGGCCGAAGACAGTGCCATGTTCGGCAGCCGAGATCAGCGGCATGATGTTGTGCAGGAAGGCGCCGCGCCGTTTGACCTCCTTGTTGACCTCCAGCAGGTGCGCGTCGTTGATGCCGGGGATCATCACCGAGTTCACTTTCACCAGAATGCCGCGCTCGTGCAGCATGTCTAGCGATTGCATCTGCCGCTCGTGCAGGATCTGACTGGCTTCAAGGCCGGTGCGGCGCTTGTGCTGGTAGAAGATCCACGGATAGATCTTTGTCCCCACCTCGGGGTCGATCATGTTGATCGTCAACGTCACATGGTCGATGTTCATATCCATGAGATCGTCGACATGCTCGGGCAGCGCGAGGCCGTTGGTCGAGAGGCAGAGCTTGATATCGGGCAGCTGCTCCTGCACCAGCCGAAACGTCTCGCGGGTCTTGCGCCAGTCGTAGGCGCTGTCGCCCGGCCCGGCGATGCCCAGAACGGAAAGCTGCGGGATCTCGTTGGCAACCGCGATCACCTTGCGCGCGGCCTGTTCAGGGGTCAGACGCTCAGAGACGACGCCGGGGCGGCTTTCGTTGGCGCAGTCGTATTTGCGGTTACAATAGTTGCACTGGATGTTGCAGGCGGGCGCCACGGCCACATGCATGCGGGCGAAATAATGGTGCGCCTCTTCGGAATAGCAGGGATGGTCTTTCACCTTCTCCCAGGTCGCCGGGTCCATATCCTCGGGCGCGTCGGAAGAGCCGCAGGCCGAGGACGAACAGCCGTCGGACTCCATGGCTTTGGTCAGGGCGTCTTTCGATCCGACCGACAGGCCGTCGAGTGAGATGACATTGGCGGACATGGGGCATCCTCGCTGTTGGGATCGGTCTGTTTCGATTCAGAACAGCAAGCTTTGTGCCAGGCTTCACGCAGGGATTTGCGACCAAAGCCAGGGTGGATTGTCGGGTAAGGAACAAAGGCCGCGACAAACCGTGCGGCCCGGTCCGACCGATCTCCCTCGAACCGGACGCGCGGCCCCGTTTCCGGAACCGCGCGCTGGGAGGGACAAACTGATTGGCTAAAATCCATTTTTACTCAAATCTTGCGCACCTCGATGCCGTGCTTTTGCAGCGCATAGGCCACCTGGCGCGGGGTCATACCCAAGAGCCGCGCCGCCTTGGCCTGCACCCAGCCCGCCTCTTCCATCGCCGCGATCAGCTCCTCGCGCGCGGTGTTGGCGGTCTTGCGGCGCGGAAAGCTGTCGGCGGGCTCGGGCAGATCGCGCTCCACAGGGCGCTCGGCCGCCGGCCTGCGGATCGAGGGTGTGACAACGCGACCCACCGCCAGCCCGCCGATGGGCGAAGCCCCCTCTTGCAGGCGCCAAAGCTCTGCCGACAGACACGCCCCCTGCTGGCAGGCCAGCTCATCGCCCAGCACGATCTCGCCATCCGAGAGCGCCGCGGCGCGGTTCACGCAGTTCTCCAGCTCGCGCACATTGCCGGGGAAGTTGCATTGGCAGATGGTTTCGAACGCGTCCGGCGCAAAGCGCACATTGGTGCTGTTGGTGTCGTTGAACTGATCGAGAAAGAGCTGCGCCAGCGGGCGGATATCGCTTTTTCGGTCGCGCAGCGGCGGCAGCACGATGGGCACGACGCAGATCCGGAAATAGAGATCGGCACGAAACTCGCCGCGCGCCACAGCATCCTCCAGATCGCGGTTCGTCGCGGCCACGATGCGCACATCCACACGGATCGTGCGCGTGCCGCCGACCCGCTCGAATTCGCCCTCCTGCAACACGCGCAGCAGCTTGGTCTGAAAGGTCGGGCTGATCTCGCCGATCTCGTCGAGAAAGAGCGTGCCGCCGTCGGCAAGCTCGAACCGCCCCTTCTTGAGCACATTGGCGCCGGTGAAGGCGCCCTTCTCGTGACCGAAGAGCTCCGATTCCAGCAGGGTCTCGGAGAGCGCCGCGCAGTTCACGCGCACAAAGGGACCACGGCTGCGGTCGGACTGTGTGTGCACCGCGCGCGCGAAAAGCTCCTTGCCCGTGCCGCTTTCACCGCGCAGCAGAACCGGCGTGTTGGTGCCCGCCACCCGCTTGACCTGGGCCACCACCCCGGCGATGGCCGGGCTGTCGCCGATAATCCCGTCGAGCGAGACCGGCGTGGCGCGGGCGCCGTTCTGGTCGCTGACGCTTTGCAGCAGCCGCCGCGTATCCTCCAGCGCGCGCTCGCGGTCCCGGGCGATGCGCTGACGAAAACGCAGCGCCTGCTCCAGCAGCGAGGCGACCATGGTCAGCACCCGCACATCCAGATCCGAGCGCCCGGCGCGCGCATCCTCGTGGCTGCGATAGGCGCAGAGCACGCCCAGCACGAAATGGCTGCGCTCGGGGTCGCGCAGGGGCACCGCGATAATGGTCTGGCCCTCGCCCTGCAGCCGCGCCGGCACCGCCTCGGCGCCGAACTCCTCGGCCAGGTCGAAGGACACCAGAGGCACGCCTGAGCGGAACACGATGCGCGCCACCGCGTCGGGGATCACGTCTTCGGTCGGCGCATCGTCGTCGCGTACAAAAGCGGTGGCGGCAATGCGGTAGGGATTGACCGTGCCCGGCACCGTCCCGGCACCCGGCTCGGCCAGCAGCGCAAGCACCGCATGGCGCAGATCGAGGAACGAAGACAACACGTTGAGGATATCGGGCACCACGTCGATCGGGTCGGGCGCGGTGGCGAAGGTGCGGGCGATTTCATAGATCGCATCCAGCGCGAGGCGATCCATAGAGGGCCCCTGAAAGGGGCTCCTTGCGGTCGCTCCGCCGCGCGCAATGGTGGTATTTTCGGTCGCTGGGTCGTTCATCGTCGGACCTCGCTGTCTCTCGGGGTGTCTCCTCCGTGCCGTACCGAAGTCTGTCCACCGCTGCCTGCCGCGGCAGCGGGCCTCCTCCTCGAAAGCGTATCATTCTCCGCGCTCAACCATGGGCGGAACGGCGCCGGTTTCCCCAAAAACCGCTCGGTTAAGAGAGAATTCGGCTGGGATTGCGCAAGCTTTCGGCAGAACCGCGCGTTTCGCGTCATGTGAAAAATCCTGACTTTTTCATGCAGATTTTGCGCCGGCAACAGAATCACGGGCGCTCAGATGCCGAGCGCGCGGCGGCGGCGTTCGTAGGAGGAGGCGAGCCCCAGCACGGAACGGTATTTCGCCACCGTGCGTCGGGCGATGCGCATGCCCGAGCGATGCGCGAGCGCGACGATGGCGTCGTCGCTGAGCGGTGCCGAAGGGTTCTCCTCCGTCACCACCCGCTGCACGAAATCCATCACGCTGTCGCGCGACACCGCCGCGCCGCCCACCGCCGAAACCGGCCGGGCAAAGAACGCGCGGAGCGGCAGCGCACGGGTCTCGGTCTGGATCATCCGGCCCGAGACCGCGCGGCTCACGGTCGAGGGATGCACCCCCAGTTCGCCCGCCACGTCGTCGAGGGTCAGCGGCGTCAGATAGGCCGGCCCCTTGTCGAGAAAGCGCGACTGCCGCGCCACCAGCACCGCCGCCGTACGCAGCAGCGTGTCGCCGCGACGCTCCAGGGCCAGCGCCAGCGCGCGCGCCTCGGCCAGCGCCTTGCGGCGCAGCTTGCGCGCCTCGCGGTCGGCGCTGTCTCCGGTCAGGTGATCCTCGCGCACGGTGATGCGCGGCGTGGTCGCCCGGTTGAGCTCCACCGTCCAGCCGGCCTCGCTGCGGGTGGCGATCAGGTCGGGCGGAAAGACCGGCACCGGCACATGGTCATAGGCCAGCCCCGGCTTTGGATTCAGCCCGCGGATCTGCGCCAGAATGTCGGGAATGTCGGAGACCTCGCAATCGCAAAGCTCGGCCAGCTCGGCACGACGGCCGTCGATCATGTCGAGATTGCGGATCAGCGTTTCCACCTCCCAGGTCAGCAGATCGGCCTCGCGCGCCTGGATCAGCAGGCAGTCCGACAGAGAGCGCGCGAACAGCCCCGCCGGCTCCAGTGCCTGCAACACATCCAGCACCTGCTCGGCCCGCGCCACCGGGCAGCCGGCCAGCAGCGCGATCGTCTCGACCGGCTGACCCAGCCAGCCGGTGGGCTCCAGCGCTTCGGCGAAATGCAGCGCGATCATGCGGTCGGCTGGCGCGGGAAAAGCACGCTCGATCTGTTCGACCACATGCGCCATGAGGCTGGGCCGGTCGGCAGCAATGGCGGCCATGGCGTCGAAGGCCTCGCCGCCGCGCGCGGCAAAGGCCGAGGGCGGGGAGTAGGCGACATAGGGGTTGGCCTCTGCCCGCTCTTGCACATGTTCGGACAGATCGTTCGAGGCCATCCCGAGGATCGCGAGGGATTGCAGCAGCTGCCCCCCCATCTGCATCGTCTGGCTTTGCGAAATCGTCTGGGCGAATTCCATGGCTCTCAGCCTATCACAGAGCGCCCGGCCCAAGGCGCGGGCGGGGCGCGAAAACACATCTCGGGGCGCGAGGCGCCCATTTCTTGCGCGGGCTCAGGTGGCACAGCGCAGCCCTCCCACCGAGGCGACGGCGGCAAACGGCCGCGCCGCCCGCCATTCCGACGACGCGACGGAATGGATGCGCCCGCCCTGAAGCGTCACCACCTGGTCGCAGAGGCGGCGCACCTCCTCGGGGGCGTGGCTGATGAAGATCATCGGCACCTGCGTCCGCGCCTGCACCTTGGCGATCAGATCGAGCGTGCGCGCCTTCAGTCCGGGATCGAGCGCCGAGAC
This sequence comes from Salipiger abyssi, assembly GCF_017311415.1. Classification (GTDB taxonomy): domain Bacteria; phylum Pseudomonadota; class Alphaproteobacteria; order Rhodobacterales; family Rhodobacteraceae; genus Salipiger; species Salipiger abyssi_A. The sequence goes on along the minus strand of NZ_JAEKIS010000007.1, from coordinate 109,021 downwards.
CGGCTCGTCAAGCAACAGCAGCGCGGGCTCGGCCATCAGCGCGCGGGCAATGGCGGCGCGCTGGCGCTCGCCCCCCGAAAGCCGCGCCGGGCGGGCGCCCAGCAGATGCGCCAGATCCAGCGCCTCGATGACCTCGTGCCAGAAGGCGGTGCCGACATTGTTGGCGCCATAGGCGAGATTGCGCGCCACGCTCATATGCGGAAACAGCGCGCCGTCCTGAAACACCACGCCAATACCGCGCCGCGCCGGCGGCACGTTGATGCGCTCTTCGCTGTGATAGAGCGGCCGGCCGCAGAGCGAGATACAGCCGCGCGTCGGGCGGATATGGCCGGCAAGGCAGGAAAACAGCGTCGACTTGCCCGAGCCCGAGCGTCCGATCAGCCCGATGATGCCCTGCGCCGGAAGCGCCAGATCGACATCGAGGCGGAAGCTGCCCTGCCGGTGGCGCAGATGGATCTCGATCATGCCGGCGCCCTCGTCTCGGTCATGCGCCGCGCGATGCTTTCCGAGGCGAGCAGCGCCGCGCCCGCCAACGCCAGAGACAGCAGGCAGAGCCGCATCGCCTCTGCCTCGCCGCCCGGGCTTTGCGTCACGGTGAACAGCGCCAGCGGCAGGGTCTGGGTGCGGCCCGGGATATTGCCCGCCAGCGTGATCGTGGCGCCGAACTCGCCCACCGCGCGGGCAAAGGCGAGCGTGATGCCGGTGAGGATGCCCGGCGCCATCAACGGCAGGGTCACGGTGACGAAGATACGCAGCTCGGAGGCGCCGAGGCTGCGCGCGGCGCGGGCATAGCGCGGGTCGATGGCCTCGGCCGATTGCCGGATCGCGCGCACCATGAGCGGAAAACCCACCACCGCGCAGGCGATCACCACCGCCTCACCGGAAAAGGCGATGCGGAGGCCGAACATCTCGTAAAGCGGCCCGCCGATGACACCGTTGCGGCCCAGAAGCACCAGCAGCAGATAGCCCAGCACCACCGGCGGCAGTACCAGCGGCAAATGTACGAGCGCGTTCAGCAGGGCATGGCCGGGAAAGCGCCGCACGCCCAGCAACCAGCCCAGCCCAACGGCCAAGGGCAGCGACCAAAGCACTGCCTGCGCGGAGGCGTTGAGCGAGAGCATCAGCGCCGATTGCTCCATCGGGGTGAGCGACAGCATCTCAGGAGCCCCCCGCCATCGGCAAAAAGCCCTTCTCGGTCAGAAGACGCCTCGCCTCGGCGCTCAGCAGGTAGCGCATCAGGGCTGCGCCGCCCTCTGGGTCGTCGCCCTGCGCCAGCGGCGCGATCAGATAGCGGATCGGCGGATTACTGTCGGCGGGCACTTCCCAGACCACGCGAATCCCCGGCTGGCCTACCGCGTCGCTGGCATAGACCAGCCCCAGCGCCGCCTCGCCCTGCGCCACGGCGGCAACCGTAGCGATGGTATTTCGGGTCGGCACGAAATGCCTCTCGACCTCGGCCCAGAGCCCGAGATTCTCCAGCGCAGCAAGGCCATAGCTGCCAACCGGGGCGGTCTGCGGATCGGCCATGACGAAATTTTCGCCCTCAAGCCGCGCGCCGATCTCGTCCGGCGCCAGCGCGGGCGCTGCCTCGGGCGCGATCAGCACCAGCCGGTTGGACATCAGCACCGAAACCACCTCCGCCTCGATGAGGCCAAGTTCCACCAGATGCTGCATCCATTTCGGGTTGGCAGAAATGAACAGATCGGCGGGCGCCCCCTGCTCGATCTGCCGCGCCAGCACGCCCGAGGCGCCATAGCTCGCCACGGCGGCGAGGCCGCTTTCGGCAATGCCGTCATCGACCACCGCGCGCGTCGAGGCGGCGGCCAGTACCATCGGTTCGGCCACGGCCATCGCCGGCATCGCAAGCCAGAGCAGCAGGAACAGCAGGCGGTGTTTCACGGGGACGCTCCTTTTCAGGCGAGACGGGGCGATGCGGCGATCCGATCCGGCGCGAACCAGGCGATCTCGCCGGTGGCGCCGCAGACCTGGCGACAGGTGCCGCAGAGGGTGCAGTTTTCCGACGAAAACTCGATGCGGTCGCCTGCGCCGAAGCGGAAGCAGGCAGAGGGACAAATCCGGGTCAGCGCCCGCAGCGCGGCGCTGTCCTCGGCGCGCCGGCGTAGCTCGATGCGGAATCCGCCGACATGGGCGGAATGGCTGGGTCTCTTGGCGGCGCGGTGCATCGGCGGGCTCACTCGGCGGAGAGTTTCAGGCTGTCGATGCCGACGAAGCGCGCCTTGAGCTTGGCCTCCTCGTCGCGAAACACCTTGAAGACCTTTTCCTTGAGCGGCGTGCTTTCGACGAAATCCGCATAGGCGGATTTGAGCATCTGGCGCGCCTCCAGGAACACCGTCTCCTCGCCCTTGCCGCCGAAATCCGCATCGCGCAGATAGGCGCCGAAGCGTTTCATGATATGCAGGCGCGAGACATTCACCACCTCCTGCTCATAGGGTAGCAGCAGATAGGTAAAGATCTCCTCGGCGGCGGAAAGCTTGTTGATATGGTCCAGAACGCCGGTTTCCTCGAAATCCTTGGGCATTGGTCGGTCTCCTCTTCGCGTCAGTTGGGAAGGTCGTGGTTCGGTGTTTCGGAACATCCCGAAATGGCGATCCGGGCGGTGCAGTGGCTTTCGTGCCGGTTCAGTGCCGCGTCGCGCGCCGCCAGCCGCGCCTCGAGAAAGGCGATGCGGTCGGCCAGCCGCGCCAGAGTGCGGCCCACCGGATCGGGCATCAGGTGGTGGTTGAGGTCGACCCGGTAAGGGTCGGCGCCGGGCGCGCGGTCGGTCTGCACGACGCGGGCCGGGATGCCCACGACTGTGGCCTCGGCCGGCACCGGCTCGACCACCACGGAATTCGCGCCGACACGCGCGCCAGCACCCACCAGGATCGGGCCGAGGATCTTGGCCCCCGCCCCCACCATCACGCCATCGCCCAGCGTCGGGTGGCGCTTGCCCGGCGACCAGGACACGCCGCCCAGCGTCACACCGTGATAAAGCGTCACGTCGCGCCCGATCTCGGCGGTCTCGCCGATCACCACACCGGCGCCATGGTCGATGAAGAACCCGGAACCGATGCGTGCGCCCGGATGAATGTCGATCCCCGTGCCCATGCGGGCGAGATAGGAGAGCAGCCGCGCGGCGCCTTTCCAGTTCGCCCGCCAGAGACCGTGCGCCATGCGATAAGCCGTGATGGCATGCAGGCCGGGATAGGTGAGCGCGGTTTCCAGCTTGCCGCGCGCGGCGGGGTCTCGGCCCCTTATGGCGGCGAAGTCGCTGCGGATCAGGGCGAGGAACGCCATCAGGCCGCCTCCCCGCCGGGCAGGCCGCCCGGCAAAGCGATGAGCTGGCCACCGGTCACCCGCGCCACCATGCGCGCGAGATCCTCGGCGCTGGCCGGGCGCTTGGCTCGGATCGCGTGATCGCGCAGCAGCGGCTTCAGCCGCACCGCGATTTCATCGGTGGCGGGCAGCCCGGCAGCGGCGAGCGCGGCGCGCAGGCCCGCGAGGCCGGAATGTTTGCCGATGACGATCTGCCGCTCCCGGCCGAAGCGCGAGGGCGCGCAGCGCGGATCCTCGTAGGTGTCGGCCTGTTTCAGGATCGCATCCACATGGATGCCCGCCTCATGGGCAAAGACCAGCTCGCCGGTGATGGGTTTCGCCACCGGCAGCGCCCGGCCCGACGCGGTGGCGACCACGGCAGAAAGCGCCGGCAGCGCCCGCAGGTCGAGCCCGGTGGCGATGCCGCCCGCTTCCAGCGCGGCGCCCACCTCTTCCAGCGCGGCATTGCCCGCCCGCTCGCCCAGCCCGTTGACCGTAACCGAAAGATGCGAGGCGCCCGCGAAGGTGGCCATCATGGTGTTGGCGGTGGCCATGCCGAAATCGTTATGCGCGTGGATCTCGATCGGCAGCGAGATGCGCGCCGCCAGATCCGCCACCAGCCGGTAGGCGCTCATCGGATCGAGGATGCCCAGCGTATCGGCGATGCGAAAGCGGATCGCCCCTGCCGCCTCTGCCACCTCGGCCAGCCGCACGAGGAAATCTGGATCGGCGCGGCTGGCATCCTCGGCGCCCACCGAAACCTCAAACCCCCGCTGCGCCGCGCAATAGACCAGCGCGGCGGTCTCGCGCAGCGCCCAGTCGCGATCCGCGCGCAGCTTGCCCGCAAGCTGCCGGTCCGAGGCTGGCACGGCGAAATGCACCCGCCGCACGCCGGTCTTCTGCGCCATGTCGAGATCATGGAACCGCAGCCGGCACCAGGCGACCGGCACCGCGCGGGTCAGCTCGGCCATGACCGCGCGGATCTCGGCGATCTCCTCATAGCCCATGGCCGGAATGCCGACCTCGATCTCGGCCACCCCCGCCCGGTCGAGCGCGCGGGCGATGGCGCATTTTTCCGCCAGCGAAAACGCCACCCCCGCCGTCTGCTCGCCGTCCCGCAACGTGGTGTCGCAGATCGTCACGGCAGGGCTGGCGCGGGTCGTGTCGAACAGCTCGGGACGCATGGGGCAGCTCCTTTTGCGGGGTTTCTTGGGGGTCAGGCGTAGGCCGGGTTGAAACCGTCAGGTTGCGCCCCGTCGCCGGACCAGAAGGGCGACATTTCGCGCAGACCCGAAATGATGCCCGGCATGGCGTCGAGCACGCGGTCGATCTCCTCCTCCGTGGTCTCGCGCGAGAGCGAGAAGCGAATGGCGCCATGGGCAGCGGTGAAGGGGATGTCCATCGCGCGCAGCACATGGCTGGGCTCCAGCGAGCCCGAGGTGCAGGCGCTGCCCGAGCTGGCGGCGATGCCCGCCTGGTTGAGCTTCAGCAGGATCGCCTCGCCCTCGATATACTCAAAGGCCACGGTTGCGGTGTTGGGCAGCCGGTCATGCGGGTCGCCGGTAACGAAGCAATGGCCGATGCGCTGCACGAGCCCCTTTTCCAGCCGGTCGCGCAGACCGGCCATGCGGGCGCTGTCCTCGGCCATGGTGGCAAGCGTCATCTCGGCGGCCTTGCCCAGCCCGATGATCGCGGGGGCGTTCTCGGTCCCCGCACGGCGGCCGCGTTCCTGATGCCCGCCGCGCAGCAGCGGGCGGAACCGCGTGCCCTTGCGCAGATAGAGCGCACCAAGGCCCTTCGGCCCGTGGAACTTGTGCGACGACAGCGACAGCATGTCGATCTCGGTGCTCATGAGGTCGATGGGCAGCTTGCCCACCGCCTGCACCGCGTCGGTGTGGAAAAGCGCGCCGACCTCATGGGCAAGCTCCGCCAGACCGTCGACCGGGAACACCGTGCCGGTCTCGTTATTGGCCCACATAAAGCTCACCACGGCGGTCTTTTCCGACAGCGCCGCGCGATAGGCGTCGATGTCGAGCCGCCCCAGCTTGTCCACCGGGATGCGGTGCACGGTGACGCCCTCGTGTTTTTCCAGCCAGTCGCACAGCGTCAGGATGGCCGGATGCTCGACGGCGGAGGTGATCACCTCGTCGCGCCCCGGCTGCACCTGAAGCGCCGAGCGGATCGCGGTGTTGTTGGATTCGCTGCCGCCCGAGGTGAAGATGATCTCGTGATCGAACTCGGCGCCGATCAGTTTTTGCAACGATTTGCGCGCCTGGCGCAGAGCGCCGCCGACCTCGGAGCCGAAGGCATGGATCGAAGAGGCATTGCCGAACTGCTCGGTGAAATAGGGCAGCATGGCCTCCACGACCTCGGGGAACACCCGCGTGGTGGCGTTGTTGTCGAGGTAAACGGGGGGAAGGACGGTGTCTTTCATTGCTGCCTCCTCAGCTGCGGGCCACGGGCATCACCCGGATCGGGCGTCCGAGCGTTTCGGTGATCTTCTGGGCGATCCCGCCGAGCGTGCTGGCGGCAAGCTGGCAACCCGAACAGGCGCCGACGAGGCTGACCAGCACGAGGCTGCCCTCCATGTCGACAAGCTCCACATCGCCGCCGTCGCGGCGGAAGGTGGGACGCATCTCCTCGATGATCTTCGACACGAGGATTGCCTCCTTGGCCGCACTCAGACCGCTCGCCGGCTGGGGCGCCTCGGCCACCGCAACGGGGGCCGCGGCGGCGGGCATGGCGATCTGAATGGGGGCCGAGGGCTGTGCCGGGGGCATCGGCGCGGGGGCCGCGTCGGGGATCACGAAGCCCTGCGCCTTCTTCCTCTTCGGCTTGGGAGCGGAGCCGAAGACATAGGCCTCTTCCGGTCTGATGGCGCCCTCGGCCACCATCTCTTTGTTGATATCGGCAAGCAGCTCTTCCAGCGGCTCGCGGCAGGAGGCACAGCTGCCACCCGCCTTGGTGTAAAAGGTCACCATCTCCAGCGTGGTCAGCTTGTTGGTGCGGATCGCGCGCTCGATCATGCCGGCATCGACGCCGAAGCACTTGCAGATCAGCGCGCCCTCCTCATGTTCGTCCTCGTCCACCTCCTCGCCGGTATAGGCGGCGACGGCGGCGTGCAGTGCCTCCTGCCCCATGACAGAGCAGTGCATCTTTTCCGGCGGCAGCCCGTCGAGGAAATCGGCGATGTCCTGATTGGTCAGCAGCTTCGCCTGCGCGATGGTCTTGCCGATGATCAGCTCGGTCAGCGCCGAGCTGGAGGCAATGGCGGAGCCGCAGCCGAAAGTCTGAAACTTCGCATCTTCAATGACATCCGTCTCGGGGTTCACTTTAAGCATGAGCTTCAGCGCATCCCCGCAGGAAAGCGAACCCACCTCGCCCACCGCGTTGGCGTCGGTGAGCGCGCCCGCGTTCCGGGGGTTGAAGAAATAGTCCTTGACCTTGTCGCTATAGTCCCACATCCGCCTCGCCTCCGATCAGCAGAACGACTTGCCGCAGCCGCAGGAGCTGCTGGCGTTGGGGTTGTCGAAGACGAAGCCCGAGCCTTCGAGCCCGGCGACGAAGTCGATCGTGGTGCCCGAGAGATGCGCCTGGCTTTCCGGGTCGATCAGCACGGTGACCTCGCCGGCGGTCACCACTGCGTCGTCGGGCTGGGCCTCCAGCTCCAGCGCCATGCCGTATTTCATTCCGGCGCAGCCGCCGCCCTGCACCATGACGCGCAGCCCCGCGACGGGCTGTCCGGCGCCGTCGATGGCGGTCTTGATGGCGGTGCGGGCGGGTTCGGTGATCTCGATCATCTGCGTGTCTCCTGTCGGTGGCATGGCCTTTGGGAGAAGCACAGCAAGGAACGGGCCAAGCGCCATATTCCTTATTTTCCAATTCGTTACAAAAACGTCGGCAAGGAACAGGCCAACATTGGGGGCTTTGCGACACCGACAAAAGCGCTGTCATGCGTGCGACAAAACACGGCCCGTCGCCTCGGCACACCCGTGACAGGGGCAATCCGGCCGGTGGCCACCCCCTGCACTTCTTCTCTTTCCAAATACGCTCTTGCTGCCGCAGAGCCGGGCGCTGCGCCGGAGGTCACTCCTCCCGCCCCGCCGCCTCGACCCAGCCGAGCAGCCAGGCGCCGCCGAACCGGTCGGAGGGGTCGAGCTCGGCCGCCTTGCCCAGCACCTCGCGCGCCGTTTCGCGCCAGGCAATAGCCCATGGCGATCAGCGCCTGCATATAGAGCCCGGGCGCCGTCTCATGTGCCGAAAACGCCGCATCGCCGGGCGCAACCGCGCGCCACTCGGTCGCGACGTTCAGGCGCCGCGCCGCATGGCCGAGCAGCGCCCGGGCATGGCCCAGCGCCGCGTCGTAATCGTGATTGTAGAAATGGAAGCGATAGGCGGCGAGCCGGATCTCGGGATCCTGCGGCGCCGCCGCCAGCGCCCGCGCGATCACCTCGGCGCTCTGCTCGGGCTGCGTGCGCGCGGCCTCGGCCCCGGCCAGCAGCCGCGCGGGATCAATCGGGGGCAAAGCACTCCGCCCGTTCTTCGCAATCGTCGCAGCTGGGCGAGAGGCAGAGCGAAAACGCCGCGTCGGAACAGATCTGGCGGTAGAAGAACTTCTTCCAGCGCATGTTCTGGCTGTTGGCGGCGGCCAGCCCCGGCAGGTGCCGGGCGATCAGCGCCGAAAGCGCGGCGCGCGACGGCAGGCCGAGGTCTTCCCAGAGGTGGCGCGTCTCCATCGCCCGCCGGGCGAGGATCGCGGCCAGCCAGCGCGCCTCGCGCGCCGGAGAGCCCCCGCGCCAAAGGATCAGCGTAAAAATCGCCCGCTGGTCGTCGGGCATCGCCGGCGCGGCCAGATCGAGGTCGGGCAGCGCCGCGCGCGGCAGCCAGCGGTCGCGCAGCACCGCGATCTCGGCGCCCGAGAGCCCCAGTCGTTCGGTCAACGGCCCCGCCCCCGCCTCGCGCTCATAGAGCGCGTGGTCGAGGATACAGGAGAAATCCGACACGGTGACCATGGCATCGGTCACACGCCCGTGCGCCGCCGCGGCAATGTCAGTCGAGGGCCGCATGGCTCTGGCAGTCCGACGGGCAGACACGCGCGCAGGCGCCGCAACCGATGCAGTTTTCGGGATGGATCATCGCCATGACCTTCTTGACGATCTCGTCCTCGACATCCTCGTATTCCTCGGTGCCGGGGCGCAGCACCTCGCCCTCCTCGGTCACCCCGTGCAGGGTCATGACATCGCGGCCGCAGACCTTGTAGCAGCGGCCGCAGCCGATGCATTTCTCCTTGTCGATGGCCATGAGGAACTCGGGAACATATTCCGCCCCGCCGCGGGTATAGGCGACCACACTCATGCGCTCAGGCCTCCGCCGCGGCTTTTTTCGCCGCCTTCAGCTCTTTGCGCGCCGCCGTCAGTTCCTTGTAGATCGCATAGGTCGCCTCGGCGGTCTCGGGGATCTTTTCCCAGTCCACCGGCAGTTCTTCGGCGAGATCGTGCAGGTTCATCTTGGCATCGGTGGCGCGCATCGAGAGTTTCTTGACGCGGGTTTCCAGCTCTTCGAGGCTCATAGAAGCACTCCTTTTCTGGGTTTGGCGCCCTTGCGCAGAAACCGCGAGGCGGCGGTGCGCCCCGCCGCCGGCTTCAGCACCAGCGGCGGAAGGGGCTTTTTCGGTTTCGGCAGGGGCGCGATCTGGATCATGGCTCAGGCCCGCGCCGCGTCGGGATAGGCGTCGATGGCCTCGACCGCGCTTGCGACCAGCTTGTCGCCCGCCTCGGCCAGCTTCTCCCAGCTGACAAAGCCGAAGCGGTGGATGTCGCGCAGATGTTTCGACACCACCACCAGCTTGCCGGCGATCAGCACCACGCGGCCAAAGCCCTCATGGCTCATCTTCTGCATCTGGCTGGCCATGCAGCCGGAGCGCTTTTCGATGAGCAGCCCCACGGCGTCGTAGAACTTGCCTACGCGCCACATCACATCCGGGTCCGGGTCGCCGATGATCGGGATCTCGCGGCGCTCTTCCTTGGTGACGATGAACTCCGCCATGATATCGGCATCGCTCTTGTCGTCCCACTGGCCATAGCTGTCCTCGGCACGGATCACCGCCGCGAGCTGGGTCAGGAAATCGCTTTCGACCATTGCGCCGCCGCGCGGCTCCATCACATCCGTGGTCATCAGACCCACTCCTCTTCATCCATGAAATCCGGTTTCTGCTGCGTGCCCAGGATCTTGCGCAGGAAGGGCGGCGGCGTGCCGTTGAGCATCTCTTGCACCTGCGCCAGCACCGCCTCGATGGGCTCGGGCTCTTTGCGCTTGATCGGGTGCACCCCCGCCTTGACGATCTTGGCCGCCGAGGGCCCGCCGATGGCCAGAGCGAAAAGCAGCGCGCAGCCGGTCAGCGCCTCGACCTTGGGCGTGATCTTGTCGTCCTGATCGTCGTGCTTGCCCTTCTGCTTGGTCACATTGTCGAATTCATGCGCCTCGACAAAACGGGCGCCGGTCTTCCAGACCTCGTAGATGGCGAATTTGCGGGCCGAGCCGAAATGCGCCCCGAGATAGTCCATATCGTTGGTGGCGATGGCGATGCGCAGCGGCGTCTCGCCCGGTGCGGGGCCGTCTTGCGGGGCATCCGCCTCAATGACGCGTAGCGTGCGGGACATGCTCGAACTCCTCTGCAATGGGGGCGGCGCCGAAATCCTCGGGCCGCGCGCGGTGGTGGATGGATTGGACGGTGTTGGCGATCTCGTAGAGAAAGGCGCGGCTGCCGCGATAGCCGACGCGGCTGGCATCCTGCGCGCCGATGCGGTCGAAGACCGGAAAGCCCACCCGCACCAGAGGCACATGCAGCCGGTGCTCGGCATGCCGCCCGTGGCTATGGGTGAGCAGGATCTGCGCGCCCTGTTCCTTCGCGCTGCGCTCGAAATCGCCCAGATCGCCGAGGATCACCTCGTCGCAGGGCATCCGCTCGATGAGCGGTGTGTGCTGGGAGGTGGTCACGGCGGTGACGATCTCGGCGCCCATGGAGGTCAGCGCGGTCGATAGCGAAAACATCAGATCCGGGTCGGCACCGATGGCGACCTTCAGCCCGCCGGTGTGGAAATGCGCATCGAGCGCGGCGTCGATGAGGCGCGCGCGGTCGCGCTTGACCGAGCGTGGCGGATCCTGCACGCCGGAAAGCCCCATGAGCGTGCGCACAAAGGCATCCACAGGCTTCAGCCCGGTCACCGACTGGAAGACGCGGTAGGGCACCATGGCCCGTTCTTCCAGCGCCCTGGCCGCGTCGCGCATGCTCTCGCCCACCGCGAGCGTGAAGGCGCTGCGCGACGCCGCCGCGATGTGATCAAGCGGCGTGCCGCCCAGCGAGGTACCCGTCCAGTCGTCGCTCACATGGCCGTCGAGCGAAGTGGAAATGTCGGGCAGCACCACGGGCGTCAGCCCGAAGGCGCGGATCATGCGGACCAGCTCCTCGATCTCGGCAGGCGTCAGATGCGACCCGCAGAGCAGCGTGACCTGACGCAGATCCGGGTCGCGCTCGGTAACGCGCGGCACCAGCGTCTCCACGATGGCGGTCACCGCCTTGGCCCAGCCATCCTGCATGGCGCCGTCGAAGTCGGGGGTGCTGGCATAGACGATCTTTGTGTCGTCGAAATCCGGCCGGCGCGCCACGATCTCGCGCAGCTCGCCCGGCACATCCTCGCCCCGCGTTTCGGTCAGCGCGGTGGAGGCGATGCCGATGAATTTCGGCGCGCTCTTGTTGCGCAGGTTCTCGATGGCCTCCTCGATCTGCTCGGCGCCGCCGAGAATGGTCGAGACCTCGTTCATCGCCGTGGTCTGAAGCGGCACCGCCTCCTTGAAATGGCGCACGAGATGGACCATCGCGAAGGCGGTGCAGCCCTGCGAGCCATGGAACAGCGGGATGGATTTCTCGATCCCGAGATAGGCCAGCGCGGCGCCAAGGGGGGCGGAGCTTTTCAGCGGGTTGGTGCTGAGCGCGCGTTTGGGGTGAACGAGCTTCGCCATCTCAGCAATCCTCAAAATCGGTTTCTGAGGAGGTAAACCCGGCCACGCCGGTCGCGGGATCGGCCGGGAGGTGCCGGGTCAAGCCCGCCACGGGTGTCTCATTCCCCCCGCCCCGGACGTGATCCGGGGCCTCACCCTCAGTCCCCGAGCGCGGCGGCATGGGCGGCACCAGGCTCACGGGTCGCGTCATGCCCTCGGCGCCGGTCACCGGGCAGGCGCCGCTCAGCGCCGGCAACACCCGGCCCTCGGTCAGCGGCGCATCCCAGGGCGCGGCCCCGCGCAGCTCTTCCCACATCGGGTTGTTCATCGACCGATCAAGCGCGCGCACCAGATCGACCATGCCTATATAGCCCGCATAGGGCTCGTGCTTTTCCTGATTCACATCGACCCAAGGCATCCTGGCCTTAAGCGCCACGAACTGCGACCGCCCGCCCGACATCAGCACATCCGCGCCCGCCTGTTTCAGCAGCCGGTACATGTCCTTCGGCGCCATATTGTCGAACATGTGCGCGGTCGAGCCCATGATCTCGACCACCCGGGTCTTGTCCTCCTCAGTGGCCTTGCGCACCGAGGTGCCGATCACCTCCATGCCCAGCTCCTGAAGCGCCGAGACCACCGACCAGCTCTTGTGCCCACCGGTGTAGAGCAGCACCTTCCTGCCCGCGACGCGGGGCCGAAGCGGCTCCAGCGCGGCCCGGACCTGCGCCTCTTCCTCCGCAATCAGTGCCTCGCAACGCTCCAGAAGCTCCGCATCGGCGCCCTGGTCCACCAGAATGCGGCACATGCTGCGCAGCGCCTCCGACGTGTCGGAAATGCCGTAGAAGGAGCCCTCGAAAAACGGGATGCCCCAGCGCTCCTCCAGCTTGCGGGCGACATTGATCAACGCCTTTGAGCAGACCATCATCGTGACCTTGGCGCGGTGCATCATCGCCACCTGCCGGTAGCGCGCATCGGCGGCCAGCGAGCCCAGAATGCGGATGCCCAGCCGGTCGAGCAGCGGCTTCACCTGCCAAAGCTCACCGCTGAGGTTGTAGTCGCCAACGATATTGATGTCGTAGGGGGTGCACTCCGCAGGCTCCACCGTGCCGATCACATGATCGAGCATCGCCTCGCCCGCCAGTTTGTTGCCGAGGTTCTTGGAGCCCACATAGCCCGGCGCGTTGACCGGGATGCAGGGGGTGGCGAAGGCCTCGCTCGCCGCCTTGCACACCGCGTCGATATCGTCGCCGATGAGCGCCGGCACGCAGGTCGCATAAACGAAAACCGCCGGCGGCCGTTCCGCCGCGATCAGCTCGCGCAGCGCACGGAAAAGCTTCTTCTCGCCGAACCCCATGACGATATCCAGCTCGGTCATATCGGTGGTGAACCCGGTGCGATAACGCTCCGATCCCGACGACGCCGCACCGCGATTGTCCCAGCCATTGCCCTCGCAGGCCAGCGGCGCATGCACCAGATGGGCGACATCGACGATGGGTTGCAGCGCGATCTTGGCGCCGTCGAAGGCGCAGCCCCCCGCCGCCGCGCCGGGCGTCAGCGGCTTGGCGCAGCCCTTCTTGCGCTGCTGCTCGGACTTCGAGACATTCGTCCCGCAGGCCGGTTCGTCGAACACATCTGCGATCTTGCTCTTCAAGGCATCGGCCATGGCGCATCTCCCGGTTGTCGAGAGAGAAACAGCAAGCTTTGTGCCATGCTCCCGCCCCGCAAACCCGGCCCCGGACGCCCCGCCATTGTCGCCTTCCCGACAAAGCGTCTTTCATCTTTCTTCAAATACTCAAAAAAATCCGCCCGCCTCGCCGGACACGGCCCCGCCCTGCCGGGCGCCCCGCGACAAACGCAAAACCGGCGGGCCCTCGGCCCGCCGGTCGCGTCTTACAAAGAACCGCCGGTCAGCGCGTCAGGTCGTAGCTGTAATCGGTCTCGCCCGGCACGATCGTGTCGTCGTCGAGCTTGTCAAAGACCGTATCCAGCAGCTTGACCAACACGTTCAGCGCGCCCTGATAGCCCATCGTCGGGAAGCGGTGATGGTGGTGGCGGTCGAAGATCGGGAACATCAGCCGGATCAGCGGCGTGCCGGTGTCGCGTTCCAGATATTTGCCATAGGAATTGCCGATCAGCATATCCACCGGCTCGGTATTCAGCAGCGAGCGCATGTGCCACAGATCCTTGCCGGCCCAGACCTGGCCCTGTTTGCCGAAGGGCGAGGAGGCGAGCAGCTCTTCCATCTGCTTGGCCCATGTCTTGCCGCCGTTGGTGGCCAGGCAATGCAGCGGCTCACCGCCCATTTCCATGACGAAGCGCGCCATGGCATAGACGAAATCCGGATCGCCGTAGATGGCATAGGTCTTGCCATGCAGATGCGCCTGGCTGTCGGCCAGCGCGTCGATCAGACGGCCGCGTTCCAGCTTCAGCGAGTCCGGGATCGCTTTGCCGGTCAGTTCCGAAACTTTCATCAGGAACTCGTCGGTGGCCTGGATGCCCATCGGGTAATGCAGCGCCGCGGTCTGCTGACCCTTTTCGGCGATGTATTCCATGGTCTTCGGCGTGCACCATTCCTGAAGCGAGACGGTCGCCTTGGCGTTCAGCGCCGCCTTGGCATCGTCGAGCGTGGTGCCGCCGGAATACATGCGGAATTCGCCGTCCGACGGCGTGTCATAGACATCCGACACATCCGACAGGAAGGTGAAGGTCACGCCCATCGCATCGAGCATCCGCTTGATTTCGCGGTTGTTGCCCACCGCGAAACCGTCGAAGCCGGGGATGATGTTGATGCTCTCGCCCTCGACCCGATCGGCCTTGTCCCAGAAATGGCTCAGGATGCCCTTCTGCATATTGTCGTAGCCGTCCACATGGCTGCCGACAAAGGCGGGCGTATGGGCATAGGGCACATCGAAGCTGGCCTCGACCGAGCCCTTCTCCTTGGCCTGCTGGATAAAGGAGTTGAGATCGTCGCCGATCACTTCGGCCATGCAGGTGGTGCTGACCGCGATCATCTGCGGATTGTAGAGCGCCTTGGTGTTGGCCAAACCGTCCACCATGTTGACCAGCCCGCCGAACACCGCCGCGTCCTCGGTCATCGAGGAGGAAACGCAGGAGCTGGGCTCCTTGAAGTGGCGCGACAGGTGCGAGCGGTAATAGGCGACGCAGCCCTGCGAGCCGTGCACAAAGGGCATGGTGGCCTCATAGCCCTGGCTGGCAAAGACCGCGCCCAGCGGCTGGCAGGCCTTGGCGGGGTTCACCGTCAGCGCCTCGCGAGCGAGGTTCTTTTCGCGGTATTCCCAGGATTTGGTCCAGTCGCCGATCTCCTGCACCATCTCGTCCGGATGGCCGCATTCGAATTTCAGTTTCTTCTGGGCCAGCATCTCCTTGTATTCGGGCTGCTGGAAAAGCGGTGCGTGATCGAGCACCTTGTCTGCCGACTGAGGCATGGTCGTAATCCTTCTGTTGGCCGTCCGCATTCCGAGACGCGCCTGTGTTGAGGAAAAGTCGGGGAAGGAAGGGCGCGAACGCCCTTCGGGATCCGTAGGGTGGGCGATCCGCCCACCACGCCGTCACTCGGCGGCGATGGCCGGGCTTTCCCAGGGCGCGCCGTAGAGGCCCCAGACCGGGTTGTTGATCGCCAGATCCATGTCGCGGGCAAAGATGGCAAAGCCGTCATAGCCGTGATACGGGCCGGAATAATCCCAGCTGTGCATCTGACGGAACGGGATGCCCATCTTCTGCACCGGGTATTTCTCCTTGATGCCGGAACCGACGAGATCGGGACGGATCTTTTCGATGAACTTCTCCAGCTCGTAGCCGGTCACGTCGTCATAGATCAGCGTGCCGTCCTTCACGTAATGGCCGGTGCGCTTGTAATCGTCGTTGTGACCGAACTCGTAGCCGGTGCCGGCGATGACCATGCCCAGATCGTCATAGGCGGTGACCACATGCCGGGGGCGCAGCCCGCCGACGTAAAGCATCACCGACTTGCCTTCGAGGCGCGGGCGGAACTTGGCGATCACCTCGTCGACCAGCGGCTGGTACTTGGCGATGACCTTCTCGGCGTTCTCCTGGATGGTCTCGTCGAAATTCTTCGCGATGGCGCGCAGCGACGCGGCGATCTGGGTGGGCCCGAAGAAATTGTACTCCATCCAGCCGATGCCGTATTTTTCTTCCATGTAGCGGCAGATGTAGTTCATCGACCGGTAGCAGTGGATGAGGTTGAGCCTGGCCTTGGGCGCGCGCTCGATCTCGGCCAGGGTGGCGTCGCCGGACCAGTTGCCGACCACGTTCAGCCCCATCTCTTCGAGCAGGATGCGCGAGGCCCAGGCGTCGCCGCCGATATTGTAATCGCCGATCACGTTCACATCGTAGGGGCCGGGCTCATAGGCCTTCACGGCGTCACTCTCGGGCTGTTCAAAGACCCAATCGCGCACGGCGTCGTTGGCGATGTGGTGACCCAGCGACTGCGACACGCCGCGGAAGCCCTCGCAGCGGACCGGCACCATGGTCTTGCCGGTCTCCTTCTTCTTCTCGCGGGCCACTGCCTCGATGTCGTCGCCGATGAGGCCGATCGGGCATTCCGACTGGATCGTGACGCCGTTCGACAGCGGGAACAGCTCGTTGATCTCGTCGATGGTCTTGCCGAGCTTCTTGTCGCCGCCGAACACGATGTCCTTTTCCTGGAAATCGGTGGTGAACTGCATGGTCACGAAGCTGTCCACGCCGGTCTTGCCGATGTAATAGTTGCGGCGCTGCGACCAGCTGTATTGCCCGCAGCCCACAGGCCCGTGCGAGATATGGACCATGTCCTTGACCGGCCCCCAGACCACCCCTTTCGAGCCCGCATAGGCGCAGCCGCGAATGGTCATCACGCCGGGCACCGACTTGATGTTGGATTTCTGGGTGTCGCATTTCGACGCGATGCCGGTGGTGGCATCGGGTTCCTCATCGCTGGGCTTCGACACCGTGAGGTGCTTGGCGCGGCGCTTTCTGGCTTTGTCCGGATAGGCGTCGAGGACTTCCTCGATCATTGCCTCGTAATCTTCCGGCCCGCTGACGTGATCCTTGGCCATCCTTTTGGCTCCTTCTCACTGATGGGGATAGGCGGATGCGCCGGCAGGGCGCATCCCATGCGTGTTGCGGCGCGGAAAATGCTATCGTCGCCTCCCGCGCCTTTGTCGGGGCTCAGCCCGCGACCGCGCCCTCGGAGGCGGCGATGGCGGCGAGGCGTTCCTCCTCGGACTGCATGATGCCGAATTCCATCAGCATCTCTTCCAGCTCTTCCATGGTGATCGGGGTCGGGATGACGCCCTTGCCCGAGTTGTTGTGGATCTTCTGGGCGAGCTGGCGGTACTCATTGGCCTGCGCGCTGTCGGGCGCGTATTGCAGCACCGTCTGGCGGCGCAGCTCGGCATGCTGGACGATATTGTCGCGCGGCACGAAATGGATGAGCTGCGAGCCGAGCTTGGCGGCCATGGCCTCGGCCAGTTCCAACTCCTTGTCGGTCTGGCGTTCGTTGCAGATCAGCCCGCCGAGGCGCACGCCACCCGAGTTGGCGTATTTCAGGATGCCCTTGGCGATGTTGTTGGCGGCGTAGAGCGCCATCATCTCGCCGGACATGACGATATAGATTTCCTGCGCCTTGTTTTCGCGGATCGGCATGGCAAAGCCGCCGCAGACCACGTCGCCAAGCACGTCATAGGAGACGTAATCGACATCGTCATAGGCGCCGTTCTCTTCGAGGAAGTTGATCGATGTGATCACGCCGCGCCCGGCGCAGCCGACCCCCGGCTCCGGGCCGCCGGATTCCACGCATTTGATATCCTTGAAGCCGACCTTGAGGACGTCCTCCAGCTCCAGATCCTCGACCGAGCCCATCTCGGCGGCCAGATGCAGCACGGTGTCCTGCGCCTTGGAGTTGAGGATCAGACGAGTGGAGTCGGCCTTGGGATCGCAGCCGACGATCAGGATTTTCTGGCCCATCTCGACGAGGGCGGCCAGGGTGTTCTGCGAGGTGGTCGACTTGCCGATCCCCCCCTTGCCGTAAAAGGCGATCTGACGAAGTTCGCTCATATCCTATTCCTTTGGTCTGTTGGTCGTTTCAATCACACGAGGTGAGACGGCTCGTGACCGCGCTCAGGAAGAGTTGAGCAGGAAGCGTGCCAAGCCGCAGACCGTAGAAATTTACATAAAATCAATACATTGAAAATTTATCGCGATTTGGCGCAAAGCCGACAAAACCCGACAAATCCCTGTCTGGCACTGTCATCCCCACATGACGGAGCGCCCCCCGGACCGACACGACGAACCGGGTGGGAGTGGTGAATTTAATTTGAATTGCAAATCAAATTTTTTGCGGTATCTCTTCGCTATGTCCACCCCCTCCTCCCTCCGATTCCGCTTTGGAATCCGTTTCTCGCTGCTCGCCCGGCGCTGGCGACGCGCGCTTGATGCGCATCTGGCCAAGGCCGGGCTCACCGATGCCACCTGGGTGCCGCTGATCCATCTCGAAGAGACCGGCGGCGGCATCACGCAAAAGGCCCTCGCCGCGCTGGTCGGTGTCGATGGATCGAGCCTCGTGCGGGTGATCGACATCCTCTCGCGCCAGGGGCTGGTCGAGCGGCGGACCGACGAGAGCGACAGCCGCGCCCGGCTGATCCACCTCACCGCCCGGGGCAAGCGCCGCGTGGCCGAGATCCGCGCAGAGCTCGCCCGTGCGGAGACGCTGATCATGGCCGATCTGAGCGATGCCGAGATCGACAGGATGCTGGGCCATTTCGAAGCCATCGACCGGCGCCTGACCGAGCTTCAGGACCGCGAGCAACAGGAGCCCTCCTCATGAGTGCCGCCCCTCAGCCGCCCATGTCCTCCGGCATGACACCGCCGCCGCGGCGGATCGATTCCGCCCGTCATCTGCTGCAACGCTGGCACCTTGAGGATAGCGCGGCGCTTGCGCCTCAGCCCTCGCTGCGCAACTCGGTTCTGGTCGGCCTTCAGGCCGGGCTGACCGTGGCCATCGCGCTGCCGCTGGTGCTGCTGTCGCCCTGGGCGCATCTGATCGGCTTTGCCGCGCTCGGCGCGCTCGCAGCGCTTTTCGGACGGTTCGAGACGCGCCGGGGCCGCAGCCGCATCGTCCTGCTCAGCGCGCTTTGCCAGACCCTGGCGGTGCTCGCGATGTCCACCGTCGCCTGGCTCGGCCTGCCCGTTGCAGCCGAGCTGGTGGCGCTGGCGCTGGCCTGCGGCGTGCTGTTCTTCGTCACAGTCACCGGCCGGTTCGGCCCGCCGGGCTCGCTGATCTTCGTCTTTGCCGCCGGCGCGGCGCTGAGCCACCCCGGCAGCTTTGCCGTTGTGCTGGAGCGCGGCGCCGCCACCGGCGCAGTCGCCCTGCTCGCCTGGCTCATCTGCCTGATCACCGAAAGATTCCGCGACCGCCCCGGCCCCGAGCGCCGCTTTCCCGCCGAACCCGCGCGCCCGCTGCGCCACCGGCTGGTAGCTGCCGCGCGGATCGTGGTCGGTGCCGCGATCGCGCTCTTTGTCAGCCACGTCGCCGGGGCCGATCACCCGGTCTGGGCGGCCATGGGCGCGCTCGCGGTGATGCAGGGACCGCATCTGCACATCAACCTGCACAGGGCGCTGCAACGGATGGCGGGCACGGTGCTGGGGGCGACCCTCGCCTGGGTCATCCTGTCGCAGGATCCTTCGGCCTGGACGGTCATCGCCGTTCTGTTCTTGCTGCAATTCGTCACCGAGCTGGTGATCGGCAGCAATTACGCGCTGGGGCAGATCTTTGTGACCCCGATGGCGCTACTGATGACCCAGCTTGCCGCGCCGCATGCGTCGGGTGCCGCCATGGCGCCGGAGCGGGTACTCGACACGCTGCTGGGCGCCAGCGTGGGCATCGCGATCGCGGTGCTGCTCTCCTCGCTCGACGACCGTCACCATCTGGCCACGCAGCACGCGGAACGGGCAAAGCGCTGAGCCGCCCAACGGAAAGCCCCGCCGTGCCGGGCACGACGGGGCGTTTCAATTCATCGTTGCGAAAGGCTTATTCCGCCGCAACCGCCTGCTTGAGATAAGCCAGCAGGGTTTCCGGGCTCGACTCGCCATAGGGGTCGTCCGGGCAGTTGTCCATCAGGCCGGGCTCTTCGAACCAGGCTTCGACCACGCCGTTGTTGACGATGGCCGCATAGCGCCAGGAGCGCGCGCCAAAGCCGAGATTGTCCTTGTTCACGAGCATGCCCATCTTGCGGGTGAACTCGCCCGAACCGTCGGGGATCACCTTGACGTTCTCGATGCCCTGGGCTTTGGCCCACTGGTTCATGACAAAGCTGTCATTGACCGAGAGACAGTAGATCTCGTCGATGCCCTGCGCCTTGAATTCCTCGAAATTGTTCTCGAAGCCCGGCAGCTGGTAGGTCGAGCAGGTCGGCGTGAAGGCGCCGGGCAGCGAGAACAGGATCACGCGCTTGCCGGCGAAGTAATCCGCAGTGGTCATGTCCTGCCAGCGGAACGGGTTGGGACCGCCCACGCTTTCGTCGCGCACGCGGGTGCGGAAGGTCACATCGGGCAGCTTTACATTCGTCTTCATGGGTTGGCTCCTTTTGAAAACACAATCTTTTTGCCCGGCTTCGCGCCGGACCCTCCTCCCGACACGTACGCGGGACGAAGCCGCCGCTCCGCCCTAAACGTGCTGCGCTTTTCGGACGTCCGGCGGGAAATGTCGAGTCGAACGCCCATCTTTCACAACCTCAAAATCTTTCGCAGTCGGGCGCCGCTGAAATCTGCGGCAACGGCACCTCGCGCAGCGTCTCGGCAAGGCTTTCGCTGACGGTTTCCAGCCGCGCGCGCATCTGCGGCGTGGCGTAGAGCGCGCCCTCGCCGTCGATCACCAGCACCGCCGTCACCCCCATCGCGGCGGCGACCTGCGGCCAGTCTCCGGGCCCGGCGACGCTGAGCGCGGTCGCCGCCGCATCGGCCAGCGTGGCGTCGCGCGCCAGCACCGAGACCGAGACGATCTTGCGCACCGGCCAGCCGCTGCGCGGGTCGATGATATGCGCATATCGCGCGCCCTCATGCTCGAAGAACCGCTCGTAATTACCTGAGGTATAAAGCACTTCTCCCGGCTCCAGAGACACCGCGCCGACCGCACCCCAGACGAAGGGATCGCGGATCGCCACCCGCCAGGGCCGCGCGCCGTGGCGGCCGATCACATTGACATCGCCGCCGGCGTTCAGCACCGCGTTGCGGATGCCGCGCGCCTCCAGCACGCTCCCGGCCAGCGCCAGCGCGGCACCCTTGGCAAAGCCGCCGAGATCGAGCTGCACCGCCGGATTGACCGAGGTCACCGTCTCGCCGTCGAAGCGCAGATCTGTCATGCGCGGCGCTTTGGTTCGCAGATCGGTGATACGCTGAGGGTCGGGCAGCGCTCCTTCGGGCGGCGTGTCCGCGTGGACCCCCCAGAGCCCGATCAGCGCGCCGATGGCCGGCTCGAACCGCCCGCCGCTCAGACAGGAGAGGCGCCGCCCCTCGCGCAGCAGCGCGGCAAGGCGGGTATCCACCGTCAGGCCGTGGCCGGCGGCGATGGCGGCGTTCAGATCGCCCAGCCGCCCGGGCCGCCACGCATGCCAGTCGCGATGCAGGGTTTGCAGCAGCTGCCCTGCCTCGGCGGCGGCGGCGCGGGCGGTGTCGTCCTCCTCGCCATAGATGACGATCTCGACCAGCGTGCCGAAGATATAGAAGGTCTCGTGATATTCGCGCTCGGGCTGCGCCGCGCGCACCGCACCGAAAGCCAGCGCCAGCGAGAGGCCCGCGACGATGATCAGGCGGCGCAGGGCGAGCGGGCTCATGAGATCTCTCCCGCCGGTAACACCCGTTCGACACGCAGCGCCGAGAGTACCCGCCCCCGCCGTTCCGCCCGGCGCAGCGGCCAGAGCGACAGCGCCAGCACTGGCAGGCATAGCAGCGCCGCCGCCCCGTCCGACAGCCCCGAGGCGCGCGCCAGCACCGCCGTCGCCGCCAGCGCCGCCGGCGGCAGCAGATAGGCGAGCCCGGCGGCGGCGAGAAAGCGCGTGGCGGGCAGCGCCACCACCACCGCGTCGCCCGGGCGCAGCATCTGCGGCGCGGGCAGCGTCAGGCGCAGGGACGCGCTGCCGGCAAGCTCGGCCAGCGCCCCGGCGCCGCAGCCGCTGCGCGCCGCGCATTGTGCGCAGGCCGTGGCCCGCCGCCCCTCCAGCCGCAGTTGGTCGCCGTCGACCGCGACCACTCGCATGACCTGACGCAGGCTGCGGTCGTCGGTGCAATCGGCGGTCTCTGATTCAGGGGCGGCGGACATCGCGGGCTCAGGCCTCGGCGGGGATGATGCAGCCGTCTTCCATGCAGACGCTGAGGCATTGCGGCACGTCGTGGTCCGGCTCGCATTCGGTGCAGACCTCGGGCTTGATGAAGAACACGCCCTTCTTGGGGATGATCGCGCCGGTCGGGCAGACCGGTTCGCAATCGCCGCAGGAGGTGCAGAGGTCGGAAACGATGAACATGGCCATGGGAGGAGTCCTTTCTGGTTTGACTGGACAATGGGAGAGCGGGGAGGATCAGCCGGGGCGCACCTTGACGGTGCCGCCCAGCACCTGACACTGGCAGGCCAGGCGGTCGTCGCGCCCGGCGAGGTTTTCCTTCAGCACCCGCAGCTCCAGCGCCGAGACGTCGGACAGGAATTCACTGCCCTCGATCACATGGGTGAGGCAGGTGCCGCAGTCGCCTTCGCGGCAGCCATAGGTGATGCCCGCGCCGATCTTTTCCGAGATCTCGATGATACGGGTGCCCGCGGGCACGGTCACCGTGAGGTCGATATCGGCAAAGATCAGCTGCGATTTGGCCATCGGTGGCTCCCCTGATTGCGCGGGCGGCGAAGCGCGCCTCGTGATGGGGGAGCAGCAAGGAATGTGCCATGTGGTCGGCGGGCAGATGCGGGCGGCAGAGGGTGCCCGGCGCGGCGCTGTCCGACAATTTGTCGGGTATCCGACACTGAGAGGGGCCGGAGAATGTCAAAGCCCCTCTCCCGGCGGTCGATGCCCAAAGACCCCCGCGCCGAATCAAGCCCGGAACGCGCCGCGCCATCGCCGGCCCGCCCCGCCGGGCTGGCGATTTGGTAACGCCAGCGCCTCGTTTTGAAGCCCTTCGGACTTGGCATGCATCAACCGAGGGGGTCCAGCCGCCAGATCGCCATCCCGCGCGCCGCCGGTGGCACGGCGGCACAGCCAGATTTCACAACGTCACCAGAGCTTCCTCGGAGACGCGGGCGTTTGCACCGCCGCGTTAACCGGCGAGGCCCCGGATCACGTCCGGGGCGCGCGGTGAGATGCCCGTAGGGTGGGCAATCCTGCCCACCGCCGCCGAACCCTCCTACGCGCCGCCGCCCGGACAATCGCACAACGCCGCAACTCCCCGCCCCGGTACAGCTGGCACAATCCTTGCTGTTTCCCGCCAAAGGCCCGCGATACCGCTCAGGCCGCGCCCCCTCGCAACACCAGGGAGTTTCCCATGCAAGAGTTCTTCATCATCCTGCTCGGCACGGCACTGGTGAACAATGTCGTGCTGGTGAAGTTCCTCGGGCTCTGCCCCTTCATGGGCGTCTCGCGCAAGGTCGACGCCGCCATCGGCATGGGGCTCGCCACCACCTTCGTGCTGACGCTCGCCTCCGTGGCGAGCTGGGTCGTGGAGACCGCGATCCTCGTGCCGCTCGATCTGGGCTTTCTGCGCATCCTCAGCTTCATTCTGGTGATCGCCGCCATCGTGCAGTTCACCGAAACGGTGATGCGCAAGCTCGCGCCGGGGCTCTATCGCGCGCTCGGCATCTACCTGCCGCTCATCACCACCAACTGCGCGGTGCTCGGCGTGGCGCTGCTCAACATCCAGGAACGGCACGATTTCACCCAGAGCCTGCTCTACGGCTTCGGCTCGGCGCTGGGGTTCACCATCGTGCTGGTGATCTTCGCCGGCATGCGCGAGCGGCTGACGCAGCTTTCCGTTCCCGCGCCCTTCGCCGGCCCGCCCATCGCCTTCATCTCGGCGGGGCTCTTGTCCATGGCCTTCATGGGCTTTGCCGGGCTCGTGCCCAACTGACCGAAAGGGAGACCGACGCCATGATCACCGCCGCTGCCTCAATGTCCGCCCTCGGGCTCGGTCTCGGCCTGCTGCTCGGGGCCGCCGCGCGGAAGTTCCATGTCGAGACGCCCCCGGTGGTCGACGAGATGGAAAGCGTGCTGCCCGGCACCAATTGCGGTCAGTGCGGCTATCCCGGTTGCCGGGGCGCCGCCGAAGCCATCGCCGAGGGCAGCGCCCCGGTGACGCTCTGCCCGCCCGGCGGGCGCGACGTGGCGCTGCAACTGGCCGAAATCGTCGGCGTCAGCTGCTCCGGCGGACCCGAGATCTCCGGCATAGCCGAAACCGAACCGCAGGTCGCCTTCATTTTCGAGGATCATTGCACCGGCTGCACGAAATGCTTCAAGCGCTGCCCGACCGACGCCATCGTCGGCGCCGCCAAGCAGATCCACACGGTGATCTGGGACGCCTGCACCGGCTGCGACGCCTGCGTGCAGGTCTGTCCGACCGAAGCCATCGTGCTGCGCACCCGCCCCCGGACCCTGCAAAGCTGGTACTGGGAAAAACCCGACGCCCAGCGTTTCGCCAGCGCGGGGCATGCATGATGGGCGCGGTCTTTTCCTCCCTTTTCTCGCGCATCCGCGGCGGGGTGCATCCCGAGACGCGGAAATTCCTCAGCGCCGGCTGCGCCATCGAGCCGATGCCCCTGCCGGCGCTGCTCCGTGTGCCGCTGCAACAGCATATCGGCGCGCCCGCCGAGCCGCTGGTGGCGCGCGACGACCATGTGCTGAAGGGCCAGCTCATCGCCCGCGCGCGCGGCGCGATTTCGGCCAATCTGCACGCGCCGACCTCGGGCCGGGTGATCGCGGTCGGGCATTTCCCGGCGCCCCACCCCTCGGGTCTGCCGGTGCCCACGATCACCATCCGCCCCGACGGCGAAGACGCCTGGGGCCCGCGCATGGCCCGGCTGCGCCCCGAGGATGCCGGCCCCGAGGAGATCGCCCAGCGCGTCGCCGAGGCCGGCATCGTCGGCATGGGCGGCGCCACCTTCCCGGCGTCCGTCAAGCTCAACCTGCGAGACCGCTACCGGCTGCACACGCTGATCGTCAACGCCGCCGAATGTGAACCCTACCTCACCTGCGACGACCGACTGATGCGCGAGCGCGCCGAGGAGCTGGCGGACGGCGCCGGGATCATGGCGCGCGCGCTGGGGGTCGACAGGATCGTCGTCGCCATCGAGGCCAACAAGCCCGAGGCCGCCGCCGCCATGCGCCGCCACAATCTCGGGCTGGGCCGCCCGATCCAGGTCAAGGTGGTGCCGACGCAATACCCGATGGGTTCGGAAAAGCATCTGGTGCGTGCGGTGACCGGACGGGAGACCCCGGCCCGCGCGCTCACCGCCGAACTGGGCGTCGTGGTGCACAACGCCGCCACCGCCTATGCGGTGCATCAGGCGGTGCGCTATGGAGAGCCTCTGATTTCGCGTGTGGTGACAGTCTCGGGGCGCGGCGTCGGCCGTCCCGCCAACGTTCAGGCGCTGATCGGCACGCCGGTCGCCGATCTGCTGGAGCATTGCGGCGGGCTCGCCGCCGAGCCCGACCGGCTGCTGCTCGGCGGGCCGATGATGGGTCAGCCGATCGAGAACCGGCGGGTGCCCATCGTAAAGGGGACCAACGGCATTCTGGCGTTGACCCGCGCCGAGACCCGCAAGCCCGAGGTCATGCCCTGCATCCGCTGCGGCACCTGTGTGCAGGCCTGCCCTTGCGGGCTCACGCCCTTCGAGCTGAATGCAAGGATCCAGGCGGACGATCTCGACGGCGCGGTGCGCGTCGGGCTGCTCGATTGCGTCTCCTGCGGCTGCTGCTCCTATATCTGCCCGTCGAACATTCCACTGGTGCAGGGGTTCAGCTTTGCCCGGGGCCGGCTCGCCGAAAAGGAGAGCCGCAAGCACCAGCAGGAGGAAACCAAGCGCCTCGCCGCCGCCCGCACCGCGCGAGAGGAGGCGATAGCCGAGGCCAAGCGTGCCGCCATGGCGCGCCACAAGGCGATGATGGCCGAGAAGAAACGCCGCGCCGCCGAAGAGGCGGCGCAAGCGGCTGATGAGGCCGCCCCCGAGCCCCGGGAGGCCGCGAAATGACCCTGCTGGCCAGCGCCCCCCACACCCATTCCATGTTCACCGTCTCGCGCACGATGGTGGCGGTCATGGTCTGCCTGAGCCCGGCCACCGCATTGGGCCTCTACCAGTTCGGCTGGCCGGCGGCGTTGCTCTTCGCCGTCACCCTTGCCGCCGCGCTGCTCTTCGAGATCCTGAGCCTCGCCGTCGCGGGCCGGCCGATCCGGCCCTTCGCCACGGACGGCTCGGCGCTGCTCACAGGCTGGCTGGTGGCGCTCACCCTGCCGCCCTGGGCGCCCTGGTGGATCGGCGTGCTGGGCGCCGGCATCGCCATCGTGATCGGCAAGCACGTCTTTGGCGGGCTCGGACAGAACCTCTTCAACCCCGCCATGGTGGCGCGTGCCATGCTGCTCGTCGCCCTGCCGGTTCCGATGACGCAATGGGCCGCGCCCACGGATCCCGCCCATGGCCCCGATCTCGCCGCGGCCCTCGCCATCACCTTCGGCGCCGGCGCGCCGGTGGATGCGGTCAGCAGCGCCTCGCTGCTGGGACATCTGAAAAGCCAGCTCGACGCCGGGCTGCCGATGTCAGAGATCCTCGCCACCACCGACAGTCTGCGCGACCAGATCTACGGCTTCACCGCCGGCAGTCTCGGCGAAACCAGCGCGCTTCTGCTGCTGATCGGCGGGGTCGGGCTGATCCTGCTGCGCATCATCACCTGGGCGACACCGCTGGCGCTGCTCGGCACGCTCTTCGGCCTTGCCGGGATCGCCCGGCTGATCGCGCCCGAGAGCTTCCCGCCACCGCTCATGCATCTCACCTCCGGCGCCACCATGCTCTGCGCCTTCTTCATCGCCACCGATTACGTCACCGCCCCGGTGACCGCCGCCGGCAAGGCGCTCTACGGCGCGGGGATCGGCGCGCTGATCTTCGTCATCCGCAGCTGGGGCGCGTTCCCCGAGGGCGTCGCATTTGCGGTGCTGCTGATGAATGCCTGCACGCCGCTGATCGACACCTATATCCGCCCGCGCATCTTCGGACGCACCCGCTCGGGCAAACCGCTGCCGCTGGAAGAGACGCCATGAGCGACATCGACACATCCGCCGCCTGGGCGCGTAGGCTTCTTCGCTCGCCCGCCGCGCCGGGGCTGCTGCTCGCCGCGTTTTCGCTCGGCACCGCACTGCTGCTGGCAGGCTCCGATGCGCTGACACGCGAGCTCATCGCCCGCCGCGCCACCGAGGATCTCTATGCCTCGCTGGCCCAGGTGGTGCCGCCCGCCCTGCACGACAACGACCCCACGGCCGACAGGCGCGTGCTGCGCGATGCCGATGAGGGCGAGGTGCCGGTCTATATTGCGATGCGCGAGGGCCGCGTCACCGCCGTGGCCTTCGGACTGACCGGCTACGGTTACGGCGGTGCGATCCGTGTGCTGATGGGTATCGCGCCCGATGGCACGCTGCTCGGCGCGCGGGTGCTGTCGCATGCCGAAACCCCCGGGCTCGGAGACAAGATCGAGGCCGCGAAAAGCGACTGGATCGAAGGCTTTGCCGGGCGCTCCCTGACCGATCCGCCGCCCGCAGGCTGGAAGGTCAAAAAGGACGGCGGCGTATTCGATCAGTTCTCCGGTGCCACCATCACCCCGCGCGCGGTGGTCGCCACCGTGCAGCGCGGCCTCGCCCTGTTCGAGCGCAACCGCGCGGCGCTGCTCGTCCCGCACGCTACCGAGGAGAGAGACTGATGGCCAACGCCTATGCAAAGATCGCCCGCGACGGGCTTTGGGACAACAATGTCGTCTTCGGCCAGATGCTGGCGCTCTGCCCGCTTCTTGCGGTCACCGGCACCGCCACCAACGGGCTCGGCATGGGACTCGCCACCACCGCCGTTCTGGTGGTCTCGAACCTCGCGATCGCGCTGCTGCGCGGCGCAATCACCCCCGAAATCCGCATTCCCGCCTTCGTGCTGATCATCGCCTGTATCGTGACCGTGGTCGACATGGCGCTGAACGCCTGGAGCCACGATCTGCACAAAGTGCTGGGCCTTTTCATCCCGCTCATCGTCACCAATTGCGCGATCCTGGGCCGCGCCGAAGCCTTCGCTTCGCGCAACAGCGCCCCCGCCGCCGCGTTCGACGGGCTGATGATGGGAATCGGCTTCACCTTCGCGCTGACCCTGCTGGGCGCGCTGCGCGAGATCTTCGGCGCGGGCACGCTCTTTGCCAATGCCTCGGTGCTGCTCGGCCCCCGTTTCGGCTTTCTCGAAACCGTGGTGGTCCCGGACTATCAGGGCTTCCTGCTGCTGATCCTGCCGCCCGGCGGCTTTGTGGTGCTGGGCTTTCTGCTGGCGCTGAAGACACTCGCCGACAATCGCCGCCGCGCCGGGGCCGTCCCCGCCGCGCCACAGGGCGCGCGGGTCTTCACCGCCGCCGGCGTGCTGCGCCCTGCCACCGAACCCGGAGACGCGTCATGAATGTCGGGATCGCCTATGCCAAGCCGACCGCGCAGGTCTGGAAGAATATCGAGGTGCCCGAGGGCGCCACGGTGCGCGAGGTGATCGAACGCTCCGGGCTTCTCGATCAATTCCCCGAGCTCGATCTCGGAACCAACAAGGTCGGCATCTTCGGCGCCGTCGCCAAGCTGGAAAAGCCGGTCAAAGACGGCGACCGGGTCGAGATCTACCGCCCGATCCACCCCGATGCCGAACTGCTTGAAAAGAAACGATGAGAGCGGCCCTCGCCGCCGATGCACCATGGAGATCCGGACATGCCTGAGCTGAGCCGCCGCCGTTTCACCCGATCCCTGCTCGCCGCCAGCGCGCTGAGCGCCGCCATCCCCCTCACCGCCCGGGGCGCCGGGCGCAACGTCATCGTTGGCGGCGGCCCCGCCGGCGCGACGGCCGCCCTGGCGCTGCGCCGTGCGCGGCCCAAAGACGATATCCTGCTGATCGAGCGCGACCCCTCGCGTCTTGCCGGCGGTCCCGCCGCGCGTTTCGCCCAGCCCGGCGCGCCGGTCGATCTGGCAACGCTGCGCCAGGCCGGAATCGCCGTGGCGCTGGACGAGGTGACGGAGGTGGACTGGCGCGCCGCGCGGCTGTCGCTCTTCAGCGGGCGGCTTATGGCGTTCGACCGGCTGCTGCTGGCACCCGGCACCACGCCGGTGGCCGAAGCGCTCGACGGGCTCGGCCCGGTCGCGCGGCATCTCTGGCCCGCCGCCTGGGGCAGCGCCCGCGAAGCCCGGCGCCTCGCCGCACAGCTTTCCGCCCTGCCCACCAGCGGCCATCTGGTGCTGCGCCTGCCCGGCACCGGGCTCAGCCATCCCGACATTGCGCTCGCCCGCGCGCTGGAGCTCGACCGCTGGCTGCGCCGCAACCGGCCCGGCGCCCGCATGACCGTGCTCGACGGTGCCCCCGACGCCCCCCTCGCCGCGCGATTCCGCGCCAGGGGCGGGCATGCCGCTTGGCACACAGCCGATGACGGCGGCACCGTGCTGCGCCTCGACGCACCGCGCGGGGTGATCGACACCTCCGCCGGCCGGCTGTACGCCGATGTCGTCAATTTCCTCACGCCCCGGCAGGCCGGACAGATCGCGCAGATTGCCGGGCTCACCGACGAGAGCGGCTGGTGTCCCTGCGACGGCGCCGGGCGCTCGCTCATACGCCGAAGTGCCGCGATCCTCGGCGATGCCCGGCGCGATGCCCCGCGCAGCATCGCCTCCGCCCTCGCCTCCGGCGCAAATGCTCTCGTCTAGCCCCCGCTCAACGCCGCTCCGCCGCGCCCTCGGCCCAATCGTCGACGATGGCCCCCAGCGCCGCCCAGTCGGTGTATTCCCTGTCGCGCGCCGGATCGACCTTCTGGCGATGCTGCGAGGCGATCCAGCGCATCGCCCAGCTCTTGAAGAAATCGTATTCGGAAAAGCGGAAAGCCCCGGCCACCTGCTCGGTGCGCGACGGCCCCCAGCCGAAGCCGTCCGCAGTCTCCCGGGCGATCTCGCGCAGCTCGTCCAGTTCGCCCGGATCCTTGCCGGCGGCGGCCAGCGAGACTTGCAGATAGAGCGTCGGCATCGCGGCCAGCCCGCCCGCGTGATCCCTCGCGGCGGCGATCAGCGCCGGCTGGATCTTTCCGATATGCACCGAGCCCGCCAGCAGCGCGGCATCGAAGCGCCCCACATCGAGCCCCTCGGCGTCCTCCGCATTGAGCAGCTCGACGCTATGGCCCTCCGCCACCAGACGATCGGCGGCAAAGCGGCAGATCTTGCGGGTCTGCCCCTCGGTGGTGGCATAAAGAACGAGAATGCGCATTGCTGCCTCCCTCTGCAAAATCGCAGTCAGGGTAGCGCGGATGCGCGGAAGACGCCTTGCGTCAGAGCAAGGCGCGGCAAAAGATCAGGCGGAAATCCGTTGCGGCGTACGTTTGCACGCGGCCCAGGCGCGCACCGCGTCGCCAAAGGCCTCGAAGAGCGGGCGCGAGACCGGATCGTTGGCCGCGTCCCATTCCGGATGCCATTGCACCGAGAGCGTAAAGCCCGGCGCGCCCTTGACCACAAGCGCCTCGGGCGTGCCGTCGGGGGCAAAGCCCTCGATCTCGATCCTGGCACCAGGGCGCTTGATGCCCTGCCCGTGCAGCGTGTTGGTCATCACCTCCGGCGCGCCGAAAAGCTTATGAAACACCCCGCCCTCGCTCAGCGTCACCTTGTGGCGCAGGGCGAATTTCTCCTCGATGGTGCCGTCGGGGGGCATGCGGTGATTCATGCGGCCCGGCAAATCGCGGATTTCGGGGTAGAGCGTACCGCCCATGGCGACGTTGACCTCCTGAAAGCCCCGGCAAATACCCAGGAAAGGCTGCCCGCGCTCGACGCAGGCGCGCACCAGGGGCAGCACGATGGCATCGCGGGCCCGGTCGAAAGCGCCATGCGCCTCGGTCGCCTCCTCGCCGTATTCCTCGGGGTGCACATTCGGCCGCCCGCCGGTGAGCAGAAAGCCGTCGCAGACCTCCATCAGCTCCTCGACGCTGACAAAGCGCGGATCGGCGGCGACCAGCAGCGGCAGGCAGTCCGAGACGCAGGCCACGGCTTCGGTGTTCATCTCGCCACCCGCATGCGCCGGGTAGCTGTCGTTGATCAGATGGTGATTGCCGATGATACCGACGACCGGGCGGGCCATGGAAACCTCATTTCTCTGCTACTGCACTGAAACATAGTGCATCGCCCGCCCCGCTGAAAGCCCGCTCAGACCTCCGCGACCAACCCAGCGGCCTCGACGCCCGCTTTCGCGGCAGCCGCGTCATTGTCGGAGCTGTCGCCGGTCACGCCGAGCGCGCCCAGAACGCGGCCCTTGGAATCCTTGACCAAAACGCCGCCCGGCACGGGAATCAGCTGCCCGCCGAAGGCACCGTTGGCGGCGGCGATGAAATAGGCCTGTGCTTCAGCGCGCGCCATCTGTGCGCTGCCCGACATACCCAGCATCACAGCCCCATAGGCCTTGCCATGGGCGATCTGGAACCGGCCCGGGCTGGCGCCGTCCTGCCGCTCGAAGGCGATGATATTGCCGCCATCGTCCAGCACCACCGCCGAGAGCGGGTTCAGCCCCAGCTCCTTGCCTTTCTCCAGCGTCTTGCGGATCATCACCCGCGCCCGGCTCAGCGAAATCCCGGCCATCTCAATCTCCTTCGCGTCTTCTCTTTGCAAATACGCATCTCGCGCGGGCCGCAGGCCCGCGCCCCCGGCGACGCGGCTTTGCCGCGGCGCCATTCCTCAAGCACTCCTACGGAGTGACGCGGCAAAGCCGCGGCGCCACACTTC
The DNA here is from genome assembly GCF_017311415.1 of Salipiger abyssi. GTDB lineage: Bacteria > Pseudomonadota > Alphaproteobacteria > Rhodobacterales > Rhodobacteraceae > Salipiger > Salipiger abyssi_A. The sequence goes on along the minus strand of NZ_JAEKIS010000007.1, from coordinate 77,704 downwards.
CCCCACTGCGGGGTGACCCTCGGCCGAGATCAACCGGCCTTCAGCTCCAGCCGGCGCCGGTGCAGCACCGGCTCGGTATAGCCCGAGGGCTGCACCCGGCCCTCGAAGACCAGATCGCAGGCCGCCTTGAAGGCCACCCCGTCAAAGCCCGGCGCCATCGGCATATAGGCCGCATCGCCCGCGTTCTGCCGGTCCACCACAGCGGCCATCTTCTTCATCGCCGCCATGACCTCGTCATGCGAGACCACCCCTTGATGCAGCCAGTTGGCCAGATGCTGCGACGAGATCCGGCAGGTCGCGCGGTCCTCCATAAGCCCGACATCGTGGATGTCCGGCACCTTGGAGCAGCCGACGCCCTGATCGACCCAGCGCACCACATAGCCCAGGATGCCCTGCGCGTTGTTCTCGATCTCCTCGCGGATCTCGTCGTCGGACCAGTTGGCACCCGCCGCCACCGGGAAGGTCAGCAGATCCTCCAGCGTGCCGCGCGGCCCGCCGGCGGCGATCTCGGCCTGACACGCCAGCACATCCACCGCATGGTAATGCAGCGCGTGCAGCGTGGCGGCGGTGGGCGACGGCACCCAGGCGCAATTGGCGCCCGATTGCGGGTGACCGATCTTGGCTTTCAGCATGTCGGCCATCAGATCCGGCATCGCCCACATGCCCTTGCCGATCTGAGCCTTGCCGCGCAGCCCGCAGGCCAGACCGATATCGACATTGCGGTCCTCATAAGAGGCGATCCAGGCGGTGCCCTTCATATCGCCCTTGCGGATCATCGGCCCCGCTTCCATCGAGCTATGCATCTCGTCGCCGGTGCGGTCGAGGAAGCCGGTATTGATGAAGGCCACCCGATGCTTCGCCGCGCGGATGCATTCCTTGAGGTTCACCGAGGTGCGGCGCTCCTCATCCATGATGCCGAGCTTGACGGTGTATTGCGGCAGCCCCAGCGCGTCTTCGACAAAGGAAAAGATCTCGTCGGCAAACGCCACCTCTTCCGGCCCGTGCATCTTGGGTTTGACCACATAGACCGAGCCCTTGGTGGAGTTGCGCGGACCCCCGGTCTTGTCGACATCGCGCTTGGCGATCAGCGTGGTCACCATCGCATCCATGAGACCTTCATAGATCTCCGAGCCGTCTTCCAGCAGGATCGCCGGGTTGGTCATCAGGTGGCCGACATTGCGCACAAGCATCAGCGCGCGCCCCTTCAGCACCAGCTCCGAGCCGTCGGGCGCGGTATAGCTCCGGTCGGCATGCAGGGTGCGGGTGACGGGTTTGCCGCCCTTCTCGAACGTATCGGCGAGATCGCCCGCCATCAGCCCCAGCCAGTTGCCATAGGCCAGCGCCTTGTCCTCGCCATCGACGCAGGCCACCGAATCCTCGCAATCCATGATCGCCGAGACCGCCGCCTCCATCAGCACATCCGCCAGCCCCGCCGGATCGGTCTTGCCGATGAAATGATCCCGGTCGATCACCAGCTCCACATGCAGGCCGTTATTGCGCAGCAGCACCGCCTCGGGCGCCTCGGCAGCCCCGCGATAGCCCGCGAATTGCGCCGGGCTCTCCAGCGGCTTGCCGGAGACCCGCAGCGTGCCGCCCACGACCGAATAGCCGTCCGCGCCGGCATGGCTGCCTCCCGCGACAGGGAAGGTCTCGTCGAGAAACGCCTTGGCGGTGGCCACCACCTGCGCCGCGCGATCCATGTCGAAACCGCCACCCGAGGGCAGCGAGCCCATCGCATCGGTGCCGTAATAGGCATCGTAAAGCGAGCCCCATCGGGCATTGGCGGCGTTCAGCGCATAGCGGGCATTGGTGATCGGCACCACGAGCTGCGGCCCGGGCACCGAGGCGAATTCGGGGTCGGTATTGGCGGTCTCGATCTCGAAATCCGGGCCCTCGGGCACGATATAGCCGATCTCTTCGAGAAAGGCGCGATAGGCGGCGGCGTCATGTTTCTGGCCCTTATGCGCCAGATGCCAGGCGTCGATCTTTTCCTGAATGTCTTCGCGCTTTTGCAGCAGCACCGCGTTGCGCGGGCCGAACCCATGCGCCAGCACAGACAGCTTTTCCCAGAACACCGCCGGCTCCACACCGCTGCCCGGCAGCGCTTTCTCTTCGAGGAATTCGAACAGAACGGGGTCGATCTGCAACCCGTTGCGGGTGATGCGGTCTGTCATGGCAAGCCTCCAGGCGGATTCGGGTGTCCCTTTCACCTACGTAAGTTTCCTATCGGAAACAAGCCCGGTCATATTACTTGACCAATTTCGCCTGCCCGCGCCCAAATTTTTTGGCAAAAAATTTGCCCCCCTGGCTCAGGCCGCGTCGCGTTCCGCCTGCTGGCGCGCCCAGAGCTGCGCGTAGCGCCCGCCGCGCGCCAGAAGCGCCTCATGCGTGCCCTGCTCGACCACCTCGCCCTTTTCCAGCACCACGATGCGGTCGGCATCGGCGATGGTCGAGAGCCGGTGCGCGATGGTGATCACCGTGCGGCCTTCGCCGGCGCGTTTCAGCGCGGTCTGGATCTCCGCCTCGGTCTCGGTGTCGAGCGCCGAGGTCGCCTCGTCGAGCAGCAGGATCGGCGGGTTCTTGAGCAGGGTGCGGGCGATGCCCACCCGCTGCTTTTCGCCGCCCGACAGTTTCAGCCCGCGCTCGCCAACCTGGGTGTCGTAGCCCTCGGGCAGGCTTTCGATGAACGCGTGGATCTGCGCCGCCTGCGCCGCCGCGACGATCTCGGCCTCGCTGGCGCCGTCGCGGCCATAGGCGATATTGTAGCGGATCGTGTCGTTGAAGAGCACCGTGTCCTGCGGCACCACGCCGATGGCGGCATGCAGGCTTTGCTGGGTGACCTCGCGCAGATCCTGCCCGTCGATGCGGATCGCCCCGTCCTGCACGTCGTAGAAACGGAAGAGCAGCCGCCCGATGGTGGATTTCCCCGAGCCCGACGGCCCGACCAGCGCCACGTTCTGCCCGGCCCCGACGCGCAGCGACACGCCCTTGAGGATCGACCGCTCCTCATCGTAGCCGAAGGCCACATGGTCGAATTCCACAACCCCGCCGGTCACCTGGATAGGCGGCGCGCCGGGCGTGTCGGTGACGTCCTGCTTCTGGTCGAGCAGCTCGAACATCTGGCCCATATCCACGAGGCTCTGGCGGATCTCGCGATAGACCGTGCCGAGGAAGTTCAGCGGCATGGTGATCTGGATCATATAGGCGTTGACCATGACGAAATCACCCACGGTCAGGTCGCCCGCCTGCACCCCCAGCGCCGCCATCACCATGACGATCACCAGCCCCGAGGTGATCAGCAGGGACTGACCGAAATTCAGCATGGCGAGCGAGGTGTTGGTCTTGACCGCCGCCGCCTCGTAGCCGCGCATGGCGGCATCGTAGCGCGCCGCCTCGCGGGTCTCGGCGCCGAAATATTTCACCGTCTCGAAATTCAGCAGGCTGTCGATCGCCTTCTGGTTGGCGTCGGTATCCTGCTCGTTCATCGTGCGGCGCAGGCGCACGCGCCATTCGGTGACCTTGAAGGTGAACCAAACGTAAAGCGCGATGGTCACCGCCACCACCGCCAGATACCAGACGTCGAAGAGCACGAAGAGCACCCCCGCCACCAGCAAAAGCTCGATGATCAGCGGGCCGACGCTGAAGAGCAGGAAGCGCAGCAGGAACTCCACCCCCTTCACCCCGCGCTCGATGATACGCGACAGCCCGCCGGTCTTGCGGGTGATGTGGTAGCGCAGGCTTAGCCGGTGGATGTGAGTGAAGGTCTCGAGCGCCAGCCGCCGCAGCGCGCGCTGCCCGACCCGGGCGAAGACCGCATCGCGCAACTGCTGGAAGCCGACATTCATCAGCCGCGCCAGCCCATAGGCCACGGTCAGCCCGACCGCGCCGAGCATCAGGTCGGGCACCTCGCCCGAGAGGCTGTCGACAGCGCGCTTGTATAGGATCGGCGTGCCGACGGCGATCAGCTTGGCCAGCAGCAGAAAGCCCAGCGCGATCACCACCCGGCGTTTCACCCAGGCCTGGCCCTCGGGCCAGAGATAAGGGCCGACCCGGCGGATCGTGCGCCAGCCCGAGCGGCGTTCCTCGCGGGCGATCTCGGCGGTGCTGTCGGTGGGCATGGCGGATCCTTATGGCTGGGCTCGGCTGTCCCATACCCCCGTCCGGCGGCAGGTGCCAGTGCATGGCCGGATCCCGTTCCGGGCACGGCTGTCCGGACGGCACGCCCGGATCGACGGGACCGACGGAGTATTTGCCGGAAAGATGAAAGCCCTGGGTCAGTCCGGCATGTCGAAGACCTGCCCGGGATAGATCAGGTCGGGGTCGCGGATCTGGTCGCGATTGGCCTCGAAGAGCTTCACATAGGCCATGCCCTCGCCATAGCGGTCGCGCGCCAGTGCCCAGAGCGTGTGGCCGGGCTGCACGGTCACCGCGCGCAGCGGCGCGGCACCGGGATCGGCGGCGTCGCTGGCGGCGGCGAGCCGTTCGGGATCCTCGCGCAGGAAGGGGCTTTCGGCGCGGGCGCTGACCTCGCCCGCGGCGTCGATCTGGTCGACGCGCAGCGTGTAGGTACCGCTCTCGACCTGTGGCAGCGCGGCGCGCCAGCGACCGCTCTCGGGCACCCGCGCGGTGGCGACGGAGCGGTTGTCGAGATAGATGCGCAGCTCGGATTCGGCGCTGCCCCGGCCCGACAGCGTCACGCCGCCGGCATTGTCGTAGGTGATGGCGTCGATCGCCACCTCGCCCGGCGCGGTGGGCGCGGAGGGTTGCAGCACCTCGACCCCTTCGGCGCTGGAAAGCAGCACGGCGGGCGCGCCGGTCTCGCGGGCGGCCTCGGGCGCGGCGCCGGACTCGGTATCGGGAGCGGCGGCAATCGCGGGAGCGCCCGCGTCGGGTGCGGCATCCGTCGGCGGCGGAGCATCGGCAACGACAACGGGCTCGCCGGCGGCCGGCGGCGGCGCGGGGGGCGCCAGGATTACCTCCGCCTCGGACTCGATCTCCTGCCCCTGCCAGCTCATCCTGAGGCGCAGCACGCGCGGCTCGGGCGAGGACGGCAAATCGAGGAACTGGGCGAAGCGGCCCCTGCCATCGGCCGGCGCCGAGGGCTGCGCCTCGCCGTCCAGTATCACGGTGACCTCGGCGCCGGGCGCAGCGCTGCCGGCAATCAGGGTCTGGCCGTCGGGATCGGCGCGCACCAGATCGAAGCGCGGCGGTACGGGGGCGAGTTGCGGTGCGGGCGCATCGGAGCCGGGCTGCGCCACGGTCTCGACCGCAGCGGTTTCCAGCGGCGCCCCCGGCGGCGCATCGGCCTCGGGCGCGGCGGGGGTCGGCGCAGGCGCTCCGACCGTTTCCGGCGCCGGTTCCGATGGCGCAACCGGACCGGTGGCGGGGCCGATCACCCCGCTCAGATACAGCACCGCGGTCAGCGCCACGGCGCCCAGAAGTCCCCAGCCCAGAAGCTTTGTGTTCATTGCGTCCCTTATGTCCCCGGCGCGCCGCAATGCAGCGCGGTTGAGAACCTATATCAATCCCGCTATCACCGGTCAAAACGGCAAATTGGATTCTCCCGCGCCATGACCCCCAAATCCGTCTGTGTCTATTGCGGGTCCCGCTCGGGCCGCTCTGCCGCTTATGCAAGCGCCGCCGAATCGCTGGGGCATGCGCTGGCCGCACAAAACTGGCGGCTGGTCTATGGCGCCGGCGATGTCGGGCTGATGGGCATCGTCGCGCGGGCCGCGCAGGCGGGCGGCGGCGAGACCTTCGGCGTGATCCCCACGCACCTGCTGCAACGCGAGGTCGGCAAGACCGATCTCACCCGCTTTGTCGTCACCGAGACCATGCATGAGCGCAAGAAGGTCATGGTGATGAATGCCGATGCCATCGTGGTGATGCCCGGCGGTGCCGGCAGCCTCGACGAGTTCTTCGAAGTGCTGACCTGGCGCCAGCTCGGCCTGCATGACAAACCCATCGTGCTGCTCGATTCCGAAGGCTTCTGGGGCCCGCTCAAGGCGCTGCTGCACCATATCGCCGATGAGGGCTTTGCCGATGCCTCGCTGCTCGATTTCGTGCAGAGCGCCGAGACCGCCGAAGGCGTAATGGAGATCCTGCGCCGGGCCCTCGGCTGAGCCCCGGCGCGGCGCTCAGTCCGTCGCCAGCAGCGTACCGCCCGTCAGTTCCTGACTGAACGGCACCGGCAGCGGGTCGCGGCCCAGCCGGGCGCGGTAGACCGGCAGGCTCTCGGTGACGCGCATCACGTAGTTGCGGGTCTCGTTGAAGGGGATCATCTCGATCCAGTCCACCACGTCGATCTCGCCCTTTCGCGGGTCGCCGAACTGCTCCATCCAGCGGATCGGACGCGACGGCCCGGCATTGTAGCCCGCCGCCATCATCACCGCATTGCCGTCGAAGCGCCGCGCGAGGCTGGCGAGATAGGCCGAGCCCAGCCGGGCGTTATAGGCGGGATCGTCGGTCAGCCCGTCATGGGAATAAGCGATATCGAGCCAGCCCGAGACCTCCTTGGCAGTGCCCGGCATCAGCTGCATCAGCCCGCGCGCGCCGGCGCCCGAGACGACACTCGGATCGAACTCGGATTCACGCCGCGCGATGGCCAGAACCATCTCTTTCGGCACCGGAAACTCGGTCTTCACGATATCGGGGTGCAGCGCGTAATAGGGTTTCGGCAGCTCGATGCCGTAGCGCGCGGCGCGCTTGCCCAGCATCACCTGTACATGCGGGCGGCCCATCTCGGCGAGCATGTCGCCCATCTGGCCGATCTGCTGGCGGTCGAGCCCCTCGGCCAGATGCGTCAGGAAACGCTCGCCGAGGCTCAGCTCACCAGAGGCGAGCAGCAGGATCGCCGCCTTGTAGACGCTCGTCTCGGTAAAGGGCGCCTCGCGCCAGTCGGGGAATTCCTCGGTGCCCGAGAGGCCGGGATCGGCGGGCAGACCGGCCTTTTCGGCGGCCAGCAGCCCGTAGAAAGAGGTCTGCCAGCGCGCGCCCTGCTTGTAGGCGGTCAACGCGCCCTCGCTGTCGCCCATCGCCTCCAGCGCCCGGCCCGTCCAGTAGCCGGCACGGCCCAGCGAGATCGGCGTGTCGACCTCTTCGCCATGGCCGCGGAAATGCGCCAGCGCGGTTTGCGGATCGTCGAGGAAGCGCAGCGCCAGATAGCCCGAAAGCCATTCCAGCGCGGCGAAATTTGCGCCCTCGCTGAGATGGTGGCTGGAGGCGACGCGATAGGCCTCGCGATAGTTTCCCTCCAGCATCAGCGCATGGGCGAGATCGTCACGGCGCCCGGCCCAGGCCCAGGGCTCTCCCAGGGTCTTGGCGCTCTGGGAATGCGCCAGCAGCAGCGAGACGGCATCGGCGTCGCGGCCCTTGCGCACCCGCCAGAGAAAACGCTCATAGGCGAGCCCGGGATGATCCTTAAGCGCATCGGGCACCGCCGCGATACGCGCATCGACGCCGGGATCCATGTCGCGGAGCGCGATTCGCGCCTCCGCCAGCTTCTGCCAGCCTTCGCTCACCAGCGGGATCATGGCGCGGGCATTGGATTCCCAGCCCTTCCACAGCGCCATGTCGAGCCGCGCCTCGTGATGCGGCTTCAGCAGCGTGCCCCATTGCGACAGAAAGCTCTGCCGTTCTTCGGCGGAGAGCGGCAGGGTCCGCCAGGCCATCACCACCTCGGCCTCGGCGGCGCCGGTCTCGCCCTCAGCCCGATAGGCGCGCGCCAGCGCCAGCGCGCCGGCGCCGGTCTGCGGGCGGTAGCCTTCGAAAAACGCGCGCACGATGCCGGCATCGCCGGATTCCGAGATCGCGATCTCGCTCTTTTCGCGCAGATAGGGCATGCCCGGCCAGTCGGGATTGCGAGCGATGAAATCCATGATCTGGCCCGGATCGCCCCGGCTGGAGCGCAGGTAATGCCACAGGATCACGTCGAGCGCAGCCTGCCCGTCACCGCGCGAATCGATCAGGGCGGCGGCCCAGTTGCCGCCGCGCATGGCATCCATGGCCTGGGCCAGCGGCCTGTCCTGCTGGGCGCTGGCCGGTAAGGTCGTGACGATCAGGAGGAGAAGGGCGCAGAGGCGCGACATGAGCTTGCAATTTCCGATCTGAAAAGGAATAGACGCGTGCCAGAGGATACCGTGCCGCCGGAATGCGTCCAACTCACATTCCCGGCAGATTGCGGTGTTCCGCCTGAGATAGAAACAGAAGCAAAGGAGCGTGTCATGTTGAAAGGGTCAATGCCTGCCCTGGTCACGCCGTTCAAGGACGGCGCAGTGGATTTCGACACGCTCAAACGCCTGGTCGACTGGCATGTGGAACAGGGCAGCCACGGGCTGGTGCCGGTGGGCACCACGGGCGAAAGCCCCACCCTCACCCATACCGAGCACGAGGCGGTGATCGCCTGCGTGGTCGCCGCCGCCGCCGGCCGCGTGCCGGTGATCGCGGGCGCCGGATCGAACAACACCGACGAGGCGATCCGCTTCGTGCAGTTCGCCGAGAAGGTCGGCGCCGACGTGGCGCTGGTGGTGACGCCCTATTACAACAAGCCGACACAGGCCGGCATGATCGCGCATTTCACCGCACTGCACGACTGCGCCGAGATCCCGATCGTGATCTACAACATCCCCGGCCGCTCGGCGGTGGACATGACCCCGGCCACCATGGGCGAGCTGGCGAAACTGCCGCGCATCATCGGCGTCAAGGACGCCACCGGCGATCTGGCGCGGGTCTGCGCCCAGCGCATCACCTGCGGGCCGGACTTCATCCAGCTCTCGGGCGAGGACGCCACCGCGCACGGGTTCAACGCCCAGGGCGGCACCGGCTGCATCTCGGTCACCGCCAATGTGGCGCCGAAGCTCTGCTCGGAGCTTCAGGAGGCGACGCTGGCCGGCGATTACGGCAAGGCGCTGACGCTTCAGGACCGGCTGATGCCGCTGCATCAGGCGATCTTTGCCGAGCCGGGGCTCTGCGGCGCGAAATACGCCATGGCGCGGCTTGGGCTGTGCAGCGAAGAAATGCGCCTGCCGCTGCTGCCGGTCACCGAACCCACCCGCGCGCGGCTCGACGATGCGCTGCGTCATGCCGGGCTTCTGAACTGAGGCCGTGCCCGGCGCCCAGGTCGCGCCGGGAGTATTTTCCAGAAAGATGAAAGCAGGCGAGCGCCCGACCGTGGCGCTCGCCTCTTGCGTTCGAGGCCCCGGCGATGTGCTGTGTCGAGAATGTATCACTGCAAGCGGCGCCCCCCAATGAAACCCATCCTGTTCTCCGCTCTGCTGACATTGGCGGCTGGTTTCGCGGCGGCTCAGTCCCCGGAAACAGTGCTGCGCGGGCTCTGGCGCGAGGGCGCGGCGGAGACCACGATTGCACCGGTCTTTCTAAACCAGGTGCCGCGCGCGACGCTCAACGACATTCTGTCGGGGCTGCGGACGCAGTTCGGCCCGGTGCAAGAGATCGCGCCCGCGCCGGAGGGCTACACGGTGATCACAGAGAGCCATCGGGTGCCGGCGCGGATCGGTCTGGACGCAGAGGGCCGCGTGGCGATGCTCTGGTTTGGCACACCCGAGCCGCGCGTCGCCGATCTCGCCGCCGCGGAGGCACTGCTGGCGGATCTCGGGCAGGACGTGGCCTGGCTGGCGCTGCGCGACGGCGAGACGCTGGCCGCACATCGCGCCGGAGAGCGGCTGGCGGTGGGCTCGGCCTTCAAGCTCGGCGTGCTCTCGGTGCTGGTCGAGGAGATCGCGGCCGGGCGCCGGGACTGGGCGGATGTGGTGCGGATCGGGGCGCGCCACCGCTCGCTGCCCACCGGACGGTTGCAGGATTTCCCCGAAGACGCGCCGGTGACGCTGCACACGGCGGCACTGGCGATGATCGCCGAGAGCGACAACACCGCCACCGATCTGCTGCTCGACACGCTGGGGCGCGATGCAGTGGCGGCGCGGCTGGGGCTCGCCCCCGGCGATCTGCTGAGCACGCGGGAATTCTTTGGGCTCAAGGCGGATGCCGATCTGCGCACGGAGTGGCTGGCGGCGGATACCTCCGACCGCCCTGCCCTCGCCGCGCGTGCCGCCCGCGTGCTGCCGCCGGTCGCGGCGGTCACCGGGCCGCATGTGGACGGGCTGGAATGGCACCTGCCGCTGGAACGGCTCTGCGCGCTCGGGGCGCCGCTGGCGGAGCTGCCGCTGATGCAGGTCAATCCCGGTCCGGTGCCCCCGGGCGCGCCCTGGACGCGCATCGCCTACAAGGGCGGCTCGGAGACCGGTGTGCTGAATTTCACCGCCTTGCTGCGCGACGCGGACGGGCGCGACTATTGCGCAGCGCTCACGGTGAACGACCCCGGCACCGTGGCGCTCGATGCCGCGATCGGCGCCTTTGGCGCCTTTCTGCGCGGCCTTGCCGCCACACCCTGAGCAGCGGCTTTCCATCGCGCGCCGCAGCTTGTAGAGCGGAGCGGGCAGAAACGGGCGGGGACGAGCGATGCGGACAGTGGCATGGGTGGCGGCGATCACCTTTGTGATCGACCAGCTGACGAAATGGCTGGTGGTGCATGTGATGTCGCTCGACACGCGGCTGGCCATCGACGTCTGGCCGCCTTTTGTCAATTTCCGCATGGCCTGGAACGACGGCATCAATTTCGGCCTGATGGGCAGCGGGGCGGAGGCGACCAAATGGATCCTGATCTCGGTCGCGCTCGGCATCGTGCTCTTCGTGCTGGTCTGGCTGCGCCGCGATCCGCCGGGCTGGCCCGGGCTGGTGGCCGCCGGGCTTCTGATCGGCGGCGCGCTCGGCAATGTGGTCGACCGGCTGCTCTATGGCGCGGTGGCGGATTTTCTCAACATGTCCTGCTGCGGCATCGACAACCCCTTTGCCTTCAACGTCGCGGATATCGCGATCTTTGCCGGCGCGCTGGGGCTGGTGCTGCTGCCCGGGCGCAAGCATGGGAAAAAGGGCTCGTGACGCGGCGGATCACATGCGTTAAAGCAGGACAAGGCAAGAACCGGAGGGTGACAATGAAGCTGTCGCACATGGTGTTGATGATGGGTCTGATCGGGCTCGCCGCCTGTTCCGGGCGCGAGCGGGATATCCGTCTGCACTATCTCAAGACCAATAGCGGGCAGCCCGAGGAATTCGCCATCGTTCCTAACAAGCCTTTGGAAACGCCCACGGATCTGAACGCGCTGCCGGCGCCTGCGCCCGGTGCCACCAACCGCACCGCGCAGACCCCGCGGTCCGATGCGGTGGCCGCGCTCGGCGGCAATCCCGCGCGGCTCGACGAGAGCGGCACCCCGCGCGGCGACAGCGCACTGATCAACCGCGCCTCGCGCTTCGGACGCGACGCTGGCATCCGCCAGCAGCTCGCCGCCGAGGATCTGGAGTTCCGCAAGCGCAAGTCGCTGTTCAGCTGGAAGATCGTGCCGGAAGACGAGTATTACAAAGCCTATCGCGCGCAGTGGCTCGACACCTACGGGGTGCTCGACGCGTTCCGCCGCGCCGGCGTGCGCACCCCCTCCGCCCCACCCGAGGGCTGGGAAGAGTAAGCGCCTCCCGCCCGACGCAGGACGCGGCGGCGGCGCTTTCGAAAACCTCTCTCCACAGCGCCGCCCGCAACCCGGGCGGCACCGGCACGCTCAGACCCAGTGATGTGCCTCATGCGCCTTGCCCTCGGCAAAGCGCGAGAAACGGAACGGAGAGAGATCCACATCCGGGGTCTCTCCCACGATCTGCTGCGCCATGACCCAGCCGGCCCCCGGACCGAAGGCAAAGCCATGGCCGGAATAGCCGCTCGACAGATACAGCCCTTCGGTCCCCGGCACCGTGCCGATCACCGGCACCATGTCGGGCGTGGCGTCGATCACGCCGCCCCAGCTCTCGGCAACGCGCAGTCCTTTCAGCTCGGGATAGGCCTCGGTGAAGGCTTTGAGTCCGCCGTCGACGATCCGCGGATCAGGGGACGGATCGTAGACGCGCGCGTGATGCGCCTCGAAGGGCGAGCGGCTGTCCAATGCCCATGAGCGCCAGGCGAAGGGGCCGTTGAAGAAGGACTGCCCGACGCGCAGATTCAGCTGTGCGCGCCGCAGCAGGAACAGCGAGGCGAAGGGCACGGTGTCGCGGAGCCCCATGGGGCTGAGCTCGATCCGCCCGCGTCCTCGCAGCCCGACCACATAGCCGCCATCGGTGCGGCGGCGGAAGGAAAACAGCGGGCTGCCCACCCCGCCGTCGAAGACATTGGGCCCCGGCTGGGTGCGGAAGGCGGTGCCGAAGACGCCCGATTGCAGAAAGCGCACGCCATGGTGACGCAGCATCATCGCGGACCAGGCGCCGCCGGCGAGCAGCACCGCGCCGGTGCGGATGCTGCCCTTTTCGGTCACCACATGCGAGACGCGCCCCGCCTCGGTTTCCCAGCCGCGCGCGGCGCAGTTCTCGATGATGACAGCCCCCTTCTCGCGCGCGGCGGCGGCCATGGCGGGCACCGCGATCCGGGGCTCGGCCCAGCCATCTTCGGGCGAGTGGATCGCCGCCTTCCATGTTTCGGCAGAGCCGGGGATCAGCGCCGCGACCTCGCGCGCCGACAGGATGCCGCCGGGCAGATCCAGATGGGCGTTGGCGTCGATCCAAGCCTGCCAGCGGGCGATTTCCGCATCGTCCTTGGAGACCACCATCATGCCGGTCTTGCGAAACCCTGCATCCCGGCCGATGCGCTCCGACATCTGCCGCCAGAGCCGCAGCGACAGCATCGCGAGGGGCTGCTCGGCGCTGGACCGAAGCTGCTCGCGCACCCAGCCCCAGTTGCGGCCGGATTGCTCATGGGCGACGCGGCCCTTTTCCACGACGGTGACGGAAACGCCGCGTTCGGCGAGGAACATCGCCGTGGCGATGCCCATGATCCCGGCGCCGATGACGACCACGTCGCTTTCGGCTGGCAGGGCTTCGTCACAGACGACGGGGTCGACAAAGGGTGGCATTCGGAGAGTGTCCTTTTCCGTCAGAGCAGTTCGGCGGCTTCAAGGCGCCGCCGCTCGCGTTGCAGCAGCTGCGCCCGCTTCTGCTCGCGCCGTTTCAGCCATTCGAAGACCAGCGCCGCGACGATGGTCAGCACTATGATCACCGTGGCCAGCGCCGAAATTGTCGGGTCGGAGCCCATGCGCACCCGCGAGGCGAGCACCGTGGTCAGCGTCTTGTCGGCGAGGATGGCGAAGGTCGTGGCGTTGTAGTTCTCGAAGGAGGTGAGAAAGGCCAGCATGCCCGAGGACAGCAGCGCCGGCCGCAGGAAGGGCAGCAGCACGTCGCGAAAGACCTGCGGATAGGTCGCGCCGAGATCCAGCGCGGCCTCTTCCTGCGACACGTCGAACCGTTGCAGACGCGCCAGGATGATCAGCATGCAGTAGGACGAGACAAAGCTCGACTGCGCCAGGATCGTCAGCACGGTCCCGTTATAGAGGGTCGAGCGCATGCCGAGGATGCCGGTAAAATCGCGCCAGAAGACCACCGTTGAAATCCCGAGGACAATGCCCGGGATCAGCACCGGCGCCACCACCAGGAAATAGTAGTAGGACCGCGACGTGCCAAAGAGCTGGGTCATGACCAGCGCACCCGCCAGCCCCATCGCCACCGACAGGACGGCGACGCTCAGACCGATGATGACCGAGGTCCGCAGACCCTCGAGCATCTCCTGATCCTGGAACAGCTCGGTGAACCAGTTGAGGGTGAGCCCTTCGATGGGCCAGACCTGCGGATAGCTGGGCGTGTTGAAGGCGGTCACCCCCATGACCGCGAGCGGCCCCAGCAGGAAGATGAAGAACAGCACGAGGTAGAAGATCACCACCCTCGAAGTAACGAAACGGGCGTTCATTTGGCGATCTCCCCGAGTTTGAGGCCCGCGAGCTTCAACACGGTGAAGACGATGGCGATACAGGCGAGCAGCAGGACGATGGCGTAGGCGGCCCCCTGCGGCCAGTCGAAGAGCTGATAGAAGCGGTCATAGACGATGGGCGTGAACCACAGCGAATTCGGCCCGCCCAGCACAAGCGGCGTGGCCACGGCGCCGGCGGTGAGCATGAAGCACAAGGTCATCCCCGAACCGATGCCGGGTTTGGCGTGCGGCATGACGATGAACAGGTGAATATGCCACCAGGGCGCCCCCAGATCGCGCGCCGCCTCGATCTGGTTGTGATCCTGCGCGTCGATGGCGTTGTAGAGCGGAAAGATCATGATCAGCAGATGCGAATAGCACAGCGCCACATAGAGCGCGATATTCTGCCCCAGGAAGTCGATCGGCTGACCGGTCAGCCCGATGCCTTGCAGGATACCGTTGAGAAAGCCGTTTTCCGCCATGAGGATACGGAAGGAAAACGCCCGCAGGATATCGTTGACCCAATAGGGGATGATCAGCAGCAGCAGCAACACCCGCAGTTGTTGGGCCTTGGCCGACTGCGCCATGTAATAGGCCAGCGGGTAGCTGATGGCGAAGGTGATCAGCGTCAGCGCCATGGAAATGCCGATGGTCGCGAAGAAGCTGCGCAGATGCAGCCAGTTCAGGCTCTCGGTGCTGGTGCGCGAGCCGAACAGGAACATCCGGTAATTGTCCAGCGTATAGACATCCTCGGGCCCGCCCACCTTGGAGGGCGGCAGTTTGTGGTGGAACGACAGATCGACCATGAACACCATCGGCATGATGAAGGTCATGATCAGCCAGAAGCCGACGCCGAGGATCAGATAGCCCCCGACCACCGCGCCGTTGCGCCGGAAAAAGCCGATCGCCTCCGGGCGGCGCTGACGGTCGTAGCGTACCAGAAAGAAGAACAGCACGACGACCAGTGCCGTGGCGATGAAAGTGGTGTCGAGATTGTTCATGCCGCCGGCGCTCCGGATTTCAGGACGATGGCATCGAGCGGGTTGAAGCTCAGCCCGAGATCCGCGCCGATCTCCGGCAGGCTTTCGTGATTGGAGGTCATGAGCGTCGCCGCGCAATCCTGCGCCAGCCCGGTGTCGAGCCCCAGATGGGTCATGCTGCCCTCGAAGGACAGATCATCGACCCGCGCCCGGAACGCATGGTCGCCGCCCGGCGCCGCGAGCCGAAGCTGTTCCGGCCGTACAAACAGCGTTGCCGCGTCGCCGACCCGGAAATCGCCACCGACGCGCCCGCTCAGCGCGCCCAGCGGCGTGTCCACCGTGCACATGCCGTCGGAGATCCGGCTCACCTTTCCGGGCAGCTCGTTGCTTTCGCCGACAAAGGAGGCGACGAAGGCGCTCTGCGGCTTGCTGTAGATCTCGCGCCCGGTGCCCACCTGCTCGATGTGACCGGCATTCATCACCGCAATGCGGTCGGACATGTTCAGCGCTTCGCCCTGATCGTGGGTGATGTAGATAAACGTGATGCCGACGCGCTGCTGGATCTCGCGCAGCTCGCGCCGCATGTGCTGGCGCAGCTTGAGATCGAGCGCGGACAGAGGCTCGTCGAGCAGCAGCACCTTGGGTTCCACCGCCAGTGCCCGCGCGATGGCCACCCGCTGTTTCTGACCGCCCGACAGGGCCGATATCTTCTTATGCGCATGCGGTGTCAGCGCCACCTGGTCGAGCAGCTTCATCGCGCGCTGCTCGCGCTCCGATTTGCCGACCCCGCGCACCCGCAGCCCATAGGCCACGTTTTCCGCCACCGTCATCATCGGAAACAGCGCGAGGTTCTGAAAGATCAGCGCCGTCGGGCGCTTGTTGGGACCGATCCCCGCCATATCCTTGCCGCCGATCCGCACCACGCCGGCGCTGGGTTCGGTAAAGCCGGAGATGGTGCGCAGCAGCGTGGTCTTGCCGCAGCCGGACGGACCGAGGAAGGAAAAGAATTCACCGTCGCGAATGTCGAGATTGGTGTCGTGGACGGCGGTGAATGTGCCGAAGGTGATGCGCACCTTTTCCAGTTCGATTGCAGTCGTCATGGCTGGTCCGGTCTACTTTTTGTCAGAGGGAGGTAGGGGGTTGGGAAAGGCCACGGCCGGCCACGGCCGCGCCCCTTCCCGTCATGCTGCCGGACGCGGATCAGGCGACCCGGAACTTCTCCGCATATTCGTTGCGGATCGGGTTGAACCATTCCGGGCTCGCCGGATACCACCAGAGCTTGTCCAGGGCATCCTCGGGATAGGCCTTGTCAAACAGCTCCCGGTCGATCTCGGGGGTGAATTCGGCAGCGCCCTTGACCGGCGAGTTATAGCTGGCCAGTTCCGCGATGCGGCCCGCGATCTCCGGGTTCTGGGTGAATCCAAGGAAGGCATAGACCTCGTCCACGTTGCGCGCGGCAGCGGACATGGCAAAGCCGTCCATCCAGGTCAGCCCGCCCTCCTGCGGCGCCATGAAGCTCATCGGCTGGCCCTGCTTGGCCATCTGCTTCACCGGCCCGTCCCAGGTCTGGCCGATCACACAGCCGTTTTCGCTGAACCCGGCGCGAATGGTGTCGGTGCTGTCCCAGAACTGCTTGATATTGCCCTTGCGGGCCACCGCGTAGGCCAGGATCTCTTCGTAGATCTTGCGCATGGTCTCGGGATCTTTGTAGGCATCCATCATCCGGTTCGAGGGCAGCTGGCCCGACGCATCCAGAAAGAGACCCAGCCCCAGAAGCGCCGAGGTCGGACGCACCTGGGCACGCCCGGAATATTCATCGCTCCAGACCAGGCCATAGCTCGCATCCGCATAGCTCAGATCAGCGACGCTGTTGTCCCAGGAAAGCCCCTCGGCGCCCCACATATGCGGCAGGTGATAGAGCCCGTCCCAGCTCCAGCTGTCGGACGAGGCCTTGAGCAGACCGGGCTGATAGGCATCGAGGTTCACGCGCGCCTCGTCGAAGGGTTGCAGCACCTCGATATACTGGAATTCCGAAGCGCGGTTCACCGAGGGCATCACCAGGTCGAAGCCTTCGCCAAAGGTCGCCTGCATCTTGTTGATCGCTTCCTCGTTGGACGAGAACGGCGTCTTGTTCACGGTGATGCCCGTGGCCTCGGTAAAGGCGGTCATCACCTCCTCGGGCAGTTCGGCGGACCAGCACAGGATGTTCAGCTCGCCGCTATTGGCAAAGGCCCGTTTGACATAGAGCGGCGCCAGCGCGGCACCGAGCCCGAGGCTGGTGGCGCCACGCAGCAGGCTGCGGCGGGTAAAGGCTTTGGCGGCAGAGCCCGCGAGGGCGGTCCCGTTGGAACTGTCTTTCTTTGTCATCTGTCTCACTCCATGTTGGCGCAGCTCTGCTGCGTGAATTCGGTTCGGGCCTGCCGCGCTTCGGTCGAGGCATTGGGGATCTTGGGATCCCCCTGCGGTTCCAACCCGATAATTCTATCTAGCAGAATGCCTTGCTGCTTGATAGAATGCTGACCATTGGACGCCGCGACCGTCAAGTATTCGGTCCAGCAAGAGCGCAATAATGTGTGTAATCGCAAAAGGATTGGGCGATGAGTGACGCCGGGAACGGATATAAAGAGCCACCGAAGCTCAAGACAAAAGGCGTGGAAGCCGTCGATAAGGCTCTGAGAATAATGAGCCTTTTCGGGCGCGGCGCCAACCGGCTCTCGCTTGGGGACATCAGCGAGCGCACCGGGCTGGTCAAGAGCTCGGCGCTTCGGCTTTTGGTGTCGCTCCAGAAGGCGGGCTATCTGACGATGACCCCGGACAAGCTCTATATCGTCGGGCCAGAAGCGTTTCGCGTCGGCCATATTTACCAGCAGACCTTCAGTCTCGAAGGCATCGTGCGGCCGGTTCTGAAGAAGATGGTGGATGAAACGCGCGAAAGTGCCTCTTTTTTCCGCCGCGAAGGCAACAAGCGCGTCTGCGTATTCCGCGAAGACTGCGATCAGCTGCTGCGCGAGCATGTGGCCGAGGGCGACGCCGTCGATATCGACCGCGGCGCGGCCGGCCACGTTCTCACCGATTACGACGATCTGCGCGGCGACACCCCGGCGACGCTCGACGTGCTGCACGAGATCCCCGTCGCCTCGGTCGGCGAGCGCGGCCCCGGCATCGGCGGCATTTCGGTGCCGATCTTTGCCGCCAGCGGCGAAATCCTCGGCGCGCTGGTGATTTCCGGCCCATCCATGCGCTTCACCGAAGAGCGCATGCAGGAGATGTCGCCTCTCATCCTGGCAGCGGCGGCCAGCATCGGCGAGGCGCTGGGCTCCGAATTCTATTCGGCCTGGCCCATGCGCCTCTGACGCGGGCGCGCCCCGGTCTCAATAACCTCGGGCGAGATCCACGATATCCTGCATCGGCGCCCCGCTGACAAACGCCTCAAGATTTGCCTTGGTCTTCCGGTCGAAGCGCTCGCGCTCCGCCCCGCCGATATAGGAGACATGCGGCGTCAGCAGGATATTGGGATGGGTCCAGAAGGCATGGCCCTCCGGCAGCGGCTCCGGCGCGGTCACATCCAGCGTCGCCCGCCCCATCCGGCCGTCCGCCAGCGCGCGCAGCAACGCCGCGTCGTCGACCAGCCCGCCGCGTGCCACGTTGATCAGATGCAGCCCCGGTTTTGCCTGCGCCAGCAGCGCGTCATCGAGGATCCGGTCGGTCTCGGCGGTATGCGGCATCGCGAGAAGCAGATGATCGGCGCGCGAGACGACCTCCTGAGGGCTGGCACAGGGGGTGACCCCTTCGGGCACCCTGCCCCATGCACCGCGCCGGTTCACCAGAATTTCCATGCCGAAGGCGCGTGCCCGCGCCACGGTCTCGGCGCCGATCGCACCGTAGCCCAACACCCCGAGCACACGGCCCTCCAGCGTGCCGAAGCTGCGCGCGCCCCAGTCGTCGGGACCGGTGGCCCGGGCGCCGACAATGTCCCTTTCCGCCACCAGCATCGCCGCCAGCACATATTCGGCGATCTGCGGCGCGGTCAAACCCCGGCCGTTGGTCACGATCACACCGTCCAGCAGCCAGCCGGGATAGGCCTCGATCCCGGCGGAATAGGTCTGAACCCATTTCAGCGCGGGCCTGTGCGCCCGGTCGGGCGCCTTCGGCCAGGCCTTGAACGCGGCGGTGACAAGCACTTCCGCCTCGGCCGGAAAGGTCCAGGGGCGATCTTTTTCAAAATGATTGATCACCCGCGGCTTGCAGGGCTGCGCCGCCAGCATCGCGCCGAACGCTTCGTCGATCTGATTGACGATCACCGGGCCGGTCACGGCATACTCCTTCTCATGGCGGATCTCAGGTGGGCATGCCGGCCGAACTATAGCGGAAACGGGTATGCCACCTCATCGGCGAGGTTGAGCCAGACGCTCTTGACCTGCAAGTAGTCGCGTATCATCTCCATGCCGCCTTCGCGTCCCAGCCCGGACATCTTGTAGCCGCCGAATGGCGAGATCTGCGAGCCGCCCTTGTAGCTGTTGACCCAGACCGAGCCCGCCTCCAGCGCGGCGGCGACCCGGTGCACCCGCGAGATGTCGCGGGTCCAGATGCCGGCGCCGAGCCCGAAATCGCTGTCATTGGCGAGGGCGATCGCCTCCTCCTCGGTCTCGAACGGAATCACCGCGAGCACCGGACCGAAGACCTCTTCACGGGCGATCCGCATGTCGTTCCAGACCCCGGTAAAGATCGTCGGCGCCACAAAAAGCGCCTCGCCCCCCGACGGGTCTGAGACGGGCGCGCCGCCGATGGCGGTGGTGGCGCCGTCCTTCTTCGCCCAGCCGATACAGGTCATGATACGGTCGAACTGCGCCGGTGTGGCGACCGGGCCGATATCGGTATCGGCCGACATCGGATCGCCAAGCCGGATCTTGCCCGTCAGCTCGACCGCGCGCGCCACGAAGGTTTCCATGGCCGAGACATGCACCAGCGCGCGCGAGCCCGCCACGCAGCTTTGCCCGCCCGAGCCGAAAATTCCCGATACGATCCCACGCGCGGCCTGCTCCAGGTCGGCATCCGCAAACACCAGGTTCGGCGACTTGCCGCCCAGCTCAAGGCTCACCGGGCGCAGCTTTTCCGCCGCCGCCACATAGGCGGCGCGACCGCCGGTGACGCCGCCGGTAAAGGCGACCTTCGCCACGTCCTTATGCGCGGTGAGCGCCGCGCCCACTTCCGCGCCGAGCCCGGTCACGACGTTCAGAACCCCGGCGGGCAAGCCCGCCTCCTGCGTCATCAGCTCGGCGAAGCGCAGCGCCGAGGCCGAGGTAAATTCCGAGGGTTTCACCACCGCCACATTGCCCGCCGCCAGCGCCGGTGCCAGCTTCCAGGCAAGCAGCATCAGCGGCGAGTTCCAGGGCGTGATCATCGCGATCACCCCCAGCGGCTCATGCAGGGTGTAGTTCATCTGGCCAGGCTTTTCGGTGGGCAGCACGGCGCCGTTGATCTTGTCCGCAAGCCCGCCATAAAAGCGATACCACTCTGGGATGCGCTTCACCTGCCCCAGCATCTCCTTGTAGGTCTTGCCATTGTCGCGCACCTCGATGCGGGCGAGTTCCTCCGCATGAGCCGCCACGACATCGGCCATCGCATGGAGCATCGCGCCGCGCTGCGGCGCCGTGAAGCGCGACCAAGGCCCCTCGCGAAAGGCGCGGCGCGCAGCGCTCACAGCGGCCTCGGCATCCGCCGCGTCAGAGCGCGCGATGCGCCCCCAGACCGTGCGGCTATAAGGGTTTTCGCAGTCGAGATAGGTGCCACTCGCGGGTGGGCAGCCCCTGCCATCGACAAAGTTGGCAAGCGTTTCGATGCTCATGAGATCGGTCCTTTTTCAGCGCGGGCCGCCCCCGCCGTGCCGCAGCCTGCGGTTCAGGAGGTGCCACAAGGGTTCAAGCGTCAGATTGGCGATAAGAATGCGGGTCAGGTGAAAGCTCAGCACCAGCGGCACCGACACGCCGAGGCTGCCGGCCGCCACCGTCATCTCCGGCATCCCGCCCGGAGACATGCCGAAGAGCAGCGGCGCGCGGTCGAGGCCGCTGACCGCGGAGACCACCAGCGCCGCCACCACCAGCGCCGCCGTCAACAGCACCGAGGCCAGCACCGAGGTCATGACCAGCCGCATCGAGCTGCGCAGGAACTCCGGCGACATGCGCGCGCCCAGCGAGACCCCGAGGATCAGCTGGCACAGCAGGATCACCCAATGCGGCAGCGGCACCGGCTGGAGCGCGGTCTGTTGCAGCACGATGGCCAGGAGACATGGCGCGATCATCCAGGGATTGGGCAGGAAGCTGTAGCGCGCCAGATGCGCAACCCCCATGCCCGCCGCCAGCAACAGGGCGATCCAGGGCAGATCGGCAAGCGCGAAAGGCTGGCTCCGCGCCGCCGCGACCTGCGCAGCTCCGGCGGCATGATCCGGCATCAGGAAGGTCAGCAGGAAAGGATAGATCAGCACGACGACCGCAAGGCGCACGGTCTGCGACAGGGTCACATGCGCCTCCGAAGCGCCCGCGCGCTGCGCCTGCACCGCCATCAGCACGACCCCCCCCGGCACCGCGCAGAAAAAGGCGGTCGCCGGGTCAAGCCCCGCGCCGCGCGTATAGAGGCGGATCAGCAGCAGCCCGACCAGCAAGGTGGCAAGCGCACAAAAAGCGATCAGCGGCAGAAAGACCGCCACCTGCGCCATCACCTCGGGAGTAAAGCTCTGCCCCAGCGACAGCCCCAGAACCACCAGCCCGTAGGAGCGGATCTTGTCGATGCGGACGCTCACCCCGGCCCAGGCGAACCCGGCGCTGACCACCATGGCTCCGATCATCCATGCCAGCGGCAGCCCCAGCGCATCGGCGACGGCGCCGCCGGCCGCCGCCAGCGAAAAGACCAAGAGTAACAGCATGTAACGCGGCAAAAACGCCTCCATCCCAACCCGGGGCATGCTACGGTTCGCTAGGGTGAGATGGCATAAATTCCACCCAGTAGAATGCTCTTCTAATTAATAGAACAACCTTTCCCACCGATGACAAGCGGCAAACCGCCACGGCAGAGCAGGCACGAGAGCACTGCCCAGCGCGCCGGCATCTCAACGGCTATGAGGCGAACCCGCGCTGAAAACCGCTTGACGCTCCAAAGGTAGATAGTTCTATTGATAAAAATACCATTCTACTGAATGGAATTATCTTGCACACTCTCCGCCCCCGCCCTCCCGGTCTGAAAGGATGGATCATGAACAAACCGCTCCCCAACTCGACGGCCGCCATGGACGCGGCGCATCAGGTCCACCCGCATACCGATCTGCGCGCACATCTGAAAACCGGCCCCAGCGAACTCTTTGTGCGCGGCGAGGGCATCAATGTGTTCGACTCCGACGGCAAGGACTATATCGAAGGCGCCGCGGCACTGTGGTGCTCCTCGCTGGGCTTCGGGTCGGAACGGCTGGGCAATGTGGCCAAGGAGGTGATGACCAATCTCGGCTATTACCACAATTTCCGCGGTTCCGGCACGCCGCAGGCAGCAGAGCTTTGCGGCAAGCTCGCCGATATCGCCCCCAACGGCATGGACAAGATCCTGCTTCAGTCCTCGGGCACCGAAGCCAACGATACCGCGCTGAAACTGGTCTGGTACTACTGGAACAGCCAGGGCGCGCCGCAGCGCCGCAAGATCATCTCGCGCAACGAGGCCTACCATGGCACCGGCACGCTGACCTCCTGCCTGACTGGCAAGGTCAAGTTCCATGACGGCTACGGCCTGCCCTTCGACGGCTTTCACTACGTCACGATGCCCTATCACTACCGCATGGCAGAGCCCGGCGAGAGCGAAGAGGAGTTCTCCACCCGCTGCGCCGAGGAAATCGAGGCGCTGATCCTGCGCGAGGGTCCGGAGACCGTCGCCGCCTTCTGGGCCGAACCGGTCCTGGGCTCCGGCGGGGCGATCACGCCGCCCAAAGGGTATTTCGAAAAGATCCAGGCCGTTCTCGACAAATACGGCGTGCTCTTTGTCGCCGACGAAGTCATCTGCGGCTTCGCCAGAACCGGCGAGATGTGGGGCACGCAAACCTATCAGCTCAAACCCGACATGATCTGCTGCGCCAAGGCGCTTTCCGCCGCCATGGTGCCGATCTCCGCCGTCATCATCGGCGACCGGGTGTTCGAGGGCATGATGGCGCAGAGCGACAAATTCGGCTCCTTCACCCATGGCTATACCTATAGCGGCCACCCGGTAGCCTGCGCCGTGGCCTCCGAAGTGCTGACGATTTACCAGGAGATGGACCTCGTCAACCATGTGAAGGCGCTGGAGCTCGGATTTCTCAAGGGGTTCCACGACCTCGCCGATCATCCGCTGATCGGCGATGTGGATGGCATCGGTCTGATCGGCGCGGTGGAGGTCGTGGCCAACAAGGACACCAAGGCGATGCACGCCCCCGAGCTCAAGGTCATGCCGATGCTCGACCGGCTGACGCGCAAGCACGGGCTGATCACCCGTCTGATCGGCAATCGGATTGCGCTGGCCCCGCCGCAGATCATCACCGCGCCGGAGGTTGAGGAGATGTTCACCCGCCTGCGCGCGGCGCTCGACGAATGTCTCAAAACGCTCCCGGCCGCCTGACGCCCGCGTTTCGCGCTCCCGTCTCCTTTTGATCCCGGCCCGCGGCACGCCTGTGCCGCGGGCCGAACGCGCTGCGGCCAGTCGTCCCGCAGGACGGGCATGCGAGAGCGGCCCGCCCGACACAGGTTGCGGGCTCGTAAGATGGTTGCTAAGCATTACGGGAATCCGTTGGGGTGCCCTGCTCGGGGCTGAGAGGCGAAAGCCAACCCATCGAACCTGATCCGGGCAATACCGGCGTAGGGAACGGAGTACGATCTTGCGCGGCTTTTGGCCGTTGCCCGATCCGCCTCCACCCTTCTCTGGTGGAGGAAACGATGACGCCGCACCCATCCGCACTTACCATCGCCGGCTCCGACAGCGGGGGCGGCGCGGGCATACAGGCCGATCTCAAGACCTTTTCAGCGCTTGGCGTCTACGGCACCAGCGCCATCACCGCGATCACCGCGCAGAACACCCTTGGTGTCTTTGCCGTCGAAGCCATGCCGCCCGCCCTGGTCATCGCGCAGATCGCGGCGGTGCTCGACGACATCCGCCCGCAGGCGATCAAGATCGGCATGCTGGCCTCGTCCGAGGTCGCCGCCGCCGTCGCCGATGCGCTGAACGGCTACGGCGGACCGGTCGTGCTGGACCCGGTCATGGTCGCCAAATCGGGCGACATGCTGCTGACCGAAGACGCCCGCACCGCGCTGGTGACCCGCCTTCTGCCACGCGCCGATGTGCTGACACCGAACCTGCCCGAAGCCGCGCGCCTGCTGGGGCGCGACCAGGCCGAAACCGCCGCCGAAACCGAAGCGCAGGGGCGCGACCTGCTCGCGCTGGGGGCGAAGGCCGTGGTGATGAAGGGTGGCCACGCCGAGGGGCCGACCTGCATCGACCGCCTGATAGGCGCCGACACGATTCTCACACTGGAGCAGCCACGGCTCGCGACCCGCAACACCCACGGCACCGGATGCAGTCTCTCCTCGGCCATCGCGGCGGAGCTGGCCAAGGGGGCAACCGTCGGCGACGCAGTCGCGCGCGCGCAGGTCTGGCTGCACGGCGCAATCCGCGCGGCGGACGGGCTCGGCATCGGCGCCGGTCATGGACCGGTCCATCACTTCCACGAGGTTTGGGCATGACCCGCGCGACGATCCTCGGCGCCGGCGTGGCCGGGCTCTGTGTGGCGACGGAGCTGATCGGACGCGGCTGCGCGGTGACGGTGGTCGATCCGGCGCCAGAGCACGGTCCGCACGCCTGCTCTTGGTGGGCGGGCGGGATGCTGGCCCCGTTCTGCGAGGGCGAGACCGCCGAGGAGCCCGTGGTCCGGCTTGGCCGCAAAGCCGCCGACTGGTGGGCGCGGCAGGGCGTTCCGGTGATCCGCCAAGGAACCCTCGTCGTGACGCTCGGCCGCGACCGACGGGAACTCGACCGCTTTGCACGGCGCGTCCCCCAGCACAGGCGGCTCGATGGCGCGGCGCTTGCGGCGCTGGAACCCGATCTGGGCGGACGTTTCGAGCGTGGCCTTCACGTCGCGGAGGAGGCGCATCTCGACCCCCGCGCGGCCCTGCGGCATCTGCGCGAAAGGCTCTCGCAAGCCGGGGCCGTCTTCGCCTCTGCGCCGGCGCCCGGCGCGGGCCTGACAGTCGATTGTCGCGGGCTGGCGGCGCGGGACGTGCTGCCGGATCTGCGCGGCGTCAAGGGCGAGATGGCGGTGCTGCGCAGCGCCGATATTCGGCTCTCCCGCCCGGTCCGGCTACTCCATCCGCGCTTTCCCCTTTACGTTGTGCCCCGGCCCGGCGGACTGTTCATGCTGGGCGCCACGCAGATCGAGAGCGACGACCGCCGCCGCAGCGTCCGGTCCGTCCTCGAACTGCTCTCTGCCGCCTACGCGCTGCACCCGGCCTTCGGCGAGGCCGAACTGGTGGAGATCGGCGCCGATGCGCGCCCCGCCTTTCCCGACAACCTGCCGCGCCTGTCCCGGCGCGGCGACACCATCCGCGTCAACGGCCTCTTCCGCCACGGTTTCCTGCTCGCCCCCGCACTGGCGCGCATGGCGGCGGAGATGGCCTGCGACGGGACAACACCGGAGTTGATGCATGCAGATCATGGTTAACGGATCCCCAACCGACGTAGCGGCGGCCACGCTTGCGGCGGTTCTGGACGAGCTCGGCTACGGCGGCGCGACGGTCGCCACCGCCGTGAACGAAGCCTTTGTGCCTGCCACGCGGCGCAATCTGGCGCTCTCACCCGGCGACCGGCTCGAAATCGTCGCGCCGAGGCAGGGAGGCTGAGATGCGGTTTTACGGAACAGAGATCGCCTCGCGACTGATGCTGGGCACCGCGCAATATCCCTCGCCCGCCGTGCTGGCCGAGGCTTTCCGCCGCTCCGGCGCCGGGATCGCCACTGTCTCCGTGCGGCGCGAGGCGGGTGGCGAAAAGGCCGGCGCTGCCTTCTGGGATCTGGTGCGTGAGCTGGGCGTGTCACTTCTGCCCAACACCGCCGGGTGTCATTCGGTGCGCGAGGCGGTCACGACGGCGCAGATGGCACGCGAGCTTTTCGGCACATCCTGGATCAAGCTGGAAGTGATCGGCCATACCGACACGCTCCAGCCCGATCCCTTCGCGCTGGTGGAGGCGGCGCGGATCCTCACCGAAGAAGGGTTCCAGGTCTTCCCCTACACCACCGAGGATGTGGTGCTGGCCGACCGCCTGCTGAATGCGGGCTGCGAGGTGCTGATGCCCTGGGGCGCGCCCATCGGCACCGGGCTGGGGCTCACCAACATCTACGGGCTGCGCACCCTGCGCGCGCAGTTCCCCGATGTGCCGATGGTCGTCGATGCCGGGCTCGGGCTGCCCAGCCAGGCCGCCATGGCGATGGAGATGGGATATGACGCGGTGCTGCTGAACACCGCCGTCGCAAAGGCGGGCGATCCGGCGGCGATGGCCGAGGGCTTTGCCCGCGCGGTCGAGGCCGGACGGCTGGCCTTCGAGGCCGACCCGATGGAGCCGCGCGACATGGCCGCCCCCTCCACGCCGGTGATCGGGAAAGCCTTCCTGTCATGACGCTGGATCGTTTCTATCCGATTTTCGACGGCGCCGACTGGCTGGAACGCATGCTGCCGCTGGGCGTGAAGCTGGTGCAGCTGCGCATCAAGGACAGGCCCGAGCCGGAGCTGCGGCGCGCGGTGGTGCGGGCGCAGGCTTTGGCCCGCGCGCATGGCGCGGTGCTGGTTGTGAATGATCACTGGCAGATCGCCATCGACGCGGGCTGCGATTGGCTGCATCTGGGGCAGGAAGATCTCGACGACGCCGACCTGCCCGCGATCCGCCGGGCCGGTCTGAAACTCGGCATCAGCACCCATGACCGGGACGAGCTGGACCGGGCGCTGTCGCTGGCGCCGGATTATGTGGCGCTCGGGCCGGTCTGGCCGACGATCCTCAAAAAGATGAAATGGGAACAGCAGGGGCTCGACCGCGTCACCGAATGGAAAGCGCTGATCGGCGAGATCCCCCTTGTCGCCATCGGCGGGCTGAGCGTCGCGCGCGCCGCAAGCGCCTTTGCCGCCGGGGCCGATATCGTGTCGGTCGTCACCGACATCACTCTGAACGCCGACCCCGAAGCGCGTGTCAGAGACTGGATCGGGGCCACGCGATGAGCCGCTACGCCCGCCAGATCGCAGTACCCGCATTCGGCGCCGAGGGGCAGGCCCGTCTGCGCGATGCGCACGTTCTGGTCGTCGGCGCGGGCGGGCTCGCCGCGCCGGTGCTGCAATATCTCGGAGGCGCCGGTGTCGGGCATATCCGGCTGGCCGATCCCGACGTGGTGGAAGAGACCAACCTGCACCGTCAAACGCTTTTCCGCGCGGCTGATATCGGCGTTCCCAAAGCCCGGTGCGCCGCCGGAGCGATCTCCGCGCTTAACGCCGAGTGCCGCGTCGAGCCGGTGGTTGCCGCGCTCGATCCGGCCAATGCGGGCACGCTCTGCGCCGGGATGGATCTGGTGCTCGATTGCGCCGACAGCTTCGCCGCAAGCTACATCCTGTCGGACATCTGTCACAGCAACACGCAACCGCTCGTCAGCGCCTCCGTGATCGGGCTCGATGGCTATGCCGGGGTCTTCTGCGGCGGCGCCCCAAGCCTGCGGGCGGTTTTTCCGGATCTGCCACAACATCTGGGCTCCTGCGATACAGACGGCGTGCTCGGCCCGGTGGTGGGGATCGTCGGCGCGCTTCAGGCGCAGATGGCGCTGGCACTTCTGGCCGGGATCGCGCCCTCGCCACTCGGTCAGCTCGTCACCGTCGATGGCGGCAGCCTGCGTTTCGGAGGATTCCGCTTCTCCGACGCGCCGGAACCCGCGCGCCGCCCGGCCTTTCTGGCAGCCTCGGAAATCCGCGCCGGCGATTTCGTGGTGGATCTGCGTGCCGAAGACGAGGCCCCGCTGGTCTGCCCGGCAGCGCTGCGCCTTCCGGTAGCGGCCTTCGGCCCCGGCGGACCGCTGCCCGCCTCGGGCCAGCGCGCCGTGCTCTGCTGCCGCTCAGGTCAACGCTCCTGGACCGCCGCCGCGCGGCTGGCGGAGGTCTGGGACGGTGAGATCTGCCTCGTCGCCCTGGGCGCGCCTGCGGCAGTGGGCTGAGGAGGTGCGCGCCCTGCCCTTGCCTTTCAAGCGGCCTGCCGGTCCGCCTTCAGAGCGGCGCGACCTCCAGCATGACGCCGGGATCGGGGCGCACGGTCATGTGCATGACGGGCTCGGGGCGCGGCCCCTTCGGCAAGAAGCGGTAGCGCGATAGCAGCGTGGCCAGGATGATCCCCGCCTGCATCATGGCAAAGTTCGCCCCCACGCAGATCCGTGGCCCGGCGCCGAAGGGCAGATGCAGGTAGCGGTCTCTCTGCTGGTCCGGAGCAAAGCGCATCGGGTCGAACGCGTCCGGCCTCTCCCAATATGTCTGATGCCGGTGCAGCGCCCAGGTGTTCACGAAAATCGTCTCGCGCGGACGGATCTCGCGGTCGTAGAGCGTATCGGCCTCGCGCACATTGCGCGCCAGCATCCCCACCGGCGGGTAAAGCCGCATGGTCTCGTCGAGGATCGCGGTGATGCCGGGCATGCGGTCGAGCGCCTCGTGACCGCAGGGGCCGCCCTGCAATACTCCCCGCGCCTCTTCCCGCGCGCGATCTTGCGCCGGCGGATCATGAGCCAGCAGGTAGAGCGCCCAGGCCAGCGACAGCGCCGTCGTCTCGTGACCCGCCACGATGAAGAACTGCATGTTGTGGAGCAGATCGCGCGGCGACATGGTCCGCCCGCTTTCCGGATCGCGCGCGGCGAGCATGTGATCGAGCAGATCGTCGGCCCCGCCCGTCGCCTCGCGCCGCCGCGCCTCGATGGCGCGGGCCACCATGCTGTGCATGGTCTTGACCGCACCGCGCCCGAAAAGCTCGGCCGGGCGCGGCACCCAATGCGGCACCTCCAGGAAATCCAGCAGCGAGGCGCGGCCGACGGTGAGGAAATAGCGGGTGATGGCCTCGCCATAGGTCTCGGCATCGAAATGTTCGCGCCCCGAGAGCGCCACGTCGCAGATCACATCGAAGGTGGCCGAGAGCATTTCGGTGACCATCTCGGCGCTGTCGGCACGCGCGAGCCGCTCGCAGGCGCGTTCGGCGGTGGCGGTCATCATCGGCGCCAGCGCCTCGACATTGCGGGCGGCAAAGACCGGCGCGATGGCGCGGCGCTGCCAGCGCCATTGCGCGCCCTCGGAGGTGAACAGGCTGTCGCCCACCGCCGGGCGCAGCATGCGCAGCATGACTTCGGATTTCGGGTAGTTTTCGACATTGTCGAGAAACAGCCGCTTCATGCCTTCGGGGCCCTGCACCATGTGCCAGCGGGCGTGCCCCGTGGTGCCGGTGACAATAGGCTGGGTATAAGCGATGGCCGGAATGATCCGCAGCACGTTGCTGCGGGCGGCCCGGAGGCTTGCCAGCATGCCCAGAGGCTCAGTCGCGGGCTCGATGCGGGGCGGCAGCTTTTGTGTCATGACCCATCCTTGCTTGGATGAGGAAAAGCTATTCCCTTTCACGATGCGATCAAGCCACCGCCTGTTGACAGAATAGCGGCGGGGGAAGTTTGCGCCCCGCTCATGGCCATGGCCCCGTCAGCGACACGAGCGGAGGCGATACAGCATAGGATCGACCGGCAACCAGGTTTGACGACCGAGCGATTGCGGCGCAGATCTCGATGACGATCCGGGGGGGAAGAAATCCGCGCGCGGTCAGTAAGGATTTTGCCCGAGAGCCTTCCGCGCTTTAAGCCGGTTGGGGCGCGAAAGACGGCGGAGCGCAAGAGGCGTATGCGAATTTAACATTTTAAAGAAAATGTTTAGGTAAAAATCCGCGAATTCGGGAAGCTGGAAACGGATGCCAGCCATACGGATTTATCTCCACCTTCACACGGTCCTTTCTTCAAAAATCGCTCGCGGCTTTTTCGGCGTCCCCCCCGTGGCGCTGCCCTGTTACGCTCACTCTGCCGCAACGACATTCTGATTCTGCTCGCCCAATCCTTCGACCCGCAGCGCCAGAGTGTCGCCCGGGCGCAGGAAGCGCGGCGGCTTCATGCCGAGCCCCACGCCCGAGGGCGTGCCGGTGGCGATGAGATCGCCGGGCAGCAGCGTCATGAAGCGGCTCATATAGGAAATGATCTCCGCCACGCCAAAGATCATGTCGGAGGTGTCGCTCTCCTGCACCCGCGTGCCGTTCAGATCCAGCGACAAGGCCAGCGCCTGCGGGTCGGGCACCTCGTCGGCAGTCACCAGCCAAGGGCCGCAGGGGCCAAAGCCCGGGGCCGACTTGCCCTTGATCCACTGGCCGCCATGCTCCATCTGCCAGGCGCGCTCCGACAGGTCGTTGACGGTGCAATAGCCCGCCACATGGGCAAGCGCCTCCGCCTCCGAAACGCGCTCGCAGCGGCGGCCGATGACCACGCCCAGCTCCACCTCCCAGTCGGATTTCTCCGAACCCACCGGCAACACCACCGGGTCGTTCGGGCCGGACAGTGCCGAACTGGCCTTTGAGAAGAGAATCGGCTCCTTCGGCGGTTTGGCCCCGGTCTCGGCGGCATGGGCCGTATAGTTCAGCCCGATGCAGTGGAAATTCGGCACCGAGGCGAGGCAGGCACCGATCCGCGTCTCCGGCGCGATCACCGGCAGTGCCGAGGCGTCGAGCGCCCGGATCTCCGCCAGCGCCTCCAGCGATACGCCCTGCCCGGCGAAATCCGGCACGGTGCCGGAGAGATCGCGAACCTGGCCGCCATCGTCCAGCAGTGCCGGCACTTCCGCGCCGCGCGCGCCCACTCGTAGCAGTTTCATCTCAGGTCTCCTTCTGCGGTTCTTCAGCCCCGGCCGATGTAGGGCATCGCGGTGGCCATCACCGTCACGAACTGCACATTGGCGTCGAGCGGCAGCGTCGCCATATGCAGCACGGTCGAGGCCACATGTGCCGCGTCCATAAGCGGCTCGGCGGCGATCTCGCCATTGGCCTGCGGCACCCCCTGCGCCATCGGCGCCGCCATATCGGTCAGCGCATTGCCCACATCCACCTGGCCGCAGGCGATGTTGAAAGCCCGCCCGTCGAGGCTCAGCGACCGGGTGAGCCCGGTGATCGCGTGTTTCGAGGTCGTATAGGGCGACGAGCCCCAGCGCGGCACATGCGCCGAGATCGAGCCGTTGTTGATAATCCGCCCGCCCTGCGGATCCTGTCGGCGCATCCGGGCAAAGGCGGCGCGGGCGCAGAGGAACATGCCGGTGATATTGACCGAGGAGAGCGCCAGCCAGTCCTCCACCGGGATTTCGTCGATGGGGGCGCCCTTGAGGAAGATGCCGGCATTGTTAAACAACGCGTCAATCCGCCCCCAGCTTTCGACGGCGCGGTCGAACCCCGCCTCGACCGCCTGCGGGTCGGAAACGTCGAAGGGCAGGATCAGCGCGTTCGGATCGCCATTCGCGGTCTCGCGCAGCGGCGCCTCGCGGCGCCCGACCAGCGCCACACGCCAGCCCGCGTCGAGAAAGGCCCGCGCGGTCGCCCGACCGATGCCGCTGCCCGCGCCGGTGATCACGATACTCTGCCTCATGGCTCTCCCCCTTGCTCCCTCACCGCCCCGGCGCTCACTGGCGTCCGGGGCGACATTTGCCTCACCTTCCCCGGCTGATATAGCGATTGCAAGCGCCTTCCCGGCGCCCCGGAGATCCCATGACCGCCTTTGACACCCTCGACCACCTGCTCGGCGCACGCTTTGCCACCGGCCTCGCCGCGCGCCGGCAACATGCCGGAAACGAAGCGCATTACGACGAGGCGCTGCCCGATGCGGTGGCCTATCCCGAAACCGCGGAAGAGGTGGCGCAGATCCTGCGCGCCTGCGCGGCGGACGGGATTCCGGTGACGGGTTTCGGCACCGGCACCTCGCTGGAAGGGCAGCATCTGGCGGTGGACGGCGGCATCAGCCTCGATTTCTCGCGGATGAACCGGATTCTGGCGATCCACCCCGAGGACATGAACGTCACCGTGCAGCCCGGTGTGACACGCAAACAGCTCAATGACGCGCTGCGTGCCACGGGGCTGTTCTTTCCGGTCGATCCCGGCGCCGACGCCAGCCTCGGCGGCATGGCGGCGACGCGGGCCAGCGGCACCACCGCCGTGCGCTACGGCACCATGCGCGAGAACGTGCTGGCGCTGGAGGCGGTCATGGCCGATGGCAGCATCATCCGCACCGGCAGCGCGGCGCGGAAATCCTCTGCCGGCTACGATCTGACGCATCTACTGGTGGGCTCCGAGGGCACGCTGGGGCTGATCACCGAGCTGACGCTGAAGCTGCATGGCCAGCCCGAGGCGGTGGCGGCGGCGACCTGTCATTTCGGCGATGTGACGGCGGCGGTGGATTGCGTCATCGCGACGATCCAGAGCGGTATCCCGATGGCGCGGATCGAGCTGGTGGACGAGATGATGGTGCGCGGCTTCAACCTGCATGCGGGCACCGGCCTGCCCGAGCGCCCGCATCTGTTCGTGGAATTTCACGGCGGGCCGGCTGCGCTGGCCGAGCAGGTGGCGGGGTTTCGCGAGCTGGCGGCGGAGGCGGGCGCCGAAGGCTGGCAGGAGGCGGCGACCACCGAGGCGCGCAGCGCGCTCTGGGCGCTGCGCCATGGCGCGCTGCCGGCCATCGGCGCGCTCGATCCCGGCGCCGGCAAGCGCACCTATTCCACCGATGTCTGCGTGCCGATCTCGCGGCTGGCCGAGGCCGTGGCGCTGGCCCGGCAGGAGGCCAGCGCGCGCGGGCTGATCTGCACCATCGTCGGCCATGTGGGCGACGGCAATTTCCATTGCGGGCTGCGTTTCGATCCAAAGGATACCGATCAGGTGGCGCAGGTTCTGGCCTTTTCGGGCGCGCTGGCCGAGGCGGCTTTGCGGCTGGGCGGCACGGTGACCGGCGAGCACGGCATCGGGCTGGGCAAGCAGAAATACATGGATGCCGAGCATGGCGCGGCGCTCGACTGGATGCGGCGGATCAAGATGAGCTTCGATCCGCAAGGCATTCTAAACCCGGGGAAAATGCTTCCGTCGGCGATCTAGACGGCGGCCAGCGCCGCGCGCAGACGGGGCAGCCATCCGAGCCCGGCCCGCGTATCGCCGCCGCGCGGGCGGTATTCCGCCCCGACGGCACTGCGATAGCCCGCTGCGCGGAAGGCCGGCAACAGCCGCTCGTAGCAGATCTCTCCGCCATCCGGTTCGCCCCGGTCCGGCACGGCGGCGATCTGCACATGTCCGATCAGCGGCAGATGCGCCTCAAAGCGACGGATCAGGTCGCCGCCTTCGATCTGCGCGTGATAACAGTCGAATATGATGCGGAGATTGTCCCGCCCCAGCGCCACCACGGTTTCGGCGGCCTGCTCGACGCTGTGCAGGTGATAGCCCGGAACGTCGCGCCGGTTGATCGGCTCGATGAGCACGCCCATGCCCTGCGCGGCGGCGAGATCGCAGGCATGGGCCAGCGTCTCGCGAAACGCCGCTTCCGCCCCATCGCCGCCGCCGCTGCGCCCGGCCATCACATGCACATGCGCGGCGCCGATCTCTGCCCCATAGGCCACCGCCTGCGCCACCGCCGCGCGCGCGTCATCGCGGCGCCCCGGCAGCGCGGCCAGGCCGAACTCTCCCGCCGCCAGATCGCCCGGCGCGGTGTTCAGCGCCAGCATCTCAAGCCCGGTCTCATTCAGCGCGGCACGCAGCGCCGCTGCGGGGATGTCATAGGGGAAATGGCACTCGACCGCATCGAACCCGTCGCGCGCGGCGGCGCGGATGCGGGCGGGCAGCGGCAGATCGCTGTAGAGAAAGCCCAGATTGGCCGAGATGCGCATGACCGTCCTCCTCGCGAACCGCTGGCCGGTGAGGGGCAAAGCCCCTCCCCGGGCCCCACCCCGGCGCGGGCTCAGGTGTTGAAGAGGAAATGCAGGACGTCGCCGTCCTTGACCGTGTAGGTCTTGCCCTCGGCGCGCATCTTGCCGGCTTCCTTGGCGCCCTGCTCGCCGCCGCAGGCAACGAAATCGTCGAATGCGATGGTCTCGGCGCGGATGAAGCCCTTTTCGAAATCGCCATGGATCACACCCGCCGCCTGCGGCGCCTGCGTGCCGGTGCGGATCGTCCAGGCGCGCGCCTCCTTGGGACCGACGGTGAAATAGGTCTCAAGGTGCAGCAGCTCGTAGCCGGCGCGGATCAGCCGGTCGAGCCCGGCCTCTTCCAGCCCCAGCTCGGCGAGGAACATTTCGGCCTCCTCGGCGTCGAGCTGGCTGATTTCCTCCTCGATCTTGGCGGAGATCACCACATGCGCATTGCCCTGCGCGGCGGCCATCTCGGCCACCTTGGCGGAAAGCGCATTGCCGGTGGCAGCCTCGTCCTCGTCGACATTGCAGACATAGAGCACCGGCTTGGAGCTCAGCAGTTGCAGCATCTTCCACTGCTTCATGTCCTCGGCATCGACCTCGACCAGACGCGCGGGCTTGCCCTCTTCCAGCATCGCCAGCGCGGCCTTCATCAGCCGCTCCTGCTGGACCGCCTCCTTGTCGCCGCCGCGCACCTTGCGGGTGATGTTCTGGAGCCGCTTTTCCAGCGATTCCATATCGGCGATGATCAGTTCGGTCTCGATGGTCTCGGCATCGCTCACCGGATCGACGCGGCCGTCCACATGGGTAACGTCATCGTCCTCGAAACAGCGCAGCACATGGGCGATGGCGTCGGTCTCGCGGATGTTGGCGAGGAACTGGTTGCCGAGACCCTCGCCCTTGGAGGCGCCCTTCACCAGACCCGCGATATCGACAAAGGTCATGCGGGTGGGAATGATGCTCTGAGACTTGGCGATCTCTGCCAGCTTGTCGAGCCGCGCGTCGGGCACCGCCACCTCGCCCACATTGGGCTCGATGGTGCAGAACGGGAAGTTCGCCGCCTGTGCCGCGGCGGTCTTGGTCAGCGCGTTGAACAGGGTCGACTTGCCCACGTTGGGCAGACCCACGATCCCCATGCGAAATCCCATGCTAATGCTCCCTGTAAGCGGCGGACGGACGCGGCGTGTCTAGTCGCGCGCCGCGCCGCGTGCAAGCCTAAGCGCGGGCACCGCACGCACCCAGAAGCGGTATTGCAGCAACACGGCGGCGGCGCCGAGACCGGTCACCAGCCCGAACCACACGCCGACAGCACCGAGCTCGGCCACGATGCCCAGCCCCCAGGCGGCGGGCAGGCCCAGGCCCCAATAGGCGAAGCTGGCGAAGACCATGGGCACGCGGGTGTCCTGAAGGCCGCGCAGCAGGCCCAGCGTCACCACCTGCAACGCGTCCACAAGCTGGAACAGCGCCGCCACCATCAACAGTGCCACGCCGATGGCGAGGATGATGTCGCGGTCGGGGTCGGTAGGTGAAAGGAACACACCGACCAGCAGCTCGGGCAGTGTCAGGAAGACCACCACGGTGACCACCACCGCCGCCACCGAGAGCGCAAAGACCGTATGGGCATCGCGCACCAGAAAGCCGGTGTCGCCGCGACCCCGCGCCTGCCCGGCACGCACGGTCGCGACATTGGCAAGGCCCAGATGTACCATGAAGGTGATCGCCGAAATCTGGAGCGCGATGCCATGCGCCGCAAGCGGCGCGGTCCCGAGCAGCCCAATGAGCAGCGCCGAGGCGGCAAACAGCCCAACCTCGGCCAGCGTGGTGAGCCCGATGGGCCAGCCGAGCGCGAAGACATCGCGCAGCATCTCGGTATCCGGGCGCCAGAAGCGCTGCCAGAGCGGGTATTGCGGCAGCTTCACCCGGGCATAGATCACCACCCCTACGAGCGACACGCCATGCGAGACCAGCGAGGCGATGGCGCCGCCGCGAATCCCCAGCTCGGGCGCGCCCCAGTTGCCGAAGATCAGCGCATAATTGGCGATGGCATTGGCCACCGCCGCCATGACGGTGATCCAGAACACCACGCGGGTGTGTTCGAGTGCGGCGAGATAGCTCTTGAGCACCATGACGCCGAGCGCGAAGGCCAGTCCCCAACCGGCGATGCGCAGATAGCCCTGCGCGTCCTGCGCCACCTGCGGCGCCTGCCCCAGCATCCGCAGCAGCGGCGCGGAAAACCACAGCGCCGGCAGGCAGACAGCGAAGACCGCCAGCGACAGCCACAGCCCCATGCGGGTGACGCGGCGGATCTGGCGCTCGTCGCCGGAGGCCGCGAAGGAGGCGACCATGGGCATCACCGCCCAGGCAAAGCAGGAACCGACGAGAAACAGCGTCATGAAGAGCGTATTGGCCAGCGTCAGCGCCGCCAGTTCGGGCACGCCGTACCAGCCCATCATCACCGTATCGGTGAGGCTGATGAGCATCTGCGCGATCTGCCCGCCGATCAGCGGCAGGCCGAGCAGCAGAATGGCCCTGGCATGGGCGATATAGGGTTGCTGACGGGTCATGTTAGCGGCTTTAGAGATCGCGACAGGCTGCGGCAAGGGGCGGGCGCGCAGGGTGCCGTAGCGTTCCGGAAAGCGGGCTTTGGGCGGCGGTGTCCTGCCGATAGCGGACCTGGTCTCAAGTGCAACCAAAGCCGGGCCCGGCGGCGGCCCGTCCCGCCAAAGGCGTGCAAATTATGCTCAGCGCACCTCTGGTGCGACGGGACGGGTCATGCCTCTGGCATGACGCTGGCTCCGCCTCTACGCGTTCTCCTGCAAATGCCTGCCGGCAACACATCGCTCTACGATATGTGAGAGCCGACCTTCGAGCTCGTTCCGGGCCAACGGCGCGGGGGAACTTAACGCAGGTCTTTCAGATCGCCCGCAACACGAACTGCATCGCCAGAACCGCGATCACCGCGCCGGCCAGCGCCTCGATCGCGCCCATCACGCGCGGCGCACCGGCCCCCGCCGCAAGCCGCGACAGCGCGCCTTCGCGCAGGGTGACCGAGGCCAGCGCCACCGCCACGGTGACCGAGGCCGTCCCCAGCCCCATGGCGAAAGCCCCCAGAATGCCCGCATAGTCGATCCCCATGCGCCAGGTCAGGATCAGCAGGAACAGCGCGCCGGTGCAGGGCCGGATGGCAATCGCCCCGACCAGCAGCAGCGCATCGCGCAGCGAGTGCACCTGTTCCGCCTGCTCCAGACTCGGCCCATGCGCATGGCCGCAGCTCGCGCAGACCTCGCCATGCGCGTGAGTATGCTCATGGTGACCCCGCCCCGCCCCGGCCCAGAGCCGCCGCAGCCCGCGCAGCAGCAGCCACAGGCCAATGAGCCCGATGGCGGCATAGCTCGCCGGCGCGAACCAGTCCTCGGCGGCATCGGCCATCTGCGCGCGGCCCCAGCCCAGCGCCCAGACCCCGGCATAGACCAGCGCCACGGCCGCCGCGGCCTGCGCCAGGCTCGACACCAGCGCCAGTGCCGAGAGGCGCATGAGCGGCACCCGGCGCCCGACGCCATAGCCGCCGATCAACAGCTTGCCATGACCCGGCCCCGCCGCGTGAAAGAACCCGTAGGCAAAGCAGAGCCCAAGCAGGCCCCAGAGCGCCCCGCCCTCGCCGGCGCGCAGCGCCCTCAGCCCGCCCGCCATGGCGACCTGCGCCTCGCGCTGACCCTCCGCCGCGACCCGCGCCAGCCAGCCGGCGCCGCCGAAACCCCAGAGCCAGACCGCCAGCGCGGCGACCGCCGCCGCCGCGATCAGGAGGAGGGATCGCATGAGATCGTCACCCGGTCGGCATAGAGATCGCCCACCTCCATCACCTCGAACGCATCCTCCGGCACTCTCGCAAGTTCCTGTTTCATCGCCTCGGCGGCGGCATCGAGATCGGGCTTTGTCACCTCGGCCCAGCAGGGCGCGGGCAGCTCCACGCCGCGCGTCACCTCGTAGGCCACGTAATAAGTGGGATCGTATTGCAGGATCCGCAGCCCGTCGGCGGCGGGCGGCTCGGGCAGCGGGCGGTAATGCGCCGAGACGATCCGCCCGTTCTCGACCCGCACGCCGCGCGGCTCCGGCGTGCCCAGCGGCAGCTTTCGCTCGCCCGCATAGACGTAGAGATCGCCTTCGAAATCCTCGGGCCAGTTGTCCAGGTCGAAGCCCTGAAGCGCCGCCAGCTCCGTCTCGGTCAGCTCCGCGTCGCCATCGGGGTCGAGCCCCATATCCTCGAAGATCAGCAGCGTGAAGAAATCGTCATAGGACCAGCTCACCTCGATCCCCGTCGCCCGGCCCGCCTCGTCGATCTCGACCCGCAGGGCGGTATCGACGAAAACATGCGGATGCGCCTGCGCCTGCGCGGCGGTCAAGAGGATGAGAAAGCAGGCAAACCACCGGGTCATGCGATGGAATTAGCCGCCCGCGCAGCGCTTTACAAGAACGCGCGCGGACAGGCTCGGCGGGATCGTGCTATCTTTGCGCGATGTATGGACGAGTCCTTTCAGAGTTGCGCGATGTGCGCGCAGAGTGAGGTGCAGGCTTTTGCGCTCCGCGCACGGCAGTTTCTGCAAGACCTGTCGAGCAATAACGACCACGCTTGGTTTCGCAGCAACAAGCGCCGCTACGATACCGACGTCAAACGACCCGCCGAGCATATTCTGACCGGTGTTGCAGCGGCGCTGGCCGCGCGCTCGGGCGTGCCGGTGCGATCAAAGCTTTTCCGGCTGCATCGCGATATCCGCTTTTCCGAAGACAAGAGCCCCTATCTCACCCATCTTCACGCCGCCTGGTCGGCGCCCGACGGGCGCGGCTGGTATTTCGGCCTGTCGCCCGACTATGCCACCGCCGGTGCCGGGATGATGCGCTTCGATGCCGAGCAGACCGCGCGCTGGCGCGCCGCCGTCACCGGCCCCGCCGGCGTCGATCTCGCCGCGCATCTGGAAGGGATCGGTGCGCGCCTCGACCCGCCGGCACTGGCCGAGGTGCCGCCGCCCTTCACGCCGGATCACCCGCAGGCGCCACTGCTGCGCCGGACCGGCTGCGTACTCTGGCGCGACGATCTTTTCGATTCGCTGAGCCCCGACCCAGCCAAAGCGCTCCTTTCCGCCTTCGACCGGCTGGCGCCGCTCCAGGATTGGCTCGGCGCGCATCTTTGAGCCGCGCGCCGGCGCGCCCTCAGCCCGAGACGTGCCGCGCGCTCGGATGCAGCGCGGTGCCGAGGATATGGTCGGAACGGTGGATCACATGGCCGGCCCCGCCGACGATCAGCGGATCGGGCGGCGTGGCGATCTTGCGGTCCTTGCCCGGGTAATCCAGCGTCGACAGGAAATGCCGCATGCAATCGAGCCGCGCCCGCTTCTTGTCGTTGGACTTCACCACCACCCAGGGCGCATCGGCGGTATCGGTGTAAAAGAACATCGCCTCCTTGGCCTCGGTGTAATCGTCCCAGCGGTCAAGGCTGGCCTTGTCGATGGGCGAGAGCTTCCACTGTTTCAGCGGATCGGTCTCGCGACTCTTGAAGCGGCGCTTCTGCTCGTCCTGGGTAACCGAGAACCAGTATTTGTAGAGCCGAACCCCCGAGCGCACGAACATCCGTTCGAGATCGGGGGTCTGGCGCATGAATTCCAGATAATCGTTGGGCTCGCAGAACCCCATGACCCGCTCGACCCCGGCGCGATTGTACCACGACCGGTCATAGAGCACGATCTCGCCCGCGGTGGGCAGATGCTCGATATAGCGCTGGAAATACCACTGCCCCTTTTCCACGTCGCTGGGCTTGTTCAGCGCCACCACGCGAGCATGGCGCGGATTGAGATGTTCGGTAAAGCGCTTGATGGTGCCGCCCTTGCCGGCAGCGTCGCGCCCCTCGAAGAGCAGCACGAATTTCTGCCCGGTCTCCTGAATCCAGAGCTGCGCCTTCAGCAGCTCGGCCTGAAGCTGCGCCTTCTGCCGCTCGTAGCTGCGGCGCGACAGCTTGGTCTCGTAAGGGTATTCCCCGGTCTCGAAGGCGCGGCGGATCTCGTCGGGCGTCGGCGCATGACGGCGCGCGCGCGGCGCGCCGGCGGCCCCGTTGGGCGCGGGCGTGGCGGCGGTGGCGGTCTCGGTCTCTGCGGGGGGCGTCGGCGTTTCGGTCATGCACGTCCTTTCCTGGCTGATCTTGGACCAGCCTATCAAAGAGCAGACCGCAGCGCCTTGACGGGTGTCAAGGAATCGCCCCTGGACGGCGCCGCATTCCGGCCAGATGACCGCTTCCGCGCCACCCCGCCCAGGCGCCGGGCGGCAGCCGCGCTCACGAAGCATTGATTTTCCCCCTCCGTTCCGGCAGACCGGCTGCGATTGTCAGGGAAGGACAGAGATGACTCGCATCGACGCCAAATTCGCCGCGCTGAAAGCCGAAGGGAAGAAGGCCTTTGTCGCCTATGTCATGGCGGGCGACCCCGACTACGACAACTCGCTCGAGCTGGTCAAAGGTCTGCCTGGCGCCGGGGTGGATGTGATCGAGCTCGGCCAGCCCTTCACCGATCCGATGGCCGACGGCCCGACGATCCAGCTCGCCGGCCAGCGCGCGCTGGAGGCGGGCCAGACGCTGGAGCGCACGCTGGAGATGGTGCGCGCCTTCCGCGAGACGGACGACACCACTCCCATCGTGCTGATGGGCTATTACAACCCGATCTACAATCGCGGCGTCGAGACCTTCCTCGCCGATGCAAAAGCCGCCGGCATCGACGGGCTGATCGTGGTCGACCTGCCACCCGAGGAGGACGAAGAGCTCTGCATTCCGGCGCAGGCGGCGGGGATGAACTTCATCCGCCTCGCCACCCCCACCACCGACGACAAGCGCCTGCCCAAGGTGCTGCAAAACACCTCCGGCTTCGTCTATTACGTCTCGATCACCGGCATCACCGGCGCCGCCGCCGCCGAGGCCGCCGATGTCGGCCCCGAAGTGGCGCGGATCAAGGCGAAGACCGATCTGCCGGTGATCGTGGGCTTCGGCATCCGCACGCCGGAAAGCGCCGAAAGCATCGCAAGCGTCGCCGATGGCTGCGTCGTGGGCTCGGCCATCGTCGCGGCGCAGGCCGAGGGCAAACCCGCCTCCGAGGTGCTGGCCTTCGTGAAATCCCTGGCCGACGGCGCCCACCGCGCCTGACATCCGGCAGGGGCGCCGCGCCCCTGTCTTCTTCTCTTTGCAAATACGCAAAACGGCGCGCCGGTCCGACCGGGCGCGCCGTTTCCTTTGTCTCGCGACGTCTGCGCGCCTATTCGGCCGCCGCCGCGGCACCGCCCTCCAGCCCGGCGCCCTCATCGACGCCCAGCATGATATTGAGGTTCTGCACCGCAGCGCCCGACGCGCCCTTGCCGAGATTGTCGAGCACCGCCACCAGCACCGCCGCGCCGGTCTGCGCATTGCCATGCACCGACAGCTCCAGCCGGTTGGTGCCGTTGAGCCGCTGCGGCATCACACGTGGCTCATGCACCGAGGGATCGACCACCGAGACGAAGCGCTCGCCGGCATAGGCCGCGCGCAGCGCCGCCTCCGCCGCCGCAAAGCCCTCGGCACCGAGACCCGGCAACTGCACCGCCACCGCCATGCCCTGAGCGTAATCCCCGACCGACGGCACAAAGACCGGCGCCGCGTCCAGCAGCCCGTGTTTGGCAATCTCCGGCAGGTGCTTATGCGCCTGGCTCACGCCGTAGAGAAAGCCGCCCTGCATCTCGCCGCTCTCGAACTCGGCGATCATCGATTTGCCGCCGCCGGTATAGCCCGAGACGCCGGAAATCGCCGGCGCCGCGCCGGGGACGATCAGCCCCGCCTCGACCAGCGGCCGGATCAGCGCGATGGCGCAGGTCGACCAGCAGCCGGGGTTCGACACATGCCGCGCCGACGCAATCGCCTCGCGCTGACCTTTCGCCATCTCGGCAAAGCCGAAAACCCAGCCCTCGGCCACGCGGTGGGCGGTGGAGGCGTCGATGATCCGCGTGCCATGCGGCTCGGCCAGCGCCACGGTCTCGCGCGCCGCGTCGTCGGGCAGGCAGAGAATGGCGACATCGGCCTCGGCCAGCGCCTCGGAGCGCGCGCCCGGATCCTTTCGGCGTTCCGGGGCGACCTGTACCAGCGCGATATCTGCGCGCGCGTCGAGACGCTCGCGGATCTGCAATCCCGTGGTTCCGGCTTCGCCGTCGATGAACACCTTGTAGGCCATGGCCCGACTCCTTTGTTACGGGTCGCGCGTATAGCAGAGACAGGATGCAAAGGAAACGGCGAGGACGCCCGCAAGGGCGGAGGAGCGCCGCCGCTCGTCGAGCCCTTGCGGCCTCTCCTCGCCTCAGCCCAGCGTCACGTCGAGCAGCATCATCAGGATGAGCCCGGCAATCAGCCCGGTGGTGGCGCGGTTCTGATGGCCATGACGGTGGGTCTCGGGAATGATCTCGTGGCTGATGATATAAAGCATCGCGCCCGCGGCAAAAGTCAGCCCCACCGGCAGCACATAGACCGAGACGGTCACACCGGCGACGCCGATGAGCCCGCCCACAGGCTCCACCAGCCCGGTCAGCGTGGCGATCCAGACGCTGCGCAGCCGCCCGTAGCCCTGCCCGCGCAGCGCCACCGCCACCGCCAGACCCTCCGGCGCGTTCTGCAAGCCGATCCCCGTGGCCAGCGACATGCCGTTGGTGACATCGCCGCCACCAAAGCCGATTCCCACCGCCATGCCTTCGGGAAAATTGTGGATGGTGATCGCGAGAATGAACAGCCAGAGCTTTGACAGCGCGCCCGGATCGGCACCTTCGGGGCCGGTCACAAAATGCTCATGCGGCACCCACCGGTTGATCTGCGACACCACCAGCGCCCCGAGCGCGATGCCCAGCCCCGCCGCCAGCGCCGCGGCCAGCGTCGAGCCGTAATAGACCTCGCCCCGCTCGATCCCCGGCAGGATCAGCGAGAAGAACGAAGCCGAGATCATCACCCCCGCCGCAAACCCCAGCATCATGTCATTGGTGCGCCGCGAGATCTCGCGTCCGAACAGCACCGCCAGCGCGCCCACCGCCGTCATCAGCCCCGCACCGAGACTGGCCAGAAACCCCATCAGGATCATCGCTTGCCCTCGAACCGCTTTGAAAATCCGTATCGCCGCGCCAGTTGCGCCCGCGAGGCCGGGAATGTCCAGCCTCGGCGATTGCGCGGGATCGTCGCAATTGGTAACAAAACCTGACCGCTCATCCAGAAAGGACCGCGCCATGCCCGTGATCACGGAAATCGAGGATCTCAAACGCCTCTACCGGCGGCGCGTGCCCAAGATGTTCTACGATTACTGCGAATCCGGCAGCTGGAGCGAGCAGACCTTCCGCGAGAACGTCTCGGATTTCGACGAGATCTATCTGCGCCAGCGCGTCGCCATCGACATGACCGGGCGCAGCACGAAAACCC
The DNA here is from genome assembly GCF_017311415.1 of Salipiger abyssi. Lineage (GTDB taxonomy): Bacteria > Pseudomonadota > Alphaproteobacteria > Rhodobacterales > Rhodobacteraceae > Salipiger > Salipiger abyssi_A. Next base: position 34,411 of record NZ_JAEKIS010000007.1, on the reverse strand, counting down.
AGATGATCGGGCAGGATGCGGCGATGCCGCTGGCGCTGGCGCCGGTGGGGATGACCGGCATGCAGCATGCCGATGGCGAGATCCTCGCCGCCCGCGCGGCGGAAAAGTTCGGCGTGCCCTACTGTCTCTCCACGATGTCGATCTGTTCGATCGAGGATGTGGCGGAGAACACCAGCAAGCCGTTCTGGATGCAGGTCTATACCATCAAGGACGACGATTACATGCAGCGGCTCTTCGACCGCGCGAAGGATGCCAGATGCTCGGCGGCGGTGATCACGGTGGATCTTCAGCTGCTCGGTCAACGTCACAAGGACATCAAGAACGGGCTTTCGGCCCCGCCCAAGCTGACGCCGAAATCCATCGCCAATCTGATGACCAAGATCCCTTGGGGGCTGGAGATGCTGCAAACGAAGCGGCGCTTCTTCGGCAATATCGTCGGCCATGCCAAGGGGGTGACCGACGCCTCCAGCCTGACCAACTGGACCGCCGAAAGCTTCGACCAGGCGCTCGACTGGGACCGGATCCGGCAGTTCCGCAAGATGTGGGACGGCCCGCTGATCATCAAGGGCATCATGGATCCACGCGACGCGCTGGAGGCCTGCAATGTCGGCGCCGATGCCATCGTGGTCAGCAACCACGGCGGGCGGCAGCTCGACGGCGCACTGAGCTCGATCCGGGCGCTGACACCGATCCTCGATGCGGTGGGCGACAGGATCGAGGTGCATCTCGACAGCGGCATCCGCTCGGGCCAGGACGTGCTCAAGGCGGTGGCGATGGGCGCCAAGGGCTGCTGGGCCGGGCGCGCCTATATCTACGGGCTGGGCGCCATGGGCGAGGCGGGCGTCTCGGAGGCGCTGCGGGTGATCCACAAGGAGCTCGACACCTCCATGGCGCTTTGCGGGCGCACGGACATCACCGGGGTCGACCGCGACATCCTCATGATTCCGAAAGGATTTTCCGGCGACTGGGAAGAGTGATATCGCCGGAGGGGCACGGGGGCGCTGCCCCCGCCGCCGCCTGCGCGGCGCCTCCCCCGGGATATTTCAGGCCAATGGAAACACGCGGGCCGGGTCAGGGCCTCAGGGTGCGGCGCATGAGCGGCACCAGCGCCAGCGGGATCAGCGCGAGGATCAGCGCCACCGCGGCGAAGGCGGCGTTCAGGCCGAACTGCCCGGACAGCCCGCCCATCATCGGCGGGCCGAGGAAGAAACCGGCATAGCCGATCACCGAGAGCCGCGAGATCGCCTGGGCGCGCCGGTCGGCGGCGACGCGCGCCCCGACGAAGGCGAAGGCCATGGGCACGATCACCGAACCGCCGAGCCCCAGGATGGCAAAACCCGCATAGGCCAGCCAGAGCGCCGGTGCGAAGGCGGCAAGGGCTGCGCCGAGCGCGGCAATGGCGGCGCCGGCGCGGATCACCGAGGGCTCGGAAAAGCGCTGCGCCAGCGATTGCGCAAAGAGCCGCCCCGCCCCCATGGTCAACCCCAGCAGCGCCGGGCCGACGGAGCCGGCGGCGGCGCCCGCGCCGAGATTGCGCTCCAGATACAGCGCCGACCAGCCTTCGGTCGCCTGTTCCGCCAGAAAGCCGATGAGAATGACGATGCCCCCGGGCAGGATCAGCGCCCAGCCCGGCGCGCGACCGGTGGCCCCCGGGGCATCGCCCGACCTCAGAAGCGGCGCGCGGAAGGAGACGACCGTCAGCCCCAGGGCAATCGCCGCAAGGCAGGAAAAGACGGTGAGCGGGCCGGCGCCGGCCTCTCGCGCCAGACCGGTGCCCACCGCCGAAGCGGCATAGACCAGCGAATAGATTCCGTGATTGAGGTTCATCAGCGAGCGGCCATGACTCTGCTCGATGGCCGAGACCTGCGCGTTCATCACCACATCGAGCACGCCCACCGCCCCCGCTGCCAGCGTCATGGCGATGGTGAAACCCAGCCAGTCGTAGGAGACTCCCGGCAGCAGGAAGGTCGCGATCATCACCAGCATCAGCACCGGCAGCGCGCGCCGGCCCAGCCGGCGCTCGGCCAGCGGCGCCAGCCACATCGCCATCACCGCGCCGACCGCCGCGATCAGCATGGCCAGACCGAACCCTTCGTCCGAGAGTTGCGCCTGCGGCTTCAGGTCCGGCACCAGCGCGGCGAATCCGCCCCAGTACAGCCCCATCGCCGCAAACGCCGCCGCCGGCGCACGGCTGGCCAGAAGATCGCGTTTCAAACCCATGCCGCCCGCCTGCCATGGCCGCACGGGAGGGTCCAGAGCGATTGATCCGGCCGCACGGCAAAAAAAGGTTGAGACTTTGCGCGATCCGGTCTATCGGAGCGGCTCTTACGCGGGGTGACAGCCTTGGAGGCACCCTGCCCTTATTTATGGAGATATCAAGATGGCTGGTGAGATTCCTGATCTCGTAGCCCTGGAACGGACGGGGACAGGCAAGGGCGCCGCTCGTCAGGCCCGCCGCGACGGCATGGTTCCGGGGATCGTTTTTGGCGGCGAGGGCGAGCCCCTGCCGATCCAGGTTCCGTTCAACGAGCTGCTCAAGCGCCTGAAGGCAGGCCGCTTCAAGTCGACGCTCTTCAACCTCAAGGTCGATGGCCACGAGGATGTGCGGGTGATCTGCCGCGACGTGCAGCGCGACGTGGTCAAGGACCTGCCGACGCATTTCGACCTGATGCGCCTGCGCCGCACCAGCCGGATCAACCTCTTCATCCACGTCGATTTCCTCAACGCGGACACCGCGCCCGGCATCAAGAAGGGCGGCGTGCTGACCATCGTGCGTCAGGAAGTCGAGCTGAACGTGCTGGCCGGCGACATTCCGGACCACATCACCGTGGACCTCGCGGGCAAGGATATCGGCGACGTGATCCACATCTCGGATGTGGAACTGCCGAAAGGCGCCAAGCCGACCATCGACCGCGATTTCGTCATCGCCAATATCTCGGCCCCGCGCGGCCTGCGCGCCGGCGACGCCGAAGAGGATGAAGAAGAGGCCGCCGAGGAATAATCCTCCGCAGCTTTTCACCGAAAGACGGACGGCCCTGCCAGCTCTGGCGGGGCCGTTTTGCATTTGCCGGACGGCAGGCGGCGCGGGACGGGTTGTGAAACCGCGCCTCCCCGCCCTATCTAAGGCACAGGACGGCGCAACTCGGAGAAACGCGGTGCAGATTTTCGTGGGTCTTGGCAATCCCGGCGGCAAATATGCCGGCAACCGCCATAATATCGGTTTCATGGCCGTCGACCGGATCGCCGAGGATCACGGTTTCGGCCCCTGGCGCGCGCGGTTTCAGGGCGAGGTGAGCGAGGGGCGGCTCGGCTCCGAGAAGGTGCTGTTGCTGAAGCCCGGCACCTTCATGAATCTCTCTGGTCAGGCGGTGGGTGAGGCGATGCGCTTCTTCAAGCTGGAGCCGGGCGATGTGACGGTGTTCCACGATGAGCTCGATCTGGCGCCGGGCAAATGCCGGGTAAAGCTGGGCGGCGGGCACGCCGGCCATAACGGGCTGCGCTCGATCCACCAGCATATCGGCGAGGCCTATCGGCGGGTGCGGCTGGGTATCGGGCATCCCGGGCGCAAGGATCTGGTGGCACCCTATGTGCTGCACGATTTCGCCAAGGCGGATGCGGAGTGGCTCGACGATCTGCTGCGCGGGCTCTCGGACGGCGCCCCGGCGCTGGCAGGAGGCGATCAGAACGGCTTTCAGAACGCCGTGGCGCGGCGCATGGCGCCGGCACGCTCGCCGAACCCCGCCAAGCCGGAGACAGCCGGGAGCCCTGCCCCGGCGCCCGAAGCGGAGCCTGAGACCGACACCCGTTCGGCGCTGCAAAAACTGGCGGACAAGTTCCGTTGAGCGGTTTCGGACGTCGGGTGTGACAGACGGACGGTGGGCAGATTGCCCACCCTACGGAACGGGACGGTGTGACACACACAGGGACCAGTAGGGTGGGCAATCTGCCCACCGCTCCCGCACACAAGAAACCTCCCCGCTGTCCGCTCTGGACAGCCACGCCGCTCTTTGTCACCCTGCCCCGCAAGGAGACGCGCCATGATCGAAAAAGAGCCTGCCGTCAATGTGCTGGGTGAGCCGCTCTCGCCCTGTTCGACAGAGCCGCTGACCGGCTTTTTCCGCGACGGTCATTGCAACACCTGTGCCGAGGATCACGGCAGCCACACGGTCTGCGCGGTGATGACGGCGGAGTTCCTGGCCTTCTCGGCCTATGTCGGCAACGATCTCTCGACCCCGCGCCCCGGCCTGCGCTTTCCCGGGTTGAAGCCCGGCGACCGCTGGTGTCTCTGCGCCATGCGGTTCCTTCAGGCCCATGACGAGGGATGCGCGCCGAAAGTGGCGCTGGAGGCGACGCATCTTCGCGCCCTGGAGGTGGTGACGCTGGAGGTGTTGCAGGGCCACGCGGTCTAACGCTCAGCGGACCCCGATTTTCATGCCAGTCCGGGCTTCGCGAAACGCGCGTCAAATACCATGGATGTCTTCCTCGGCGAGGTACTCACGAGGGCGTTCCATCTCCTGCTGCCCTAAATCAGCAATGCGTAAGTCCCAGGCGCGCGGGCATTCAAGGGAACCGCATTTTCAGATCTGTTTTTGTCTTAGGAATAGGTGAACGGTCCTTTGCGCTGGAGGCAAGTCTCCCGCTTGTGGTCAAGATGGTTTCGGCGACCGCATCCTGTCCTTGCTCGCGGATGAGGGTGTTTGCGAGCGGCAACGGCTTTCGCATCAGCGCGGTGGCCGGCATATCCGTTCAGGCCCCATACGAAGACGGCGACGGATCTCACTCGATTGCGGTTCTCGAAGACCTTGCCGCAGACAAGCCAAAAGCCACCTGTGCCCGCCATGCCTGAGACGAAGCGCTATGCCCCGCTCAGTCCTTGCGCTTGCCCAGATGCTTTTTCAGCGCCCCGGCGTTCTTCTCGCGCCGGCCTTTATAGGGGTTCTTGTCCCCCTGTCCGCGCATATAAAGCCGGATTGGCGTGCCCGGCATGTCGAAGCTCTCGCGCAGACCGTTGACCAGATAACGCGTGTAGCTTTCGGGGATCTTGTCGGGATGCGAGCACATCACCACGAAGCCCGGCGGACGGGTCTTGGCCTGGGTCATGTAGCGCAGCTTGATCCGCCGGCCCTGCGGCGCGGGCGGCGGGTGCGACGAGATCATTCCTTCCAGCCAGCGGTTGAGCTGGCCGGTGGGCACCCGGCGGTTCCAGACCTCCCACGCCTTGATAACCGCCGCGTGCAGCCGGTCGAGCCCGCGCCCGGTGCGCGCCGAGACGGTCACCAGCGGCGCGCCGCGCAGCTGCGGCAGCAGCCGATCGAAGGCCTCTTTCAGATCGCGCAGCTTTTCCTGCTTGTGCTCTTCCACATCCCATTTGTTCACCGCAACCACCACCGCGCGGCCCTCGCGCTCGGCGAGATCGGCGATGCGCAGATCCTGCTGCTCAAAGGGAATCGCCGCATCCAGCAGCACCACCACGACCTCGGCGAACTTGACCGCGCGCAGCCCGTCCGAGACCGAGAGTTTCTCCAGCTTTTCCTGCACCTTGGCGCGCTTGCGCATGCCGGCGGTGTCAAAGATCCGCATGGGCACGTCCTGCCAGTCGAGCCGCACCGAAATCGCGTCGCGGGTGATGCCCGCCTCGGGGCCGGTCAGCAGCCGCTCCTCGCCGAGGATCTTGTTGATCAGCGTCGATTTCCCGGCATTGGGCCGGCCCACGACGGCGATCTGCAAGGGTTTTGCAGCGGTAATCTCGGGCAGCGCCTCATCGGCCTCTTCCGAGACCTCTTCGTCGAGGCTCACATCGGTCTCCGGTGCCTCCTCGGCGGCGCGCTCGGCAAAGGCATCGGCCAGCGGCTGCAAGGTGCCGTATAGATCCGGCATGCCCTCGCCATGCTCTGCCGAAAGCCGCAGCGGCTCGCCCAGACCCAGCGCATAGGCCTCCAGCACGCCGGCATCGGCGGCGGAGCCCTCGGCCTTGTTGGCCGCCAGGATCACATGTTTGGCGCGCTTGCGCAGGATCTCGGCAAAGACCTCATCGGTGGGGGTGACCCCCACCCGCGCGTCGATCATGAAGAGGCAGATATCGGCCATGTCCACCGCGCGCTCGGTGAGCTTGCGCATGCGGCCCTGAAGGCTCTCGTCGGTGGCCTCTTCCAGCCCCGCCGTGTCGATCACCGTGAAGCGCAGATCGCCCAGCCGGCCCACGCCCTCGCGCAGGTCGCGGGTCACGCCGGGCTGGTCGTCGACCAGCGCCAGGCGCTTGCCGACCAGCCGGTTGAACAGCGTGGATTTGCCCACATTCGGGCGGCCCACAATGGCGAGGGAAAAGCTCATCTCATGCGTCCTTGATCACAAGCCGCCCCGATAGCGCATTTGTCGCCACGGCGAAAGGGGCGTGAACGCATCGCCCGCGCCTCAGCGATAGGCGACGAGCTGGCCCTTCTTGGTCACCACATAGAGTGTGCCGCCCGCCACCGCCGGCGCGGTGGTGGCACCGCCCGGGATCTCGATGGCCGAGAGCAGCGCGCCGTTCTCCGGGTTGAAGCTGCGCAGCAGCCCGTCCGAGGAGGCCAGCACCAGACGCCCGCCAGCCAGAACCGGCCCGTGATGCGCATAGGCGCTGTCGCGCTTGCGCTGCGGACGCCGCACTGGCTCGTAGCCCGGCAGGTCCACCGACCAGATCTGTTCGCCGGTGGCGGCGTCGAGCCGCACCAGCGCGTTCATGTCGGAGACAAAGAACACCGAGTCGCCCGCAGGCCAGACCGGCCCGCGCGCGCCCATGCGCGCCGTCCAGAGCCGCTCGCCGCTACCGAGGTTGAAGCCCACGACGCGCCCGGAATGGTTGCCGACAAAGACCCGCTCGCCGGAGATCACCGGCGCCCCGGTAATATCCGAGATCGACGCCAGCGCCGTGCCGTTGCGCGTGCCCGCCACATCGGCGCTCCAAAGCCGCAGCCCGCCCTGCCGAAAGGCCGCCTGCACCGCGCCGCTGCCAAAGGCAAAGATAACCTTGTCTTCGCTCAGCGCCGGCGGCGGCGCGCCGGCCACGTTGTGGATGTCCTCGATGCCGTCGATCTGCCAGCGGATGCGGCCATCCTCGGCCTCGATCGCCCAGCCCCGGCTGTCGCCCGAGGTGACATAGACCAGCCCGCCCGACACGGTCGGAGCGCCGGTTGCGGTGCCGCCGAGACGCTGTGTCCAGATTTCCCGACCCGTGGCGGCGTCGAGCGCGGTCAGCCGGCCGAAGCCCGAGGCGACATAGATCCGGTCGCCGGCAGCGGCGAGCCCGCCGCCCTGCGCCTGCTTGGCCGCATCGCGTTCGGGCACCATGCTTTTCTGCCAGAGGATCTCGCCCGCGGTGCTGACCGCGCTGAGCGTATGCTCGGCATCCATGGTGAAGATGCGGCCGCCGGCGACCACCGGATCGACATTGAGCCGCTCGCGGCGGCTGTCGCCGGCGCCGATATTGACCGCAAAGGCCTGGCGCAGCGAGGCGCCCAGCGCCGCGTTGCCGACCCGCGCAAAGGGCGAGACCGGGCTCTGCGCCCAGTCCGCGTTGCGGCTTGCCGCCGGCAGCGCGATGGCGCGCGCGGTGTTTTCCGGCGTGGCGTCTTCGACCGGCGCTTCGGTTTGCAGCACCTCGCGCGTGCCGTAGCGTTCGCCGGAGAGAATGATCTCCGGCTCCTCGCAGGCCGACAGCACCGTCAGCCCGAGCAGCCCCGCCGTGATCGTGGTGATACGCAAATGCCCTGCCCCCGTCATTCCTGCCGTCTTTGCACCGGTTTACCCAGCCTCGAGCGTGCCGCCCAGCGACACAATCAACTGAGACGCACGCTGGCGCAAGCCCGTGCTGGCCTCGGCATCCTCGATGATGCGCCGCAGCCGCGCCACCGCGTCCTCGCGCGCGCCCTCTTCGATCTCGATCAGCGCCAGCTGTTCCTCCGCCAGCAGCCGCAGGGGCTTGCCCGGCACCGCCAGCGCTTCGAGCCCGACGCGGCGCTCCTCGACCGAAAGCCCGGATTCGGGGCGACTCAGCGCCTTGAACCCGGCGATCTCGCGGTAGATCTCGGGCACGTCGCCATTGGCGGCCACCGCCTCCAGGCTCTGTGCCGCAACGTCACTTTCATCCGCACGACCGGCCTCGGCGGCGGTCAGCATCGCCAGAACCGCCTGGGCGCCGGGTGTCGGCGCGTCGATCGCGGCCAGTGCATCGACCCGCGCCGGCGCCTCATCGGCATCGAGCGCCGCGAGAATCTCGTCGCCCAGTGCCTGCGCCGCCGCGCGGTCGCGCGCGGCGGAATATTCGCGCCAGGCGGCCCCGCCCACAAGCACCAGAACCAGCAGCACCGCCAACCAGCCATAGCGCTTGAGCAGCGCGAAAAGCCTGTCACGGCGGACCTCTTCGGTCACTTCGTCGATGAAACTGTCGGTGTCGCTCAAGGGGGCCTCGCTGCGCTTGCTTTGCCCCCTCCTTACAGCCCCGCGCCGGGCCTGCCAAGGCATCACCTCCGGCCGATCCGGCAGGCACACGGGCGCAATCGCCGCAATTTTCGACAAGCGCTTGATCGGCAGAGCGGTCAGGGCTAAACTGAACTAATCGGTTTAGTTATTTCGGGAAGCGGTTTGCCGCGCACCGGATGCGGCACAATGCCCAGATAGGGCGGGCTTGTCATGCTATGGTATCATAATAATGTCCGCCGCGACGCGGACAAGGTGGAAAGGCCCGGACGATGCGTATTATCTCGATCCTCACGGCCCTGCTGGTGATTGCCGCCCTTTACGGCGTGATCATGGAACGCGAGCGGCTGATCGGCTGGGCCGAGGCCATCGCGCCCGCCGGCGCGTCAAGTTCCAATGCGCCCGCCGGCGCGTCAAATTCCGATGCGACCGCTGATGCTTCCGATGCCGAGGAGGCAGCGCCCGCGATCGACGAAGCGGTCGCCGAGGAAGAAAAGCCCGACGGCGCGGTTTCCGTCATGGCGATGCGCTCCACCGCGCAGGAGATCGACGGCGCCGTGGTGCTGCGCGGCGAAACCCAGGCCTCGCGCGAGGTCGAGGTCATGGCCGAGACCGGCGGCCGGGTGATCTCCACGCCGCTTCCCAAGGGCAGCGCGGTCGAGGCGGGACAGGTGCTCTGCGAGCTCGACCCCGGCACCTCCGGCGCCTCGCTGGCCGAGGCCGAGGCGGCGCTGGCTGAAGCGCAAGCCCAGCGCCCCGAGGTCGAGGCCCGCGTGCCCGAGGCGCAGGCCGCGCTCGCCCAGGCCCAGGCACAGCTCGAAGAGGCGCAGATCAACCTCACCGCCGCCGAGGAGCTTTCCAAGAACGGCTACAGCTCGCGCACAGCACTGGCCTCCGCCCGCGCCGTCCAGCGCAGCGCCGAGGCCGGGGTGAGCAGCGCCGAGGCCGGGCTGAAAGCCGCCCGTGCCGGGCGCGACGGGCTGGAGGCGCGGATCGAAAGCGCCCGCGCCTCCGTCGCCCGCGCCGAGAGCACTGTCGCCGATCTCGCCATCGAGGCACCCTTTGCCGGGGTGCTGGAAAGCGACACCGCCGAGCTCGGCAGCCTGATGAGCGTCGGCACAAGCTGCGCCTCTGTGCTCCAGCTCGATCCTATCCGGCTGGTGGGCTACGTGCCCGAAACCGATGTGGCCCGCGTCAAAACCGGCGCCCGCGCCGGCGCACGGCTCACCGGCGAGCGCATGGTGACCGGCACCGTCAGCTTCGTCGCCCGCCGCGCCGACGAGACCACCCGCACCTTCCGCGTCGACATCACCCTGCCCAATCCCGATCTGGCGATCCGTGCCGGCCAGACCGCCGAGATCGGGATCGAGGCCGAGGGCGCCATGGCGCATCTGCTGCCCGCCTCGGCGCTTACCCTGAACGATGACGGCGCGCTCGGCATCCGTGCGGTCTCAGACGGGGGCACCGCGCGCTTCCTGCCGGTGGAGATCCTGCGCGACACCCGCGACGGGCTCTGGGTCGGCGGGCTGCCCGAGAGCGTCGACGTGATCACCGTGGGTCAGGAATACGTCACCGACGGCGTGCCCGTGGTGCCCAGCTTCGAGGAGGTGATCCAGTGACCGGCATTGTCGACTGGGCCGCCCGGCGCGCCCGCATGGTGCTGGCCTTCGTCTTCCTGTCGCTGGTGGCCGGTGCCTATGCCTATGTCACCCTGCCCAAGGAGGGCGAGCCGGATATCGAGATCCCGGCGCTCTTCGTCTCGGTGCCCTTCCCCGGCATCTCGGCGGAGGACAGCGAAAAGCTGCTGGTCAAGCCGATGGAGACCGAGCTTGCCGATCTCGACGGGCTCAAGACGCTCTCGGGCACCGCTGCCGAGGGCTATGCCGGCGTGGCGCTGGAATTCGAGTTCGGCTGGGACAAGACCGAGACCATGGCCGATGTGCGCGACGCCATGAACACCGCCGAGGCCGATTTCCCCGACGGCGCCGAGAAATACTCGATCAACGAGATCAATTTCTCGGAGTTCCCCATCCTCATCGTCTCGCTGACCGGCCCGGTGCCCGAGCGCACCATGGCACAGGTGGTCAAGGATCTTCAGGACCGGGTCGAATCGCTCGATTCGGTGCTTGAGGCGGGCATCGCCGGCAACCGCGACGAGATGCTCGAAGTCACTATCGACCCGCTACGGCTGGAAAGCTACAACGTCACCGCCAGCGAGCTGATCAATGTGGTGCAGAACAACAACCTGCTGGTCGCTGCCGGCGAGGTCGAAACCCGCAACGGCGCGTTTTCGGTCAAGATCCCGTCGAGCTTCGACGAGCCGCGCGATGTCTACAACCTGCCGGTCAAGGTGAATGGCGACCGGGTGGTAACGCTGGGCGATCTCGCCACGATCCACCTCACCTTCGAGGACCGTCAGGGCACTGCGCGCTTCAACGGCAACAGCACGGTTGCGCTCCAGGTGGTCAAGCGCAAGGGCTTCAACCTGATCGACACCACGGCGGCGGTGCGCGAGGTGGTGGATGCCGCGCAGGCCGACTGGCCGCCCGAGCTGCGCGCCTCGGTGACCGTCGCCGCCTCAAACGACCAGAGCGTGATCGTGGATTCCATGGTCAAACAGCTCGAAGGGTCGGTGCTGACCGCCATCGCGCTGGTGATGATCGTGGTGCTGGCCTCGCTCGGCACCCGCGCGGCGCTGCTGGTGGGTTTTGCCATCCCCACCTCCTTCCTGCTCTGCTTCCTGCTGCTCTGGGGCATGGGAATCACCGTGTCGAACATCGTGATGTTCGGGCTGATCCTGGCGGTGGGCATGCTGGTCGACGGCGCCATCGTGGTGGTGGAATATGCCGACAAGCGCATCGCCCAGGGCACCGGCCCGATGCACGCCTATGTCGAGGCCGCCAAGCGCATGTTCTGGCCGGTGGTCAGTTCCACCGCCACGACACTCTGCGCCTTCCTGCCGATGCTGTTCTGGCCCGGTGTCGCGGGGCAGTTCATGGGCATGCTGCCGGTGACGCTGATCTTCGTGCTCTCAGCCTCGCTGGTGGTGGCGCTGATCTATCTGCCGGTGATGGGCGGCGTCTCGGGGCGGTTTTCGCGTGTGCTGCACCATGCCTCGGAGAAGCTGCGCCGCGCCTGGCCAAGCTGGTGGGCGCGCGCCGCGCTGGTGCCGGTGGCGCTGCTCGGCATGTTCACCGGCGCGATGATGGTGCTGAACCCCGATTTCCTGTTCTACAGCCCGTTCTCCGGCTACGGCGCGCGCCTCCCCGGCGTCGCGGTGTTTGTCGCCTTCGCGGTGCTGGCCTCCGTCGCGCTCGACGCCGCGCGCCCCGAGCATGGCGCGACCCGCATCCGCGGCAGCTATCGCCGCACGCTTTTCGGGCGCGGCATCCAGCTCGTCGCGGGCAATCCGGTGATGCCGCTCGTCACCATCGGCGCGGTGGTGTTCTTCGTGGTCTCGGTCTTCGGCTATTACGGCGAGAACAACAACGGCACGCAGTTCTTCACCGAGAGCGAACCGGAACAGGCGCTGGTCTATGTCCGCGCGCGCGGCAATCTCTCGCTCGAGGAAAAGGACGCGCTGGTGCGCCGCGCCGAGCGCATCGTGCTTGCGCATCCCGGAATCGAGACCGCCTTTGCCTTTGCCGGCGATGGCGGGCTCAGTTCGAATACCGGCGGCGCCGAGGCGCCCAAGGACACGATCGGGCAGATCCAGCTGGAAATCGTGCGCTGGGAAGATCGCCGCGACCGGCCCGAGCTCGACGGCGATATCGTTCTGGCGGAGCTCACGGAGGCGATGCAGGCGATCCCCGGCATCGAGATCGAGATCATGGATCTCGCCATGGGGCCAGCCTCGGCCAAGCCGGTGCATCTGCGGCTGAAATCCGACGACTGGCAGGCCTTGCAGGACGCCACCGCCGAGGCCCGCGCCCAGTTCGACGCCCTGCCCGGGCTGCGGCTCGTCGAAGACACTCGCCCTCTGCCCGGCATCGACTGGCAGATCGACGTGGATGTGGAAAAAGCCGGGCGCTACGGTGCCGATGTGGCGACCGTGGGCGCCATGGTGCAGCTGGTGACCCGCGGGCTGACGCTCGACACGATGCGGGTGGACAGCTCCGACGAGGAGATCGACATCCGCGTGCGCCTGCCCGAAGAAGACCGCGTGCTCTCGACGCTGGACACGCTCAAGGTACGCACCAGCGACGGGTTGGTGCCGCTGTCGAATTTCATCACCCGCCAGCCGGTGGCGAAACTGGCCGAGATCGAACGCGTCGATCAAAAGCGCCATTTCGACATCCGGGCCGGCGTGCGAGACGGGCTGGTGAAGTTCACCGCCGATGGCGAGACGGTGGGCTATGGCAAAGAGGCCTCCGGCGGCGCGGTGGCGCTGCGCGGCAAGAGCTACGATGTGACCCTGCCCGGCACCGGCCAGAGCGCCGCCACGCTGGCAGAGCTGGCTGAAAACGGCGCGCTACACGCGGTGCAGGTCACGGCGAACGAACGGATCGCGGCGCTGACCGAGTGGCTGGAGACCGATCCCCTGCCCGCCGATGTCACCTGGGAATGGACCGGCGATCAGGAGGAAGAAGCCGACAGCCAGGCGTTTCTCGCGCAGGCGTTTTCCGCAGCCCTTGCGCTGATGTTCATCATCCTGCTGGCGCAGTTCAACAGCTTCTATAATTCGGTGCTGGTGTTGCTGGCGGTGGTGCTCTCGACCGCAGGGGTGTTCCTCGGCATGATCGTGATGGACCAGACCTTCTCTATCATCATGTCGGGCACAGGGGTGGTGGCGCTGGCCGGGATCGTGGTGAACAACAATATCGTGCTGATCGACACCTTCCAGGATTACGCCCGCTATATGCCGCGCATCGAGGCGATCATCCGCACCGCCGAGGACCGCATCCGCCCGGTACTGCTGACCACGATCACCACCATGGCGGGGCTGTTCCCGATGATGATCGGCCTGTCGCTGGATTTCTTCGGCGGCGGCTATGCCATCGACAGCCCGACCTCGCTCTGGTGGAAGCCGCTGGCCACGGCGGTGGTCTTCGGGCTCGGCATCGCCACGGTGCTGACGCTGGTCTTCACGCCGGCGATGCTGGCGCTGCGAGTGTGGTTCAACACCTATCTGATGTGGATCGCCCGGGCGCTGGCGGCGCTCTCCTTCGGGCGCGGCAGCCGCGCGGCGCGCGACTGGGCGCTGACGCGGGCGGCCCGCAAGGTGAAGGCGCCGGAAATCCTCTGGGATGACCTGCCGCCCGTCGCCAGCCCCGCCCCGGCCACGCGACCGCCGCTGAAAGCCGCCGAATAAGCGGAGGCCCCGGGGAAACCCCGCAGATCAAAAAGACAGGGGCGCCCGGAGGCGCCCCTGATTAGTGCCGCAAAGGCGGAAAAGCTCAGCTGCCCTGGAATTTCGGCGCGCGCTTTTCGTGGAAGGCAAGCACACCCTCGCGGAAATCGTCGGACTGGCGCAGGCGCGAGTAGTTGTAGCCCTCGACCTCGATGGCGGTCTGAAGGTGGCATTCCTCGGCCTGGTTCAGCATCTTCTTGGCGGTGCGCTGCGCCATCGGCGAGAAGGCCAGCAGCTCTTCGGCAAGCTTGTCGGTGGCCGCTTCGAGCTGGTCGTCCTCGTGGATCTCGGTGGCGATGCCCCAGTCATAGGCCTGCTGGCCGGAGATCCGGCGCGAGCGCATCACGATATCCTTGGTCCGGGTGATGCCGACGATCTTTTGCAGACGCGCCGAGCCGCCGGAGCCGGGGATCTGGCCCAGCTTCTGCTCGGGCAGCGCGTAGCGGGTGGTGGGCGTCACCAGGCGGAAATCGCAGGCCAGCGAGATCTCGAAACCGACGCCGAACGTGTAGCCGCGGTTGGCCACGATCACCGGCTTTTCGCAACGCGCGGGGGCGGCGATATTGTCGGCCAGTTTCGAGACATGCTCGGGGCTGGCTTCGAGGAAGCCGCGGATATAGCCGCCCGAGGAGAAATGCTCGCCGATGGCACGCAGCACGATCACGCGGACGCGCGGATCGGCGTCGAGCGCCTCGAAGGCGGCGCGCAGCTCGTCGCGCTGGCCCATCGAGATCGTGTTGTAATCGCCGCGGTCGAGGATGATGTCGCCGCGCTGGCGCGCCTCGTCCACCTCGACGGTGAAGCCGTCGAAACTCTGGCCGGAAAGATCGGTGAAATGCTTGGTCATAGTGGTCGCTCCTTGGTGTATGTGGTCAGACCGCCTGGGTTTCGGCGTCCGGCGTGGTTTCGGTGTATTCGCCCGCGATCAGCAGACGGCGCAGCAGCTTGCCGACGGGCGATTTCGGCAATTCCGTCACAAAGGTGATGCGGCGCGGGCGCTTATGCGCCGGCAGCCCGGCATGGCAATAGGCCTTGATCGTCTCGGCGGTGATACCGGGCGTCGGCACCACGAAGAGCGCCACGACCTGGCCCCAGCGCTCGTCCGGCAGGCCGACCACGGCGACATCGCCGATGCCGTCGAGCAGCGAGATATAGCTCTCGACCTCGACCGGCGAGACGTTCTCGCCACCGGTGATGATCATGTCGTCGGTGCGCCCGGTCACAAAGAGGTCGCCGTCTTCGTCGAAACGGCCCATGTCGCCGGTGAAATACCAGCCGCCATGCAGCGATTTCGCGTCGCCGTCGGGGCGTTTCCAATAGCCCTCGAAGGCCTCGTCGCCGGCCAGATCGGCGATGATCTCGCCCTCCTCACCCTGCGGGCAGAGCGCGTCAGGATCCTTGGCCGCCGGATCGACGATGCGGATGCGCTGATTCAGCGCCGCGCGCCCCGCCGAGCCGGGCTTGGACGGCGCGTTCTGGTGGATGGTGAAGGTATAGACCTCGGACGAGCCGTAGTGGTTCACGAACAGGTCCGGCTGGAAGGTCTCTTGCAGCCGCTTCAGCAGCCCGTCCGACATCGACGCGCCGGCAAAGCCCAAGAGCCGCACCGAGGCGATATCGGTCTGCGCCAGATCGGGCGCATCGAGCATAGCGTGATAGAGCGTCGGCACGAGGTAGAGACAGCTCACCTTTTCCGCCGCGATCAGCCGCAGCGCCTCGGCCACGTCGAAGCGGCGCAGGCAGATGAAGGTGCCACCGATGAGGCTCATGGCAAGCAGCGAGCGCACGCCCATCGTGTGATAGAGCGGCATCACGCCCAGCGTCACCTCGCCCTGGCGATAGGTGTTCTGCGCCACATGCGCCACCGCCGCCGCGCGCTCGGCCCGGTGCCGGCGCGGCACGCCCTTGGGCTTGCCGGTGGTGCCCGAGGTGTAGAGCATCAGCGAATAGTCTTCCGCCCCGATCACCGGTTTCGGCAGCGCGACCGTCGGCAAATCGGCGATCCCCAGCGCCTCGATATCGAAGCAGGGGATGCCCGCCGTCTGCGCGGCCTCTTGCGACACCTCGGACGAGACCGGCTCGCAAAGCAGCAACCTGGCCGCGCTGTCGCCCAGCACATAGCCCAGCTCTTCGGCGGTGGCGCGCCAGTTGATGGGCGTCACGATGGCGCCGGCGAACTGGCAGGCCCAGTGCAGCGTCGCCGCCTCCCAGGAGTTTTGCAGCGCGGTCACCACATGGTCGCCCATGCCGACGCCCTGCTCTGCCAGCCAGGCGGTCAGCGCGCCGACGCGCCCCGCCCAATCGGCATAGCTCAGCCGCGTGTCGCCATCGACAATGGCGATGCGGGCGGGGTCGCGCTCGACGCTGGCAAGAAAGCTGGTTGCGAGATCAAACATGGTCTCCTCCTCTGAGTTCCGCCGCGGCGTCGAGCGCGGCATCAATGATCGGGGCATAGCCGGTGCAGCGGCAGAGATGCCCGCCCACGACCTCTTCGATACGGGTGCGGTCGGCGTCCGGCTCGTCGCGCAGCAGCGTGTCGAGCGACATCAGGATCCCGGCGGTGCAGAAGCCGCATTGCAGAGCGTGGTGGCGGCGGAACGCGGCCTGAAGCACCGAGAGCCGGTCGGGCTGCGGGGCGAGCCCCTCGACCGTATCGACCTGCGCCCCCTCGGCCTGCATCGCCAGCATCAGGCAGGAGCGCGCCATGACGCCGTCCACCCGCACGGTGCAGGCGCCGCAGACGCCGTGTTCGCAGCCCACATGGGTGCCGGTGGCGCCAAGCTCGTGACGCAGGAAATCGCTCAGCAGCAGGCGCGGGCTGGCCCGGCCCTGGACCTCGCGCCCGTTCAGCGTGAGGCGGATGAGCGTGGTGTCGTCCTTGCTCAAAGTTGTCATGCCGTGATCTCCCTGCGTGCCGCCTCGATGGCCCGTCGCCCCAGCCCGCGCACCAGATCGCGGCGCATGCGCGCATCCGCGTGCACGTCATCGCGGGCGCCGAGCCCCCAGGCGCAGGCGTTCAGCGCATCGTCGAGCGCGCTGCCGTCGAGCGCGTCCCAGCGCGCGACCACGGGCGTGTCGCCGACCCCGCCGACACCGAATGTGATGCTGTCGGCGGTGACCTTCGCGGCGCAGGCCACCACGGCGAAATCGCCATGGCGACGGCCGTATTCGGCAAAGCCATAACCCTCGCCCGGTTTGGCACGCGGCAGGCGTAGCGCGGTCAGCATCTCGTCGTCGCGACGGTCGGTCATCATCATGCCGATATGGAACTCGCCGCTTGCCACCTTGCGCGACTTGCGCCGGTTCGACAGCACGACCTCGCCCCCCAGCACCGCGACGCAAAGCGGGATCTCGGCGGAGGGGTCGGCATGAGCGACCGAACCGCAGACGGTGCCCCGCGCGCGGGTCTGCGCATGGCCGACCCAGGGCAGCGCCTTGGCGAAAAGCGGCAACGCCTTTGCCAGTCCGTCCCAGCCCAGCAGCCGCGCCTGGGTCACGCCCGCCTCGATCTCGACGGCATCACCCGCCTCGCGGATCTGCGCGGCGCGGCTCAGCCTATAGGTGTCGACGATCACCGAGGGCGTCGCCAGCCGCATATTGAGCATCGGCAGCAGCGATTGCCCGCCCGCCAGAATGCGCGCCGCCTCGCCATGCTCAGAGAGCGCCGCCAGCGCGTCTTCGCGGGTCTCGGCGCGGATGTAATCGAAAGGAGCCGGTTTCATGAGCGCCTCCAGAACATGAGCCGGTCGAGCAACCCGGATTTCGCCGTGCCGCCACCGGTCTGCGCCGCGAGCGCGCGGAAGAACTGGCCGATCACCACCTTCGCGGCACCATCCAGCATCCGCCCGCCGACAGCGGCGACCTTGCCGCCCACCTGCGCCTCGTAATCGTAGCGCATCCGCGTGCCGCCCTCGGGCGTCTCTTCCAGCACCACCCGGCCCGAGCCCTCGCCCGAGCCAAGCGCGCCGCGCGCACCGCCCGAGAGCGTGGCGCTTTGCGGCTCGACCAGATCGGTGAGCTTCACATCGACGGTGTAGCGGCCTTTGACCGGGCCGACGCCCAGCGTGACATCGGCGCGGAAATGCGTGTCGGTGACCTTCTTCACCCCGTGACAGCCAGGCACGATGCGCTCCAGCGTCTCCGGGTCGAGCAGCGTGTCCCAGACGGTCTGGCGCGGCGCCGCGATCTCGACCTCGCCACTACCGGTGAGGCCCCGCCCGCCGGGGGCTGCGGCGGGTTTCACGCCTTCGGGCGCCGCCGGTTCCTCGCCCGCAAAATGCGCGCGCAGCCGGGCGGGCGTCATCGGCAGGGTCAGGATCTCCGCCCCCAAAGCATCAGAGGCGGCATTAGCGAGGCACGCCGGTGTGGACATGCAATTGCCCTCACCCACGCCCTTGGCGCCCAGCGGCGTGAAAGGCGACGGGGTTTCCAGATGGTGGATCTCGGGCGCCGGCACCTCGGTCGCGGTGGGTACGAGGTAATCGGCAAAAGTGCCGGTCAGAAAGGCCCCGCCCGCGTCATAGGCGTACTCCTCGTAAAGCGCCGCCCCGATGGCATTGGCATAGCCGCCCCGGATCTGCCCGTCGACCATGCCCTGATGCAGGATGCGCCCACAGTCATGCACGGTCACATAGCGGTCGATGCGCAGCGCGCCGGTGAGCCGGTCGATCTCGACACCGCAGAAATCGAAGATGAATCCGTGGCAGAGCGAGCTGTTCACCCGGTCGGCCTCGTCCGGTGCCTCAAGCTGCGGCGGCGTCCAGTAGACGGTTTCACGCAGCGCCTGTTCGGCGCCCTCGGGCACGGTGCCCGGCGCCCAGTGGCTGGTGGCCGCGAGCCGGGCAAAGGGGATGGGCTTGGCACCCTCTGCCGTCACCATGCCGCCCTCGAACTGCACCTCTTCCGCGCTCACACCCAGCATCGGCGCGGCGATGGCGGCGAGCCGGTCGCGCATGCGCGTCGCGGCCAGCTTGCCGGTGCCAGCAACGGCGGCGGCAAAGCGCGAGGAATAATTGCCCGAGGCGATGGACCAGGCGTCCTTGCCGGTGTCGAGATCGGTGCGCACCTGCACCGCCTCCGCCGGCAGGCCCAGCACCTTGCCCACGACACCGGCCAGCACCGTGCGGTGCCCCTGCCCCTGCGGCGCCGAGGCGACATGCACGCTGACCGAGCCCAGCGGATCGAGCGCCACGGTCGCCGTGGCCTGCGCGCCGTTCTTGGGGCCGGATTTCGCGCGTTCTTCCTTGGTCAGAACGGTGGAGACATAGCCCATGTTCGACACCGACGGCTCCACCGCCACCGCATAGCCGATGCCATAGAGCCGCCCCTCGGCCCGCGCGACATCGCGCCGCTCCAGCAGCTCGGCGAGCCGCGCGTCGGTGCGACCGATCTCCAGCGCTTTCTGGTAATCGCCGCTGTCATAGAGCGCACCCGAGGCGGTGCGGTAGGGAAAGGCCTCCGCCGGGATCAGGTTGCGTTCGATCACCTCCAGCGGGTCGAGCCCCAGCGTCACGGCGATCTTGCGCATCAGCCGTTCCAGCGCGAAATAGACCTGCGGCCCGCCAAAGCCGCGCACCAGCCCGGTCGGTGTCTTGTTGGTCACCACCACGCGGTTGCGGATGCTCAGATTCTGGATGTCATAGGCGCCGCACATATTGCCGTGCATCCGGTAAAGCGTCGCCGGCTCCGGCGCGCGGATATAGGCGCCCACGTCTTCGAGCTGATCCCAATCGAGCGCAGTGACCCGGCCCTCCGCGTCCACCGCCGCCGCCAGCGTCGTTTCGCGATTGGTCGCCGAAACGGAGGCAGTGAGATGCTCCAGCCGGTCCTCGACCCATTTCACCGGCGCACCGGCGACACGGGCGGCGACCGAGGCCAGCACGATATAGGGAAAGATCCCCTGCTTCACGCCATAGCTGCCGCCCGAAGACGGCGGCGTGCGCAGGCGCAGCCGGTTGCCCGGCACCTTGAGCGCGCGCGAGATCACCGAGTGGATCGAGAACGGCCCCTGAAAGTTTGCGGTGACGTCATAGGCCTCTTCGAACGGATCGTAAGCGGCGATGAGCCCGTAGCATTCGATGGGCGTCACGGCGTTGCGCGGATAGGAGACCGAGATCTCGACCCGGTGCGTCGCCTCTTCAAAGGCCGCCTCGGGATCGCCGTAGCGATAGCTGCGGTCCGAGACCAGATTACTGCCGACGCTCTCGTGCAGCACCGTCTCGTCCGCCAGCGCGTCGCGTGGCGCCACCACGGCGGGCAGCTTTTCATAGACCACGTCGATCAGCGCCAGCGCGTCCTCGGCGATGTAGCGCGAGCGCGCCACCACCAGCGCCACCGGTTCGCCGACATAGCGCACCCGGTCCTGGGCGATGGGCCAGCACTCCATGGGCAGGCGCACGCCGACCATCAAAGGCTTGGTCAGCGCCGCCACATCCGCGCCGGTCAGCACCGCCACGACACCGGGCAGCGCCTGCGCCGCCGCGATGTCGAGCGTGATCTTCGCATGCGCCTCGCCCGCGCGCAGGATCGCCAGATGCAGGCAATTGCCCGGCTCCGGCAGATCGTCGACGAACTGCGCGCGCCCGGTCAAAAGCGCCGCGTCCTCGACGCGCTCGGGCGAGCGGAAAGTATCTGGCCGTACCGTCATGCTCAGGCCGCCCCGATCACGCCCACGTCCTGATAGACATGCTTGAGTTCGCAGAAATCGAGCAGCGCGTCATAGCCGTGCAGCCGCCCCAGCCCCGAGCGGCGGTAGCCGCCGGTCTCGGCCTCGGCAAAGAGCTTGTTGTGATCGTTGATCCAGACCGTGCCGTTGCGCAGCGCGCGCGCCAGCCGCCAGGCGGTGTCGCTCTGCCGGGTCCAGACCGAGGCCGAGAGCCCGTAGACCGTGTTATTGGCCTTGGCGACCGCCTCGGCCTCGGAGCCGAAGGGCTCCATCACCAGCAGCGGGCCAAAGATTTCTTCCTGAACGAAACCGGCATTGTCGTCGCTGTGAGCGACCAGCGAGGGCGACATGAAGGCGCTTCCCTCCGGCCCCTCGCCCACCGCGCCGCGCAGGACGACCTCGTCGGCGGCATCGAAACTGGCCTCGATCTCGGTCCAGACCTTGTCGCGCGAACCGGCGTCGATCAGCGGGCCCATGGTGACGCCCGCGTCCAGACCGTTGCCGATTTTCGCGGCGGCAAGGGCGCCGGAAAGCGCCACCTTCATCTCGTCAAAGCGGCTTTCATGCACCAGCACGCGGCGCGCGGCGGTGCATTGCTGGCCCGAGATGATCAGCGCAGCACCCGCCAGTTTCGGCGCGATGGCGGCGACATCGGCGTCTTCCATCACCAGGCAGCAGGATTTCCCGCCAAGCTCCAGCGACAGCTTTTTCATCGTCGGCGCGGCGGCGGACATGATGCGCTGGCCCACGAGGTTGGAGCCGGTGAAGCTCACCACATCCACATCCTCGTGGGTGGTCATCAGCTCGGCGATCTCGTGGCCGGTCTCGAAGAGCAGGTTGACGGCGCCTGCCGGCACATCCGGATCGGCGATCAGCGGCGCCATGCAGCGCGCGGTGAAAAGCGCGGTCTGCGGCGCGGGCTTGGTGATCGTGGTGCAGCCCACCGCCAGCGCCGGGGCCAGCGAGCGGATCAGCAGCACGGCCGGCGCGTTCCACGGGATGATCAGCGAGGCGACACCCGCCGGTTCGCGCAGCATGACCGAGATCTCGCCCGGCGCCACTTCCAGCGCGTGGCCGGGGTTGTGGCGGGTGAGGCCGGCGTAATAGCGGATCTCGGAGACCGCGCCGCCGATCTCGCCACGGGCCTGCGCCAGCGGCTTGCCGTTGGTGCGGGTCAGCAGCTCGGCCAGGGCTTCGGTGTCGCGCTCCATGGCATCGGCCCAACGCAGCAGCACCATCTGGCGCTGGCGCGGCGACTGCGCCCAGAGCGTGGTGTCGAAGGCGCCGCGCGCGGCGGCAATCGCCGCCTCGGCCTCGGCCCGGCCGCCCGCCGGGAAGCGCCCGACGATTTCGCCGGTGGCGGGATTGACCGAAAGCGCCTCGTCCCCGGCATCGCAGGGCTGACCGGCGATGGAATGGGTGGCGGCGTAGCGGGGGTTGCTCAGATCATTCGGCAACTTGAAATCCTTCCTTCGAACGAGGGGTATCTTCGGACTTGGCACGGGGCTCGGCGGCATCCTCCGGGCGGCGAGATTGCAGCACCAGAAGCCCGGCAAAGACCGCGAGGCCGACGATATCCGTGAT
The DNA here is from genome assembly GCF_017311415.1 of Salipiger abyssi. Taxonomy (GTDB): domain Bacteria; phylum Pseudomonadota; class Alphaproteobacteria; order Rhodobacterales; family Rhodobacteraceae; genus Salipiger; species Salipiger abyssi_A. The sequence goes on along the minus strand of NZ_JAEKIS010000007.1, from coordinate 12,359 downwards.
GAGGTCCGGCACGATCAGCATCACCGCAGAGGCGAAGGCGGCGAGACGCTCGATCCCCCGGCTGCGGCGCAGATGCATGCCCACCACAGAGCCCGCCAGCGCATAGACGCCCAGCATCGACGTGGCGGTGACCAGCATGATCTCGTACCACGCGCCATTCATCACCAGCGCCGGGTTGTAGACGAAGGCGAAGGGCACGATGAAGCCGGGCAGCGTGAGTTTGAACGCGGTGAGGCCGGTCTTGGTACTGTCGGTCTTGGCCAAAGCCGCCGCCGCGTAGGAGGCCAGCGCCACAGGTGGCGTGACGAAACTGAGCAGCGCGAAATACAGGATGAAGAGGTGGATCGAGAGGACGTAGATGCCGAGCTGCGACAGCGCCGGCGCCATCAGGATCGCCACCATGATATAGGCCGAGACCGTGGGCATCCCCATGCCGAGTATGATACAGGCGACCATCACCGCCAGCAGCGACAGCAGCATGGAGCCCTCGGCCAGCGACAGCACGAAGCCGGTGAATTTCAGCCCGATGCCGGTCTGCACGATGATGCCGATGATCAGACCGGCGGTGGCGCAGGGAATGGCCACGACGATGATCGCATAGGCCGACTGCTCCAGCCCCTTCAGCATCGAGCGCGGGCCGATGCGGGTTTCCTTGGTGATCAAGCTCGCGGCGATGGCGGTGACAAAGGCATAGATGGCCGACATCATCAGCGAGGAGCCGTTGACCATCATCCCCACCAGCACCACCAGCGGCGCGAGCAGGTGCAGGCGCTTGAAGATGCCCTTCTTGATATCCGGCAGCTCGGCCTTGGGAATGCCGCGCAGCCCGTCCTTCTTGGCGGTCAGGTCGACGGCGAAGAGGATCGAGAGATAGTAGAGCAGCGCCGGAATGGCCGCGCCGGCAAGGATCGTCACATAGTCGAGCCCTGTCAGCTCGACCATGACGAAGGCGGCGGCGCCCATGATCGGCGGCATGAGCTGCCCGCCGGTGGAGGACGCGGCCTCGACCGCGGCGGAGAAATGCGGCTTGTAGCCGAAGCGGCGCATCAGCGGAATGGTGAAGGTGCCGGTGCCGACCACGTTGGCGACCGCCGAGCCGTTGATCGAGCCCATCAGGCCCGAGGCGATGACCGCGCTTTTCGCGGGGCCGCCCCGTGTGCGGCCGGTCAGGGCAAAGGCCAGGTCGATAAAGAGCTGCCCGCCCCCCGAGAGCTCCAGGAAGGTCGCGAAGAGGATGAAGTAAAAGATATAGGAGACCACGGCGCCCATCGGGATGCCGAAGATGCCGTTATTGGAAAGCACCTCCACATCGACAAAGCGCGACATGTCCATGCCGGAATGGCCGATGGAAATCGGCAGCAGATGGCCGAAGAACCCGTAGGCCACAAAGATCCCCGCGATGACAAAGAGCCCCATCCCGGCCACCCGCCGCGTCGCCTCGAGCAGCGTCGCGAGCAGCGCCATGCCGGCGACCACATCCCATTGCGTCGGGCGGTCGACAAAGGCGATGCGCATCAGATAGCGCTCGTGATTGGCGGTGAGGTAGATCAGCCAGGCCAGCGTCACCGCGACCCAGGCCAGATCCATCGCCAGCCGCGCGGGGCTGCGCGCCTCCAGGCTGCGCCCGAAGACCAGCAGGCAGATCGCCCCGAGTATCAGGATGTAATGCATGTGCAGCGGCAGCGGCTGCAACACCACGCTGTAGAGTTGCAGCCCGGTGATCGCCAGGGCGATCGCGCGCGTTGCCGTGTTGAGTGCCTTGTCCATCGCGTTTCCTCCGGCCGCATCGGGGCGGCCACCCTGTCGCAAAATATGCGCGGCCTGCGGTCAGAGACCGGGGGCCTCGCGGTCCTCGCCTGCGGATCCGCTTTGCGGCGGCATGGCGCGCGCCGGGATCCTCGGGCGGAAATCGTCGGTCCGGACGCGGGCGCCGATGCGCCCGGGCGTCCCGCGCGGCGGCAGCGGGGCGCCCTGCCCCTCGCCCGCGCGCCTCGGGAGGACCACAAGGGAGGTCAGGGTCTTCGCCGGACAGACCGCCTGCGCGATATGCCGAACCTGACGTCTCATGTTGTCCTCCCCCTCGTGTCTTTCCCTGCTAGTGGCGGCGCCGAGTCTCCACGGCGCCGCCTGGCTCTTGCTGACCGGATCAGTTACCGGTGCCTGCCTCGTCGAAATAGCGCTTGGCGCCCGGGTGCAGCGGCACGTTGCCGTTGCGCAGCGCCTCGCCCGCCTTGGCCGGATCGAAGGCCGCCAGCGACGCATGCGCCTCGCGGATGCGGTCGGGGTTTTCGCAGACGCCCTTGACGATGGCATAGGCCACGTCATCCGACATGTTCGCGTTGGCGATGACGCCGGTCGGGTAACCCACCGAAGGAACGTCCTCGGTCACGCCCTCGAACTCGCCGGCTTCGACCGCCAGACCCGGCTGAAGGCCGTACTGGTCGGCCAGCGCCTGCATCTGCTCGTCGCCGAGCGCGATGAACTTCACCTTGCCACCAAGCGCCAGCTCCATCACGTCGGGCTGCTTGTAGCCGATATTGTGAATGAACACGTCGGCCTGACCGTCGCGCATCTGCTGCACCGCCACCGGCAGGTCGACATTCGACACACGACCGCCGGCCTTCTGCACGGCGTCGTAGTCGAGCCCGTAGGTTTCCAGCGCCATGCGCGCCAGTGCCTCGCCGGCGCCGCCGCGCTGCACCGTCACCAGACGGCCACCCTTTTCGCCAAGATCGGCGAGGCTCTCGATGCCGGAATCCTTGCGCACGACGATGCCCAGACGGTGCGGACGGTTCAGACCGCCGAAGAGCGAGCGGATGTTTTCGGCTTTCTCGTTGAACACGACCTTGCCGTTATAGGCCCAGTTCGACAGCGCCGAGAAGCTGAGGCCCATATCGGCCTCGCCGCGGTTGACGAGGATCGGGTTGCCGACGCCACCCTGATAGGGCAGCACTTCGACGCGCGAGCCTTCGGGCAGGTTCTCCTGCGCCAGCTCGGCGATCGCGGTTGCATAGATATACCAGCTGCCGCCCACGTTGAACGAGGCCATCTTGAGGCTCACGGGCGATTGCGCGCGCAGCGGCACCCCGGCAAGGCTGCCTGCAACGACAGCTGCGCCACCGGCGATGAGCGATCTGCGATTGAGTTTCATCTGGTTTCCTCCCTGATGTTCCGAACGAAAAGCCGGTCCGGTATCGGCGTGGTGCCCTCAGTCCCTGCGATATGCGGAACCGGGGATCGGTGGATGCTCCCTTAGGAAGTCTTGGTTAACCTCGACTCCCAACCCGGGGGTTTCGGCGGCACGGACACAGCCGTCCGATCCGATCTGCGGGGCCCCGCGCACGAGATCGTCGCGCAGGGGGTTGTAACGTGAGACATCGGCCTCGAGCCAGCCGCCACCCTCGATGGCGCTGAGGAAATGCAGCGTGGCCGCGGCATTGAGCGCGGTCATCGAGGCGTGCGGGTGAATGTCGAGCCCGTTGGCCAGCGCCATGCCGGCGATGCGCAGCCCCTCGGTGATGCCGCCGGCCTTGGACAGGTCCGGCTGGATCTCGGTCACCGCACCTGCCGCAATGAGCTGGGCGAAGTCCTGGCGGGTAAAGAGGTTCTCCCCCGCCGCGAGCGGCACCGTGGCATAGACGGCAGCATCGGCGTAGCGACGCATTTCCTGCGGCATGAAGGGCTCTTCGAGCCAGCGGATATCGAGCTCCGACAGATGCGGCATCATCCGCAGCGCGTCACGCGGGCTATAGAGCGAATTGGCATCGCTGAGGATCGACACATCCGGGCCAAGCGCCGTGCGCAGGGCTCTCAGCCGCGCGACATCGCGCTCGACGCTGTCGCCGATGCGCTGTTTCACCGCGCGAAAGCCCCGCGCCACCAGCCCGCGTGCTTCCTCGGCCAGCGCCTCAGGCGCGTCCCATCCGAGAGCGACGCCGCCGGCATAGGCGGCGACCGGCTTCGGCGCGCCGCCGAGCAGCCGGCAGAGCGGCCAGCCCACGGCGCGGGCGCGCAGATCCCAGAGCGCCATATCGATGCCCGAGATCGCCAGCGCCGCGGCGCCGGAGCTGCCCTGCGTCAGTTGCAGCGCCCGCGCCATATGGCGGTTCAGCGCAACCACATCGCCGCCGTCCTGCCCGACAAGCCCCTCGGCGAGGGTATCGTTGACCATGGCCGCAATGGCTGTGGGGGCGCGGCCGTGATGCGCTTCGCCCCAGCCGGTCAGCCCCTCGGTGCTGCGCACACGGACCACAACGGCGTCACGCTTGATCGTGCGCCCGACGCCGAGCCGCACCTGCGCATGCTCGGGCAGCGGCACCGAGACCGCATAGGCGGTCACATCGGCGATCCGCAGCGCGCCGCGCGGCGCCTCGTGCAGGCGCTCCTTATGCTCCGCTGAGAGGAGCTCAGTCATCGCAGACGTCCCAGTCGGGGCTGGCGGTATCGAGCACGGCGTCGAGGTCGATCTCGGCCTCGCCCGGCACGCTGATACGCTTGAAGCGGAATTCCGGCGCATCGAGCGGCACGGTCGCGTCCATGCCCATCTTGGCGCCGTAGCCTTCATCGGTGGATGGGTCGAGCTTGGAGCCCTGGGTTCCGCCGATCACAACGAGATCGCGGTCGGCCTGGAAGCGCGTGGCAACGGCCCATTCGACCATCTCGGCATCGAAGATATCGACATCCTCGTTCACCACGACCACATGCTTGATGTCGTAATGCGCGGCAAAGGCGGCCATGATCACGTTCTTGGCCTCGCCCGGCTGACGCGGCGCCATCTGCACATAGAGGTGATACCGGCAGGTGCCGCCGGGGGCGAGATGCACGTTCTTCACGCTCGGGAACATCGCCTGCATGGTGTTGAGGATCGTCGCCTCGCGCGGGATGCCGCCAAGGATCAGATGCTCCAGCCCGCCGCCCACGATGGTGTGGAAAAGCGGCTGCTTGCGGGTGGTCACCGCGTCGATCTCGATCACATGGCGGTCGGCGCGCGGGCCGTAATATTGCGGGAACTCGCCGAACGGGCCTTCGGGGCGCATGGTATTGGCAAGCAGCCGGCCCTCGATGACAATCTCCGACTGCGCCGGCACAAAGATATCCTTGCCGACACAGCGCACCACGTCGAGCGGCGCCCCGCCGAGCGCGCCGGCGATCTCAAGCTCGTCCACGTCGATGGGCACGATGGCCTGCGAGGCGAGCAGGCAGGCCGGCGAGGCGCCGATCACCACGGCAACCTCGAGATCCTTGCCCGCCGCCTCGGCGGTGCTGAAATAGTTCAGCGTGTGGCGCGGCAGCAGCAGCGCCCCCAGCTCGCGCGGACCGGAAACCTGAAGCCGGTGGATCGAAACGTTCTGGATGCCCGTCGCAGGATCCTTGCAGATCATCAGCCCGGCGGTGATGTAGGCACCGCTGTCATGCTCGTTATGGGTGGGAATCGGCAGCAGGCGCATCAGGTCGATATCATCGCCTTCATAGACCTTGTCCTGACAGCGGGCCTTTGCGACCTCGCGGCAGGGTAGCGGCTGCGATGCGGCTTTCTGAAACTCGGTGAGCAGCGCGTCGGATTCGATGCCAAGCGCCTCGGCCATCCATTCACGGCGCGACAGCAGACCGGAAATAACCGTCCCGGACTCGTTGCCCTCTGGCGCCGGCGCAACCAGCGCCTTGTGACCGTCGAGCCGGTTGGCCAGCCCCGCCACACCGAATCGCAGCGGCATTCCCGGCTTGGCCGTAGCCAGGCGGTCGCTGGCATGGAGACGGATCAGCCAGTCGCGCAAATCCATGTCCCGACGGGGCCGAGATGCGGCCGCGGCTTTCACGCCGCGCTGTTCTTCGAAAGCGTTCATGCTGGTCCTCCCGTTGCGGTGGACAGTAAGAAGGCCGGGTATTACTTTCCATTAACATCGAATGATTAAAGGTATAGGGCTTTGCTATGGGGCGGCACAGAGGCCGCCCGCCACGGAGGAACCGATGGAACTGCGGCAGCTGCAATATTTCACGGCGATCTATGAGGAAGGCTCGGTCACCCGGGCCTCGCAGCGGCTCAATGTCGTGCAGCCGGCGATCAGCCAGCAGATTTCCAAGCTCGAGGAAGAGCTGGGGCGGCAACTCTTCAGCCGCACCCCAAAGGGCATGGTGCCGACGGAGCACGGCGCCGAGGCCTATCAGCTCTTCAGCGGCATTCTGCGCGACCTGCGCTCCGCCTGTCAGCAGCTCGAGGAGGATGACGGTCAGGTCCGCGGCACGGTGACCCTCGGGGTCGTCACCTCGGTGGCCAACAACGCGCTCGTCGATACGCTGCTGGGCTTTCACAAGAAATATCCCGATGTCCATGTGCGCGCGACGGGCGGCTATACCGGCGAGCTGAGCGACATGCTGCGTGGCGGGCAGCTCGATCTCATCATCATCAATGTGCCGCCGCAGGCACGCACGCCGGAGATGACCGATATCATCTGCGAGGATCTGGTGCTCATCGGCGCGGCGGGCACGCCGCTGCCCCTGCCCGAGCCCGTCGACTATGCGCGCATCAACGATGTGAAGCTCGTGATCCCCTCGGCCCGTCACGGGCTGCGCACGATTCTCGACCGCGCCGCCTCGTCCGTCGGGGTGAACCTGGCGCCGCAGATGGAATTCGACGACCTCAAACCCATCGAGGATTTCGTGATGAATTCCGAGTTCTTCACCATCCTGCCGCCGCTCGCGGTCAGCCGGGCGCTGCGCTCCGGCCAGTTGAAAGCCTACCGGATCACCCCGGCGATCCCGCGCCGTCTGGTCTGCATCACCGCGCCGGACCGGCCACTGTCGCGCGCGGCCACGCTGCTGGTCGACGAGCTGCGCGAGCGGATGATCGACTTTTCCTATGATGTATCTGTTTCCCTTGAGGACAAAGACGCTCCGGCATAGCGGATTGCGATACCCCCCATCGCGTCAAAGATCTTGTTTTCCGCATGCCGCGCTTGGCACTCTGCGGCCCGGGAGGACCACGTCATGGCACGAAACAACCGGCTGATCGTCGGCATTTCCGGCGCTTCGGGCGTCATTTACGGAATCCGGCTGTTGCAGATGCTGCGCGATCTGCCCATCGAGAGCCATCTCGTCATGTCGCGGTCCGCCGAGATCACCGTCGCGCATGAAACCGACTGGAAGATCGCCGATATCCGCGCGCTCGCCGACCGCTGGTACAAGCAGGAGGATATCGGCGCCTCGATCTCCAGCGGCTCGTTTCACACGCTGGGCATGGTAGTGGCGCCGTGTTCGGTGCGCTCCGCCTCCGAGATTGCCAATGGCGTGACCTCCACCCTGCTCACCCGCGCCGCCGATGTGGTGCTGAAGGAGCGCCGCCGTCTGGTGCTGATGCTGCGCGAGACGCCGCTGCATCTGGGCCATCTGCGCACGCTGACCACGCTGGCCGAGATCGGCGCCATCATCGCACCGCCGGTGCCCGCCTTCTACGCCAAGCCCGAGACGCTGGACGACATGATCGGCCACACGCTGGGCCGGGTGATGGACATGTTCGATATCGAGACGGGCACCGTCAAACGCTGGAAAGACGACGCCTGAGCGGCCTTACAGGCAGAGCGCCACCAGCTTGTCGCGTGGCTCCGCCGCGCCTTTTCCCTTGGGCGCCAGCGCCGCGAAGGTGTCGAGATTGGCCGTCATCGCGGCGGCCCGGTCGGGTTCCGCCTCGATCAGCGCCGGTTCTGCCACCAACAGCCCCTCGTAGAGCGCAAAGAGCATGTCCTGCTCCAGCCGCTCGGCCTCGATCTCCCATTTCTGGATGCCGGCGCGCAGGGTTTCGCGCGGCGCATCGGGGCAGACCTGCCAGCCCTTGAGCCGCCGCCGCACCGCGCGCAGCGGGCGCACGATCTCCGCATGCCAGGCGGCGACCGCCTCGGCGCAGCGCCCGGCCCCTGCCCCGGTGATGCACCAGCCCTCGGAGCCCAGCCAAAGCCCGAAGAGCAGCAGGTTCACATCGGCTCCGGTCTCCTCCTGGATCTCCAGACAGAGCGGCGGCACCCCCGACCGCCCGTAGCGGTCGAGGGAAAAGCGCCAGAACGGATGCGCGTCGGGGTCAGGCTGAATAGGCATCGCGGTGCCGGATCGTCACATTGGGCAGGTCCGAGACGCTCCACGCCCCCGACTGCGCCATGGTGACGGCGAATTCCTCGCGGATCAAGCCGGCGAAATGGCTGCCGCCATCGTCCCCCAGCGCCGCCAGCGCATAGAGGAAGGCGCGACCGCAGAACGCAGCCTCCGCCCCCAGCGCCAGCGCCCGCGCCACGTCGAGCCCCGAGCGCACGCCGCTGTCGAAAAGCAGCGTGGCCTTGCCATCCACCTTGTCGCGGATGATCGGCAGCACGTCGGCCGGGCTCGGCGCCGCATCGGACTGGCGCCCGCCATGATTCGACACCAGAATGCCGTCGACCCCGGCGTCCACCGCCGAGACCGCATCGTCGGGATGCAGCACGCCCTTGACGATCAGCGCCCCGTCCCAGACCCGGCGCATGCGGGCGATCTCGTCCCAGGAGAAGCTGCCCACCAGTTCCTTCTGCACAAAGCCCGCCACCCGGTCGAGCGTCGGCTTGCCGTCGACATAACGGTCGATATTGGCGAATTTCGGCGCCCCGTGACGCAGCAGCGCCATGCTCCAGGCGGGGGCTGTGGCCACTTCCCAGACGGTGCGCGGGGTGGGCCGGAACGGCACCACCAGCCGGTTGTTGAGATCGCGCGGGCGCTTGGCGCGCACCGGCGCGTCGAGCGTGGCGACAATCGCTGTCACCCCCGCCGCCCTGGCGCGGGCGATCATGTCGAAGGTCACCTTGTGGTCGTCGCGCGGGAAGCCGTAAAGCTGCAACCAGGTGTTGCCGCCGGCGACCGAGGCCACCTCTTCCATGGTGGAATTGGCCAGCGTGCCGGTGATGTAGGGAATATCCCCGTCCTTCGCCGCGCGCGCCAGCGACATGGTGGCGCCGGGCCAGATCAGCGCATCCATACCCGTGGGCGCGATGCCGATGGGCGCGCTGTAACTGCGCCCAAAGAGCGTGGCGGCGGGATCGGCCTTGCGCAGATCGCCATAGCGCGGAACGATCTCGATGGCGTCGAGCGCGCGGCGGTTGACCTCGACACCCCAGTCAGCGCCGGTGCCGCCCTGCACGAAATCGAAGGCGAATTTGGGAACGCGCCGGCGGGCGCGGTCCTCAAGGAATTCATAGGTGGGCGCGGCATAGGTCATCTGCGCCGCGCGCCCGCTGCGCGACCCGGGGCCCCAGGCGGATTTGGCCATGCTCGCCCCCGTCAGTAGTCGCAGATGACGTTGACCAGCGCCTGACGGCCGGCCCGCGTCGCGGCAAGCGCCTCTTCCAGCGCCGGTCGCAGCTCGGCCACGCTCTCGACCCGCAGGCCCAGACCCTCGGCGCCGGCAAGGCTCTCAAAGGCCGGTGCCGGGCTCAGATCGGCCAGCATCCGCCCGCCCCCGCGCGAGGAATGCCCCTCGGGGTACATCGCCAGCGTCGAGTTGCGCACCGCACCATGCAGCGCGTTGTTGAAGATCACCGTCAGCACCGGCAGCCCCTGCGCCTGCGCCACCCAGTGGCTGGCGGTGGGGTTGGTGAAGATATAGGCGCCGTCGCCCATGGTGCAGATCACGTCACGCTCGGGCTGCGCCAGCTTGATCCCCAGCGCGGCACCGAGGCCCCAGCCAAGGCCGCCCGCAGGCGACAGGCCGAAATAGCTGCCCGGCTCGGTGCGCTGGCAATGCTCGACCCTGAGCGGGTATTCGTTGACGATGGCCGCTTCCGGCGCAGCGATCTCGCCGATCACCCGGCTGATATATTCCGGCGTCAGCGCCTCTTTCGGCTCGCCCTTGGCGCGGGTGGAGGCGCGGTCTTCGGCGATCCTGGCCGTAAGCGCCTCGCGGCGTGCCTCGCCCTTGGGCAGCGACGGGCCGAGGATGTCGAGCAGCCCCTCCAGCACATCCGCCGGGCGCCCGGCGAGCGACATGTCGGAGCGGAAGCTGCGCATCGGGTAGCGGGCGAAGACCGGGTCTTCGCCCACATGCACGATCTTCGCGTCGGCGCGCGGCTCGGCAAGCTGCGGCACCCAGGGCACATCGCAATCCAGCACCAGGATGAAATCCGCCTCGCGCACCCAGGGCATGGGATCGTGACCCGCCTCGAACGGGTGTTCGGTGGAGATAGAAACAAAGCGCTGGTGATAGCTGGTCACCGGCACTGCGTAGCGCTCTGCGAACTCGGAGAGTGCATGGAAGGCCGCCGCATCGCGCCCGGCATTGGCCGTGACGATCAGCGGCTTCTCCGCCTCGCGCAGCCAGCCGGCGATTTCCTCGATCCGCTCGCGCGGCACCACGGGGGCGGAGACCGGCGGGCGCGGCGGGATCTGCTCCTCGCTGCGCGCATCCTCGGCGGCGATCACGTCGCGCGGCAGGGTCAGGTAGACCGGCCCCTTGGGCGTGGATTCGGCGATCTCCAGCGCGCGGTTCACCACGTCGCGCACCTGGTCGGCGAGGTGCAGCTCGTAATCCCACTTCACCGCCTCGCGCAGCATGCCGGCCTGGTCGAACATCTCCTGTGCCCAATGGATATAGCGCGTGCGGGTGCCGTGATGGCCCTTTTCGGAGAACGGCGAGCGCCCGGCCATCAGCAGCATCGGAACCTGTTCGCGGCTCGCATCCAGCACCGCGTTGATCGTATTGGCGGTGCCCACGTTCACATGCACCATGACCGCCTGCATCCGCCCGGTGGCGAGATAGACGCCATGCGCCATGGCTACGGCGGTGTTCTCATGCGGCACGACCACGGGCTTCGGCAGCGCCCGCCCGTCGACCTCCGCCTTGCAATAGGCTTCGACAATGGGAGGAAAATCGGTGCCGCCATTGGCGAAGAGAAAGTCGATCCCGGCGGTTTGCAGCTGCGTCAGCAGCGTGTCGGCGGCCGAGGACGTCGCCGTCTGCACCGCGTCCGTCAGATGTTGATTCATGGGATAGTCCTCCTTGGGCGCAAGTGTCGGCCCAAGGCGCCTCCGGTTCAAATAGGAAGTGCTTCAGCAGCCCATAGCGATTCACGATAGCATTGCGGCGATGGGCATAGCGGCAGCGTAATGCTTGCGGAAACGGAGCTGGACCGGCGCGGGTTTGGCAGCGTCTGGAGTTCAGTATCTACGCCACCCGGGTTTCAGTTTCCGAATCTTCGTAGAAGTTTGCGGCTGCCTTCGTTTGGCGGCAGGTTTCCGGTGGGCTCGAGTGGCCGGCGGATGTTAACCCATTCCAGCATAGCGCAACCGACCGCTTCGACGCACCTACACGGACGGCGCCGGCGAATGGCCTCTGCCCGGAACAAGCCGTTGCTCCCCTTTGCCAGCGGGATGTTGATACCCCTGGCCGGCGCGGCGACCGCATCGAGAGGCCGTGCCCGTTTCCTAAGGGCTCAACGGTCCTGAGCTAGGCGCAACCGGTTCACGAACTTTCTACCGGGAACTACCAGGACCATCCGAGCCCGGCCCCGACTCCGTTATTGAAACGATCCGTGGTCATGCCACCATTCAAAACCATATTGTTCTGCAATCGAACCGACCCGCCGATCGCAAAGGCGGATTCACCGTTATAGAGCCCGCTGCCAAAGCCGAAGGAATAGGTGTCGCCGGCACCGACACTGGGAATCTGGGACATCGCGAAGGCGCTCGCGATCCCGGCGGCGCTTTCCTCCTTCAGGCTTTCGAGCCCGGAGACCGCGCTGTTCAGCTGCCCCACCGTCGCAGCATCCGAGTCCTCGACACCGGGCGAAAGATTTTGAAACCTGCCGGGGCCGTCACCCCGCCTCTTGTAAACGCCGCCCCCTGCCGAATTGGTGCTGAGGCAATAACCTGAACCGCACAGGCCCTGAGAAAAAACCGGAGTGGCAGTTGGCAGAAGAAGAATGGCTGCAAGAACGTATTTCACCGAATCACCTCTCATCGACCCAAGAATCCTGAAGCGATTAGACGCGGAGCAAGCCGTCAAAGCTATGCTCTGATGAAATGACTGGACTTTGCTGCGACAGTTTTACCACCATCGCGAGCGTTCCGCAGCAAGATAACAACCCCACAGGGATGTTGGTCTGCCCCATCGTGGCCCGGCTTGATTGTTAGCCCAGCCTGGCTCAGAGCCTCCGGCAAACCCGGTGCTGAGTTTGGACTCTGTGTTCGCTATTTCCGAAGTTTGGACTCATTTTGGAACGCAAAAAGGCGCCCTTTGGGCGCTTTTTTTGTGTTTTTGGTATTTGAACGTATTGAGAGATGATTTTGGTATTTACTAGGTTTGGCGGTGACCTACTCTCCCACGACTTGAGTCGCAGTACCATTGGCGCAAC
>NZ_JAEKIS010000006.1 GCF_017311415.1 Salipiger abyssi | reverse complement strand
ACCCAGAACCTCGCCCAGCATGGCTCCTCCGAATAAGACACGTGCATAACGACGTCGTTATGCACGTGTCTTACCTCGGAACCCCAGCCTCAGGCAGGCGGCCCCAATCGGTCGGTTACGGCGCGCAGGCGGTTGCGGCTGAACAATCCGACGGCCAGCCCCTCGCCGAGCGCCGCGCGGAACCCCTCTTGCAGATCCCAGACGCAGGCGTCGTGCCGGTCCGCAGGGCTGTGCAACACGCCGAAACCGGGGTGCAGCCCGGCTGCCAGAACCGCAGAGCGCATATCGCGCTCCAGCATCGCGGACAGATAGTTGATTGCCGCATTCAAAGGCGTGCTCGCCGGGCGGCTGCGGCGAAAGGGTTGCGGCTCGCCTTCGCAAAGCGCCCCGAGGGCGGGCCAGTAGACCGCCGCCGCGCGGCCCTCATGCCCGCGCAGGGCGGCGACATCTTCGGCCTGGGGCAGCTTGCGAAGGATACGGCCGATCTCCTTGCTGGCCCGCACCACATCGTCGCGGCGCGGCGTGCGGTTCAGAACGTGGAGCCGTGCCCGCTGGTTGCGTAGCCGGGCATCGACGATGCGCCGCGCCAGGTCCGTTGCGAGCGCGGGGTCGAGGCAGACGCGCGCCTGCGCCAGATGCAGAGATGCGCGGGCTGCCACCGGGGGCGAAAGCTGACCCAGCGTCTCGCCGTCGCCGCGCACCAGCGCCAGCTCGGTGCCCGTGGCCAGCACATGTCGCATCAGTTCGGCGTCGAGCTCGATTGCCGGGCCGATCTCGATCCGGTCGACACGGGCGTGGGGCAGGCGCAACAGCTCGGCATCGTTCTTGCCGCGGACGGAAAAGCTGCGCCCGGTCACCGCGAGCCGCCGCCCAGGCTCCATCATGTAGAGGATGCGCGCCCCGCTATCGTGACCGGCCGCCTCGGCAGCGGCCTCTTCCGCGTCTTCCTCTGCCAGCTCGCGCAGGATCGCGGCGGTTTCCGGATCAGCGTCCTCATCCGGCTCGGGCAGGGTGAGCGAGCGGACGAAAAGCTTGCCGAGAAATGCAAATCCGCGGTCGAATGTCACCACGCGGCTGCCCTCTTCGTTAAGGTCGAGCCCATGCTGGGCCAGCCAGAGCTTTGCCCGGGAAAGGCCCGCGCGGGCCGCGGTTTCGGATGTGGCGAGCAGCAGAAAATCGTCTGCAAAGCGGACGATGCGAATATCGGGCGTATCGAAACGCTCGTCGAGCCCATCGAGAAACAGGTTGAACAGGAGAGGTGAAAGCGGCGATCCCTGTGGGAGCCCGCGCCCCGGGGTGCCCCTGTCCTGTGCCGCGTGTTCGAACCAGTGCGCGATCAGATCGGTGATCTGCGGCTCCCCGATCAGCCTGTCCAGCGCATCGAGGATCGGGGCATGGGGTACATGTTCGAAAGCACGGTCGATGTCGGCTTCGACAACCCACACATGCCCTGCGCGGCGCAGCGCGCCGATGCGATCGACCGCCATCTGGACTGAGCGTCCCGGTCGATAGCCGTAGCTGTCCGGGTGGAATTCCGGTTCCAGCAGCGGGCCGAGCGCCTGCGCGCAGGCCGTCTGCACGATGCGGTCGCTGATGCTTGGAATGGCCAGCGGGCGCTGGCTGCCGTCCGGTTTCGGGACGAGGTGATGGCGAAGCCGGCGAGGCCGATAGTGGCCGTTGCGCAGTTTGCCGGAGAGAACGCGCAGGCTGTCGGTGGCGATTTGGGCGAACTGGTCGATGGTCTGGCCGTCGCCGCCCGAACAGCCCGCGTTGCGACGCACCCGATCCCATGCCAAGCTGAGCGCGCCGAATGACGTCATCCGGTGGAAAATAGTGGGCGACATGAGCGATTCCTGCTTGGATAAACTCTATCTATCTAGCAAATATATGTATTCTGGGATTTCTGTTAAGAAATTTCGTTTTGGGGGATCGGAAGCGGCAAGATTGCCTTTATCGCTTGGATTGACAAATCAAAACCAAAGTATCTATAGATATTTGCGGAAGCTCAGTGCTGGCGACATGACCGCGTGGAAGCGGATTGAGACTCATTGTCGCTTTCGGCGCGGCGCACCCTGTGCTGGCGACATGACCGCGTGGAAGCGGATTGAGACTCTTGCACGGACATAGGCTTCTGCTCTCCTCCGTGCTGGCGACATGACCGCGTGGAAGCGGATTGAGACCTCGGCGGCAAGTTGGCAAACCTCTTTGGCAAGTGCTGGCGACATGACCGCGTGGAAGCGGATTGAGACTTCGTCGTAATTGTCGTATTTATCAAAACCATGTGCTGGCGACATGACCGCGTGGAAGGGGAGGATATGCTCAGGTGGAATCCTCCGTGCCGACCAATACCCTGCCTGCACCCATGGCCGTGTCCGCGCCGATATGGGCGAACGCTGACAGGCCCAAGAGGCCGCGCAGATCCGCTGAGGCCCAGGGTAGGGCGACGGTCCCGTCGAACCCCTGCCGGCCCTTCTTTTTGCCGAAGGAACGCCTTGACAGCTTGCCCTCGATAGCAGCGTCGCGTGACAGGGCGCGCGCCTCGGCCTTCAAGGACGTGCTGTCGAGGTCGAGCACCCGCTGGTGCCATTGCGCCAGGCCCGATATCCGGTTCCCGACCCCGGTCAGCGTCGAGACGAGAAATTCGGCGAGCATCTCCGCCTCGTCCTGCGGTATCGGCCGGGGAGAACCTTGTGCTCGGGCGTCTGATTTGCGCAAGATCGGTGTCAGAGTGCGCAGCACGATCGGGCCGTTTTGCGCCGTCACGGATGGCGGGGCGAGTTTGCGTCGCCCAGCATGCGTGACCCGAAACGACAGCTGTTGCCCTTGCATCCTGATCCCGCGTCGCGCCGCCGAGATCAGCCCGGCCATGAACTCGGGCGCCCATGCGTTGGAATGACCGAATAGCCGGATCGCGACCGAGAGATCTCCGTCGAGGTTGTCGGATAGCAACACGAAGGGCTTGGGTATCTCGAGCCCCGCGGTCATGTGGCCTTGGTTGTTGTGAAAGAGGTCGAAGGCGCAGGGAGGGTCGAATGGACACGGCTTGCCGGTCAGCGCTTCGTCCGAGGCAGATTGCGCGAGGACATGGCCCAAAGCGCCACGAAGACGGTTCAGCACAGCGAGATCATTTGCCAAACGACCATGACCCTCGCAGACTATCCTGCATTCCTCGACGTTCCAGCCGTCGATGAGTGCCGCGAGGGATGTCGTTTGCATTGATATCTCAGCGCACTGGGAGAACGGCCACGGTGCCGTCGGGCTTGATGGGAAACGTAGAGCCCGAGTGAACGAGCTGCAAGATATCGATAGCAGGAGGCCGCTTGCGCACCTCTCGTTGCATGACTTGCATACGGCGGCTGAACCGCGGTTTGGAGTGGCCGCAGTATATTAAGAGCAGCTTCTTCATTTTTGTGGTTTGTATGCTAGGCATCTCGACGAACCGCTATGGTACGTGGCCGGTGCCAGTTGCACGTAAGTGCACATCGTGCCGTCATCATTCGACTGCCAGAGGCAAGAAGGTGGACAAGAGGGTGGATGCGAAATATGTGTATTCCCCTAAGTCTCTAAGAAATATTGAAACTTAAGAGGTTTCGTGGTGCCCGGGGGCGGAATCGAACCACCGACACGAGGATTTTCAATCCACTGCTCTACCCCTGAGCTACCCGGGCACGGGAGAAGGGCAGCGCCCTTCGGGTGCAGGGGGGATAGCCGAGCGCCGCGCCGGTGTCCAGAGGGTTTTCGACGAAAAAACCGCATCATGCCGAGCTTTGCGCGATCCGGCTTTTCTCCGTCACGAGGGCAGGGTAGATCTGACCCCATGGCGCGCTCCTTTCCTTCCCTTTCGGCTCTGCTCGACCACGGGTTCGACACCGTAATCGACGTGCGGAGCCCGGCGGAATTCGCCGAGGATCATGTGCCCGGCGCCATCAACCTGCCGGTGCTCGACAATGAGGAACGCGCCCGCGTGGGCACGATTTACAAGCAGGAGAGCCCGTTTCTCGCCCGCAAGCTCGGCGCCGCGCTGGTGTTCCGCAATGCCGCCGCCCATATCGAGGGGCCGCTGGCGCATCACGAGGGCGGCTGGCGACCGCTGGTCTATTGCTGGCGCGGCGGGCAGCGCTCGGGCTCCTTCGCCTGGATGCTGCAACAGATCGGCTGGCGTGCCGAGGCGGTGGAGGGCGGCTATCGCACATACAGACGGCTGGTGACGGGGGCGCTCTACGACAGCCCTTTGCCGTATCGGCTGATCCAGCTCGGCGGCTATACCGGCACCGCCAAGACCGCGCTGCTGCCGCGTCTGGCGGCGCGCGGGGTGCAGGTGGTCGATCTGGAGGGGCTGGCGCGGCATCGCGGCTCGTTGCTGGGCGAGATGCCGGGCGGGCAGCCGAGCCAGAAGGGCTTCGAGACCGGGCTGGCGCAGGCGCTGAGCGCGCTCGATCCGGCGCGCCCGGTGCTGGTGGAGGCGGAGAGCAGCAAGATCGGGCAGATCCTGCTGCCGCCCTCGCTCTGGGAGGCGATGAAACAGGCGCCCTGGATCGAGGTCACGGCACCTCTGGACGCGCGGGCGGGATATCTCGATGCCGCTTATGACGACATCCTCTCGGACGGGGTGCGACTGAAGCAGATGCTCGACCCGCTGCGCTTTCATCGCGGGCACGCGCTGGTGGATCGCTGGGGCGCGCTGATCGACGCGGGCGAGCGGCTGGCGCTGTGCCGCTCGCTGGCCGAGGATCACTACGACCCGGCCTATGAAAAATCCATGACGGTCTTCGCGCCGCGCGTGCTGGACCGGTTCGAGACGCCGGCGCTGGATGAGGCGGCGCTCGATACGCTGGCCGACCGCATCGCCGAGCGGCTTCAGACGATCGAGATGTGACCGGGCCAGTCGCCGGAGATCCTGCCGATCACCGCCGCCCCGAAGCCGAGCGCGCGCAGCTCGGCCACGCGCGCGGCGCCGTCCGGGATCGCGGCGAGCAACCCGCCGGCGGTTTGCGGATCGAAGAGCAGATCGGCGCGGGGGCTTTCGGCGCTCAGCCCCGGAACGGCGGCGCGGTTCTTTGGATAGAGGGTGGAGCGGATGCCCTTTTCGGCCAGCTCTTCGGCGCCGGGCAGCAGCGGGATCGCGTCGAGGACAAGCTCGGCGCTTTTGCCCGAGGCCAGGCAGATCCCGTGCAGATGCCCGGCGAGGCCGAACCCGGTGACATCGGTCATCGCATGCGCGCCGCTCAGCAGCGCCGCCGCGTCGCCCTGCGGTCGGGTCATGCTGGTCAGCGCCTCTGCCACCCAGTCGCCGCTGGCCTCTCCGGCCATCTCGGCGGCCATGATCACGCCGGAACCCAGCGGTTTGGTCAGCACCAGATCGTCGCCCTCCTGCGCGCCCGCGAGGGTGATCGGCGCCGCCTCGCAAAGCCCGGTGATGGTGAAGCCGATGGTCAGCTCGTCGCCCATGGAGGAATGCCCGCCGACGATCTCGGCGCCGGCGCCGCGGAAGATTGCAGAGCTTGCGGTGAGGATTTCGGTCAGCGTCCGTTCGGCCAGCGCCTCGGACATGCGGGGCAGGGTGAGGCTGGCGGTGGCGGCCTGCGGCGCCGCGCCCATCGCCCAGATATCGCCAAGCGCATGCACGGCGGCGATGCTGGCCATGACCACCGGGTCTGCGGTGAAGGCGCGCAGATGGTCGGTGGTCAGCACCTGACGGGTGCCGCCGGTATGCAGCAGCGCCGCATCGTCGCCGGGCAGGACGGTGACATCGCTGCGTTGCGGTGCGGGCAGGTGCGACAGCGCCGCCGAGAGCGCATCGCGCCCGACCTTGGCGCCGCAGCCGCCGCACATGGGCTTGTCGCCGAGCGCCTCGGCGCTGCCGGCGGCGCGGGGCACCGGCAGGGGCGGCTGGGGCATCTGCGGCAGGGCCTGGAATTTCGCCATGAACCTGCGGTCGATACGATCCTTCCAGCGCCACATGAGCGGCCCGGAAAGCGCCAGCCCAAAGCGGTCGCCGAGGGCGGATTTTTCGCCCAGCGAGATCAGCTTGAGATAATCCTTTTGCGGGCGATAGCGGCGGGGAGAGCCCTCGCCCGAGAGCCGTTTGCGCAGGTTGTCGAAGAGGATCGGCGCCTCGCGCACCGCATAGACCCCGGCCTTGGGGCGCGGGCTCTGCGTGAGATGGGCGCAATCGCCGGCGGCGAAGACATCCGGGTCGGCGCTTTGCAGCGTGGGCGAGACGGCGATGAAGCCGTCTTGCAGCGCCAGCCCGGTCTCACGCAGCCAGCCATAGGGGCGGGCGCCGGCGGCGCCGGTGACAAAATCCGCAGCGATCCGGTGCCCGTTGTCCAGCGTGAGGCCGGTTGCGGTGACCTCGGCGATACTGGCGTGCTCGTGCAGGGTGACGCCCTGTGCGGTGAGCGCGCCGCGCAGCCTGGCCGCCGCCTGTGGGCGCAGGGCGGAGAGGGCGGTGTTCCGGTCGATAAGATGGACCTCGGCGGCGCGGCCGCGCGTTCTCAGGGAAAACGCCATGGCGGCGGCGAGCTCGGCGCCCGCCACGCCGCCGCCGATCACCGCGACCGAGGCCGGGCCGCTGCGCGCGCGAAAGGTCGCCCAAGCGCTGGCGAAGGCGCCGAGCGGTTTGGCGGGGATGGCGTGGTCGGCAAAACCCGGAAGATCGGGCATCGCCGAGGTGATGCCGATATCCACCGAAGCCACGTCGAAGCCGATGGGCGGGCGTCCGGCGACATGGATCTGCCGGGCGGCGAGGTCGATGCCCTCGGCGGCGCCGAGGACCACCCGCGCGCCGGCGAAACGGGCGAGCCTGACGAGGTCGATATCCAGCGCCTCTCGGCTGTAATGCCCGGCGACAAAGCCCGGCAGCATGCCGGAATAGGGCGCGGTCGGGCCGGGGTTGATCACCGTGACGCGGGCGCCGGGTAGCGGATCCATACCCCACATGCGCAGCACCAGCGCATGGGTATGCCCGCCGCCGATCAGCACCAGATCTCGGGTCAGGGGCAGGCTGGGGGGCTTCATGGGCGGCACTCCTTGAACGCTATGCCGCCTCTAGCATGTGTGGGTATGGCTGCCCATGCGCCATGATGTGCGGGGATTGATCTTTCAAATGGAACGGGTGCCGCCGCGCCAAACCCGGAGGCCCCGGATCAAGTCCGGGGCGGGAGGGGGGCGGATCCGTAGGGTGGGCAATTCTGCCCGCCGCACCCGCGACACATCACGGGGTCCGCTGCGTCAAACCACTTCACCCGCGGATCGCCAGCCCCGCCGCGTCGAACACATGCGTCTGCCCGGGTTCGAAACCGAGCCCGCAGGTCTCGCCCGGCGCCAGCCCGGCATCGCCATGGCTGCGCACGGTGATCTTGCCCGCGCCCTCGCAATCCACGATCACATAGGTGTCGGCGCCGAGATATTCGACCACATCCACAATGCCGTCGATCTGCCCCGAGCCCGGTGCCCCCAGCACGATATGCTCGGGCCGGATGCCAAAATGTTCGGCCTCCGCAGGCAACGGCGTCTCCAGCCGCAGCCCGGCGGTGGCGGCGGGAAAGACGTTCATCTTGGGCGAGCCGATGAATTGCGCGACGAAGAGGTTGCCGGGCCGCTCGTAAAGTTCGCGCGGGGTGCCCACCTGGCTTACCTTGCCCGCCTCCAGCACCACGATGCGGTCGGCCAGCGTCATCGCCTCCACCTGGTCGTGGGTCACATAGATCATCGTCGATTGCAGCGACTGGTGCAGCTTGGCGATCTCATAGCGCATCTCCACCCGGAGCGCCGCGTCGAGATTGGAGAGCGGCTCGTCAAAGAGAAACGCCGTCGGATCGCGCACGATGGAGCGCCCGATGGCAACCCGCTGACGCTGCCCGCCAGACAGATCCTTCGGCCGCCGGTCGAGCAGCGCCTCGAGCTTCAGCACCCGCGCCGCCTCGTCGACCTTGGCGGCCATCTCGTCCCTGGGTACTCCCGCCGCCTTCAGCGAGAACCCCATATTCTCGCGCACCGACATATGCGGGTAGAGCGCGTAGCTCTGGAACACCATCGCCAGCCCGCGCCGCGCCGGCGGCTCCGAGGTCGCATCCTTGCCGCCGATCAGGATCTGCCCGCGCGAGGTCTCCTCCAGCCCGGCGATCATCCGCAGAAGGGTGGATTTCCCGCAGCCCGAGGGGCCGACGAAGATGACGAACTCGCCTTCCTCGATATCCAGATCGACGCCCTTGATGACCTGCGCGTCGCCATACCATTTCTCGACGGCTTTCAGCTCGATGCTTGCCATGTCTGTCTTACCTCCCCGCCCAGGCCAGCCACACCGCGGCGGTCCAGGTGAAATTATCGCCGCCGCAGGGGGCGGCATCCATCGGATCGAAATATTCGCGGAAGCCCGAGGCCTCGATCAGCGCCGCGCTTTCCTCGCGCAGCCGCGCCTCGTCCCAGTCCTTGCCGGCGCTGAGAAACCCCAGCGCAATCAGCGCATTCATCTGCGGCCAGACCGGCCCGCGCCAGTAGCGCTTGCGCTCGAAGCTCGCCGCCTCCGGATCCGAGGAGGGCAGCCCATAGGTCACCGCGTCCCACATGCGGGCGAGATGCGCCTCCATCTCGTGCCTCTCGCAGCGCGCCAGCCAGCAGAGCAGGGCGCCCGAGCCGATCACACCCGCCCATTGCCCACTGCGCAGATCCTTTGCGTCATAGGCGCCGAGCGCCGGGTTCCAGAGCGTCTGCATGCCCTCGCGGAGCTGCGCCGCCCAGGCCTCGATCTCCGCCACATCCTCGCCGAGCGCGCGGCCGATCGCGGCCAGATCGTCATGGGCGCGGATGAGAATGAAGGTGATGCCGGGATCGGCCATGAGGAAGGGGCAGTCGGCCACGATCCGCGCCTGATCCCAGCCGCACTCCCTGCCGAACCGCACCAGCGCCAGATAGCGGTCGTATTCCTGTTTGGTGGGACGCTGCTCGCCATCCACCTGCGCCGCGTCGCGGCGCGCGTACTCGCCCGCGCCGGAGCCATCCACATTGGCCAGCCCGACATCCCAGTCCGGGCAATTGTCGCGGCCCGATTCCCACGGGTGGCACACCGCCACCGCGCCCGAGCCGCAGCGGGTCTCCATCCACCAGCGGTGCCAGGCCTTCAGCTTGGGATAGAGCGCCCGCATCGGCGCTTCCCCGGCCTCCGGATCGCCCTCCCAGATCATCCGCGCCAGCGTCGCGGCGACCGGCGGCTGCGAGATCCCCGAGGTCGGCACCTCGCCGCCCGCGCCCCAGACCTCCGGCCCCGGAAAGTATCCCGGCGCGTCGTCGTGGAACACCATATGCGGCACCATTCCGTCCTTCCATTGCGCCGCAAAGAGCGTCTCCAGCTCGCGCCACGCCCGCGCATTGTCGAAGGTGGAAAACCCCCAGGCGGCAAAGGCGCTGTCCCAGTTCCACTGGAACGGATAGAGCATGTCGGTCGGCACCGTATAGCCGCCCCGGTCGTTGCCGCGCAGCACCGCGCGGGCCTTTTCGTCGAGACTATCGCTCACGGCGCGCTCCTCCCGGCGCCGTGCGGCTGCCCGGCGCGTTCGACATTTGAAATACGCCCCCGGCGTCTTTCATTTTGCGATGCAAAACCATGTCTCACCCCTTGACGCTCCCCGCCGTCAGCCCCTTGGTCATGAAGCGCTCCAGCCCCAGGAACAGCACCATGATCGGCACCGTGGCGATGACGGCGCCGGCCATGAGATGCTGGCGCGGCACCTCGGAGGAGTTGAGCGAGGCGATCCCCCGCGTCAGGGTGAATTTCGACGGATCGTCAAGCAGCATGAAGGCCAGCAGGAACTCGTTCCAGGCGATCATGAAGACGTAGAGCGAGACCGAGGCCAGCGCCGGCAGCGACAGCGGCAGGGTGATCTTCCAGATCACCTTGAGGCGGCTCAGACCGTCCATCAGCCCGGCCTCCTCGATCTCTGCCGGCAGCCCGCGGAAATAGCCCTGAAGCATGTAGAGCGCCACCGGGATCGTCGTCACCGGGTAGATGATCACGATGCCGAAGATGGTGTTGCGCAGCCCCGTCATCGAAAAGGCGATATAGATCGGCAGCGCCAGCACGATCATCGGCACCATGTAGATGAGCAGGATCGAGCGCGAAAACAGCGCCTGTCCGCGAAAGCGCAGCCGCGCCACGGCATAGGCGCCGGGAATGGCGAAGGCCAGCGTGATCAGCACGGTCAGCACCGAGACATAGAAGCTGGTCCAGAGATAGGAGCCGAAGCCGTACTCGGTCATCAGCTCGCCATAGCTGCGCAGGAGCCCCCAGCCCTGAGTGAGGTCGATGGAGAAATCCAGCGGGTTTGCCATCAGCTCCGCCTGGTTCTTCAGGCTGGTCATCACCATCACATAGAAGGGGATGAGCACGATGGCGGTGAAGAAGATATAGCCAAAACCCGTCAGGAACCGGATCACCGCCTCCTCGAACTCGTGCCGGGTGAGCGCGCCGATCCGGCATTCCTCGAGGATCTTGCGCGCCCCCAGAGCGGTGAAGAGCGCCAAGGCGCCATGGCCCACCGCCAGCGCCACGAGGCTGGTGCCGTCTCCGGAAGCCATCGGGCCGATGCCCACGATCCCCAGTGCTGCAACCGCCAGCGCCGCGCCCCAGAGCGCCACGACCCCGAAGAGCGCCGCAAACCCGATGCCCGCCCCCCAGATCAGCGACAGGATCGGCGAGGGCCGGAACGGCGCGCCGGTGGCAAAGCTCATCGCCACCGCCACGGTCACCGCGATGACGAAACACCACAGCGCCCCCAGCACCGGCGCCGTCACATAGCCGTGTCTCAGGGTCTTCATGCCGCCCTCCGCATCGTCTTCTCTTTCCAAATACGCAAAAATCCGACCGCGTGGCCGGGCGTTCCGCAGGGTGTAACGCGCGCCCTCACAGCCCTTCCTCCCGGCTCATGACCTTGAAGAAGAACAGCGAGAAGAGCAGCAGGCAGGCAAAGATCACCACCGCCACCGCGGCCCCCGCACCGATATTCGACAGCGCAAAGGCCTGCTCGTAGACATTGACCGTCAGAACCCGCGTGCCGGCATTGCCGCCCGTCAGCAGGAAGATGTCGTCGAACTTGTTGAAGGTCCAGATAAAGCGCAGCAGGAACAGCACCGACAGGATCCCCAGAAGCTGCGGCAGCGACAGATACCAGAATTTCTGGAAGGGCGAGGCGCCGTCCATATCGGCGGCCTCGTACATGTCGTGGTCGATGCTCTGCATGCGGGCGAGGATGAACAGGAACGACAGCGGGAAATAGCGCCAGATCTCGAACAGCGTCACCATGATCAGCGCCAGCGGCCGCTCGCCGAAGAAATTGATCGCGCCCTCGCTCACGCCCATCTGGATCAGCAGCGCATTGGCCGAGCCCGAGAACGGATCGAAAAGCAGGATCCAGGCAAAGGCCACGGCGATCACCGGGGCCACATAGGGAAAGAGATAGAGCCCGCGCAGGATGCCCTGTCCCTTGAAGCTCTTGTTGAGCAGCATGGCGGCGAAAAGCCCCATGATCAGCGCGCCCAGCGTGCCAAAGATTGTGTAGAACAGCGTCACCCCCAGCACCGCCCAGAATTCCGAGCCGTCAAAGACCTGCGCGAAATTCTCCAGCGTGAACTCGAAGCTCGTCAGCACGTTCTGCGCCTGACCGGTCAGAGCCGGGTCGCTCGCCGTGGCGCCGGGACCGGCGAAATAGGCCTCCGTCGCGGTCACTGGAATGCGGATCTGCTCGCGCGCGCCGCCCTCCCAGTCGCCGAAATCGCACGAAAGCCGCCCCTCCGCGATGGCGCAGCGCGGGTCCAGCTCGCCGGCCTCCAGCCCCTCGGGCCAGGCATCGCTCAGCGCCACGCCCAGAATGGGCTGGTCCTGCGAGGAGTTGCGCAGCCGGTAGCGCAGCGTGGCGGCGTCGCCCGGCGCCTCCAGATCGCCTCGGATATCCTCGCGCACGATGGGGGTGGGCGGGCGCAGATTGGCGAGCCCCACCGGTTTGAAACTGATCCAGAACACCGCCATCAGCGGCAGGATCACCACCAGCGACACCGCTGCCAGCGTCGGAAACAGCAGGCCCCAGGCCAGCCGCGCCTCGCGTTTGGCCAGCGGGCCGGTGCCGGTGGGGGGCACAGCGTCGGTCATGAGATACTCCCGTCCCGGGCTTGCCCCGGGACCTCCGCGCGGAAGCCCCGGGGCAGGGCGATCAGTCGATCGCGCCCAGCTCCTCGTTCAGCTCCGCCACGGCGGCGGAGGCGTCGATCTGCCCGTCGATGAACTCGCGCACCACGCGGTTCACGACCTGGGAATTGATCATCTTGGAGGCCAGCGCGAGCTGCCCGTCCGCGACGCCCCAGCGCTGCGCCACGTCGAGCCCGGCGACGATCTCGTCGATCATCTCCTGCGGATAGAGCTCACCCAGCGGCGCCTTGCGGTCGACGCCCACCGGCAGCTCGGACCAGGCGCTGACAAAGGCTTCGGGGTCGTCTTCGGTGCCGCGCCGGATCGGGAACTTGCCCTCGGGCGCGATGGCCAGCGTGTCGACATAGCCCTGGTCCATCGAGTATTTCACGAAGTCGATGGCCGCGTCGGTGGAGGCATCGCCGGTGATGCCGAACATGTTGACCGAAGCCCAGGCGGCGCCATCGGGGTTCGACGGCCCCGAGAAATTGGTCACGATGCCGGTTTTCGAGGCGAGCTCCGGCGAGGTCGGATCGTCATTGATCGTGGGCGGCGCGCTGTCGCGCAGGCCCGCCAGCTCGTCGAGGATGAAGGGCGACCAGATGATCATCGCGGCGTTGCCCGAGAAATAGAGCGTGCGCGACTGGTCCCAGTAGAGATCGCCCGGAGGCGAGGCCTCGGCGATGGTCTTGTAGAATTCCAGCACCTCGGTGGTCTTGGCCTCATCCAGCGGCGCAAACCCGTCCGGCCCCACCGGCGAGACGCCATTGGCGAGGAAGACATGTTCCAGAACCTGGGACATGAAGGCCTCGTCCACCTTGGTCGCGGCGACGAACCCGTACATCTCCGGCGGGTTGTGCAGCGCGTCGAGCGCCGCCTCGACATTGGCATAGGAGGTCGGCGGCTCGAGCCCGGCCTCCTCGAAGAGATCGGCGCGGTAGACGATCATCTGCGTCCAGCCATCGGCGGGCACCGAGGCATAGCCGCCATCGAAGGAGGCCATGTTCAGCGCGCCCGGCGCGAACGTGTCGGCGCCCAGATCCTCGATCACATCGGAGGCGGCGTCGGGGTCGAGAATGCCGGCCTCGGCCCAGGGCAGGGCATAGGAGAGCGGATGATAGATCACGTCGGGCAGGTCGCCCGCCGCATAAGCGGCGGTGGCGCGGGTGCCGAGATCGCTTTCGGTGACGGGGATCACCTCGACCTCATGGCCGGAGGCCTCGGAAAAGGCGGCGGCCATCGCCTCCTGCCGGGCCAGCCGTTCGGGCTGCTCCTCGGTGGTCCAGAAGCGGATGGTCTCCGCCCCTGCGGCCCCGGCGCTCAGCGCCAGCGCCATGGCGGCGCTGGCCATCAGCGGCGTGCGAATCGTTTTCATGAGGTCCTCCTGTCACTGGATGTCGGAAACACGGAAATCGCCCCGCGCCCGAGGTCGGGGCGGGACGGAAAAAGCCTTGGAGAGAGGGAGCGCCGAGCGTCGCGAACGCTTTCGTCAACCGGCCCCGCGCCTTGCGGCGCGGGATTTACGGTGCGGTCGCGGATCTCTGCCTTTGGCAGCATGCAAACAAATCTCCCGAGCGGGAGAATTGGCGCTCAAAGCGTTTTGAGCAAGCGGAAAATCCGCCGCAGTGCAGAAATTTCGCGGGCATTTCCGGGGGCTTGGTCAGATAGAAACCTTGGCCAGCAGTGCCTCGCGGTCGATCTCGCCTGCCTTGCCGGCCAGCGACACCGCGCCGCGCTGCACGGCGACGAAACTGTCGGCGAGCCCCCACATGAAATCGAAATACTGCTCCACCAGCACAATCGCCATGCCGCCCTCGTCGCGCAGCTGCGAGATCACCCGCCCGATCTGCTGGATGATATTGGGCTGGATACCCTCGGTCGGCTCGTCGAGCAGCAGCACGCGGGGTTTGGTGATCAGCGCCCTTGCGATGGCAAGCTGCTGCTGTTGCCCGCCGGAGAGATCGCCGCCGCGCCGGTGCAGGAAATCCTTGAGGATCGGGAAGAGATCGAAAATATGCTCGGGCATCTTGTGCTCGGATTTCGGCAGGCAGGCGAAACCGGTTTCGAGGTTCTCCTGCACGGTCATCAGCGGAAACACCTCGCGCCCCTGCGGCACATAGGCGATGCCGGCGCGGCCCGCCTGAAAGGCGTTGAGATGGTTCAGCGGCGTGCCGTCGAGCGTGATGGTGCCGCCGGAATAGGGGTGGCGCCCGGCGATGGCCTTCAGCAGCGAGGTCTTGCCGACACCGTTGGTGCCGGTCACGGCGGTGACCTTGCCGGGCTCGGCAGAGAGCGAGATGCCGTGTAGGATCTGGCTCTGGCCGTAATGCAGGGTGAGGTTGTCGACGCTCAGCATGGCATGCCTCCGGATGCAAATTCCTTCGAAGGAATTTGCAAATCTTTTCGAAAAGATTTGGCGCGCCCCACGATCAGCGCCCCAGATAGACTTCGATGACCTGCGGGTCCGAGGTCACATGATCGAGCGAGCCCTCGGCCAGCACCGAGCCCTCGCAGAGCACCGTCACCCGGCAGTCGAGCCGGCGGATGAACTCCATATCGTGCTCGACCACGACAACCGCATGTTTCCGTGCCGCGCGTTTCAGCAGGTCGGTGGTGTGCTCGCGCTCCGCGGGGGTCATGCCGGCGGCGGGCTCGTCGACCAGCAAGAGGCGCGGATCCTGCGCCAGCAGCATGCCGATCTCGAGCCACTGTTTCTGCCCGTGGCTCAGTTCGCCGGCCACGCGCGGCAGCTGCTCGGTGAGGCCGATGGTCTCGGCCAGCTCCCCGATCCGCTCCGCGCCGCGCGTCGTCTTGCGATAGAGCAGCACGTCGAAGGGCCCGCGCTTGTTCTTCAGCGCCATGGCGAGGTTTTCCCGCACCGTCTGCGCCTCGAACACCGTGGGTTTCTGGAACTTGCGCCCGACGCCGGCCATGGCGATCTGGCTCTCGCTCATCTTCAGCAGCGAGATGGATTTCTCGCCATAGATCACCTTGCCCTCGTCGGGCCGGGTCTTGCCGGTGATGATGTCCATGAAGGTGGTCTTGCCGGCGCCGTTCGGGCCGATGATGGCGCGCAGTTCCGGCTCGCCGATCTGAAAGCTCAGATTGTTGATCGCCTTGAACCCGTCGAAGCTCACCGAGACGCCGGACATTTCCAGAAGCGTGGCCATTACCGTTCCTCCTCGCCTTCGACCGTGCGCCGCGCGCCCTTGTCGGGGCCGAAATCGCCGACCCGCTCGGGCACCGCGTGGCGCGCGGTGATCAGGTCGAAGAGCCCGCCGATGCCCTTGGGCGCCAGCAGCGTGACCGCGACAAAGCTCACCCCCAGCAGCACCAGCCACCAGTCGGTCCACTGGATCGTGTAGAAGCCCAGCGGGATAGACGGCACGCCGCCGCCGGTGAACCAGCTCGACAGCAGCGACACGAAGGCCGCGCCGAGCGCCGCGCCGTAAAGCCGCCCACGCCCGCCGATGGCAACCCAGACCGCGAGATAGATCGAGGCGATGGGCGCGATCTCGTTGGGGTTGATGATGCCCGCCTGCGGGTAATAAAGCGCCCCCGCGATGCCCGCGACAATGCCGGTCAGGGTGAAGACGAAGAGCTTGTAGCTCTCCACATGGTAGCCGAGAAACCGCACCCGGCTCTCATTGTCGCGGATGCCCCGGATCACCGAGCCCATCTTGCCCGACACCACCCAGGCAAAGAGCACATAGCCCAGCCCCAGCGCCACCGCCGAGGCCCAGAAGAAGGCGATGGAGACTTGCGATTGCGGCACCGCGTCGAGCCCGGGCAGGTTTTGCAGCCCGGAAAGCCCGTTATTGCCGCGCAGCCCGCTGTCGTTCTGGAAGAGATAGAGCGACAGCGCCAGGGTCATCGCCTGGGTCAGGATCGACAGGTAGACGCCGGTGACGCGCGAGCGGAAGGCGAGCCAGCCGAAGACCAGCGCCAGCACACCCGGCACCAGCACCACCAGCGCGAGCTGCGCCCAGAAGCTGGAGGCGAAGGCCCAGATCAGCGGGAAATCCGAGCTGCCCACCACGCCGAAGATCTGCGTGCCGATGGCGTCGTGGATCTCCTCCGGGGTCGGGGGGATGGCGGCGGCGCGGAGGCTTTCGGCGACGATGATCTCGGTCCGGGCATACATCAGCCACATGCCGATCATGTAGCCGCCGAGCCCGAAAAACGCCATGTGGCCGAGGCTGAGGATGCCGGTATAGCCCCAGACCACATCCATGGCGATCGCGACCAGCATCAGGCAGAGCGTCTTGCCCAGCGTCTTGACGAAGCTGGTGGAGATCATGCCGTTGCCCGTCGCTTCCGACAGCACGGTGACGATCAGCACGAAGACGGCGAGTGCCAGCAGGAACCAGAAGATCGAGCGATTCTGCGTAAGAAAGGTCTGTCGGGTCATGACGGCAGCTGTCCTTCTGCAAGGGCGGGGGCGCTGCCCCCTCCGCGAGCCGGGGCTCGCGTCCCCCCGGGATATTTGGAGCCAATGGAAGACAGGGG
Source organism: Salipiger abyssi (assembly GCF_017311415.1). GTDB lineage: Bacteria > Pseudomonadota > Alphaproteobacteria > Rhodobacterales > Rhodobacteraceae > Salipiger > Salipiger abyssi_A. The sequence continues at coordinate 273,779 of NZ_JAEKIS010000006.1, read as the reverse complement.
CTGTGCTCTGGATTTCCATTGGCCGGAAATATCCCCGCCGGAGGCAGGCCGGAGGGCGGGGCCGGGCGTGAGGATGGAGAAAAGGGCGCTCATGCTCAGTCTCCTGCTGCGCGGCCCTTTAGGGCGACGATGCCCTTGGGGCGGACCTGGATGAAGAGGATGATGAAGAGGATCATATAGGTCTGCGCCGCCAGCGTGTTGGACGGGTTGAGGAACTCGATTCCCTTCTGGAGGATGCCGATCAGCCCGGCGCCCGCGAGCGTGCCCCAGACATTGCCGACGCCGCCCACGACCACGGTCATGAAGCTCTGCACGATGTAATCGGCGCCCATCTCGGAGGTGACCTTGGCGTAAAGCCCGATAGCGACGCCCGCGATGCCGGCGATGCCGGAGCCGAGGCCGAAGGTCAGCATGTTGATCTTGTCGGGGTTGATGCCCATCGAAGCCGCCATGCCGGGGTTCTGCGTCACCGCGCGGACCTCCAGTCCGAGCCGGGTCTTGTTCAGCACGAAGAGGATCAGCCCGAGGAAGATCAGCGCCAGCACGAAGATCGCGATACGAATATTGGCGATGCTCACCACGTCGTTCAGCACCCAGGCGCCATCCAGCCAGGAGGGCGAGGTCAGCGGGCGCGCCTGCGTGCCGAAGATGTTCTTGGCGAGCTGTTGCAGCGCGATGGAGATGCCGAAGGTGGCGAGCAGCGTCTCGAGCGGGCGGTGATAGAGCCAGCGGATCACCAGCCGCTCCATAGCCACGCCGGCGCCGAAGGTAACGGCAAAGGCCAGCGGCAGGGCGACGATGATGCTCACCGTGTAATCGGGGATGATCTGCTGCACCACATAGCCGGTATAAGCGCCCATCATGATGAACTCGCCATGCGCCATGTTGATCACCCCCATCACGCCGAAGGTGATGGCCAGCCCGATGGCGGCGAGGAAATAGATCGAGGCCAGCGACAGCGCATCGAGCCCGAGATCCAGCGCCTGGTTCATCGCGACGCGGGTCTCGACCTCGTCCAGCGCTTCGCGGGCGGCATCGGTGATCGCGGCGTCGGGCTCTTCGTATTCCTCGTAGAACACATGCGCGGCGAGGGCGGCGTTGCGGTCCTCTTCGGTGACCAGCGGCGGCACGGTGCCGGCCCCGGCCAGCGCCGCATAGGCGCGGGCGCGGCCGTCTTCGGTGTTGAGCGCGCCGATGGGCACGCCGCCGACACGGCCGTCGGCGATGTTCGCGGTGAGCGCCGCCTTGATCTGGTCGCGGCTCTGGATGGCGGGGGCGAGATCCGCCGCGACGAGCTGGGCATAGGCCTCGGCCTCGGTGAGATCCTCACCCGGCGTGAGTGTGCGGGCGATATTGGCGCCCTCGGGCAGGGCGGCGGCAACGGCGGTGTCGGAGGAGAGGATCTGGTTCAGCACCGCGCGCACATCGACCGAAAGCGCGCCGGAAAGCGCCTCGATGGCGGCGATGCGCTCTTCGGGCGTGTCGCCGTAGCGGGCGGCGAGCATGCCGGCGAGGCGTTCCTTGCGGGCGCGCAGATCGTCATCGGTCTCGCCCTCGATGGAGGCGCGCAGCGGTTCGAGCTGATCGGCCTCGGGGCTGCGGGAGATCGCGTCGAGCGCGTCGCGGCGCCGGGCGATATCGGGATCGGAGAGCTGGAACTGCACCAGCGCGGTGGCGATGACCCGGCGGACGCCGCCATTGGGGCGGATCTCGGTCATCTCGGCGCTTGGCGCGGTGCCCGCGTCGGCGCCGGTGGAGATGTCGGTAAGCGAATAAGTGTCGCCGTTCTCCTTGGCATAGTAGAACAGCCCGTCGCTTTCGCGCTGATAGACGCTGCGGTCGGCCCAGCGTTCGAGAAACTGCGGCACCGCGGGCAGGCCGGAGGCGACAAGCGCGTCGATCACCGTGCCGACGCTGCGCCGTCCGGGGCTCGCGACCTCGTCCGCGTGGGTCTGGAGGATCGACTGGAGATCCTGTGTCTGCGCCTCTACCCGGGCGCCGGGGAGGCAGAGACAGAGAACAAGCGCGAAGGCGAGAAAGAACGCACGCAGCATGGAGAGCCTTTGCGGAGGAGAGGGACGATCGTTGGGACGGCGGGCACGAAAGGGAGCTGCGCGCCCGCCGCTTTGGTGTCAGATCAGTAGTTCGACTTGATCTGCACGCAGGTCGAGGTCTCGGTGTTGTACATACCGCATTCGAGATCTTTCCAGTCGGACTTCAGCACCGCGGATTCCGGCAGGAAGTCGGTCCAGGCATCGCCCGGCACCGGATCGGTCTGGCTGATGATGTCGAACTGACCATCGGCGCGGATCTCGCCGATCAGCACCGGCTTGGCGAGGTGGTGGTTCACGCCCATCACGGCGGTGCCGCCGGTCAGGTTCGGGAATTCCTGGCCCCACATCGCTTCGCGCACCGCGTCGACATCGGTGGTGCCGGCCTCGGTCGCTGCGTTCACCCACATGTTGAAGCCGATGTAATGCGCTTCCATCGGGTCGTTGGTGACGCGGGCGTCATCGCCGATAAAGGCATGCCACTGCTCGATGAATTCGGCATTGGCCGGCGTGTCGGCGGACATGAAGTAGTTCCACGCGGCGAGATGGCCCTCCAGGTTCGAGGTGTCGAGGCCGGAAAGTTCCTCTTCGCCCACCGAGAAGGCCACGACGGGAATGTCGTCGGCGGAGATGCCGGCGGCGGCGAGTTCCTTGTAGAAACCGATATTGGCGTCGCCGTTGATGGTCGAGACCACGCCCACCTGCTTGCCGTCCTCACCCAGCGCCACGACATCGGCGACGATGGTCGCCCAGTCGGAATGGCCGAACGGGGTGTAGTTGACGAAGATGTCCTCTTCGGGAATGCCCTTGTCCTTGAGGTAGGATTCCAGAATGTTGTTGGTTGTGCGCGGATAGACATAGTCCGTGCCGAGCAGCGCGAATTTCTCGACGCCCAGCTCTTCCAGGTAGTAATCCACCGCCGGAATCGCCTGCTGGTTCGGCGCGGCACCGGTGTAGAACACGTTTTTCGAGCTTTCCTCGCCCTCGTACTGCACCGGGTAGAAGAGCAGGCCGTTCAGCTCTTCGATCACCGGCAGCACCGATTTCCGCGACACGGATGTCCAGTTGCCGAAGATCACGTCGACATCGTGCACGGTCAGCAGCTCGCGCGCCTTTTCGGCGAAGAGCGGCCAGTCGGACGCCGGGTCGACCACCACAGCCTCGAGCTCGCAGCCCAGCAGGCCGCCTTTCTCGTTCTGCGCCTCGACGAGCATCAGCATCGTGTCTTTCAGTGTGGTCTCCGAGATTGCCATCGTGCCCGAAAGCGAGTGCAGGACGCCCACCTTGATCGGGCAGGACACGTCCTGTGCCGAGGCCGTGCCGGCCGCGAACAGGGCGGCGGCGGCCACACCCGACAATTTCAGCGATTTAATCATAAGAACTCATCCCTTTTGCGCGGCGCGATCCTCCCGTCGCCGCCCGCCGTCACCGGTCGGGCGGGGCAGAAAATGACTGCTCGCCGCTTCGTTTTTGTTTCGCGCCGACGGAGCAGGCTTTTGTGCCGTCGCGTCGGAGCATCCCCGTTGTTATGCCCTCTCTGGAGCACTCCAGATGCTTAGCGGAGCGCCGAACTGCCTCCACGTCAATTTCCGAAAGGTGTCTCTCAGTCGGAGGTTTTGCTTGCTTTGTGGGCGAATATTGCGCGTTGTGCTTAAAATGTGTTCGATTGCTTGCATAATTTTCATGATAAGTACGAAAAACAGCCCTGAGGCGAGCCTCTCGGGATTCGAGTGTTGGCGATGCCCAAGAATTGGGCGACGCTCCATGTGAGGGACAAAATTTTCGTGGCGGGCCTTTTCCTCTCGCCCGGAAACGTGGAGTTTGAGGCGCAGAGCGAAGGGAACACAATGAGCGCTAAGCAAGCCCCGATCTTCAATGAAATGATGAATGGCGAAGACGTTCGCGCCGCCTATCGAAATCTCGAACAATGGTATCGCTCCATGCCTGCGGAGCTCCGAAGCCTCAAGCAATCCGAGGCCGAGGCGCTGTTCCGGCGGGTGGGGATCACCTTTGCCGTCTATGGCGAGGGTGGCGATCCCGAGCGGCTCATTCCGTTCGACATGTTCCCCCGGGTGCTGACCGACGGGGAATGGCGCAAGCTCGACCGTGGGATCCGACAACGGGCCGCGGCGCTGAACGCCTTTCTCTGCGATGTATACGGGCGGCGCGAGATCATCCGCGCCGGGCGCATCCCCGAACATCTGGTCACCAATAACGAGGCCTATGAAAAGGCCGCCGTCGGCTTCATGCCGCCCAAGGGTGTGTTCAGCCATATCGTCGGCGTCGATCTGGTGCGCACCGGGCCGGATCAGTTTTACGTCCTGGAGGACAACTGCCGCACCCCCTCGGGTGTGAGCTATATGCTCCAGAACCGCGAAATCATGATGCGCATGTATCCGCAGCTCTTCATGGAGAACCGCATCGCACCGGTCGATGGCTATGCCGGGCTCTTGAAAAAGACGCTGGCTTCGGTCGCGCCCAAGAAATGTATGAGCGAGCCGAATATCGTGATCCTCACGCCCGGCCAGTTCAACTCCGCCTATTACGAACATTCCTTCCTGGCCGATCTCATGGGGGTCGAGCTGGTCGAGGGGCAGGATCTTTTCGTCGAAGGCGATTTCGTCTGGATGAAGACCACCGAGGGCCCCAAGAAAGTCGATGTGATCTATCGCCGGATCGACGACAGTTTCCTCGATCCGCTGTGTTTCCGGCCCGATTCCATGCTGGGCGTGCCGGGGCTGATGGATGTCTACCGCTCGGGCGGGGTGACGATCTGCTCTGCGCCGGGCGCGGGCGTGGCCGACGACAAGGCGATCTATACCTACGTGCCGGACATGATCCGCTTCTATCTCGGCGAGGAACCGGTGCTGGAAAACGTGCCCACCTGGCAATGCGCCAAGAAGGACGATTGCAAATACGTGCTCGAACATCTGCCGGAGCTGGTGGTGAAAGAGGTGCACGGATCGGGCGGCTACGGTATGCTGGTCGGGCCGAAATCGGACAAATCCACCATCGAGGCATTCGAGGCCAAGATCCGCGAAAACCCCGAAAACTATATCGCGCAGCCGACGTTGTCGCTCTCGGCCTGCCCGACCTTCGTGGAAGAGGGTATCGCGCCGCGCCATGTGGATCTGCGCCCCTACTGCCTGGTGGGCGAAAAGATCGAACTCGTGCCGGGCGGGCTGACCCGCGTGGCGCTGACCGAAGGCTCGCTGGTGGTGAACTCCTCGCAGGGCGGGGGCGTGAAAGACACCTGGGTCCTGGCGGAGTGAAGACGACATGCTGAGCCGCACCGCAGATCACCTTTACTGGATGGCCCGCTATCTCGAGCGCGCCGAAACCACCGCGCGCCTGCTGGAAGTGGGCGCCCGCAACGCGCTGCTGCCCGATCCCTCCGGCGGCTATCGCAACGACTGGGAGGCCGTGCTTCAGGCCAAGGGCACGCTGGAGGAGTTCAAGGAGAAATACGGCGAGCCGAACCAGCGCAATATCGAGACCTGGCTGTTCTTCGATGCCGAGAACCCGTCCTCGGTGCTCTCCTGCATCAATGCCGCGCGCGAGAATGCCCGCGTGGTGCGCACCGCGCTGACCGCGCCGGTCTGGGATGCGATCAACTCCGCCTTTCAGGAGCTCAAGCAGCTCCAGCGCACCGAGCGCAGCAAGCTCATGCTGAGCGATCTCAGCGAATGGACGCTGCGCACCTGTCATCTGGTGCGGGGCTGCATCCAGGCGACGCAGCTGCGCAATGACGGCTACGATTTCATGGGCATCGGCACCTCGGTCGAGCGCGCCGACAACACCGCGCGGCTGATCGACGTGAAATATTACGTGCTGCTGCCGTCGCTGTCCTATGTCGGCTCCGGGCTCGATCAGAGCCAGTGGGCGCTGCTCTTGCAGTCGATGACCGCGCAGCGCGCCTTCAACTGGACCTATACCGGCGAGATCACCGCGCAGAAGATCGCGCATCTGCTGATCCTCAACCGCAAGTTCCCGCGCTCGCTTTTGTCCTGCGTGCGGTGGAGTTGCGAGCATCTCGACAATATCGCTGAGAATTACCAGACCGGCACCCGCGCTCAGGACGTGGCGCATCAGCTGCTCGACGATCTCAGCCGCGCCACGGTCGAGGATATCTTCGACGAGGGGCTGCATGAATTCCTCGGGCGCTTCATGGCGCGCAACGCGGGGCTCGCGATCACCGTCCAGGATGTCTATCTGCATGGGATGCCGGCATGAAACTGAGTGTGCGCCACATCACCCATTACCGTTTCGACCATCCCGTGCGCGGGGTGGTGCAGTCGCTGCGGCTCTGGCCGGCCGATTGCGCCTCGCAAAAGCTGCTGTCCTGGGAGGTGAAGACCGAAGGCGCCCTGCGCGGCGCCGAGTTCACCGACGGCGCCGGCGACCGCACGGCGCTGGCGAGCTGGCGCGGCCCGCTCGACGAGCTGACCGTCGAGGTGACCGGCGAGGTCGAGACCGTCGATCTCTTTGGCGTGCTGCGCGATCATCGCGAAAAGGGGCCGGCCTCGCTCTATCTGCGCTCCACCCGGTTCATCCGCCCGGACAACGATCTGCGCGAGCTTTCGGCTTCGGCGCTGGAGGGGATGAAATCGGCCACCGATCTCGACCGCGCCCACGCGCTGTCGGGCGCGGTCGCCGAGGCCATCGAATATGCACCGGGCGAGACCAAGCCGCACACCACCGCCGCCGAGGCGCTCTCGGGCGGCAAGGGCGTATGCCAGGATCACGCCCATGCGCTGATTGCCGTCGCGCATGTGGCGGGCATTCCGGCGCGTTATGTCACCGGCTATTTGCAGGTGGACGAGGACGGCAAGCCGCATGAGGCCAGCCATGCTTGGGCCGAGCTTTTCGTGCCCGATCTGGGCTGGGTCGGCTTCGATCCGTCCAACCGCTGCTGCCCGGACGAGCGCTATATCCGCCTCGGTTCGGGCTTCGATGCGCAGGACGCGGCTCCGATTCGCGGTGTGGTGCAGGGCAGCACGCCGGAGGAACATCTCAAGGTCGAGGTCGTCGTGACGGCGGCGCCGGGCCAGCAGCAGGCACAGTGATGCGGCGGCGCGCGGCGCCTTGCCCCCATTGCCCGGTGCGCCGCGCGGCACTATAGCCGGGGCGGGGCAGGTTGCTTCAGGGGATTCGGGAATGACCTATTGCGTTGGATTGCTGCTTGACGCGGGCATGGTGCTGCTCTCCGACACGCGCACCAATGCGGGGCTCGACAATATCGCGACCTACCGCAAGATGTTTCTCTTCGAAAAACCGGGCGAGCGCGCCATCGGGATCATGACGGCGGGCTCGCTGTCGATCACCCAGACCACCATGGCGCGGCTGACCGACGCCATTGACGACCCCGAAAGCGGCAAGTCGATCCTGACCGCGCCGACCATGTTGCAGGTGGCCGAGATCGTCGGCAGCATGCTGTCGGATGTTACCTCCGAGGTTGCGGCGCGGATGGAGCGCATGAGCCAGGGCGCCACCGCCTCGATGATCGTAGCGGGGCAGCGCAAGGGTGGGCCGATGCGCATGTTCCTGATCTATCCCGAAGGCAATTTCATCGAAGCCACCGCCGACACGCCGTTCTTGCAGATCGGCGAGCATAAATACGGCAAGCCGATCCTGGACCGGGTGATCGAGCCCGGCACCGGCATGGCCGATGCCGAGAAGGCGGTGCTGCTGTCGATGGATTCGACGCTGCGGTCGAATCTCAGTGTCGGCATGCCGCTCGACCTCGCCATTATCGAGGCGGATGCGTTCAAGATCGGTCGCCGCCGCCGGATCGAGCCGGATGACGAGGGCTTTGCCCGGATGAGCGCCGCCTGGTCCGAGGCGCTGCGCAACGCCTTCCAGCAGATAGATCCGATCTGAGCGGCGGGGCTCAGAACAGCACGATTTCGCCATGCGACGGCGGCGCCGGGGCGGCGACCGGCGGTGCCACGCGCTCGACCTCGCCCGGCACGATGAACTGTTTCACCCTGCCATCGGTCGGCCAGAAGCGGATTCGCCGCGCGGCATTGCCGCCGGTGCTTTCCGAGGCGACGGGGATGCCCTCGTTCTGAAGGAATTCGCGGGCGAAGGCGACGTTGGAATCGCCGATATCGCGCAGCTGGGTGAGCATCTTGGCGCCGCCAAAGAGCTTGGCGATCATCCGGTTTTTGCGCGCGCCGCGTTTCAGGAGCCCGTTGATCAGCAGCTCCATCGAATAGGCGCCATAGCGCACATCCTCACCATCGCGTCCGGCCCGGTGCGGCAGCAGGAAATGGTTCATGCCGCCGACGCCTGCGACCGGATCGGTCAGGCAGACCGCCGCGCAGGAGCCGAGCACCGTCGAGAGCACGCAGGTCGGATCGTCCGAAATGCGGTACTCGCCCTGGATCACGTTTTCGATTTTTTCCGCCGCATGCGTCATTTCGTTGCCACCCTCTTGCCGGTCCCTGTGTCTTCTTTGGCGCAGGCGTGCAGGATCGCCGGGCCGATCTTTTGCAGCGGCAGGCTGATCTGAGCCGCGCCGAGCTGCATCGCCGCGCGCGGCATGCCGTAGACGGTGCTTGTGGCCTTGTCCTGCGCGATCGTCGCCGCGCCGGCGTCGAGCAGCGCCTTCAGCCCCTCGGCGCCATCGCGCCCCATGCCGGTCAGCAGCGCCGCCACCGCCCGCTGCGCCCCCGGCACGGCGGAGTGGAACATGGCATCGACAGAGGGCATATGGCCGGAGATCGGCGCACCCGCCTCCAGCACGATGCGCATCGGCTTGCCGCCGGCGAGGCGCATATGCGCCCGGCTGCCCGCGGCAAGCGCGATCTGCCCGTGCCCGATCCGGTCGCCGTCGCGCGCGGGCCGGACCTCGGCGGCGCATTGCCGGTCGAGCAGCCGCGTCAGGCTTTCGCCGAATCCGCCGCCGGTATGCTGCACGATGAAGGTGGGCGGGCAATCTGCGGGAAAGGCGGAGAGCACGGTCAGCAGCGCATCGACCCCGCCGGTGGAGGCGCCGATCAGGATGAAGCGGTTGCTGTGGCCGAGCGACGGCGCCTCGCCCCGCGGCTGCGCCGGGGCGCGTGTGCCGAGGGGCGGAGAGGGTGCGCGACCAGGGCGCCGCGCGGTGCGGGTGAGGCTGCACAGGGTCTCGACCAGCAGACTGGCCGGCGCGCCGGTGTCCACTGCGAACAGGTCCGAGCTGCGCCCCCAGGGCGAATCCGGCGCACGCGCGCCGGTGTCTGGGCGCTCGGTGATCACCAGCCAGCGCACATCGAGCGTGGCGAAGAGCGCGCGCATCACCTCGAATTCCGGTTGGCGCGCCAGCTGCCCGGAGATCAGCACTGCCATCGGTTCACGCTCTTCCACATCGGCATAGGTGGTCATGAGATCGTGGGTCTCGGCGATCACTTCGATCTGGGGCGAGCTCCCCATCTCCTGCGCAAGCCTGCGCCGCAGGCTTCTGTCCGGAATGGCGATGATCAGCGAGATCGGAGTCATCGGCGCCCCCTTCTTTTTTTGGCTGCCAGACGCGCATTTGCGCGCTGGCGAGACTGGATTGACCGCAGCCCGCTATGGGCTGCCTTGAGAGCGTGGGCGGGGCCCGCCGAGTCGGCTGCGCCGCGTTCAGAACAGCTCCGGCGCGTTGGCCGCCAGATCCTCCTGCTGCCCACCGCTCAGCCGCCGGCCGAGTGCGCGCAGTGGAATGGCGCGCAGCTCGGGCGTCAGATCCAGCGCGGTTTCCGCATCGAGCCGGGGTGAGAGCTTTTCCACATAGCCGGCCAGCGCGTCGGTGGATTGCGCCAGCATGTCGAGCTCTTGCAGCGCGGTCACTGCCACGGTCCCGAGCCGCCCGCTGCTCGCGGCGTAGAAATGCTCCATACCCTGTTCGAGCCGTTCCAGCCGGTGTTGCAGGTGACGGATCTCCTGCGACAGCAGCCGCGTCGCCTCCGACGGGGACAGGTGAATGTCGCTCAGCGGCATGTCAGAGCTTCCCCACCACGCTCTCGATGCATTGTTTCATCGACAGCGAAGTGAACGGCTTTTTGATCATGTTGTTGAGCCCCCATTTCTTTGCGGCGGCGACCATGTCGGGCGTCGGCTTGCCGGTGACGAGGATAAAGCCCATGCGCTGGGTCGCCTTGTTCTGGCGTACCGCCTGCAACAGGGCCAGCCCGTCCATATTGGGCATGTTGAAATCCGACAGCACAAGATGCACGGGGCTGGCGGCGAGGCGGGTCAGGGCCTTCTGCCCGTCATTCTCGGTCTGGTAGTTCTTGATGCCAATCTCGTCGAGCGCCTGGGTGATCAGGCCGCGGCTCGTCGCCATATCGTCGACCACCATAACGCGCAGGGATTCTTTTAGACTCATTGTCGTCTCCTAGGTCGCGGCGGCGGGGCCGGCCGCGGATGTCTTGCGATAGGTGGTGACCCCTGCAGTGGTGAGACTCTGCAGCGCCGGGCCGGATACCCGCTCGGAATGGCCGATGAACAGGAAGCCACCGTCGCGTAACATGCCGGCAAAGCGGCTCCACAGCGTCTTCTGAATGTCGTGGTCGAAATAGATCGCCACGTTGCGGCAAAAGATCGCGTCGAAGGGGCCGTGGAAGGGCCAGGGCTCGATTAGATTCAGCTCGGCGAAAGAGATCATCTGACGCGTCGTCTCTGCCATCTCGACCTGGTCGCCATCTTCGGCGCAAAGCTTTGTCCAGGTCCGGCGCAGCTCGGCGGGGATGGTCTCTCCCTCTTCTTTTGGGTAGCGCGCAGCCCGGGCGCGGCGCACGATGGCGGGGTCGATATCGGTGGCGAGGATTCGGACATTGCGCCGGGACGTCTCAGGCAGTGCGTCTAGCAGGGTCATGGCGATGGAGAACGGTTCCTGCCCGGAGGAACAGCCGGCGGACCACAGGCGGATACGCGACTGCTTCGCCAGTGCCGGCAGCAGCTCGCGGCGCAGCGTGTCGAAATGATGCTTTTCGCGGAAGAAGCTCGTCACATTGGTGGTGAGCGCCGAGATCAGTTCCAGCCGCTCATCCGCCTCCGCCTGCCCGCCGAGCAGAGTCATGTAGTCCTGAAAGCTCGAGATATGGCGCGCGCGCAACCGCCGGGCGAGGCGCGAATAGACCAGCGGCTTCTTGCTTTCGGCAAGGCTGAGGCCGAATTCGGCGCGGGCCAGCTGCGCAAGTGCACGGAAATCCTGATCGCTGAAGCTGAATTCCCGCGACCCCAGATCTGGCGCGGCGTCGCTCATACCGCGCCTCCCATCTCGTTGTCGAGCACTGCGTCGAGGTTGACCACGCGCACCATGTTCTCTCCCACCGAGATGACGCCCAGAATGGCCTGTCGCGCCGCTTCGGATTTGATGTCGGGTGTTTCCTGTATCGCGGATTTGTCCACTGAGAGAATTTCGGAGACGGATTCGACCAGCAACCCGATCGTAGTGCCGCCGGCGGCCGCCACGATCACCACATTGCGCTCGTTATCCGGTGTGGTGCCTAGGCCGAAGCGGGCGGCGAGATCGAAGATCGGGATCACCGCGCCGCGCAGGTTCATCACGCCGAGCACGTCGTCGGGCGTGTGCGGCAGCTTGGTCACCGGGGTCCAGCGGCGGATCTCGCGGATCTGAGTGATTTCGAGGCAGAAGCTCTGTTCGCCCGCCGAGAAGGTGATGAACTCGAACTGAGTCTCGGTCGGGGCTTCGATGACGTCAAGCATGGCGCAGCTCCATTCTGGGGGAGGGGGCGGGCGGCAGGAAGGGCGCCCCGGGGTTGAGTTTCACGAGTTCGTCTGGATCGAGGATCAGGGCGATCTTTCCGTCGCCGAGGATCGTCGCGGCCGAAACGCCGGGAATGGCGCCGTAATTGCTTTCGAGGCTCTTGATGACGACCTGCCGCTGGTCATGAATGCCGCCGACACGCAACGCGGTGAGCCCCTGACCTTCGGTACTGACCAGCAGCAGCACGCCGGTGCCGATGGGCGCGCGTTCGCGCGTCAGGCCGAGGTTGCGGGCAACATCGACAATGGGCACATAGGCGCCGCGGACGGAGATCACCTGGCCGTTGGTGCCGATGCAGTGCAGATCCTTGCTGTTGGGGCGGATCGTCTCGATGATCGAGGCGATGGGGATGACCATGGTCTGATCTGCGATGGAGATCACAAACCCGTCCATCACCGCCAGCGTCAGCGGCAGTACGATGGTGAAGGTGGTGCCGCTGCCGGGCACCGAACTGATCGAGACGCGCCCGCCAAGCGCGGAGACCGCGTTCTTGACCACATCCATGCCGACGCCGCGCCCGGAGAGGCTTGAGACCTCGGCGGCAGTGGAGAAGCCGGGCAGGAAGAGCAGATTGTCCACCTCCTGCTCCGAGAGTTCGGCATCTGGCGCCACAAGCCCCTTTTCGATGGCCTTTTCGAGGATGCGCGCGCGGTTCAGACCGGCGCCGTCATCGGCGATTTCGATGAACACGCTACCGGAGCGGTGCGAGGCCGAGAGACGGATCGAGCCGGTCGGATCCTTGCCCGCCTCGCGGCGTTTCTGCGGGCTTTCAAGCCCGTGATCCACCGCGTTGCGTACCATATGGGTGAGCGGGTCGGCGAGCCGTTCGATCACGGTCTTGTCGACCTCGGTGGAGTCGCCCACCGTGACCAGCTTGGCCTTCTTGCCGGTAGCCTCGGACGCTTCTCGCACGATGCGCGACATGCGCTGAAAGAGCGGTTTCACCGGCTGCGCGCGAATCGCCATGACACCTTCCTGGATGTCGCGGGCAAGCAGCTTGTAGGCTTCGAGCTCGTTGGTAAGATGCGCCACAGCAGGCAGTTCCAGCTCTTCGATGCGCTGGGAGATCATAGCCTGGTTGATGATCAGCTCGCCCACCGTATTGATCAACCGGTCGACGCGTTCGAGATCGACGCGCAGGGTCGGACGCGGGCCGCGTGGCTCCTCGCGTGCAGCGGATTGCTGGGCTGCCGATTGCTGCGCCGCAGGTTTGGGCTCCGACGATGGGGGGGGCACGAGTGATGGGGAAGCGGGCTCGGCATCGGTTTCAGGCTCCTGCGCCGGCGGCTCGGGAAGCACCGCAGAGGTGGGGGGCTCGTCGCCCTCCTCGCGCACGGAGATGTCGAGCGTGCAGAGCGCGTCGACGAATTCGAACACCTCGTGCAGCACCGTCTCGTCCTCCGACGTTTCCAGCGACAGGCGCCAGTCGATCACCGCATCATTGGGATCGAAAGCGTCAAACTCCGGCAAACGGTCGAGATTCGCCTGGACCGAAAGCGTGCCCAGCTCCGCGAGCGCATCGAAGAGCAGCAGCGGCTCGTGACCGTTGGAATAGAGCGCGGGCGTGGGCTGGAAGCGGATATCGAAATGCCGCATGACCGGTTCCGGCTCGGAGAGGTCGATCGGCACCGGGCCGGCGTCGAAATCCAGCGTCACCGCGTCGAAGGCGAAATCGTCGCTCTTGTCGGCATCGCCGAGATAGGTGTCGAGCTCCTTTAGGATCGCGGCCTCCGATTCCGCGTTGGGTTCGCGCTCGTCGCGGGCCGCTTCGACCAGATCGGCGAGCTGATCGCCGGAGCGGTGGAAAAGTCGCATCAGCGACTCGTCCACGGAAAGCTCGTGCGAGCGCACCTTGTCCATCACGGTTTCGAACGTGTGGGCAAAGTTCACCAGACGGTCGAGCGCGAAGGCACCGGCGCCGCCCTTGATCGAATGCACCGCGCGGAACACCGCGTTGACCACATCCATATCCTCGGCGTTCTCTTCCATCGCCGAGAGCCCCTCGACGAGCGCCTCGAGAAGTTCCTCGCACTCTTCGAAAAACGTATCGCGGATCGAGCTGTTCGACATGGTTACACCACATGCCCGGTGAGACGGCGCAGCACCGAGACCAGCGAGGCGTCGTCGAAAGGTTTCACGATCCAGCCGGTGGCGCCGGCCTCGCGGGCGCGGGCCTTGAGATCGGGGCCGCTCTCGGTGGTCAGCACGATGATCGGAACGGTGGTGCGGTTGGGACCGCTGCGCAGATTCTCGATCACGCCGAACCCGTCCATATTGGGCATGTTGATGTCGGTGATGACGACATCGGGCTCGACCTCGGAAAACTGTTCGACCCCTTCGACCCCGTCGCAGGCCGAATGGTATTCGAAGCCGGCCCCTTCGAGCGAGACGCGCAGCAGGTTGCGGATGGTCCGGGAATCGTCGATCGCGAGGACTTTGGTGGTCATTGCATCGGGTCCTTGTCGAAGTGATCGGGGGCCAGGCCGAGCCGTTCGAGCCCGGCGCGGAACGTGTCGGAAGTGTCGGTCAGCCGGAAGGGCAGCCCTTCGCTGGCCCATTGCTTTTCGGCGACCAGCAGAATTTGCAGCCGGTGCGCATCGAGCCGGGCCACGTCGCGGGCCGAGATCGACACCGGCATGTGGCGCGCACCCAGCAGGAAGGGCACCAGCGCATCCTCGCCGTTGCGGTTCCGCCCGGGTTCGAGAAGGTGGGAGTGAAGGTCGGACATCGTGGGATCGGCACCTCTGGCAGCGTCGCGGGTCTGTCGCCGGCGGGCACATATCCGCGCCGGTCCGGAACGAGAAATACGGCTCGTGTCTTAACAAAGCGTTCTGGCGGATCGCGTTTTCTGCACGCGCTTGCGGTTGTCCTGGGATTTCTTCACAACACGCACATTGGGGAAAGGAGAGTGGCGATGGCGCGCAATGGTGGGCAACTGGTGGTGGAATGCCTGACGGCGCTGGGCGCGCGGCGGGCCTTTGGCGTGCCGGGCGAGAGCTATCTGGCGGTGCTCGATGCGATGCATGACAGCAAAGGCCGGCTCGATTTCGTCAATTGCCGGCAGGAGGGCGGGGCGGCCTTCATGGCGGCGGCGCATGGCAAGCTCACCGGTCAGCCCGGCATCTGCATGGTGACCCGCGGCCCGGGCGCCACCAACGCCTCCATCGGGGTGCATACGGCGATGCAGGACAGCGCGCCGATGCTGCTTCTGGTGGGCCAGATCGCCACCGACATGCGCGGGCGCGAGGCGTTTCAGGAGGTCGATTACCGCGCCGTTTTCGGCACCGTGGCGAAATGGGCGGTGGAGATCGACGATGTTGCCCGCGTGCCCGAGATCCTGTCGCGCGCCTGGACGGTGGCCACCACCGGTCGCCCCGGCCCGGTGGTGATCGCGCTGCCCGAGGATATGCTGATGGCCGAGACCGAGGCGGCGGCGCTCGACGGGCCGGTGCCGGTCTTCCCGCCAGAGCCCGCGCCGGGCGCCGTGGTCGAGGCGCTGGAGATTCTGGAGCGCGCCGAGCGGCCGCTGATCCTGATGGGCGGCGCGCCCTGGGATCGCGAGGCCAGCGCGGCCTTGCAGCGTTTTGCCGAAGGCTCGGACATCCCGGTCGCGACCTCTTTCCGCTATCAGGACCAGTTCGACAATCGCTCACCGGTGTTCTGCGGCGATGCCGGGGTGGGGATGAGCGCTGCGACCAAGGCGCTTCTGCGCGACGCCGATGTGATTCTGGCGCTGGGCATCCGGTTCGGCGAGAACATGACCGACGGATACACGCTCCTCAATGTGCCCGATCCGGTGCAGAAGATCGTGCATGTGCATGCGTCCGACCGGGAGATCGGCAAGGTCTACCGTCCGGCGCTGGGAATCCACGCCTCGTCCGAGCGCTTCGCGCTGGCACTGACGGAGCAGGTTTCCGGCGGTTGGGCGGCGTGGCGCGAGGCGGCGCGGGAGGCCTATCTCGGCTTCATCGACAAGGCGCCGGCGCAGCCCGGTCCGGTGGATATGGTCGCGGTCTGCGCGCATCTGCGCGAGCGGATGGAAGACCGTGAGCTGGTGCTGACCAATGGCGCGGGCAATTTCACCGTCTGGTCCTCTAGGTTCTTCCGGTTCCGTCCCGGTATGCGGCTGCTGGCGCCGCAATCCGGCGCGATGGGCTACGGGCTGCCGGCCGCGGTGGCGGCCAAGCTCGAGCGCCCCGATGCGGTGGTGCTCTGTTTCGCCGGCGATGGCGATATCCAGATGACCATGCAGGAGCTTGCCTCCGCCCGGCAGGCGGGGGCGGCGGTGATCGTGATCGTGGTCAACAATGGCAGCTACGGCACAATCCGCGCGCATCAGGAGCGCGAATTCCCGGCACGGGTCAGCGCCACCGACCTGCAAAACCCCGAGTTTGCGGCGATTGCCCGGGCCTGCGGGCTCTATGGCGAGGTGGTTTCCGAGACCGCGCAATTCGCCGAGGCTTTCGAGCGGGCCTTGGCGGCGCCAGATGGCGCGCTGCTGGAGCTGACGGTGGACACCGAGGCGCTGACACCCTACCGGACGCTGACACAGATCCGCGCAGGCTCGTAGGGTGGGCAATTTGCCCACCGCTTCCAGCGTCATCCCACGCAACCGCCCGGCGCGGTAGGCAAATTGCCCACCCTACGGCGCCGCTAGCCCCTGCCAAACCGTGCGCGAAACCGCGCCATCTCGTTCGGCTGCGGCGGCTGGCGGGCAAAGATCGTCACGTAATCGGAGATGCGCGCCAGCCGGGTTTCCAGCGTCTCCTGCACCTGCATCGAGATATAGCCCATCTGGGTGAGATAGACCGTCCGCGCGCGCACATCCGCCTCCGTCGCGGGCAGGCCGAAGCGGGTGAACATGGCGCGAATCGCCGCAAGCCGGGCCTCATCCGCCGCCTGCACCCGCGCCGCGACCGCCGCGTCGCGATGCGCCCAGCCGCGCACCGCGAAATCGAAACGCGGCTCGAACCCGGTTTCCTCCAGAAAGGCGGCGATCAGCGTCAGAACCGCTTCGGGCAGGGTCTCGGCATAGGCCTCGCACGCGGTCTGGATGGCGCCGGTATTCCGCGCCTCCCAGAGTTCGAGCAATGCCTGAAGAAGGGCCCCCCGATCCTTGAAAAACCAGTAGAAACTCGTGCGAGAGAGATCCAGCCGTGCAGCCAGAGGCTGGATCTTCACCGCCTCCAGACCGCTCTCGACAAAGGCCTGCCTTGCCGCCTCCAGCCAGAGCTCGCGCGAGCCGCGCCAGCCGGCGGTTTTGTCGGTCTCTGCCTGCGCGTCCTGACTGCTCATGCTAACAGATTAGCCGGTCTTGCAGGGCGCAACAATCGGAAATGGTCAGAGGTGATCGCAAACTTGACATAAGTGAACATTTTGCGCAGCGTCATCCCGGCCAACAGGGAGTCCGCCAGATGTCGACCGATCCGCTGCTCCAGCCCTTCCAGCTGAAACATCTCACGCTCAGGAACCGCCTGATGCTCTCCTCGCACGAGCCCGCCTATGCCGAGGACGGCATGCCCAAGGCGCGCTATCGCGCCTATCACGCCGAACGGGCGCGGGCGGGGATCGGGCTCACCATGACGGCGGGCTCGGCCAGCGTGTCGCGCGACAGCCCGCCGGCCTTCAACAATATCCTCGCCTGGAAGGACGAGGTGGTCGGCTGGATGCGTGCGTTGACCGAGGAATGTCACGATCACGGCTGTGCGGTGATGATCCAGCTCACCCATCTGGGCCGCCGCACCCGCTGGGACCGGGGCGACTGGCTGCCCTCGCTCTCCTCCGGGCATGCGCGCGAGGTGGCGCACCGGGCGTTTCCGAAAAAGGCCGAGGACTGGGATATCGCGCGGGTGATCGCAGATTATGCCGACGCCGCCGAGCGGATGCAGGCCGCCGGGCTCGACGGGATCGAGCTCGAAGCCTACGGTCACCTGATGGACCAGTTCTGGACACCGCTGGTCAACGAGATGGAGGCGCCTTATGGCGGTTCGCTCGACAACCGCATGCGCTTTGCCATGGAGGTGCTGGGGGCGATCCGCGAGCGGGTGGGCAACGACTTTATCGTCGGCATCCGCTACGCGGCGGATGAGGTGGAACAGGGCGGCATCACGAAAGCCGAGGGGATGGAGATCACGCGGCGGCTGAAAGCCAGCGGGCTGGTGGATTTCCTCAATGTCATCCGGGGCCATATCGACACCGACGCGGCGCTGACCGATGTGATCCCGGTGCAGGGCATGCGCAGCGCCCCGCATCTGGATTTCGCCGGCGAGATCCGCGCCGAGGCACAGATCCCGACCCTGCACGCCGCCAAGATCCAGGACGTGGCCACCGCCCGCCACGCCATCGCCAGCGGCAAGCTCGATATCGTCGGCATGACCCGCGCGCATATGGCCGACCCGCATATCGTCGCCAAGATCCTGCGCGGCGAGGAGGACCGGATCCGGCCCTGTGTCGGCGCCAATTACTGCCTCGACCGGATCTATATGGGTGGCGGCGCGCTCTGCCTGCACAACCCCTCGACGGGGCGTGAGCTGGAGCTGCCGCATGAGATCGCGCCGGCGGCGGAGACATGCCGCGTGGTGATCGTGGGCGCGGGTCCCGCGGGGCTGGAGGCGGCGCGGGTGGCGGCGCTGCGTGGCCATGAGGTGGTGGTGCACGAGGCGGCGAACGATCCCGGCGGGCAGGTGCGGCTCACCGCGCAGACGCCGCGCCGGGCCGAGATGATGTCGCTGATCGAATGGCGCTTTGCCGAATGCGAGCGCATGGGGGTGCGCTTTCACTTCAACAGCTTCGCCGATGCCGACACCGTGCGGGCCGAGGCGCCGGACGTGGTGATCGTCGCCACCGGGGGGCTGCCCCATGCGGAGGGGCTGGCGGAGGGCGACGCGCTGGTGGTGACCGCCTGGGATATCCTCTCGGGCGATGCGCGCCCCGGCAGCAATGTGCTGATCTTCGACGATGCGGGGGATTTCGCGGCGCTTCAGGCCGCCGAGACCATCGCCGCCACCGGCGCGTCGGTGGAGATCGTCACCCGCGACCGTAATATCGCCTCCGAGGTCATGGGCATGTCGCTGACGCCCGCTCTGCGCGCGCTTCAGGGCCGTGATGTGCGTTTCACCGTGACCTGGAAGCTCGACGCGGTGCGCCGGGCGGGGAACGGGCTGGTGGCGGAACTGGGCAGCGATTACGGCAGCTTCAGCCAGACCCGCGAGGTCGACCAGGTGGTGGTCAATCTCGGCACGAGACCGCTCGACGATCTCTATTTCGAGCTGCGCCCCGGCTCGCTCAATCTCGGCGAAGTCGACTACGAGGCGCTGATTGCGCTGGCGCCGCAGAACGTGCGCCGCAACCCGGAGGGCACCTATCGGCTCTTCCGTATCGGCGACGCGGTGTCCGCCCGCAACACCCACGCGGCGATCTACGACGCGCTGCGGCTGCTGCGGGCGCTCTGAGGCGGGTTAGGCGCGGGCGGCGGAGATGGCCTCGCCCATGATCTCGACAGCCTTGTCGATCTCTTCGTCGCGGATGGTCAGCGGCGGCGCGATACGGAAGACCGAGCCCATGGCGGGCAGGGCCACGATGTTCATGCTCAGCCCGCGCGCCATCGCCTCGGCGCCGATGCGGTCGCCGAGCGCCAGATCCGGCGTCTTGCTCTCGCGGTCGGTGACGACCTCCATCCCCAGCAACAGCCCGCGCCCGCGCACATCGCCGATGCAGTCGTAGCGCTGCTTGAGGCTCTCCAGCCCGTCGCGCAGCCGTGCCCCGGCGCTCACCGCGCGCTCGGCCAGCCGGTCGCGGCCCAGCACGTCCAGCACGGTGAGGCCGACGGCGGCGGGCAGCGGGTCGGAGACATGGGTGGTCAGGAAGACAAAGCCGCGCTCATGCGCCGTCTCTTCGATCTCGCGGCTGGTCAGCACCGCCGAGAGCGGCAGGCCCGCGCCCAGCGTCTTGGAGAGGGTGAGGATATCCGGCGTGATCCCGTCGCGCTGGAAGGCGAACATCTGCCCGGTGCGCCCGATCCCGGTCTGCGCCTCGTCGAGGATCAGCAGCATGCCGCGCTCCTCGCATTTCCTTTTCAGCGCCGCCAGATAGCCCTCGGGCAGCTCGATGATGCCGCCGGAGGAGAGGATCGGCTCGGCGATGAAGGCGGCGAGGCTGCCGGTGGACTGGCTGTCGACCAGCGCGAAGGCGTCGTCGAGCTCGGTCTGCCAGTCGAGGCTGCCATCGGCATGGGTGAAGCGCGGGCGATAGGTATTCGGCGCGGGGATCGCGAAAGAGCCGACATTGGCCGGGCCGACGCCGCGGCGCGCGGCGCTGTAGGTGGCCGAGGCGGCGGCGCCGGTCATGCCGTGCCAGCTTCGCGAGAAGGCGACGATCTCGTGTTTGCCGGTGACGCATTTCGCCAGCCGGATCGCCGCCTCGTTCGACTCGCCGCCAGTGGAGAGCAGCAGCACCTTTTCCAGCCCCGGCTGCATTCGCCCGAGCCGCGCCGACAGCTCCACCACCGGGCGCGACAGCATCCCGCTGAACAGATGATCGAGCCGGCCGATCTGCTCGCGCACGGTGCGCACGATATCCGGATGCGAATGGCCGAGAATGGCGCTCATCTGGCCGGAGGTGAAATCGAGGATGGCGTTGCCCTCGGTGTCGTAGACATGCGCGCCCTCGGCGCGGTCGATCACCCGGGTTTCGAATTTCGGGCCGTAGCGCATCACATGGCGCTCGGTGGCTGCCCAGAAATCGGTTTCGGTCTCGGTCGCTTGCATGGTCATGACGGGCCCTTTCGTTTCGGGTGAGATCTGTCGTTTGTCACAGGCTACGCAGAATTGGGATTTCAGCCAAATTCGTAATGTGCGAATCTGAAATCAGTATTATTGATATCTTCATGGCCGATCTCGACATCCTCCTGTTGCGCAGCTTTCACGCCGTCTCGCGCAGCGGCTCGATCAGCGCGGCGGCGCAGCGCGTCGGGCGCACGCAATCCGCGGTCAGCATGCAGATGCGGCGGCTGGAGTCGGTGGTCGGCCAGCCGATCCTGTCGCGCACCGGCAGCGGCGTGGCGCTGACCGCCGCCGGCGAGCGGCTGCTGGCCCATGCAGAGCGCATTCTCGCCGCCCATGACGAGGCGCTGGCAAGCCTGTCCGGGCGCGGCCTTCAGGGGGCGATCAGCTTCGGCTGTCCGGAGGATTATCTCACCGCCTTCTTCCCCGATCTGCTGCGCGGCTTCGGCGCGCGTCATGGCGGAGTCGAGATCGAGGTGGTCTGCGCGCCCACGGTCGAGCTGCGCGGGCTGCTCCAGCGCCGCCGCATCGACGCGGCGCTGGTCTCGCTGCCCGGCGATGCGGAGGGCGCCGGGATCATCCGCCGCGATGCCTTTGTCTGGGTGGCCAGCCGTCCGGATCCCGATATTCTCAAGAACCCGGTGATCCCGCTGGCGCTTTCGGCTCCGGACACGCTCGACCACCGCGCTGCCTGCGCGGCGATGGAGGAGGCGGGGCGGGCCTATCGCATCGCCTTTGCCAGCAACAGCCTCGCCGGGCTGCTGGCGATCACCCGCTCGGGCCAGGCGGTGAGCGTGGTGACGCGCTCGGCGGTGCCGGACGATCTCTGCACGCTGAGCGCGCCACTGCCGGCACTGCCCGAGATCGGCATGACGCTGGCCTATGCGGCGGCGCGGCCCTCGGCGTTGGTCCGGACATTCGGTGCATTTGTCGAGCGCAGGCTGAGCGACTTGCCGGCCTCCGGTGCCATGCTGCCGCGCGAGTGATTCGGCGCGGCTGGCGGCTGGCGTCCTGCGGCGGTGGAACAGATTTTTACGTCCGCGCGCGGACGCCGTAACGGGGTATTACACTTTCCCGCCGGGATTGAAATTCCCGGGCGAAAATTGATGTATTTCAAAGGTTTTTATTGCGTGTCCGTGGCGCGGGATTAGCCTGACGGTCTCAGAAAAACCGGTCTGAGACAAGTCCGGTCAGGGACCGGACAAGGGGCGCGGCGGCCTGGGGAGAGGCCGAAAGCGACGGGCAAGGGGCGGCACGCGATGCGCGATCCAGCCGCCCGGGAGGAGAGAATGACAGAGCGACCAAGCGGGATGCAGGAGATCCTGGCGGCACGGCTGGAGATCACTCAGGAGATCTCGGCGGCGACCGCCGAACATCTGCGCCTGTCGCAGCGCCTGAGCGGGTTCGAGGTGCTGCGCATGGGCGGCGAGGAGACGCAGGAGGACGCCGAAGACATGGCCCGCGACACAGCGGCCCTGCGGCGCTGCGAGGACGAGATCGAGCAACTGGAGGCCCGCATGGCGGGGCTCGATGCCGAGCTGGAGCGCAAGGCAGGGGGAGAAGGACAATGATCGAGACAAAGCCGCCGCAGGCGCTGACGCTGTTCGAGCTGATCGGACGGGAATGGGTGCTGGAGCAGCCGGTGACGGCACTGGCCTTCAACGCCAAAGGCTCGGCGCTGGCCTGTGTGCAGGCGGATGGCGCGCTGGCGCTGCTGGCCGTCGCCGATGCCGAACATCCCGAGCAGCGCATCCGCATGGAGCTGGAGACCGGGCGCAGCACGATCCGACCGCGCGAAAAGCCGCTGCCGCCGCCGGTGGTGACGCAACCCTTGCGCGCCGAGGCGGGTCTCTGCGCCTGGGACGATCAGGGCTTTGCCGTGGCCGGGCCGGAGGAAACGCTCTGGCGGGTCACCGCGCGGGGCCAGTGCCTGCCGCTGGAAAAGCAGGGCGTGGCGCCGGTCTCGGCGCTCTGCGCGCTGCGTGGCGGCGGGGTGGCGGTGGCGCGGGGCGGCGAGCTGAGCCTTGCCACGCCGGACGGGCTGGCGCCCAGGCTGCGCTGTGGCCTGCCGGGGGTGGTCGAACGGCTGGCGGTCTCATCCGACGGGCGCCGGCTCGCGGCCTGGGGCGACGGGCGCGTCACGGTGCTGCGGACCGAGACTCTGGAGGCGGAGACGACGCTGGAGGCGCCGGGCGAGGCGGTCTGTCTCGACTGGTCGCCGGACGGGCGCTGGCTGGCGGCGGGCTGCACCGACCGCGCGCTGACGCTGGTCGATCTCGACGCCGGCGCCGCCGACCGCATCGCCGATTTCCCCGCTTCAGTCGGTGCGCTGGGCTTCAGCCGCAAGGCCGGGGCGCTGGTGGCGTCGGGGGCGTTCCGTGTCGTCGCCTGGAAGACCCCGGATCTGCCCTTTGGCGATCACGCGGGCACGCCGCTCGACACCGGGCGCCCGGGGGTGACGCTGGTCGACTGTGTCGCGCCGCATCCTACCCGCGATCTCTGCGCGGCGGGCTATGCCAACGGGCTGGTGGTGCTGTCGCCGCTGGGCCAGCGCGACGAGCTGATGCTGATCGAGGGGCGCGGCGCGGCGGTCACCGCGCTCGCCTGGTCGCCGGATGGCATGCATCTGGCGGCGGGCTTCGCCGATGGTCGTGCGGCCATCGCGACCTTTCCGAAGATCATGTTCAAGTGACCGAAAACAAAAGACGATTGGGAGGATATCATGAAACCGGAACTGTCCGCAGACGAACAGAGCAAGGATCGTTTCTTCGCCTCGCTGGCAAAGGTCTCTGAGGAGATGGTCGAGGCCCATGGCAAGGATTTCGCCATGGGCGCGCTTGTGCTGGCGGCGCGCTGGATCGCCGAAGGCAAGTTCGGCAAGGCCGAAGAGCCGATGCACTGAGGTGCGTCGCCTAGTGCCGCGTGGCCTCCCGCGCCGCACTGGGGGCGGCGGGCTGGGGCAGGCTCTGGATCTGGTTCAGCAGCACGGCGCTCAGCGGGGCGGCCAGCGCGGCCAGCCCGTCATCGGCGAGACCCGATTGCGCCGCCTCATCGGCGGCGCGGTCCAGCGCCTCGGTCAGCGCGGGGCGGATCAGCTGGGCATAGGCGCATAGCTCATGGATGCGAAAGGCACAGAAATAGACGGAATCGTCGTTGCGCAGCGCCGGGTCTCCGGTGGGCGGGGTGAGCGCGGTGCCATGTACCGCTGCGCCGAGCACTGCCAGCACCTGCCGGCGCCAGCGCGCATAGTCCGTATCGGCGGAGTAATCGAGCCCGACATCGTAGAGCTTTTCGGTGATCGCGCGAAACGCCCGGCCCCCGGAAATATGCCGGCGCCAGAAGGCATTGGCCTCTTCCACGTCGCGGCAGGCGGTGAACCGCGCCGCGAGTTTGCGCCGCGCCAGAAGCACCAGCATCATATCCACATCTTCCGAGACCGAGCGCGAGATCTGCATCGCCTGCATCGGCAGCCCGGTCAGCGCCAGCAGCCGCAGCGCCGAGACCTGATCGGTGAGCCGCGCCGAAACGGCGGCGAGCCCGTGCCATTGCGCCGGGTCGAGCCCCTCGGTCTCCTGCCGGCGACCGAGCTCCGCCGCCGCGTGCAGGGCGCGCAGCCAGATCACGCATTGATCGAAGAGAAACACCAGATCCACCTGCGCGCTGCTCGGCGCGCCCTCGGGGCGGGGCAGGGCGCGAAAGCCGGGCAGGCTGTGCACGCCGCGCGCCCAGGCGCGGTCGAAATCCAGCCCGCGCGCCGACCAGAGCTGACGCACCCGCGCCAGCAATTGCGGCGAGAGGCCGGGATAGGACAGTTCCGGCGGCGCGTGGTGCAGCGTGGTCACCGCACCGATCATATCGTCATGGCTCATAAGCGTCCTCCGCGGATATGCGGTCGGGCAAGGATAGCAAGCGCGGGCGAAATCCGGCCAGCGATTTCTGCCCTCGTGTCAGGGAGGGGGCGATGACCCCGGGTCTCGGCCTCGTCGCGACGACGCGCCAGAGCTTTGTGCTGGGCCAGTCCATGACGCTCCTGCGCATGAGTGCAGCCGAGCTGACGGAGCATCTGCTGGAGGTGGCGCAGGTGAACCCGCTCCTGCGGGTCTCGCGCCCGCGCCGGCGGCTGTTTATCGGCAACGCGGCGACCGACGTGTTGGAGGCGGTGGCCGCCGCCGAGGCGTCGAGCCTTTTCGCCCATGCCAGCGCCGAGCTTGCGCCGTTGCTGGCCGATGGCGGGCCGATGGCGCGCGCGGTCATCGCGCTGATCGAGGAGCTGGAGCCCTCCGGCTGGTTCGGCGGCGATCTGTCGGTATTGGCCGAGCGGCTGGGTGTGGCGCCGAGCGTGATGGAGCGGGTTCTGGCGCTGGTGCAGCGGCGGATCTCGCCAGCCGGGCTTTTTGCCCGCGATCTGGCGGAATGTCTGCGCCTGCAACTGGAGGAGCGCGAGGCGATGACGCCGGCGCTCGCGGCGATGCTGCCGCATCTGGGAGTACTGGAACGCGGCACGCCGGCGGCGCTGGCGCGGACCGCCGGGCTGACGGTGGAGGCGGTGGTCGAGGGGCTGACCGTGCTGCGCGGGCTCGATCCGAAACCGGGGGCGCGTTTCGCAGCCGACCCGACGCTGAGCCGCGCACCCGATGCGGTGGTGGAGCGCGGCGCGCAGGGCTGGCAGGTGCGGTTGTTGCGCGGGGCGGAGCCGGAGCTGGAGGTGCGGGCGCTGCCCGACCGGGCACGGTCGGAGAGCTTGGCGGAAGCGCAGAAACAGGCGCGGATGCTGAAACAGGCGATGGCGCTGCGGCACTCGGCGATGCGCCAGGTGCTGGCGGCGCTGGTCGCGCGCCAGCAGGGCTATTTCGACCACGGCGCCGAGGCGCTGGCGCCGCTCACCATGGCCGGGCTGGGGGCGGCGACGGGCTTTCATCCCAGCACAGTGAGCCGGGTGCTGAACGGCTATCTGCTCGACACGCCGCAGGGGGTGATCGCGGCCCGTGTGCTTTGTGCCGGGGCGGCCTCGAAAGGCACGGGAGCGCATTCGCGGGCGCAGGTCACCGCGCGGCTCTGCGCGCATCTTGGTGCCGAGGATCCGGCGGCGCCGCTCTCCGACGCGCGGCTCGTGGCGCTGCTGCTGGCCGAGGGCATCACGATCTCGCGCCGCATGGTGGCCAAATATCGCCAGCAGGCGGGCTATGCGCCCGCTGCGCTGCGGCGCAGACGCGCCTGATTTTCCACAGTTTTTCTGCATTGCGGCATGGCCTGGCGGGGCCGTGGTGTAACGCCGCGCACTGTCCATTTGTAATGTCCGGCGCAACGGTTTTGCGGGCGGTGTAACGCTTCTTAACGTTACGGAAGACGGTCGCATTGGGCGCTAACAGCGCCGCCCGGCACCCTGCGAAAAAATGTTAAAAAAGAATGTAGGTTTTTCAGGTGATTGCGCTCGCAGCTCCTCAAAATGCTGCCGTTTCCCCCGTTCTGGAACAGCGCGTGCCTATTGGATTGGCACAAGACGAACGGCCCTCAAGGGACCGTCCCAAGAACGAAGGAGAGGATGCCGCAGCGCGTCATGGACAATCGGCCCGGTCCCCAATTCCGGCCCGGTGGTGCCCCCAAGCAACCGCCCGTGACGCGCGGGCTCAGCAACCTTTGCCGTGACCGGCGCCCGCGACCATTCCGGTTGCCGGGCCATCAACCGGCGGCGCAAGCCGTCTGACCTGCGGCCGGAACACGGTCGCCGAGCTTGAAAGGAGGCTCATGGCATGACTTTGACGTTGAACAAGATCACGTCTCAGCGTGGCATTTCGGTCGGGGAGGCCACGAAGAAGATCTCGGATCTCGGCTGGAACCCCACCTTTGTCCAGGAGGCATCGACCTTCCCCACCGACTACAAGATCACCAAGGCCCCGCGCGATCCGATGAAGCAGGTTCTGCGCTCCTACTTCCCGATGCAGGAAGAAAAGGACAACCGGGTCTACGGTGCGCTCGACGCGGCGCTGCGCGGCGACATGTTCCGCAACGTGGAACCGCGCTGGGTGGAATGGATGAAGCTCTTCCTGGCGATCATCCCGTTCCCCGAAATCTCGGCCGCCCGTTCGATGGCCATGGTCGCCCGCCTCGCTCCCGGCGAAGACCTGCGCACCGGCTTCACCATGCAGATGGTCGACGAGTTCCGCCATTCCACGATTCAGATGAACCTGAAGAAGTGGTACATGGAGAACTATATCGACCCGGCGGGCTTCGACATCACCGAGGAAGCCTTTGGCAAGTGCTACGCCACCACCATCGGCCGGCAGTTCGGCGAGGGTTTCATCACCGGTGACGTGATGACCTCGGCCTGCATGTACCTGACCGTGGTGGCCGAGACCGCCTTTACCAACACGCTCTTCGTGGCCATGCCGTCGGAAGCCGCCCGCAACGGCGACTACGCGCTGCCCACGGTGTTCCTGTCGGTGCAGTCGGACGAGAGCCGCCATATCGGCAACGGCCACTCGATGCTGATGGCGGCGCTGAAGGAGCCGGAGAACCACCTGCTTCTGGAGCGCGATCTGCGCTACGCCTTCTGGCAGAACCATGCCATCGTCGATGCCGCCATCGGCACCTTCATCGAATACGGCACCACCAACCGCGACAAGGACAAGGAGTCCTATGCGGAGATGTGGCACCGCTGGATCTTTGAAGACTACTACCGGACCTACATGCTGCCGCTCGAGAAATACGGCGTGAAGGTGCATCACGACGACGTCCAGGAAGCCTGGAAGCGGATCACCGAGAAGAACTATGTCCACAAGGTCGCGCAGTTCTTCGCGGTCGGCTGGCCGGTAAACTTCTGGCGGATCGAGGCTCAGACCGAGAAGGATTTCGAGTGGTTCGAGCACAAGTATCCGGGCTGGTATGCCGAGTTCGGCGAGTTCTGGAAATGGTACGACAAGCTCAGCAAGCCGGGCGAGAAGGTGCTCGTGTTCAACGAGGACGTGGGCTACGTCTACCCGCATCGCTGCTGGTCCTGCCTGGTGCCCTGCCTCATCCGCGAGGACATGGTGGTCGACGAGATCGACGGCCAGCTGCACACCTTCGCGCATGAGCTGGACCGCTGGACCGCCGTCGAGGCCTTTGCCGACGAGTATCAGGGCCGTCCGACGCCCGCGATGGGCAAGTTCTCGGGCAAGCGCGAGTGGGAAACGGTCTATGACGGCTGGGATCTCGCCGATGCGATCACCGATCTGAACTTCGTCCGCGAGGACGGTCAGACCCTGGTGCCGCAGCCGCATCTGCGCTTCGACGACAAGGACATGTGGAAGCTGGAGCATGTCCGCGGCCACACGCTGGCCTCGCCGCTCAACGCGCTGCGCGCCATGTCGCCCGCCGACCGCGACGCGCATATCGCCGAGTACCGCAAGGGATTCACCATCAATCCTTGCAACTGAGCCATCGGGGGAGGCCGCGCGCCGGCCTCCCCGCCAGAGCCGTGTCCGCAAGAGGCACGGCGGACCCAGGGAGACTGAAGATGACGGATATCTATACCGTCCGATTGGAGCCCGTCGGCGTGGAATTCGAGGTCGAGGAGGGAGAGACCGTGCTCGACGCCGCCTTCCGCCAGGGCATCGCACTGCCGCATGGCTGCAAGGAGGGGCAGTGTTCGGCCTGCAAATGCGTGCAGCTCGACGGCGAGTCCGAGCTGCTGAAATATTCCACCTTCGCGCTGAACGACATGGAGAAGGACAGCGGCCACATCCTGATGTGCCGCACGCTCGCCTACAGCGATATCGAGATCGAGCTGTTGAACTATGACGAGGAGGTGCTCTCCAAGTCCATTCCGGTAAAGCAGTATTCCGGCAAGATCGTCGATTTCCAGAAGCTGACCCACGACATCCGGGGCGTGCAGATCGAACTGGATGCGCCTTTGAAATTCTGGGCGGGCCAATATGTCGACATCACAGTCAGGACGGAAAAAGGGGAGGAGATTACACGCTCGTTCTCCATGGCAAATCCGCCGAGCGAAGCCCAGAAACTCTCCTTCATCATCAAGAAATACCCCGACGGACGATTCTCCAACGAGCTCGACGACGGCGGAATCCGCGCCGGAGCCGACGTCTCCGTCGAAGGACCCTACGGGATGTGCTTCCGGCGGGAAGAGCGCGAAGGACCGGTGATCCTGGTCGGCGCGGGCTCGGGCATGTCGCCGGTCTGGTCGATCCTCAACGATCAGGTGAGCTGCGGCGAGGACCGCCCGATCTATTTCTTCTACGGCGCCCGCACCCAGAACGACCTCTTCAAGCTCGACGAGATCGGCGCGGTCACCGAGACCTGCCCGAATGTGCAGTTCATTCCCGTGCTCAGCCATGAGGAAGAGGGCAACGGCTGGGACGGCGAGCGCGGCTTCGTTCACGAGGCGGTCGACCGGCGGCTCAAGGCGCTGGGGATCGACGGCGAGGGCGATGTCTATGCCTGCGGTCCGCCGCCGATGATCGACGCGCTGACACCGGTGCTCTTCATGCACGATTTCGACACGGATCGCATCTTCTACGACAGGTTCACCCCCACTTCCGGTTCTTCGGGCCACTGAAACCGGCCCGAACGCAAGTGACGTGAAAAACAGCAGACAAGGGAGGCTACCATGGTAGCAACATCAAGCTCGGTCGGGTCCGGGGCGGCGGGTGCCGCCATCTTTGCCGGCTCGAAAAGCCGCAAATACAACTACTTCGAACCGCGCGGCAAGCGGGCGACGCATTACGAGGACGTCACCGTCGACGTGCAGCCCGATCCCGAGCGCTACCTCATTCAGAACTGGATCATCGAGTTCGAGGGCGGCAAGGGTGGCGGCGCTTACACCAAGGATAACACGCGGGCGCAATCGTCCAACTGGCACGCCTTCCGCGCGCCCGATCAGGAATGGGAGCGCACCCACTACCAGCGCCAGTCGAAGATCGAGACCATGGTGCAGGCGGTCATCGCCAATGCCCGCAAGGCCGGCGCGCCGGCGGCGTTCGATGCCAACTGGGCGAAGATCCTGCAAAAGCATCTGGGCGCGTGGAAACACGCGGAATTCGGCCTCGGCACCTCGCTCATGCAGGCGCAGCGCTATGGCTATACCCAGATGATCAACAACGCCACGCTGACCAATTCGTCCTACAAGATGCGGCTGGCGCAGGACATCACGCTCTACCTCGCCGAGATCGGCATGGATATCGAGGGCTGGGACGACGAGCTCGGCAAGAAGGCCTGGCTCGAGGATCCGATCTGGCAGCCCTGCCGCGAGGCCATCGAGACGATCATGGGCTGCGAGGATTATCTCGAGCAGTATTTCGCCATCAACATCGTCTTCGAGCCGCTGGTGGGCGAGCTGATCCGCTCGGGCTTCTTCATGCAGGCGGCGGCGGCCAACAACGATTTCATCACGCCCCCGGTGATCTCGGCGGCAGAGGCCGATTACGAGCGCAATCTCGCGAACACGATCGACCTTATCTACCTGCTGGCCAATGACGAGACCTATGGCGCCCAGAACAGGGCGCTGTTCCAGAGCTGGGTCAACAAGCATGGCGATCTGGCCGACAAGGCCGCCGCCGCGCTGCAACCGATCTGGTCGCAGCCCCATTCCAAGCCGGTCTCCTTCGAGGACGTCAAGGCGGTGTCGCATGAGCGCATCGGCCAGATCCTCGGCGAACTCGGCCTCAACCGCTAACGACAGGGAAGAGGAGACAATCATGTCGACAGCCGCACGCGACGCTTCGAAGAAGAACATCTTCAAGTCGATGAAGGATATCGACCTCAGCAGCCGTGAAATCTCGCACGAATGCGGGGTCACCATGAACGACAGCGTCGAGGCCCGCGCCATCGCCGAGTTCATGGAGGAGAACGACCCCAAGGTGACCGTCACCTACAACCCGGCGACCATCCGGATCGACGGCGAGGGCAAGCTGATCTTCAAGATGGACGAGATCACCGAGTTCCTGGGCCGCGAGATGACCGCCGAGATCTTCGAGGTGAACACCTCCACCCACTATGGGCGGATGGTCCGCATCGACGACAACACGGTGATCCTCTTCGGGGATATGGACGAGGTGATGGAGTACATCTGACCCGCCTCGGAACCGCCCGGGGCCGGCCGGATCCGGCCCCGGCGACCGCTCAGCCATTCAGACGTCAGCAAGGGAGGACATCATGTACAAGACACCGGACGGCAAGGAGATTTTCGTTCTCGACGGCCACACCCATTTCTGGGACGGCAGCCCCGAGAACCAGGCCAATATCCATGGCAAGCAGTTCATCGACTGCTTCTACGCCTACCACACCAACCTGAGCCCCAAGGAGCATCTCTGGGAAAAGTCCCGCTTCGAGAAATACTCCGAGGACGACATCTATCGCGACCTTTTCGTCGACGGACCCGACGACATGGCCATCGTGCAGACCACGGTTCTGGGCGATTTCTACAAGGAAGGCTTCGGCTGCATCGAGCGCACCGCCGAAATGGCCAAGCGTCACCCCGAGCGCTTTATCGTCAACGGCGCCTTCGATCCGCGCGATGGCGAGAAGGCGCTGGAATACATCCACTACATGAAGGAAGAGCACAATATCACCGGCGTGAAGATGTACACCGCCGAGTGGAACGGGGCCTCCAAGGGCTGGGCGCTGAACGATCCGCAGGCCTACAAGTGCTTCGAGCTCTGCGAGAAGCTGGGCATCAGGAACATCCATGTCCACAAGGGCCCGACGATCATTCCGCTGTCGAAGGATGCCTTCGACGTGCATGACGTCGATTACGCCGCAACCGATTTCCCCAACCTCAACTGGATCGTGGAGCATTGCGGCCAGCCGCGGCTGGACGATTTCTGCTGGATCGCGGTGCAGGAAAGCAATGTCTATGGCGGGCTCGCAGTGGTGCTGCCCTTCATCCATGCCCGGCCGCGCTATTTCGCCGAGATGATCGCCGAGCTGCTGTTCTGGGTGGGTGAGGACAAGATCCTCTTCGGCTCGGATTACGCGATCTGGACGCCGGGCTGGCTGGTCGAGAAGTTCTGGAACTTCCAGATCCCCGACGACATCGCCGAGGAACGCGGCGTGCAGCTCACCGACGAGATCAAGGAAAAGATCCTCGGGCTCAACGCCGCCAAGCTCTACGGCATCGACGTCGGAGCGAAGAAATCCGAGCTCGCCGGCGCCCCGGTGCAGATCGCGGCGGAGTGAGGCCATGCTGACGGACATCATCAGGGCGGATCTCGAAACCGAGGTCTGGGAATGCCTGGAGATGGTGACCGATCCGGAGCTCGACGAACCCATCACCGATATGGGCTTTGTCGAGCGTCTGGAGGTCATCGACGCCCGTCGGGTGGAGGTCGAGTTCCGGCTTCCCACCTACTGGTGCTCGCCCAATTTCGCCTTTCTCATGGCCTTCGGCATCCGCCGCGAGGTCGGCGCGCTGCCCTGGGTGCGCGAGGTGCAGGTCTGGCTCAACGACCACTGCTTCGGCGATCAGGTCAATGAGGGCGTCAACAGCGGGCGGGCCTTCGGCGAGGTCTTTGCTGAATATTGCGACGGGGCCGATCTGGGCGAGGTGGTCGAGAAATTCATGGCCAAGGCCTTCGACCGGCGGCAGGAAGTGGTGCTGCGCGGTCTGCGCCGGCGCGGCCTCGGGGCGGAGGAGATTGTCGCGATGACCGTGGGCGCGCTCGACCGCGTGGTCTTCGGCAGCGAGGACGAGATCCGGCAGATGGCACGCTACCGTGATCTGCTCGAAACTCAGGGTTTGGCGGATACCCCGGATGCTCCGGCGTTTCCGACCTGGGACGGGCAGCCCATCGCGCCCGCGGATCTTCCGGCGCATCTCGACCGGCTTCGGGGCACGCGGATCAGCATGGAGTTCAACGGCGCCATGTGCCGGGGCCTCGCCTCCACCCGCTACAAGGAGGTGGAGATCGGCGCCGACGGCCCGACGCTGGTGGATTTCATGCTGGGCCGTGTGCCGCCGCGCGAGGACGCGGCGATGCGCAAGTAAGCGACTGACACAACAAGAATTCTGGGAGGACGCCGGCGGCATGCCGCACGGCGAAGGAGGACACTATGGCCAAACTGCTTGTACACGGAAAATTCGCCCGCAAAGCGCTGGCGCGCGGGGTTGCGCGGCTGGCGGCGGCGGTGGAGCCGACGCTGGGGCCCAAGGGGCTCAACGCGATGGTCGACCGTCCGGTCGGTACGCCGCTCATCACCCGCGACGGGGTGAGCATCGCGTCCGAGATCGAGCTGACCGACCGGTTCGAGAACATGGGCGCGCAAGTCGTCCGCGAGGTCTCGATGCAGACCAACGAGGTGGCGGGCGACGGCACCACCACCGCCATCGTGCTGGCGAACGCGCTGATCCAGCGCGGCGTGGCGCTCACCGATAATGGTGTGAAACCGGTCGATCTCTGCAAGGGCATCGACATGGCGGTGGAGCGCATCGTGAACGCCATCGACGAAAGCGCACGCGATTGCGCCGCGCATCCGGACTATCTCCAGGCGGTGGCGCGGGTCTCGGCAACCGATCCCGAGCTCGGCGATCTGGTGGCGGAGGCCTTTCGCCGGGTGGGTCGCGAGGGGGTGATCACCGCCGATTTCGGCGTCACCATCGAGACCACCATGGATGTGATGGAGGGCATGTCATTCGAGCGCGGCTATATCTCGCATCACATGGTGACCGACCGCGAGCATATGGAGGCGGTGCTGCGCAACCCGCTGATATTGCTGACAGATCAAAAGATCCTCCAGCCGTCGGTTCTGGACAATGCCATTGCCATCGCCGAGGAGGAGGGCCGCCCGCTCGCCATCGTCGCCGAGGAGATCGCCCCCGAGGTGGTGATCCGGCTGCTGGAGAATGGCGGCGCCGGCAAGTTCCTGATCGTGCACCCGCCGGAATACGGCCATTGGCGCACGGCGATGATGGACGATCTGGCGATCATCACCGGCGGCGAGGTGCTGGCCCGCGATCTCGGCAAGAAGATCGAGAATGTCACCCGCGCCCAGCTCGGCGGTGCCGAGATGGTGCGCGCCACCGCATCGACCACCAGCGTGCTGCGCGGGCAGGGCGATCCTCAGGCGGTCGTCGCCCGGCGCAACCAGGTGCAGCGCATGTACGATGTGGCGCCGCCCAATATCGAGCAGGACAAGCTGCGCGAGCGGCTGGCCAAGCTCTCGGGCGGCAGCGCGATCCTCTATGCCGGCGGCTTCACTCCGGTGGAGCAGAAGCGCAAGATCCAGCTCATCGAGGATGCGCTCTGCGCCGTGCGCGCCGCCGCCGATGACGGCGTCGTGGCGGGCGGCGGTACGGCGCTGGCGCAGGCCGCGCCGGTGCTCGGCAACCTTTCGGCCATCGGCGATATCGGCAAGGGGATCGACCTCGTGCGCTCGGTGCTGACCCAGCCGCTGCGGCGCATCGCGTCGAATGCCGGCGCCGATGCCGAGCAGGTGGTCGAGGCGGTGACCGCCGGCGCGCCAGGCCATGGCTATGACGCGGCCACCGGTACCTACGGCGACATGTACGAGGCCGGGATCATCGACCCGGCGCGCGTGCCCGCCTCGGCGCTGGTCAACGCGGCCTCTGTCGCCACGCTGATCCTGACCACCGAAACCCTGGTCGGCGATCTCGACGAGGGCGAGGCCGACCCGACCGAAGGTCCGGCCCTCGGCGGCGGCGCCGAGCTGCTCGGCCGTCCCTGACCCCTGTCGCCGCCGCGCGCCGCAAGGGGCGCGCGGCCCTTTTCCCACGAAAGGAGTCCGCAGATGAAAGCGGCAAGACTTTACGAATACGACCCCGCGATGAATGTCGAGCTGAAGATCGAGGACGTCGCTCCCCCCGAGATCACCGGCCCGAACGAGGTGGTCGTCAAGGTCGGCGCGGCGGGACTCTGCCGCACCGACCTGCACATCATCGAAGGTGTCTGGAAAGACATCATGGACGGCGAGGGCACGCTCCTGCCCTATATCATGGGGCATGAGAATGCCGGCTGGATCGAGGATGTCGGCAGCGCCGTGACCTCGGTAAAGCCGGGCGATGCGGTGATCGTTCACCCGCATCGGAGCTGCGGCATCTGCCTCAACTGCCGCTATGGCCATGATATGTATTGCGACCACGGGCTGTTTCCGGGGCTCGGGCTCGATGGCGGGTTTGCGGAGTATTTCAAGACTTCCGAAAGCTCGGTGATCAAGCTCAACACCGGCATCACCCCGCTCGAAGTCGCGCCCATGGCCGATGCCGGCATCACCGCCTATCGCGCCGCCAAGAAGGCCGCCAAGCTCACCTATCCCGGCGCCTGGACGGTGCTGCTGGGCATCGGCGGGCTTGGCCATATCGCGCTGCAATGCCTCAAGCACATGAGCGGCGGGCGGGTCATCGCGGTGGACCGCGAGCCGGCGGCGCAGGTGCTGGCCAGGGAGCTGGGCGCGGATGTGGTGCTCGACGGCGCTCCGGATCTGATCGAGCAGGTCAAGGAGGTCACCGGCGGCGGTGCTCATGTGGTGATCGATTTCGTCGGCGAGCTCGGGGTGGAGAATATCTGCTGGAAGCTGCTGCGCCAGGGCGGCGAGCTGATCGTCGTGGGCTATGGCGGCAAGATCGAGATCCCGACGCTGGAATTCGTGGTCAACGAGATCAAGATCGGCGGCAGCCTCGTGGGCGATTACATCGAGCTGGTGGAGCTGATGGAGCTCAATGCCGACGGCAAGGTGAAGATGCATCAGACCGAATACAAGCTCGCCAATATCAACCAGGCGATCGACGATTTCAAACATCGCCGCTTCACCGGGCGCGGCGTGATCGTGCCCTGAGCGTCGCAGATGCAGGCGCCGGGGCAGGGGCTGTCCCGGTGCGAACCGACTGGGGGAGAAGGCGATGAGACATCAGGATGCGGGCGCGCTGACCGGCGCGCCGCTGCCGATGCGCGAGCTGGGCGGCCTGGTGATCGGCTCGGGCTTTGTGGCCGGGGCAGGCTGGGCGATGGAGCTGGCGCATCTGGCGCCGGAGCATATGGCGGCGCTGATCCTGTTGGCGCGCGATCTCTACCCGCATGGTGCGCTGCACGATGAGGCTTATGCCAAGGCGCTTCTTGGCTATGACCGCGCGGATGAGGCGCGGGAGGTCGCGACGGGGATCGCCACGCTCGACTCTGCCGCGCTGGGCTTCGGCTACCGCCGCTACGTCGACATGCCCAAAACGCTGCGCGCCGGTCTGCGGCAGGAGATCCCCGACAGCGCCTTCCTCGCGCGGCTGCGCCGGAGGCTGGTAACGGGCCTTTACGGTCAGCCGGCGGTCTGTGCGGCGCTTTGAGCCGTGCCGGTGTTTTGCGCGGCGGTGGGCATATTGCCCACCCTACATGGGAAAAATACCCGGCGTGGCTCGCGCTGACATGTCACTTGTAGGGTGGGCAATATGCCCACCACACGCTCTCTCTTTCCCTCTACCACCACATTCTCCGACAAAACTGTCTCGCAACTGAGACGGTTTCGCCCCGTCTCCCGCCGTGCCCGGGCTGACACGACCGCTTCCGCGCGGCAGGTATGAGGCACACCGGGCGGAGGACCCGGGCTCAAAGGAGGATTTCCATGAACGTCATGACCGAAACGGAAGGCAAATACGCCTCTCCCTTCAAGGCCCGCTACGACAACTTCATCGGCGGCAAATTCGTGGCCCCCGTCAACGGCCGCTATTTCGAGAACATCACGCCCATCACCGGCAGCACTGTCTGCGAAGTCGCCCGTTCCGATGCCGCCGATGTCGAGCTGGCGCTGGATGCCGCGCATGCCGCCAAGGCCGGCTGGGGCGCGACTTCTGCGGCCGAGCGCTCCAACACGCTGCTTAAGATCGCCGACCGTCTGGAGGAAAACCTCGAGATCCTCGCCCAGGCCGAGACCTGGGACAACGGCAAGCCGATCCGCGAGACGACCGCCGCCGACATCCCGCTCTCGATCGACCACTTCCGCTATTTCGCCGGTGTCCTGCGCAGCCAGGAAGGCTCCATGTCGGAAATCGACGCCGACACCGTGGCCTATCACTTCCACGAGCCGCTGGGGGTCGTTGCCCAGATCATCCCGTGGAACTTCTCGATCCTGATGGCGGCGTGGAAACTGGCGCCCGCGCTCGCCGCCGGCAACTGCATCGTGCTGAAGCCTGCCGAGCAGACGCCAGCCGCGATCATGGTGCTGGTGGAGCTTATCGCCGACCTGCTGCCCGCCGGCGTGCTGAACATCGTCAACGGTTTCGGTGCCGAGGTGGGCGGTCCGCTCGCCGAAAGCGACCGCATCGCCAAGATCGCCTTCACCGGCTCGACCGAGACCGGCCGCATCATCATGAAGGCCGCCACCAAGAACCTCATTCCGGTGACGCTGGAGCTGGGCGGCAAATCGCCAAACATCTTCTTCTCCGACGTGATGGCCGAGGACGACGCCTTCCTCGACAAGGCGGTCGAAGGCTTCGTGCTCTTCGCTTTCAACCAGGGCGAAGTCTGCACCTGTCCGAGCCGAGCGTTGGTTCAGGAAGACATCTATGAGGAGTTCATCGCCCGCTGCATCGAGCGCGTAAAGGCCATCAAGCAGGGCGATCCGCGCGACATGGAGACCATGGTGGGCGCCCAGGCCAGCGCCGAGCAGCAGGACAAGATCATGTCCTACTTCACCATCGGCCGCGAAGAGGGCGCCGAGGTGCTGGTGGGCGGCGATGCCGCGCGCTTCAACGGCGATCTGGCGAACGGCTATTACATCCAGCCGACCATCCTGAAGGGCCACAACAAGATGCGGGTCTTCCAGGAAGAGATCTTCGGCCCGGTCGTCTCGGTCACCACCTTCAAGGACGAGGAAGAGGCCCTCGCCATCGCCAATGACACGATGTACGGGCTCGGCGCCGGCGTCTGGACCCGCGATGCGAACCGTTGCTACCGCTTCGGCCGTCACATCGAGGCGGGCCGGGTGTGGATCAACAACTACCACGCCTATCCGGCGCATGCGGCCTTTGGCGGCTACAAGCAGTCGGGCATCGGTCGCGAGACGCACAAGATGATGCTCGACCACTACCAGCAGACCAAGAACATGCTTGTGAGCTACAACCCCAACAAGCTGGGCTTCTTCTAAGAGCTCCTCCCGTCCCGGGCACTCCTTGTCAACTGCCGCCCGGGCCGGACCCGGTGCCGATGCGCTTTCGGGAGCGCATCAGCACCCCTCTGCGGTGCCTTTCTTCACACTCTCCCCTCCCCAAAGGCACCGCAGATCCTTCTCCCAAATCGCACTCTCAGACCTTGGTCGCATCGGCAGCCGCGCGGGGCGTTGCTAGGGTCGCGTCATGCGGCGCCTTCTGGTCCTTTTTCTGCTAAGCCTCGCCGCCCTGCTGACGGGGCGGGCCCATGCTGCGCCGCTTGATCGCGAGGCGATGGCGGAATTCGTCTATGCGCCCTATGTGCTGGGCGAGGAGGTGAACGACAAAGGCGTGTGGGAGCTGCTGAATTCCGGTGGCGGGCCGGCCGGCTATGCCTTCGAGACCGAGCTGATGGCGCCGCTGCCGGGCTTTTCCGGCGCCCCGATCAATATCTTTGCCATGCTCGATCCGGAGGGGCGGTTTCTCGACGTACGGCTGATCTCGCATAACGAGCCGATCTTTGTCTCCGGGCTGGGCGAGGCGCCGTTCCGGCAGTTCTTCGAGCAGTATGCCGGGCGCTCGATCTCCGAGACCATGGTGGTCGGCAACGCCTATGGCGAGGGCGGCGCCGGCTCGCCGCTGGTCTATCTCGACGGGGTGACGAAGGCGACCGCCAGCGTGCGCATCGCCCATGAAAGCCTGATGGCCGCCGCCCGCGAGGTGGCGCGCGAAAAGCTTCAGGGCATTTCCGCCGGCCCGCCCGCCTATCCCGACCCCGACCGTGACGAGGTGCTGAGCTGGGGCGATCTGGTGGCGCAGGGCATCGCCACCCACAAGCGGGTCAGCAATGCCGAGGTCGACGCGCTCTTTGCCGGCACGATCTGGGCCGATGACGATCCGGAGGCGGCGGACGATCCGGAAGGCGCCTATCTCGATCTCTGGATCGTCGATCTCGGCCCGCCGTCTATCGCCCGCGCGTTGCTGGCACCCGACACGCAGGCCGAGCTGGCGCGGTTCCTGGCGATCTCTCCGGACGACGAGCCGATTCTGCTGATCGAGGCCGGGCGGCACGGGCTGGTCTCGCCCGAGTTCATCCGCAACACCGCGCCCGACCGCATCGCCGCCGAACAGGACGGGCTGCCGGTGGCGCTGCGCGATGCGGATCTGCTGGTCGAGCTGGCGGAGGGTGTGCCCGGGGGCATCGCGATGATCCTGCGCACCGACCGGCGGCTGGGCTTCGATCCGTCGCGCGAGTGGATCCTAAAGGTCGAGGCGGTGCGCGAACACGGCATGTTCCAGCCCGAGATCGGCATGCGCGAGCTGAGTGTGCGCCACGCCACGCCCGAGCGGTTTTTCCTGCGCCCCGGCGCGGTGCAGACGCTGCCGCCCTGGCGCGAGGCGATCCTCAACCGGCAGGGCGACCTGATCCTGCTTTGCGTCTTTCTGATCGCGCTGCTGCTGGCGGTGGGGCCGGCGCAAAACCGGCTGGCGGCGTCGCGGGTGTTCACGCCGCTGCGGCTGGGGATCCTGGCGGTGATGACAGGCTTTGTCGGGTTCTGGGGGCAGGGGCAGCTCTCGATTGTCACGGTGCTGGGGGTGATCCGCACGGCGCTCGACGGCGGCAGCTATGCCTTCCTGCTCTACGATCCGTTTTCGCTGCTGGTCTGGGGCGCGGCCATTGCGGGATTCGTGCTCTGGGGGCGGGGCTTCTTTTGCGGCTGGCTCTGCCCGTTCGGCGCGCTTCAGGAATTCGCCGCGCATCTGGGGCACTTGCTGCGCCTGCCGCAGTTCGACCCCGCGCCGCGCTGGGATTGGCGGTTGAAGGGGCTGAAATATCTCGTGCTGGCGGGCATGGTGGCGGTGGTCTTCGTGGCGCCGGGCGAGATCGACACGGCGGCCGAGATCGAACCGTTCAAGACCGCGATCACCACGCATTTCCTGCGCCCCTGGCCTTACGTCGCCTGGGCGGTGGGGCTGCTGCTGCTGAGCGCGATGCTCTTCAAGGGGTTCTGCCGCTATCTCTGCCCGCTGGGCGCGGTGATGGCCATTGGCGGGCTTTTGCGCGGGCGCGACTGGATCGCGCGGCGCGCCGAATGCGGCTCGCCCTGCCAGCTCTGCCGGGTGCGCTGCCGCTACGGCGCCATCGAGAAGAGCGGCAGGATCGCCTATTCCGAATGCTTCCAGTGCCTCGACTGTGTGAAAATCCATGACGACCCGGCGCAATGCGTGCCGCTGGTGCTGGCGGCGAAGGCGCGCAAGCGGCCTATTCGCCGGCAAGACGGGGTGCCCGCCGAATGAGCCTGTCGCGTCGCCGTTTCCTGACGATTTCCGCCGCCTGTGTCGCGGCGCCGGCGCTGGCCGATGCCGCGCCGGCGCGCTGGCGGGGTGTGGCGATGGGGGCAGAGGCCGAGATCACCCTCTACGGGCCGGAGGCGCCGGCGGCGCTGAAGGAGGCGGTTGCGCGGCTGCGTGGGGTGGAGCGGTGCTTCAGCCTGTATGATCCGCGTTCTGAGTTGTCTGTGCTGAACCGCGAGGGTCGGCTGGTGCCGTCGGAGGATTTCCGCGCGCTGATGGCGCAGGCGGATGCGATCCATCGCGCCACTGGCGGGGCCTTCGATCCGAGTGTGCAGCCGCTCTGGCGGGCGCTGGCCATGGGGGGCGATGTGCGTGTGGCGCGCGAGGCCATCGGCTGGGACCGGGTGGCGCGGGGCGAGCGGATCGTTCTGGCGCGTGGGCAGGCGCTGACCTTCAACGGCATCGCGCAGGGCTATGCCACGGATCTGGTGGCGGATCTTCTGGCGGCGCGGGGCTTTGGCCGGGCGCTGGTGAATATCGGCGAGTTCCGGGCGCTGGGCGGGCCGTGGCGGCTGGGTCTCTCCGATCCCGCGCAGGGTTATCTCGGCACGCGCACGCTGGAGGGCGGGGCGATCGCCACCTCCAGCCCCGGCGCGCTGATGCTGGGGAAGGGGGGCCACATCCTCGATCCGCGCGGGCAGGGCGCGGCGCGCTGGTCGACGGTGAGTGTGGAGGCGGAGAGTGCCACGGTTGCGGACGGGGTCTCGACAGCGGGCTGTCTTATGAGCGCGGAGGAGCTCGCGCGGGCGGCAGGGGCGTTGCCCGGGATCCGGCGTGTGACGCTGGTGGATCGGGGGGGCGATTTGCGGGTGGTGGAGGTGTAGCGCGGGCGGTGGGCGGATTGCCCACCCCACGGGGGGCGCTACCCGCCCCGGGCTCGACCCGGGGCCTCATGCCCCGAGGCAGCGTGGGGCGGTGAGGTGGAGGCCCCGGATCAGGTCCGGGGCGGGTATTTTGGCCGCAACCGTTACCGCTCCGGCGGCAGATGCGTCACCCCGTGGGCGGCAAAGATCGCGGCGATGCGCCCGTCCTCCAGCCCCGCGCGGATCGCGTCGTCGACCGCATATCCCAGCGCGCGGTAGCGCATGTGCACCGCCACGCCCACCGTCCAGCGGCTCACCGCGAAGCCCGCAAGCGGCGGCTGGTGGATGCCGATGCCCGGCGCCGCGCCCGCTTCGAGCTGCGCCAAAGGCCCCATCGCCGCCATGGTCTCGCCCGCCGCCAGCGCGCCCATCGCGGCGGCATAGCTGGGATAGCGCCGCACGCCCTGCGCGAGCTGCCCGTTCGCAAAGGAGGTCAGGTAGAAATCCGAGATCGAGTCGTTCTCCACCGCCACCGTGTCGAAGCGGAAATAGGCGGGAACGGGCTTTTCCTCGGGATAGGCCTCTTCGCGATAGGCGATGGCGATCTGCTCGGCTGCGTATTGCCCGGTGAACACCACCTGCTCCACCCGGCAGGCATACTCGCTGTCATAGGGCACATGCAGCATCACGTTCGAGACGCGCCCGCCGATCACCGGGCCTTTCCACACATTGTTGCGCAGATCCGCGTCGAGATTCTCGCCCGCCGGCACCAGCTGAAACCGTGCCTCGACGCCGAGATCCTGAGCGATCAGCCGGCCGATCTCGATATCCACGCCCACAGGCTTGCCCTTCTCCTGATAGGACCAGGGCGCAAAATCCTCATAGGCGGCGAAGTCGATAAATCCGCGCTCGACGATCTGATCGAGATCCTGGCCGACAATGTCGCGGCTGGCGTTTTGCGGTTTCGGCTGAGGCACCCAGTCCCCGCAACGCGCGAAAGCCGGGCCTGCAAGCGCAAGCCCGGCGAGCGCGGCCATCAGATGACGCCGCAACATGTCAGTGCGCCGCGGAGAGCCCGATCGTCAGCGTCTCGGCGGCATGCGCCGTGGCGCCGGGATCGGCGGCAAGCTGATTGGCGGCGCGGAAGGCGATGCTGTCGGCCACCGGCGCGCCGGAAAGCGTCTCGATCTCGCCGGCGATCTCGGCAAGCCGCGCCTGCAACGCCGCCACGTCGCCCTCACCGGCGGCGAGCTGGTCGCGGATGCCCTTCAGCTCGTCCGATTGATCCTCCACCGCCATGTCGTCGGGGCGCGCCTCGACATAGGTGCGGATCGCCCAGGCGGCTTTCTGGCCCAAGAGCTCGCCAAAGGCCGGCATCTTGGTGGTGCCGTTCTGGGTATAGCCGTGGCGGAAGCGCTCGATGAACCACTCGTCGCCGTATTCCTCGGCCTCGAGAAAGCGCAGATCCGGCGCCAGCCCGCCCGAGATCACCTCCAGCCCGTGGCAGCGGGCGCAGTTCTGGTTGTAGCCGGAGGAGCCGATCTCCACCGCCTTCAGCCAGACATCCTCTCCGGCGTCGCGATAGGGGTTTTCGGTCAGCCACTCCTCGCCGACCTCGGGCAGTGCATCGGTATCGACCGGCTGCGGCGCCACATCGCCATGGGCGAAGGCGAGGGTTGCGGTCAGAACACAGGCGGCGGCGCCTGTCAGGACAGGGCGAGACACTCGAAATGCGGACATGGGGACCTCCTCCGTTTCCACTGGTTTCAGTTTGGTTAGCAAGGCGCCCCCGGGGGCCATATTGGACCTTGGTCGCGAAACCGGCCTGTCTTCGACCATGGTCTTACGGCGCCGGCGCGCGCGCCGGGGTAGCCTGATCGCAGGGAGGACAATCCATGCGTGTTTTCGGGCTTGCAGCCTTGCTGTCACTGTCGCTCGGCGCCGCCGCGGCGTCGGAAACGACGGTTCGGGTCGGCTATCTTTCGGTGGAGCGTCCGGCGCCGCCGGTGCTGTCGAATCTCGATCCCGACCCGGAGGATCTGGGCCTCGCGGGGGCGCGGCTGGGGCTGGCCGACAATGCCACCACCGGCAAGTTCCTGGGCCAGAGCTGGACGCTCATGGAAACCGCCGTGCCCGAGGGCGGCGACGCGCTGGCGGCGGCGCGGGCAGCACTGGCCGGCACGCCCTTTCTGGTGATCGACGCGCCCGCCGAGACCCTGACCGCCATCGCCGATCTGCCGGAGGCGAAAGGCGCGCTGCTCTTCAACACCAGCGCGCCGGATGCGGCGCTGCGCGACGATGCCTGCCGCGCCAACCTGCTGCACGCGATCCCGTCGGACGCGATGCGTGCGGATGCGCTGGCGCAGTTCCTCGTCCAGCGCCGCTGGAGCGATGTCGCGCTGATCTCCGGCGGGCATGACAGTGACCGTGCCTTTGCCGGGGCGCTGAAAGCTTCGGTCGAGAAATTCCGGCTGAAGCTGGTGGGCGAGAAGGACTGGATCTTCGATGCCGACATGCGTCGCAATGCCAGTGCCGAGGTGCCGCTTTTCACACAGGAGTTCGGCGATCACGACGTTCTGCTCATCGCCGACGAGATCGGCGATTTCGGCCGCTACGTGGTCTACAACACCTGGCTGCCGCGCCCGGTCGCGGGCTCCGAAGAGCTGGTGCCGCAGGCCTGGGCGCCGGTGGTCGAGCAATGGGGC
Organism: Salipiger abyssi; assembly: GCF_017311415.1. Taxonomy (GTDB): domain Bacteria; phylum Pseudomonadota; class Alphaproteobacteria; order Rhodobacterales; family Rhodobacteraceae; genus Salipiger; species Salipiger abyssi_A. The sequence goes on along the minus strand of NZ_JAEKIS010000006.1, from coordinate 230,248 downwards.
GCGGCGCAGCTGCAATCGCGCTTCGAGGATCTCGCGCATCGCGACATGACGTCCGAGGACTACGCCACCTGGGCGGCGCTGCGCACGCTGGGCGAGGCGGTGACCCGCACCGGCTCGGATGAGGCGGGCGTGCTGCGCGATTATATCCTCTCGGACGCGTTCGAACTGGCCGGCTTCAAGGGCCGTCCGCTGAGTTTCCGCCCGTGGAACGGGCAGTTGCGCCAGCCGATCCCGATCGTCACCGACCGCGCCGTGGTCGCCACCGCGCCGCTGGAGGGGTTTTTCCATCAGGGCAACGAGCTCGACACGCTGGGGCGCGACGCCCCGGAAAGCGCCTGCCGCGCATTCGAGGAGAACTGACATGCTGCGACTGACCGCCATCCTGACGCTTCTGGCCGCGCCCGCGCTGGCGGGCGGCGAGATCTGGGTGACCAATGAAAAGGACGACACGATCAGCGTGATCGACATCGACAGCCTTGAAGTCACCCGCACCATCCCCACCGGCGAGCGCCCGCGCGGCATCACCTTCAGCCACGATTATTCCCGCGTCTATATCTGCGCCTCCGACAGCGACGCGGTGCAGGTGATGGACCCGGTCTCGGGCGAGATCCTGCACGATCTGCCCTCGGGCGAAGACCCGGAGCAATTCGTGCTGCATCCCGACGACCGGCGGCTCTATATCGCCAATGAGGACGATGCGATCACCACCGTGGTCGATACTGAAACTCGCCGGGTGATCGAACAGATCGACGTGGGCATCGAGCCCGAGGGCATGGCGGTGAGCCCGGACGGCAAGATAGTCATCACCACCTCTGAGACCACCAATATGGCGCATTGGATCGACACCGAGAGCGAGGCGATCTTTGCCAATACGCTGGTGGATAGCCGTCCGCGCCATGCCGAATTCGTAAAGGACGGGGCCGAGCTCTGGGTCTCTGCCGAGATCGGCGGCACGGTGACCGTGTTCGACACCGCGACGCAGGCGGAAAAGGCCAAGATCCATTTCGAAATCAAGGGCGTGCACCAGGATCGGCTCCAGCCGGTGGGGTTCGAGCTGACGCCGGACGGCAAGACCGCCTTTATCGCGCTGGGCCCGGCGAACCACGTCGCCGTGGTCGATGCCGAGACCTATGAGGTCGAGGAGTATCTGCTGGTGGGCCGCCGTGTCTGGCATATGGCCTTCGACGGCGATCACAGCCGGCTTTTCACCACGAACGGCGTCTCGGGCGACGTGACGGTGATCGACGTGGCGGCGCGCAAGCCGGTGAAGACGATCAAGGTCGGGCGCTTCCCCTGGGGCGCGGCCTTCAGGCCGGAAGGGGGCTGACCCGCCGGCGCAATCGCGAGAGGAGACGGAGAATGCGAACGGTTTTCACGGCCCTTTGCCTGCTGGCGGCCTTGCCCGTGACGGCGGACGAATACGGCACAACCAATCCCGAAGAGCTGACCTGGCAGTCCCTGCGCGACCGCGCGGCGGAGGGTGACACCGACATGATGGTCTGCGCTTCGGGCTATCTGATGACCAAATCCGGCGATCACGCCACCGCCCGCGCCATCTTCGAGGCCTGTGCGGCGGCGGGTTATACCGGGGCGATGACCTGGATGTCTTATATGGAGCAGAACGGGTTCGGCGGCGATTTCGACCCCGACGCCGCCGCGCGCTGGGACCGGCAGGCCGCCGAGGCCGGCGACCCGGTGGGCAAATTCAACCACGGTGTGAACCTGATGCGCGGCTTCGGTATCGCACAGGACGAGGCCGCCGGGCGCCGCCTGATCGACGAGGCGGCGGGTGCGGGCCTGCCTGTCGCGAAGCGCTTGCAGGGCGCGGGCTACGATCTCGACGAGATCACGCCGGATGCCGACAACTGGCGCTACGCACCTTTGTTCTGAGGTTTTTACGAATCGTGCTGCGGCGAAGCAAACGGGCAGGGGGCAGAGATACCCGCTGGTGTCAGAACTGGGCTCCGGTGTCGCAAAGCGGAAGATTCATGCCGCGCATATGTAAGCGGATCGGCCCGATCTCGGCGACAAAGCGGTAAGTGCGCGTGCCCGGGAGCTGGAAGCAGTCGTCATGATCAATGTGTTGGCGGGCGTCTGGGCGCTCCTTCTCGGTATCGTCCTGATCATGCTGGGCAACGGCATGCACTTCACCCTGATCGGTCTGCGCGGCGGGATCGAAGGGTTTTCCGCAGCGGAACTGGCTGTCGTCACCTCCGGCTATTTCATCGGCTTCCTGACCGGGGCGCAGACCGCGCCCAAGCTGATCCGCCGCGTCGGCCATGTGCGCGTGTTCGCGGCGCTGGGCAGCTTCATGTCCGCCGGGCTGATCGCCTTTCCGCTGATCGCCGAGCCCTGGGCCTGGACCATCCTGCGCCTGCTGCTGGGTTTCTGTATGTCTGGGGTCTATGTCACCGCCGAGAGTTGGCTCAACCACGCGGCCACGAACGAGACCCGCGGCAAGGTGCTCTCGGCCTATATGATCGCCCAGACCCTGGGCATCATCGGCGCGCAGGGGCTGCTGTCGCTGGGCGATGCGGGCACCTCGGTGCTGTTCATCGGCGCCTCGATCCTTGTGTCGATCTCCTTCGCGCCGATCCTGCTGTCGATCACGCCGGTGCCGGCGGTCGAGGTGGCGCGGCCGATGCCGCTGCGCGCGCTGTTCCGCGCCTCGCCGCTGGGCACGGTGGGGATGTTCCTGCTCGGCGGCGTCTACGCGACGCAATCGGGCATGGGGGCGGTCTTTGGCACGCAGATCGGGCTGAGCGCGGGGCAGATCGCACTCTTCATCGCCATGCTCTTTGCCGGCGCGCTGGTGCTTCAGTACCCGATCGGCTGGCTCTCGGACAAGCTCGACCGGCGCAAGCTGATCTTCGGCTCCTCGATCTTCGGCGCCGGGGTCTGTGCGCTCGGCTGGGCCATGGGCGGCGGGTTCTGGGCGCTGCTCGCGGCGGCGTTCTTTGCCGGCGGCGTCACCACGCCGCTTTATGCGCTGATCATCGCGACCACCAACGATGTGCTCTCGACCGAGGACATGCCGGCGGCGTCGGGCGGGCTGGTCTTTACCTTCGGCCTCGGCGCCATCGCCGGCCCGCTGGTTGCCGGCTGGGCGATGGAGGTGCTGGGGCCGCAGGCCTTCTGGCTGGTGCTGAGCGTGACCTTCGCGGCAATTGCGTTCTACGCGGTCTACCGGATGACCCAGCGCGTGAGCGCGCCGCAGGAGGAAAGCGAGAGCTATCTGAACGTGCTGCCGACGAGTTCGATGGTCGCGGTCGAAGCGGCGGGTGTCTGGGCGGCGGAAAACGCCGAAGCGGAACGCGAGGAGGAGGAGAGCTGACGGTGCGGCGTGGGGTCGCCCGAAGGGCATTTGCGACCTGGACCGGGTGGCCTTGGGGTTGAGAGTCGTGTAACCCGACACTCGTCATGAGTGAAAAGGGTGCCCGATGAAACGTTCTGTTGCTGCGACGGTGATGACTGTCCTATCTTTAATGTCCGGTTCAGTACAGGCCGGTCCGGCCGAGCGATTGGCGGACATCCTGGCATGGGATTACGTCACCCCCGAGGGACAGCTTGCATCCCGGAAAACCGCCTCCTTCGAAGGCTGCGTTCTCAAACTGACCTTGGACAAACTGGATGCCTGTTCGAAGGGCGCCAGTGTCGGAAGGTCAGACACCTATATTGATATCCGGATCCTCAAAGCCGACAGGGCGGATGTCGAACATAGCAGGCCGGCGAGACCGTTTCCCGGTGCGCCCGGAGCGGGCCTGGTTTATTCCTACAGGTGGGCCTACAACCGGCTTTTGAAGGTTGCGAACGCAACCGGCGATCGGATTTTCGACGAAGAGTTCAGGAAATACCCCAAAGACGTCGCCAGCCGGCTCGAGTCGCTCAGTGAAAGATACCGGGAAGAGATCGACCCGCAGAGCTATTCTAAATCAAGAGAGACCGTTTCGTATTGTTCGGGCGCAGAACTGACCACGCCATTGCGCGCGTCTTCGGTCACGTTTTTCATGGCACCCGAGAAAACCGACGAATTCATCGATCTGCTGGAAGAATACGCGTTGAACTGTGAGGCCGCGTATCAGGGCTGATCCGGATTGGCCCCGCCGGATATCCGGTCACAGGTGCTTGAGTTGAAATTGCCGGTGTGATCGCTGGCTGCCTGGCGCGCTTCTCCCGAGGCACCGAATTTGTCCTGTCGGACTTCGGCAACCCGCTGCAAACATGTGGACCGATTGTGGATCAGCAACGAAAGTGCCTTTTTTGTCACGGGTTTTGACCGGGGTGGACAGAGCCAGAGGGTAGCTATGCGGACAAAGCGGGCTTTCGTTGCGGATGCGCCAACGGCGGCTTCCGGGAAATCGCCGGGTCAAAAACGGTCGTTTTTTCTGGTGTCATAAACGTATGAGTTTTGGCATGTTAGAAATTAATATTTGTTAATAGGGAGATCGAGCAACCACTGCGATTTCCACCAGAAGCTGCCAGCTGGGTCGCGATCTTCCTACTATTCGTCTTGGGAGGCATCGCCAGCCCAACTTTTGACAGTTGATTGAAGCTTTTGGTTGGCAACCTTTAGAGCTTTATCCTTCACTCCCTTGGCTTTCCCTTTTATACGCTCCCAGCGAGAGGGATCGTCTTCTGGTGGTTGGAGGTCGCTATTGTCTTCTCCAGGGGCTTCTCTTGGTCGAAACGGAATGACTCGAGCCTTAGCGAAGGCTTCGTCGTAACTGTCCGAGCTATCAATTGCTTCCGCAATTTCATCAATTCTACCCGCTAACAATGCTTCCGAAGTTATAAAATCGAAGAGGGCCTCCTCACCTTCTGAGCCTGCTAGCCTATTATTTTCATTGGTATGATGCCGAAGCTGATCAATCAGGGCCGTTTCGCTCACAAACGACAGCCTCAATTCTTCTCTCGATGTCTCGGTTGAAATTCGCGTCCACAACCAAACACCCAAGCCACCAACCAAAAGTCCAATGACGAACGGTAGTATGATGGAAACTTGCTGTGCTAGTGCACCCATGATGAAATACCGTTCTTCCAGTTTGTTATGGTGTGAATGCTTTGCCAAAAGCACAGGGAAAGCAAGAGTTCCCAGCACCAAAGCCCTGTTAACGATCCGAAAGAATGAACCCGTTTGACAATCTCGTTCAAAAGTTCGCACTCCAAGAGCGGACTTCGCGCGTACGTCAGCACTGCACGCACATGGGACAAATACCCCCTGCCAAAACACCTCGGCCAAAAACGGTCGTTTTTGTCACGAACCGTGGGTTCACCGAGATCATTGGAAAACCTTGTGCCACAAACCCTCGGCAAAACCATCTATGATTTTGTCACGTTTTTGGCCGCATCCTGAAACGCAGACATTCGAGCAATGCGCAGCATAGGTAACTTCGGGCTCATAGCCGCCCTTCAGATTTTCATGCAGCGGGTCGAAAAGGCAGTTTGTGACCCCAAAGGATAAATGTGCTGCTCATCAACAGCACTGTCGTCCTAATCCCTAGACCATGGTGCAATACAGCCCGCCCCGCGCAGGCGGGATACTCGGCGCGGACGCGCGGGCCCCTTGCGCCAACTGTGCTGTGCCCGTGCCTCTGGCGTTTGTCGGCGCGGGTCTCCGGCACTCTGCGGCAGATTATCCCGTCGTTTAAGGCGTTAAATGCCCCCATATCTTGATGAAATCTCGCGCTTCACTCTGCGTATGTCGTAATTCGATCTCTAGGATCACCAGAGCCCCGCTCAATCGCTTGAGCATTTGTCTCCGCGTCTCGCCGGTTTCCGGCTCCACCGATGTTCTCAGCATCAACATGGCCTTTGCAATCCAGTCGTCTAGCGCAGCCTCGAAAGATCCGAAGGCAGATCGGTGCCCGAATAGCTGGTAGGCCTTATCTGACAGGCCGGTATCGCTCAGCAGCTTCGAGACCGATCTGGCCGCCGCGAGATCGTTGTGGAGCTTCCCGTCTGTGAGTTCGTCGTCCCGGTTTATGACGGAGTCATGGAGTTGCACGATGGTCCCATGCGCGCCGCTTGCGGCGGTCTGAACCTGTGTCGCCAGCACAAGCTTTTCATGCGCTTGGAACTTCATAAGCTCAAGGTGCTGGTCCGATGCGCTGGAAATCTGCCGCGATATCATCAGCACGGAGGCGAGCACCGCAATGATGGCTACGAACCCGGCAAACCATCCGCTGGTTGCCCCGATCCACTCCCGTGCATTTTCGATTGAAGCGGAGGAGGGGAGCGGCGCCGAGGAATGCGCAAACAATTTCAGGAACAGCAGAGATGTCGCGAGGATCGCGATCGAAAAGATGATCAAGGTTCCGAGTAGAAATATCCAGATATTCGACATGATCGTTTCCTGAGTGCCTTTCTTGACTCTATCCGGAGCGGAGGTCCGGTGTCATCAGAGTCGGGGATTGGTGTGAACGTGCCTTGCCATGTTGCGTGCGGGTGGCCGGGATGTCTGAGACAGGCCCTGCCGAACTCCGGCCAGCCCCCTAGACCATGGTGCAATACACCCCGCACAGCGCAGGCGGGATACTCGGGGCGGATGCGCGGGCCCCTTGCGCGAACGGTGCTGTGCGCGCGTCCGGAACCGATGCAAACCCCGGGAGATACACCATGCACCGTTTCATTGCGCTCGCCGCGCTTTGCCTGGCCACGCCGGCCCTGTCCAACACGTTCGACGAGGTCAAGGTCTCGGCGGGAAAGCAGCTCTTCGATGCCGAATGCCGCCGCTGCCATGCCGTTGATTCCACGGATCCTTCCTACGGTCCGCCGCTGGAGAACGTGCTTTATCGCGGCGCCGGCACCTATCCGGATTACGACTATTCCACCGCGCTTTCGGCCTCCGGCATCGTCTGGACCCCGGCGGCCCTGCGCGCCTGGATGGCGGATAATGACGGCTTCATGCCGGGCACCAAGATGCGCCATGTGGGCATCGAGGACCGCACCGTGCAGGACTTTATCCTCGCCTATCTGACGTCGATCACCACCCAGGACAACCGCGCCATCGAAGGGCAGGAGTGATCCGGCCCAAAGGTCGTACGACCATGGTGCAATTCATCTCCGGCGCCCTGCCGGGGATGATTTTCACCGGAGGACCGGCCCGCCACGCCGGCATTTCCGAACCGTCTCGAAGGGAGGACATCATGAACCGCTTTATCCTGGCCGTCACGGCCAGCCTGCTCGCCGCCGGTGTCGCGCAGGCGCAGGTCACCGAAGAGGATCTGGCCAACGACCAGACCATGACCGAACAGGTCGTCACCAACGGCATGGGGCGCCATCTTCAGCGCTACAGCCCGCTGGAGACGCTCAACAAGGACAACGTGAAAAACCTCGTGCCCGCCTGGGCCTTTTCCATGGGCGGCGAAAAGCAGCGCGGGCAGGAAACGCAGCCGATCATCTATGACGGCGTGATGTATGTCACCGGCTCCTATTCGCGGCTCTACGCCATCGACGTGATGAACGGCGAAGAGCTCTGGCAATACGATGCGCGTCTGCCCGAGGGTATTCTGCCCTGCTGCGACGTGATCAACCGTGGCGCCGCGATCTATGGCGACAAGATCATCTTCGGCACGCTCGACGCCCGGCTTGTGGCGCTCGACCGCAAGACCGGCGATGTGGTCTGGCGCGACAAGATCGCCGATTACAAGGCGGGCTATTCCTACACCGCCGCGCCGCTGATCGTGAACGGGCTGGTGATCACCGGCAATTCCGGCGGCGAGTTCGGCATTGTCGGCGAGGTGCAGGCGCGTGACGTCGAGACCGGCGACATGGTCTGGACCCGTCCGGTGATCGAAGGCCATATGGGCACGCTGAACGGCGAAGAGTCGACCATGACCGGTGAGCTCAACGCCACCTGGCCGGGCGACATGTGGAAGACCGGCGGCGGCGCCACCTGGCTCGGCGGCTCCTACGATGCTGAGACCGATACGCTGGTCTTTGGCACCGGCAACCCGGCGCCCTGGAACAGCCACCTGCGCAACGCAGGCGCGCCCACCGAAGGCAATGCCGGCGACAACCTCTATGCCGCCTCGCGCCTCGGCATCGACCCGGCCACCGGCGAGATCAAGTGGCACTTCCAGTCCACCCCGCGCGAGGGTTGGGATTATGACGGCGTGAACGAGGTCGTGGCCTATGAGGACGCGGACGGCACCAAACTGTTCGCCACCGCAGACCGCAACGGCTTTTTCTACGTGCTGAACCGCGAGGACGGCTCTTTCGTCAGCGCCCATCCCTTCGTCAAGGACATCACCTGGGCAAGCGGCATCGACGAGACCGGGCGGCCGATCTACAACGAGGACAACCGTCCGGGCGATCCTTCCTCGGCGGCCGATGGCGGCAAGGGCGAGGTGGTGTTCTCGGCGCCGGGCTTCCTCGGCGGCAAGAACTGGATGCCCATGGCCTACAGCCAGCATACCGGTCTGTTCTACGTGCCCTCGAACGAATGGGGCATGGATATCTGGAACGAGCCGGTGACCTACAAAAAGGGCGCCGCCTATCTCGGCTCGGGCTTCACCATCAAGCCGATGTACGAGGACCATATCGGTTCGCTCAAGGCCATCGACCCGGCCACCGGCGAGTGGAAATGGGAGTACAAGAACGACGCGCCGCTCTGGGGCGGGGTGATGACCACTGCCGGCGGTCTGGTGTTCTTCGGCACGCCTGAGGGCAAGTTCATCGCGCTGGATGACGAGACCGGTGAAGAGCTGTGGTCGTTCCAGACCGGCTCCGGCATCGTCGGACAGCCCGTCACCTGGGACATGGAGGGCGAGCAATATGTCTCGGTCGTCTCCGGCTGGGGTGGCGCTGTGCCGCTCTGGGGCGGCGAGGTCGCCAAGAAGGTGAACTACCTCAATCAGGGCGGCACGGTCTGGACCTTCAAGCTGCCCAAGCAACTGGCCAACGCCGACTGATCCGGCTCTGGGATCCCAGCGATACGCCGCGCCTGCGGCGTATCGTTTTTTGCCGTCGCCGCCCCGGATCTGCGCAAGCGGCGATCATTGCGATGGCGCGCAAGCCACCATTGGTACGGCATTTTTGGGCCGGACTTTACAAGCCGGGGGGAACCGGCTCTTGTGACCGGTAATCAAACGGAAACAGCGCGCGCGGATCCCCCATGGCCATTACGGCGAGCATTCATCACCTCACCCATTACAAGTACGACCGGCCGGTTTCGCTGGGCCCGCAGCTCATCCGGTTGCGACCGGCGCCGCATTCGCGCACAAGGGTGATCTCGCATTCGCTGAAGGTCAGCCCGACCGGGCATTTCGTGAACCACCAGCAGGATCCCTACGGCAACTGGCTGTCGCGGTTCGTCTTTCCCGAGCCGGTGACCGAGTTCAAGATCGAGGTCGATCTTGTCGCCGACATGACGGTCTACAATCCGTTCGACTTCTTCGTCGATGAAGAGGCGCAGACCTGGCCCTTCGAATACCCCGAGGAGTTCCGCAGCGATCTCGACATTTACCGCATGCCCGAGGCGGCCGGGCCGCGCTTGCAGGCCTATCTCGACCAGCTTCCGAAAAAGGCCGAGAACACCGTCAATTTCCTGGTCGATCTCAACGCCACGTTGCAACAGCATATCGGCTACGTGATCCGCATGGAGCCCGGCGTGCAGACCCCGGAAGAGACGCTTCAGCACGCGCGCGGCTCCTGCCGGGACACCTCCTGGCTGCTGGTGCAGATCCTGCGGCATCTGGGCTTTGCCGCGCGGTTTACCTCCGGCTATCTCATCCAGCTCAAGCCCGATCTCGTCTCGCTCGACGGGCCGGCGGGCACCGATCACGATTTCACCGACCTGCATGCCTGGTGCGAGGTGTTTCTGCCCGGCGCCGGCTGGATCGGGCTCGACCCCACCTCGGGCCTGCTGACCGGCGAAAGCCACATCCCGCTCGCCTCGACCCCGCATTACCGCAACGCGGCCCCCATCACCGGCATGGCGAGCTTTGCCGAGGTCGATTTCAATTTCGACATGTCGGTGACGCGGGTTTCCGAACATCCGCGCATCACCAAGCCGTTCTCGGAAGAGGCCTGGCAGGCGCTGGATACGCTGGGCCACAAAGTGGACGACGCCATCAAGGCACAGGACATGCGGCTCACCATGGGCGGCGAGCCGACATTCGTGTCGATCGACGATTTCGAAAGCGCCGAGTGGAACACCGCCGCCGTGGGGCCGCAGAAACGCGGGCTCGCCGATACGCTGATCCGGCGCCTGCGCGATCGTTTCGCACCGGGCGGCTTCCTGCATTACGGGCAGGGCAAGTGGTATCCCGGCGAGACGCTGCCGCGCTGGACCTTCTCGCTCTACTGGCGCCGCGACGGCAAACCGATCTGGAAGAACTCCGATCTGGTCGCCAAGGAAAGCGCCAAGGGCGCCACCGCCGAGGATGCCGATCGCTTCCTGTCGGGCTTTGCGCAGAATCTCGGGCTCGACGGCGATTTCGTGCATCCGACCTATGAGGATCCGGTCGAGTGGATCATGAAGGAAGCTGATCTGCCCGCCAACGTGACGCCCGAGGACAGCAAGCTCAAGGATCCCGAGACCCGCGCCCGCATCGCCCGCGTCTTCTCGCGCGGGCTGGAGAATCCGGCGGGCTATGTGCTGCCGATCCAGCGCTGGCAGAGCAAGGCGCAGCCCGCGACCCGCTGGCGTTCGGAACACTGGAAGACCCGGCGCGGTCACCTGTTCCTGATCCCCGGTGACAGCCCCGTGGGCTTCCGCCTGCCGCTGGGCGCGCTGCCCTATATTGCGCCCTCGGCCTATCCCTATGTCTACCCCACCGATCCCACCGTCCCGCGCGAGGCACTGCCCGATTTCCACGCCGACCGCGAGGAAAAGCGCCGCGCGCTGATGGATGAGCTGGAGCGCATCGCGCAGGACGAGGCGCGGATCGCGAAGGAACAGGCCGAGATGCTGCCAGAGGTCACCGAGGGGCGCGAGCAGCCGGTGTCGGACTCGCGCGATGCCGGGCGCCGGCAGAGGATCATGGAGCAGGGGGTGGACCCGGAGGGCGGGCAGGTGCGCACCGCCATCGCCATCGAGCCGCGCGACGGGCGGCTCTGCCTCTTCATGCCGCCGGTGGAAGAGCTGGAGGATTATCTCGAACTGCTCGCCACGGCGGAGGAGACCGCCGAAGAGCTGGGCCTGCCGATCCATATCGAAGGCTACACGCCGCCGCATGACAGCCGCATGAACGTGATCCGCGTGGCGCCCGACCCGGGCGTGATCGAGGTGAACATCCACCCGGCGCATGACTGGGAGGACTGCAAGGCGATCACCCAAGGCGTCTATGAGGAGGCCCGGCAGTGCCGGCTCGGCGCCGATAAGTTCATGATCGACGGCAAGCATACCGGCACCGGCGGCGGCAACCATGTGGTGGTGGGCGGCGAAACGGTGCTCGACAGCCCGTTCCTGCGGCGCCCGGATCTCATGCGCTCGCTGATCCTCTACTGGCTGCGGCATCCCTCGCTCAGCTACCTGTTCTCCGGCCTCTTCATCGGCCCGACCTCGCAGGCGCCCCGGATCGACGAGGCGCGGCATGACAGCCTCTACGAGCTGGAGATTGCGCTGTCGCATTTCCCCAAGCCCGAGGATGGCGAGCCGCCGCAGCCCTGGCTCACCGACCGGCTCTTGCGCAACATGCTGATCGACGTCACCGGCAACACCCACCGGGCCGAGATCTGCATCGACAAGCTGTTCTCGCCCGACGGCCCCACGGGCCGGCTGGGCCTGGTGGAGTTCCGCGGTTTCGAGATGCCGCCGGATGCCAAGATGAGCCTCGCGCAGCAGGTGCTGATCCGGGCGCTGCTGGCGCGGTTCTGGAAGGAGCCGGTGCAGGGCCGTCCGGTGCGCTGGGGCACCGCGCTGCATGACCGCTTCATGCTGCCCTATTTCGTCTGGCAGGATTTCCTCGAAGTGCTGCGCGACCTGCGCGGCCACGGGTTCGAGTTCCGCTCCGACTGGTACGAGGCGCAGAAGGAGTTCCGCTTCCCATTCGCCGGCGAGGTCGAGTACGAGGGCGTGCATCTGCAACTCAACCAGGCGCTGGAGCCTTGGCACGTTCTGGGCGAACGCGGCGCCATCGGCGGCACCGTGCGCTATACCGACAGCTCGGTCGAGCGCATGCAGGTGCAGCTCACCGCGATGGACCCCGACCGCTATATCGTCACCTGCAACAAGCGCCCGGTGCCGCTGGCGCAGACCGATGCCAGCGGCGTCAAGGTCGGCGGCGTGCGCTTCAAGGCCTGGCAGCCCGCCGAGGCGCTGCATCCGACGCTGCCGGTCAACGCGCCGCTGGTCTTCGACATCTTCGACACCTGGACCGGCCACGCGCTTGGAGGCTGTACCTATCACGTCGCGCATCCGGGCGGGCGCAACTACGACACGTTCCCGGTCAACACCAACGAGGCCGATGCCCGCCGCCTTGCGCGGTTCGAGAAACTGGGGCACAACCCGGGGTCTTACTGGCCCGCGCCCGAGACGCCGCATCCGGAATTCCCGATGACGCTCGACCTGCGCAGGGCGCCGGGGCTTTGAGCCCGTAATGCAGGACGAGGCAGACACCATGACGCCGGACGCGCTCTCGCGGTTTCTCGCAGGCTACAAGCCGCTTGCGGGGGTGGCCGACGAGCTGAAGCGTCCGGACGGCTCGCTGCGTCCGGTCTGGGCGTCGCTGATGCGCTATCTTGCCGGGCAGAGCGCCGAGACGCTGGCCCGTGCCTTTGCGCGCGGCGATCAGTATCTGCACGATACTGGCGTCTATTTCCGGCAATATACCGGCACCGGCTCGACCGTGCGCGACTGGCCGCTGAGCCATGTGCCGGTGGTGATCGACGGCGCCGAATGGGCGGCGCTGGCCGACGGGATCGCGCAGCGCGCCGAGCTGCTGGAACGGGTCATGGCCGACCTTTACGGGCCGGGCAATCTGGTGCGCGACGGCTTTCTCCCTGCCGATCTTGTGGCGCAGAACCCCGAATGGCTGCGGCCCATCGTCAATATCCGCCCGCGTTCGGGCAATTTCCTGCATTTCCTCGCCTTCGAGATCGGCCGCTCGCCGGATGGCAGCTGGTTCGTGCTGGGCGACCGCACCCAGGCGCCCTCGGGGGCGGGGTTCGCGCTGGAAAACCGCATGGCGTCAAGCCGGGTGTTCCACGATCTCATGCCCAAGGCCAATGTCGAGCGGCTGGCCGGGTTCTTCCGCAGCTTCCGCGACGCGATGAACGGGCTGCGCGGCGACAATGACGGGCGGGTGGCGATCCTGACGCCGGGCCAGCATACGGATACCTATTACGAACACGCCTATATCGCCCGCTATCTCGGCTTCTCGCTGCTGGAATGCGAGGATCTGAAGGTTCAGGACGGGCGGCTCTCGGTGCGCACGATCAACGGGCCGGAACCGGTGGGCGTGCTGTGGCGGCGGCTCGACTCGCGTTTCGCCGATCCGCTGGAGCTCGACGAGACCTCGGCGCTTGGCACGCCGGGCATGGTCTCGGCGCTGCGGGCCGGCGCGATGGATATGGTCAACTGCCTGGGCTCCGGCGTGCTGGAGGCGCGGGCGCTCATGGCCTTCCTGCCGCGCATCTCCCAGCACCTGATGGGTGCGCCGCTGAAACTGCCCAATATCGCCACCTGGTGGTGCGGCCAGCCCACCGAGCGCGCCTATGTGCTGAACAATCTCGAACGCATGATGATCGGGCCGGCGCAGTCGACCAAGCTGCCTTTCGACATCGACGCCACCACCGCGCTTGGCGGCAAGTTCCGGGGCACCGCGCACAGCTCGGTGGCCGACTGGATCGAGCGTGAGGGCGCGACGCTGGTGGGGCAGGAGGCGGTGACCCTTTCGACCACGCCGGCGATGATCGATGGCAAACTGGCGCCCCGGCCCATGGTGGTGCGGGTCTTTGCCGCCCGCACGCCCGAGGGCTGGGCAGTGATGCCCGGCGGCTATGCCCGTATCGGACGTTCCGGCGATCCGGCGGCGCTGGCGATGCAGGCGGGCGGATCGGTCGCCGATGTCTGGGTGATGGCCGACCAGCCCGTGGTGCCCGACACGCTCAGCAAGACCGACAGCGGCCCGTTCCTGCGGCGCCTGCCGGGGCTGCTGCCGGCGCGGGCGGCGGACAATCTCTTTTGGCTTGGTCGCTATGTGGAGCGCGCCGAGGGCGGTGTGCGGGTGCTGCGCGCCTATCACCTGCGGCTGGAGGAATACGGCCGCCGCACGGTGCCGCTGGTCAACGGTCTCGGGCAGTTCCTCGACGGGTTCGGGATCGACCCCGAAGAGCCGATACCGGCCACGCTTCTGGGCCAGTTCGACGCCTCGGTGATCTGCGCCAGCAAGGTGCGCGACCGGTTCTCCACCGATGGCTGGAACGCGCTCAACGATCTCTCGGCGACCGGGCACGACCTCGCCACGCGGGTGCTGCCGGGCGACGATGCCGCCCGCGCCATGAGCGTCCTGCTGCGCAAGATCGCCGGGTTCTCCGGCCTCGTGCACGACAATATGTTCCGCTTCCTCGGCTGGCGTTTCCTGACGCTGGGGCGGGCGCTGGAGCGTGCCGACCAGATGGCCTCTGTGCTCTCGGTCTTTGCCGATCCGGATGTCGTCGGCGGCGGCTTCGACGCGGCGATCGAGATCGGCGACAGCGTTATGACCCATCGCCGCCGCTACTCGGTGGAGACCAACCGCGATACGGTGATTGACGTGCTGGCGCTCGACCGTGACAACCCGCGCTCGATCCTGTTCCAGCTCGACCGCATGCGCGAGGAGGAGGCGCGGCTTGCCGAGCTTTCCGGCATGGCCGAGATGGGCGAGGCCTCGCGCCGGATCCTGATGCTGCAAACCGCGCTGGCGGTGTCGGGGCCGGAGGCGATCAGCACGCGGCGCCTGCGCCGTATCCGGCGCGAGCTTGCGGCGATTTCCGAGGCGCTCACCGCGCAATATCTGAGCTGAACCCATGAGTCAGAGCTACGACATCACGCTGAAGATCGCCTATCTCTACGACAGCCCCGCTGCCGCGAGCCGGACCTTGCTGCGCATGCTGCCGCGCAACCTGCCGGAACAGCAGCTGCTTTATGGCGTGGTGACGACCAACCCGGCGCCAGATTACCGGCTCGACGATATCGACTTCTTCGGCAACCCGACCACGGAGGTCAGCCACGAGCGGCGGCTGTCGGAGATCGAATTCCTGTTCCGGGGCAGGGTGCTGCGCCACGGCACGCCCGGGGGGCTGGATCTCTCCTGCGCGCTCGACAGCCTGCCGCGGGAACTGGCGCAGATCCAGAGCATCGGGCCGGAGAGCCCGCACCACTTCCTCGGCCCGTCGCCGCGTCTGCGCCCGGAGCCCGAGATCGCGGCCTTCGCCCGCGATTGCGCGCGCCCGGGCATGTCGGCGCTGGCGGCGGCGGAGGCGCTGAGCCTGGCGCTGCACGAGGCCTTCGATTTCGATCCGGAGGCCACCGAGGTCACCACCACGCCCATCGAGGCGTTCCGCGCCCGGCGCGGCGTGTGCCAGGATATCAGCCATGTGATGATCACCGGGCTGCGCGCGCTGGGGATCCCGGCGGGCTATGTCTCGGGCTTCCTGCGCACCATCCCGCCCAAGGGGCAGGAGCGGCTGGCGGGGGCGGATGCCATGCATGCCTGGGTGCGCGCCTGGTGCGGTGGGGAGACCGGCTGGGTGGAGTTCGATCCCACCAACGCGATCCGCGCCGGCACCGATCACGTCACCGTGGCGGTGGGGCGCGATTACTCCGACGTGGCGCCGGCCAAGGGCTCGCTGCGCTCCGAGGGCTCGCATGATACGACCCATCAGGTGGATGTGGTGCCGGTCTGACCGGCGAGGGGAGGGCGGGCTATTCCGCCGCGATCTCCTCGCGCCTGCCGAGGCAGCAGAATTCCGAGCGCAGCATCTCCAGCAGCGGCTGCACGATCTGCGGGCGGGCGCCGGAGGAATAGAGGCAGATCTTCTGCATGCCCAGATCCGGCAGCGCGCCGACCGGGATCATCTCGAAATGCGCGGGCGCATGGCCTTCGAGCACCGGGGTGATCGCCAGATCGGCGGAGACCGTGACCTCGATGGTGCGGTCGCTTTCGGAATCCACCGCCAGCTCCCATTCGGTGTCGGCGCGTTCCATCTGCGCGATGGTGACCGGTCGGAAGCCGCAATGCCGTGAAAAGGCGACGCGCAGCGGGCGGGATTTCCACGCGGTGCCGCCGGGCGCGCCGTACCAGCGCAGCGGCACGTCGAGCAGCGACTCGCCGCCATCGCCCGGCTCGACCTCGGTGGTGAGGATCACATCGACGGCGCCGCGTGCGAACTGCTCCTTCAGCTCTGCGGTATAGGAGCTGACAAGCTGGAGCTTCACCCGGGGGAAATCGCGCTGCATGCGCTTCATCACGCGCGGGATCACCGGGTAGACCACGTCATGCGGCACCCCCAGCACGATCTCGCCCTCCCAGTCCTGAAGCGTGAGCCGGGCATAGATCTCGTCGTTCAGCTCGACCATGCGGCGGGCGTATTTCAGCAGCTGCTCGCCGGCGGGGGTCAGGCTCACCCCGCGCCCGGAGCGGTCGAGCAGGGCGATGCCCAGCATCTCCTCCAGCCGTTTGAGCTGCATCGACACCGCCGATTGCGTGAGGTTGAGAAAGCCCGCGGCGCGGGTGACGCCGCCGGAATCCGCGACGGCCATGAAAGAGCGGAGCGTGGTGATGTCGAGATTGCGCATGAATCGGATTTCGTGATGGGGGGCGTCAGGAATAGTCGTTTTACAGATGGGTCGCCGGAGAGGATACCCATCACACGAAAACATGGAAGATAAAACTTGCATCACATAATGTGAAGGAGGTCATCATGACCCGTGACATCGCCCTGACCAGCTGCCCCGCAAACTCCCGTCGCCGCATCCCGCTGCTGACCCGTCTGCTCGATCTCGACGCGCTGTGGCGCCAGCGCCGGCGGCTCGCCAGGCTCGACGAGGCCGCACTGCGCGACATGGGATTGACCCACTCCGAGGCGCTGCACGAGGCGCGCCGGTCGCTCTGGGATGCGCCGGCGCATTGGCGCCGCTGACGGCGGCGCGCGCGATGGCATCGGAAACAGGCCGTTTCGCGCGTCCAAAGCCTTGAAATAGCGCCGGGGTCTGCCAATATTCGAAACGAACTCTGTATCGCCCCGTAGTGGGGCACAGCTTGGAGGATTAGATGGCAGACTACAGAACAATCCGGACCGCCACCGGAACCAGCGCGGCCCAGATTGACGAAGGGCTCCGCAGCCACATGAACAAGGTCTACGGGACCATGTCCATCGGGATGCTGCTGACCTTCGCAGTGGCCTGGGCCATCGGCACCAGCCCGGAGCTTCTCGGGATTTTCCGTGACCCGGCCACCTTGCAGCCCAATATCCTGGGCTGGATCGTGATGTTCGCGCCGCTGATCATGGTGTTCGCCTTCGGCGCGGCGATCAACAAACTCTCCGCCGCCGGCGCGCAGCTGTTCTTCTTCGCCTTCGCGGCGGTGATGGGCCTGTCGCTGAGCTGGATCTTCGTGGCCTTCACCGGCTTCTCGATCGCGCAGGTCTTCCTGGTGACCTCGATCGCCTTCGCAGGCCTGTCGCTCTGGGGTTACACCACGAAAAAGGACATCTCCGGCTGGGGGTCTTTCCTGATCATGGGCGTGATCGGCCTGGTGGTCGCCTCGATCATCAACATCTTCCTGGGCTCGCCGGCGATCATGTTCGCGATCTCGATCCTGGGTGTGCTGATCTTCGCGGGCCTGACTGCCTATGACACGCAGAACATCAAGAACACCTATCTCCAGCACGCGGCGCATGGCGACAGCGAGTGGATGGGCAAGGCCGCCATCATGGGCGCGCTGAACCTCTATCTCGACTTCATCAACATGTTCATGTTCCTGCTGCAACTGCTCGGCAACCGCGAATAAGCGCGCCGGCAACCGCCACAGACACAGATCAAGGCCCCGCCCGGCGCGGGGCCTTTTTTTGTTGGGGGTGGGGGCGGGCGGTGGGCAGATTGCCCGCCCTACGGTTGAACAGCCCGGGCGCGGGACAAGGCGAAGCCGCCGCGCCATCGCCGGCCCGTCCGGGCGGGCTGGCGATTTGGTGACGCCAGCGCTGCGTGTCGAGATCTTTCGGATTTGGCAGGGATAAATCGAGAGCTTCGTCGGTCAGTTCGCCACCCCACGGGCCGGCAATGGCGCGGCTCACCGTAGGGCGGGCAGCCTGCCCACCGCCCGCCCCGCAACCCGCGACTTTGCTCAGACCAGCGCCGCCGGGATCAGCCCGCGCAGCGAATTGCCGATCCAGAGCCGCTCCGCCCGCTCCAGATCGGCGCGGGTCAGCACCGCTTCCTCGGCCTCGCCGGTCAGCAGCAGACTCTCGCGCAGCACCCCGGGCAGCAGGCCGCAGGGCAGGGCGGGGGTCAGCATGCGCCCGCCGATGCGCAGAAACACATTGGTGAAGGCGCCCTCGCAAAGCTCGCCCCGGTTGTTGAAGAACAACACCTCATAGACGCCCTCGGGCTTGTCGCGCAGGGCACTGTCATAGCGCGCACGGCGCGTGGTCTTGAGGCGCAGGAACGGGTCGTCCGGATCGAGCGCGTCGGGCGCCAGCCTCACATGCGCCAGCTCCGGCGCCGAGCCCAGATCGAAGGGCTGATGCGTCAGCTCCACATCGCCGTCGCGCCCGACGGTCATGCGCAGCCGCAGCGGCGCGTCGGACTGCACCGCCCAGAGCCGCAGGCTTACCGCGCTCGCGTCCCAGGCAAATCCCAGCGCCGCGCAGCTCCGCTCGGCGCGCGCCAGGTGCAGCTCTTCGCGTACGATGCCAGAGCCCGGAAGCCACAGCATCGTCTCGATCACGCGGAGCGCGGGATCAGTCCGGTCACGAAGCGGGATTTCCACAGCGCCTCCTCATATTCTGCCGCGCACTGGCTGTCATGCACGATGCCGCCGCCGACCCCCATCACCGCGCGCCCCGGCGCGGTCTCGGTCAGGGTGCGGATCGCCACGTTGAACGCCGCCCGCCCGTCCGGCGCCGCCCAGCCGATTGCGCCGCAATAGGCGCCGCGCCGCCAGCGCTCCAGCCGGTGGATCGCCTGCATGGCGGCGATCTTCGGCGCCCCGGTGATCGAGCCGCAGGGAAACAGCGCCCGCATCAGCGCGGGCAGGGACGGGGCTTCCTGCAACTGCGCCTCGACGCGCGACACCATCTGATGCACGGTCTCATAGGTCTCGACGCAAAGCAACTCGGGCACCCGCACCGTGCCGACCCTGGATATTCGCGACAGGTCGTTGCGCATCAGATCCACGATCATGATATTCTCGGCGCGGTTCTTCTCGTCCCGTGCCAGCGCCTCGCGCAGCGCGCGGTCGGCCGCCTCGGTCTCGCCGCGCGGCGCGGTGCCCTTCATCGGTGCGACCGTGACCTCGCCGCCGGCGCCGAGCCGGAAGAACAGCTCCGGCGAGCGCGACAACACGCGCAGCCCGCCCAGCTCCAGAAACGCGCCATGGCCCACCGGCTGAAAGCGCCGCATCGCGCCCCAGAGCGCCAGCGGCGCACCCTCATAGCGCAGCTCCACCGGCATGGTGAGATTGACCTGATAGAGATCGCCTCGCGCGATCATCGCCTTGATCTCGTGAAAGCGCGCCGCATAATCCGCCGCATCCCAGAGCGGCGTGGCGGAGATGACGCGCGCCTCATCCGCCGTCTCGGCGGCGCGGCGCAGCATCGGCGCGGCATCCTCGGGCGCGCGGAAAATGCCGAAGCAGAGCAGCGGACCGTCCCCGACGCCCGGCAGCCCGGCCAGTGCCGGCTCCAGCGCATGGCCCAGCTCATAGGCGGCGAGCCCGGCGATCCAGAAGCCCTCGCGCCGCGCCGCTTCGAGCCGCTCCAGCGCCGCCAGCGCCTCTGCGCCGTCATGGGCGGCGATCACCTCTTCGGGCCGCGTGAACAGGGCAGGGCGCCCGTCCGGGCCCGCCTCCACCAGCAGGGTTTGCGTATCGGTCGTCACTCTGTCCCGCCCCGTTGATTGCGCGGCCTCTCCTAGCAGCCGCGAAGGCCGTTGACGAGACGGTTACGCCGCTGTTTCACACGCGGCCAGACGCGCGCGCAGCCGCTCCGCCGTTTCGGCCAGCGCCTCGCGCGACACGGGTTCGGGCGGATGAAACGGCACCTCGTCGAGCGGAATGTAGCGGCGCGAGGTGATGTCGGTCGACTCGTGCATCGGGATCAGATGTGCATGCACATGCGGCACGTCGTTGCCGGTCAGCACAAAGCCCACCCGGTCGACGCGGTATTCCGCCTTGAGCGCCTTTGCCAGCCGCTGCCCGAGCCGGATCAGCCCGCCGGCCAGCGGCGGCGCCAGCTCGTCGAAACAGGCGACATGGGTGCGCGGCACGATCTGAAGGTGACCGGGCCGGATCGGCGCGCGGTCGGCAAAGGCGATGAAGCGGCGATCCTGGAACACCACATCCGCAAGGCTGCGCCCGCGGGAGATATCGCAAAAGAGGCAGTCGGGCTGCATGTCCCCGAGGCTCCTGTTCTGATGCCGCGCGCCACCCCCTAGGCCGGAAAAGAAAAAGGCCGCGAGGGGTGTCCCACGCGGCCTGTCACTGTCCCTGACGAGGTAAGGCTTATTTGATTTTGCCTTCCTTGTATTCGACGTGCTTCCGCGCAACCGGGTCGAATTTGCGAATGCTCATCTTCTCGGTCATGGTACGGGCGTTCTTTTTGGTCACGTAGAAATGGCCCGTGCCCGCGGTCGAGTTCAGGCGGATCTTGATGGTGGTCGGCTTCGCCATTCTTCTTCTCCTGCAACGGGGCCGCTCTCGCGTCCCGTGAAATCCTTGAAGCCCGCCTTTTACCCATGCGCGCGCCCGAGTCAACCGGGCATCGCGGAAATATATGCGTGGAGGGCCTGTAAGCCGGATTCTGTTCCGGACGGGTTGCCCCGTCCATCGGCGACCATTCCTCTAGGCCCCCGGTCGCCCGGGGGCTCGTGCTGCCAACCCGGACCTCTCGGGCCGAAGCCGCCCTGCGGCGATATCCCCGAAAGGATCATGCCCGCGCGAGGTCCCTATTTGGCATTGCTCCCGGTGGGGCTTGCCATGCGGGCGCTGTTGCCAGCCCCCCGGTGGGCTCTTACCCCACCGTTTCACCCTGACCCCGGACCAGGTCCGGGGCGGTCTGTTTTCTGTGGCGCTCTCCGTCAGGTTGCCCTGCCCGGGCGTTACCCGGCACCGGCGCTTCGGCGAGTCCGGACTTTCCTCCCCCGGCGGATCGCTCCGCCGGCAGCGGCCGCCCGGCCCTCCACGCGCGCCCGACATAGGGGCGGGGCGGGGGGCCGTCAATGGCGATGCGGCGCGGCCCCGTACCGCCCGGGGCGGCGTTTACCGAAGCTCAATCTCTTGACGCCAGACTGGCGCGGCGTGCGGGGCGCCGTTCAGGGCAGGGTGCATGAGACGGATCGACGAAAAACTGGCCAAGATCAGCTCGGGCAATTACGGCCCGCGCGATTTCATCATCACCTTTGCCAAGGATGCCGACCTATTGCGCGGCTGCTCGGCCACCGGGCGCGACACGCAGGGCCGGCCGCGCCCGCTCTCCGCCTACCGCGCCGATGTGAAGCGGGTGATCGAAAGCGATCTCGCCGATATCGTGCTGACCTCGCTCTCCACCGCCGAGATGCTGGCGGAGGACGGCGTCTATGGCCGCTCTAACGCGACCCCGGCGGTGCGGCTGAACGATCCCACCAATATGTGGCGCGTGCGCGGCGGCGCCTACCCGGCGCAGCCGGCGCTGCCCTTCCGCTCGGCGCGGCTCGACGCGGTGAAGCCGGCGGCCAATCTCGGGCTCTACAGCGTCACCTTCTACAACGATCCGGTGCAGGATCACGCCACGCTCTGCGCCTATTCCGATTTCCGCGACCTCGCCACCGCCGTGGGCATAAGGCATTTCCTCCAGGTCACCGATCCGCCCTTCGCCATCGATACCGGGGGGCGGAGTATGGCGCCTATCGCAACGATATCCTGATCCGCAGCCTTGCCGGCGTGGCGCGGCGCGAGCGCCCGGTTTTCATCGAGACCGAATATCACGGCCCCGCCGCGATGGAGGAGCTGGCGGGCTGGCACCCCTCGCGGCTGGTGGTCGGGCTCACCGGCTGCCCGAACGGCACCACGCGCGACTGCCTCGAACGGCTCGCGCAGGCGGAAAAATACGGTGCGCGGCTCTCCGGCTTCAGCCGCGAGAGCTTTGCCTGCGAGGATCCGGTGCTGATGCTCACCGCCATGCGCCGGGTGATCCGCGAGGGGCTCGGCTCCTTCGAGGCGGTCAAGGCCTATCACGCCGATCTGCGTCAGGCCGGGCTCAGCCCCAACCGCGCATTGCAGGACGATGTCGAGCTCACCAGCCCGCTGCTGCGCGCCCATGCCGCCGAGGCCGCCTGAGGGTTTGGCCTTTTCGCTCCGCCGCTTGCGTGCCAGAAGGTGCCGCAACCCCGGGGGAGCGGCATGGAGCAGACGGCAGCATTCTGGATCGCGGCAGGCATGGCCACGTTTTTCGTGGGCATGTCGAAGGGCGGGCTGCCGATGGTGGCCATGCTGGGCGTGCCGATCCTGTCGGTCTTTATCCCGCCCGCCGCCGCGGCGGGGCTGCTGCTGCCGATGTATATCCTCGCCGATCTCTATGCGGTCTGGCTGTTCCGCGGGCAGTATTCCGCGCGCAACCTCAAGATCCTGATCCCGGCCTCCGCCATCGGCATCCTCGCCGCCTTCCTGCTGGTCTCGCGCGTGCCGGTGGAGGCGAGCAAGCTGGTGGTGGCGCTGATCGGGCTCGGTTATTTGCTCGACGCGCTGCGCAAGCGCCTCTCGGGCGATTTCCGCTCGCGCCCGGCGGATGTGCCGCGCGGTCTGTTCTGGGGCGCGCTGGCCGGCTTCACCAGCTATATCAGCCATGCGGGCGGGCCGCCGTTTCAGGCCTATACCCTGCCGCAGAAGCTGCCGAAGATGACCTTTGCCGGCACCGCCACGATCACCTTCGCCTGCATCAACTGGATGAAGCTGCCGCCCTATATCCTCGCGGAGCAGGTCACCTGGGAGAGCCTGAAACAGATCTCGGTACTGGCGCCGGTGGCGCTGATCGGCGCCTGGTCGGGCTACCGTGTCACCAAATGGCTGCCCGAACGGATCTTCTTCACCCTGATCAATATCGCGCTCGGCCTGCTCTGCCTGAAGCTGCTGAGCGAGGTCGCCCAGGCCTGGTGGCCGGGCGCATAACCGACCGCCAAAGCGCTCCGGAAAGCCCCTTCATCTTTCTGAAAATACTCCAGAAAACCCTCGCCACGGGTGCTGCGCCCGACGCTTACGTGCCGCGCATCCGCCGGCCCTCCGCATCGAACCGCATCTCGGCGGCGCTCTCCCAGCTCAGTCCGGCCTCCATGCCTTCGCCCGGCGCCTCGGCGCCGCCCTCCTGCCGGACAGTCACGTCCGTGCCGTCTTCCAGCCGCAGATGCACCAGCGTTTCCGCCCCCAGCGGCTCGACCGAGATCACACGCCCGGCGATCCGCCCCTCACCGGGCGCGACCAGCGACAGGTGTTCGGGCCGGATGCCGAGCTGTTCGCCCTCGGTCCCGCCGAACCGCGAAGCGGGCAGGAAATTCGTCGGCGGCGAGCCGATGAAGCCCGCGACAAAGGCGGTCTCGGGGTCGGCATAGACATCGAGCGGC
The DNA here is from genome assembly GCF_017311415.1 of Salipiger abyssi. GTDB lineage: Bacteria > Pseudomonadota > Alphaproteobacteria > Rhodobacterales > Rhodobacteraceae > Salipiger > Salipiger abyssi_A. The sequence goes on along the minus strand of NZ_JAEKIS010000006.1, from coordinate 206,514 downwards.
GCGCCGATCTGGTCGGCCACGCCCGCGTTCATCACGATCATCCGGTCGGCCAGCGTCATCGCCTCGACCTGATCGTGGGTCACATAAAGCGCCGTCACCCCCAGCTTGCGCTGGAGCTGCTTGATCTCCAGCCGCATCTGCACCCGCAGCTTGGCGTCGAGATTCGACAGCGGCTCGTCGAAGAGAAACACCGCCGGACGCCGTACGATGGCGCGTCCCATCGCCACGCGCTGGCGCTGACCGCCCGAAAGCTCGCGCGGCCGGCGCTTGAGATAGGGCTCCAGTTGCAGCAGCTTTGCCGCCTCCTGCACGCGCGTGGCGATCTCGGGCTTCGGCGTCTTTGCGATCTTCAGCCCGTAACCCATGTTCTCCGCCACCGACATATGCGGGTAGAGCGCGTAATTCTGGAATACCATGGCGATGTCGCGCGCCATCGGTTCCTTTTCGTTCACCCTGTCGCCGCCGATGCGGATCTCGCCTTCCGAGACGCCTTCGAGCCCCGCAACCATGCGCAGCAGGGTGGATTTGCCGCAGCCCGAGGGGCCGACGATCACGATGAACTCGCCCTCGGCCACGTCGATATCGACCCCGTGGATGACCTTGGTCTCGCCAAAGGATTTCTTCACATGCTCAAGCGTCAGGGTGGCCATTTACTGCGTGTCCCGTTGGATCGGATTGGAGGGCGTGCCGGTCATGCTCATTTCTCGCTGTCGACAAGCCCGCGGATGAACAGTTTCTGCATCGAGATCACGACGATGACCGGCGGGATCATGGCGAGGATCGAGGTCGCCATGATCACCGGCCAGTCGGCGATATCGTCGCCCGACGGGAACATCTGCTTGATGCCCATCACGATGGTGTTCATCTCCGGGTCGGTGGTGATGAGGAGCGGCCAGAGATACTGGTTCCAGCCGTAGATGAAGAGGATGACGAAGAGCGCCGCCATATTGGTGCGGCTCATCGGCAGCAGGATATCGACAAAGAACCGCATCGGCCCGGCGCCGTCGACCCGCGCCGCCTCGGCCAGCTCGTCGGGCACGGTCATGAAGAACTGCCGGAAGAGAAAGGTGGCCGTGGCCGAGGCGATGAGCGGCAGGATCAGCCCCTGATAGGAGTTCAGCATGTCGAACCGCGCGGCGACCTCGTAGGTCGGCACGATGCGTACTTCGACGGGCAGCATCAGGGTGACGAAGATCAGCCAGAAGAACAGCTTGCGGCCCGGAAAGCGGAAATAGACGATGGCAAAGGCCGAGAGGATCGAGATCACGATCTTGCCGAGCGCGATGCCGATCGCCATCACCGCCGAGTTCGCCAGCATCCGCGCCACCGGCGCGTTGACGCCCGAGACCAGCGCCTTGGCGTAGTTCTCCAGGAACTGATCGCCGGGCAGCAGGGGCATCGGCGGGTGTACGATTTCGGGCTGGGTGATCGTCGAGGCGACGAAGGCCAGCCAGATCGGGAAGAAGATGAAGAGCACGCCAAGGATCAGCCCCGCATGTGTCAGCCAGTGCCCCGCGCCGCGTTTTTCCACCATGCCTGTGTGCCGGTCGGCCATCAGTAATGCACCTTCCGTTCGACATATTTGAATTGCAGCACCGTGAGCGCCCCCACCACCAGCAGCAGGATCACCGATTGCGCCGCTGAGGATCCCAGATCCTGCCCGACGAAGCCGTCGGCATAGACCTTGTAGACCAGGATGGTGGTCGATTGCTGCGGCCCGCCGGCGGTGATGGTGTGGATCACCCCGAAGGTCTCGAAGAAGGCATAGACGATATTGACCACCAGCAGAAAGAAGGTGGTGGGCGAGAGCAGCGGAAAGACGATGGTGCGAAAGCGGGTCCAGAAGCCGGCGCCGTCGATGGCGGCGGCTTCGATCACCGAGCGCGGGATGGATTGCAGGCCGGCGAGGAAGAACAGGAAATTGTAGCTGATCCGCCCCCAGGCGGAGGCGATGACGACGAGGCCCATGGCCTCGGTGCCGTTCAGCACATGGTTCCAGTCATAGCCGAGCTGGCCGAGATACCAGGTGATGACGCCGACGCGGGTGTTGAACATGAACATCCACAGCACGCCCGCCACGGCGGGGGCCACCGCATAGGGCCAGATGAGCAGCGTGCGATAGGTGCCCGAGCCCTTGATCAGCCGGTCGGCGAGCACGGCGAGATAGAGCGCGAGGCCCATCGAGACCAGCGTGACCAGCGTCGAGAAGATCGCGGTGGTGAGGAAGGAGGCACGGTAATAGGGATCGCTCAGCAGGTATTCGAAATTGCCGAGACCGACATACTGCATCGACAGCCCGAACGGGTCGGGGATGAAGAGCGACTGCCACACCGCTTGACCGGCGGGGTAGAAGAAGAACACCGCCGTGATCAGCATCTGCGGCGCGATGAGCAGCAGCGGCAGCCAGACGCCCTTGAAGATCACACGTTTTTCCATGGCAGGTCAGCTCGGGGTCGTGGGGGAAATGATCGCGCCCCGGACCAGGTCCGGGGCCTCATGCCGCCATTGCAGCGTGGAGGCCCCGGCGCGGAGGCCGGGGCGCGATGCGAGGGGGCTTAGCGGTTGGCCTGCTCGAAGCGGCGCAGCAGCTGGTCGCCGCGGGTCTTGGCACTGTCGAGCGCCTCCTGGGCGGATTTGTCGCCCGACCAGACGGCCTCGAGCTCTTCGTCGATGATGCCGCGCACCTGATCGAAATTGCCCAGACGGATGCCCTTGGAATTCGCCGTGGGCGCCTTGGAGGTCATCTGGATCACCGCGATATCGGTGCCGGGGTTCTCGTCATAAAAACCCTGCTCGCGGGTCAGCTCGGCGGCGGCTTCGGTGATCGGCAGATAGCCGGTGTCCTGATGCCACTTGGCCTGGATCTCGGGCGAGGAGAGGAAGTTCAGGAACGCCGCGACGCCCTTGTATTCCTCGTCCGACTGGCCCTCCATGACCCAGAGCGAGGCGCCGCCGATGATGGTGTTCTGCGGCGCGCCTTCGGCATCCGACCAGTAGGGCAGCGGACGCACGGCGAAATCGAACTCCGCCTCGGAGGAGATGCCGGCATAGCCCGCCGAGCTTTCGGTGAAGAGCGCGCATTCGCCAGCGCGGAAATTCGCCCCGCCCTCGTTGCGGCGGCCGGCATAGATGAATTTTCCGTCCTGTGCCCACTGGCCCATGGTCTCGATATGCTTGACCTGCACCGGCCCGTTCAGCGCCAGCTCGGTGTCGAGCCCGGCAAAGCCGTTCTCCTGCGTGGCGAAGGGCACGTCATGATAGGCGGAGAGGTTTTCCAGATGGATCCAGCTCTGCCAGGCGGTGGTCAGCGGGCAGTCATTGCCGGAGTCCTTGAGCGTGGTCAGAACCTCGCCCACCTGCTCCCAGGTCGAGAGATCGACATCGCGGGCGATGCCGGCGGCTTCGAGCGCGTCCTCGTTGACCCAGAGCACGGGGGTCGAGGAGTTGAAGGGCAGCGACAGCATATTGCCCTCGGTGTCGGTGTAATAGCCTTTGACCGCGCCGATATAGGCGTCGGGGTCGAACGCGGCACCGGCGTCGGCCATCACTTCGTAGACCGGCTTCACGGCGCCCTTGGCGGCCATCATCGTGGCGGTGCCGACCTCGAAGACCATGAGGATGTCGGGCTGCTCGCCGGCGCGAAAGGCGGCGATGCCGGCATTCAGCGTCTCGGAATAGTTGCCCTTGTGGCTGGCGGTGACGGTGTACTCGCTTTGCGAGGCGTTGAAGGTCTCGACCTGCTCGGCGACCAGCTCGCCCAGGCGACCGGTGAAGGCATGCCAGAACTCGATCTCAGTCTGGGCCGCGGCGGACTGGCCGGCAAGCGCGGCGGTCAGGGCCAGGGCGGAAATGCGCAGTTTCATGTGTTTCTCCTTGTCGTCCGGGGTCGGGCCCTCTTGGCCGGACCCCCTGTTATCGAAACGGAAATCCCGCCAACGGGTGGCGGGGATGGCCCCGACATGCCCGATCAGCGCGACAGTTTCGTGACAGCGATTGGCCGCCGGTTGGCTCCGGCGGTCCTGTCGCTGACAGTGACGTTAAGGAATGCGGCCAGCGGGTATGCGGCCGCGCTCCTCCTCCGGCGGGTACTAGAACACGCGCGGGGCTGTTCGCCAAGAGGTTGCGGGGTTGCAGGGCGCTTGACGCGCCGCTACCTCTCGCGCGGAACAGGAGGTCAGGCATGACGCAACCGGACTGGATCGCCGCCGAATGGGGCGCCGCAGCTTTGCGGATCTGGCAGATGGCCAGCGATGGCACCGTGCTGTCCAAGGCGGAGAGCGGTGAGGGCTATGAACACACCGACGCACCGGGACCGGCTCTGCGGCGCCTGCTGCCGGATCTCGATGCCTCGGTGCCGGTGCTGATGAGCGGTGCGGGCCTGCTGCCGAGCCCCGCCGTGCCCTGCACGCCGCCGGTGGCGGCGCAGGCGCGCGAGGCGGATGGGCTGCGCCTGCTGCCCGGCGTGGCGCAGGAGACCCCCGCCGACCTGCTACGCGGCGAAGAGGTGCGGGTGGCGGGCTTTCTCGCGATGAACCCGCGCTTCGACGGGGTGGTCTGCCTGCCGGGGGCGCAGAACCGCTGGGTGCATGTGAGCGCCGGCGAGATCGTCAGTTTCCGCAGCTTTCTGACCGGCACGCTCTTTGCCGGCCTGCCGGGGCTGGCGGCGCCGGAGGCGGGCTGGGACGAGGCGGCGCTGGTGGCGGCGGCGGACCGGGCCATGGGCCGGCCCGCGGGGATCGCCGGCGATCTGGCGGCGGTGCTGGCGGAGATGCGGCTCAAGGGGATGCCGGAGGAGGCCGCCTCTTCGCAGGCGCTGGGCCTGCTCATCGGCCTGGAGCTGGCGGCGGCGAAACCCTATTGGCTGGGGCAGAGCGTCGCGCTGGTGGGCGAGGGTGCGCTGGTGGCGCCCTATCGCGCTGCGCTCGCGGCGCAGCATGTGCCGGTGGTGCAGGCCGATGGCGTGCGTATGGCGCTGGAGGGGCTCAAGGTGGCCTGGCGCGGCTGAGCCTTGCGCGAGGTCATGGCACCCGCCCGCGCGCTGCGCTAGCCTCTGCGCAAAAACCGCAAAGGAGATCCGCCATGCCCGACAGCGCCACCCTGCGCCCCGGCGAAACCACCGTCGAGCTGCCGCCCGCCGCCGACGCGCAGCTGCGCTTCATCGGTCGTATCCGTACGCCCTTCAAGACCCGCGCCGAGTGCCCCCGGCAGGGCGGCGCCGACGGCCCCGAATGCCGTGTCGAGATCGACCCGCTGCTGGAGCCGGCGCTTGACGGGATCGAACGCACCGACCGGATCGAACTGCTCTACTGGCTCGACCGCTCGCGCCGTGACCTGCTCACCCAGAGCCCGCGCGGCAGCGGCGAGCTGCGCGGCACGTTCAGCCTGCGCTCGCCCAACCGTCCGAATCCGATCGGCACCTCGGTGGTGACGTTGCTCCGCCGCGAGGGGCCGGTTCTGGTGGTGCGCGGGCTCGATTGTCTCGACGGCACGCCGCTCATCGACCTCAAGCCGGCGCGCTGCGATCATGCCGTGCGACAGCGGGAGGGGGCAGCACATCAGGGGTGATCTGAGGGTGACTGAAATTTCGGCAAATTCCGAAATTCCGCTTATCGTTCGGGCATGGGGCGTTCCAGGGCCGGGCTGTCAGGCGTTGCGCAAAGGCGGTGCCCTTGCCGTTCCGAGGGGCTGCGGAAAGGGTGGCGCGCTCAGGAGGTTTGCGCCATTCCCTACGATCACACAGCGATGACGCCCCGGACGGCCCCCGCCGCGCAGCGCGCCCGTGGGCGCGCCCGCCTCGGCGCGAGGCTGCGCGGCGCGCGTAGCGCGATCTCCGATCTGCATATGTCGGGCAGCTCCAAGCTGCTGTTCCCGCGCGCGCAGGGCGCCTTGCAGGCGGTCTACCTCAACAGCTCCGGCGGCATCACCGGCGGCGACGCCTTCGAAGTCGCGGCCCGGGCCGAGGCCGGCGCGCATCTGGCGATGACCACCCAGGCCGCCGAGCGCGTCTATCGTGCGCTGCCGAAGGAAACCGGACGGGTAGAGACCCGGCTGGAGCTGGAGGAAGGCGCGCGGCTCGACTGGCTGCCGCAGGAAACCATTCTGTTCGAGGGCGGCGCGCTCGATCGCAGGCTGTCCGTCGAGATGGCGCCGGATGCGCGGCTGCTGGCCTGCGAGGCGCTGATCTTTGGCCGCCACGCCATGGGCGAAGTGCTGCACGACCTGCGCCTGCGCGACCGCATCGACCTGCGCATCGGCGGCAGGCTGGCCTTTGCCGACCGGCTGCATCTGAGCGGCGATGCTGCCGCGACGCTTGCCCATCCCGCCATTGCCGGCGGCGCGGGGGCGATGGCAACGGTGATCCACGCGGCGCCGGGTGCCGCCAACGCCCGCGACACGCTGCGCGAGATGCTGCCCGAAACCGCAGGGGTCTCGGCGATCTCCGAGGATCTGCTGCTGATCCGTCTGGTTTCCGTTGACGGCTTTGCGCTGCGCGGTCACCTTGCTCCTGTCCTGCGCCGCCTCAGCGGTAGCGAACTGCCACGACCCTGGATGATCTGACCCATGCAACTGACCCCCCGCGAAAAGGACAAGCTTCTTGTCGCCATGGCCGCCGAAGTGGCCCGTAAACGCCTGAGCCGCGGCGTGAAGCTGAATTACCCCGAGGCGGTGGCGCTGATCACCGACGCGGTGGTCGAGGGCGCCCGCGACGGCCGCTCTGTGGCCGAGATGATGGAGGCGGGTGCCAAGGTCATCAGCGTGGAGCAATGCATGGAGGGCGTGCCCGAGATGATCCACGAGGTTCAGGTCGAGGCGACCTTTCCCGACGGCACAAAGCTTGTCACCGTGCATAACCCGATCCGCTGATCCCGCAGAAAGGCCCCAGATGAAACGATTTTCCCTGATCCTCGCCCCCGCTCTCCTGACCGCGAGCCCGGCGCTGGCGCATCTCAACCCGGGCGAGCACGGCTCTTTCGCGGCGGGCTTCACCCACCCGGTCTTTGGCGCCGACCACGTTCTGGCGATGGTCAGCGTCGGGCTCTGGGCGGCGCTGCTCGGGGGGCGGGCGATCTGGATGCTGCCCGCGTCTTTCGTCGCGGCCATGTGCGCGGGCTTCGTGATGGCGCTGGCCGGGCTGGCGCTGCCCTTTGTCGAGCCCGCAATCCTCGCCTCGGTCATGGTGCTGGGCGTCGCCGTGGCGCTGGCGGCGCGGGTGCCCGCCGGGCTGGGCGCGGCGGTGGTCGCGGTCTTTGCGCTGTTCCACGGCTTTGCCCATGGCACCGAGATCGGCGGCGCCACGGCGCTGAGCTATCTCGGCGGGTTCGCCATCGCCACGGCGCTGCTGCACGCGGCGGGGCTCGGGCTGGGCCTTGCCCTCACACGCTGGCTGAGCCCGGCGCTGACCCGCGCGCTCGGCGCGGCGGTGACGGTGCTCGGCGCCTCGCTGGCACTGGGCTGAGGGGGAACTGCGATGATCCCCGGAGAACTCTTTCCCGCCGACGGCGAGCTGGTGCTGAACGAGGGGCGGGAGGCGATCACCCTGATGGTCGCCAATACCGGCGACCGCCCCGTCCAGGTCGGCTCGCACTACCATTTCGCCGAGACCAACCCGGCGCTGGAATTCGACCGCGACGCGGCGATGGGGCTGCGGCTCGATATCGCGGCGGGCACCGCCGTGCGGTTCGAGCCTGGGCAGCGCCGCGAGGTGAACCTGATCCCGTTTTCGGGCGCACGCCGCATCTACGGCTTCAACAAGAAGGTCATGGGCGCGCTCTGAGCGTGCCCGGGATGAACCCGATAAAACGAAATAATAATAACGGAGTACGGTGCGATGTTCGGTCAGCTCAATGCGTGGCATGAAAGCGCGGTGAAACTTGGCCTGCTGGCCACGGAAGCGCAGAGCGTGGTGGCTTACCGGATGCTGGGCTTCAGCGGCCTCTGGTCGGTGCCGCCGTCCGAGTCGATCCGCATGGTTGCGGAAAAGACACCGGCCTTTCTGACCGGTTGGTGGGATGCCTCGCAGGCCTGGGGCAGTGGCGCCTCGCCCGAGGCGGTACTCGCGGCCTGGGCCGAGCCGCTGGAGGAAGCGGCACGCGAGAACCGCCAGAGGCTGGCGCGGCGCGGGCCGAAAGTGACCCTCGGTCTAGAGGCCGAGGACTGACGAGGAGGAGGACGACGACATGATGCCGATGACTCCGATGGATTGGAGCCTGGCGATGATGCGGGCCGGCTCGCAGGTGATGGGGGCACAGATCCGTCTGGCCCAGGTCATGTGCGAGGCGGGCATGGAGCAGCAACAGCGGCTCTGGGGGCTGCGGGGACCGGTCTTTCCCGCCAAGGAGCGCGCGACCGGGATGACCGGCGCCTGCGCGGCGGTCCACCCGCGCGCCGTGCCCCGGCTTCGGGCCGTGCCTGCCGTGCCCGGGGCGCGGACGCGCCGCCGCGTAGCATCGAAGGCACCGGTGCCGGTGCTGGTGGCGCGCTCGGGCGACGCCGACCTCTCGGCAGACATCTAGGGGCAACGTCATGGCCAGCCGTCCGCTTCTGACCGACGAACAGCTCTCGCCGCTCGCGCGCGCGGTCTTCGACGACATCCGCGCCACGCGCGGCACCGACTACGTCAACAATTTCTGGCGCGCGCTGGCGCATGATCCCGAGACGCTCAAGGCGACCTGGGAGCGGCTCAAGGGGCTGATGGGGCCGGGCGCGCTGGATCCGCTGGTCAAGGAGATGGTCTATATCGCCGTCTCCGCCGCCAATGCCTGCGAATATTGCTGTCACTCGCACACGGCGGCGGCGAAGGCCAAGGGCATGACCGACGCGATGCACAACGAGCTGCTGGCGGTGATCGGCGTGGCCAGTTTGACCAACGCCATGGCCACGGCGCTTCAGGTGCCGGTGGACGAGATGTTCGAGGTCTGATCCTAGATGCGCCTTTACCCTGCCACGCCGCCGAGTTCCCGCCGCGCCCCGAAGGGCGCGACGGGGCACATGTCAGGCGTCGGGCAGCGGCGGCAGGCTGCGCAGGTAGAGGATGACCGCGTCGAGATCCTCGGGCGTCATTCCGACGAGATAGCCATAGGGCATGGGCGGCAGCATCTCGCTGCCGTCGGTCCGCTTGCCCTCCGCGATCATCGCTTTCAGCTCAGCGTCGCTGTAGCCCGCCAGACCGTCCTCGTGGCTGGTGAGGTTGGCGGCGATGGAGGTGCCCCAGGGGCCGTGAAATTCGAATCCGCCCTGTCCGAGATGCTCTGGGTCGGTCATCGGGCCTTGCGGGCCCATCGGCGAATGGCATTCCATGCAATGCGCGACCGGCCCGGCGAGATAGGCGCCGTATGCCACGGTGACACCCTGCGGCGGGGTGGTCACGGTCTAGACCGGCGGGCCGTAAGCCGGGGGCAGGGGGATGTTGTATTCGGAAGGCGGAACCTCGTTATCCACTGGCGTCAGCGTACGCAGGAAGGCTACGATCGCGGCAAGATCGTCGTCGCCCAGCCCGCGATACATGGCAAAGGGCATCGGCGGCCCGATGAGCGAGCCGTCGGGCCGCAGCCCCTCACGGATCGCGCGCGCCAGCTCGGCGTCGCTCCAGTCGGCGATGCGGCTCGCGGGGGTGATATTGGGCGCATAGGCCGTGAAGCCCGGGTTCTTGTCGACCAGCCGTCCGGCCAGCTCCATGCCCGGCACCGGCCCGTCCGGGCCCAGCGGCGTGTGGCAATTGCCGCAGCCCGCCGGCCCCCGAACGAGATATTCGCCGCGCGCCAGATCCGGCTCTGCGGTGGCTGCCACGGCAAGGCTGCCGAGGCTGGCGACCGACGTCGCGAACGCCTTCAACTTCATGATGTGTCTCCCCCGAGAGATGCAATTAAAAGTGTAAAACAAAACAGATACGCGAAACTCACCTTATCAGCTCCGTCCCGTCTGGCGACAAAAATTGACGCAGGGTCAAGCGGCGGGCGCTGGAGCTGACAGCCGAGGAAAGACGACGATATGCCAGCCACGATCTCTCGCGCCGATTATGCCGCCATGTTCGGTCCCACCACCGGGGACAGGCTGCGGCTCGCCGATACCGATCTGATCATCGAGGTCGAACGCGACCTGACCGCCGAGCTGGTGGGCGCCGCCGGTGGCGGTAACGGGCCGGTCTATGGCGAAGAGGTGAAGTTCGGCGGCGGCAAGGTGATCCGCGACGGCATGGGCCAGTCGCAGACCACCCGCGCCGACGGTGCCGTCGATACGGTGATCACCAACGCGCTGATCGTCGACCATAGCGGCATCTACAAGGCCGATGTCGGCCTGCGTGACGGGCGCATCCACAAGATCGGCAAGGCCGGCAACCCCGATACCCAGCCCGGGGTGAACATCGTCGTCGGCCCGGGCACCGAGGCCATCGCCGGAGAGGGGCGAATCCTCACGGCCGGCGGCATGGACAGCCATATCCACTTCATCTGCCCGCAGCAGATCGAGGACGCGCTGCATTCCGGCCTCACCACCATGCTGGGCGGCGGCACCGGCCCGGCCCATGGCACGCTGGCCACCACCTGTACGCCGGGCGCCTGGCATATCGGGCGGATGATGCAGGCCGCCGATGCCTTCCCGATGAACCTCGCCTTTGCCGGCAAGGGCAATGCCTCGCTGCCGCTGGCACTGGCCGAGCAGATCAAGGCCGGCGCCTGCTGTCTCAAGCTGCACGAGGACTGGGGCACCACCCCCGGCGCCATCGACACCTGCCTGAGCGTCGCCGACGACATGGACGTTCAGGTGATGATCCACACCGACACGCTCAACGAGAGCGGCTTTGTCGAGAACACCGTCGCCGCCATGAAGGGCCGCACCATCCACGCCTTCCACACCGAAGGCGCCGGCGGCGGCCATGCGCCCGATATCATCAAGATCTGCGGTGAGGAGTTCGTCCTGCCCAGCTCCACCAACCCGACGCGGCCCTATACCGGCAATACGCTGGAAGAGCATCTCGACATGCTCATGGTCTGCCACCATCTCGACAAGTCGATCCCCGAGGATGTGGCCTTTGCCGAAAGCCGCATCCGCAAGGAGACCATTGCCGCCGAGGATATCCTGCACGACATGGGCGCGTTTTCGATCATCGCGTCCGACAGCCAGGCCATGGGCCGGGTGGGCGAGGTGATCATCCGCACCTGGCAGACCGCCGACAAGATGAAGAAACAGCGGGGCAAGCTGGCGGAAGAGACCGGCGACAACGACAATTTCCGCGTTCGCCGCTATGTGGCGAAATACACCATCAACCCGGCCATCGCCCATGGCATCAGCCAGCACATCGGCTCTGTCGAAGAGGGCAAGCGCGCCGATCTCGTGCTGTGGAACCCGGCGTTTTTCGGGGTGAAACCGGAAATGGTGCTGATGGGCGGCACCATCGTCTGTGCGCAGATGGGCGACCCCAACGCTTCGATCCCGACGCCGCAGCCGGTCTATTCGCGCCCCATGTTCGGCGCCTATGGCCGTTCGGTCGAAAACTCTGCGGTGATCTTCGTCTCCGAGGCGGCGCAGGCCGAGGGGATCGGCAAGACGCTGGGCATCGCCAAGCAGACGCTTGCGGTGCGCAACACCCGCGGCATCGGCAAGAAGGATCTGATCCTCAACGATGCCACGCCGGAGATTGAGGTGCACCCCGAGACCTACGAGGTGCGCGCCAATGGCGAGCTGCTGACCTGCGAGCCGGCGACAGAGCTGCCGATGGCGCAGCGCTATTTCCTGTTCTGACCCGGCCGGCGCGCTTCGCATGACACGGCTGTTCCTCTGCCTGCTGGCGCTGCCCTCGGTGGCGCCGGCCGATTGTCCGACGGCGGCGGATCTCGACACGGGAATCCTGTTTCATCTCGCGGGCGGCGATACCGAGCTGTTCCGGCGCGAGGACGCGCAGACGGTGCGCTCGGTCTATCATTACGCGGAGGAGAACGCCGAGAGCCATGTGCTGCTGGGGCGCGGCATGTACGTGCTGGCCTATGGCGAGACGCAGGACGGCCAGCCGGTGCCCGAGGGGCTGATGCACTACGATTTCGGGCGTACCCCGGCAGAGATGCCGCTGCCCGAGCCTGAGAGCGGCTGGACGGCGGATGTCGAGGTAACCGCCACCTGGGGCAGCGAGCACGAGGTGCAGATCTACAGTTTCGGACCGCTGAGCCGGGTCAGCTTCGGCGATTGCAGCTATGATATGATCCCGGTCATCCAGTCCTACCGGCCCGATCCGCTTGGTACGGTGGAATTCGTGAACTGGCTGCCGGAGCTCGGCATTTCCTATCTGTCGCGTATCGCCGACCGGGAGGGCGAGGACCGCTACGACTACACCGGCATCGAGGCCGTGCACTGATGGCGGTCAAAGGTAGTTCAAAGGTAAACCATTTACCTATGCGCTCAGCGAAACGCGACTTTGCAGATGCAGCATTTGTGGAGTCGGGCAGGATCGCTTACCTATCGTTCGTGGGAGGGGACCTAAACATCGAAAGGAAGGTTTCCCATGGCATTTCAAAGCGCCGTTCATCATCACGAAGCACCGCTCTTCTCGCGCTTTCTGAGCGCAATCGGCCACATGTTCGTTTCGATCGGCGAAGCGAATCCGCGTCTGAAACGCGTCGAGGCGCTTCAGCGCCTGTCCGACGCCGAGCTGGCCGAAAAAGGCCTGCGCCGCGAAGACATCGTGCGCCACGTTTTCCAGGATCTGTTCTACGTCTGATCCTGCGTCCGAGTTTCCGGATCGCCGCGCGCGCTGACGCGGGCGCCGTTCCAACCTGCCAAGGCCACGCACCCGGTGAGATCCGGGGCGTGGCCTTCTCTGTTTTGCGGCCCCCGCGCCGCGCGAAAGGAGCCGAGACATGACCACGCTGCCCACCAGCCACGAGATTCTCCGCAAGGGCCTCTGGGACGATGCCGCCGACACCGTCCGGCTGAGCTATGAGGACCGGTTCCTGCGCCGCAAGGTGCTGAAGGCGGCGTCGGGGCAGGGTTTTCTGGTCGATCTCGCCCATACCGAAAGCCTCGATCATGGCGATGCCTTCCGGCTCACCGACGGGCGCGCCGTGGCGGTTGAGGCGGCGGAGGAGCCGCTGCTGGCGGTGACCGGCGCCGATCTGCCGCGCATCGCCTGGCATATCGGCAACCGTCACACCCCCTGTCAGATCGAACAGGGCCGGCTGCTCATCCAGCGCGACCATGTGATCCGCGACATGCTGGAAAAGATCGGCGCCACGGTGGCGGAGGTCGACGAGCCCTTTACCCCCGAGGGCGGCGCCTATGGCCATGGTCGCACCCACGGGCACGACCATTCGCACAGCCACGGACCCGAGGCACATAGCCATGACGACGGCCACGGGCACAGTCACAGCCATTCCCACAGCCACGGATCGCACCCGCATACGCATGAGCACTGACCCGGCGCTGACCCTGCACCAGCTTTTCTCCCCGGCCTTCCCGGTGGGGGCCTTCGCCTATTCGCACGGGCTCGAAACCGTGGTGCAGGCGGGGCAGGTGGGCGATGCCGGCAGCCTGCTGGCCTGGCTGGAGGCGGTGCTGCGCCACGGTGCCGGCTGGTCGGACGCGGTGCTGATGGCGCAGGCGGCGCGCGGCGCGGATCCGGAAACGCTCTCCGAGCTGGGCCGTGCGCTTTCGCCCTCCGCCGAGCGGCGGCTGGAGACCGAGCAGCAGGGAAATGCCTTTGCCGCGACCGTTTCGGAGGTCTGGGGGCTGGAGATCCCGCCATCCCCCTACCCGGTGGCGGTCGGGCTCGCGGTGCGGGCGCTGGAGCTGCCGCTGGCGGAGGCGCTGCGGCTTTACCTTCTGGCCTTTGCATCCAACCTCGCGGGCGCCGGCGTGCGTCTGGTGCCGCTCGGCCAGACCGAAGGCCAGCGCGTGGTGGCGGCGCTGGCGCCGCTCTGCGCGGCGCTGGCAAAACAGGCGGAAGCGGCGGATCTCGATGAGATCGGCGGCTTCGCGCCGCTGATCGACATTGCCAGCCAGCGCCACGACATGCTCTATTCGCGGCTCTTCAGATCGTAACATCGTAACGGAGGTAAAGATGGCATCCCCGAACGGACCTTTGCGCGTGGGCCTCGGCGGCCCGGTGGGCGCCGGCAAGACCACGCTGACCGCGGCGCTCGCCCGGGCGCTGCGCGACCGGCTGTCCATGGCGGTGGTCACCAACGACATCTACACCCGCGAGGATGCCGAGGAACTGATGCGCCAGCAGGTGCTGCCGCTCGATCGCATCAAGGGGGTGGAGACCGGCGGCTGCCCGCATACCGCGATCCGCGAGGATGCCTCGATCAACCTCGCCGCCATTGCCGAGCTGAACGCGGCTTTCCCCGATCTCGACCTGATCCTGATTGAATCCGGGGGCGACAATCTCTCGGCGACCTTCTCGCCGGAACTGGCCGACGTGACGATCTATGTGATCGACACCGCCGCCGGCGAGGAGATCCCGCGCAAGGGCGGGCCGGCGATCACCAAATCCGACATCCTGGTGATCAACAAGACCGATCTCGCGCCTTATGTGGGCGCCTCGCTCGACGTGATGGAGCGCGACGCGACAAAGATGCGCGCCGGGCGGCCCTTTGTCTTTGCCTCGCTGCGGCAGGGGCAGGGGGTGGACGAGATCGTCACGCTGCTGGCGCAGATCGGCGGGCTGCCCCTGGTCGAAGCCGCCGAGTAGCGCGACAAGCCTATCGGTGCGGGTGATGCCATATGGCGCCACCTCATCTTGGCGTTCCTGCCGGTGGCGCGACAAGATATAGTCGCGCCGACTCAGTTACCGGAAAGGGATTCGTTCATGCCGCTCAGCCCCGAACAGCAGGCCGAAATCGACGCGCAGCGCGCCGCTCCGCAGCCGACCCTGCGCGCCGTGTCCGAGGGCATGGAGGCGCATCTCTATACCGCTCAGCCGGTACTCGACCACGGTTTCGTGCGGGTGGTCGATTACATGGGCGACGATGCGGCGATCTGTCAGGCGGCGCGGGTTTCCTATGGCAAGGGCACCAAATCGGTCAGCAACGACGAGGGGCTGATCCGCTACCTGATGCGGCACTGGCACTCGACCCCGTTCGAGATGTGCGAGGTCAAGCTGCATGTGAAGCTGCCGATCTTTGTGGCGCGGCAGTGGATCCGTCACCGCACCGCCAATGTGAACGAATATTCCGCCCGCTATTCGATCCTCGACCGGGAATTCTATGTCCCCGCGCCCGAGCATCTGGCGGCGCAGTCCGAGGTCAACAACCAGGGCCGGGGCGCCGCGCTCTCGGGCGAAGAGGCCGAGCGCGTGCTGCGCTATCTGCGCGACGACGCGATGCGCAGCTACGACCACTACGAAGAGATGATCTCGACCGAAGGGCAGCAGGGGCTGGCGCGCGAGTTGGCGCGGATGAACCTGCCGGCGAATATCTACACCCAGTGGTACTGGAAGGTGGATCTGCACAACCTGCTGCATTTCCTGCGCCTGCGCGCCGATGCCCATGCGCAATACGAGATCCGCGTCTATGCGGATGCGATCTGCGAGATGGTCAAGGACTGGGTGCCCTTCGCCTATCGCGCCTTCGAGGATTACCGCATGGGCGGCGCGCAGCTCTCGCGCAGCGCGCTCGACTGTGTGCGCCGGATGCTCAAGGGCGAGGAGGTCACGCAGGAAAGCTCCGGCATGTCCAAGGGCGAGTGGCGCGAGTTCAAGGCGGTGCTCGACGGCGAGGCCTGAAGAGGCGCCGCATCCCTCCTTCCGCGATCCCGAGACGATCTGACGGCGCGGCGCTCTCGACATCTGCGCCGGGCTGTCTAGGTTTCTAGGAAAGACCGCAAAGAAGGAGGTGTCACATGGGCATCCGGTATCTGCACACCATGGTCCGCGTGAAGGACCTGGAAAAATCCCTCGCATTCTACAAGCTTCTCGGGCTGAAGGAGCGCCGCCGCAGCGAAAGCGAAAAAGGCCGCTTCACCCTGGTTTTCCTCTGCCCGCCGGAACAGGATGACGGCACCGCGGATGTGGAGCTGACCTATAACTGGGACGGCGACGAGGGGCTGCCCTCGGATTCGCGTCATTTCGGGCATCTCGCCTATACCGTGCCGGATATCTACGAGATGTGTCAGACGCTTATGGACAATGGCGTCACCATCAACCGGCCGCCGCGCGACGGGCATATGGCCTTTGTGCGCTCGCCCGACAATGTGTCGATCGAGCTTTTGCAGCAGGGCGACGCGCTGCCGCCGCAGGAGCCCTGGGCGAGCATGGAAAATACAGGTCATTGGTAAGGGCCGCCGCCCTCCGGCTCGCGGCGCTGGCCGTTGTGGCGCTGATGCTCCTTCCGGGCGCGGCGCGGGCCGAGGGCTGCCGGCTGGCGCTGCTGCTGGCGCTGGATGTGTCGTCCTCGGTGGATGACAGCGAATATCAGCTGCAAAAACAGGGCCTGGCTGCGGCGCTGTCGGACCCGGACGTCAAGCGCTCGATCCTCGAAGGCGAGGGAGATGTGGCGTTGTCGGTCTATGAATGGAGCGGGCGGCGGCAGTCGACCCTGCTGCTCGACTGGATCCTGCTCTCAGATGAGGATGCGCTGAACCAGGCGGTGGGCACGATCCTCGCCGCGCCCCGCAGCTACAACCGCTTTCCCACCGCCATGGGCTATGCGCTGGGTTACGGGGCGGGCCTGCTGGAGCAGGCGCCGGCCTGCGCGCGCAAGGTGATCGACGTCTCCGGCGACGGCATCACCAATGACGGGTTCCGTCCGCAGCAGGCCTATGCGCATTTCCCCTTTCACGGCGTGGTGGTGAACGGGCTGGCGGTGCTGGGCTCTGACCCGCGTGTGGTGGATTATTTTCGCGGTGAGGTGGCGCATGGCCCTGGTGCCTTTGTCGAGGTGGCAGAGGGCTATGAGGATTTCCGCCGCGCGATGACGCTGAAGCTGTTTCGCGAGCTCAACGATATGATTGTGGGGGCGCTGCGACCCTGATCCGTTTCGCGCCGCGCCGCGCTTGGCCGGCGGGCGTGGTCTGCGCTGCGGAGACGATTTTTCGTACAGGCAAGCTGCGGCATTGTGTCGCCGCGATTCCGTGATACGCTCCTCTCAGGGAGGACGTTTCATGCTGCAATTTGCCATTGGCCTGTTTCTGGGGCTGTTGATCATGGTGCCGGCGGTGGCCATCGTGCTGTGCGCGGCGCGGCTGACGCACAGAGCCGAGACGCAGGCGCCGAGCGCGCCGCGCTGGCGGCTGAAGACGGTGGATTTGCCGGGGCGATAGGCCTGCGCGGACCGGTTGGTCTGGCGCGACCCGGGGGAGGGGCGCGCCGACGGCGGTCAATAGATATACCTGATCTGGTCGGTCCAGAACCGTTCGAGCCGGCGCAGCGAGGTGTTGATGACGTCGAGCCCATCGAGGTCGATCATGTTGCGCCCTTCCAGGCCCTCGGAGTGGCGTTCGAACAGCGATTGCACCATATCGCGCACCTCGCGCCCCTGCGCGGTCAGCCGCACCCGTACCGAGCGTCGGTCGATCTCGCAGCGCTGGTGGTGCATATAGCCCATCTCGACCAGCTTCTTGAGATTGTAGCTGACATTGCTGCCCTGATAGTAGCCGCGCGATTTCAGCTCGCCCGCGGTCACCTCGTTGTCGCCGATATTGTAGAGGAGCAGCGCCTGCACCGCGTTGATCTCGATAACCCCGGTGCGCTCGAACTCGTCCTTGATCACGTCGAGCAGCAGCCGGTGCAGCCGCTCGACCAGGGACAGCGTTTCAAGGTACCCGGCCATGTAGCCGCTGAGCGGCCTGTTTCCCATGGAGGCATGAATGCTCATAACCGTCTCCGCCTGTATTCGTTGACAGGCAGGTTTGCGGCAAAAAGACGAACAATCGGTTAAATCGCCTAAGATACTTGGAAAACCGCAGATTTCCGCGCGTCAGCGGTTGCAGGCGGTGGCAGCAATATCGTCGATCAGCCCACGCAGCGCGTCGGGCGCCGGGCGCTGGCCCGAGACCCACTGATAGAGATCCTGGTCGTTCTCCTCCAGCAGCGCCTCATAGGCGTCGAGCTGCGCCGCATCCATCTGCGCCAGCCTCGCTTCGGAGTAGCGCATCAGGATGATGTCCATCTCCTTGATGCCGCGCCGCATGGAGCGCATCGACAGCCGTTTCAGGCGATGTTCCGGAGTTTCGCTCATGCCTCTTCCTTCAGCAGCTGGCGCAGGGTCTTTTCCAGCCGCCCCAGCCGGTCGCCGGCGGTCTGGATCTGGGTCTTGAGCGCGCGGATCTCCAGCAGCGCCTCGTTGATATCCGCAGGCAGGGTGCCGCCATCGCCCTCGGGCGCCGCGAGCCCCTCGCCCTCGCCGGTGAGCAGCCAGCCCATCGACACGTTGAGCAGCCCGGCCAGCATCTGCAACTTGTTGGCGCGCGGCTCGGACAGGTCGTTTTCCCAGCCCTGAAGCGTCTTGAGCTTGATGCCCATCCGCCGCGCCAGTTTCTCCTGGCCCATGCCGGCGGCCTCGCGCGAGGCCGCGATGCGGTCGCCGAAGGTGGCGGCGTCGGGGCCGTACCAGTCTGTTGTGTCGTTCATCTCGCTCTCCTCCGGCCTCCCGGGCCGTTTCCCTCGCGGTGGAAGCCGCTTGAACGGGTGCTGGGCGCACCCTATGACAGTCGGGACCCCAATTCAAACGGTGCCCCCATGGCTTTTCTCTCCGATACCCTCGCCCGTGTGAAACCCTCGCCCACGGTGGCCGTCACCCAGCTTGCCAACGAGCTGAAGGCGCAGGGCAAGGATGTCATCGGACTCGGTGCCGGCGAGCCCGATTTTGACACGCCCGACAATATCAAGGAGGCGGCGATTGCGGCCATCCATGCGGGAAAAACGAAATACACCGCGCCGGACGGGATCATCGAGCTGAAACAGGCGATCTGCGCCAAGTTCAAGCGCGAGAACGGGCTCGACTACGAGCCCGCGCAGATCAGTGTCTCGACCGGCGGCAAGCAGGTGCTCTATAATGCCTTCATGGCGACGCTGAACCCCGGCGACGAGGTGATCATCCCGGCGCCCTACTGGGTGAGCTATCCCGACATGGTCAAGCTCGGGCAGGGCGAGCCGGTGATCGTCGAAGGCAAGCCGGAACTCGGCTACAAGATCACGCCGGAGATGCTCGAGGCGGCGATCACGCCGAAAACCAAGTGGTTCCTGTTCAACTCGCCGTCGAACCCCACCGGTGCCGGCTATTCCCGCGCCGAGCTGAAAGCGCTGACCGATGTGCTGATGCGTCACCCGCATGTCTGGGTGATGACCGACGACATGTACGAACACCTGGCCTATGACGGGTTCGAATTCTGCACCCCCGCGCAGGTGGAGCCGGCGCTCTACGACCGCACGCTGACCTGCAACGGCGTCTCCAAGGCCTATGCCATGACCGGCTGGCGCATCGGTTACGCAGGCGGGCCGAAAGAGCTCATCGCGGCGATGCGCAAGATCCAGTCGCAATCGACCACCAACCCCTGTTCAATCAGCCAATGGGCGGCGGTCGAGGCGCTGACCGGGCCGCAGGAGTTTCTTGGAGAGTGGGTTGAGGTGTTCAAGCGCCGGCGCAATCTGGTGGTCGGCAAGCTGAGCGCCATTGACGGCATCACCTGTCCGACGCCCGAAGGCGCGTTTTATGTTTATCCGTCGATCAAGGGCATGCTGGGTAAGACCTCCGCCGCCGGCACGCTGATCGAGAACGACGAGGCCTTTGCCAAGGCGCTGCTCGAAGAAGCGGGTGTCGCGGTGGTGTTCGGCGCGGCCTTTGGCCTCTCGCCCAATTTCCGCATCTCCTATGCGACCTCCGACGCGGCGCTGGAAGAGGCCTGCAATCGCATCGCGGCCTTCTGCGAAGGGCTGGTTTGAGGGGCGGTTGCGCAAGCGACAGGAGCGAGCATGGCGAGCGAATTGCCGGACTACTACTTTCGGGTGCGCGACAACGGGGCGCTGGTGTTCCGTGTTGATCTGGAGAACCGCCAGCGACGGATCGAGATGGACCAGATCGCGGTCGTTAACCTCAACCGCGACGAGATCAAGCCGCATGGCGACCGGGTGCTGAGTGAGGCCGATCTCGCGGCGATCCGATCCTGGATGGGCGAGCGCAAGGCCCTGCTGGCGATGCGCGATATCGACGATATCCACCGCGCCATCGACCATCTCAACATGACCGCGCAATGGGCGCAGTCGCGCGCCAGCGACGATCAGCTCGACGCGGTGACCGATGCGCTTTTGCTGGCAATGCACGATCTGCGCTCGGTGCTGGTGCGTAAAAAGGCCGATCGGCTGACGAAAGACTGAGCGCCGACACCGGATTCCCATGTCAATAGAGGCATTTCCGGGGCGCTGTGCGCGAAATGGAAACGATACGCGGGAATCCGGACAATTCATTGACTTAAAAGGCGGGACTGCTACGCTGCGGCGAAGAATAATTTCCGATCACTTCGGTTTCTCGGGGGACACCATGCGCGCATCCGTTTTTCTCGCCGCCGCCGCGGCTCTGTCGATTTCCGCCTCGCAGGCTCTGGCCTGGGGCGACATGTATATGGGCGATGCCACCGCCGATCCCAGCCGCCAGCCGCTGGTGCAGGCCTATCCGTCGGCCAATTACTGCCCCGCCGGCAAACAGCCGGTGATCATCGGCGGCGTGATTTGCTGCGGCGTGCCGACGGCGGGCACCTATTACAACCCGGCCTCCTATGCCCGCAAGACGATCAAGAAAAGCGCGCCGGCGAAATCCTACATGCCCCGCGCCTATGCGCCCGAGGGCGAAAAGGGCGTCGTCTACAAGTAATTCCGGCGCCTTCGGGCCCTTGGCAAACCCGGAGAGGCCGCGTATACGCGCGGCCTGAACCATTTCCGGGGATCCGACCATGCAGGGCAGTGCCAATCTCAACATCATGATCAAGGCGGCGCGCAAGGCGGGCCGCTCGCTGGTGAAGGATTTCCGCGAGGTCGAGAACCTTCAGGTCTCGATGAAGGGCGCGGGCGATTTCGTCAGCAAGGCCGATATCGCCGCCGAGGCGATCCTCAAGGAAGAGCTGCTGGGCGCGCGGCCGACCTATGGCTGGCTCGGCGAGGAGGGCGGCGGCCAGGACGGCGCCGATCCGACGCGCCGCTGGATCGTCGATCCGCTCGACGGCACCACCAATTTTCTGCACGGGCTGCCGCACTGGGCGATCTCCATCGCGCTGGAGCACAAGGGCCAGATCGTCGCCGGTGTGGTCTTCGACCCGGCCAAGGACGAGATGTTCTATGCCGAGAAGGGCAATGGCGCCTGGCTCAACGATTCCCGCCGGCTGCGCGTCTCGGGGCGCTCGCGGATGATCGAGGCGATCTTTGCCACCGGCGTGCCCTTTGCCGCGAAAAAGACCCTGCCGGCGACGCTGAAGGATCTCGCCCGGCTGATGCCGGAATGCGCCGGTGTGCGGCGCTGGGGGGCGGCGGCGCTGGATCTCGCCTATGTGGCGGCGGGCCGCTACGATGGCTACTGGGAGCGCGAGCTGAACCTCTGGGACATCGCCGCGGGCTATCTCATCGCGCAGGAGGCCGGCGCGCTGGTCGACGCGGTCCGCGAGGGGCAGGCGCCGCTTGAGGCGGGCACGATCCTCTGCGCCAACAATGCGATCTTCGACAGCTTTGCCAAGGTGATCCGCGAGAGCTGACCGCCCCGCGTCGTGCCCGGCGGGATTTCTTTGCGTATTTCAAAAGAGAAGAAGCCCAGGGATCCGCGCGGTCCCCGGGCTTCTTCTCTTTGACAAATACGCCCGCCGGAGGCGTCCGGCGCGTGCCGCGCGCTCAGCGGTCGGAGGGGTGGTTGACGCCGTCTTCCCAGCGGATCGGTTCGTACTCCGCCGGGTTCACGCCTTCGATGGCGCCCATATTGACCCCGTATTCGTTCGGGTTCGAGCGGCGCCGGTGATACATGTAATTGCCGCAGACCGAGCAGAAATAGTGCTTCGCGGTCATTGTGCCGAACTGGTAGAGCGTCAACGTTTCGGCGCCCTTCACCACCTCCAGCCCGTCCAGCGGGGCCGAGACCACGGCGGCGCCGCGGCGGCGGCAATAGGAGCAGTCGCAGCGCCGGGCGGTGTTGAGCCCGTCCGAGAGCGTCACGCGCAGCTCGACGGCGCCGCAATGGCAGGTGGCTTTCAGAGGCTCGGTCATCGTCTGCGTCCGATCTTGGGGATGGTTGTGGTGTCGGTATAGCGCGCCGCCGGGTGGGGCGGGTGGCCTTGCGTGCGGTTCCAGTAGCGCGGGCCGCCGCGCCGCAGCCAGACCGGCACGGTCAGCAGCAGCCCCGCGACAAAGCCGCCCAGATGCGCCCAATAGGCGACGCCGCTGCCCTCGGCGGCGCTGCCGACCCCGCCGAAGACCTGAAGCGCGAACCACACCGCTAGCACGATCCAGGCGGGGATGGGCAGGATCTTGAAGAAGACGATCAGGATCACCAGGATATCGACCCGGGCGCGCGGGAAGAGCAGCAGATAGCCGCCCATCACGCCGGCGATAGCGCCGGAGGCCCCGACCGTCGGCACCGGCGAGAAGGGCGCGGCGAGGTAGTGGGTGAGCGCCGCCAAAAGGCCGCAGGCGAGGTAGAAGCCGAGGAAACGCAGATGCCCCATCTCGTCCTCGATATTGTCGCCGAAGATGAACAGGAACAGCATATTGCCCGCCAGATGCGCCACCCCGCCATGCAGGAACATCGAGGTGAGCATGCCGGTCAGCCCGCCGCCCTCGCTCACCAGTGCGGGGATCAGCGCCCAGTCGTAGAAGAAGGCGTTGAGCGCGCGCGGTTGCTGGAACAGCGACCAGTAGCTGAGGAATATGAGAATATTCGCCACGATCAGCCCGTAGGTGACATAGGGCGTGCGGCCCGAGGGGTTGTGATCGCGGATCGGAAACATCGCCTGTAGCTTGGCGCGGTTTCGTCCGGCGTCAAGGGCCGGCGATGCGGGCGCGGCGCGGGGCCGCGCCCGGGCGCTTACATATTGCCGCCGAGCAGCGCCGCATTGCCGCCCGAGGCGGTGGTGTCGATGCAGACATGGCGCTCGGCGCGGGCATGGCCGCGGTCGGGGGTGCCGGTGATCAGCGTCAGGATCGGCCCCTTGCGCTCGGCGAGCGCGCGGCGATAGGCACGGGCGCTGTCCGCGTCGCCCCACCAGATCGCCGCAGAGATATCGGTGAGGGTCGCCAGCGCTTCGGGCGCCACCTTGCCGTGCGAGACCACGGCGACGCCGCCGAGCTTGCGGATCGCCTCCGCCTGGGCGGCGGCGCAGTCCGAGCCGGGACCGAGGCAGAGCACCGGCGGGCGGGCCAGCGTGGTGTATTGGTTGGCCTCGCCGGTGGGGCCGGGCAGCTCGGTCGTCACCGGGCCGGGCGCATGGCCCGCCGCCGCAAGGGCTGCGCTCAGCCGGTCGGGCAGGTCGTGGGTCGACCAGGAGCCCACCGGCCCGGCATGGGCATGGCTGCGGAAACGGTCGCAATAGAGCGGCCCGCCGGCCTTTGGCCCGGTGCCCGAGAGCCCCTCGCCGCCGAAGGGCTGGCTGCCGACGATGGCGCCGATCTGGTTGCGGTTGACGTAGAGATTGCCGGCCTCGACGCGCTCGGTCACATGCTGCACCCGGTCGTCGATGCGGGTTTGCAGCCCGAAGGTCAGCCCGTAGCTGGTGGCGTTGATGGCGTCGATCACGGCGTCGAGCTGTTCGGATTTGAAGGTGGCGATATGCAGCACCGGGCCGAAGATCTCGCGTTCCAGATCGGCGATGCCGTTCACCCTGACGAGGGCAGGGGCGATGAAATGACCATCTGCCGGCACCTCGGTCTGTTTCAGCAGGCGCCCGTCGGCGCGGGCGGCCTGCACATAGGCGGCGATGCCCGCATGCGCCTCGGCGTCGATCACCGGGCCGAGATCGGTGGAGAGATCCCAGGGCCGGCCGGGGCGCAGCGCCTCCATGGCGCCGGTCAGCATCTCGATTAAAGGCGGCGCGATATCTTCCTGCACATAGAGGCAGCGCAGCGCCGAGCAGCGCTGGCCCGCCGACTGGAAGGCGGATTCGACGATGGCGCGGACCGCCTGTTCCGGCAGCGCGGTGCTGTCGACGATCATCGCGTTGAGCCCGCCGGTCTCGGCGATAAACGGCGTGCCGGGGGCGAGATGTTCGGCGATGGAGCGGTGGATGATCTGCGCGGTCTCGGTGGAGCCGGTGAAGGCGACGCCGGTGACATGTGGCTCGGAGGTCAGGGCCGCGCCCACCTCGCCGGCGCCGGGCAGGAGTTGCAACGCGGAGGCCGGCACACGGGCCTCGTGCAGCAGCTGCACCGCGCGCCAGGCGATCAGCGGCGTCTGCTCGGCGGGTTTCGCCAGCACCGCGTTGCCGGTGGCGAGCGCCGCGGCGATCTGGCCGGTGAAGATCGCCAGCGGGAAGTTCCATGGCGAGATGCAGGCAAAGACACCCTGCGGCGGCGCGTCGTTGTCGAGTGCGCGGGCGGCGTAGTAGCGCAGGAAATCCACCGCCTCGCGCAGCTCGGCCACGGCGTCGAGCTGGGTCTTGCCGGCCTCGCGGTGCAGCATGGCGAAGATCTCGCCGAAATGCGCCTCGTAGAGATCGGCGGCGGCGTTGAGGGCGGCGGCGCGCTCGGCGGCAGGCGCCTCCCAGGGGCGGGCGGCGGCGGCGGCGATGGCGACGGTTGCGGGCGTGGCCCATGTCACGCTGCCCGGGCTGTCGGCGGGATCGGCGGGGTTCTCCAGCGCCTCCTCGGCCCCGTGCGGCGCCTCCTCGGCGGTGATCGGCGCGATCCGCCAGACATGATCGCGGAACGGCGCGCGCGCCGCGTCGATGGCCTCCAGCGTCGGGCGGTGCGTCAGATCGAACCCCTTGGAATTCACCCGCTCGGGCGCGAAGAGCTCCGGACCACGGGCGAGGGGGCGGGTGTCGGTCGTCTCGAAGGGATCGGCGGCGACCACCTCCGGCGGCACCTCCTCGTCGACGATCTGGTTGACGAAGGAGGAGTTGGCGCCGTTCTCCAGCAGCCGCCGCACCAGATAGGCCAGCAGATCGCGATGCGCCCCCACCGGCGCGTAGATCCGGCAGCGCGTGCCCTCGGCCTTGTGCACCAGCTCGTGCAGCACTTCGCCCATGCCGTGCAGGCGCTGGAATTCGAACGCGCTCTTGTCACCGGCCATATGCAGCACCGCCGCCACCGTATGGGCGTTATGCGTGGCGAATTGCGGATAGATACGGTCGGTCATGCCCAGCAGCTTGCGGGCATTGGCGATATAGGAGATGTCGCTATGCGCCTTGGAGGTGAAGACCGGGAAGCCTTCGAGCCCCATCACCTGCGCGCGCTTGATCTCGGTGTCCCAATAGGCGCCCTTGACCAGCCGCACCATGATACGTCGGTCATGCGCCTCGGCCAGCGCATAGAGCCAGTCGAGCGTCTCGGCGGCGCGCAGGCCGAAAGCCTGCACCACCACGCCGAACCCGTCCCAGCCCGCCAGCGAGGGGGCGGCGAAGGCGGCGCCGATCACATCCAGTGACAGCGACAGGCGGTCGGCCTCCTCGGCGTCGATATTGAGGCCGATATTGGCGGCCTTTGCCTGTTCGCAAAGCTGCCTGAGACGCGGCACCAGCACCGCCATGACCTCGTCGCGCTGGCCTTCCTCGTAGCGGGCGAAAAGCGCCGAGAGCTTGACCGAGATGCCGGGATTGTCGCGGATATCGCTGGCCCTGGCGGCACCCGCGATGGCGTCGATGGCCCTGGAATAGGCGTCGAGATAGCGCAGCGCATCGGCCTCGGTGCGCGCGGCCTCGCCCAGCATGTCGTAGCTGTAGGTATAGCCCTTCTCCTCCATGGCGCTGCCGCGCTTCATCGCCTTCTGGATCGTCTCGCCCAGCACGAACTGCGCGCCCATCTCCTTCATCGCGCGGCCCACGGCGGTGCGGATCACCGGCTCGCCCAGCCGTTTCATGGCGTTGCGCAGATGACCGGCGGGGCCCGGGCGCTGCGCCGGATCAAGCACCTTGCCGGTGAGCATCAGCGCCCAGGTCGAGGCGTTGACCAGCGGCGAGGTCGAGCGGCCCATGTGACGGCCCCAGTCCGAGGGCGCGATCTTGTCCTCGATCAGCGCGTCGATGGTCTCGGCATCGGGCACGCGCAGCAGCGCCTCGGCCAGACACATGAGCGCGATGCCCTCATCGGTCGAGAGCCCGTATTCGGCGAGGAAGACCTCCATCAGCCCGGGCCGGGAACTGCCGCGGATATCGCGCACGAGCCCGGCCGCGCGGTTGCCGATGGCGGCGCGGTCCCCGGTCGACAGGGCCGCCTGCTCGCGCAGCCGCGCAACGGTGGCGGCCTCGTCGGCATAGGTGTTGAGGTCGATCTGCTCGCGCAGGGCGGGGTCGATATCCTTGGGCATGACGATCTCCGGTGATTTTCCCCAATGTACAGTGGTGTCCGAAGTCGATTTGCCTTATTGCTGGCAAAGTGCGATCCGAACCGACTGAAAAACGCGGGAAACACCATGCAAGATGACTTCGATGAATTCGACCGGTTCGACCGCGCGATTCTGACCACGCTCGCCGGGGACGGGCGGATCTCCATCACCGAGCTCGCCCGGCGCATCGGTCTGTCCAAAAGCCCCACCCAGGCGCGGCTGCGGCGGCTGGAGGAGCTGGTGGTGATCCGCGGCTATCGCGCCATTCTCGACCCGATCCGGCTGGGGCTTGATCATGTGGCCTTTGTCGAGGTGCGCATGCTGGATACGCGCGAGACCTCGCTGGGAGAGTTCAACGCGGCGGTGGCAGCGATCCCCGAGATCGAGCAGGTGCATCTGATCGCGGGCAATTTCGACTACCTGCTCAAGGTCCGCACCGCCGACATGCGCAGCTATCGCCGGGTGCTGGCGGAAAAGATCTCCACCCTGCCGCATGTCTCGACCACCTCGACCTATGTGGCGATGCAGGCGGTCAAGGAAGACGGGCTGGCGCAGCCGCCGGGCGGCGGCGAGGGCTGAGCAGCGCTCTGGTCAAGCGCGTGAATTTCCGGCAAGAGGGGCCGAGTCCCGCGTGACGGCGTGTCGGGCGCGGAGCCGGTTTCCGCGTCGGGCAGGTGCTGCGGCGAGACAGGGAATTCCGGGCGCCAGCCGGCCCCGGTCGCGTCGTGCGGGCGTGGTGGAATGGTAGACACAAGCGACTTAAAATCGCTAGGGCCTGGCCCGTGCGGGTTCGACTCCCGCCGCCCGCACCAATTTGACGGACCTGCCGTGCGTCGCGCGATTCCAGGCCTGCATGAGCCAATCGAAGGGTGATGAAAGCCATCGAACGGACGGTCGGGGCGGGCGCGGAAGTCGTCCTGCTCTCCTGACTGCTCATCGCGTCCACAATGCCCCTGGGGGATGCGGGGGAGGGCGGACGCCTGTAAAATAGCGGCACGGTGCGGCAACAGCGATGGCGCGGGGGCCGGGCTGGGCGTTTTCGGCGCGCCCGCGTTGCGGCATCATTTGCGGTCGGCTAGCCTTTCCTCCGGCGGGTGCCGGGAATTTCTTTTGATCTTTTCATCTGATGGGGGTGGTATGCGTTGGATTTGCTGTGTGATTGCCCTGATCGTATCGCTGGCGCTGAGCGGTTTGCCTGCGCAGGCGGAACGCGCATTGACGACCTCCGATCAAGCCACCGTCTTCATCGCGTCGGGTACGGCGCGCGCCTCTTTCGGCACGGTCTATATGTCGGATGGCGGGCGCGACCGGGCACGGCTCGAAACCGAGCTCGGCTATGCCGGCATTGGCTATGAGCGCTATGTGACGCTTTCCAACGCGAACGCACGAGACATGCTGCTGGATGCGGATATGGTGACGGCGCTGCCGCTGCGGCTGCTCGCCGAACCCTTCGCGGTGCATTTCTTTGAAAATCCCTATTTCGCCTTCGTCGCCACGCCGTCCGGGCTGGAGCCGGTCAGCGTGACGCGCCCGGACGGGAAGGTTCTGGCGGCTCAGGATCTCGGTCCGCTCGCCGAGATCGCGCCGGCGCCCGTAGGGGGCGAGGATGGTGCGACGAGCTTGCTGGCGACCGCTGTGCCGCTGGTGCCAGGCCCGCTCGATATCCGCCGCTACGGCATGACGATCCCGCGCGACTGGCTGGGCGAGAAGCTGGCGAGTGCGGATATGAAACTCGGGGAGCTGTCGGAAATCGGTGCAGAGGGGCTCGCGGCCGCGGTCGCGGCGCCGGGGGAAGCGGTGATCTTTCTGGCGCAGCACCAGCGGCACCCGACATTGGCGCCAGTGTTCGAGCCGACGCTCGGCGCGCGATTCTATGTGGTCACCAATTTCGGTCTTCTGCCGGCCCGTCCGGAGGCGGCACCGGAGGTTCTTGCGCCGCCGGACCCCGCACCGGTCGCGCAGGCCAAGGCGGAACCGGCGCCCGATGTCGCCGCTGCTGAGCCGCAGGAGCGGCCCGTGGCAGAGGCGGTGGTGGCGGCGAGCGACCCGGGGCCCTATTTCGACCTCTCCTCTGCGGAGGTCTATGTGGTGTTGGCCGAGGACAGGGCGGCGCTCGACGAGGTGGTCTATGTCTATGTGCCGCGCGTCGCCTCCATCGAGGCCGGCACGTCGACGCAGATCGACCTCGTGTCATATGAGGATCATGGCTGGCGGCAACAGGCGGTACGCCGCTATCTGACCTGGATCGCCGCCGATCGTGGCGGCGATGTTCCGGCATTCAGCTCATACGACCGGTTTCGGATCATCGACGGCTCGCCTTTTCATGCCGGGCAGCTTACGGGCAAACTGCCTGCCATCCTGTCCTCGCAGCTTGCGCGCCCGGAATTCGACGCCGTGCGCGCCGTTCCCGGGCTCGCATATGCAGTCCTCGACCGGCACGGCATCACGCCGATCCGTCCCGTCGTCGGGCGACCGCCCGGCGAGCCGGTGCTGACAATCCCGGAGGGGCAGGATGAAGGCTTTGCCGACCGGCACCGGCGCGCCCGCACCGCGCCGGAATCCTACATTGTCCTGCCGCCGGACGGCGCGCCGCTCAGCGGCGTCTACCTCTTTACCAAAGCGCGGAAAATGCCGCGCCGCCTGGATCTTTCGATGCTGCCGGAAGCGCTTCGCGGGCCGGAGGCGATCTTTGCGCCCAAAGCCATCGGCCCGATAGATGAACTCCCGACAGAGGGGCAGTTGCGTATGCTGAACGAACCCGGAATGGCGTTTGTCTATGGCAGGAACTGGCTGGTGGATTTTTTCGGCGACCCGGTATTCGACCGGTTGTTTACCGGTGACCGCGCCATTGTCGATCTTGCCGGCACGCCCCTGGATCTGCCGGTGTTTCCGGCCTCGGCTCTGCGCGATGCCGGAGCCGAAACGGACCAGCCGGCTATGCCCGGCGCGGGGTTTTGCGGGGTCACCGAAGGGCCGCTTGTGCTCGCCGGAAGCCCGCGTGAGCCGGGAGCGGGGCAGGGTATGCGGTTCTTTGTGGCGGGGGGCGACTCCGCTGCGGTCGACCACGGTACGGCGGCGGGGTTCGGGCGCGCGCGCCAGTATCATACGCTGCCGGATGCGGTGCTGCGGGAGAGGGTGACAGGCCTCAATATCATGGAAGCGCTTGTATTCTCCGGCCCCGGGGTTCCGCTGAGGATCTTTGGAGCGGATTTCGAATGCGGAGCGCTTTTCGTGGCGCCGCTTTGAGCGGCGCCGGCGGGACAGGTCTAGCTCTGAGGCACGCTCTTGTGGCGCCCCAGCCGTTTCTGGGCGGCGATCCGGAACGGCGCGTTGGGGCCGCCGAAGCCGGTATAGGCGGGGCCGCGCTGCACGATCTCGAAGAACATGCCGCCGGCGAAGACGCGTGAATAGAGCTGGAAGAACTCCGCGCCATTCTCCTGATCGTAGAGAACATTCGCCGCTTGCAGCCGGGCGAGGAAGGCCTCGCTCAGATCGAAGCGCGCGGCAAGGTCGTCATAATAGTTCTGCGGGATCGGCAGCGGTTCGAAGCCCTGCCGGTCGAGCGCTTCGGCGGTGGCGAAGATGTCCTCGGTGGTCAGTGCGATATGCTGCACCGAGGCGCCGAAGTTTTCCGCCAGGAAACGACCGGCGAGGGTGCGGTGGGTCTCGGCGCCGTTCAGGGTGATGCGCAGCGCGCCGTCTGCCGCCTCGACCACCTGGCTACGTACCAGCCCATCCGGGTCGATCACATCGACCATCGGGGATTTTTCCATATCGAAGAGCGCGGTATAGAACAGCGTCCAGCTCAGCATGTCCTCATAGGACATGGTCTGTGCCAGATGATCGACGCGCATCAGCCCGGCCTCCGCGCCGTCCTGATCGACGGGGGTGAATTCCAGTTCCCAGACCTGGTCCAGTCCGCTTTCCGCGTCGATGAAATGCAGCACCGAACCGCCGAGCCCCCGGATCGCCGGGATATCCAGCTCTCCCGGCGCCACCGGCTGGCCGAAGGGCGCCGAGCCAAGGGCGGTTGCGCGCGCCACGGTGTCCTGCGCCGAGGTCACGCTCAGCCCGATATCGCAGATGCAGGTGCCGCGCGCGTTCCAGGCATGCGCGGCGTGGCCCTCGGTCTCGGCATTGACGACGATGCGGATGTCGTTCTGCTGCCAGAGGTCGATGGCCTTGTTGCGATGCCGCCCGGTGCGGCGGAAACCCAGCGTGGCGAGGAAGGCCGAAAGCCGGTCGACCTCGTCGCCCTGTGCGGCGAATTCGATGAAGGAAACACCCTGCGCCTTCACGCGGGCGGGGATCTCGGGCAGGTCCACCGGCGTGTCGGGCTCGGCCCGGCGCACATCGTCCATCAGCGAGATCAGCGCGCGGTAGCCGTCCTCGGCCACGCCGCGCGGGTTGTTGCCACGGAACTGGTCGTTGAAAATCTCGAGGCTGATCGGCCCGGCATAGCCGGTGGCCATGACCGCTTGCATAAAGCTGCGGATGTCCAGATCGCCCTCGCCGGGCATATTGCGGAAATGCCGCGACCAGTAGAGCAGATCCATGTCGATGGCCGGCGCATCGGCGAGCTGGACAAAGAAGATCTTGTCGCCGGGGATCGCGCGGATCGACTCGCTGTCGAGCCCGCGCCCCAGCGTGTGGAAGCTGTCGAGGATCAGCCCGATATTCGGATGATCGGCGCGGCGCACGATTTCCCAGGCGTCGCGGTGATCGTTGACATGCCGGCCCCAGGCCAGCGCCTCGTAGCCCACATAGATCCCGCGCTCCTGCGCGATGGCGCCCAGCTCGGCGAGGTCGCCCGCGGCGCGGTCGATGCCGCCAAGGCTGCGCGGATGCACCGAGGAGCAGACCAGGATGCGGTCGGCGCCAAGCTCCTGCATCACGTCGAACTTGCGCCGGGCGCGGTCGAAGGCTTTGCTGCGCAGCGGCTCGGGCAGGCATTCGAAATCGCGGAAGGGCTGGAACAGGGTGATCTCCAGCCCGTGGTCGCGGATCATCCGGCCCACTTCGCGCGGGCCGCCGTCATGGGCGATGAAATCCTGCTCGAAGATCTCGATCCCGTCGTAACCCGCGCCGGCGATGGCTTCGAGCTTTTCCGGAAGCGAGCCGGAAATGGACACGGTGGCGATGGAGGTCTTCATGGCAGGTCTCCTAGTATCCCAGAACGCGCGGCAGCCAGATCACCGTTTCCGGCACGAAGGTGAGGATCACCAGTACCAGAACCTCGACGAAGAAGAACGGCATGATCGCACGGATGAGCCGCGCCATGCCCACATTCGCCACCCCTTCGGCGACGAAGAGGCAGAGGCCCAGCGGCGGGGTGATCAGCCCGATCATCAGGTTGAAGATCACCAGGATGCCGAAATGCACCGGGTCCACACCCATGGAGACAGCGATGGGATGCATGATCGGCACCAGCACCAGCATCGCCGCGATGCCTTCGAGGAACAGGCCCACCAGCAGGAACAGAATGATGACGGCGAGCAGGAAGGTGGTCTTGCTGTCGACATTGGCGAGTACCCAGTCGGTCAGCATGTTGGGCACGCGGTTATAGGTCAGCAGCCAGTTGGCGGCGGAGACGGCGGCGATGATGATCAGGATCACCGCGCTGTCCTTCATCGCGCTGGCAAAGATCCGGGGCAGGGCGCCGAGTGCGATGTTGCGATAGACGAAAACGCCGAGGATCAGCGCATAGGCCACGGCGAAGCTTGCCGCTTCGGTGGGGGTGACGACGCCGAGCAGGATGGAGCCCACCACAAAGACCGGCATCAGCAGCGGCAGGATGCCGGCGAGCAGCGCCTGCCCGGCGCTCTGGCCGCTGTCGTGTTCGGCGGCGGCGTCGTGGTCGACCTTGACCATCAGCATGACATAGGCCGAGAGGAACAGCGCCAGCAGAATGCCGGGGATCACGCCGGCCATGAACAGCGCCGGCACCGAGACGCCGGAGACGATCAGCGCGTAGATGATCACCGGGATCGAGGGCGGAATGATCGGCCCGATCACCGAAGAGGCGGCGGTGAGGGCGGCGGCGAAGCTGCGGTCATAGCCCTTCTTCTCCATCTCGGGGATGAAGACGCGCCCGATGGCCGAGGTGTCGGCCACGGCCGAGCCCGATAGCCCGGCAAAGATCACCGAAGCCCAGATATTGACCAGTGCCAGCCCGGCGCGCATGCGGCCCACGATGACGCTCGCGAAACCGATGATGCGGCTGGTGATGCCGGATTCGTTCATCACCTCACCGGCCAGCACAAAGAGCGGAATGGCCAGCAGCGGGAAGGAGTTGAGCCCCTTGAACATCTCGGTCGGCACGATCCGCAGGGTATAGGGCAGATCGCCCAGCCCCATGAAGACCAGCAGCGCCGCGACGATGGAGATGGCGATGGGCACACCGGCCAGAAGGCCGACGATGAGAATGGCATAGACCATGGCTTACACCTCCGCCGGCGTCGTCAGACGCTCGGCCAGTTTCAGGGCGGCGGCGACCGCCAGCAGCGCGCCACCGAAGGCGATGGCATATTGATAGGGACCGACCCGTCCGAGCCAGACCAGCGCCTCGATCCCGGTGCTGGAGGCGAGCGCGTCGGCTGTCGATTTCAGGCCAGAGGCGGTGACATCGCCCCGGCGCATGGCAAAGACATGGCCGGCATAGGCCAGCGCCGCGCCGGTGATCACGGTGACCACATCGGAAAACAAAAACAGGATCCGGCGCACCCGTGCAGACAGCGTGTCGATCAGCACGGTAAAGCGGATATGGCTGTCGGTCAGATAGGCGAGCGCCAGGCCGAACATCACGCCGTAGATCGTCAGGTAGATCGGCAGCTCCTCTCCCCAGGTGACCGAACGGCCCACCGTGTAGCGGCGCAGCGAGTTGAAGAAGATCACGACGAAGACCAGCGCCATCGACGCTCCGGCTCCGAAGCCGCATACCCAACGTGCGAGCTTGATCAGTCTGTCCACGGGAGAGTTCCTTCAAAAGGTCCGGACCGGCGCGATCCGCCGGCCCGGGCAAGAGGTTTGATCAGGGATTATTCCGAAGCCGCGGCCACGGCGTCCTGAAGCCGGTCGATCCACTCGGCATCGTCGCCCAGCTCTTCGCGCAGGTAGGAGACCACGGCGGGCTGTGCCGCATCGGCAAAGGCCTGAAGCTCTTCTGCCGTCGGGCTGTAGACCTGCATGCCCTCGTCCTGCACCTTGGTCACGCCCTCGGCGGTGTTCCACTGCTGGATGGAGCGGCCCATATTGCCGGCAACGATGGCGGCTTTCTGGATCACTTCCTGCTGCGCCGGCTCAAGCCCCTGGAAGAACTCGTCCGAGATCAGGAGGAAGTCGGCGGCATACACATGGCCGTCGAGCGTCATGTATTGCTGAAGCTTGTGCAGCCCGTTGTTGTAGATCACGCCGACCGGGTTTTCCTGACCGTCCACGACGCCGGTGGAAAGCGCGTTGGGCAGCTCGGTCCAGGCGATGGGGGTGGGCTCGCCACCGAGCGCGCCGACCATCTCGATATAGAGCGGGATCGGCTGCACGCGGAATTTCAGACCTTCCATATCGGCGGGGGTGCGGATCTCGCGCTCGGAATTGGTGAAGTTGCGGAAGCCGGTTTCACCGTATGCCAGCGTGCGCAGCCCGGTCTGTTCGAGGCAGTGCTCGGCCAGCGCGTCGCCGAACTCGCCGTCCAGCACCTCCCAGGCGAGCGGCGCCGAGGAGAAGGTGTAGGGGATATCCAGCACGGAAGCCGCCGGGCAGATCTTGGACATGGCGCCGGAGACCAGCACCACCTGGGTCAGCCCGTCCTGCGCCTGGCTCACCAGCTCGTCCTCGTTGCCGAGCGCGCCGGCGGGAAAGAGCTCGACCGTCAGGTCGCTTTCGCCCTCGACGATGTTCTTGAAGATCTGCGCCGCTGCGCCTTTCTTGGAGCCGGTCCAGTCGTCCGGGTCCACATGGGCAACGCGCAGCGTCTGCGCGTTTGCGGCGGCAGCGAAGAGCCCCGCGCAGAGCGCCGCCGTGGCGGCAAGGGTCTTGGGTTGGAAACGCATGAAAATTCCTCCCTCTTGCGTTCTTGCGTGTCTCAGGTTCCCGCCGGCTGGGCCGGGCGGGTGTCGAAGGCGTCGAATGTCGCCCTCATGCGGTCGGGACAGGCGGGCCGCCCCGTGAAAAGCTCGAAGGCGCGCACCGCCTGGAATACCGCCATGCCGGTGCCGGGCAGCACCCGGCAGCCCTTGGCGCGCGCTGTCCGGAGAAGCTCGGTCTCGAGCGGGAAATAGACGATATCGGCGACCCACATGGCCGGGTCGATGAAAGAGGCCGGAACCGCCATGCCGGGCAGCTTGGCCATGCCCATGGGCGTGGCGTTGACGATGCCGTCGGGCCGGTCGGCGCCGCTCAGCGCCTCGGTCGCGGGAACGGCGCCCGCCACGGTGTTGGGGCGGTTCGTCATCACCTGTTCGGCGAGCTGCGCGGCGCGGGCCGCGTCGGTGTCGAGGATCGACAGCCGCCGCACGCCGCAATCGGCGAGCGCATGGGCGACGGCGACACCGGCGCCGCCGGCGCCGGCGAGCAGCACATGCTCCACGGCCTCGCCGGCTAGTCCGCGCCGGAAGCTTTCGGCAAAACCCCAGAGATCGGTGTTATGGCCGACCCGGCGCCCGTCGCGCAGCACCACGGTGTTCACTGCGCCGACCGCGCGCGCATTGTCGGAAAGCTCGTCGAGCAGACCGATGACCTCGATCTTGTAGGGGTAGGTGACGTTGAGCCCGTCGAAACCGCAGGCCTCGGCGCTTTCCAGCATCGTCTTCAGCGGCAGCTCGCGGCGGGCGGGCTCGTCCATGTCGAGGATGCGATAGACCGACCCCAGCCCCTGCGCCGCGGCTTCCTCCATATGCATGCGCGGGGTGCGCGACAGCGCGATCCCACGGCCGATGAGACCGGCCAGCATGGGGCGTTCCGTGGCGACGGGCTGATCCAAGAGCTTCTCCTCCATAGGCGCTTCGATTCGTCGCAATAATGAACCAACGGGTTAATTCGGTCAATCCAATTGAACCAGCGGGTTAAGATGTTACCATGGCCGCGCGGCGCGCGTTGCCGGTCGGAGGGGAGAGCACTGTTGGACAAACCTGCCAAGCTCAGGAGCTGGAAGCAAAATCCCGAGGCGGTGCGAGCGGATATCCTGCGCGTGGCGCGGGCGGAATTCGCCCGGACCGGCCTGTCTCGGACCCGGATCGACGACATTGCGGCCAAGACCAAGACCTCGAAACGGATGGTCTTTTACTATTTCGGCGACAAGGAATCGCTCTATCAGGCGGTGCTGGAGGAGGCCTATGCGGAGGTGCGCGCGGGCGAGGCGGAGCTCGATCTCGAGGATCTCGCGCCAGATCATGCGCTGCGCAAGCTGGTGGAATTCACGTTCGACCACCACCGCCGGAACCCGGATTTCATCCGGCTGGTCATGGTCGAAAACATCCATGACGGCAGCCATATGCGCAATATCGAGCGGCTGGCGGAGCAGAACGTCGCGGCGATCCGCGTGCTGGAGCGGATCTGCGAGGCGGGCCGGGCCAGCGGCGTGTTCCGCGAGGATATCTCGCCGCTGGCGCTGCACTGGCGCATCAGTGCGATGAGCTTTTTCAACGTCTCCAACCGCGCGACCTTTACGCTGAATTTTGGCGATAGCCTGTTCGACGAAGAGGGGCAGGCGCTGCTGCGCGAAGAGGCGGCGCGCAGCATCGTGTTGTCGGCGCTGAAGAACCCGGGCTGCGCGACGCCCTGACCCTTCCGCGAACGGGCGCGCGCGTCAAACCCTTGCGGGCTTTCCTCGCGGCAGAGCGGACGGGCCAGACGAGGTTCCGGCCCGTTTCATTGCTTTCCTATGCGGCGTCGGCCATTCCCAGCCGCCCCTCGTTCAGGAAACAAACCCTGTCGAAGGCGGAAAGGTCGAGCGGGTTCGGCAGGCGGATATCCGAAAGCCCGGGCATGGTCCTGCCGCTTAGATCGAAGGACCGGTCGACTTGGGATATGATGGCGCAGAGGGCTCCGGTTTCCTTCACAAAGCGCCGCAATGCCGCGATCTGACTTTCGAGATCGGGAGTGCTGCGCTTCTGATCGAGCAGTTGCAGGTAGTCGATCACCGCGAGCGCAGGGGCGCCTGACCTCTCAAGGCAGCGAATGATGTGATCCGCCGTTATGTCGTCTGACGTATCCACATGCACGGCCCTTGCATCGGCGGAGGGGCGCAGATCGAGCTCTGAAAGCCGCTGCCTGACGTCGCGTTCGTGGTAGTCGAGCGTGAAGAAGAACCCGGTTCTGCCGAGCGAGCCGGCGCGCGCCGCGAGTTCCAGACCGAGCAGGGTCTTGCCCTGTCCGGGCCGCGCTCCGATCAGGATCAGGTCGCCGGGAGCCAGCCGCGACAGGACGGCTGCCGCCGGGCGCGCCTGCGGCGCCTGCGAGGCGAGATGGCTCCAGCTCTGATAGCCTTCTTCGTTGGCAACGCGATCCAGCGCCCGGTGCAGGGGAATGCCCTGCTGGCGGGCGAGATCTCTGGCGTTGCGTTTCAGCCTGTAGATGGGGGCGGAGAGATGCATAGTCTGGTCCTCCTCTTCCGAGCAGCCGACGCAACCCCTCCTGATGCATATGCTCGGACGAGACAGGTCCGGAATGACGATGCTCCGCATGATCCATGCTTCCCCGATGGAGGGGGGCGGCCCGAGCCAGGCACGGGGGCAGTCTAGCCGGGCGGTGCGGGAAGGCTCAAGTGGCAAATCCCGGCCACCGGTGCGAAAGAGAAAGGCCGGAGCGATGCCCCGGCCTCTGTGCTGTGCGAACCGCAGGAGCGGCGCCTTTAGCCCGGTACGTCCTCCAGCCCCTCGGGCTGGCCCACGACGACAAAGCGCAGCGCGTCGGGTTGCAGCAGGCGCTTTGCCACGCGCCTGACATCCTCCGCCGTCACCGCCTCGACCTCGGCGTTGCGGGTGACCACGTAGTCCGGGGTCAGCCCGTCCATCTGCATGCCCACGAGAATGCGCGCGATGGGGCCGTTGCCGTCGAAGCGCAGCGGGTAGGCGCCGGTGAGATAGGTCTTGGCCTGCGCCAGCTCGGCATCGGTGACGCCCTCGCTTGCCATCCTGGCCCATTCGTCGCGGATCACCGAGATCGCCTCGCCGATGCGGTCATTGGCCGAGGCGACCCGGCCCAGATAGAGCTCGGCATGATCCATTGGCATCAGATAGGAATAGACCCCGTAGGTCAGGCCGCGCTTTTCGCGCACCTCCTTCATCAGCCGCGCTTCGAAGCCGCCGCCGCCGAGGATCGTGTTCATCACATAGGCGGCGAAGAAATCCGGATCGTCGCGCTTCAGCCCTTTATGGCCGAAGAGCGCCACCGATTGCGGCGTGTCGAAGGGTACGACCGTGGTGCCGGCCTGGGTGGCGACGTCAACATCCTCGGGCAGTGGCGCGCCGGTGGCGGGCAGGTCGCCGAGCAGCCGGTCGATCAGCGCCGAGAGTTCTTCGGGAGAGATGTCGCCCGCCGCGGCGATATAGACCCGGTCGCGGGCCAGCGCCGCCCGGTGCGCGGCCACCAGATCGTCGCGGGTGAGGGCGGTGACGCTCTCCACCGTGCCGTCGGGCTGCGAGCCATAGGGGTGATCGCCAAACACCATACGGTCGAACTCGGCATTGGCGATGGCGTCGGGATCCTTGAGGTCGCTGCGGATGCCGGAGAGCACCTGCGCGCGTACCCGCTCGACCGCATCCTCGCCAAAGCGCGGATCGACCAGGCTTTCGCGCAGCAGCGCCACCGCCTCGTCGCGGTTCTCGGTCAGGAACTTGGCCGAGACCGACACGGTGTCGGGCCCGGAATCGTAGCGGAAGCTGGCGGCCAGCGCGTCGCGCGCCTCGGCAAAGCCGCGTGCGTCGTACTCGCCGGCGCCCTCTTCGAGCAGGCCGACCATCAGGTTGGTTGCGCCGCGCTTGCCGGGCGCGTCGAGCGAGGTGCCGCCCTCGAAGCGGATCTCCAGCGAGGTGAAGGGGATTGAGGGCTCCTCGACCAGCCAGGCGGTGAAGCCCATCGGCGTTTCGACCGTCTGGATATCGGCGGCGGCGAGGGCGGGGCCTGCGAGGAACAGGCTGGCGACGAAGGCGAGAACCGGTTTCATTGGGTCACCTCCTTGGGGGCGTCCTGCGTTTCTTCGGGCATCAGATAGCCGGTGACCGATTGCTTGCGGTCAAAGACCTTGCGGGCCGCCGCCACGATCTCCTCGCCGGTGACCGATTGCAGGATGTCGGGCCAGGCCTGCACATCCTCGACCGTCAGGCCGGAGGTCAGGGCGCTGCCGTAGCGCCGGGCGAGCGACTGCACGTCGTCGCGCTCGTAGATCTGATCGGCGCGGAGCTGGAACTTGATGCGCTCTAGTTGATCTGGGTCGACGCCCTCGTCGATGAAGGCGGCGAGCGTTTTATCGAGTGCCGTTTCCAGCTCGGGCAGAGTCACGCCCGGAGCGGGTACGGCGACGAGGCCAAAGCTCGAATCGTCATAGGAGGTGCCGTCGTAGAAGGCGCCGGTATAGAGCGCCGCCTTGCTGTCGAATTGCAGGTCGCGGTTCAGAACCGAGGTCTGGCCGCCGCCGAGGATCTCGCTCAGCAGCGTCAGCGCCGCCGCCTCGCGCTGGTCGCCCGGATCGCGCTCGGGCGCGAGATAGCGGCGCATCACATAGGGCTGGGCCACGCGCGGATCACGGAAGGTCAGCCGGCGCTCGGCAAGTTGTTGCGGCTCCTGCGGGCGCGCGCGCGGCGCGCCGACTTCCGGGTTCGCGGGCAGGGGGCCGTAATGCTCTTCCGCCAAGGCTTCAACTTCGTCGGGCGTCACGTCGCCGGCGACGATCAGGATGGCGTTGTTGGGGGCGTAGAAGCGGTGATAGAAATCATAGGCCGCGTCGAGATCGAGCGTTTCCATCTCGTCGCGCCAGCCGATCACCGGCACACCGTAGCGGTGATTGAGATAGAGCGCCGCGCCCAGCTGCTCGCGCATCAGCGCGGCGGGATCGTTCTCGACCCGCATATTGCGCTCTTCGATGATCACGTCGCGTTCGGTGAGGATGTCCTCCTCATCGAGCCGCAGATTGACCATGCGGTCAGCCTCCATCTTCATCATCAGCCCCAGCCGGTCGGCGGCGATGCGCTGGAAATAGGCGGTCTGGTCGTAGGAGGTGAAGGCGTTGTCGTTGCCGCCGTTCTCGGCCACGACCTTGGAGAACTCGCCCGGCGCCAGCGTATCAGTGCCCTTGAAGAGCAGGTGTTCGAGGAAATGCGCAACGCCGGACCGTCCGGGCGTCTCATCCGCCGATCCGGCGCGGTACCAGACCATCTGGACGACGACGGGGGCGCGGTGATCCTCGATCACCACCACATCCATGCCGTTGTCCAGCGTGAAGGTGGTGACCGGCTCTTGCTCATCGGCCAGCGCGGGGAGCGCTGCGAGAGCCAGGGCGGCACAGGCCGCGGCGAGTGTCTTCATCGGCAAAGTCTCCGGTCTGAACTCAGAATGTTGGGGGCAAGGTACGCACCCCGCGCGCAACTTCAAGCGGGGCTTGCGCTTTCGTGATGCGCCGCGCGCGCCTGAGAGTGTTGCCCGCCACCGGTATCCCGGGGGTACGGGCGGGACAGGAAGGCGCCGCCCGAGCCTCAGCCAAGATATCTGGCGCGGGGGCGAATGATCTCGCCGCTTCCTGCCTGCTCCATCGCATGCGCGCACCAGCCCGCGAGCCGCCCGGTGGCAAAGATCACGAAGGCGGCGCTCTCGGGGAAGCCGCGCGCCATGCTCAGCGCGGCAAGCGCGGCGTCCACATTCGGCGGCAGATCGAGCGCGTGCGACAGCGTCCGGACGGCCGTCATTGCGGCGCTATCCGGGGCGAGGCGTTCGAGAATGAGGCGGGCTCGCGGGTCGCCGCCGGGATAGAGCGGGTGCCCGAAGCCGTAGCCATAGGGCGAGTGGCCGGACTGAGCCGTCAGAAACGCCTGCGTTTGTCCGTCGCGCGCCGCCAGCAGCGCCGCGCGAGCCCGCGATGCGACACCGCCATGACGTGCGCCGCTGAGCGTCGCCATGCCGCAGAGTAGAGCCGCTGGCAGGCTCGCGCCTGCGGAGGCCGCGATCCGCACCGAAAAGGTGGAGGGATTTAGTTCATGATCGCTCAGCAGAACCAGCGCCCGGCGCAGATCGTCGTATCCGGCGTGATCCGCGCCCCAGGATCGGGCGAGCCGCCCATGGATTGGTCCTGTCGCGGATATTCCGAGCAGCGCGTTCGCGACTCCGGACATCAGCGCCCCCGCTTCCCGGGTGATTTCGGAGTTGGCGCGCTCGTGCAGCGGGCGGGCTCCCGGCGCATGCTCTGTCAGCGTTTGCAGCGCGCGGCCCAGAGGATCGGGCAGCGAGACCGGCGCATCGCAGGGCGGTGTGTCCACCGTATCGACGGCCCAGAGATGCGCGGCCATCTCCTCCAGCGTCAGGGTATCAGCGCAATCCGCCACCGAGCGACCGCGCAGCCAGAGCATGCCGTCGCGTACCTCGGATATCGCGGTGGTCAGAACCGGATCGCCCCAGCGGATTGCACGCTCAGCGACCTCCCTGCGCGCCCTCGGACGGCGGTTTTGTTGCAGTAGGGCGTCGACATCGAGCCGCGCGTAGAGGCAGCGCCGTGCATCGTCTAGATCGGCCTGGGTCCGTACGAGGCCACGGCTGACATAGGCGTAAAGCGTCTGCGGCTTGACGCCGAGCAGAGCGCAGGCGGAGCTCGCGTCGATCCAGTCCGAGGAATTCATATTGATTATATTGATCAAGATTTACAGCCCGTCAACGGAGGCATTTCATGGTTCTGCAACGACAGGAGCATACCCATGGAACAGGATTTCAGCCGGCAGATCGGCGAGGCGCTTGGGCGCGATCTCGATCCCGCCGCTTCAGACAAGGTCTGCGGCGAGGCTGCTTTGCCTTCGTGCTTCCCGGTGTCGGATCTGGCGGTCGCCTCGGTGTGGGCGGCGGCGCGGGAGCTGGCGGCACTCTCCGGCGCGCGCGAGGTCATGGTCGCCAGACGGCTGGCGCTGATGTGGTTCGGCATGACCCTGCGCCCGACCGGCTGGACGCTGCCCTCCGTCTGGGATCCGATTGCCGGCGACTATCAGGCCGCCGATGGCTGGATCCGGCTCCACACCAACGCGCCGCATCATCGCGAGGCGGCGCTTGGGGTTCTGGGCGCGATGTCCGACAGGGCCGGCGTGGCCGAGGCGGTGCGTGGCTGGGACAGGGAAGCGCTCGAAACCGCTGTTGTGGCAGCGGGTGGCGCGGCGGCGGCCATGCATGGGCTGGCGGAATGGGCGGCGCATGCGCAGGGGCGTGCGGTGGCGCAGGAGCTGCTGATCGCCTGGCGCGAGACCGGAACGCGCCGGGGCGGCACCGGCCTGCAAGGGGTGCGCGTGCTCGATCTGACCCGGGTGCTGGCGGGACCGGTCGCGACCCGCTTTCTCGCGGGCTTCGGCGCAGAGGTATTGCGCATCGACCCGCCGGGCTGGACCGAACCCGGGGTCGAGCCCGAGGTCACGGTCGGCAAGCGCAGGGCGGGCCTCGATCTGCACAAGGCTGAGGATCGCAGGGTGTTCGAGACGCTGCTTTCCGGCGCGGACGTTCTGGTTCACGGCTATCGCCCTGGCGCGCTCGACGGGCTGGGGTATGACGAGGCCCGGCGCCAAAGCCTGTGCCCCGGGCTGATCGATGTCAGTCTGAACGCCTATGGCTGGAGGGGGCCATGGCAGGGGCGGCGCGGGTTCGACAGCCTGGTGCAGATGAGCTGTGGGATTGCGGCAGAAGGCATGCGCCGGGCCGGGGCGCCGGCGCCGGTTCCGCTGCCGGTACAGGCGCTCGACCACGCGACGGGGTATCTGATGGCGGCGGCGGTGCTGCGCGCCCTGCGCGTGCGGCAACGCACCGGCGTGGCGCTGGCGGCGCGCCTGTCGCTCGCCCGGACGGCGGCCATGCTGACGGCTGCCGGGGCCCGCGCGTTCCGTGGCGAAGGGATCGCGGAGCGGGAGGACGATCTCGCGCCCGCCATCGAAGCAACGGGATGGGGTGCGG
The DNA here is from genome assembly GCF_017311415.1 of Salipiger abyssi. Classification (GTDB taxonomy): domain Bacteria; phylum Pseudomonadota; class Alphaproteobacteria; order Rhodobacterales; family Rhodobacteraceae; genus Salipiger; species Salipiger abyssi_A. The sequence continues at coordinate 163,957 of NZ_JAEKIS010000006.1, read as the reverse complement.
CACGGCGGTTGCGCTTTCCGGTTCTGCTGGACGGCGAGGCGCCGAACTGGGGGGCGCCGGCGGGGCCCCTGCGCGTCGACCCGCCGTGCTGGTGAGATCGCTTGGCCTTTTGGGCCCCTGTCGTCAGGTCACCGATTTCCGCCGCTGGTATTTCGGATGATCCCAAAGCGCGCCGCGCAGCACGCGGGCCAGAACCTCGACCGCCTCGCGGATCTCGTCCTCGCCGATATAGAGCGGCGTGATGCCGAAGCGCAGCACATCCGGGGCGCGGAAATCTCCGACGACGCCGAGGTCGATCAGCGCCTGCATGATGGCATAGCCGTGTTCGGAGCGGAACGAGACCTGGCTGCCGCGCGCGTCGTTGTCGCGCGGGGTGGCGAGTTTCAGCCCGGGGCAATGTTGCTCGACCTCTTCGATCATCAGCCCGGTGAGGGCGAGCGAGCGTTTGCGCAGCCTGGTCATGTCGACCCGGTCCCAGATGTCGAGCGCCGCGTCGAGCGCAGCCATTTGCAGCACCGGCGGCGTGCCGACGCGCATGCGCTCGATGCCTTCGCCGGGACGGTAGCCCTGTTCGAAGGCGAAGGGGGCGGCGTGGCCGAGCCAGCCGGCCAGCGCCGGGTCGGCGTGGTCGGCATGTTCGGGAGAGACATAGATGAAGGCCGGCGAGCCGGGCCCGGCATTGATGTATTTATAGGTACAGCCAACGGCAAAATCGGCGCCGCCTGCGGCGACATCGACGGGCAGGGCGCCGGCTGAATGCGCCAGATCCCAGATCGCCAGCGCCCCCATGTCATGCGCCTTGCGGGTCAGCGCCTTGAGATCGTGGCGCCGGCCGGTGCGATAGTCGACCTCGGTCACCAGCAGCGCCGCCACCTCTTCGGTGATCGCGTCCTCGAGCTCGTGCGGGGCGACGAGGCGCAGCTCGTGGCGGTCGCCGAGCAGCCGGATTAGCCCCTCGGCCATGTAGAGATCGGAGGGGAAATTGCCCCGGTCCGAGAGGATCACCCGGCGCTCGGGGCAGATCTGGAGCGCGGCGGCGAGCGCCTGGAACACCTTGATCGACAGCGTGTCGCCGATCACGACGTGATCCTCCTCGGCGCCGATCAGCCGGCCTAGCCGGTTGCCGAGCCGGCGCGGCATGTCCATCCAGCCGCAGCCGGTCCAGCCGCCGATCAGATGTTCGCCCCATTCCTCGGAGAGCATGCGCTCCATCCGCGCGGGCGTGGCCTTGGGCAGGGGGCCGAGGGAATTGCCGTCGAGATAGATCAGGCCGAGCGGAATATGGAACTGGTTACGGGTCCAGGCGAAATCGGTCAAAACGCTCCTCCGGAAAACTGCGTCGCCAGACCCTGACGCCGTTTCGCGCCGGGGGCAAGTCGCCGGATTGCGACTTGTCATACCTATTCGCATCTGTGAATGTCATGTGCGGTAGCCATGAGGGAGGAGCGACCATGCGAGCTGGTGTGACGATCGGGGCGGTATTGCTGGCGGGGGCGTCCGCCGCGCATGAGGATATCGCGGACCAGTATCCGCAGTCGGAGCTTTACGACAAGCCGGTGGAGGTGATCCCGCATGTCTGGAGCGCCATCGGGGCGACGGCGCCGCCGACCTATGAGAATTCGGGGCATAACAACAATCTGAGCTTTGTCGTGACCGGCGATGGGGTGGTGGTGATCAATGGCGGCGCCTCGGCGCGGCTGGCGGCTGCGCTGCATGAGGAGATCAGGGTGGTGACCGATCAGCCGGTGAAGCTGGTGATCAACGAGAACGGCCAGGGCCACGCGATGCTGGGCAATTCCTACTGGGCGGAGCTGGGGGTGGACATCCTCGCGCATGAGGATGCCATCGAGGTGTTCGAGAAGGATGGTGATTTCATCCTTCAGGGTATGCAGAATTACAACCGTGACAAAGCTGAAGGCACGGAGGTTGCCGTTCCGAACTTATCCTTTTCCGATAAATACACCGTGGAGATGGGTGAGGTGGTGCTGGAGGTTCTGCACCTCGGGCCGGCGCATGATCCGGGCGACACGCAGGTGTGGATTCCGCAATGGGGCATCGTGATCGCCGGCGACATCGCCTTTCACGAGCGCATGCCGCCGATCTTTGCCGAGACCTGCACGAGCTGCTGGATCGAGACCTTTGACGGGCCGTTCACCGCGCTGGGGGCGACCTATGTGATCCCCGGCCACGGGCATCCGACGAATATGGCACAGGTGACGCGGTTTACCTCGGATTACCTCAAGGACCTGCGCGCCAAGATCCGCGTGCATATCGACGAGGGCGGCGATCTGGCGAGCGCCTATTACGTGGATCAGTCGACCTGGGAGGGGCTCGACACGTTCGAGGAGCTGGCGACGAAGAATGCGGGCCGGGTGTATGAGGAGATGGAATGGGAGTGACCGGCCCATTCGCCCTTGCGGGCGGCTTCGCTTTGGTTTGACATGTGGCGGAATGCTGCATGAAGGATGCCGGGTATGTTTCGGAAATGGGTCGATATTCCGCCGGTCTGGCTGGCCGTTTGCCTGGCGCTGGCCTGGGTGCAGGCGCATCGCTTTCCGATGGGGCTGAGCTTTGGCCCGGTCTGGGCGGATCTGCTGGGCGGGCTGCTGGTGGGCGGCGGTGCGCTGCTGCTGGCGCTCGCGCTCGCGGAGATGCGGCGGCATCACACGACCTTCATGCCGCATGACGAGGCGGCGCAGCTGGTGACGAGCGGCGTCTTCAAGCGCTCGCGCAACCCCATCTACTTGGGCGATGCGATGATTCTGGCCGGCTTTATCCTTTACTGGGACGCGGTTCTGGCACTCGTATTGCTACCGATCTTTGTCTGGGTGATCGAGAAACGGTTTATCGAGCCCGAAGAGCAGCATTTGAGGCGAAAGTTTGTTGCAAAATATGCGAAATATTCGCAACAAACGAGAAGGTGGCTTTAAATTCCGGGGCGGATGTGATTAACCGGCGCGACGACGTTGTGAGCGACCGGTCTGGATTGTAGACACGGCATCAATTGGCATGTGCCGCAACGGCAAGAGACATGTCTCAGGAGATCCTAAGGGGGACGACAAACGTGAAGATAGGGACGCCAAAGGAACTGGCGGCAGGTGAAAATCGCGTTGCGATGACGCCGGATTCGGCGGGCCAGCTGCAAAAGCTGGGCTATGAGTGCTTGCTGGAACGGGGCGCCGGCGTGAAGGCCGGGTTTGCGGATTCCGCCTATGAAGCGGCGGGGGTGATGCTGGTCGACGACGCGCAGTCGCTCTGGGCGCAGGCGGATATCGTGGCCAAGGTGCAGCCGCCGACCGATGAGGAGGCAGCCGGGCTGCGCGAGGGTCAGCTGCTGATCTCGTTCTTCTGGCCGGCCACCAACGAGGCGCTGATGAAAGAGGCCGCCGACAAGGGCGCGTCTGTCATCGCCATGGACATGGTGCCGCGGATCTCCCGCGCGCAGAAGATGGACGCGCTGAGCTCGATGGCCAATATCGCGGGCTACCGCGCGGTGATCGAGGCAGGCAACAATTTCGGCCGCTTCTTCACCGGTCAGGTGACCGCCGCCGGCAAGGTGCCGCCCGCCAAGGTGCTGATCGTCGGCGCCGGTGTGGCCGGCCTCGCCGCCATCGGCACCGCGACCTCGCTGGGCGCGATCACCTACGCCTTCGACGTGCGGCCGGAAGTGGCCGAGCAGGTCGAGTCGATGGGCGCGGAATTCGTCTATCTCGATTTCGAGGAAGAGCAGGCGGACGGGTCGAGCTCTGGCGGCTATGCCTCTGTTTCCTCCCCGGAATTCCGCGAGGCGCAGCTTGCCAAGTTCCGCGAGCTGGCTCCGGAAATGGATATCGTCATCACCACGGCGCTGATCCCCAACCGCGAGGCGCCCGAGCTCTGGACCCCGGATATGGTCGAGAGCATGAAGCGCGGTTCGGTCATTATCGACCTTGCCGCCGAGCGTGGCGGCAACTGCAAGCTGACCGTGAAGGACGAGAAGATCGTCACCGACAATGGCGTGACCATCGTCGGCTATACGGATTTCCCGAGCCGCATGGCGACGCAGTCGTCGAGCCTCTACGCCACCAATATCCGTCACATGATGACCGACCTGACGCCGGAGAAGAACGGCACGGTCGATCACAATATGGAAGACGACGTCATCCGCGGCGCCACGATCGCGCACAAGCATGATGTGACCTGGCCGCCACCGCCGCCCAAGACCAAGGCGATCGCGGCCGCCAAGCCCAAGGAGAAGGCGCCGGAGCTGACGCCGGAAGAGAAGCGCGCCGCAGAGGTCGCGGCCTTCAAGGCGCAGACCCGGAGCCAGGTGACGCTGCTGGCGGTGGGCGCCGCGCTGCTCTTGGGCGTGGGCCTTGTGGCGCCCGCGAGCTTCATGCAGCATTTCATCGTCTTCGTGCTGGCGGTCTTCGTGGGCTTCCAGGTGATCTGGAACGTGAGCCACTCGCTGCACACGCCGCTGATGGCGGTGACCAACGCGATCTCGTCGATCATCATTCTCGGCGCGCTGATGCAGATCGGCTCGGGCTCGTTCCTGGTGATCCTGCTGGCGGCGCTGTCGGTGTTCATGGCCGGGATCAACATTTTCGGCGGTTTCCTCGTGACGCGGCGCATGCTCGCCATGTTCCAGAAGTCGTAAGGGGGAGGGCAGAACAATGGAATTCGGTTTCACGACGGCGGCCTATGTGGTCGCGGCGGTGCTCTTCATCCTGAGCCTCGGCGGGCTCTCGGGCCAGGAAAGCGCCAAGCGCGCCGTCTGGTACGGCATCGTCGGCATGGCGCTGGCGGTCTTCGCCACGCTGATCGGGCCGGGTGCGGGGCTCTGGTGGCTTTCGGTCATCCTCGTGGCGGCGGGCGGCGTCATCGGCGTCTATGTAGCCAAGAAGGTCGAGATGACCGAGATGCCGCAGCTGGTCGCGGCGATGCACTCGCTGGTGGGCCTGGCGGCGGTGTTCGTGGGCTTTAACGCGCATTTCACCATGAAGGCGGTGGCCCGCGCGCAAGAGGCCGGCGCCGAGGTGCATGGCACCTTTGCCGAGCTGGTGGCGCATAAGGCGCCGGTCGAGCTCAATATCCTGTCGGTCGAGCTGTTCCTGGGCATCTTCATCGGGGCGGTGACCTTCACCGGCTCGGTGATTGCCTTCGGCAAGCTGGCGGGCAAGGTGACGAGCGCGGCGAAAAAGCTGCCGGGCGGGCATCTGCTCAACCTGACGGCGGCGGTGATCTCGGTGCTCTGCCTGATCTGGTATGTGGCGACCGGGGGCTTCCTGCCGCTCTTCATCATGACGCTGGCGGCGCTGTTCATCGGCTATCACCTGATCATGGGCATCGGCGGCGCCGACATGCCGGTGGTGGTGTCGATGCTGAACAGCTATTCCGGCTGGGCGGCGGCGGCCATCGGCTTCTCGCTCGGCAACGATCTGCTGATCGTGGTCGGTGCGCTGGTGGGCTCGTCGGGTGCGATCCTGTCCTACATCATGTGCAAGGCGATGAACCGCAGCTTCATCTCGGTGATCCTCGGCGGCTTCGGCGGCACGAGCGGCCCGGCGATGGAGGTCGAGGGCGAGCAGATCGCCATCGATGCCGACGGTGTGGCCGGTGCGCTGGACGAGGCCGACAGCATCATCATCGTGCCGGGCTATGGCATGGCGGTGGCGCAGGCGCAGCAGAACGTGGCCGAACTGACCCGGCGCCTGCGCGCCAAGGGCAAGGAGGTGCGTTTCGCCATCCACCCCGTCGCGGGCCGTCTGCCGGGGCACATGAACGTGCTGCTGGCCGAGGCCAAGGTGCCGTATGACATCGTGCTGGAGATGGACGAGATCAACGACGACTTCCCCGACACCGACGTGGTGATCGTCATCGGCTCGAACGACATCGTGAACCCGGCGGCGCAGGAAGACCCGAACTCGCCCATCGCCGGCATGCCGGTTCTGGAAGTGTGGAAGGCCAAGCAGGTGTTCGTGTCGAAGCGCGGCCAGGGCACCGGCTATTCCGGCATCGAGAACCCGCTCTTCTACAAGGAGAACACGCGGATGTTCTATGGCGATGCGAAAGCCTCGCTGGGCGAGCTGCTCAACCGCATCGAGTGAGTTTGCTGAAAGCTGCGGTGGGTTGAAGACCCACCCTGCGGGCGCGGCGCCTTTTGGGGCCGCGCCCTTTTTTTGTTTGAGGGTGGCGCTTTGTGGCCGGTGGCGGAGGTCTCCGGCGGGAGTATTTTACGAAAGATGAAGCTGCGGGGCGTTGGTGGTTAATGCGGAATTCATAAGTTTTAACAACGCTTTAGGAGATGCCGTTCGGTGCGGAAATTTGACCGGGCGCGCGGTCGCGGTTAGAGTTTTGCCATGCTGGACGCATTGGGTGGACGGCGCCGGGGACAGGCCCCCGGCGGGTGTCTCTTCCGTTGTCTTCGAAAGAGGACGGCGTGTCGTCCTGCTGCCTCGGGCGGAGACCCACAGGCAAGAAAGGTATCGAGCATGATCCTTATCCATCTCGAAGAGGAAATGTCGCGACTCGAAGACGAGCGCAACCGGATCGTCGGCGTTCTTCAGGAGCTCGGCGCGGAAATCAGACGCCTCAAGGCGCAGATCGAAGACGGGGAGGAGGTGTCCAAGACCGAGGCGGGCAAGCTGATGAGCGATGTCCGCTACTGGATGAGGGCGTCGCATGAAACGGAGGCGCAGATCGCCAATGTCAGACGAAAACAGAAGGGGATTGCCGGAGACTGGGCTCTGGATCTCGAACGGGCGCGCGATGAGATCGGGTGCCGCATGGCTCGCCTCCGCCGGTGCTGCGGTGCGGGACGCGTTTCTGAGTGAGCTTACGGAGGGGGAGTGCCTGGCACTCCCCTTTCTGTTCGAGTTCTGGGCGATGGAGCATCAGTTGCCGCCCGAGGGCGATTGGCGCGCCTGGGTGATCATGGGCGGGCGCGGCGCGGGCAAGACGCGGGCCGGGGCGGAATGGGTGCGCGCCTGTGTCGAGGGCGCGCTGCCGCTGTCGCCGGGGCGCTGCAAGCGCGTGGCGCTGGTGGGCGAGACGCTGGATCAGGTGCGCGAGGTGATGGTGTTCGGCGAGAGCGGGCTGCTGGCCTGTTCGCCGCCTGACCGCAGGCCCGAGTGGCAGGCGACGCGGCGCTGTCTCGTGTGGCCGAACGGGGCGGAGGCGATGGTGTTTTCGGCGCATGATCCGGAGGCGCTGCGCGGGCCGCAATTCGATGCCGCCTGGGTCGATGAGCTGGCCAAGTGGAAGAAGGCGCGCGAGACCTGGGACATGCTGCAATTCGCGCTGCGGCTGGGCGAGCGGCCGCAGGTCTGCGTGACCACGACGCCGCGCAATGTCGGCGTGCTGAAGGAGCTCTTGGCGCTGGAGAGCACGGTGGTGACGCGGGCGAAGACCGAGGCGAACCGGGCCAACCTGGCGGCGTCGTTTCTGGAGGAGGTGCGGGCGCGCTACGGCAATACGCGGCTGGCGCGGCAGGAGCTCGACGGGGTGCTAGTCTCGGGTGCTAGTCTCGGATGTGGACGGGGCGCTCTGGACGGCGGAGATGCTGGACCGGGCGCAGGGCATGCCGGTGCCCGAACGCTTTGACCGAATCGTGGTGGCGGTGGATCCGCCGGCGGGGGCGGGCAAGGCCTCGGATGCCTGTGGGATCGTGGTGGCTGGGGTGCTTTGCGAGGGGCCGCCGCAGAGCTGGCGGGCGGTCGTGCTGGAGGATGCGACGGTGCAGGGCGTCTCGCCCACGGGCTGGGCGGAGGCGGCGGTGGCCGCCTATGAGCGCTGGCAGGCGGACCGGGTGGTGGCCGAGGTCAATCAGGGCGGCGCCATGGTGGAGACGGTGCTGCGGCAGGTGGCGCCGCAGATCGCGCTGCGTCAGGTGCATGCGACGCGGGGCAAGGTGGCGCGGGCGGAGCCGGTGGCGGCGCTTTACGAGCAGGGGCGTGTGGGGCATGCGGGCGGCTTTGCCGCGCTCGAGGAGCAGATGGGGCTGATGACGGCGGCGGGGTTTCAGGGGCAGGGCTCGCCCGACCGGGTGGACGCGCTGGTCTGGGCGCTGACCGAGCTGGTGGTCGCGCCGATGCAGGGCTGGAAGCGGCCGGCGCTGCGGGTGTTGTAGCGCTGTAGGGTGGGCAATCCTGCCCACCTTTGCCTTTGGAACGGTGGGCAGGATTGCCCTCCCTACAGGGGTTTGCGCATGGCGTAGTTGGTGAGCGCGACGCCGCGGCGGGTGACGCTTTGTTCGCGCAGCAGCTCGAAGCCGTGATGGGCGAAGAAGGCACGCGCCGCCTTGCTGACATCGGAGGTCAGTGCGCTGGCGCCGCCGGCGCGGGCGATGGTGGTGAGCGCCGAAAGCAGCGCGCTGCCGATGCCGTGGCCGGCGGCGCCCGGGCGCACGAAGGCCAGGTCGATATGGCCCGGCATCACCAGCGTCATGAAGCCCACCGGCACGCCGCGCAGCTCGGCCATAAGCCCGACCGAGCCGCCGATGCGATCACGCCAGCGTTCGGGATCGGCGCGCGGGCCGGCCCAGGCGCGGCGCTCTTTCTCGGAATAATGCGGCGCGGTGCCGTTCAGGACTGCGTCGAGAAAGATCTCGGCCGCGATCTCGGCATCCTCGGACAACAGGGGGCGGAGATCGGGCGGAGGCTCGGCAGTCATTCAGGATGTCCCGGAGGTTTCTTGTGCGCAGGCGCGGGTATCCGGGGAGCCTAACCCGGAGTTAGCGCCCCAAGCTAGGGCGTCTGCTGCATAGCCGGGTTTCGCTGAGCGGGGTGTTGCGCCGCGAGCGGGCGCTGCCGGCAGAGCGCCTTAACCTTCTTTTCCTAGGGTGGTTTTCGAAGGCGATGAGGGCCCGCGACGGCCCCAAGCGGACATGAGCAAGGAGCGTCAGGCGATGGTATTCGATTTTCTGCGCAGGGACAGCGGGGCGGCGCCGGTGCCGGAGGTCAAGGCCTCGGCCACCGGGCCGGTCATGGCCTATGCGAGCGCCGGGCGCGTGGCCTGGAGCCCGCGTGACAGCGGCTCGCTGACCCGCGCGGGCTTTGCGGGCAATCCGGTGGGGTTTCGCGCGGTGAAGCTCATCGCCGAGGCCGCCGCGGCGCTGCCGCTGGTGCTTCAGGACCGGGAGCAGCGCTACGCCGAGCACCCGCTGCTGTCGCTGGTGAGTGCGCCGAACCCGGCGCAGGGCCGCGCGGAACTGTTCGAGGCGCTTTATGGCCACCTGCTGCTGTCTGGCGACGGCTATGTCGAGGCGGTGAGCGGCGAGGCCGGGCTGCCCGCCGAGCTGCATGTGCTGCGCTCGGACCGGATGCGGCTGGTGCCGGGGCCGGATGGCTGGCCCATCGCTTATGAGTACATGGTCGACGGGCGGCGGCACCGGTTCGATGCCGGCGGGGCGGTGTCGCCGGTCTGCCATATCCGGGCGTTTCATCCGCAGAACGATCATTACGGGCTCTCGCCGATCCAGTCGGCGGCGCAGGCGGTGGATGTGCATAATGCCGCGAGCCGCTGGTCGAAGGGGCTGCTCGACAATGCGGCGCGGCCTTCGGGCGCCATCGTCTGGACGGGCGCCGACGGTCAGGGCGCGATGAGCAACGATCAGTTCGAACGGCTGCGCGACGAGATGGAGAGCCTGCATCAGGGTGCGCGCAATGCCGGGCGGCCGATGCTGCTGGAGGGCGGGCTCGACTGGAAGCCGATGGGGTTTTCGCCCTCGGATATGGAATTCCAGAAGACCAAGGAGGCGGCGGCGCGCGAGATTGCGGTGGCCTTCGGTGTGCCGCCGATGCTGCTGGGGATTCCCGGCGAGGCGACCTTCGCGAATTATCAGGAGGCGCATCGCGCCTTCTACCGGCTCACCGTGCTGCCGCTGGCGACACGGGTGACGGCGGCGGTGGGGCGGTGGCTGTCGGCGCATCTGGGCGAGGAGGTGGCGCTGTCGCCGGATCTCGACCAGGTGCCGGCTCTGGCCGCCGAGCGCGACGCGCAATGGGCGCGCGTCGCCGGGGCCGATTTCCTCACCGCCGCCGAGAAGCGCCGGATGCTCGGCCTGCCCGCGCTGCCGGAGGGCGGCGAGGGTGAGTGAGCGCAAGCTGGAATACGAGCCCTTTGCCTGCGCGCCGGCGCTGAAGCTGGAGGCGCATGAGCGGGTGAGCCGCTTGCAGATTGAGGCGCTGAACGGGCGGCTCGACCGGATCGAGGGGCTGATCGAGCGGCTGGAGAAACGGCTGTGGCTGGCGGTTTACGGGGTCGCCGGGGTGATCCTGGCACAGGCCTTTGTCGGGCTGACGGGCGTGACCCCGTGAGCGGATTTCGGAAAGGAACGGGAATGGATCTTGAGCACAAGTTCTGCCGCTTCGACGCGGAGGTGGTGCTGGTCGAGGGCACGAAGATCGAGGGCTATGCCTCGCTGTTCGGGGCCTGCGATCAGGGCGGCGACGTGGTGGCGCCGGGGGCCTATGCGGTCTCGCTGGGGCGGCTGGGCGCCGAGGGGCGCGCGGTCAAGATGCTCTGGCAGCACGACCCGGCCCAGCCCATCGGGATCTGGGAGGAGGTGCGCGAGGATGCGCGCGGGCTCTATGTGAAGGGCCGGCTTCTGGACACGGTGGAGAAGGGCCGCGAGGCGGCGGCGCTGATCGCGGCGGGCGCCATCGACGGGCTGTCGATCGGGTATCGCACGCTGAAGGCGGGCAAGGATGAGAAGGGGCGCAGGCTCCTCAAGGAACTGGAGCTTTGGGAGGTGTCGTTGGTGACCTTCCCGATGCTGCCCAGTGCGCGGGTGGCGGCCAAGGGCGAGAGCCCGGACGAGGCCATGCTGCGTGAATTGGCGCAGGCGCTGGAGGGCGCGCGTCTGGACTTGGCGGGCGGCTGACGCGCGCCTCTTACGAACGGGATCGAGATCATGAGCAACTCCGAGACTGGTTCTCGGACCGGGGAAGATCTGTCTCCGGTCGCCCGGGTGAGCGCCGCTGTTGCGGGACTCGTCGGCGATTTCAGGGCCTTGCAGGCCGACTTTCAGGTGAAACTTCAAAAACAGGAAGAGCGACTGACCATGCTTGACGCAAAAATGACCACCCCGCGCGGACGCCCGGCGCTGGCCACCACGGCAGAGACTTTTGCGCCGCATCAGAAGGCCTTTGACGCCTATCTGCGCAGCGGCGACGACGACGCGCTGCGCGGGCTGGCGCTGGAGGGCAAGGCGATGTCGACCGCGGTGGCGGGCGATGGCGGCTATCTGGTTGACCCGGTGACCTCGGAGACGGTGAAATCGGTGCTCGACAGCACCGCGTCGATCCGGGCCATCGCCAGCGTGGTGACGGTGGAGGCCACCTCCTATGACGTGCTGATCGACCAGGGCGAGACCGGCGCCGGCTGGGCGGACGAGACGACCGCGTCGTCGGAGACCGGTACGCCGACCATCGACCGGATCTCGATCAAGCTGCACGAGCTTTCGGCGATGCCCAAGGCCAGCCAGCGGCTGCTGGACGACAGTGCCTTCGATATCGAGACCTGGCTGGCGGGCCGGATCGCCGACAAGTTCTCGCGCGCCGAGGCGGCGGCCTTTGTCAGCGGCGACGGCGACGACAAGCCGCGCGGTTTCCTCGACCACGACACGGTGGACAACGACGTCTGGACCTGGGGCAATCTCGGCTATGTGCCCTCGGGTGTGGCAGACGGGATCGGCGGCGGCGACGCGATCATCGACCTGGTCTATGCGCTGGGGGCGGAATACCGCGCCAAGGCTGCATTCGTGATGAACTCCAAGACCGCCGGCGCGCTGCGCAAGCTCAAGGACGCGGATGGGCGGCATCTGTGGTCGGACGGTCTGGCCGCCGCCGAGCCGGCGCGGCTGCTGGGCTATCCGGTGCTGATCGCCGAGGACATGCCGGACATCGCTGCCGATGCCGATGCCATCGCCTTTGGCGATTTCAGCGCCGGTTACACCATCGCCGAACGCCCGGATCTGCGGGTGCTGCGCGATCCGTTCAGCGCCAAGCCGCATGTGCTGTTCTACGCCACCAAGCGCGTGGGCGGTGACGTGAGCGATTTCGCGGCGATCAAGCTGCTGCGCTGCGCCCTGGCCTGAGACTGACGCGGACATGAGGGCGGGGCGACCCGCCTTCATGGGGCGCGTGCCGGAAGAACTCGCGTTGTCCAGCTGCTCCCCTCCGTCCGAGCAACGTGGGCGGCACGCGCCCGCCTTGAGCCCCGGTCGCGGAGGTCGGGAGAGGATTGCGGAGAATACAGATGATGTTGATCGAAGAAACACAGGTGCCCGACGCGGCCCTTCCGGTGGACGCGCTGAAGCGCCACCTGCGTCTGGGCAGCGGCTTTGCCGAGGACGACGTGCAGGACGCGGTGCTGGGCTCGTTCCTGCGGGCGGCGCTGGCGGCCATCGAGGCGCGGACCGGCAAGGCGCTGATTGCGCGGGGCTTTGTCTGGACGCTGAACGGCTGGCGCGACCCGGAAGCTGCGGTGTTTCCGATGGCGCCGGTGAGCGCGGTGAGCCAGCTTTCCGTCGTGGATCGGTTCGGAGCGGCAGAGGTCATCGACCCGGCGCGCTACCGGCTGGAGGTGGACGGGCAGGCGCCGAGGCTGCGCCCGCAGGGCACCGCGCTGCCGGCGATCCCCGAGGGCGGCGCGGCGGAGATCCGGTTTACCGCCGGTTACGGCGCGGCGTTCGACGATCTGCCCGCCGATCTGGCGCAGGCGGTGCTGCTGCTGGCGGCGCATTACTACGAATATCGCGACGAGACCGCGCTGGGACAGGGCTGCATGCCCTTCGGGGTGACCTCGCTCATTGCCCGCTACCGGCCCATGCGCATGGGGTTCAGAGCATGAGCGGGCCGCATCTGAACCGCCAACTGGTGCTGGAAGCGCCGGTGCGTATGCCGGATGGCGCCGGCGGGCTGACCGAGAGCTGGAGCGTGCTGGGCACGCTCTGGGCGGAGATTCGGCCGCGCACGGGGCGCGAGGCCAATGGCGAGGCGGGCGCACTGGCGGTGGGCGGGTTCCGCATCACCGTGCGCGCCGCGCCGCAGGGCCACTCGAACCGACCGGTGCCCGGGCAGCGCTTGCGTCAGGGAGGGCGGCTCTTTCGCATTCTTACGGTGACCGAGCACGAGCCGGGCGGGATGTATCTGATCTGCGAGACCCGCGAGGAGGTGGCGGCATGAGCTATGCGATGTCGGCGGCGTTGCAGGGCGCCGTGTATCAGCAGCTTTCGGGCGACGAGGCGTTGAGCGCGCTGGTCGGCAGCGACATCTACGACGCGCTGCCGGCGGGCACGCTGCCGGGGTTGTATGTGCTGCTGGGCTCGGAGACGGCCAAGGACGCCTCGGACCAAAGCGGCGCGGGGGCCTGGCACGATCTCACCGTGGCGGTGGTGACCGACGCGGCGGGGTTCCAGATGGCCAAGACGGTGGCGGCGGCGGCCTGCGACGCGCTGAACGACGCGGGGCTGGCGCTCGACCGGGGGCGGCTGGTGAGTCTGCGGTTTCTGAAGGCGCGGGCAAAGCGTGAAAGCGGCGGACTGCGGCGGATCGACATGACCTTCCGCGCGCGTGTCGAAGACGATTGATCCCTCTATTCAAGGAGTAAGACGATGGGTGCCCAGAACGGCAAGGATCTTTTGATCAAGGTGGATCTGACCGGCGACGGCCAGTTCGAGACCATGGCGGGGCTGCGCGCCACGCGGGTGAGCTTCAATGCGGAAAGCGTCGATGTGACAACGCTGGAAAGCCAGGGTGGCTGGCGCGAGCTGCTGGCGGGGGCCGGGGTGAAATCGGCCAATATCTCGGGCTCGGGCGTGTTCCGCGACGCCGGCACGGACGAGCGCGCCCGGCAGATCTTTTTCGACGGCGAGACGCCGGATTTCCAGGTGATCATCCCGGATTTCGGCACGGTGGAAGGGGCGTTTCAGCTGACCTCGATCGAATATGCCGGCTCGCATAATGGCGAGGCGACCTATGAGGTTTCGCTCGCTTCGGCGGGGGCGCTGCAATTCGTGCCGGTGCCGGTGGCGTAATGGCCAATCCGTGGCGGGGAGAGGTGGCGCTGACCCTCGACGGCGAGGAGCGCGCCATGCGGCTGACGCTGGGGGCGCTGGCCGAGCTGGAGGCGGGGCTCGAGGAGGGGTCTCTGGTGGCGCTGGTGCAGCGCTTCGAGGAGGGCCGGTGCAGCACGCGCGATGTGCTGGCGCTGATCGTCGCCGGGCTGCGCGGCGGCGGCTGGGAGGGGAGCGCGGCGGATCTACTGCGCGCCGAGATCGCCGGCGGGCCGATGGTGGCGGCGAAGGCGGCGGCGGAGCTGCTGGCGCGGGCCTTCATGCTGCCGGAGGAAAGCGGATGAGCGACGGGTTTGCCTGGCAGTCGTTGCTGCGCGCGGGTCTGCGCGGGCTGGGTCTGACGCCCGAGCAGTTCTGGACCCTCACCCCCGCCGAGCTGCGGCTGATGCTGGGGGAAGAGAGCGGCGGCACACCGATGGGACGGGCGCGGCTCGATGAGCTGATCGCGGCCTTCCCCGACGAGATGAAAGGAGATGCCCGATGACCGATTTGGACACGCTGGACGATCTGGAAACAGAGATTGCCGGGCTGGAAGAGCGGCTTGGCTCCGCCAGCGCCATGGCGGCGGGGTTCGATGCCGAGATGAAGCGCATCCACCAGACCTTTTCCGCGACGGGGCGCAATGTGGCCAAGCTGGAGGGTGCGCTGAGCAAGGGGCTGGGACGCGCCATCGACGCGGTGGTGCTGGATGGTGCCAAGCTGAGCGAGGCGCTGGAGCAGGTGGCGCGCTCAATGATCGACACCGCCTACAAGGCCGCGGTGAAGCCGGTGACCCAGCATGTGGGCGGGATGCTGGCGGGCAATCTCGCCGGGCTCTTCAGCGGGTTTTCCTGGTTCGAAAAGGGCGGCTCCTTCAGCCAGGGGCGGGTGATGCCCTTTGCCAGCGGCGGCGTGGTGAACGGGCCGGTGAGCTTTCCGATGCGCGGCGGCACCGGGCTGATGGGCGAGGCGGGGCCCGAGGCGATCATGCCGCTGACCCGCGGGCCGGACGGCAAGCTCGGGGTGCGGGCGCAGGGCGGCGGCGCGCAGCCGGTCACGGTGGTGATGAACATCACCACGCCGGACGCGCAGAGCTTCCGGCGCAGCCAGTCGCAGATCGCGGCGCAGATGAGCCGTGCGCTCGGCCAGGGCGCACGCAACAGGTGAGGAACGGGCGATGAGTTTTCACGAGGTGAGATTTCCGGCGGATCTGAGCTTTGGCGCGCTGGGCGGGCCGGAGCGGCGCACGGATGTGGTCGAGCTGACCAGCGGGTTCGAGGAGCGCAACAGCCCCTGGGCGCATTCGCGGCGGCGCTACGATGCCGGGCTGGGGTTGCGCGGGCTCGACGATATCGAGGCGCTGCTGGCGTTTTTCGAGGCGCGGCACGGGCAGCTTTACGGATTCCGCTGGAAGGACTGGGCGGATTACCGGTCGTGCAAACCCAGCGGCAGGGTAACGCCCACCGATCAGGTGATCGCCGAGGGCGACGGCGAAACCCGGGCCTTTCAGCTGGTGAAGAATTACCGCTCGGGCGGCGCCGCCTATGCCCGCCCGATCACGAAGCCGGTGGCGGGGACGGTGCTGGCGGCGGTGCAGGATGTGGAGATGCGCGAGAGCGTGCATTTCGAGATCGACCTGACCACCGGGGTGATAACATTCGAAGAGCCGCCGCTGGCCGGGGTCGAGGTCTCGGCGGGGTTCGAATTCGACGTGCCGGTGCGGTTCGACACCGACCGGATCAATGTCAGCGTCGCGAGCTTCAAGGCGGGCCAGGCGCCCGACGTGCCGGTGGTGGAGGTGCGGGTCTGATGGGGGTGGAGGAGCTTCACGCGCATCTCGCAACCGGGCTGACCACGGTGGCGCGCTGCTGGGCGGTGACGCGGCGCGACGGCACGCGCTATGGATTCACCGATCACGACCGCGATCTGAGCTTTGACGGGCTCTTGTTTCGCGCCGATACCGGGTTGACGGCGATGGCTTTGCAACAGGCGACCGGGCTCTCGGTGGACAATACCGAGGCCATGGGCGCACTACGCGACGATGCGCTGTCGGAGGCCGATATCGAGGCCGGGCGCTTTGACGGGGCCGAAGTTGTCTCGTGGCTGGTGAACTGGCGCGATACCGACCAGCGGCGGATGATGTTCCGGGGCAGCATCGGCGAGATCCGGCGCGCGAATGGCGCGTTTCACGCCGAGCTGCGCGGGCTGACCGAGATGCTGAACCGCCCGGTGGGGCGGGTGTTTCAGGCGCCCTGTAGCGCGGTTCTGGGCGATGCCGCCTGCGGCGCCGATCTGAGCGAGCCTGGGTATTTTCACGAGGGGCCGGCGCTTGGCGTCGAGGAGAACCGCTCCTTCCGCTTTGGCGATCTCACCGGGTTTGAGGCGGGCTGGTTCCAGCGCGGGCGCTTCGAGGTGCTGAGCGGCGCCGCCGAGGGGCTGAGCGGCAGCATCAAGCGCGACCGCTTCTGGAACGGTGAGCGGCTGATCGAACTCTGGGAGCCGCTGGGCGCGCCGGTGGCGGCGGGCGATATACTCCGGCTCTTCGCGGGCTGCGACAAGCGGTTCGAGACCTGCCGTTTGAAATTCAACAATATCCTGAACTTTCAGGGCTTTCCGGACATTCCCGAAGAGGACTGGATCATGGTGCACCCTTCGCAGGCGAAGTCGCAGAGCGGCGGGAGTCGGCGATGAGCGGGGCGCGCATCGTCGTTGCCGCGCGCGGCTGGATCGGCACGCCCTATGTGCATCAGGCCTCGGTCCGGGGCGCGGGCTGCGACTGTCTGGGGCTGTTGCGCGGGGTCTGGCGCGAGCTGATCGGGCCGGAGCCCGAGCAGGCGCCGCCCTACACGATGGACTGGTCCGAGCCGCAGGGCGACGAGGCGCTGCTGCGCATCGGGCTGCGCTACATGACACGCAAGCCGCGCGAGGACGAGGCGCCGGGCGATGTGCTGCTCTTCCGCATGCGCGAGGGCGCGGTGGCGAAACATCTGGGGCTTCAGGCGGGCATCGGCGCGGCGGCGAGCTTTGTGCATGCCTATAACGGGCACGGGGTGATCGAGAGTCCGCTGAGCCAGCCCTGGCGGCGGCGCATCGCGGCGCGCTTTGCCCTTCCAACAGAGGTGACATAATGGCGACGATCCTTTTCTCAGCCGTCGGCGCGGCGGCAGGCAGCGCAATCGGCGGTTCGGTTCTGGGGCTGTCGATGACGGCGGTGGGCCGCTTTATCGGCGCGAGTTTCGGCCGGGCGCTGGATCAGCGGCTGATGGGCAAGGGCGCCGAGACGGTCGAGACCGGCCGTATCGAGCGTTTTCGTCTGAGCGGTGCGGGCGAGGGCGTGGCCATCGCGCAGGTCTATGGGCGGATGCGGGTCGGTGGCCATGTGATCTGGGCCACGGAATTCGTCGAACATGTGAAGAAGAAGAAAACCGGCGGCGGCAAGGGCCAGCCTTCGGGGCCGACGGTGAAGAGCTACAGCTATTCGGTGAGCCTGGCGCTGGCGCTTTGCGAGGGCGAGATTTCAGGGGTGAACCGGATCTGGGCGGATGGCGCCGAGATTCCGGTCACCGATCTGAACATGCGGGTCTATCCCGGCAGCCGCGATCAGGCGCCAGATCCGCGCATGGAGGCGGAGGAGGGCGCAGGTCTGGTGCCGGCCTATCGCGGCACCGCCTATGTGGTGATCGAGGATCTGATGCTGGAGCCTTTCGGCAACCGGGTGCCGCAGTTCAGTTTCGAGGTGACGCGCCCGGTGCAGGACGACCCCGAGGATGTGCCGCGTGCCATTCGCGGCGTGGCGATGATCCCCGGCACCGGGGAATACGCGCTGGCGACCGAGCCGGTGCATATGAAATACGGCAAGGGATCTTCGGGGGTGGTGAACGTGAACTCGCCCTCCGAAGCGCCGGATTTCAACACGTCGCTGGATCAGCTCACCGACGAGATGCCGGGCTGCGGCGCGGTCTCGCTGGTGGTGAGCTGGTTCGGCAGCGATCTGCACTGTGGGCAATGTGAGATCAAACCCAAGATCGAACAGGACGAGTTCGACGGGAAGAAGATGAAATGGACGGTGTCCGGGCTGGCACGCGGCGCGGCGGAGCTGGTGCCCCGCGTCGAGGACCGTCCGGTCTATGGCGGCACGCCCTGCGATGCCTCCGTGGTGCAGGCGATCCGGCGCATGGCGGATCGCGGGCTGGAGGTGATGTATTATCCCTTCATCCTGATGGACCAGCTGGAGGGCAACGGGCTCGAAGACCCGTGGAGCGGCGCGGAAGATCAGCCGCCGCTGCCCTGGCGCGGGCGGATCACCCTGAGCGCGGCGCCGGGGCGCGATGGCTCACCCGACGGCATGGCGGCGGCGGCCAGCGAGGTGGCGGATTTCATTGGCACCGTGACGGCGGCGGATTTCTCCGTGGGCGACGGCACGGTGAGCTATGACGGGCCGGCGGAATGGTCCTATAGCCGGTTCATCCTGCATCAGGCGGCGCTCTGCGCGGCGGCGGGCGGGGTCGAGTCCTTCTGCATCGGGTCTGAGATGCGGGCGCTGACGCAGATCCGCTCGGACAGCGGCTTTCCGGCGGTCGCAGCGCTGCGCGCGTTGGCCGCCGAGTGTCGCGCGCTGCTGGGGCCGGAGGTGAAGCTCGGCTATGCCGCCGACTGGTCGGAATATTTCGGCTATCATCCGCAGGACGGGACGGGGGATGTGTATTTCCATCTCGATCCGCTCTGGGCGGACGATCAGATCGACTTCATCGGCATCGACAATTACATGCCGCTGTCGGACTGGCGCGACGGCGACGACCATGCGGATGCGCATTGGGGCGCGATCTATAACCCCGACTACCTCATGGCCAATGTTGCCGGCGGTGAGGGCTATGACTGGTATTACCCCAGTGCCGAGGCGCGCGCGGCGCAGCGCCGGGAGCCCATCACCGACGGGGCGCATGACGAGCCCTGGGTGTTCCGCTACAAGGATCTGCGCGGCTGGTGGGGCAATGCCCATTACGAGCGCATCGGCGGTGTAAGGCAGGCCGACCCCACCGCCTGGGAGCCGGGATCGAAGCCCCTGCGCTTTACCGAGCTGGGTTGTGCTGCGCTCGACAAGGGCACCAACCAGCCCAACAAGTTCCTCGATCCGAAAAGCTCTGAAAGCCGGTTGCCGTATTATTCCAATGGCTTGCGAGACGAGCTTATCCAGCGGCAATATCTGCGCGCGATGCATGCCTATTGGGGCGATCCGGCGCATAACCCGGTCTCGGAGGAGTATGGCGGGCCGATGCTCGACATGGATCACGCCTATGTCTGGGCCTGGGATGCGCGGCCCTATCCGTGGTTTCCGGGTCTCTCTGAGCTCTGGAGCGATGGCGGCAATTACCGGAGCGGGCACTGGCTCAACGGGCGCGTGTCGTCGCGCACGCTGGCCTCGGTGGTGGCGGAGATCTGCGACAGCGTGGGGCTGCGCGACTACGATGTGAGCGGGTTGCATGGCTGGGTGCGGGGCTATGCGGTGGACCAGGTGGGCGACGCCCGCCGCGCGCTGCAACCGCTGATGCTGGCGCATGGGGTGGATGCGATCGAGCGCGACGGGGCGCTGGTCTTTGCGCTGCGGCGCGGGCGCGATGCGGTGGAGCTGGCGCCGGAGCGGCTGGCGGTGTCCGAAGAGCTCGACGGCGATCTGGTGCGCAGCCGCGCCAGCGAGGCGGAGATGGCGGGCCGGGTGCGGCTGCGCTTTGTCGAGGCGGATGGCGATCACGTCATTGCCGCCGAAGAGACGGTGCTGCCCGACGAGGAAACCCATGCGGTGGCCGAGTCGGAGCTCTCCATGGCGCTGACCCGGCGCGAGGCGCGGATGACGGTGGAGCGCTGGCTTGCCGAGGGGCGCGTGGCGCGCGAGAGCCTGCGTTTCGCGCTGCCGCCCTCGCAGCTTCCGGTCGCGGCGGGGGATGTGGTCTCGCTGCCCGCCGAGGCGGGGCGGGTGCTGGCGCGGGTCGACCGGGTCGAGATCGGCACGCATCAGCTGTTGGATGCGGTACGGATCGAGCCGGATGTCTACCTGCCGTCGGATTTCCCCGACGACGCGCCGAGCCTGCGCGCCTTCATCCCGGCGGTGCAGGTGCTGCCTTTCTTCATGGATCTGCCGCTGATGAGCGGTGACGAGGTCGAGCACGCGCCGCATGTGGCGCTGACCTCCGATCCGTGGCCGGGATCGGTGGCGGTCTACGAATCTGGGTCGGATGCGGATTACGTGCTGAACGAGATCATCGCCGCGCGTTCGGCGATCGGGGTGACCGAGACGCCGCTGGCGGCGGCGCCCGCCGGGCGGATCGACCGGGGCGGGCTGTTGCAGCTGCGGATGCTCTCGGGCACGCTGCAATCCATCGGCGACGAAGCGCTGCTCGCGGGGGGCAATCTGATGGCCATCGGCGACGGTACGCCCGGCGCCTGGGAGATCTTTCAGTTCCGCGATGCGCAGATGGCGGGCGAGGGCGTCTGGATGCTGAGCCACCGGCTGCGCGGGCAGTTCGGCACCGACGGTCTCATGCCGGAGGTCTGGCCCGAGGGCTCTTGGGTGGTGGCGCTCGACGGCACGCCGCAGCAGATCGCGCTGGCCGCGGCGCTGCGGCGCCAGCAGCGGCACTACCGCATCGGTCCGGCGCGGCGCGGCTATGACGATCCGAGCTATGTGCACGAGGTGCATGCCTTTGACGGCAACGGGTTGCGGCCCTACCGCCCGGCGCATCTGCGGGCGGTGCCGACCGGCAGCGGTGTCGATGTCAGCTGGATCCGGCGCACCCGCATCGACGGCGACAGCTGGGCGCTCGACGAGGTGCCGCTGGGCGAGGAGAGCGAGGCCTATCAGCTGCGGGTGACGCAGGGCGAGACGGTGCTGCGCAGCGCGCAGGTGGCGCAGTCCGCGTGGAGCTACGATCCGGCGCAGGACGGGATTTCGGGCGTCTATGCCATCGAGGTGGCGCAGATCTCGGCGCGTTACGGGCCGGGGCCGTTTGCAAGGGTGACGCTCTCGGCATGAGGCCGGTGCTGCATGGCGACCTGATCTGCGCCGCCTGCGCGCTGTTGAGCGTGCCGCGGGGTCAGCGCTGGCGGGCGGCGCGGGATCTGGTGGCGCGGGCCGATGCGGCGGACCGCTATCGCCGCCGCATCGGCCGGGCACATGCGGAGTGGGGCAACGGCACGCTGATGTCGGCGGCGCTGTCACAGGCGATTGCGCCCGAGCGGCGGCTCGACGATCCCGACTACGCCGATTGTCTGATTCTGGTGCTGGAGGCGCTGCGTTGTCACCGGCGCGGTGTGCCCGGGGGCTGAGCGTTCTTGGCTCATGCGGTTTCGCGATTGCCCCCATCACGGTTTTGCGTTTCGGACCGTCGCGGCTATCTGCTATAAGGGCAGGACGCAACGGAGGGAAACATGGCCGAAACCCGCGCAAGGATCGCCGAGCTGGACCCGGTCTGGGCCCGCATCACCCGCGAGGCCGAAGAGGCCGTCGCCGCCGAGCCGCTGCTGGGCGGGATGGTGCATGTCTCGGTGCTGCACCACGCCAGCATAGAGGGGGCGTTGGCCTTCCGCATCTCGATGAAGCTCGCCAATGGCGAGATGTCGGAACAGATCCTGCGCGAGATCTGCGACAAGGCCTATGCCTCGGACCCGTGGCTGGCGCGTGCCGCGCGGGCCGATATCCGCGCCACCCATGACCGCGACCCGGCCTGCCACCGGTTTCTCCAGCCGCTGCTCTATTTCAAGGGCTTTCAGGCGGTGCAGAGCCAGCGCGTGGCGCATTGGCTGTGGAACGAGGGGCGCAAGGATCTCGCCTCCTTCTTCCAGATGCGCGCCTCGGAGCTCTTCGGCGTCGATATCCATCCGGCGGCGAAGATCGGGCAGGGCATCATGATCGACCACGCCCATTCCATCGTCATCGGCGAGACGGCGGTGGTGGGCAACGATGTCTCTATCCTGCATTCGGTGACGCTGGGCGGCACCGGCAAGGAGGACGAGGACCGTCACCCCAAGATCGGCGACGGCGTGCTGATCGGTGCCGGGGCCAAGGTGCTGGGCAATATTCGCATCGGCAGCGGCTCGCGCATCGCGGCGGGCTCGGTGGTGCTGGAAGAGGTACCGCCCTGCAAGACCGTTGCGGGCGTGCCGGCAAAGATCGTCGGCGATGCCGGCTGCGATCAGCCGTCGCGCAACATGGATCAGAAGCTCACCGGCTGCAACTGCTCGGGCTGAGCGGTCCGGGCGGCCAAAACGCTTCGAAGCGTTTTGCAAGATCCTTCGAAGGATCTTGCGCGCGGCTCGGAGCTCAGCAGCCTGCGGCGAGCGCCCGGCGCCGGGGCCTCGCCTCGAGCCAGGCCAGCCCCAGCACGACGATCCCCGCCGCCGCCAGCGCGGCGCCGACATGGCCGGTGACCTGCCAGCCATAGCCCGCCGCCAGCGCCATCCCCGCGAGCCACGGCCCCAGCGCGTTGGCGGCGTTGAAGGCGGCGTGGTTCAGCGCGGCGGCGAGGGTCTGGCCCTCGCCCGCGACATCCATCAGCCGCATCTGAAGCGGGATCACCAGCCCGGCGGTCATTCCCAGCGCCATCACCACGAGCGCCATCGCCACCCAATGGCCCATCACCGCGGCATAGAGCAGCGACATGGCGACCATGCCCAGCAGCAGCACCAGCGCGCCGCCGAGCCGCGACCAGCTCGCCAGCCGTCCGGCGATGTAATTGCCCGCCGTGCCGCCGATGCCGAAGCCCGAGAGCGCCAGCGGGATCGCCCATTCCGGCGCCTTGGCCGCTGCGATCATTGCCGCCGAGAAATAGGAATAGACCGCGAAGACCGCGCCGAAGCCCACCGCGCCCACCAGCAGCGTCAGCCAGACCGCGCGGTTGGCCAGCGCCGAGAGCTCGCGCAGAGGGTTGGCCGCCGGTGCTTCCTGCGGCTGCGGCGCCACCCGGGCGATCATCGCCGCCGAGCCCGCCGCGATCACCGAGACGATGACGAAGCACCAGCGCCAGCCGAAGGCCTGGCCGATCGCGCCCGCCGCCGGCACGCCGATCACATTTGCGATGGTCAGCCCCATCAGCACCTGCGCCACGCCCGCCGCCTTGCGCCCCTCGGGTGACATCTCGGCGGCAAACAGCATGCCGATGCCGAGGAAGGCGCCATGCGGCAGCCCCGCCAGCACCCGCGCCACCACCAGCGTGTCGATCCCCGGCGCCATGGCAGAGAGCGCGTTGGCGAGCAGGAAGAACGCCATGAGCAGTACCAGCAGCAGTTTGCGCGGCAGCAGGCTGCCCAGCACTGCCAGCACCGGCGCCCCCACGACCACCCCGATGGCATAGGCGCTGACCGCGTGGCCGGCGCGCGGCTCACTCACGCCGAGATCGGCGGCGTAATAGGGCAAGAGCCCCATCGCGGCGAATTCGGTGACGCCGATGGCGAAGGCACCGAGCGCGAGGGACAGGATCGTCAGGCGGGCCTGGCGGTCGGTATAGACCATGGAACGTCTCCGGCATGTCGGGGTCTGCGCGCGGTTCGGGCATGCCGACCCTGCCGCGATGCAGCATGACCTACGCTAACGGCGCGGCGGGGCGCCGGCAAGCCTTCGCCGTGCATGGGAGACATGAGCGCCAAACATACATTCGCCACGCCGGAAAAGGAAACGCCCGCCGGTGGGCGGCGGGCGTTTCGAGCGATGCGACCTGGCAGACAGGTCAGGCCAGCATCACCATCGGGTTCTCCAGGTTCTCGACGATGGCCTGAAGCAGTTCCGCCCCAAGCGCGCCGTCGACGACCCGGTGATCCACGGAGAGCGTCACCGACATCACCGTCGCCACGGTCAGCTCGCCATCGGCGCCGACCACAGGCTTCTTGACGCCCGCGCCCACGGCGAGGATGGCGCCATGCGGCGGGTTGATGACCGCGTCGAAATTGTCGATGCCGTACATGCCGAGGTTGGAGATCGCGAAGCTGCCGCCGACATATTCATGCGGCGCGAGCTTCTTGTTGCGGGCGCGGCCCGCGAGATCCTTCATCTCGGCGGAGAGTGCCGAGAGCGATTTCATCTCGGCATCCTTCAGCACCGGGGTGAAGAGCCCGCCCTCGATCGCCACGGCGACCGCGACGTCGGAGGGGGTGAGCTTGAGGATCCGGTCGCCGGCCCAGACCGCATTGGCGTCGGGCACCGATTGCAGGGCAAGCGCAGAGGCCTTGATGACGAAATCGTTGACCGAGAGCTTCACGCCGCGGCCTTCGAGCTGCTTGTTGAGCTGGCTGCGGAATTTCAGCAGCGCGTCGAGCTTGATGTCGCGGCGCAGGTAGAAATGCGGGATGGTCTGCTTGGCCTCGGTGAGGCGGCTTGCCACCGTCTTGCGCATGCCGTCGAGCTTGACCTCTTCGTAATTGCGGCCCTCGTACATCTTCTTGACCTGCTCGGCGCCGGGGCTGGCGGGCATGGCAACCGCATCGGCCTTGGCGGCGGGCGCCTCGGCAGCCGCGGGCGCAGCTTTCTCGGCGGGTGCGGCCTTGGCGCCCTCGACATCCGCCTTGACGATGCGGCCATGCGGGCCGGAGCCCTTGATCTGCGTCAGGTCCAGCCCCTTGTCGGCGGCGATGCGGCGCGCCAGCGGGGTGGCAAAGATGCGGCTGCCATCGGCGGCTTCGGGCGCCGCCGGGGCAGGGGTGGCGGGCGTCGCCGCCGCGGCCGCCTGCTGCGGCCCCGGCTCGGGTTTCTCGTCCGCGGCGGGGGCCGGGGCGGGTTTTTCCTCTGCCGGCGCAGGGGCGGAGGACGTTTCGATATCGTCGGCGCTCTCGCCCTCTTCCAGCAACACGGCGATGGGGGTGTTAACCTTCACCCCCTCGGAGCCCTCTTCGATGAGGATCTTGCCGATGGTGCCTTCGTCCACCGCCTCGAACTCCATCGTGGCCTTGTCGGTTTCGATCTCGGCGAGAATGTCGCCGGAATTCACGGTGTCGCCTTCCTTGACCAGCCATTTGGCCAGCGTGCCTTCCTCCATGGTCGGCGACAGGGCGGGCATCAGGATTTCGGTGGGCATGTCTTCAGCTCTCCTCGGCGAGGGTCACGAGATCGTAGGGCGGGCGCGGCGTGCGGGCCGCTGCCCGCGCGATCACCGCCTTCTCGATCCTGCCGCGATGTGCGGCGATCCATTCATAGGCTTCCTGGTGGCTCGGGCGCTCGCCCGGGCGCAGCGTTTCCATGAGGCATTCGGGCACCAGCGCGGTGCGGGCGAGGCCCTCGGCATCCACCCGGACCCGATAGGCCTCGCGCGCCACGTCGCGCCCGATCACCTCGACCGGGCTCACCGGTAGGTCACCTGCTTGACCGCCTCGAGCACCTCGGCGGTGGTCACCAGCGCGTGTTTCTCGAGATTGGCGGCATAGGGCATGGGAACGTCCTTGCCGGTGCAGTTGATCACCGGCGCATCGAGATAATCGAAGGCGTTCTGCATGATATAGGCGCCCAGATGGTTGCCGATGGCGCCCACCGGGAAACCTTCCTCTACGGTGACGCAGCGGTTGGTCTTCTTCACCGACTCGATGACCGTGCCGTAATCGAGCGGGCGCAGGGTGCGCAGGTCGATCACCTCGGCTTCGACACCGTCTTCGGCAAGCTTTTCAGCCGCTTCCAGCGCGTATTGCATGCCGATGCCAAAGCTGACGATGGTGACGTCCTTGCCCTCGCGCCAGATCTTCGCCTTGCCGAAGGGGACGGTGAAATCGTCCATGTCCGGCACGTCGAAGCTGCGCCCGTAGAGGATCTCGTTTTCCAGGAAGATCACCGGGTTCGGGTCGCGGATGGCGGATTTCAGCAGGCCCTTGGCGTCGGCTGCGGAATAGGGCATCGCCACTTTCAGACCGGGGATCATCGCGTACCAGGCGGCGTAATCCTGGCTGTGCTGCGCGCCGACGCGGGCGGCGGCGCCGTTCGGGCCGCGGAACACGATGGGACAGCCCATCTGGCCGCCGGACATATAAAGCGTCTTGGCCGCCGAGTTGATGATCTGGTCCATCGCCTGCATGGCGAAGTTGAAGGTCATGAACTCGACAATCGGTTTCAGCCCACCAAAGGCCGCGCCCACGCCGATACCGGCAAAGCCGTGCTCGGTGATCGGCGTGTCGATCACGCGCTTGGCGCCGAACTCGTCGAGCAGCCCCTGGGTGACCTTGTAGGCGCCCTGATACTCGGCGACTTCCTCGCCCATGACGAGCACATTGGCATCGCCGCGCATCTCTTCGGCCATGGCGTCGCGCAGAGCTTCGCGCACGGTCTGGGTCTTCATCGCGGTGCCCTCGGGCCAGTCGGGCGAGGCCGCGGGCACCTTGCTTTCGGGTTCGGCGGCCTTGGCCGGAGCGGGGGCCTCTTCGGCGGCGGGCGCCTCGGTCGCCGGGGCAGGGGCCTCGGCATCCTCGACGCTTTCGCCTTCCTCGACCAGCACTGCGATGGGGGTGTTCACCTTGACCCCTTCGGTGCCTTCCTCGATCAGCAGCTTGCCGACGATGCCCTCGTCGACCGCCTCGAATTCCATCGTTGCCTTGTCGGTCTCGATCTCGGCGAGGATGTCGCCCGAGGTGACGGTGTCACCCTCTTTCACGAGCCATTTTGCCAGCGTGCCCTCTTCCATCGTGGGCGAGAGCGCGGGCATGAGAATCTGTGTTGCCATTGTCGGGTATCCTCCTGCCTCAGGCGTCGATCGCGTCGCCCTGCGGCACTTCGCTGGCGTAGATATCGGTCCAGAGCTCGTCGAGCGCCGGCTCCGGGCTCTCCTTGGCGAACTCGGCGGACGCGTTCACGATGTCCTTGATTTCCTTGTCGATCGCCTTGAGGTCGTCCTCGGTGGCATGTTTGCCCTGCAACAGCAGGTCGCGCACATGCTGGATCGCGTCGCGCTCTTCGCGCATCTTCTGGACCTCTTCGCGGGTGCGGTATTTCGCCGGGTCCGACATCGAGTGACCGCGATAGCGATAGGTCTTGATCTCGAGGATATACGGACCCTTGCCCTCGCGGCAATGCGCCACGGCCTTTTCGCCGGCGGCCTTGACCGCCAGCACGTCCATGCCGTCGACCAGCTCGCCGGGGATGCCGAAGGGCGCGCCACGGGTGTAGATGTCCTCGGTCGAGGTCGAGCGCTTCTGCGAGGTGCCCATGGCGTACTGGTTGTTCTCGATCACGAAGACCACCGGCAGCTTCCAGATCGAGGCCATGTTGAAGGTCTCGTAGACCTGGCCCTGGTTGGCCGCGCCGTCGCCGAAATAGGTGAAGGTGACGCGCTTGTTGTCGAGATACTGGTCGGCAAAGGCGAGCCCCGCGCCCAGCGGCACCTGCGCGCCGACGATGCCGTGGCCGCCGTAGAAATGCTTCTCGCGGCTGAACATGTGCATCGAGCCGCCCTTGCCCTTGGAATAGCCGCCCTCGCGGCCGGTGAGCTCGGCCATCACCCCGTTGGGGTCCATGCCGCAGGCCAGCATGTGGCCGTGGTCGCGATAGGAGGTGACGCGCTTGTCGCCCTCCTCGGCGGCGGCTTCGAGCCCGACCACCACGGCTTCCTGACCGATGTAAAGGTGACAGAACCCACCGATGAGTCCCATGCCGTAAAGCTGGCCTGCCTTCTCTTCGAAGCGCCGGATCAGCAGCATGTCGCGGTAATATTGCCGCAGCTCATCGGGCGAGACGTTCGGCTTGGCAGCGGGTTTCCGGGCGGCCATGGCGATTCCTCCCCAACTAGTTTAGTGTTAAACTTTCTCGTACACTATCCAGAGCTAGCGCGAGTGTCAAAGGGCTCAAGCCACGGGTGCCGAAAAAACCGCGCGGGCGGGCGCATGCAGTTTTTCTTGCGCGGTCCCGAGGGCGCGGTAATATCCCGTATATGAGAAAGATTCCCGGAGATGTCTCGTGCCCGACACCCTGACCGACCGCCTGTCGCAGCGCCTCGCCCGGCTGCGCGCCGAGCGCGGGCTGACGCTCGATCAGCTCGCCGAGCAGAGCGGGGTGAGCCGCGCCGCCCTGTCGCGGTTGGAAAAGGGGGAGGTCAGCCCCACCGCCGAGGTGCTGGGCAAGCTCTGCGCCGCCTATGGCATGACCATGTCGCGGCTGCTGGCCATGGTGGAGGAGGGCTTCACGCCACTCCTGCGCCGCGACGATCAGGCGGTCTGGCGCGACGGCGGCTTCACCCGGCGCGTGGCCTCGCCGGGCGGGGCGGCGCTGGCGGCAGAGGTGCTGGACTGCCGGCTCGAACCGGCCAGCCGCATCGCCTATGACGCGGCTCCGGTGCCGGGGCTGGAACACCATTTGCTGCTGGTCTCGGGCCGCCTTCAGGTAACGCTGGAGGGCGAGACATACAACCTGCGCCCCGGCGACACGCTGCGCTACCGGCTGACCGGCGCCTCGGTCTTCGAGACGCCGAAGGAGAAGGGCGCCAAATACGTGCTCGTGCTGGTGACGCCATGAGCGTTGTGATCCGTGAGCTTTCCGCCACCGAGGCCGAGCCGCAGATCCCGGCGCTCGGCACGCTGCTGCGCCATTGCGTCGAGGACGGCGCCAGCGTCGGCTTCGTCATGCCCTTTCCGCAGCAGGAGGCGGAGGCGTTCTGGGCGGGCTCTGTGCTGCCGGCACTACGCGGCGGCCATCGCATCCTCTGGGCCGCATTCGCGGGCGAGGCGCTTGTCGGCACGGTGCAGCTCGATCTTGCCGCGATGCCCAACCAGCGCCACCGCGCCGAGGTCTCCAAGATGCTGGTCGCTCCGTCTCATCGCCGTCGCGGCATCGCCCGCGCGCTGATGCAGGCGCTGCTCGCCCGCGCCGCAGAGGAGGGCCGCAGTCTCATCACGCTCGACACCCGCAGCGGCGATGCCGCCCAGCCGCTCTATGCCGCCTGCGGCTTCGCGGTCGCCGGCGAAATCCCCGGCTACGCGCTTGCCCCCGACGGCAGCCCCCATAGCGATCCCACGACCATTATGTACCGGGTGTCGTAGCTGCCTGCGTCTTCTTCTCTTTCCAAATACGCCAGAACCACGAAACCCCGAGGGCGGGATACCGGCAGCAGGGCGTCACCTGTGCCAGAGGCCCGAGCCCGCCCCGGCGGGCGAGACGACCCTGTGCGGCGCCTTCGCCGCGCCGCTTTGATCGTGCTTGCACCGCCGCTCTCGGCGAATATGGTGGTCACCCCTAAGTGTCTCTAAAGGTAAGAAATGAAGTCTCTTTTCAGCAAGATCGCCGCGCTCTCTCTGGCCGGTGCGCTGGCTCTCGGTGCGCAGGCCGCAACCGCCGATACCCCCACGGTGCTGGTCGACAACAGGTTCGAGGTCACCGGGGTCACGTTCGGGCAGGCCTACGGGACGGTATTGATGGTCTATTCGGTGCGCGAACTGGGCGGGCAGACCGTCCTGTGCGGCGTGACCATGCATGAAAAGCCGCAAACGCTGCGCTTTCGTCGGAAGGTTCTGCGCAAGGGCTGGCTGAAGGCTGGTGGCAAGAAGATCCTTCGGGATCTGTCCTTCTTCGAGGAAGCCGGCGTTTTTAAGGAGGGCGACCCCCTCGACGGCGCGGCTGCTGGCTGCGCGCCGCTTCCGGCGTCGGCACGCGCGCCTTACGAGCTTGGTTTCGACCGGATCTCGATTCGTCCCTGATGGCTCCACTACGCCGGTTTTGCCTCTCGCACCGCCGGCGCATTGCCTTTATAAGCCCGCCGCAGCAGCAGAGGAGTCGCCCGCTATGACCGGAGAGCTTTCGCCGATCGACAAGGCCAAGTTCGTGGCCGCCAAACGCGCCGCCGAATTCGTCGAAAGCGGCATGCGCGTCGGGCTCGGCACCGGCTCTACCGCCGCCTGGCTGGTGCGCTGCCTCGGCGAGAAGGTGCGCGAGGAGGGGCTGCGCTTTCAGGGCGTGCCGACCTCCACCCGCACTGCCGAGCTTGCCCGCGAGGTCGGTATCGAGGTGATCTCGCTCGACGAGGCGCGCTGGCTCGACCTCACCATCGACGGTGCCGACGAGTTCGACGGCGAGCTCAATCTCATCAAGGGCGGCGGTGGCGCCCTGCTTCAGGAAAAGATCGTGGCGACCGCTTCCGACCAGATGGTGGTGATCGCGGACGCCGCGAAAGAGGTGGAAACGCTGGGCGCCTTCCCGCTGCCGGTGGAGGTCATTCCCTTCGGCTGGACCGCCAGCCAGGCGCTGCTCGAAGAGGCGCTGGTTTCGATGGATGTGATGGGGCGCAAGACCACACTGCGCATGAACGGCGACCGCGCCTTTATCACCGATGAGGGCAATTACATCCTCGATCTGCATCTCACGCGTATCGGCAATGCCCGCCAGCTGGCACTGGTGCTGAATCAGATCCCCGGCGTGGTCGAGAACGGTCTCTTTATCGACATCTGCGATCAGGTGGTGATTGGTTATGGCGACGGTCGGGTGGAAACCCGTGACATCAACGCCGGCACCGTTTCCGAAGATCGTGTGGATTTCATCGAAAGCGACAACCTGTTTCAGGATATCTGACTGGCGGGCGCAATTGCGCCCGGTTCGCTTGTGACCAAATTGCGACAGCCCTGAAATTATTCGCGCTGAGCGACGTCGCGCCCGTCATGCATGTTAGGCTCCCTCAGTTTTTAGAGCCTGCGGCAAGATCATGGATCAATCTCCCGAGAGCTTGCAGCGCATGCGCAAAAGTAATGTGCGTATCGTTGTAACCTATTTCGTCGTATTCGTTTACAGCCTCAGCGCGGTCGGATTTTCGACCCTTCTTTTTATCCGTGGCGAATACGAGCTGGCGCTCGGCATCTTCAACGGGCTCGCGACGCTTTCCGCCGGGATTGCCGGTTTCTGGTTCGGCAGCCGGGGCGAGGGCTTTCCTCACGATGCGCCGGGCGCCGCGGGCGAGGCACAGCAGGACAATCTGATCGGTGGCGAAGAGCAGAAGCGCCGCAGAGCGGTGAACGATGACGGGGACGACCCGGATTGCCCACCCATTTCCAATGTATGATTTCCGTTTCGGGGGAGGAGGACGAAACATGATCAAAGCCATTTCCAGACCCGTCCGGCTTGCGGTGCTGTGCACTGTATTTGGCGCGGCCGCCTGTACGGTATTGGAGTCCAATCGGGCGGGAGCGCCGTTTTTGGATATGAACGGCAAACCCAAGGTGACACAGATCGTTGCCAGCTATTCGCTGCCGCGCAAGTATCTCGGATTTGAAATTCTGGGTTCAGGCAGCACAATGAACAGCTCGTCGGTTCTGGCCGTTCAGCAGAAGGCCAATAGCGCGATTCTGATGCCCGACCCCAATCCCGGATTCCGCTATGAGGTGAATTACGTCCCGTCGCGCTTTTCCAACGATACGGTCGATATCAATGTCGCCAATCAGTTGCTCGGCCAGATCACCGTCAATACCGACGATCAGAGCGGCCAGGCGCTGATCGATCTCGCCCAGGCGCTGGGGCATATCGGCCGGCTGCGCGGCACCGGCATTCTTGGCACGCCGGGAGCCAGCGGACGCGCGGAAACCGCCACCACAGTGGTCAGCACGCTGCGGCTCGATCCCACCGACCCGCAGAGCGTGGCGCGGGCGCAGCGGCTGCTGGGCAGGCGCATGGATCTTTCCGTATCGCCGGCGCCGCGCGCGGTCGGCGTCATTCACGCCTGCAACCACACCTTCTGCTACCGCCCGCTGACCACGGCGACGATCAGCTTTCGCGACCGGACCAGCGGCAATGTGACGGAATTCGTGGTGCAGGTGCCCGATCCGCATCAGATCTCGGGCGTCGATATCGAGCGCTCCAGCTTCGTGAAGCGCGACACGATCATCACCTTCTCCGATGGCCAGCCGCAATCGATCAATGTAAAGAAACCCTCGGAGCTGGCCGCTGCGGCGCTTCTGCCGCTGGCGGTGGTCACCGCCGTGTTCACCGGGGTGAACGATGCGACCAAGGCGCTGCTGGGGCTGCGCAAGAACGAGCTGACCGCCTCGACCGAGCTGCTCAAGGCGCAGACCGCCTTTCTGACCGCGCTGGCCGAATACCGAAGCACCTATGACAGCGCGCAGGCCGAGGCGGAAGGTGTCAGCGCGGATCCGGATCTGTCGGGCTTCACCACCGTGGGCGGCCGGACCGGTGCCGACGGCACGGATGAGGAGGACGACAGCCCGGGTTTGGGTGCGCGGGAGGAGGGCTGAGCGTCATGGCCCTGACGATCACCAGCGACAACCTGGCGCGCTATGCGCGGCTGCACATGCGGCCGATGCCGGGCGCGCCCTTCGCGCAGACGCTGGTCCAGGCCTCCGACCCCAAAATGGAGCTTCCGACTGCGAAGAGGTTCACCGAGATCGTCGATCTTCTGCGCCCCCGGATGCCGGGGGGCGACGAGTACAGTCAAGACGGGCGCTTCGATTGCGACGATTACGCGTTTATCTTCAAGGGGCTGGTCTGCGACTGGTATCGCGCAGAGCGTCGCCGCGATCTGCCGCTTGCGCTCGGGCTGGGCTGGGGGCGGTTCGCGGCCTTCGGGCAGAACCTCTATCATGCATTGAATTGGGTGATCCTGGCCGATGACGAAAAGCTCTACTGGGTCGAGCCGCAGGATCTGCGGGACAAGCCGCTGGACGACGCCATGCGGCGCTATTCCAAGAGCGGCGACCGGGTCAATCTGCTCATGGTTTGAGCGCGCCGCAGACCCGGATCGGCTGGCCATCCTTTTTTCGATGTGAAATACCTCGCTCGATGATTGCGAGGTAAGAGCTATGAGCGATTTCGACTACGATCTCTTCGTCATCGGCGGCGGCTCCGGCGGCGTGCGCGCGGCGCGGGTCGCGGCGGGCGAGGCCGATGCCAAGGTGGGGCTGGCCGAGGAAGACCGCTATGGCGGCACCTGTGTGATCCGCGGCTGCGTGCCCAAGAAGCTGATGGTCTTTGCCAGTGAATATGGCGAGGTGGTGCAGGACGCGCGCAATTACGGCTGGGATCTCAAGGAAGGCGCCTTCGACTGGAAGGGCTTCAAGGACAGTCTCAATACCGAGCTCGACCGGCTGGAAGGCGTCTATCGCTCGCTGCTGAAAAACTCCGGCGTCGACAGTTTCGATGCCCGCGCCACGGTCAAGGATCCGCACACGGTGGAGCTTTCGACCGGCGAGACCTTCACCGCAAAGCATATCCTCTTGGCCACCGGCGGGCGCCCGGTGCGGCCCGATCTGCCGAATGCCGATCTGGGGATCGTCAGCGACGATATCTTCCACCTGCCGGAGCTGCCGAAAAGCATTCTGATCGTCGGCGGCGGCTATATCGCCTGCGAATTCGCCTGTATTCTCAACGGGCTGGGCGTCGAGGTGACGCAGATCTATCGCGGCGCACAGATCCTGCGCGGTTTCGACGAGGAGGCGCGCGGCCTGATCGCCGATAGCATGAAGGATCGCGGCATCGATCTGCATCTGGGCACCGATATCGTCGAGATGCGCTGCGCAACCGAAGAGGATCTTGAAGGGCATCCGGACGGGCGCATTCCCATGGGCACCCCGATGCACGAGGATCCCGCGATGCACCCAGAGGGCGGCGAGCGCGGCGGGCCGATCTGGGTCAAGGCCACCAATGGCCGTGCTCGGGTCTTCGACGCGGTGTTCTTTGCCACCGGGCGGGCGCCCAACACCGTGGATATGGGGCTGGAAGAGATCGGCGTGAAGCTCGGCCGCAAGGGCGAGGTCGAGGTCGACAAGTACAGCCAGACCACGGTGCCGTCGATCTATGCCATCGGCGACGTGACCGACCGGGTGAACCTCACCCCCGTGGCGATCCGCGAGGGCATGGCCTTTGTCGAGACCGTCTTCAAGGGCAACCCGACGCCGGTCGATCACGAGCTGATCCCCTCCGCCGTCTTCACCCAGCCGGAATTCGGCACGGTGGGGCTCAGCGAGGAAGAGGCGCGCGAACAGGAACCGGTGGAGATCTACTCCACCTCCTTCCGCCCGATGCAGACGGCCTTTGCCGGACGCTCGGACCGTGTGATGATGAAGCTCGTGGTGTCGAAGGAGACGCGCAAGGTGCTGGGCTGTCATATCGTCGCGCCGGGGGCGGGCGAGATGATCCAGCTTGCCGGCATCGCGGTGAAGATGGGCGCCACGAAGGAAGATTTCGACCGCACGGTCGCGGTGCATCCGACCATGTCGGAAGAGATCGTGACCATGCGCAAACCGGTTCGGAGCGCTTGAATCCCTGCGCAAAATGCACAGGTAAAAGCGGGACAGGACGACAGCGTTTTACGGGAAGGGAAAAGGCTTCATGGCAGGAAACAGCGGCGGCCCCTGGGGCGGCGGTGGTAACAGGGGCGGCGAGCGGCCGCCCAATGGCGGCGGCGGCGGTGGGCGCCGGCCCGACGAACCGCAGATCCCCGAGATCGACGAGCTGGTGAAAAAAGGCCAGGAGCGTCTGCGCGTGCTCATGGGCGGGCGCGGCGGCAAAAATGGCGGCGGCTCGAATTCGGGCGGCGGCTCGGGCGGGCCCGGCTTCAGCAAGGGCACCATCGGCATCGCCGCGCTGGTTGCGCTGGGTCTCTGGGGCTACATGAGCTTTTATACCGTGAAGCCCGAAGAGCAGTCAGTCGAACTGTTCCTCGGCAAGTACAGCGCGACGGGCAACCCGGGCCTGAACTTTGCACCCTGGCCGCTGGTCAGCGCCGAGGTAGTGAACGTGACCTCCGAGCGCACCGAGACCATCGGCGCCGGGCGCGGCAATTCCGCCGATGGGCTGATGCTGACCACCGACGCCAATATCGTCGATATCGAGTTTCAGGTGGTCTGGAACATCAACGATCCGGCCAAGCTGCTGTTTAACATCCGCGATCCGCAGCTGACGGTTCAGGCGGTGTCCGAGGCGGTCATGCGCGAGATCATCGCAGCCAGCAACCTGGCGCCGATCCTCAACCGCGACCGGGGCATTATCGCCGATACCGCGATGGAGCAGATCCAGGCGACGCTCGACGAATACGAGTCGGGCATCAGCGTGGTGCGGATCAACCTCGATACCGCCGACCCGCCGCGCGAGGTGATCGACGCCTTCCGCGAGGTGCAGGCCGCCGAGCAGGAGCGCGACCGGCTGGAACGTCAGGCCGATGCCTATGCCAACCGTGTGGTGGCCGAGGCGCGCGGCCAGGCGGCGCAGATCCGCGAAGAGGCCGAGGGCTACCGCGCCCGCGTGGTCAACGAAGCGGTCGGTGAGGCCAGCCGTTTCTCTGCCGTGCGCGAGGAATATTCCAAGGCGCCCGAGGTTACCCGCCGCCGTCTCTATCTGGAGACTATGGAGCGCGTGCTGGGCAGCGTCGACAAGACCATCCTCGACGAAAGCCTGACCGGCGGCGAGGGCGGTGTTGTGCCCTATCTGCCGCTCAACGAGCTGAACCGCAGCCGCACGACGACGGGGGATAACTGATATGCGCAAGACAACCTTTATCGTCCCGGCGCTGGTGATTGCGCTGGTGATCGTGCTCTCCTCCGTCTTCGTGGTGGATGAGCGCGAAAAGGCGCTGGTGCTGCAATTCGGCCAGATCAAATCGGTCAAGGAAGAGCCGGGGCTCGCCTTCAAGATCCCCTTCATTCAGGAGGTGGTCAAATACGACGACCGCATCCTGTCGCTCGACACCGAGACCATTGAGGTAACGCCCTCGGATGACCGCCGCCTGGTGGTCGACGCCTTCGCGCGTTACCGCATCGCCGATGTGGTGCAGTTTCGCCAGGCCGTCGGCGTGGGCGGTGTGCGCACCGCCGAGGATCGTCTTTCCGGCATCCTGAACGCGCAGATCCGCGAGGTTCTGGGCGCCGATCAGGTGACCTCGGACGTGATCCTCTCGGCCGACCGCCGGCAGTTCTCCAACCGCATCCGCGACAATGCCCGCTCCTCGGCGCTGTCGCTGGGGCTCGACGTGGTAGATGTGCGGCTCAAGCAGACCAACCTGCCGTCGCAGAACCTCGAAGCCACCTTCGCCCGGATGCGTGCCGAGCGCGAACGCGAAGCCGCCGACGAGATCGCGCGCGGCAACGAGGCGGCGCAGCGGGTGCGTGCGCTGGCAGACCGGACGGTGGTGGAAACCCAGTCCGAGGCCGACCGCGACGCCAACGTGATCCGGGGCGAGGCGGATGCGGAGCGCAACAGCATCTTTGCCGAGGCCTATGGCGCCGATCCGGAGTTCTTTGCCTTCTACCGCTCGCTTCAGGCCTATGAGACGGCGCTCGAGGGCAGCAACTCGTCGCTGGTGATGACGCCGGACAGCGAGTTCTTCGAATACTTCAAGAACCAGGGCACGCCGGGGGCGAATTGACGCTGACCGATATCGGAACGGGGATCGCGCTGGTCCTCATCATCGAGGGGCTGGTCTATGCACTGGCCCCTTCGCTTGTGGAGCGTCTGCTGGAGGCGCTGCGCATGATGCCGCTGGAAGCGCGGCGCACTCTCGGCCTGCTGACCATCGTCACGGGGCTGTTATTGCTCTGGATCTTTCGCGGCTAGCGGGTTCGGCCTGGCTTAGGGCCAATTTGCCCACCGCGTGCCGAAATCCGTTCGTCGGAAGATGTAGGGTGGGCAATTTGCCCACCGTTCGCGGATCCCGTCCGTCAAAGCTCGTCCAGCGGCGTTGCGATCAGTCCCAGCGAGCGCGCGGTTTCCAGCGAAAGCTGCGCGCTGTCGAGCCCGCGCTCCTTCTGATATTTCCGGATCGCCGCCCGCGTCGGCGCATCCATCCGCCCGCTGACGCTGCTGCTGAAATAGCCACGCGCCGCCAGAGCGCGCTGCACCGAAGAGATGAGCTCGGGCGTGGTCTGATCGGGGCAGGGGGTCTCGAAGCGCAGCTCTCCGCGCGGCTTGACGACGCGCGGCACCGGCGCCCGGCGATAGACCGGCGGGCGGATCACCGTGCCGTCCTCGGCGATCTCCGCCTGCACCACCTGAATCTCGCCCATGACATGCTCGTAGATCGCCGGTGTCACTTCACGCGCCCAGCAGGTGCCGTCCGCCAGCTGTTCCGGCGCCGGCGGCGCCTCGCCGGGCCAGTCGGCGCTGTCGTCGGACGGAGCCTCGCACGCGGCAAGGGCGAGCGCCATCGCGGCGATCAGGCAGGGGGTGCGGTACATCTGCTCGAGCCTTCGTATCCGGGCGGGGCTTTTCGACGCAGCGTAGCGGCTTTGCTGGGGAGGGAAAAGCCATGTGCGCAAGCGATCGTGATTTGAGCGGCCGCCCGCGCCGGTCTGCGGCATTTTTGGCGAAAAGCGCGTATCCGGGCGCCCGAGTGGCCGCGAAGGGACTGGCGCGGCGCGTTCTTGCTGCATAGGTAGGTGGCTGACGACGAGACGACGGAGCGACGAGGCAATGGCGAAGATCACCTATATCGAGCACAACGGCACGGAACATGTGGTGGACGTGCCCACGGGGCTGACCGTGATGGAAGGCGCGCGCGACAACGGCATTCCGGGCATCGAAGCCGATTGCGGCGGCGCCTGCGCCTGCTCGACCTGCCACGTCTATGTGCATCCTGACTGGGTGGGCAAGCTGCCCGGCAAGGAGGAGATGGAAGAGGACATGCTGGATTTCGCGTTCGAGCCGGATCCCGAGCGCTCGCGCCTGACCTGTCAGCTCAAGGTGAGCGACGCGCTCGACGGTCTGGTCGTGCAGATGCCGGAGAAACAGATCTGAGGCGCATTGCCCGGTCTCTCCGCTCCGGCCTCGCGCGCGGCGCGGGGCTGGCGCTCGGGCTGTTTCTGACCTTTGAGGGCGCCGAAGCCGCGCCGCAGCTGATCGCGGCGGAGTATCTGGAGCCCACGACGCGCTACGATCACGGCGTTCTTGGCGATGCGGTGGAATGGGGCGCGCTGCGGCTGCGGCTGTCCGAGGATGGCACGCGGCGCGATGTGGTGATCCGCCTGCCGCATACCCGGGTCTTCGAGGATGTGTCGCCCCGGCTTGTCGATCTCGGCGGCAGCATGGCGGCGATGGTGGTCGAGAGCGATCTCTCGCGCGGCGCGCGTCTGGCACTCTATACCGGGGAAGGGCTGCTTGCGGCCGCGCCCTTCATCGGCCGGCGCAACCGCTGGCTGGCGCCGGTGGGGGCGGGCGATCTGGATGGTGACGGGCGGATCGAGCTCGCCTATATCGACCGGCCGCACCTCGCCAAGACCCTGCGCATCTGGCGCTATGTTCCCGGCGACGCCGCGCTGCGCGCCGTTGCCGAACGACCGGGGCTGACCAATCACCGCATCGGCTGGGACTATATCGAAGGCGGTCTGCGCGATTGCGGGCAGGGGCCGGAGATGATCACGGCGGATGCGGACTGGCGTCGGCTCATGGCCTCGCGCCTCAGCGGCGGAAAGGTCGAGACCCGCGCAATAGGCCCCTATGGCGCGGTGGCTTTGCGCGCCGCGATGGACTGTCGCTAAGGCCGCCCGGACGGGACGCGCGCAAATCGGGCTTTGCTTTCGCCGCCCGCGCGCTTACGGATTGATCCATGAGATTGTTATTTCTAGGAGATGTGGTGGGTCGCGCCGGGCGCGCCGCCATTTCAGACAGGCTGCCGGGGCTGCGTGACGCGTGGAAGCTCGATTTCGTCGTGGTCAATGGCGAGAACGCCTCGAACGGCGCCGGACTGACCGGCGAGCATGCCAAGCTGCTGCTTGCGGCGGGCGCCGATGTGGTGACACTCGGCGATCATGCCTTCGACCAGAAGGACATGATGGGCTTCATCGAAAGCGAGCCCCGGGTGATCCGCCCGGTGAACTATGCCAAACAGGCGCCGGGGCGCGGGCTGGGGCTCTTCGCCGACCGGCGCGGGCGCAAGGTGCTGGTGACCCAGGTGCTGGGACAGGTGTTTATGAAGCGCCCCTTCGACGATCC
Organism: Salipiger abyssi; assembly: GCF_017311415.1. GTDB lineage: Bacteria > Pseudomonadota > Alphaproteobacteria > Rhodobacterales > Rhodobacteraceae > Salipiger > Salipiger abyssi_A. The sequence continues at coordinate 125,051 of NZ_JAEKIS010000006.1, read as the reverse complement.
GTTCTCGGCCATGGACGATGTGCTGCGCCGTCACCCGCTGGGCGGCATGGCGCAGGCGATCATCGTCGACATGCATTGCGAAGCGACCTCGGAAAAGATGGCGATGGGCCATTTCTGCGACGGCCGGGCGAGCTTTGTCGTCGGTACGCATACCCATGTGCCCACCGGCGACGCGCAGATCCTGCCCGGGGGCACCGGGCTGCTCTCGGATGCGGGCATGTGCGGCGACTACGATTCGGTCATCGGCATGGACAAGGTCGAACCGATGCGCCGGTTCGTCACCGGCATGAGCAAGGGGCGCTATCAGCCGGCGCTGGGAGAGGCCACGCTCTGCGGCGTTTTCGTCGAGACCGACGACCGCACCGGCAAGGCGGTCACCGTGAAGATGGTGCGCCAGGGCGGTCGGCTGGAGCAGGCGGGGCCCTGACGCCGGTTTCCTGAGCATCTGCACGGATCGTCTCGCGAAATCGCTCAGGGGCTTGCGGCGCGGGCCTGCGTCCTCGCCGCGCTTGCAAGAACGGCGGTGCGTCGCCAGAATGCGCCGGGTTGGGCAGAAACAGGCTATTCCTATATGCAGTTCATTGCATTGAGCCAGACCGCGCAGGCCTGGGTGACCATTGCGACCGTGATCGCGATGTTCGTGCTATTCGTCCGCGAGCGCTATCCAACGGAGGTTGTGGCGATCGGCGGGGTGGCGGTGCTGTTGGCGCTGGGGGCGCTGCCCTACGACGCTGCGCTCGATGTGCTGTCGAATCCGGCGCCCTGGACCATCGCGGCAATGTTCATCGTGATGGGGGCGCTGGTGCGCACCGGGGCGCTCGACGCCTTTGCGACCTTTGCCCAGAGCGAGGTGGCGCGGCGTCCGCGACGGGCCATCGCGGTGATCATGGTGGTGGTTCTGATCGCCTCGGCCTTTATGAACAACACCCCCGTCGTGGTGATGATGCTGCCGATCTTCGTGCAGATCTCTCAGGTGTTGGGGGTGCAGCCCTCGAAACTGCTGATCCCTCTCTCTTATGCCGCGATCCTCGGCGGCACCACCACGCTGATCGGCACTTCGACGAACCTGCTTGTCGACGGCGTGGCGCGCAGCCAGGGGCTGGAGCCATTCACCATCTTCGAGGTCACGCCGCTGGCGCTGATCCTCGTGGCCTGGGGGATGTTCTATCTGGTCGTCGCGGGGCGGTTCCTGCTGCCCGAGCGGCATTCCATGGCAGGCATGCTCTCGGATCGTTCGCGGATGAAGTTCTTCACCGAGGCGGTGATTCCGCCCGAATCGAACCTCATCGGCCGCGACGTGCTGGGGGTGCAGCTCTTCAAGCGCGAGGGGGTTCGGCTGGTCGATGTGGTGCGCGGCGATGAATCGCTGCGCCGCGAATTGCAGGACGTGGTGCTCGAGGTCGGCGACCGGGTGGTGTTGCGCACGCAGATGACCGAGTTGCTCAGCCTTCAGCGCAACAAGTCGCTGAAGCGGGTGGACCAGATCTCGGCGCGCGAGACCACCACGGTCGAGGTGCTGATCACGCCCGGCTGCAAGATGGTGGGGCGCAGTCTCGGCGCGCTGCGCCTGCGCCGGCGCTACGGGGTCTACCCGCTGGCGGTGCATCGGCGGAACCAGAATATCGGCCGCAAGCTCGACGATCTGGTGGTGCGCGTGGGCGATACGTTGCTGCTGGAGGGCTCGCCCGAGGACATCAAGCGCCTCGCCGACGAGCTGGAGCTGGTGGATGTGTCGCATCCCTCGGCGCGGGCCTTCCGTCGCGGACACGCGCCCATCGCCATCGGCGCCATGGCGGGGATCGTGGTGCTGGCGGCGCTCGGCGTGGCGCCGATCCTGGCGCTGGCGGTGGTCGCGGTGGCGGTGGTGCTGCTGGCGCGCTGCATCGACGCGGACGAGGCGTTTTCCTTTGTCGAGGGGCAGCTTCTGGCGCTGATCTTCGCCATGCTGGCCATCGGCGCGGCGCTGGACGCCTCCGGCGCGGTCGCGCTGATCGTCAATGCCGTGGCGCCGCTGATGGAGGTGCTGCCGGCGCCGCTGCTGGTCTGGGCGGTGTTCCTGCTGACCTCTGTGCTGACCGAGGCGGTGAGCAACAATGCGGTGGCGGTGGTGGTCACGCCCATCGCGATCTCGCTGGCGCAGGCGCTGGGGATCGACCCGCGCCCGCTGGTGGTGGCGGTGATGGTGGCGGCCTCTTGCAGTTTCGCGACGCCAATCGGGTATCAGACGAACACGCTGGTCTATGGTCCGGGCGGCTATCGGTTCTCGGATTTTCTGAAGGTCGGCGTGCCGCTGAACCTGAGCGTGGGGGTGCTATCCGCGCTGGTAATCCCGCTGATCTGGCCTTTGTGAGCTGCCCCAAGATTTTTCGTACGAAAAATCTTGGGAGAAAAATTTTCGGATGAAAATTTTTGCGGCTCAGCCATAGCGCTGGACGAAATTCCACAGGATCCGCTCGGGCCAGGTGACCTCGGAGGCGCGGCACATGGCGATCAGGTCATCGGCTTCGGACGGGTCGAAATAGCCCTTGTGCCGGTAGATGCGGATGCGCGTTTCAAAGCCAGCCGCGTCTGCCTCGGGGTGAAACTGCGTGGCATAGACGTTCTGCCCGTGGCGGATCATCTGGAAGGGGCAGGGCGCCGAGCGCAACAGATGCACCGCGCCGGCGGGCAGGTGCTGGACCGCCTCCTTGTGCCCGACAAAGGCGTCAAACCCGTCGGGCAGCCCGTCGAGCAGCGGATCGCGCCCGCCCGCCTCGGTCTTGTCGCAGCGCACCGGCCCCACCGGCTCGCCATAGCGCGCCTTGCTGACCTCGGCGCCGAGATGGTGCGCGAGGATGCCGATGCCATAGCAGCAGCCAAGGAAGGGAACATCCGCGCCGGTGATCGCCGGCATCAGCGACAGGCAGGCGGCCTCGATCCGCGCCTCTTCGGGGGATTTGCGTTCCGGCGGGTCCGAGACGCAGCCTGGCCCGCCGCCGACGATCACGCCCGCATAATCGCGCGGGTCGAGCCCTTTGGGCAGCGGCTCGCAATCGAGGCGGATGCGGTGCACCTGTGCCGCGCTCAGCCCGCCCTTGCGCAGGAAGGCGGCGAATTCGTCGTCGCTGGCCTCGGTCTCGGGGCGCAGCTGGAGGATCAGGAAACGGCTCATGCAGGCGGCTTTACCCCGGTTGCGCGCCTCGGGGAAGGGGGCGCTCGTGGCGCGCGCAGGCAGGAGTATTTGCCGGAAAGATGAAAGGCCGGGCGCGGCGGGGCCGGACGGGCTTGCGGCAGAGCCACGCTCTGGGCTATAGCGCGGTGCGATATTCCGAAGTTTTCCGACGAGGCAAGAGGCACCATGGCCGGCCATTCCAAATGGGCAAACATCCAGCACCGCAAGGGCCGTCAGGACGCGGTCCGGGCGAAGCTCTTCTCGAAATTCTCCAAGGAGATCACCGTCGCCGCCAAAATGGGCGACCCCGATCCCGACAAGAACCCGCGTCTGCGGCTTGCCATCAAGGAAGCCAAGAGCCAGTCCATGCCCAAGGACAATATCGAGCGCGCCATCAAGAAGGCGTCCGGCGGCGAGGGCGACAATTACGAAGAGATCCGCTATGAGGGGTATGGCCCCAATGGCGTGGCGGTGATCGTCGAGGCGATGACCGACAACCGCAACCGCACCGCCTCCAACGTGCGCTCGACCTTCACCAAGAACGGCGGCAATCTCGGCGAGACCGGCTCGGTGGCCTTCATGTTCGAGCGCAAGGGCGAGATCGTCTACCCGGCGGATGCGGGCGATGCCGACACCGTCATGATGGCGGCGATCGAGGCCGGTGCCGAGGATGTGGAAAGCTCCGAGGACGGCCATGTCATCTATTGCGCCGATACCGATCTGAACGAGGTCTCCAACGCGCTCGAGGCCGAACTCGGCGAATCCGAAAGCACCAAGCTGATCTGGAAGCCGGGTACCACCACCGAGCTCGATCTCGACGCCATGCAGACGCTGATGAAACTGGTCGATGCGCTCGAGGACGACGATGACGTACAGCGCGTCACCACCAATTTCGAAGCCTCCGACGAGGTCATGGCGCAGCTCTGAGCGGGCGCTTGTGACGACACGGACATGACGGCCCGGGAGACGCGCGCTCCCGGGCCGTTTTGCGTCGCCGGTGGCGGGGGGCGGCGAAACCCGGTTGCATCTTTAGGCGGTGCGGGGGCACAGTCGCGCCAAGCGACGAAGGAGCCCTCCGCCATGGCCGACACCGCCTATCTCGACGGGCCGAATGCCCGCCTCGCCTATGCCCACACGCCCGGAGACGGTCCGACCGTAGTGTTCCTCTCGGGCTACAAATCCGACATGGAGGGCACCAAAGCGGTGCATCTGGAAGCTTGGGCGAAGGCGCGCGCGCGGGCCTATCTGCGGCTGGATTATTCCGGCCACGGGCAATCGGGCGGAGTGTTCGAAGAGGGCTGCATCGGCGACTGGGCGGCGGATGCGCAGGCGGTGATCGAGGCGGCGACCGAGGGGCCGCTGCTGCTGGTGGGCTCTTCCATGGGCGGCTGGATCGGCAGCCTGCTGACGCAGCGGCTGGCCGGGCGCGTCGCGGGCTTTGTCGGCATTGCCGCGGCGCCGGATTTCACCGAGGACGGGTTCTGGGCCGGCTTCTCGGACGAGGAGCGCCGCAAGGTGATGGAGGAGGGCGTGACCTATCTGCCCTCCGCCTATGGCGATCCCTATGCGGTGACGCGGCGGCTGATCGAGGACGGGCGTGAAAATCTGGTGCTGCGCGCGCCGCTGCCCATGCCCTTCCCGGTGCGTCTGATGCAGGGCAGCGCCGACGAGGCGGTGACCCGCGAGACCGCGCTGCGGCTTTTCGATCATATCGACAGCCCGGATCTGCGGCTGAGCTTCGTGAAGGGCGCCGATCACCGCTTTTCCGAGCCCGACAATCTGGCGATGATCGAGGCGGCGATTGCGGAGATCGGCGGATGAAGGAGCTGCTTTTTATCTCCCATGCGGAGGTGCAGATCGACCCGGGCGTGCCGGTGCCGGACTGGGGCCTCTCCGACAAGGGCCGAGCGCGACACGAGGCGTTTTCGGAGCGTTGCACGGGCGTGACGGCGATCTATTGCAGCGGCGAGCGCAAGGCGCGCGACGGCGCCGATATTCTAGAGAAATGCATCGAAGTCACCCCGCAGGTTATTGAAATTTTGCATGAAAACGACCGATCCGCCACGGGTTATCTACCCGGGCCGGAATTCGAAGCGATGGCGGATGCGTTCTTTGCCCGACCGCAGGAAAGTGTGCGCGGCTGGGAGCGCGCGGTGGATGCGCAAGCGCGCATAGTTGCGGCGCTGCACGAGATCGAGGCGCGCGAGCGGGACCGCGAGGGCGATGTCGCTGTGATCGCCCATGGCGGGGTCGGCGCGCTGCTGCGGGCACATCTGTTGGGGGCGGAAATCTCGCGCATTCACGATCAGCGGGCGCGCGGCGGCAATGTGCTGCGTATTGCGCTGCCGGGCTGGCGGCTGGTCGAGGGCTGGGTGCCGATGGAACAGGTGGCGTGGGACGAACGCTAGGAGGATGCAATGGAGCCGAGAGTAAGCCTGATCACGCTGGGCGCGCGCGACATGGCGCGCGCGACGGCGTTTTACGAGGCGCTGGGCTGGGTCCGCGCTGACAGCCCCGACGGGGTGATCGCCTTTGACCTGCTGGGCCAGACGCTGGGGCTCTACCCGCTGCATGCGCTGGCGGAGGATATCGGTGTGCCAGTCGAAGAGCTCGGCCACGGCGCGCTGACGCTGGCACACAATCTGCGCAGCCGCGAGGAGGTCGACGCGCTGCTGAGCCGCGCCGAGGCGGCGGGAGCGCGCATCCTGAAGCCGGCGCAGGAGGTCTTCTGGGGCGGCTATCACGGTTATTTCGCCGATCCCGAGGGCCATATCTGGGAAATCGCCCACAATCCGTTTTCGCCGCTGCGCGAGGAGGACGGAGCGTTTCGCTGGAACGGCTACGGCGAGGCCTAGAGCGCCGGAAACGCTTTGCTAACCATTCCCGGATGACACTGACCGCGCCAGTCATGGAGGAGGGCGCGATGCAGGGACAGCACGGTGAGGACTACCCGGCGTTTCTGCGCGCCATGGCAGAGACGCTCTGGACCGAGCGGGCGCTCGATGCCGGGCTGGTAGGCATCTGCCATCCGCAGCTCATTCACCGGCAGGCACAGGCCATGGGCTTTGGCGCCGGCGCGATCCGCGCCGAGGCGGTGGAGCTGCTGGCGGCGCTGCCCGATCTCGCGGTGCGGGCGGAGGATGCGATCTGCTCCGGCGCGCCGCGGATTGGTTTGCTGGGATCGCAGCGGCTGCTGATGCAGGGCAGCCATGACGGTGCCGGCGCCTTCGGGGCGCCGAGCGGGCGGCGGCTGCGGTTTCGCGCCATGGCCGATATCTATGCCAAGGATGGGCGGATCAGCGAGATCTGGGCATTGCGCGACAGCGGCGCGATCCTGCGCCAGCTCGGGCTGCGCGTCTCCGACTGGGCGCGCGAGCGCGCCGCCTGGCTGGATCCCGAGGGCGGGCCGTTCCATCCCGGTATCGACCAGCCCGGCCCCTATACCGGTCAGGGCAACGGCAATCACTGGGGCATGGCCTTTGCCGCGCTGCTCGAGCGGATCATGGCGGCTGGCTTCTCCGAGATCCCGGCGCAATACGATCCGGCGGCGCGGCTTGCCTATCCCGGCGGCGTGGCGGCGCAGGGGCCGGCCGGGGCGGAGCGCTTCTGGTTCGGGCTGCGCGCGGCTTTTCCCGATGCGCGCTTCGTCATCCATCACCGCATCGGGCGCGAGGACCGGCTTCTGCCGCCACGCGCCGCGCTGCGCTGGTCGCTGAGCGGGCGGCACAGCGGCTGGGGCGCCTTTGGCCGCCCGACAGGGGCGGAGGTGCATGTGATGGGGATCAGCCACGCGGAATTCGGCCCCTCCGGCCTGCGCCGGGAATGGACACTCTATGACGAGGCGGCGGTCTGGATGCAGATCCACGATCCGCGCCACGCCGCCCCGCTCGCGCGGGCCGTCGCGGCGGAGTAACGCCGCTCCACAGCCCTCGGCGCTTTCCCGCTTTTCCTCGCCGTGCGCTCTGATAGGATTCCGCGCAAGGCAGAGCAGAAAAACGGGGCAGGACATGTCGGGCGCCTTACTGGGGCGGGAAGACGGTATCGCGGGGCGGCATGGCTGAACCGCTCGTCCTGCTGCCCGATCTGATGTGCGACGCGCGGGTTTTTGGCCCGCAGATCGCCGATCTGTCGCGCGAGATGGCGGTGATGGTGGCGCCGGTCTCCGGCGGCGAACGGGTCGAGGAAGTGGCCTCGGGGCTGCTCGATGTGCTGCCGCAGCGTTTTGCGCTGGCCGGGCTGGGGCTTGGCGGCATCGTCGCGATGGAGCTGCAACGGCGGGCGCCGGATCGGGTGTTGCGGCTGATGCTGATGAACACCACGCCACTGGCCGAGACGCCGCAGCAGGCGGCGGAGCGCGATCCGCTGATCATCAAGGCACGGGCCGGGCGGCTCGACGAGGCGGTGCGCGCGCTCTTTCCATCCGACAGCCTCGCGCCCGGGCCCTACCGGGGCGAGATCCTCGCCATGCTCTCGGATATGGCCGACGGGCTCGGGCTGGAGGTGTTCGTGCGGCAGATCCGCGTGCTGCAACGACGCCGCGACCAGCAGAGCGCGCTGCGCAAAATGCGCGTGCCGGTGACGGTGCTCTGCGGTGCCCATGACCAGCTCTACCCGGTCAAGCGCCAGGCCTTTCTCGCCGAGCTCATCCCCGGCGCCCGGCTCGCTGTGATCGAGGAGGCGGGGCACCTACCGCCGCTGGAGGCGCCGGACGCGGTGAGCGCCGCGATCCGGACCTGGATGGCCGAGCCGCTTCTGCTGCGCTGAGCGGCGCGCGCCGGGCTATTCGGGAATGCGGATCACCACCTTGCCGGTGGATTTGCGGCTGCGCAGCAGCTCCAGCCCCTCTTCGGCGCGCGCGAGCGGCAGCACATGGCTGATATGGGGCTTGATCCGCCCCTCTTCGTACCAGGTAAAGAGCTCTGCCAGCGAGCCTGTCAGCAGCTCGGGGGCGAAGGTCAGGTAGCCGCCCCAGTAAAGCCCCATCACCGTGAGGTTCTTGACCATCAGGTGGTTGGCCTTGATCTGCGGCACATCGCCGCTGGCAAAGCCGATGCTCAGCAGCCGCGCCTCGGGCTTGCAGGCGCGGAAGGCGGCTTCGAACTGCGCGCCGCCCACCGCGTCATAGACCACATCCGCGCCGCCGAGCGCCTTCACCGCCGCGCGGATATCGTCGGTCTTGGCGTCGATCAGATGATCGGCCCCGGCCTGCCGCGCGATCTCGAGCTTTTCCGGCCCGCGCGCGCAGGCGATCACCGTGGCGCCCATGAGCTTGCCGATCTCCACCGCCGTCAGCCCGACCCCGCCGGCGGCACCCAGTACCAGCAGCGTCTCGCCCGGTTGCAGCCGCGCCCGGTGACCGAGTGCCAGATGGCTGGTGCCATAGGCGATCTGAAAGGCCGCCGCGTCCTCTGGCGTCATGCTGGCGGGCATCCTGACCGCGCGCGTGGCGTCGAAAACCCCATATTCCGCGATCCCGCCATGACCGCCATAGACCGCCACCCGGTCGCCCGGCGCGAGCCCGGTGACGCCGTCGCCGAGCACTTCGACCGTGCCGGCCACCTCCAGTCCGAGCGTGAACGGCAGGGCGGGCGTGTCCTGGTACTTTCCCGTCATCATCAGCAGGTCGGCGAAGTTCAGTCCGCAGGCGGAAATGCGCAGGCCGATCTGACCCGGCCCGGGCGTTTCCTCCGGCAGATCTGTGAAGGCGGGGGGCGACTCATGCGATGTTAGATGAAGGGCGCGCATCATTATTCCTCGGCAATCGGCAGCGGCTGGGTTTTATTCCGGCATGGAACCAATTCCCACGGTCAAGGCAAAATTTTCTAACGATTTGTTAACCTTTGCAACCGCGGGGTGCATGTAATTAACCCTGTTTATCGCTAGGGGCGCAAAATACTTGATTTTGCTCGTTAACCCGATGTAGCGTCGCGTCAGCCGGGAAAACGGGTTCTCGATCGTGTGGGTCGCGCGTTCGGAGAAGGTGCGCTTCGTGGCGCGTGGAGAAATAGTCGCCCCCTGCGCGGGGTGTGGTAGAAGGAACATCCGATGACGCATCCCGTCGACGTCCATGTGGGCAAACGCATCCGCCACCGCCGATGGCTGGTGGGCATGACCCAGCAGCAGCTTGCCGAACATGTCGGGATCAAGTTCCAGCAAATCCAGAAATACGAAACCGGCGCGAACCGCGTCAGCGCCTCCCGGCTCTGGGATATCGCCGACGCGCTCGACGTGCCGGTGAGTTTCTTCTTCGAAGGGCTCGAAAACGAGCAGGATGCCGCGGTCGAGGATGCGCCCGCCGCACCCGCCGCCGCGATGCCCGCCGACATTCTCGGCGACAAGGAGGCGCTCGACCTGGTGCGCTCCTACTACGCGATCCCCGAAAATCAGCGCCGCCGCCTGTTCGAGCTGGCGCGGGTTCTTTCCGACGTCGCTTGAGCCTTTGCCCCTGCTGCGCTAGGCGGTCGCAGGACCGACAGGTGGAGGGGGCGCAATGGCCGAGATTTCGACGGGGCTGGCAAACGAACTTTGGGACACGGCGCACGCGCTGACGGATGCGGCGCGCGCGGCGATTCTGCCGCATTTCCGGTCCCGCACCCTGAACGCTGAAAACAAGCTAGAAGACGGGTTCGATCCGGTCACCGTTGCCGACCGCGCCGCCGAGGCTGCCATGCGCGCGGTGCTTGCAGAGCGCCGGCCGCAGGACGGTATTCTTGGCGAAGAGCTCGGCAGCAGCAGCGGCAGCACCGGGCTGACCTGGGTGCTCGATCCCATTGACGGCACCCGTGGCTTTCTCAGCGGTACGCCCACCTGGGGCGTGCTGGCGGCGCTATCGGACGAGACCGGCCCGCGCCTCGGCATCATCGACCAGCCCTATACCGGCGAGCGCTTTTGCGGCGGGCTCGGGCGCGCCGAGATGACGGGCCCGCTGGGCGCGTCTGCGCTCGCCACGCGCCCACCGCGCGGGCTCGATCAGGCGATCCTTTTCACCACCTTTCCCGAGGTCGGCACCGAGGCCGACCGGCTCGCCTTCGAGCGCGTGAAAGACCGCGCGCGGCTCACGCGCTACGGCATGGATTGCTATGCCTATGCGCTGCTCGCGGCGGGGCAGATCGATCTGGTGATCGAGGCCGGGCTGCACCCCTATGACATCCAGGCGCCGATTGCGGTGATCGAGGCGGCGGGCGGCATCGTCACCAATTGGGAGGGCGGCCCGGTCCATGCGGGCGGGCGCGCAGTGGCGGCGGCGAATGCCGAGCTACACGCAGATGCGCTGGCGGTGCTGGCAGGCGCCTGAGGCGCAGCGGGCGGTGGGCAGGATTGCCCACCCTACGCTGGTATTGCCGCCTGCCGGGCAATGGGAGGATTTTCGCCGGCGCGCGCATTGGCCGGGTCTTTTCTTTCGCTGCGCGACCGGTCACGCTGACGTCGTTACCCTTGGAGCCTTCGCCATGACGGAAACGCTGATCCGCAACGCTCATAGCATCCTGACGATGGACGATGCGGGCCACGAACTGGTCGGCGCCGATCTGCGGCTGCGCGACGGGGTTATCGCCGAGATCGGGCAGGGGCTGACGACGCAGGGCGAGATCGTCGAGGCGGGCGGCTGCGTCGTGACGCCGGGGCTGGTGAACACCCATCACCATCTTTACCAGACCCTGACCCGCGCGGTGCCCGGCGGGCAGGATGCGCTGCTCTTCGGCTGGCTCCAGACGCTCTATCCGATCTGGGCGCGGTTCGGGCCGGAGGAGATGCGGATCTCGGCGCTGACCGGGCTGGCGGAACTGGCGCTCAGCGGCTGTACGCTGACCTCGGATCATCTCTACCTCTACCCCAACGGCGCGCGGCTCGACGACACCATCGACGCGGCGCTGGAGATCGGGTTGCGTTTTCACGCCACGCGCGGTGCGATGAGCATTGGCGAGAGCGACGGAGGCCTGCCGCCGGACGCGCTGGTGGAGGGTGAGGCGGCGATCCTGGAGGATTGTATCCGCGTCATAGACGCCTTTCACGACCCGTCCGAGGGCGCCATGATCCGCGTCGGCGTCGCGCCCTGTTCGCCCTTCTCCGTGAGCCGCGAGCTGATGCGCGACTCGGCGCTTCTGGCGCGCGACAAGGGGGTGATGCTGCACACCCATCTGGCTGAGAACGACGAGGATATCGCCTATAGTCAGGCGCAGTTCGGCTGCCGGCCCGGGCAATATGCCGAGGAGCTGGGCTGGACCGGCCCCGATGTCTGGCACGCGCACTGCGTGAAGCTCGATGGACAGGAGATTGATCTCTTTGCAAAATCCCGCACCGGAGTGGCGCATTGCCCCTGCTCGAACTGCCGGCTCGGATCGGGCATCGCGCCGGTTCGGGCGATGGTGGATGCGGGTGTTCCGGTGGGGCTGGGTGTCGACGGTTCTGCCAGCAATGACAGTTCGAACCTGATGGCCGAGGCGCGGCAGGCGATGCTGTTGCAGCGGGTCACGCGCGGCGCCGATGCGATGAGTGCGCGCGAGGCGCTGCGGCTTGCGACGCGGGGCGGCGCCGAGGTGCTGGGCCGGCACGATTGCGGCCAGATCGCGCTTGGCAAGCGCGCCGATCTGGCGCTCTGGGACGTGACCGGTGTCGAGAGTGCGGGCAGCTGGGACAAGGCGGCGCTGCTGCTGGCCGGCCCGCAAAGGGTGCGGCATCTCTTTGTCGAGGGGCGGCAGGTGGTGCGCGACGGGCAGCTTACAGCGATTGATATGGGCGCGACGCTGGCGCGGCAGGAGGCGCTGGCCCGTGCGCTTGTGGTTTGAAGGGAACATGGTGAAGAGGATGAGAGCCATGCGAGGACTATTGATCGGGCTCGCGCTGCTGGCCTCGGGTTGTGCGTCGGCGGTGCCGGAGCAGGCGCCGACACCGGCGGTGGCGAGCCAGGGTGCGGCCGCGCAGGCCGCGACACCGTCGCTGAACGCGTATCGCGCCGCCAACGGGCTGTCCGGGCTGAGCCGGTCTGCGGCCTTGCAGCGCGCGGCGGAGTCACACGCGCGGGATATGGAGCGCATGGGCGACATGACCCATACGGGCTCGGACGGCAGCAGCGTCGGCGATCGGGTCAAGCAGCAGGGCTACCGCTTTCGCCGGGTGGCGGAGAATATCGCCGAGACCGGGCGCGGCGCCGACCGGGTGATGGAGCTGTGGATCGCTTCGGCACCGCACCGCAAGAACATGCTGCTGCCGGATGTGACGCAATACGGGCTGGCGCAGTCTGGTGATTACTGGGCGCTGGTCGTGGGGCGGCCACGGTGAGGGCAGAGGGAAAGTGCCTGCTGCCGCTGATCTGCTTGGGGCTCGCGGGCTGTGCCGGGATCGACGTACGCAACGATGGGCAGGCAAGCGCGGCGCCGGCGGCGGCATCCGCCGCCACGGCGGACACGCCGCTGTATTACAAATACGGAATGTCGGACGGAACGCCCGACGCGCCGGTCGATCCGGACCGCGCGGTCAACGACTATCGCGCGGCGCATGGGCTGCCGCGCCTGTCGCGGTCGCCGCGCCTTGTTGCCGCTGCCAAAGCCCATGCAAGCGACATGGCGCGGAGCGGCACGGTGGGGCATGTCGGCTCCGACGGCAGCTCGATCCTGGATCGGGTGCGCGCGCAGGGCTATGACGCGGCGCGGGTGGCCGAAAACGCCGGCTGGACGGCGCGCGGCTTTGCCACGGTGCTGGAGGGCTGGGACGAGTCGCCTTCGCATCGCAAGACGCTGCGCCTGCGCGAGGTCACCGAATACGGCATCGGGCGCTCCGGGCAATATTGGGTATTGCTGGTGGCGCGCCGGAAATAGGGCGCGGATGCGGTGGGCAGATTGTCCACCCTACGGTTGAGCGTTGCGCCGGCGCGGAATCAAGGCGCACCGCGCCGCCGCGCCATCGCCGGCCCGTCCCCCGGGCTGGCGATTTGGTGACGTCAACGCCGCATGTCGAGGTCTTTCGGATTTGGCCGGGATAAATCGAGAGGCTCATCGGCCAGGTCGCCAACCCACGGGCCGGCGATGGCGCGGCTTACCGCAAAGAGGGCAAATCTGCCCACCGCACCGTCAAAACCCGGCATTCACACCCGCGTTCCCGCCACCCAGGTCTCGGCGATGGCGCGGTCGTCGCCCATCATGATGGTGGGAAACAGCGCCTCCCAGATATCCCCGGCCCGGGCGCTGCGCTGCGCGATGGCCGGGGTCGACGCCAGATCGAGCACGATGAAATCCGCCTCCATCCCGGGCGCCAGATTGCCGATCCGGTCCGCGACATGCAGCGCCCGGGCCGAGCCCTGCGTGGCCAGCCAGAGGAGTTCCGAGGCGTGCAAAGGCCGGTGGCGGAGCTGCGCGATCTCATAGGCCGCCGCCATGGTGCGCAGCATGGAAAAGCTCGACCCGCCGCCGGTATCCGTGGCGAGCCCCACCACCTGGCCCTCGCGCGTCAGCCCCTCCATGTCGAAGAGCCCCGAGCCGATGAAGGTGTTCGAGGTCGGGCAATGCACCAGCGCCGCGCCCGTCTCGCGCAGCCGGTCGCGCTCGCGCGGCTCCAGATGGATCGCGTGGCCGTAGAGCCCGCGGGCGCCCAGCAGCCCGTAGCGTTCATAGGTGTCGAGATAATCGCGCGCCTCCGGGTAGAGCGATTTCACCCAGGCGATTTCGTCGGTCTGCTCGCTGAGATGCGTCTGCATCAGGCAATCCGGATGCTCCGCCCAGAGCGCCCCCAGCGCTTCGAGCTGCGCCACGGTGGAGGTCGGCGAAAACCGCGGCGTGATCACGTATGACGCGCGGCCAACCCCGTGCCAGCGTGCAAGCAGCGCCTTGCTGTCGTCATAGGCCGATTGCGCCGTGTCGCGCAGCCCCTCGGGCGCGGTGTCGCGGTCCATGCAGGTCTTGCCGGCAAAGACCCGCATGCCGCGCGTCTCAGCGGCCTCGAACAGCGCATCGACCGAGCCGGGATGGATCGTGCAATAGGAACAGACCGAGGTGGTGCCATGCGCCAGCAGCAGGTCGAGATAGCGCCCCGCCACCTCGCGCGCATAGGCGGGATCGGCAAAGCGCATCTCTTCGGGGAAGGTGTAATGGTTCAGCCAGTCGATCAGCCGCTTGCCCCAGCTCGCGATCATGCCGGTCTGCGGGTAATGCGCATGCGCATCGACAAAGCCGGGCAGCAGCAGCCCCGCGCCATGATCCACCACCGTGGCGCCGGGATGGGCGGCGCGCATCGCCTCCGCCGGCCCGAGCGCGAGGATCCTGCCGCCCTCGACCACCATGCCGCCATGGCGCTCGTGCCAGACGGCATCGTGGCCGTCTTCGAAGGGCGAGCCGTCGAAGCTCAGGATCTGTCCCAGATGCAGCGTTGCCATGCGTCCCCCTTATGCGGCGCAAGACACTGTGGCGGGCGCTGCGCTCGAGCGCAATGCGCCCTGTTGCTCGGCGCCGCGATATCCTAAGCTTTGGCCAAACGGCAGGCAGCGGAGCAGCGATGACCGAAGAGACCGAACAGGCCGTCCCGGACGAAGAACGCGACGAAGACGACGCCTACAGCCTTCAGCGCAAGGATGTGGCGGCGATCCTCTATGCGGTGGATATCGGCGACCGCGAAAAGCTCGTGGAGCTGATGGAGCCGCTGCACGCCGCCGACATCGCCGACATGCTGGAGCAGATCAACGCCTTCGACCGGATGCGTCTGATCAAGCTCTACGACAAGGAATTCGACGGCGAAATCCTGTCCGAGCTCGACGAATCGATCCGCGAGGAGGTGATCCACGCGCTGCACCCGGAGGTTCTGGCCGAGGCTGTGCGCGAGCTGGAATCCGACGATGTGGTCGACCTGCTCGAAGATCTCGACGAGGCCCAGCAGGAAGCGATTCTGGAGGTTCTGGACAACAGCGACCGGGTCGCCGTCGAGAAATCGCTGACCTATCCGGAATTCTCCGCTGGCCGCCTGATGCAGCGCGAGGTGGTGATGGCGCCCGAGCACTGGAACGTGGGCGAGGCCATCGACTATCTGCGCAACACCGAGGATCTGCCCGAGCAATTCTATCACATCGTGCTGGTCGATCCCAAGCTGCGCCCGGTGGGCAATGTCACGCTCGGCCGGCTGATGGCCTCGCGCCGCGAGGTGCTGCTGCGCTCGCTGATCTCGGAAACCTTCCACGTCATCCCGGTGACCCGCGACGAGGGCGAGGTCGCCTATGCCTTCAACCAGTATCACCTGATCTCGGCGCCGGTGGTCGACGAGAGCGAGCGGCTGGTGGGCGTGATCACCATCGACGACGCCATGGCGGTGCTCGACGAGGAGCACGAGGAAGACATCCTGCGCCTCGCCGGTGTGGGCGAGGAAAGCCGGCTCTCGGATACGGTGCTGGAGACCACCAAACAGCGCTTTCCCTGGCTGGCGGTGAACCTGCTGACGGCGGTGCTCGCCTCGCTGGTCATCGCCCAGTTCGAGACCGCGATCGCCCAGATCGTGGCGCTGGCGGTGCTGATGCCCATCGTCGCCTCCATGGGCGGCAATGCCGGCACCCAGGCGCTGACCGTGGCGGTGCGGGCGCTGGCCACAAAGGACCTCACCGGCTCCAACGTCTGGCGGGTGATCCGCCGCGAGGTCATGGTGGGGCTGGTGAACGGGCTGGTCTTTGCGCTGGTGATGGGGCTGGTGGGGCTGTTCTGGTTCGGCTCGGCGCAGCTCGGCGGGGTGATCGCCGCAGCGATGGTGATCAACCTCGTTGTGGCGGGGCTCGCCGGCATCGTCATCCCGGTGGTGCTGGAGCGGCTCAAGGTCGACCCGGCGCTGGCCTCCGGCGCCTTCGTGACCACGGTGACCGATGTGGTGGGCTTCTTCGCCTTCCTCGGCCTCGCCGTGCTGGTGCTGCTGTGAGCGCCGATCCGCTGGCCGGGGCCAAGCAGGCGGCGCGCAAGGCAGCCTTCGCCCGGCGCAAAGAGGCCCATGCCGCCGATCCCGGCACCGGCGCGGGGCGGCTCTCGGAGCTGCTGGCGGGCCATCGCGGCGTGCCGCTGGCGGGCTATATGCCGATCCGCACCGAGATCGACCCGCTGCCCGCCATGGCCGAGGCCTCCGCCTATGGCCCGGTCTCGGTGCCGGTCATCACCGGACCGGGCGAGCCTTTGCGCTTTGCGTTCTGGGAGCCCGAGATGCCGCTGGTCGACGGGCCTTTCGGCGCGCGCATCCCCGCCGCGCCGGCCTATGTCACGCCCGAGATCCTGATCGTGCCGCTGGTCGCCTTCACCCGTGCCGGCGGGCGTCTGGGCTATGGCGGCGGCTTCTACGACCGTACCTTGGCGCTGCTGCGCGGGCAGGGCGCGGCGCTGGCCATCGGCTTTGCCTATGCGGCGCAGGAGGCGGAGGCGCTGCCCTTCGATCCCTACGACCAGCCGCTCGACCTCATCGTCACCGAGCGCGAGGTGATTTCGCCGCGCATCTCGGAACCGCCCCGGCTCTGATCGCGTTTGTCTGGCGGAACCCGGCAACACGCCGGGATGCGCGATGCAGACAGACACACGTGACGATTGGAGTTACACATGCCACAGAATTTTGTTCCCTTTCTGAACGAGAACGCCCGCAACGAGATGATCGGCCTGCTGAACGACCGGCTCGCCGACACGATTGACCTCGGCAACGCCGTCAAGCAAGCGCACTGGAACCTGCGCGGCACCGGTTTCATCGGCGTGCACGAGATGCTCGACGATGTCGCCGACCACCTGCGCGAGGGCTCGGACATGATGGCCGAGCGCGTGTCGATGATGGGCGGGTTCGCCCGCGGCAGCTCGCAGACCGTGGCCGAGAAGACCACGCTCGAACCCTATCCGACCGAAATCGTGGCGCTTGAAGATCATGTGCAGGCGCTGGTCAGCCGCTTCAACACCTACACCACCAAGCTGCGCGAGGCGGTTGATGCCGCCGGCGAAGCAGGCGACGAAGACAGCGCCGATCTCTTCACCGAGGTCAGCCGCACCGCCGAGAAAGACGCATGGTTCATCGGTTCGAACAGCGCCAAGGCCGCCTGAGCGGCCCCGGAGCTACGACCAGTGGGCGGCGCCTGTACCCGGTGCCGCCTTTTTTTCGTGCATTGCACGGCTCAGACCGCCTTCTCAACCTCAGGCTCCACCCGCCGGATCGTCTCCACCAGGATGATCTCGCAGGCCCCGGCGCCCGCGTCGTTGCGTGTGCGCGAGCTGCGCCAGCGCATGCCGCTCGGGGCTTTCACATCGACGAGATAGCCCTCGATCACCACCAGATCGCCCTTGCCGATCTGCTTCAGCGCCTCGCGCTGCGCGTCGCTCTGAAAGACCAGATGCATATTGGCGCTGGAGGTCCTGATCTGCCGCGCCGAAAGCTGCGCGCCGGGCTTCGGGCGCCAGTAATAGAACCGCCGCGCCTGACTGATCTCCACCTCCTCCACCCGCGCCGGGGTCGACATGGGCCCCCAGCCGAGCGCGAGATCGGTGGAACTGAACCCGGCCGTGCGGTCAAAGCGGTAATCGTGCCGCGACAGCACCAGCGCCTCGACGCGGAACCGCGCAAAGGCACGCATCTCGTGTTCGTTGACAGTGCTGCGGCGCGCCGGCATCAGCCCCGCCTGATAGGGCGCACGCGGCACCAGCGCCTCCTCGATCCCGGCATTGCGCTGCGCGGCCTCGGCGCGATGCCAGAGCGACGGTCCGCCCTGCGCGTCCTTCAGCAGCGGCAAGGCGACCAGTATCGCCCCCGCCGCCGCAATCATCTTGAGACCTGTGCGCATCTTTGCCCCGTCCGGCTGCTCTCGCACCCAGCCATAGCGGGAGAAAACGGCCATTCGCGGACATTCCCGTGGATTCGCCGGGGCGTTTCACCCCGCGCCGTGGGGGCAGCGCCCCCGCACGGCGCCGTCAAGGCGCCGTCCAGCCCGCTCAGCGGGTCAGAGCGCCCGCCAGCCGATATCGCGCCGGCAGAAGCCCTCAGGCCAGTCCACCGCATCGACCAGCGCATAGGCCCGTTCCGCCGCCTCGGCCAGCGTCGCGCCGCGCGCCGTGGCGTTCAGCACCCGGCCGCCCGTGGCCACCACCTTGCCGTCTTTCTCGGAGGTGCCCGCATGGAACATCTGGTGGAAACTGTCCTCGGTCAGCGCGCCCAGCCCGCCAATCGCGGTGCCCTTCTCATAGCTGCCGGGATAGCCCTTCGCAGCCAGCACCACGGTCATCGCGTGATCCTCGGCCCAGTTGACCTGTGCCTCTGCCAGACGCCCCTCGGCGCAGGCCTGAATGAGATCCAGCGCCTGCGCGCCGAGCCGCATCATCAGCACCTGGCATTCGGGATCGCCGAAGCGCACATTGTATTCCACCAGCCGCGGCTGCCCGTTCTCGATCATCAGCCCGGCATAAAGCACGCCACTATAAGGCGTGCCGCGTTTCACCATCTCGGCCATGGTGGGCTTGATGATCTCGTCGAGCGCCTTTTGCGCCACCGCGTCCGAGAGCACCGGGGCGGGGGAATAGGCGCCCATGCCGCCGGTATTGAGCCCGGTATCGCCTTCGCCCACGCGCTTGTGGTCCTGTGCGGTGCCGATGGGCAGCACGTCCTCGCCATCGACCAGCAGGAAGAAAGACGCCTCCTCCCCGGTCATGAACTCCTCGATCACCACCTCGGCGCCCGCGCCGCCGAAAGCGCCGCCGAACATGTCGTCGATGGCGGCCTCGGCCTCGGCCACCGTCTCGGCGATGATCACGCCCTTGCCGGCGGCCAGCCCGTCGGCCTTGACCACGATGGGCGCGCCCTCGGCCCGCACATGGGCCTTGGCGCTCGCCGCATCGGTGAAATGCCCGTAACCCGCCGTCGGCGCGCCCGCCGCGTCGCAGATCTCCTTGGTGAAGCTCTTCGAGGCCTCCAGCCGCGCCGCCTCCTGCGACGGTCCGAAGACCGGAAAGCCCGCATCGCGCAGCGCGTCCGCAACCCCGGCGGCAAGCGGCGCCTCGGGGCCGATAATCACCAGGTCGATGGCGTTTTCCCCGGCGAATTCTACCACCGCGCCGCCGTCCTTGATGTCGAGCTTGGCGCATTCGGCGATCTGCGCGATGCCGGCATTGCCCGGCGCCACGATCAGCTTGTCGCATTTGGGGTTCTGCATCACCGCCCAGGCCAGCGCATGTTCGCGCCCGCCGCCGCCGAGAATGAGGATGTTCATCGTCCTGCCGCCTTTCGCCCGTGCCCGTCGCTCTTGCCGAGGTCTCTAGCGGCGCTTGCGGCATTCCGCAACTCCAGGTCGGTGCCGAGGGGGGCGCGGGGGGAGCCCGGCTCCCCCCCCGCGCCCCTCCGGCTCTTTCCCTCACCCGTCGCGCCGGTTACCATCGCCCGAACCACAGGCGAGGCGCAGCGGCATGGATCTTCTCGACGACGACAGCGGCAACACGCCGGAATTCTCGGTCTCCGAGCTCTCCGGGGCGGTGAAGCGCGTGATCGAGGGCGAGTTCGGATTCGTCCGGGTGCGCGGCGAGGTCGGGCGCGTGTCGCGACCGCGCTCGGGCCATATCTATCTCGATCTCAAGGACGACCGCTCGGTGATCTCCGGCGTCGTGTGGAAAGGCGTCGCGGCGCGATTCGAGACCCAGCCCGAGGAGGGCATGGAGGTCATCGCCACGGGCCGCCTCACCACCTTCCCGGGCCAGTCGAAATACCAGATCGTCATCGAGGATATCCGCCCGGCCGGACTAGGCGCGCTGATGGCGATGCTGGAGAAACGCAAGGCCCAGCTCCAGGCCGAGGGGCTCTTTGCCCCCGAGCGCAAGCGCCCGCTGCCCTATCTGCCCGAGATCATTGGCGTGGTGACCTCGCCCTCGGGCGCGGTGATCCGCGATATCCTGCACCGGCTGCGCGAGCGCTTTCCCCGCAAGGTGCTGATCTGGCCGGTGGCGGTGCAGGGCAAGAGTTGCGCCCCCGAGGTCGCCCGTGCCATCGCAGGATTCAACGCGCTCAGTCCCGGCGGCGCCCTGCCGCGCCCCGATCTGCTGATCGTCGCGCGCGGCGGCGGCTCTGTGGAGGATCTCTGGGGCTTCAACGAGGAGATCGTCGCCCGCGCCGCCGCCGCCTCGGAGATTCCGCTGATCTCGGCGGTGGGGCACGAGACCGACACGACGCTGATCGACTATGTCTCCGACCGCCGCGCGCCGACCCCCACCGCCGCTGCCGAGATTGCCGTGCCGGTGCGCATGGAACTGCTTTCCTGGACCGGCGAGGCGGGCAGCCGCATGACCCGCGCCATGGGCCAGCGCATCGAGCTGCGCGGCCAGCGGCTGCGCGATCTCTCCCGCGCCCTGCCGCGCGCCGAGACCCTGCTCGACACGCCGCGCCAGCGCCTCGATCTCATGGCCGACCGGCTGCCGCGCGGCCTCATCCGTGGCACCGAACAGCGCCGGGTGGCGCTTTCCGATGTCGCCGGCGCCCTGCGGCCCTCACTGCTCACCCGCGTCATCGCCCATGGCCGCGAATCGCTGGGCCGCCGCACCGACCGTCTGTCGCTGCGCCCGATCACCCGCGAGATCGCCCTGGGCCACGACCGGCTCGACGCGCTTTCCGGCCGGCTCGGCGAGGCCGGCCTGCGCCGCATCGACAGCCCGCGCCAGCGGCTCGACGGGCTGTCGCGGCTGCTGGAGACGCTGAGCTACAAGGGCACCCTGGCGCGCGGCTATGCGGTGGTGCGCAGCGGCGAAGGCCATATCCTGACCCGCAAGGCAGAGGCGCAGGACGCCGCCGGGCTCGAGATCGAATTTGCCGACGGTCGCCTGGCTTTGGGCGGCGCCGCGCCGCGTCCGAAGCGCAAGGCGAAAGAAAAGCCGGAGCAGGGCAGCCTGTTCTGACCGGCCCCTTTCATCTTTCTGAAAATACTCAATAAACGTCGCGCGCTCCGCGCGACGGCAAACGCCGCCCTCAGACCCCGACCTCGGGCCCCAGGCACATCATCGGCTCGTCATCCTGCCGCGCCTCGTAGAGCACCGTGTTCGCCGGGTCGTTCTCGAACACCGCGCGCAGCCCGTTGCCCTCGCGGAAAAAGCTCCAGCATTGCGGTGCCGGCTGGTCGTCATAGACGAAGCAGATCATCCCCGCCTCCTCGTACCAGAACCCGTCCTTGCATCTGCCGTCGAGAAAGGACCAGCGCACCTCGCGCCCGGGCAGGTATTCCTCGACCCCGTAATCGGTGCCGCCGAGGCCGAAATAGAGCGTCTTGCCTGTGACGTAGCGCTCGAACTCCGCCGCCGACATGGGCTGGGCCGCGGCCAGTGGCAGCGGAGCAATCAGCAGCAGGCAAAGACAGACGATACGCATGCGCCGACCCTGCCAGAGCGCGCGGCAAGAGGGAAGGGGGCGCGGGCGGATCGTGAGCGGAAGAGTCAGGTATTTAAGGGTGAGAATTTTACTCAACTATTTGATTTTAAATCATTATTTGACATGCGTGCGACTCGGGCGTATACCCATTTTCGACGCCAGCAAGCACACGCACCCAGCACTTCGCCAGGCACGTACGCCAGCAAGCCGTCATTCCTCATCCAGAATGGAAGGAGTGCATGAGATGGCCCATGCCAACTGCAAGACCTGCGCGTTCTACGAAGATCACATCGCCAACAACACCCATCAGCTCGACGATGCCGGGCTCTGCCGTGCCAACCCGCCGGTGAGCCAGACAGCGCCCGACCGCCGTGGCCTCTGGCCGGTGGTTCAGGCCAGCGACTGGTGCGGCAAGTTCGCCACCGCCTTCGCGGCGGAGTAAAGCGCACGAAGCGTTTAACGAGTGTCAATGTATCCCCACAAAAGCAGCCCCTCGGGGCTGCTTTTCCGTTTCCGGCGCCTTAGAGCGTCTCCGCCTGCCAGCGTTGCGCCCGGCGGTCCATCAGTCGGCGCCATACCGGCGGCAGCAATGCCAGCACCGCCATGACCGGCAGCGATTGCGGCAGGATCGGCATCTCTGCCCGGTCGAGCTCCAGCCCCGGATAGGGGCGCGCCGGATGCGCGTGATGGTCGGAATGGCGCGGCGCGTTCAGCATCAGCGCCGAGGAAAACCCGTGCGGCGCGTTCCAGCTATGCTGCGGCCCCACCGGCTCGTAGCGCCCGGCGTCTCGCGCGCGTCGGCGCAGCCCGTAATGCTGCACGTAATCCGAAAGCAGCAGTTGCGCCTGCGCATAGGCCGCCAGCCCCAGCAGCGCCAGCAGCCCGGCCCAGCCCGCGACCGTCGTGGCGAGCGCTAGCGACAGCGCCGCGCCGGCGCCGTAGGTGAGGTAGGGATGCCAGCCGCGTGCCTTGCCGGTGCGGGCGCGCCGCGCGGTCTCGGCGCGCAGCCCGGCGCGGAAACTGCCGATCCATGCGCACGGGGCAAAGGCGTAGTAGCTCTGCCCCAGCGGCGCCGAGTTGGGATCCTGAGGCGTGGCGGCGTGGATGTGATGCACCCGCAGATGCGCCGAGACGTGATGTCCGAAAAGCAGTGAGCAATAGACCGCGACACCCAGCCGGTGCAACCGCCGGCTGCCGCGATGAATGAGCTCATGCGCGTTGGAATTGCTCACCTGCCCAAAGAACAGCGCCAGGGCAAAGAACAGCGCGACCCGTTCCGCCGCGCTTTGCCCGCCGGCGCCGGCCACCGCCCAGACCCCGGCATAGAGCAGCGGGAAATGCACCAGCCCGAGCAGCGCGGCGAGCCCGTCTCCCGCCGGAAACTCGCTGTCGGGCCGGTCGGGGGCGGCCAGTGCCGCGATGCGGTCGAGGAAAAAGGTAAAGACGGTGATGTAGAGCAGGGCGAGCAGCGTCCAGAGCCCGCCGAGCCAGAGCGCCAGACCCAGCGCGCCCACCATTCCCAGCGTTGCGATCACGAACCGCGCCATGCCTGCCGTCTCCCTGGCTTTCGGAGCGTTCTAGCACGCGAGCGGGGCAGGGCACCATGCGGCGCGGTTCAGGCCGCCCGGCGTGGTGGCCAGGGGATCACCGACACCGCCACACCGCCCAGCACCAGCAGCGCCGCGAGGGAAAAGCGCGCGGTGAGCGCCTCGCCGAGAAACACCATGCCGCCGGCCATGGCGATCACCGGCACCGTGAGCTGCGCCACCGCCGCGACCGAGCCCGGGATGCGCGGTAGCAGCGCGTACCAGAGCGCATAGCCCAGCCCCGAGGTGACCGCGCCCGAGAGCAGCCGCAGCGTGCCAAAGCTCACCGCGTCGATGCCGCCCGAGGCCAGCGCCGCGCGGTTCAGCAGCGAATTGGCGGCAAAGGCCGTCATGGTCAGGGCGACGAGCAATACCAGGCGCATGGGCTTCGGGCCTCCCCTCCCGCTGCGGTTGCGGCGCGCGCCCTCACTCCGGCGGCGCGCCGTTCTCGGCCTGTTTCTTCTTTTTCTTCAGCGCCGCCAGCTTGGCCTTGAGCACCCCGCGGCGGCGGTTCTGATAAGCGCGGATGACCGGCACGCTCAGGTAATAGGCCACCAGCGCGGTGATGATACCGGGCAGGATGCCGCCGATCATGTAGGGATAAAAGACCTTGTCGTAGAACACCATCAGCTCCGTCCAGTCGGTCGGATTGCCGGTGACCAGCGCGACGAGGTTGTTCCACAGATCGCTGCCCGCATCCGAGAAGTTCTGAAGCAGGGTCTTGTGATGCGGCTCGTGGCGGTCGATTCCCAGCAGCCAGTAGCCGGTGCGTAGCGAGGCGATGGCGATGGGCACATAGGTCAGCGGGTTGCCGAAGAAGGTGCCGAGCAGCGCCGCGACGATATTACCGCGCAGGATCCAGGCGAGCGTGCCGGCGATGACGAAATGCAGCCCGTAGAACGGGGTGAAGGTGGTGAAGACCCCGGCAAAGATCCCGCGGGCGATCCTTTCGGGCGGATCGGGCAGGCGGTGCAGCCGGTGCTGAACATAGCGCGCTGCACGGCCCCAGCCGCCGCGCGGCCAGAACAACTCCAGTACGATCCTCCAGAAAGGTCGTCTGTCGCGGCGTTTGAAGACCAAAGGTCAGTTCCGTCCGTTCTGCCGCGACCGCGACGGGCCGCGCGTTCCATATGTCGCGACCGCGCGCAGCCGCGTATCCTATTCGGCCGCCGCCGGAATCGCCGCCAGCGAGGCATCCCGGCGCCGGTGCACCGAGGCGACGTCGCTTTCGGCCTCGAGCGCCGAGATCACCGAGTGCAAATGCTCGGCATCGCGAAACTCGACATCCATCCGGATCCGGAAAAAGTCGGGCTTCCGGTCGACGAAGGTCATGTCCGAGATATTGGCCAAGCGTTCGCCGATCAAGGTGCAAACGCGGCCCAGAACCCCGGTATCGTTCCCTATGGTTAGTTCCAGGGTTACATCATAGGCAGCCGGATGCGTGCCCTCGGCCCAACGCAGGTCGAGCCAGCGGTCGGGCTGATCCTCGTAGGCGGCCAGCGACTCGCAGTCGATCGTGTGCACGGTCACGCCCTTGCCGCGATGGGTGATCCCGATGATACGCTCGCCGGGCAGGGGCTGGCAGCAGCGCGCGCGGGTAAAGCCGGTGCCGGCCTCGAGCCCGATCACCGCGCGATGCGCCTCGACCTCTGCCTCGTCGCCGGGGCCGAGATCGGGATAGACCGCGTGCACCACCTCGCGCGAGGTAAGCTCGGCGCTGCCGAGCCGTGCCAGCAGCTCGTCCTTGTCGTCGAGCCGCAGGGTTTGGGCGGCTTTCTCAAGCACCTTGTCGGTGGCCTTCTTGCCCACATGCTCGAAGGCAGAGCGCGCCAGCTCGTTGCCGAGCTTGATGAAACGTTCGCGCCCGGCCTCGCGCAGCGCCCGGCGGATCGCGGTGCGGGCCTTGCCGGTGGTGGCGATGTCGAGCCAGGTGGCCTGCGGGGTCTGGC
Organism: Salipiger abyssi; assembly: GCF_017311415.1. Classification (GTDB taxonomy): domain Bacteria; phylum Pseudomonadota; class Alphaproteobacteria; order Rhodobacterales; family Rhodobacteraceae; genus Salipiger; species Salipiger abyssi_A. The sequence goes on along the minus strand of NZ_JAEKIS010000006.1, from coordinate 100,050 downwards.
CCTCGGCGGTGATGATCTCGACCGACTGGCCGTTCTTCAGCCGGGTCCAGAGCGGCACACGGATACCGTCGACCTTGGCGCCGACGCAGGCCGAGCCGATGCGGGTGTGGATCGCATAGGCATAATCCAGCGGCGTCGCACCGCGCGGCAGCTTGACCACATCGCCTTTGGGGGTGAAGCAGAACACCTTGTCCGAATACATCTCGAGCTTCACCGCTTCGAGGAACTCGTCATGATCCTGCTCGGCGTCGAACTGCTCGGTCAGCGAGGCGATCCATTTGGCGGGGTCGACGGCAAAGGGGTTCTCGGCGCGCTCGCCGTCGCGATAGGACCAGTGCGCCGCCACCCCGGTCTCGGCGACCTCATGCATCTGGCGGGTGCGGATCTGCACCTCCACGCGCTTGCCGTCGCGGCCCGACACGGTGGTGTGGATCGAGCGGTAGCCGTTGGATTTCGGCTGGCTGATATAGTCCTTGAACCGCCCCGGAACCGAGCGCCAGCGCTGGTGGATCACCCCCAGCGCGCGGTAGCAGTCCATCTCGTTGCGGGTGATGACGCGAAAGCCGTAGATGTCGGAGAGGCGGGAAAATCCCATGCCCTTTTCCTGCATCTTGCGCCAGATCGAATAGGGCTTCTTGGCCCGCCCGAACACCTCGGCGTCGATGCCGGCCTCTTCCAGCTCGTGGCGCATGTCGCCGGTGATCCGGTGGATCACGTCGCCGGCCTCTTTCTGAAGCGTGATGAAGCGGCGGATGATTGAGGCGCGACCCTCGGGGTTCAGCACCCGGAAGGCGAGGTCTTCGAGCTCTTCGCGCATCCACTGCATGCCCATGCGGCCGGCGAGCGGCGCATAGATGTCCATGGTCTCGCGCGCCTTCTGCACCTGCTTTTCCGGGCGCATCGCCTTGATCGTCCGCATATTGTGCAGACGGTCGGCGAGCTTCACCAGAATCACGCGAAGATCCTTGGACATCGCTATGAAAAGCTTGCGGAAATTCTCCGCCTGCTTGGTCTCGGAACTGGAGAGCTGAAGGTTGGTGAGCTTGGTCACCCCGTCGACCAGCCCGGCAACATCCTCGCCGAAACGCTCGGCGATGTCGCTGTAGGAGGCGCGGGTGTCCTCGATCGTGTCGTGCAGTAGCGCGGTGATGATCGTGGCATCGTCGAGCTGCTGCTCGGTCAGGATGGCGGCAACGGCGACGGGATGGGTAAAGTAAGGCTCGCCGGAATGGCGGAACTGCCCCTCATGCATCGCGCGGCCGAAATCATAGGCCGCACGGATGAGTTCTTCGTTGGTCTTGGGGTTGTAGTTGCGGACCAGCGCAACCAGGTCTTCCGCCGCGATCATGGGCGCCTATCCTTACCCGGCCCGAAAATAAGGCGCGGGCCTCAGCTCTCTCCCTGAGCCTCCATCAGCGCGCGCAGGAGCTTTTCTTCCGACATGTCGTCATCGGCCGGCTTGTCCTGCTCGGCACCCATGAGCAGCGCCATGCTGTCCTCTTCGGGCTCGTCCACCTCGATCTGGGTCTGGTTGGATTCGATCAGACGCTCTCTGAGCTCGTCGGCGGACTGGGTCTCCTCGGCGATTTCACGCAGAGCAACAACCGGGTTCTTGTCGTTGTCGCGTTCGACCGTGATCCCGGCGCCGGACGAGATCTCGCGGGCGCGATGCGCTGCGAGCATCACCAGCTCGAAGCGGTTGGGAACCTTGTCGACGCAATCTTCTACCGTCACGCGGGCCATATGCGATCACCTATCGGGTTAGCCGTCAGAAAGTGAATTCCTAACGTGCACAAGCACGGAATACAAGCGCGATTCGCCTAGAGCGGCCGGACGGCAGCGCGGTCGGTCTCGGGCAGGGCCCCGCAGAGCGCGCGCACGCTCTGGCCGAGCAGAGGGTGGCGCCAGTCGGGCGCGACATCGCAGAGCGGCACCAGCACGAAGGCGCGGTCCTGAAGGCGTGGATGCGGGAGAATCAGCCTGTCAGGGGTGCGCGTGCGCTGTTCCCCTGGCGTCAGCGCACGCCACGCCGCTTGTGACGTCGCGTCCGGCAAAACCCTGTCGCCCATCGCCAGAAAGTCGAGATCGAGACTGCGACTGCCCCAGCGCTGAAGCCGCGCGCGCCCGTGTTCCGCCTCGATCGCATGCAGCGCCGCGAGCACCTGTGCGGGGTCGTCCGGCCCGTCGAGAACGGCGCAGGCATTGACGTAGTCGGGGCCGGCGCCCTCGGGAAAGCAAGGGGTTGCGTAGAACCGGCTCTGCCGGGTCAGGCGCAGCCCGTGTTCGGGCAGGCTGGCCAGCGCGGCGCGCAGCGTGTCGGCCGGGCCGCCCGCCGGCGACGGCAGGTTCGCTCCGAGCGCGATCAAGATTTCTTGTCCGAAAGGCAAGTTTCGGATATCCTTCTTCTTATGTATGCCGGCTTGAAACGCCGCGCAAAAGTCTTAATCTCCGCAGATCGGACGCGCTACAATTTTAATATTACACACTCACGGACACACGGGCGCGTCCAATTGCTGAAAGGACATTTTATGTTTTACAAGGACGAACGGCTGGCGCTGTTCATAGACGGGTCGAATCTGTACGCTGCCGCCAAGGCGCTCGGGTTCGACATCGACTATAAGCTGCTGCGCCAGGAATTCGTGCGCCGTGGTAAGATGGTGCGCGCATTTTACTATACCGCTCTGCTGGAAAATGACGAGTATTCGCCGATCCGCCCGCTGGTGGACTGGCTTCATTACAACGGTTTCACGATGGTGACGAAGCCCGCCAAGGAATATACCGATAGCCAGGGCCGCCGTAAGGTGAAGGGCAATATGGACATCGAACTCACGGTCGATGCCATGGAGCTGGCCCCGCGCGTCGATCACATCGTGCTGTTCTCCGGTGACGGCGATTTCCGCCCGCTGGTGGAGAGCCTTCAGCGCCAGGGCGTGCGGGTTTCGGTGGTCTCGACCATCCGCAGCCAGCCGCCGATGATCGCCGACGAGCTGCGCCGCCAGGCCGACAACTTCATCGAGCTCGACGAGCTGCGCGAAGTCATCGGCCGTCCGCCGCGCGAGCAACAGGCAGAGCGTAATTTCGAGGTCGCCAGCGGCCATTGAGAGTATCGGGTGGGGGCGTCATGGGGATGAGGGCCCCCGCACATGGTATCTGAGGCCGCCGCGCTAGGCGGCCTCTTTCTTGCGGCCTTCGGGGCTGCCACGATCCTGCCGTTCCAGTCCGAGGTGGTTTTCGTCGGGATGCAGCTGGGGCAGGCGGCGCCGCTGCCGGCGATCGTGCTGGTGGCAAGCATCGGCAATATTCTCGGCGCCGTCGTCAATTACCTGCTGGGTCTCTGGGTCGAGCATTTCCGTCACCGTCGCTGGTTTCCGGCCAGCGAGGCGCAGCTCGACAGGGCGCAGCGTTTCTACGCCCGCTGGGGCGTCTGGACGCTGCTGCTGAGCTGGGCGCCGCTGGGCGATGCCTTTACCGTGGTCGCGGGGATCATGCGCACCCACTGGCTGGTGTTTCTGGTGCTGGTGAGCGCGGCCAAGACGGGGCGCTATCTGGTGCTGGCCTGGGCCACCGCCGCGGCCATGGGCTGACCTCGGCGCTCAGCGATTGCCATAAACCGCGCAGACGCAGCCCTGCGCTTTGAGCTTCGTACAATACCGCCAGGCGGTATCGCGGTCGTCGCGTCCGATCCGCGCCATCCAGTAGCCGCCCTTCGGGCTCGCGCGGCTCTTCTGCCAGACCAGATCCGGCTCCTCGCCCGCGACCAGCGCGGCGCAGCGCCTTGTGCGGGCGCGGTACTGCTCCAGCGCGCGCGCCTTGGTGGTGCCGAAGGCGAGCTGCACGCCCCAGCGCTTCAGATCGGGCACAGGCGCGGGATAGGCGGTCAGGCGCCGGTCGCGGGCGAGCGCATGGCAGGACGGGGCAAAGGGCTTGCCGGGCTGGAGGCTGAAATCATGCGTCTCGGGCGGCGCTTCGGCCCAGGTCTCGGCGGGCAGCCCGGTGATGATGCGCACGTAGTTCACCGTCTCGCGCGGCAGCGACGCGCCGCTTGCGACCAGCGCATCGGCGCGCCGCTCGCCGCCGTTATAGGCCACCGCCGCCAGCCCGTGATTGCCGTAGCGCCGCCGCAGCTCGCCGAGATATTCGGCGGAATACTCCATCGCCTCGGCGGGGTTATAGGCATCGGTCAGCCCGCGCAGCGCGGCGGTGGAGGGGATGAACTGCGCGATGCCCTGGGCGTTGGCATGGCTGCGCGCGTTCGGATCAAAGCGGCTTTCCTGCCAGAGCAGCCGGGCGAAGAACCCCGGATCGACCCCGTGGCGCAGGGCAAAGCGCTCGATGGCCTGGCAGGTGTCGAATACCGTCTGGCTGGGGCGGATGCACAATACCGGGCCGAACGCGCCGCGCGAACAGAGCGTGCCGGGCTCGGAAAGCGGCGGCAGCGCGCCGGCCCGCAGCGGCGCCGCCAGTATCAGAAACCCGAAAAGCATTGCCACCCGCCACATGCGATCACTTGGCCCCGGCGGCGCGCGGAGGTCAACTCACACTTTTCACCGGGGCGGCGGCGTATTAGGTGGGTAGCACGGCAGGTGAAGGGTCCGGTCCATGTCATTCTTCGGCAAGCTCAAGAGCAAGCTGTTCAAATCCTCCTCGAAACTCGAGGAAGGCCTCGACGCCATCGTGCAGGAGGGCGGCAGCGAAGACGCGCCCGATCCGACACCCGAACGCCCCGACGACGTGCCGCCGCCGCCGGTCGAGACGCCGCCTGCGCCGGAAGAGGTTCCGGGCCGCCCCGAAGAGGTGCCCCCGGGGGCGCCCGAGGAGGTGCCCCCCGCGCAGGATCCGGCGCCGGACCTGCCCGGCACGGAGCCCGCGCCCGGGCCCGGCCCGGATGTGGTGCCGCCCGCCGATCCGATCCCCGAGCCCGCGCCGGAGATCGCGCCGCCCTTGCCCGAGGAAATGCCCGCGCCGCTCGATCCCAGCCCGATCGCGCCGCCGCCGGAGACACCGACCGGCCCCCCCACCGAGAGCCGCAAACCCGGCCTGCTGGGCCGTCTGCTCGGTCGAGAGACGCCGGACGCCCCGGTGCTGCGCCGCGCGCTCGACGACGAGATGCTGGAAAGCCTGGAGGAGCTGCTCATCGCCTCCGACATGGGCGTCGACACCGCACTGCGGGTGAGTTCCAATATCGCCGAGGGGCGCTATGGCAAGCGCGTCTCCACCGAGGAGATCAAGCAGCTTCTGGCCGGCGAGGTCGCCCGCATCATGGAGCCCGTCGCCCGCCCGCTGCCGCTCTATCCGAAGAAACCGCAGGTGGTGCTGGTCGTGGGTGTCAACGGCTCCGGCAAGACCACCACCATCGGCAAGCTGGCGAGCCAGTTCCGCGCCGCCGGCAAATCCGTGGTGATCGCCGCCGGCGACACGTTCCGCGCCGCCGCCGTCGAACAGCTTCAGGTCTGGGGAGAACGCGCCGGCGTGCCGGTGCTGACCGCGCCCGAGGGCTCGGACCCGGCGAGCCTTGCCTTCGACGCGATGACCAAGGCGCAGGCCGAGGGTGCCGATCTGCTGATGATCGACACCGCCGGGCGTTTGCAGAACCGGCAGGATCTGATGGAGGAGCTGGCCAAGATCGTCCGCGTCATCCGCAAGAAAGACCCGGATGCGCCGCATAACACGCTGCTGGTGCTGGATGCGACCACCGGGCAGAACGCGCTCAATCAGGTGGATATCTTCCGTCAGGTGGCGGATGTCTCGGGGCTGGTGATGACCAAGCTCGACGGCACCGCCAAGGGCGGTGTGCTGGTGGCGCTGGCCGACCGCTTCGGCCTGCCGATCCATGCCATCGGGGTGGGCGAGCAGATCGACGATTTGGCGCCCTTCGATCCCGAGGAGTTTGCCGCCGCCCTCACCGGTCTCGACCGCGGCTGAGCCGGGCGGCAACTCTTTTCGAAAAGAGTTGCAAATTCCTTTGAAGGAATTTGCGGTCACGCCTAGTCGTGATGCTTGTCCCGGGGCCAGACCCGCATCTCCAGCGCGCGCAGCAAAACCAGCACCACCAGCACGATGGCTGTGGCCATGGCGGCGAGCGGCATTTGCCCCGCCCCGCAGCCGAGCCCGATGGCCCCCGCCAGCCAGAGCGAGGCGCCGGTGGTGATGTTCTTCACCTCGCCGCCGGATTTGAAGATGATCCCGGCGGCCAGAAAGGCCACGCCGGCGGTCACCGCCTCGATCATCCGCAGCGGGTCGTTGCGCTGCTCGCCGCTGCCGCCGAAATCCAGGGCCGCCAGCTCGCGCCCGAGGATCACAAAGAGACAGGCGGCCACCGAGACCAGGATATGCGTGCGCAGCCCCGCCGGCTGGCGGCGCCATTCGCGCTCGGCGCCGATCAGCCCGGCCAGCCCCATCGCGGCGACGAGCCGCAACAGGGCAACTGGGGCGGGCACGGCGGCAAAACTCTGGTCGAATTCGGAAAGGACGGTCTCGATCATGTCACCTCGCAACGGGGATGTGACAAGAACCTACCACACCCGCCCGGAGTTCCCATTGAGATGCGCCGCCGCAGCGTCTATCTCTGCCGCAGGCAATCGGAGAGGCGCATGGCCGCGAAACAGATCAACCCCTTCCTGAAATCGGCGCTGGAGATCGGCCCGATCCTGGTGTTCTTCGCCGCCTATCTGCTTCTCAAGGACCGCGTCTTTACCATCGCGGGCACCGAGTATCAGAGTTTTATCCTGGTCACCGCCGGGTTCATTCCGCTGATACTCGCCTGCACTGCGGCACTGTGGAAGCTCACCGGCCATCTCAGCCCGATGCAGATCGTCACCGCCGTGCTGATCGTTGTGTTCGGCGGGCTTTCGGTCTGGCTCAACGACGAGCGCTTCTTCAAGATGAAGCCGACGCTGATCTACCTGCTCTTCGGCTCCGCGCTCGGCATCGGGCTGCTGCGCGGCGAGAGCTATCTGCGCAGCGTCATGGAGGGGCTGATGCCGCTCAAGCGCGAGGGCTGGATGATCCTGACCCGCCGCGTCACCGCGCTGTTCTTTGGCCTCGCGGTGCTGAACGAAGCGATCTGGCGCACCATGAGCACCGAGACCTGGGTTTATTTCAAGACCTTTGGTCTGACCGCCGCGATCTTCGTCTTCTTCATGACCCAGAGCGGTCTCTTCAAGCGCTACGGGCTCGAACAGCCCGACTGAGGCCGCGCCCGCTGTCATGAAACCGTCGCGCCCCGCCGCTATCGCGGGGCGACGACAGGAGACAGCCATGGCGCTTTCGGCATTCACCGCTCCGGGCCGGTTCTGGCGCGGCAATCTGCACACCCATTCCGACCGCTCCGACGGCGTGCTGCCGCCGCAGGAGGTCTGCCGCCGCTACCGCGCGGAGGGCTACGATTTCATCGCGCTGACCGATCATTTCATCGGCGCCTATGGCTATCCGATCACCGACACGACGCCGTTCCGCAGCAACACCTTCACCACGATCCCCGGTGCCGAGCTTCATTCCGGCGCCATGGCGAATGGCGAGCTCTGGCACATCCTCGCGGTGGGGCTGCCGGAGGATTTCAACGCGCCGGATGCGCCCGGCTTTCACCCGGTCGACGGGCAGGAGAGCGGACCGGAGATCGCCGCGCGGGCGCGGGCTGCCGGCGCCTTCGTGGCGATCGCGCATCCGCAATGGTCGGGGCTGACGCTGGCGGATGCGCGCAGTATCGACGCGGCGCATGCGGTAGAGATCTACAATCACGGCTGCGCCATTGGCTGCGACCGGGCGGACGGCGCGCAGACCGCCGATCTGCTGCTCAGCGAAGGCCGGCAACTGAGCCTGATCGCCACCGATGATGCGCATTTCTCCGAGCCCGACCATTTCGGCGGCTGGGTCATGGTGAAGGCCGAGGCCAACGATCCGGACCTGCTGCTCGATGCGCTGAAACGCGGCGATTTCTATTCCAGCCAAGGGCCGGAGCTGCGCGGGATGACGCTGGAGGCCGATGTGGTGCAGGTGGAATGCTCTGCGGTCTCGACGGTGATCGTGCAGGGCCGGGGTTCGGCGGCGACGGCGCTGCACGGCGCGTCGATGACACAGGCCGAACTGCCGCTTGAGCGGCTCCGCAACAGCCCCTGGCTGCGGGTGACGGTGATCGACCGGGCCGGCAAGCGCGCCTGGTCGAATCCGGTCTGGCGCGGCGCGGATTAGGGCGGGCGGTGGGCAGATTGCCCACCCTACGGATGTGAGGACCGGGCGGGTCGCGATTCGTGGTGTCCAGCCGGCCAGTGGACGGGGCGGCGCCATAGGCGCGTTGGCCGATCACAAATTCGGCAAGCGGAATGAAACGCAAGGTTGTCTTTTCGCTGTCATCGCCGAAGTTTATGCAGGACGCGCGGATACGAGTCGGGAGGCGTCTTGGAAAACTGCCGGAATATGCCGGGGAGAGTCGGACCGTGGCGCCCTTTGCTGATGGCGCTGCTTTTGGTCGTTGCGGCCTGCGCGCCCCGTCCAGGGCCAGAGGCGATGATTCCCGCCGATCCGTCGCCCGAGGCAGAGGTGGTGCGGGTTTACGTGGTCACCACGCGGGCGCCGATGGCGCCGCCGGCCATCGGGTTTTCGGGCGCCCCGGCCATCGGCGTCAGCTATCGCTGGTTCGACATCTCGATCCCGCCCAACCCGCGCGAGCGCGGCATCTACTGGCGCGACGGCCCGGCCGATCCCGAGCACGATTACCTTATCGTCGGACATGGCCGGCTCGACCGGACGCGCCTGATGGCGCGGTTGGCGCAGGACAGGGCGCGGCTGCCGAATCCCGAGACGCTCGTCTTTGTGCATGGGTTCAACTACAGCTTTCCCGAGGCGCTGCTGCGGCTCGCCAAGCTCGGCCATGAGGCGGGGGTGGAGACGCCGCCGGTGCTGTTCTCCTGGCCCTCGAAAGCGGGTGCGCTGGACTATGTGGCCGACCGGCAGGAGGCGCTCTGGTCGCGCGACGCGCTGGCCACGCTGCTCTCGGATCTCGGGCGGCTGAACGGCAAGACGCTGCTGCTGGCGCATTCCATGGGAAGCTGGCTGTCGATGGAGGCGCTGCGCACCATGGCGCTGCGCGGCGAGCGGCAGGAGGTGCGCGACACCGATGTTGTGCTCATCGCGCCGGATATCGACCTTTTGGTGTTCCGCGAACAACTCATATCGCTGGGCCCGCTCGACCGTCCGATCAGCGTGCTGGTGGCCAAGGACGACCGGGCGCTGGCGCTGTCCTCGGCGCTTTCGACCAAACGTCCCCGGCTGGGGGCGGTGGATGTGGAGAACCCGGTGGTCGAGCGCGCCGCCCGCGAGGCGCAGGTGCAGCTCATCGACATCTCGACAGTGGAGCCGGAAAGCCCGCTGCGCCATTCGCGCTTCCTGCGGCTGGCGCGCATGTATCAGGTGTTGCGCAACGATGGCGGCACCATCGAGGCAGTGACCGTGGCGGGCAGCTATGTGCTGGACTCGCTGGGCACCGGCCTCGTTCAGGTGGGCACGTCGCTCGGGGCGAACTGAGCCCCGCGGCAGGCCGGGCGTGTCCGGTTTCCGGCCGGGGGTGCCCTGTGCGCACTTCTATTTGGAAAACTTATCGTATAAGTAAGAAAATGAAATTATACGTTATTGTTTCCCCGTGTTAGAACGATTCCAGGAAGGGAGGAGGATCCGGGCCTGACCCAGATGCCGCAAGGCACGGGGGGCGCCGGCCATGTTCCCTTGCAACGGCTAACGCAGCGAGTCCGGAGGACAACCAAGATGGACGGAAACAATGTGAGCACGGGCGGCAAATGCCCGGTGATGCATGGCGGGATGACCGCGCTCGGCACCACGGTGATGGACTGGTGGCCCAATGCGCTCAACCTCGACATCCTGCATCAGCACGACACCAAGACCGACCCGATGGGCAAGAGCTTCGACTATCGCGAAGCGCTGAAATCGCTCGATGTTGAGGCGCTGAAAGCCGACGTCAAGGCGCTGATGACCGAAAGTCAGGACTGGTGGCCGGCGGACTGGGGCCATTACGGCGGTCTGATGATCCGCATGGCCTGGCACGCGGCCGGCTCCTATCGTCTCGCCGACGGGCGCGGCGGTGGCGGCACCGGCAACCAGCGTTTCGCGCCGCTGAACTCCTGGCCCGATAACGTCTCGCTCGACAAGGCGCGGCGTCTGCTTTGGCCGATCAAGAAGAAATACGGCAACGCGGTAAGCTGGGCCGACCTGATCATCCTAGCGGGCAACATGGCCTATGAGTCGATGGGGCTGAAGACCTTCGGCTTCGGCTTCGGCCGCGAGGATATCTGGCATCCCGAGAAAGACACCTACTGGGGTGCCGAGAAGGAATGGCTGGCGCCGTCGGACGAGCGCTACGACAATGTCGACGATCCCTCGACCATGGAAAACCCGCTGGCCGCCGTGCAGATGGGCCTGATCTATGTGAACCCCGAGGGGGTGAACGGCACGCCCGATCCGCTGAAGACCGCCGCCCAGGTGCGCGAGACCTTTGCCCGGATGGCGATGAACGACGAGGAGACCGCCGCGCTGACCGCCGGTGGCCACACCGTCGGCAAGACCCACGGCAATGGCGATGCCGAGGCGCTCGGCCCCGATCCCGAAGCGGCGGGTCCCGAGATGCAGGGCATGGGCTGGGCCAACCCCAACCAGCACGGCAAGGCCGCCAATGCGGTGACCTCGGGCCTCGAAGGTGCCTGGACCACCGAGCCGACGAAGTTCGACATGGGCTTCTTCGACATGCTCTTCGGCCATGAATGGGAGCTGCGGAAATCGCCCGCAGGTGCCAACCAGTGGGAGCCGGTGGACATCAAGGAAGAGGATAAGCCGGTCGACGCCTCCGACCCGAGCAAGCGCCACAACCCGATGATGACCGATGCCGACATGGCGATGAAGATGGACCCGATCTACAACGAGATCTGCCAGAAATTCATGGCCGATCCCGAGTATTTCAAGGACACCTTCGCGCGCGCCTGGTTCAAGCTGACCCACCGCGACATGGGCCCCAAGGTCCGCTATGTCGGTCCCGACGTGCCGGCGGAAGACCTGATCTGGCAGGATCCGGTTCCCGAGGGCTCGACCTCCTACGATGTCGACGCGGTGAAGGCCAAGATCGCCGCCGCCGGCCTCTCGGTCCCGGACATGGTGAGCACCGCCTGGGACAGCGCCCGCACCTATCGCGGCTCTGACATGCGCGGCGGCGCCAATGGCGCGCGCATCCGTCTCGCCCCGCAGAAAAACTGGGAGGGCAACGAGCCCGAGCGTCTGGCGCGGGTGCTCTCGGTGCTGGAGCCGATCGCGGCGGAAACCGGCGCGAGCGTCGCAGACGTGATCGTGCTGGCGGGCAATCTCGGTGTCGAGCAGGCGGCCAAGGCGGCGGGCTTCGACGTGACGGTGCCGTTTGCACCGGGCCGGGGCGATGCCACCGACGAGATGACCGACGCCGAGTCCTTCGACGTGCTGGAGCCGATCCATGACGGCTACCGCAACTGGCTGAAGAAGGATTACGTGGTGAGCCCGGAAGAGCTGATGCTCGACCGCACCCAGCTCATGGGGCTGACCGCGCCGGAGATGACCGTTCTGGTCGGCGGCATGCGGGCGATGGGCACCAACCATGGCGGCACCGAGCACGGCGTGTTCACCGACCGCAAGGGCGCGCTGACCCCGGATTTCTTCACCAACCTGACCGACATGGCCTATACATGGGTGCCGGCGGCGGACGGGATCTATGAGATCCGCGACCGCAAGTCCGGCGCAGTGAAGTGGACGGCGACGCGGCTCGACCTGATCTTCGGCTCGAACGCTGTGCTGCGGTCTTATGCCGAGGTCTATGCCCAGGACGACAATGCCGGGAAATTCGTCGAGGATTTCGTCGCTGCCTGGACCAAGGTGATGAACGCCGACCGGTTCGACCTAGCGTGAGGTAGATGCGCGGCAGGCGAGCCTGCCGTGCGACCGATCCGTCTCGCGGATTTCAGAGCCCGCCCCGGAATGACGCGGGGCGGGTTTCGCTTTGTTCAATTCCGCGCCCCAGCGCCGGAACGAGCCGGCGTTTGTAAGCAAACGCCGAGATGCCTGCCCGGCGCTATGCCGTAGGCGTGTGTCCGGCGGTCGCGCCGATGGTGCGCCGGGCACGGTTGGCATATCTCTGGCGCGAGTTGCCGCCGCCTTGGTGTCGTCAGTGCTTTGTGAGAGGCCCTTTGGATCTGGCTGGCATAGGTGAGGGTTTCAGACTTTCAGGGCGGCATCTTGTCTGTGTTGGAAAGGCGATGACGTGCTCCTGCGGCGCGCCCTTTCGGCGCCATGGGCAGTGAACCCGGTCGTGGAATGGCCCCCCTCGGGGCGGCTCACTTCGCGTGTTGCTTTCCGGCAGAGCAACAGCGTCGTTTTGGGATGCCGCACAGGTTTTGAAAGTTTGTCGAAACCTCGCCCGCCCGATGTCGGCGCCACTTGATCCAAGTCATTCGTTATTTGGAATGTGTTTGATATTCGGTTGTGGGAATATCAATGGATCGGGAGGGTCATCCATGACGTTGAACTGGAAACTGGGCGGGTTTCTGCTGGGCGCGGTGTTCTTCGCCGCGGTGCTGCTGGTGAAGCCCATCGGGGTGAGCACTCAATTCGTGATCCTGGACGGGATCTTGGCGGATGCTGTGGCGCCGGACTTCATCACGCAGACCGACGAGGGCTATAGCTCTACCAACGCCTATATGGCGAAATCCGGCGGAAAATACGCCAAGAACGCCGCCAACCCGCTGAATTACAGCTTTGTCTTCGTGCTGGCCATGGTCGGCGGCGCCTTCCTGTCGAGCCTGCTGCGCGGCGGGATTTCGAAGGAAGAGCGCAGTGCGCCTGCGATCTGGCGGGCGAATTACGGCGACACCCCGTGGAAACGTTACGCGGTGGCCTTTCTCGGCGGCTTCGTTGTGCTATACGGCGCGCGCCTCGCGGGCGGCTGCACCTCGGGGCACATGATGTCGGGCATGATGCAGACCTCGCTATCAGGCTATATCTTCGCCGCCGGCGCTTTCCTGACCGCCGTGCCCACCGCCATGCTCATGTATCGGGAGGGCTGAGCCATGCAGATCGTTCTCGCCATCCTCATCGGCGCGGCTTTCGGCTTCGTGCTCGACCGTGTCGGCGCCACCAATCCCAATGTGATCGGCGGCATGCTGACCCTGCGCCGGCTGCAACTCATGAAGACCATCCTTCTGGCCATCGGCACCGGCTCTATCCTGATGTTCGGCGGGCAGATGCTCGGCCTCGTCGATGTCATGCATATGGACGTGAAAGCGGCCTATATCGGCGTCTTCATCGGCGGGCTGCTGCTCGGCGCGGGCTGGGCGGCCTCGGGCTATTGCCCCGGCACTGGCGTTTGCGCCGCGGGGGCGGGGCGCAAGGATGCGCTCTTCTACATCGCGGGCGGGCTGCTGGGCGCGGCAGCCTATATGGCGACTTATCCGGTCTGGAAAGCCTCCGGCCTGCTCAACGACATCGCGGGCGGCAAGGTGACGCTGGGCAGCGTGCCGGGCTCGGAGTTCGATGGTCTCTTCGCCGTCTCCGGCGACGTGTTGGGCATCGCGCTGGGGCTGGTCTTCGTGCTGGTGGCCTTCGTGCTGCCCGAGAACATCTCGGGCGGGCGCATGCAGGAAGTGCCGGCGGAATAGGGCGGGTTTCTTTAACACATCTGACGGCCCCGGATCAGACCTCCGGGGCCGCGTTGTTTTGAGAGGGTGGAATGTGAGTATTTTTCAGAAAGATGAAGACACAGGCCTGCGCTTTCATCTTTCCGGACAATACTCCCGCCGGAGGCCGGCCCGAGGCGGACGCGATCGCGCGCTTTCAGAAGATGGCGCAGCGTTTCGTCAGAAGCAGGGCTCCGTCCGTGAGCGCCTAACGCTCCCCCCGGAACCTTTGCCGGGCAAAGCCCGGTCCGGAGATCACACCATCATTTCCTTCGTCGCGCTCAGCGTGACATCGGGGTAATCCCGCACCACCCGGTCGATATCCCATTGCAGCCGGGTCAGATAGACCACGTCGCCATCGTTGTCATGGGCAATATGCTGCTTGTTGGCGTTGATGAATTTCTCCACCGCCGCCTTGTCACCGGACACCCAGCGCGCCGAGGTGAATTGTGACGACTCGAACCGCACCGGCAGCCCGTATTCCTGCTCGATCCGCGCGCCCAGCACCTCGAATTGCAGCGCCCCAACGACACCGACGATATAGCCCGAGCCGATATCCGGCTTGAAGACCTTGGCGGCGCCTTCCTCGGCGAACTGGAACAGCGCCTTTTCCAGATGCTTGGCCTTCATCGGATCGCCGGCGCGCACGCTCTGCAAGAGCTCCGGCGCAAAGCTCGGGATGCCGGTGACCTTCAGCGCTTCGCCCTCGGTCAGCGTGTCGCCGATGCGCAGCTGGCCATGGTTCGGAATGCCGATGATGTCGCCGGCCCAGGCCTCTTCCGCCAGCTCCCGGTCGGAGGCCAGGAACAGCACCGGCGCCGAGACCGTCATCGGCTTTTTCGTGCGCACATGGGTGAGCTTCATGCCGCGGTTGAAATGCCCCGAGGAGAGCCGTACAAAGGCCACCCGGTCGCGGTGCTTGGGGTCCATATTGGCCTGCACCTTAAAGACGAAGCCCGCGACCTTCTTTTCCTCCGGCGCGATCTCGCGCGGCGAGGCCTTGGTCGGCTGCGGCTCCGGCGCCAGCGCGCCGATCCCGTCCATCAGCTCCTTCACCCCGAAGGAGTTGATCGCCGAGCCGAACCAGATCGGCGTCATATGGCCTTCGAGCACCGATTGCGGGTCGAGCGCCGGCAGCAGCTCGCGCGCCATCTCGATCTCTTCCTTGAGCTGCTCGAGCAGCTCTTCGGGCACATGCTCGGCCAGTTTCGGGTCGTCCAGCCCCTCGATCTTGATCGATTCCGCCACCTTGTTGCGGTCGGCGCGGTCCATCAGTTCCAGCCGGTTGCGCAGCATGTCGTAGCAGCCGATGAAATCGCGCCCCATGCCGATGGGCCAGCTCGCCGGCGTCACGTCGATGGCCAGGTTCTCCTGGATCTCGTCGACGATCTCGAAGACGTCACGCGCCTCGCGGTCCATCTTGTTGCAGAAGGTCAGGATCGGCAGGTCGCGCAGGCGGCAGACCTCGAAGAGCTTCTGCGTCTGGCTTTCCACGCCCTTGGCGCCGTCGATGACCATGATCGCCGCGTCCACCGCCGTGAGGGTGCGGTAGGTGTCCTCGGAAAAATCCGAGTGGCCGGGCGTGTCGACCAGGTTGTAGCGGAAATTGCCGTAATCGAAGGACATCGCCGAGGCAGAGACCGAGATCCCGCGCTCCTGCTCCATCTTCATGAAGTCCGACCGCGTGCGCCGCGCCTCGCCCTTGGCGCGCACCTGGCCGGCCATCTGGATGGCGCCGCCATACAAAAGGAACTTCTCGGTCAGCGTGGTCTTGCCCGCATCCGGATGCGAAATGATCGCAAAGGTACGGCGGCGGGCGATTTCCGCGGGCAGGTCGGGGCGGTTTGTGGGCGTGTCCAGCATGTGCGCGCATATAGCCCCGCTGAGGGAGCAAGGGAAGAGCGGAACCCGCGAGCCGCGCGGCGGGTTTCCGTCGCAAAGGAGGATGCACAAGATGCCTGACCCGAGCCTGAAGAACGAACCGCTCTACGAAGAGCTGCGCGACAAGGGGATGTCGAAGGAAAAGGCGGCACGGATTTCCAATGCGCAGGCCGATCCCGACCGCGACCCGTCGAAAAAGGGCGGCAAGGCACCGCCCTATGAGGACTGGACGAAAGACGCGCTCTACGACCGCGCCCGCGAAATCGGTATCGAGGGACGCTCAAAACTCTCCAAACCCGAGCTTATCGAGGCGCTGCGCCGTCACTAGCCGCCCTTGATCGGCGGCGCGTCCGGTCGCAGCGTCGTGCCTGCCTCCGGCGGGGATATTTTCAGCCAATGGAAATCCCGGGCGCAGTCCTGCGTGTTTCCATTGGCCCGAAATATCCCGAGGGGATGCGCGCTCCGGCGCGCGAGGGGGCAGCGCCCCCAAACCCGGCGACGCCCGCAGGGCGGCGCAATCCCTCGTCAGCAGCTCGACGCCTTGCGCAGCAGATCCGCCAGATCGGGCCGGTCGAGCAGCGCCTCATGCACCTCCAGATCGCCGTGGTCGCTGCGGTCATGCCCGGGCAGGAGCTGGCTGAGAGAGGCGGTGAGCTCTTCGGGCAGGGCGGCGCGGGTGCGGGTGTCGACCAGCATGGATTCCGCGGCGATGCCTTCGGCATAGATGATCTGGTGGTGATCAAAGAGCATCTGGTAGTAATCCACGAAACCGCCCGTGGCGCGGGTGATCGTATCGCCATTGACCAGATGCCGCGCCCGGACCAGCAGCTCGGAGCGGCCGGCGCCGAGCCGGTCCTGGCGCTGGTAGATGAACAGACGGTGATCCGGGCTCACCAGCAGATCGGCGGAATTGTTGAGCGTTCCCTCGCGGATGCGGATCGGCGCGAAGGCGCCCACGGCGCGCACCGTGTGATGGCCGATCCAGCGGATCTCCTGCGGGCCGTCGTCGCGGGTCAGCACCCGGTCGCCCACGGCCAGATCCTCCACCGCGCGCTGCGCGCCCGAGGCCAGCGTGATCATCGTGCCGCCGGTGAAGGAGACGCAGGCGACCTGCGCGAATTTCTGAAGCGCGCCTTCGCGCGTGATGCCGACCAGCGCGTAATCCTGACGCGGGTTCATCGCACCGAGCGGCAGGAACAGGATCCCCGCCACATCGCCCTCGGCATCGGTTTCGACCAGCACCAGCCCCTCTGTGGTCTCGCCGTCGCCGGTCATGAAGGTCAGCACGCAGTCGAGATGCAGATCGGCGCCGGGCGTGCCGATCTCGGTCTCGCGGGCGATCTCAAAGGGCGGTTCGCTGCTGGGATAGAGGCTCAGCCGGTGCTGCGCGGCCACCGGCGAGAGCCGGTAGATATCGTCGGGAATCAGCTCTTCGGCAAAGCTCAGCCCGTCGCCGAGATTGGCGCCGTTGATCACGCGGATCTGCTCGGCGCGGTAGACGCTGACGCTGTGCGCGGCGCGCGCATTCTGCGAATGGCTCATGACAGCCCCATCCCTGACAGTCTTTCCCGGCGGACCCACCTGTGCCGCCGCAGGCCCTCCGGCAATGTCGCGGCGGGCTTTCATGTCCCCTTATGACATGAGATTGTGGCATCAACTAGGTCAGGCCCCGGCGTTTTCCCGACGCCTTTGGCGCCGCGAGAAGGAGACTGCCCCATGGATCTGAAGATTGCAGGAAAGCGCGCCCTGGTCTGCGCCTCGTCGAAAGGGCTGGGGCGCGGCTGCGCCGAGGCGCTGGCGGAGGCCGGCTGCACGCTGGTGATGAACGCGCGCAGCGCCGGTCCGCTCGACGCGGCAGCGGCGGAGATCGCCGAAACCTATGGCGTCGAGGTCACCGCCGTGGCCGCCGACATCACCGATCCCGAGGGGCGCGCCGCAGTGCTCGAGGCCGCCGGCGATGTGGATATTCTCGTCACCAATGCCGGCGGGCCGCCGCCCGGCAACTGGAGCGACTGGGACCGGGGCGATTTCATCGATGCGCTGGATGGCGCGATGCTGACCCCGATCGCTTTGATGCAGGCGCTGATGCCGGGCATGATGGCGCGCGGCTGGGGGCGGGTGGTCAATATCACCTCGCGGTCGGTCAAGGCGCCGATCCTGCCGCTGGGCCTGTCGAACGCGGCGCGCTCGGGGCTGACAGGCTTTGTCGCGGGCACTGCCCGGCAGGTTGCGGCGCAGGGGGTGACGGTCAACAATCTCCTGCCCGGGGTCCATGCCACCGCGCGGATCGAGGTTCTGGACAAGGCGCTGGCGGCGGAAAAGGGCATCGACCAGGCGGCGGCGCGGGCGCAGCGCGCCGAAGGGATCCCGGCGAAACGCTATGGCGATCCGGGCGAGTTCGGCAAGATGTGCGCCTTTCTCTGTTCCGACCACGCCGGGTTCATCGTCGGGCAGAACATCCTGCTCGATGGCGGCGAAACCTTTTCGACGATCTGACGCGCGGCATGGCACGGGGCCCCGACGGCAAGGGCGGCGGCGCGGGGTTCTCGCTCGCCGATCAGCTCTTTAACGCGGACTCGGCGGGCGATCTCGCCGCCGAGTTCTCGGTGCTGCCGGGCTTCGATGCCGGGCGGTTTCTCGATGTGGTGCTGCCGCGCTTCGAGGGGCTTGGTGTGCATGCGCGGCTCGATGTGCTGGCGGACGGGCTGGAGGCGCAATTGCCGCGCGATTTCAGTGCGATGGCGGAGGCTCTTGAAGCTGCGATGCCGCCGCCGCTCTCGCCGGATGAGCGCGACGACGATTTCGGGCGCTTCATCCACGCGGTGCCCGGCGTGCTGGCGGCGCGGCGCGGGCTGGAGACGCCGGAGCGCGCGCTGGACCTGCTGCACGCGGCGACGCAGCGCTTTTCCATGGAATACGCCATTCGGCCCTTCCTGAACCGCTGGCCCGATCTGGTGCTCGACCGCATGGCGCTTTGGGCGCGAGATCCGCATTACCATGTGCGCCGGCTGGTTTCCGAGGGCACGCGGCCGCGCCTGCCCTGGGGCGCAGGCATCACGCTCGATCCGCTGCGGCCGCTGGCGCTGCTCGATCTGCTGCACAACGACGAGGCGCGCTTTGTCACGCGCTCGGTCGCCAATCATCTCAACGACCTGTCGCGCCCGCATCCCGACGCGGTGCTGGAGCGGCTGCGCCGCTGGCGCGAGGCGGGCGTGCAGCAGGAGTCGGAGCTCGACTGGATGACCCGCCACGCGCTGCGCACGGCGGTGAAGCGCGGCGAGCCCGGGGCGTTGGCGCTGCTGGGCTACCGCGCCGATCTGCCGGTGTCGGCGCGGCTGGAACTGCCGGCGCGGGCGCGGATCGGCGACGTTCTGGACTTCGCCGTGACGCTGGAAAGCGACGCGCCGGGGCCGGTGCTGGTGGATTACCGCCTGCGCTTCGCGCGGCC
This sequence comes from Salipiger abyssi, assembly GCF_017311415.1. Taxonomy (GTDB): domain Bacteria; phylum Pseudomonadota; class Alphaproteobacteria; order Rhodobacterales; family Rhodobacteraceae; genus Salipiger; species Salipiger abyssi_A. The sequence continues at coordinate 81,027 of NZ_JAEKIS010000006.1, read as the reverse complement.
TTCCGGCAGTGCAGAGAAGGTGTTCAAGCTGAAAGCCGCGACGCTCGCCCCCGGCAAGGCGCTGCGACTGGAAAAGCGGCACCGGCTCAAGGGCGATGCCACGACCTTCCGGCTTTATCCCGGGCCTCACGCGGTGATCGTGCAGGTCAACGGGCGCGACGTCGCCGAAGCGGCGTTCGAACTCGAACCCTGAGCGGCGGCGGGGCCGTGCCCCGCCGGACCGCTGCTTATTCCGCCGCGACCTTGGACGCGCCGGGGATGTAGTTGAGGATCGGGCCCAGCCAGCGCTCGACCTCTTCCACATCCATGCCCTTGCGCTCGGCGTAGTCGACCACCTGGTCGCGCTCCACCTTTGCCACGCCGAAATAATAGCTGTCGGGATGGCCGATATAGAGCCCCGAGACCGAGGAGCCGGGCCACATGGCGTAGCTTTCGGTCAGCGACACACCGGTCGCCTCGGTGGCGTCGAGCAGCTCGAACAGCGTGGTCTTTTCGGTGTGGTCGGGCTGTGCCGGATAGCCCGGGGCAGGGCGGATTCCGGCGTATTTCTCGGCGATGAGCTCGGCATTGCTGGCGCTTTCCTCCGGCGCATAGCCCCAGAGCTCCTTGCGCACCTTCTGGTGCATGCGCTCGGCAAAGGCCTCGGCAAAGCGGTCGGCCAGCGCCTTGACCATGATCGACGAATAATCGTCGTTTTTCTCTTCGAAGGCCTCGGCGATGGCGATCTCCTCGACCCCCGCCGTCACCACGAAGCCGCCGATATAATCGGGCGTGCCCTTGGGGGCGACGAAATCCGACAGCGCCACGTTGGGCCGGTCGCCGCGCTTGGCGGTCTGCTGGCGCAGGGTGTAGAAGGTGGCCAGTTCCTCGTCGCGGTCCTCGCCTTTGAAGAGGCGGATATCGTCGCCCACCGCGTTGGCCGGCCAGAAGCCCACCACGGCGCGCGGGTGGAACCATTTCTCGTCGATGATCCGCTTCAGCATCGCCTGCGCATCGGCAAAGAGCGCGCGCGCCGCCTCGCCCTGTTTCTCGTCGTCGAGGATCTTGGGATAGACGCCCTTCATCTCCCAGGTCTGGAAGAACGGCGTCCAGTCGATATATTCGGCCAGCTCCGCCAGATCCCAGCCGTCGAAGCTGCGGGTGCCGAGGAAGCTCGGGGCAGGGGCGTGGTTGCCGAAATCGAGCTTCAGCGCATTGGCGCGGGCATCCTCCAGCGGCAGGCGCTTTTTCGCAAGCTCGGCGCGGGCGTGTTTCTCGGCCACATCGGCATATTCGCCCTGGATATTGGCCACGTAGTCGGGCTTCTGCGCCGGCGACAGCAGCGAGGAGACCACACCCACCGCGCGGCTCGCGTCGGTCACATAGACCGCCTGGCCCTTGCCGTAGCGCGGATGGATCTTGACCGCCGTGTGCACCCGCGAGGTGGTGGCGCCGCCGATCAGCAGCGGGATGTCGAAGCCCTCGCGCTCCATCTCGGAGGCCACATGCACCATCTCGTCGAGCGAGGGGGTGATGAGGCCCGAAAGGCCGATCACGTCGACGCCTTCCTCTTTGGCGGTGGCAAGGATCTTTTCGGCGGGCACCATGACGCCCAGGTCGATGATTTCGTAATTGTTGCAGGCCAGCACGACGCCGACGATGTTCTTGCCGATGTCATGCACATCGCCCTTCACCGTCGCCATCAGCACCTTGCCGGCGGAGTTGCGCCCGTCGGCCCCGCTGAGCCGCTTTTCCTCTTCCATATAGGGCAGCAGCACCGCCACGGCCTGTTTCATCACGCGGGCGGATTTCACCACCTGCGGCAGGAACATCTTGCCCGCGCCAAAGAGATCGCCCACCACGTTCATACCGGCCATCAGCGGGCCTTCGATCACATGCAGCGGGCGCTCGGCGGCCTGGCGCGCCTCTTCGGTATCGGCGTCGATGAATTCGGTGATGCCGTTGACCAGCGCGTGTTCGAGCCGCTTCTCGACCGGCAGCTCGCGCCACGACATGTCCTTTTCGCGGGTCTTGCCGCCGCCCTTGCCGCGGTATTTCTCGGCGATCTCCAGCAGGTTCTCGGTGGCGGAGCCGCCATTCGCGGGTTTGCGGTTCAGCACCACATCTTCGCAGGCCTCGCGCAGCTCTGCGTCGATCTGGTCGTAGACCGCGAGCTGCCCGGCGTTGACGATGCCCATATCCATGCCGGCCTGAATGCCGTGATAGAGGAACACCGCGTGCATCGCCTCGCGCACCGGCTCGTTGCCCCGGAACGAGAAGGACAGGTTCGAGATGCCGCCCGAGATATGCACATGCGGGCAGTCGGTGGTGATGCGGCGGGTGGCCTCGATGAAATCGACGCCGTAATTGTCATGCTCCTCGATGCCGGTGGCCACGGCAAAGACGTTGGGGTCGAAGACGATGTCCTCGGGCGGGAACCCCACCTCTTCGGTCAGCAGCTTGTAGGCGCGGGTGCAGATCTCGACCTTGCGGTCCTCGGTATCGGCCTGACCTGTCTCGTCAAAGGCCATGACCACCACGGCAGCGCCGTAATGGCGGCAGAGCCGGGCCTGCGCGAGGAAATTCTCCTCGCCTTCCTTCATCGAGATCGAGTTGACGATGCATTTGCCCTGGGCGCATTTCAGCCCGGCCTCGATCACCTCCCATTTCGAGCTGTCGATCATGATCGGCACGCGGGCGATATCGGGCTCGGCGGCGATGAGGTTCAGGAACTCGATCATCGCCTGTTGGGAATCGATGAGCCCCTCGTCCATGTTGATGTCGATGACCTGCGCGCCGTTCTCGACCTGATCGCGGGCGACGTCGAGCGCGGCGGCGTAATCGCCATTGGTGATCAGTTTCTTGAACCGCGCCGAGCCGGTGACGTTGGTCCGCTCGCCGACATTCACAAAGGGGATGTCGTCGGTCAGCGTAAAGGGCTCCAGCCCGGAAAGCCGCATCAGCGGCGGCTGTTCGGGGATCTCGCGCGGGGGGTAGCCCTCGACGGCCCTGGCGATGGCGCGGATATGGTCATAGGTCGAGCCGCAGCAGCCGCCGACGATGTTCAGCAGCCCCTCGCGGGCAAAGCCCTCGATCTGCTCGGCCATCTGCTCGGGCGATTCGTCGTATTCGCCCATCTCGTTGGGCAGGCCGGCATTGGGGTAGGCGCAGGTCATCGTGTCGGCGACGCCGGCGATCTCGGCCAGGTGCGGGCGCATCGCGGTGGCGCCGAGCGCGCAGTTGAGCCCGATGGTGAACGGGTTGGCGTGGCGCACCGAATGCCAGAAGGCGGTGGGCGTCTGGCCCGAGAGCATGCGCCCCGAAAGGTCGGTGATCGTGCCCGAGATCATCACCGGCAGCCGCTCGCCGCGCTCGGCAAAGACTTCCTCACAGGCAAAGATCGCGGCCTTGGCGTTCAGCGTGTCGAAAATCGTCTCGATCAGCAGGATATCGGCGCCGCCGTCGATCAGCGCGCGCGCCTGCTGGCCATAAGCCTCGCGGAGCTGGTCGAAACTCACTGCGCGATAGCCCGGGTTGTTCACGTCCGGGCTGATCGAGGCGGTGCGGTTGGTCGGCCCGAGCGCGCCGGCGACAAAGCGCGGGCGGCCATCTTCGGCCTCGGCCCGGTCCATGGCGCGGCGGGCGATCTGCGCGCCCTGAAAGTTCAGGTCATAGATCGCATCCTCCATGCCGTAATCGGCCTGGGCGATGGTGGTGGAGGAAAAGGTGTTGGTCTCGGTGATATCCGCGCCGGCCATGGCGTATTGATAGTGAATCTCTTCGATGGCCTCGGGCTTGGTCAGGTTCAGGATATCGTTGTTGCCCTGCTGCGGCTTGTCGCTGTCATGCGGCAGGTGGCAGGAACAGGCGCCGCCGCCGCAGCCCTGGAAATCGCCCTCGGACAGGCCGAGCTTCTGGATCTGCGTGCCCATGGCGCCGTCGAGGATGAGAATGCGGTCGCGGGCGGCATCGTAAAGACGGTCGAAGACGGGCGCGCGCTGCGGCTCGGGACGGGACATGGGGATGACTTCCTTTTGGTCCTTAAAGGCCCTCCGCTTACCGGCATTCCCCTCTCAAAGCCATTTCATAATTATCATTGTTATCATGAAAAACTTTCAAGCCGCGCCTCGCCCGCCTGTTTGGGGCTGAAAATGCAGGCACAGAAGGCGCGATCGGGCCTTGCCGGACGTGGCGGCATGACTTGAGATGGGCCGCTATATATTGACGGCGCCACATCCCTGTGATCAATATCCTGTAGTCTTGGTGCCCGCGTTTCGGTGCGGGTGAAAAGGGAAGTCCGGTGGAACACCGGCGCTGCCCCCGCAACTGTAAGCGGTAAGTCAAAGCCCATCCCCACTGGCGTTTCGGCGCCGGGAAGGCGGGCCGAGGCGCTTGAGCCGTGAGCCAGGAGACCTGCCAGGACGACGACACGACACTGGGCGGTGGGTCCGGGAGCAGTGATTGGCGCGGGTTTCCGCGCCTGTCCGCGTCTCCCCTGCCGGCGCCCGCCAACAGGCAGACAGAGACAAGGGACACCCGATGAGCATCACCGTTTACTCCAAACCCGCCTGCGTGCAATGCACCGCCACCACCCGTGCGCTGGCCGCCAAGGGCATCGCCTTCGATCTGATCGACCTCACCGAAGATGCCGACGCGATGGCCCGGGTGACCGAGCTCGGCTATCGTCAGGCGCCGGTGGTGATGGCGGGTGACGATCACTGGGCCGGCTTCCGCCCCGACAAGATCAGCGCGCTGAGCTGAGTGTCTTGGGCGGGCTGGTCTATTTCTCCTCGCGCTCGGGCAATACGCAGCGCTTCGTCTCCCGGCTCGGGCTGACGGCACAGCGTATCCCGATCTCGCCGGAGGAGGACATGCCCGCCCCGCGCGCGCCCTTTGTCCTGGTGACGCCCAGCTATGCCGATGGGCGGGGCCGGGGGGCGGTTCATAAACAGGTGATCCGGTTCCTCAACGACCCGGACACGAGGCAGCATCTCCGCGGCGTGATCGCCGGCGGCAACCGCAATTTCGGGGCGTTGTTCGCCCTGGCGGGCGATGTGGTGGCGCAGAAATGCGGCGTCCCCGTTCTCTACCGGTTCGAACTGGCCGGGACAGAGACCGACATCGCCCGTGTCAGAGAAGGACTGGACAGGTTTTGGAAGACGCACTTCTCGACCGCGATCTGAACGACGCAGCCCCCGCCAAGGCGGTGCCGGCGGAATGGCAGGGTCTGGATTACCACGCGCTGAACGCGATGCTGAACCTCTATGACGACGAGGGGAAGATCCGCTTCGACGCCGACCGCATGGCGGCGCGGCAATATTTCCTCCAGCATGTGAACCAGAACACCGTGTTCTTTCACTCGCTCGAGGAAAAGCTGCGCTATCTGGTCGATGAGGGCTATTACGAGGCCCATGTGCTGGGCCAGTATGACGACGCCTTCCTGGCAAAGATCTGGGATGCGGCCTACAAGATCAAGTTCCGCTTTCCGACTTTCCTCGGCGCGTTCAAATACTACACCAGCTACACGCTGAAGACCCGCGACGGGAAACGCTATCTGGAGCGGTTCGAGGACCGGGTGGTGATGGTCGCGCTGACGCTGGCGCGCGGCGAAGAGGCGCTGGCGATGCAGCTCATGCGCGAGATGCTGGGCGGCCGGTTCCAGCCTGCGACGCCGACCTTCCTCAATGCCGGCAAGGCGCAGCGCGGCGAGCTGATCTCCTGCTTCCTGCTGCGGCTCGAAGACAACATGGAAAGCATCGGGCGCGGCATCAACTCGGCGCTGCAACTCAGCAAGCGCGGCGGCGGCGTGGCGCTGATGCTGACCAATATCCGCGAGCACGGCGCGGCGATCAAAGGCATCGAGAACCAGTCCTCGGGCGTCATCCCGGTGATGAAGCTGCTTGAGGATTCCTTCAGCTACGCCAACCAGCTCGGCGCGCGGCAGGGGGCGGGGGCGGTCTATCTCAATGCCCACCACCCGGACATCCTGCGGTTCCTCGACACCAAGCGCGAGAATGCTGACGAGAAGATCCGCATCAAGACGCTGAGCCTCGGCGTGGTGATCCCCGACATCACCTTCGAGCTGGCGAAGAAGAACGATGACATGTACCTGTTCTCGCCCCATGATGTGGAGCGGGTCTATGGCAAGGCCTTCTCGGAGATCTCGGTTACCGAGAAATATCACGAGATGGTGGATAACCCCAGGATCCGCAAGAAAAAGATCAATGCGCGGGCGTTTTTCCAGACCATCGCCGAGATCCAGTTCGAGAGCGGCTATCCCTATATCATGTTCGAGGATACGGTGAACCGCGAGAACCCGGTGGCCGGGCGGATCTCCATGTCGAACCTCTGCTCCGAGATCCTTCAGGTCAACGAGGCGTCCGAATTCAACGACGATCTCGGCTACAAGCATCTGGGCACGGATATCTCCTGCAATCTCGGCTCGCTCAATATCGCCAAGGCGATGGATGGCGGCGATTTGGGCGCTACGGTCGGCACGGCTGTACGCGCGCTGAACGCGGTTTCCGAGATGTCGTCGATCGACTCTGTGCCCTCGGTGCGGCGCGGCAATGACGAGAGCCACGCCATCGGGCTTGGCCAGATGAATCTGCACGGCTTTCTTGCGCGCGAGCGGATCCATTACGGCTCGCCCGAGGGGATCGACTTCACCAATATCTATTTCGCCACCGTGCTCTATCACTGCCTGCGCGCGTCGAATGCGCTGGCCAGGGAGCGGGGCCGCAGCTTTGCCGGGTTCGAGGCCTCGAAATATGCCGACGGCTCGTTCTTCGACAAATATGTCGAGCGCGACTGGCTGCCGGAGACCGACACGGTGCGGGCGCTCTTCGAACGCTTCGGCGTCGAGGTGCCGGGCCGCGAAGACTGGGCCGCGCTGCGCGATGCGGTGATCGAGGGCGGGCTCTACAACCGCAACCTTCAGGCGGTGCCGCCCACCGGCTCGATCAGCTATATCAACAACGCCACCTCGTCGATCCACCCGATCACCGCCAAGATCGAGATCCGCAAGGAAGGCAAGATCGGTCGGGTCTATTACCCCGCCGCCTTCATGAGCAATGACAACCTAGACTACTACAAGGATGCCTATGAGATCGGCGCCGAGGCGATCATCGACACCTATGCGGCGGCGACCCAGCATGTCGATCAGGGCCTGTCGCTGACGCTGTTCTTCAAGGACACGGCGACCACGCGCGATATCAACCGGGCGCAGATCTATGCCTGGAAGAAGGGGATCAAGACGATCTACTACATCCGCCTGCGCCAGATGGCGCTGGAAGGCACCGAAGTGCAGGGCTGCGTGTCCTGCTCGCTCTAGCCACCGGGCGGTGGGCGGAATCGCCCACCCTACCTGGCCGGGCACGCGTTCGGTCCGTCATCGCCGGGGCTGACCCGACGGCGCGGGTTGCAGAGCGTGTTCTGGAGTATTTTGAGAAAGATGAAGACACAGGGCGCCGCGCCGCCCGTAGGGTGGGCAATCTGCCCACCGTTCGCCGCAGATATTTCGCCCCGTAGTCCGAAGGGTCACACCATGAAAGACATCGCCCAAACCCGCCGCGTGCCGCGCGCCATCAATTGGAACCGCCTTCAGGACGACAAGGATCTGGAGATCTGGAACCGTCTGACGGTGAATTTCTGGCTGCCGGAAAAGGTGCCGCTGTCGAACGACATCCAGAGCTGGTCGCAGCTCACCGAGGAGGAGCAGCGGCTCACGATCCGGGTCTTCACCGGGCTGACGCTGCTCGACACGATCCAGAACACCGTCGGCGCGCCGGCGCTGATGGAGGATGCGGTCACCCCGCACGAGGAGGCGGTGCTGACCAATATCGCCTTCATGGAGGCGGTGCATGCGCGCAGCTATTCCTCGATCTTCTCGACGCTGTGCTCGACGGCGGAGGTGGACGAGGCGTTCCGCTGGTCGGAGGAGAATGCGCAGCTCCAGCAGAAATCGCGGCTGATCCTCGACGAATACGACGCCACCGCCAACCCGCTGCGCAAGAAGGTGGCGAGCGTGTTCCTCGAAAGCTTCCTGTTCTATTCTGGCTTCTACCTGCCGATGCACTGGTCGAGCCGGGCGCGGCTGACCAATACCGCCGACCTGATCCGGCTGATCATCCGCGACGAGGCGGTGCATGGCTATTACATCGGCTACAAGTTCCAGCGCGGGCTGGAGCGGCTTTCGGAGGCGGAGCGCAAGGAGATCAAGGATTTCGCCTTCGGGCTGATCTTCGATCTTTACGATATCGAGACGCGCTATACCGAAACGCTCTACGATCCGCTGGGGCTGACCGAGGATGTGAAGGCCTTCCTGCATTACAACGCGAACAAGGCGCTGCAAAACCTTGGTTTTGAAAGCCTTTTCCCGGATGAGCTTTGCAAGGTGAACCCGGCGATCATGGCAGCGCTCAGCCCCAATGCCGACGAGAACCACGATTTCTTTTCGGGCTCCGGTTCCTCCTATGTGATCGGCAAGGCGGTCGCGACCGAGGACGAAGACTGGGATTTCTGAGCGGTACGGCAGCGGCTGAGCTGTCTCAGCCGCTGCGCAGCGACGGCAGATAGGTGCGCTCCTCGATCGGGGCGGCCTCGATGGCATCGCGGATCATTTCCAGCAGGATGGTCTCGGCGCGGTTCATCACCGCCTGCGGGTTCCAGACCAGATGCACATCGATGGCCGGCAGCCCGTCATAGGGCGGGGTCTGCCAGAGCAGCCCGTCCTGCACGTCGCGTCGCGCCACATGCATCGGCAGCGGCCCGACACCCAGCCCGGCAATGATCATCCGGCGCACCTCTTCGAGATTGCTGGAGGTGCCGGTGATGCGCATGCCCAGCCGCGACTGCGCCCGCATCAGCGCCACAGGTTTCAGCACATCCTCCAGCCTGTCGGTGTCGAAACTGACCGAGGGCAGCCCCTCGAGATCGGCCGGTGTCAGCCCTTCACGCCCGAAAAGCGGGTGATAGGGGCCGCAGAACAGCCCGAAGAATTCCCGGTAGAGCCTGCGGTATTCCAGCCGCGGATTGCGCGCCCTGACCAGGCAGACCGCGAAGGAGGCGCGCTTGGCCGAGACCTCGGCCAGCGCCTGGGCGCTGGAATGCACGTCGATCGACAGGCTGGCGCCGGGGTTCTGCGCATGGAACGCCGCCAGCACCTGATCAAAAAACGGGCAGACCACATGGCTGGCCATGGCGAGTTTGACATGGCCGCGCACCTCGTCGGTCATTTCGCGCAGCAGCGTCGAGAGCCGCAGGATGGAGCCGTTGATCTCCACCGCCTCGCGATAGAGCAGCCGCCCGGCATCGGTCAGCTCGTAATGCCCGGGCTGCCGGTTGATGAGCTGCCGACCGACGCGATCCTCCAGTCTTTTCAAGGCGGAAGAGACCGAGGGCTGCTTCAGCCGCAGCCGCGCCGCGCCCTCGGTGATCGAGCGCGATTCCGCCAGCACGACGAAGGTGCGTAACAGGTTCCAGTCGAGCTCGCGGGCGATGCGCTCGGGGTCGTAGGGATCAGGGGACATAGACCCTCTCAATAGTGAAAATTCCGATTATCTATTTGATCAATGTGTCGCGCTTCCGAAGCATCGGCAACAGGAAAGCCATGAGGAATCGCAGATGTCGGTCGAAGTCCGCGAGGCGCGCCAGCCCTGGATACTGCTCTCGCCCGCGCTGACGGCGGTGGCGCTGCTGCTGCTGGTGCCGCTCTGTTTCATCGTGGTCTACAGCTTCTGGCTGCGCACCGCGACCGGCGCCGACCAGCCGGGGTTCTACCTCGACAACTGGGCCGAGGCGCTGACCGACCCGTTCTATCGCGACATCCTGCTCAACACGCTGAAGATCGCCGCGATCACCACGCTGGTCTGCGCCGTGATGGGCTATCCTTCGGCCTATTTCATCGCCCGGTCGCGCGGCAACAAGGCGATCCTGCTGTTGTTGCTCATGCTGCCCTTCTGGATCAGCTACATCATCCGCACGATGAGCTGGATCAACATTCTCGGCGTCTCCGGCGCTCTGAACGGCTTTCTGCTCTGGACCGGGATCGTGGGCGAGCCGATCCAGATGCTCTATAACGAGGCGACGGTGATCCTCGGGCTGGTGCATTTTCTGCTGCCCTTCATGATCCTGAATATCTTTGTCAGCCTCGACGGCATCGACGTGACGCTGGAAGACGCGGCCAATTCGCTGGGCGCGACGCGCTGGGAGGCGTTTCTGCAAGTGACCCTGCCGCTGTCGCTGCCCGGGCTGGCCGCCGGCGGGCTGCTCTGCTTCGTGCTGGGGGCGGGGACTTATATCACGCCGCTGGTGCTGGGCGGGCCGACCGATGCGATGTTCGCCAATCTCGTCTTCGAGGCGATCATCACCCAGCTCAACTGGCCGCTGGGCTCGGCGCTGTCGCTGATGCTGCTGGTGGTGCTGGGCATTCTGGTGGCGATCTACAACCGCTATCTCGGCATGGCGCAGCTGATGAAGGGGCTGGGCTGATGGGCTGGTTTGTCATCCGCGGTTACGCGATCCTCGTCTATCTCTTCATGTTCCTGCCGGTCGCGGTGGTGGTGCTGCTGAGCTTCAACGCCTCGCAGTTCGGCAGCTTCCCGATGACCGGCTTTTCCTTCCGCTGGTTCGTGGAGCTGGCGCAGAACGAGGCGATCCTGCGCGCCTTTCGCACCTCCATCGTGCTGGGGCTGCTGACGGCCCTGATCTCGACGACGCTGGGGGTGCTGGCGAGCCTCGCGCTGGTGCGCTACCGGGTGCCGGGGGCGAATGTGGTCTCGACCCTGCTGATCGCACCGATCCTCGTGCCCGAGGTGGTGCTGGCGGTGGCGCTGCTGCTCTTTCTCAACGTGCTGGGCATCAACAAGAGCTTTGCGCTGCTGCTCTTCGGCCATGTCATCTTTACGCTGCCCTTCGTGATCCTCGTGGTGCAGGCGCGGCTGGTGTCGATCCGCCGCGATGTGGAGGAGGCGGCGATGAGCCTCGGTGCGAGCCCGATGCAGACCTTTTTCCAGATCACCCTGCCGCTGATGCTGCCGGCGGTGCTGGCGGGCGGGCTTTTCGCCTTCACCATCAGTTTCGACGACATCACCGGCACGCTGTTCTGGAAGCCCGGCGGGGTCGAGACGGTGCCGACCCAGATCTTCGCCATGCTGCGCAATTCCATCAGCCCCGAGATCAACGCGCTGGGCACGGTGATGATCGTCATGACCGTGGGCCTGCCGCTGCTCGGGGCGGCCATCGCAAGACAACTATCCAAAAAGAGCGGCTGACACCGCTTCGCCTGATCCGACAAGGAGTAAATCGTGAAAAAAATCGACAATACAATCCGTTATGAGCGTTTGCGCGAACGTTATATGAATGGCGATCTCGACCGCCGCAGCTTTCTCGGCCTGATCGGCGCGGCGGGTCTGGCCTATGGCGTGCAGACGCCCTTTGCCCGCTACGCCAATGCCCAGACGGTCGGCCAGGTGCGCTTTGACGGCTGGGGCGGCGTGGTCTCCGAGGCGTTCCGCGAATACGCCTTCGATCCCTATACCGCCGATACCGGCATCGAGGTGGTCGACGGCACCTTCGGTGGCGGCGACGAATACCTCTCCCGCGTCAAGGCCAGCCAGCCGGGCGAATACAATATTGCCCACCTGTCCGGGGTGTTCGACTATGCGCGCTATCACAATCTCGGCCTCAGCTCCGAGCTGAACGAGGCCAATATCCCCAATCTCGAATTTGTCATCCCCAAGCTGGTGGAGGTGTTCCGCAAGGTCTCGGGCGGGGCGCTGTCCTGCGTGCCCTATGATTACGGCACCACGGGGCTGGCCTATAACCGCAAATACATCTCCGACGAGGAGATGCAGCAGAAAGGCGCCAAGATCCTCATCGACGAGGCCTATAAGGGCAAGATCGCCGGCTGGAACGACTGGCGCACGCGGATCTGGTTCGCCTCGCTGCAAACCGGGCAGGATCCGAACGGCGCCACCGATATGGAAGCCGTCTGGGACGCGATCCGCGCCCATCGCGACCTGTCGCTGAAATACTGGACCTCGGGTGCTGAGCTGATGTCGCTGCTGGCCGAGGAGGAGATCTATGTGACCGAAGGCTGGTCGGGCCGGATCTATGCGCTTCAGGAGCAGGGCCACGATATCGGCTATTACGATCCGCCCAACGGCTATGGCTGGCAGGAATGCCTCTTCGTGCTCAAGGGCTCGCCGATGGAGGCCTGCGAAGAGCTGCTGAACTTCATGCTGGCGCCGGAAACCTCCATCGCCGTGGCTGAAGGGCAGAACTACCCGCCGGCGCTCGATCCCAACAAGGTGGATCTGGGGTCCAAGATCCCGACGCTGCCGGCCTTCGATCCCAAGGGCACGCTGGAGGGGCTGACCTTTGCCGATCCGGACTACTGGAACGGTAACGAGGCGGAGTGGTCCAAGACCTTCGGCCGCGTGCAAAAGGGCTACTGACCCCAGATCGAGACACCCGCCCCGGGCTCGACCCGGGGCCTCCCCCTCCAGGCCAGAGGCCCCGGGTCGAGCCCGGGGCGGGTGATGCCTCCGATTTCCCCTTCCGATCCCACCGACAGGACCGCCCATGAGCTCCGTCACCCTCCGCAACGTCGTGAAGCGCTTTCACAAGTTCACCGCGGTGCACAAGACCAGCATCGAGATCCCCGACGGCGCCTTCGTCACGCTGCTCGGCCCCTCGGGCTGCGGCAAGACCACCAATCTGCGCATGATCGCGGGGTTGCTCGACCCGAGCGAGGGCGAGATCCTGATCGGCGGCAAGCGCGTGAACGATGTGCCGATCCACAAGCGCAACCTCGGCATCGTGTTCCAGAACTACGCGCTGTTTCCGCACAAGACCGTGGCCGAGAATGTCGCCTTCGGGCTGAAATACCGCGACGTGCCGAAATCCGAGATCGCCGGGCGGGTGCAGAAGGCGCTCGATCTGGTGCAGCTGCCGCATGTGGGCGAGCGCTATCCAAAGGCGCTCTCGGGCGGCCAGCAGCAGCGCATCGCGCTGGCCCGGGCCATCGTCATCGAGCCTGACGTGCTGTTGCTCGACGAGCCGCTCTCGGCGCTCGACGCCAATCTGCGCGAGGATATGCGGGTGGAGCTGAAGCGCATTCAGGACCAGATTGGCGTCACCACCGTTTTCGTCACCCACGACCAGTCCGAGGCGCTGGCCATGTCCGACAGCATCGTGGTGATGAGCGCCGGCCGGGTCGAGCAGATGGGCGCGCCGGAGGAGGTCTATAACAACCCCGCCAGCGAATTCGTGGCGAATTTCCTCGGCGCTTCCAACATGCTGCCCGCCGCCTGCACCGCGACCGGCGCCGAGGGCGCCACGCTCGACGTCGCGCCCTTTGGCAGCGTGGCGGTGCCGGCGGAAAAGGCGCAGCGGCTCTCCGGGCCGGGGCCCGCGCAGCTTGTGCTGCGCGCCGAAAAGCTCGCGGTGCTGCCCGAGGCCGAGGCGCCGCCCGGCCTGCTCACCGCGCCCGCGCGGGTCGAGACCGTGGATTACCAGGGCCAGACCGTGCGCTATTTCCTGCGGCTCGGCGACCGCCAGCTTCAAGCCATCAACATGATCGACGAACGACCTTTCGAACAGGGCGCCCCGGTGCGGATCGGCTTCCGCCCGAAAGACGCCTCGGCCCTTCCGACGGAGACCAAATGAGCCACCTTTTCTACCAGGGTCACGGGCGCAAACCCGTGCTCGACCAGGCCCGCGGCGTCTATATGTGGGACACTGACGGCAAGCGCTATCTCGACGGCTCTTCCGGCGCCATGGTCTGCAATATCGGCCATTCCAACGCCAATGTGCTCGCCGCCATGCGCGAGCAGATGGAGCGCGCGACCTTCGGCTACCGTCTTCATTTCGAGACCGAGGCGAGCGAGCGCCTCGCCGCAAAGACCGTGGAAAAGATGCCGCCGGGGCTTAACAAGGTGTTCTTCGTCTCCGGCGGGTCGGAGGCCATCGAAAGCGCGATGAAGCTTGCGCGGCAATATGCCGTTTCCACCGGGCGCGGCAGCCGGTGGAAGGTGATCTCGCGCAGCCCGTCCTATCACGGCTGCACGCTTGGGGCGCTGGCGGTGACCGGCTATCGCTCGCTCACCGCGCCTTTCGCGCCGATGATGCGCGAGATGCCCAAGGTGCCGGCGCCGCGCGCCTATCTCGACGGGCGCGATCCGGAGGATCCGGCGACCGGGCGTCACTATGCCGATATGCTCGAAGATCTGATTCTGATGGAGGGCGAGGACAGCGTGCTCGCCTTCCTGCTGGAACCGGTGGGCGGCGCCTCGACCGGCGCGCTGGTGCCGCCGGCGGGCTATATGGAGCGCATCCGCGAGATCTGCGACCGTCATGGCGTGCTGCTGATCATGGATGAGGTGATGACCGGGGCGGGGCGCACGGGCGCCTTTCTCGGTTGCGAGCACTGGAACATACGGCCGGATATCGTGGTGCTGTCAAAGGGCTTTGCCGCCGGCTATGCGCCGCTGGGCGGCATCGTGGCGCCGGACTGGATGGTCGCCCCGGTGCTCGATCAGGGCGGGTTCGCCCATGGCTTCACCTATGCCGGCAACCCGCTGGCCTGCGCCGCCGGCGCCGCCGTGCTCGACGAGATCGACGCGCAGGGGCTGGTGGACAACGCCGCGCTCATGGGCGCGCGGCTCAAGGCGCGGCTGCACGCGCTGGCGCAGAAACACGAGATCATCGGCGATGTGCGCGGCAAGGGGCTGCTGCTGGCCTTCGAGTTCATGGCCGATCCGGTGGCCAAGACGCCACTGCCGAAGGAGTTGCGTGCCTTCGAGCGGTTCGTGCAGATCGCCTATGAGAATGGGCTGATCGTCTATTCCCGCCGCACCCGCGACGGGGTCGAGGGCGATCACATCCTGGTCTGCCCGCCGCTCATCGTGACCGACACCCATCTCGACGAGATCGTCGAGGGGCTGGACCTGTCGCTGAGCCAGTTCCGCGCCGAGCTGCCGGCGCTCGACCGGGTGAGCTGACATGTCGAAGATCGTGATCACCTGCGCGCTGACCGGCTCGATACACACGCCCTCCATGTCGCCCTATCTGCCGGTGAGCGCCGACGAGATGGTGGCGCAAGGGGTCGCTGCGGCGGAAGCGGGGGCGGCGATCCTGCACCTGCATGCGCGCGACCCCGAGACCGGGCGCCCCTCGGCCAGCCCCGCGCATTACGCCGCCTTCCTGCCGCAGCTCAAACAGGCCACCGGCGCGGTGCTGAACCTCACCACCGGCGGCAGCGCCACCATGACGCTCGACGAGCGTCTGGCCGCGCCGATGGAAATGGCGCCCGAGATGTGTTCGCTCAACATGGGCAGCATGAATTTCGCGCTCTATCCGATGGCCGAGCGTATCTCGGAGTGGAAACACGACTGGGAGCAGCCGTTTCTGGAGGGCTCGGACGATCTCATCTTCAAGAACACCCCGCGCGACATCGCCCATGTGCTGACCGAGCTGGGCGCGAAACGCGGCGCGCGGTTCGAGTTCGAATGCTACGATGTCGGCCATCTCTACATGCTGCGGCATTTCGTGGATCGCGGCATGGTGCAGGGGCCATTGTTCCTGCAATTCGTCTTCGGGGTGCTGGGCGGGATCGGCGCCGATCCGGAAAGTCTCAGCCATATGAAGCGGATCGCCGACAAGCTTTTCCCTGACGGTTATGCGTTTTCCGTACTCGCGGCGGGCCGTCACCAGATGCCGCTGGCGGCGATGGCGGCGGCGATGGGCGGGCATGTGCGCGTCGGGCTCGAAGACAGCCTCATGCTGTCGCGCGGACGGCTGGCGCGCTCCAATGCCGAGCAGGTGGAAAAGATCCGCCGTATCGTCGAGGAGCTGGGCCGCGAGCCTGCCAGCCCCGACGAGGCGCGCGCGCTGCTGGGGCTCAAGGGTGCGGACCGGACGGCGATATGACGATCACGTTCCAACTGGCCGAGGAGGCCGACATGCCGCGCCTCAACGCCGCGCTGGCGGCGCTGTCCGAGACGCTGGGCGACAGGCATCTGTCGAGCGAGGACGACCTGCGCCGCGCGGGTTTTGGCCGGCACCCGGTGTTCCGCGCGATGCTGGCGGAGCAGGCGGCGGAGCTTGTCGGGCTGGCGCTCTATTCGCCAAGCCTCTCGACCTCGAAAGGGCTTGTGGTGAGCTATGTGTCCGATCTCTGGGTGTCGCCCGCGCGGCGCGGCCAGCGGCTGGGGCCGCGCCTGCTGGCTGCGGTGGCGCGCGACGCGGCGGCGGTCTGGGGCGCCGGGGCGCTGAAGCTCAATGTCTATCACGACAACCCGGCGGCGCGGCGGTTCTACGACCGGCTCGGTTTCGTCCCCGCCGAGCACCATACCGAGATGTTTCTGGACGAGGCCGGCATCGCGGCCCTTGGAGCGAGCGAATGAAAGCGTTTTTCGACGACCGGCAATGGCGCCACGCGCCGCGTCACTTCATGGCAAATGGCGCGCTGCTGCCCAACCCCGAAGAGCCGCGCCGCATCGAGATCCTGACCGGGGGCGCGCTTGCGGCAGGCTGCGCCTTTGCCGCGCCCGGCGATGCGGGGCTCGGCCCCATCGCGGGGCTGCACACCGCCGAATACATCAGCTTCCTGCGCAATATCTACACCCGCTGGCGGCGTATCGAGGGCGCGGGCGAGGAGGTGATCCCCAATATCCACCCCGCCAGCCGCAGCGACGGCTACCCGAAATCCGCCGTGGGGCAGGCGGGCTGGCATCAGGCGGACACGGCCTGCCCGATTGCCGAACATACCTGGGAGGCGGCCTACTGGTCGGCCCAGACCGCCATCGCCGGGGCCGACTATCTGCTTGATGGCGGTAATGTGGCATATGCACTTTCCCGACCTCCTGGGCATCATGCCTTTGCGGATCTGGCGGGTGGGTTCTGTTTTTTCAACAATTCCGCCATTGCGGCGGAACGGCTGCGCGCCGCCGGTCTGCGCCCGGCCATCGTCGATGTCGACGTGCATCACGGCAATGGCACGCAGGGCATTTTCTATGGGCGCAGTGACGTGCTGACTGTCTCCATCCATGCCGATCCGGCGCGGTTCTACCCGTTCTTCTGGGGGCATGCGCAGGAACGCGGCGAGGGGCAGGGGCTGGGCTACAATCTCAACCTGCCGCTGCCGCGCGGCACCGGGGACGCCGATTATCTCGCGACGCTGGCCACCGCGCTGGAGCGCTGTGACAGTTTCGGTGCCGATGTCATCGTCGTGGCGCTGGGGCTCGACGCCTCGGTGGACGATCCTTTCCGGGGACTTGCGGTCACGCAGGAGGGTTTTGCCCGCATCGGCGCGGCCTTTGCCGCCACCGGGCGCAAGATCCTCTTTGTGCAGGAGGGCGGCTATGTCAGCGATACGCTGGGCGCCAACCTCACCCGCGTGCTGAGCGGCGCGCAGGGCGGCTAGCGGGGCCTCAGGCGGCGTTCCGCGCAGCGCCGAACCGACCGTAGAAGCTTTCGCCCCGTGCCGCCATCTCGCGCAGCAGCGCCGGACAGGCAAAGCGTGTGCCATGCATGTCGCTGAGCGCATCGCAGCGTTCGGCGGCATAGGGCGTGCCCAGCATGTCGAGCCAGCTGAACGGCCCGCCCGACCAGGGCGCAAAGCCCCAGCCGAGAATGGCGCCCACATCGCCCTCGCGGATATCCTCCAGCACGCCCGCCTCCAGCGCCCGCACCGCCTCCAGCGCCTGAATGAAGAGCAGCCGGTGCTGGATGTCGAGCAGCTCCGGCTGCTCCGCCTCCGGCGGGTATTGCGCCGTCAGCCCGTCCCAGAGCCCCGCGCGCTTGCCCTTGTCGTCATAGGCATAGAACCCGGCGCCCGCCTTGCGGCCCAGCCGGCCTTCGTCGGCCATCTCGAAGAGCACCGCGTCGACCGCGCCGTCGGGATAGGCCTCGCCCATCGCCGCGCGGGTGGCGCGGGCGATCTTCACCCCCAGCTCGATCGAGGTCTCGTCGACCAGTTGCAGCGGCCCCAGCGGCATGCCCACCAGCTTGGCGGCATTCTCTATCAGCGCGGGGGCGACGCCCTCGCCGACCATGCGGATGCCCTCGTTGATATAGGGGATGATGCAGCGGTTGGCGTAGAAGAACCGCGCGTCGTTGACCACGATGGGCGTCTTGCGGATCTGGCGCACGAAATCCAGCGCCTTGGCCACGGCACGCGGCCCGGTCTCGCGGCCCTTGATGATCTCGACCAACGCCATCTTCTCGACCGGCGAGAAGAAATGGATGCCGATATAGTCCTGCGGCCGGTCGAAGGCACGGGCGAGATCCGAGACGGGCAGGGTGGAGGTGTTGGTGGCAAAGACCGCCTCCTGCGCGATCCGCGCCCCGGCCTCGCGGGTGGCCGTGGCCTTGGTCTCGGGGTCTTCGAACACCGCCTCGATCACCAGATCGCAGCCCCGAAGCTCGGCGTAATCGCCGCTGGCCGTGATGCGGCCCAGCAGCGCCGCCTTGTCCTCCGCCGTCGCCTTGCCGCGCGCGATGCCCTTGTCCATGTAGCTGGCGCTGTAGCTCTTGCCTTTCTCGGCGGCCTCGGCGCTGCGGTCGAGCAGCACCACCTCGATGCCCGCCTGTGCCGCGACCAGCGCGATGCCCGCGCCCATCATGCCGGCGCCGAGAATGCCCAGCTTTTGCACAGCGCTGTCCGGCGCGTCGGGCCGGTTGGCGCCTTTCTCCAGCGCCTGCTTGCTCTGGAACAGCGTGCGGATCATCGCACCCGAGGACGGGTTGAGCATGACGCTGGTGAACCAGCGCGCCTCGATCTTCAGCGCCGTATCGAAGGGCACCAGCGCGCCCTCGTAAACCGCCGAGAGCAGTGCTTTTGCCGCCGGGTAGACGCCCTTGGTCTTGCCCATCACCATGGCATTGGCGCCGAGGAAGGTCATGAAGCCCTGCGCACTGTAGGGCGCGCCGCCCGGGAGTTTGTAGCCCCTGCGGTCCCAGGGTTTGACCAGATCGGCCTCGCTCGCCTCCAGCACCCAGGAGCGGGCGGCGGCGAGCGGGTCGGCGCAGATCTCATCCACCAGCCCCGCCGCTTTCGCCTGTTTCGGCGCGCAGAGCTTGCCTTCGAGCAGGTAGGGCGCCGCGCCCATGGCGCCCAGCTTGCGGATCAGCCGGGTGGTGCCGCCGGCGCCGGGGAAGAGGCCGACCTTGATCTCGGGCAGGCCGATCCTGGCCCTCGGATCGTCGGCGACAAAGATCCGGTGACAGGACAGCGGCAGCTCCAGCCCGATCCCCAGCGCGGTGCCGGGCAGGGCGGCGGCGATGGGCTTGCCGCCCTTGCCCTGCGCATCCATGCCGGCGCGCTCGATCTTGCGCAGCAATGTGTGGATGCGCATGACGCCATCGAAAAGCCCCTGCGCCGGGTCGTTGCCGGCGCTGCGCATCTCGGCCAGCACGTTGAGATCCATGCCGCCGGCAAAGCTGCCCGGCTTGCCGCTGGTGATCACGATGCCCCGGATATCCGAATCCGCCAGCGCCGTGTCGATCAGCGCCCCAAGATCAAGAAGACCTTGCAGGCTCATGATATTCATGGATTTTCCCGGGGTGTCCCAGGAAATCACCGCGACGCCGTCAGCGCCGGTTTGCAGGGTGAAATCGCTCATGTCTCTCTCCTCCCGATGTCACGGTCGTCGCGGCGGCGACAGGTCCGCAGGGCGCGCTGCTCGGCCCGGGGGTGCGGCGGCAGTGTCGGCATCACACCCTCTCGATGATCGTGGCCACGCCCATGCCCGAGGCGACGCAGAGCGTGGCGAGCCCGGTGGACTTGCCGCTGCGCTCCAGCTCGTCGAGCAGCGTGCCGAGCAGGATCGCCCCGGTGGCGCCCAGCGGGTGGCCCATGGCGATGGCGCCGCCATTGACGTTGACGCGGCTCTCCTCGACGCCAAAGGCCTGCATGAAGCGCAGCACCACCGCCGAGAACGCCTCGTTCACCTCGAAAAGGTCGATATCGCCGATCTCCATGCCGCTCTCGCGCAGGATCCGCTCGGTCACCGGCACCGGACCGGTGAGCATGATCGTGGGGTCGGTGCCGATCCGGGCGCTGGCGCGGATGCGCGCGCGCGGGGTCAGGCCGTGCGCCTCGCCAAAGGCCTTGTCGCCGATCAGCAGCGCCGCCGCGCCATCGACGATACCCGAGCTGTTGCCGGCATGGTGGATATGCGCGATCCGCTCCAGATGCGGGTATTTCATCAGCGCCACCTGATCGAAACCGGGCATCGCCTCACCCATTTCGCGAAAGGCGGGGGTGAGCGCGCCGAGGCTCTGCAGGTCGGTCTCGGGGCGCATATGCTCGTCGCGGTCGAGAATTGTCAGCCCGTTTATATCCGGCACCGGGATCACCGAGCGGGCGAAACGGCCCTCGTCCCAGGCGCGGGCGGCGCGGCGCTGGCTTTCCATCGCCAGCGCGTCCGCGTCGTCGCGGGTGATGCCGTATTCGGTGGCGATGATGTCGGCGGCGATGCCCTGCGGCACGAAATAGCTCTGCATGGCGAGGCTCGGATCGACGGCGATGGCGGCACCGTCGCTGCCCATGGCGACGCGGCCCATCATCTCGACCCCGCCGGCGATATAGCCATGCCCGGCGCCGCCGCGGATCTGGCTGGCGGCGAGGTTCACCGCCTCCAGTCCCGAGGCGCAGAAGCGGTTGATGCTGAGCCCGGGAATGCGTTCGTCGAGCTCCGAGGCCAGCACGGCGGAGCGCGCCAGACAGCCGCCCTGTTCGCCGACCTGCGTGGCATTGCCCCAGATCACGTCCTCGACCGCGTGGCCGTCGAGCCCGTTGCGCGCGGCGATGGCGTTGAGGGTCAGCGCCGAGAGCCGCAGCGCCGTCACCTCGTGCAGCGCGCCGTCCTTGCGGCCCCGGCCACGCGGGGTGCGGAGCGCATCGAAGATATAGACATCGCTCATCGCTCAGCTCCGGGCGCGCGGCATCAGGTCATAGGGGTGTTTCCAGCCGGGCAGCGCCTGGATATGGCCCAGCCAGCGGTCGATCTCGGGCCAGTCCTCGCGGGCAAAGCCAAAGGGTTCGGGATAGAAGAGATAGCCGCAGCAGCAGAAATCCGCATTGGTCGGGCCGTTGCCGACGATCCAGTCGCGCCCTTCCAGATGCGCGTTCAGCACCTCGTAGGCGGCTTTCAGGCGGCCCTGCGAAAAGGCGATGATCTCGGCGGAGCGTTTCTCCTCGGGCAGGAAGTTCATCAGAAAGCGCGTCATGCCGGCCTGGCTCGAAAGCTTGTGATTGTCCCAGAACATCCAGCGCATGACCTCGCGCGCCTCCTCTGGCGTGGCGCCGCCGAAACGGCCGGTCTTTTCGCTGATATACATCTGGATCACCCCGGACTGGGTGAGTTTCACCTCGCCGTCCACCAGCACCGGAGCCTCGCCCATCTCGTTGATCTGGCTTCGATAATCCGGGCTGCGGGTTTCGCCGTTGAAGAAATCCACCTTCACCGGCTGCCAGTCGAGCCCGGAAAGCTCCAGCGGCAGCGCGGCCTTGTAGGCATTGCCGGATTCTCCGAAGCAGTAGAGCTTGATCGTCATGTGTTATTCTCCCGGCGTTGCGTGGGTGGCACCGGAGCGGTGCGTATTTGGAAAGAGAAGATGCGCAGGGCGCGGCGTCGATTGTAACCTTGCGTTAATCCTCATCTGCTTGCATGGGCGGGCGGTACAGGCTGGCGAGCCGATGACCGCAAGAGGAGACGCGCCGCCACCCCGCCTGCGTTCCGCCTGGCGGTCGGGCCGGGGGGGCGGCGTGACATCGGGAAGAGCCGGCCGATTGCCGCCCGCGCTGCCTTTCAGGGCTCGATACGCGGTCTGCTCTTCTTCTCTTTGCAAATACGCCCATTGCGGCCTCTCCTCCCCTGCGGCGGCTGTGGTCTGCGCCCGATCAGCGTTTGCGCGCCTCCAGCTCGGCATTGAAGAGCCGCAGCCGGTGCGAGAGCAGCTCGCTGTCGGTGACGCTGTCGAAATGCTCGAAGAGAAAGGACAGCGCTTCGCCCTCGTCGAGCCCGGCCTCGGCGGAGAATTTTTTCAGCCCGCGATAGCCGTCCTCGGTCATCGCGACGGGGAAGCGGCGGGTCAGGCGGAAGCGTTTGGGCATGTTTTACGTGTCTCCTCCGTAGGGTGGGCAATCCTGCCCACCGTCCGTCTCAGAACGCCTCTTCGTCAAGCGCCATCACCGGCGCGGCGCCGGTTTCGATCCGCGCCAGATGCAGCCGCGTCGCGGGCAGCAGGCGGGCCATGTAGAACCGGCCCGTCGCGATCTTGGCCGTGCGGAAGGCCGCATCCTCCGCGCTGACGGCGGCGGCCTGCGCCATGCGCGCCCACATCAGCCCGAGGCAGACATGGCCGAAAAGATGCAGCAGATCGCTGGCGCCGGAAAGCGCGTCGAGGGGGGCGCTGGTCCCGGATTTCTGCATATAGCGCAGCGCGGCGCCGAGATCCTCCAGCGCCGCCGCCAGCGGGGTCAGGAAACCGGCGTCGAAATCGCTGTCCTGGCCCTGGTGGTCTGCGATGAAGCCCGTCACCAGTGCGAGGAAGGCCATCACCGCCTTTCCGCCATCGGCGCCCAGCTTGCGGCCCACCAGATCCAGCGCCTGGATGCCGTTGGTGCCCTCGTAGATCATGGTGATGCGCGCATCGCGCACGATCTGCTCGAGCCCGGTATCGCGCACATAACCGGCGCCGCCCGGCACCTGCTGCGCCAGCACCGTTGCCTCGACCCCCTTGTCGGTGAGAAACGCCTTGATCACCGGGGTGAGCAGTGAGATCAGCGCCTCGGCCTCGCGGTCCTCCGTCCGGCGGGCGCGGTCGATCAGCGCGGCGCCCCAGAAGACCAGCGCGCGACCGCCCTCGACCAGCGCCTTCTGTTCCATCAGCATCCGCCGCACATCCGCATGCACGAGGATCGGGTCGGCGGGGCCCTCGGGGTTGCTTGCGCCGGTCAGTGCGCGGCCCTGAAGCCTGT
Organism: Salipiger abyssi; assembly: GCF_017311415.1. Taxonomy (GTDB): domain Bacteria; phylum Pseudomonadota; class Alphaproteobacteria; order Rhodobacterales; family Rhodobacteraceae; genus Salipiger; species Salipiger abyssi_A. The sequence continues at coordinate 58,058 of NZ_JAEKIS010000006.1, read as the reverse complement.
TGCGGGCGAACGCCAGCGCCATCTGATAGGCGCGCGCGCCCTGCGCATAACCCTGAAGCCCGACCGAAAGACGCGCCTCGTTCATCATGGTGAACATGGCGCGCAGCCCTGCATGCGGTGCGCCCAGCATCTCGCCCACCGCGCCGTCATACTGCATCACGCAGGTGGCGTTGCCGTGGATGCCCATCTTCTGCTCCAGCCCGGCGCAGCTTACCGCGTTGCGCGCGCCCGGCGCGCCGTCGGGGCCGGGGAGGTATTTCGGCACGATGAAGAGCGAAATCCCCCGGACCCCCTCGGGCGCGTCGGGGAGCCGGGCGAGGACCAGATGCACGATATTCTCGGTCAGGTCGTGTTCGCCCGCCGAGATCCAGATCTTCTGGCCGGTGAGGCGATAGCTGCCGTCCGGCTGCGGCTCCGCCCGGGTGCGGATCAGCCCCAGATCGGTGCCGCATTGCGGCTCGGTCAGGTTCATGGTGCCGGACCAGCGGCCGGCGACCATCTTGGGCAGGTAGAGCGCCTTCTGCGCGGCGCTGCCATGGGCGTGGATGGCGTTATAGGCGCCATGGGTCAGGCCCTGATACATGTAGAAGGCCATGTTGGCCGCCGAAAAGATCTCGCTCACCGCCGTGGAGATCAGATGCGGCAGCCCCTGTCCGCCATAGGCGGGATCGCAGTCGAGCGCCGTCCAGCCACCCTCGCGCAGCGCGTCGAAGGCGTCCCGAAAGCCGTCAGGCGTGCTCACAGCGCCGCGTTCGAAGCGGCAGCCCTGTGTGTCACCTGTGCGGTTCAGCGGTGCAAGAACGGTTTCGGCCAGTTTCGCGGCTTCGGTCAGGATCGCGGCAGTGGTGTCGCGGTCCAGTTCTTCCTCTCCGGGGATCCCCCGCCGCTCTGCGTCAAGGACGTCGTGCAAGACGAACATCATGTCCCTGACGGGGGCGGTGTAGCTCGGCATGGGGCTCCTCCTCGGTCCCGGCCGGCTGCGCTCAGCCGGCCTTTCTGTGTTGCAGCTGCTGAAGCATCTTTTCGCCCCAGACCATCTGCTCCTGCAACTCCGCGATGGCGGCGTTGAGATCGTCGCGCTGGCGGATCATATCGGCCAGGCGCTGCTGCGCCACCTCATAGGTGCGTTCAATCTGCGTCTGCTGCTGGTCGCCCATATCGTAGAGGTCGAGCAGCTGGCGGATTTCCTCAAGGCTGAAGCCGAAGCGCTTGCCGCGCAGGATCAGCTTGAGACGCGCGCGGTCGCGGCGTGTAAAGAGGCGCTTCTGGCCTTCGCGGATCGGGAAGAGCAGCTCCTTCTGCTCGTAGAAGCGCAGGGTCCGAGGCGTTACCTCGAACTGGTCGCACATCTCCCGAATGGTCATGTCTGGTCTTCGCTCATCGGTGTTTCAGCCCTCACGTTGCGTTAAGATGAAGGGTCAGGTGGGCTTTCCGGACGGCTCTGACAACGAAAAAAACCAACGACACGAACTGGACGCTGCGTCACCTTTTGGTTGACGTAACTTCCTTTCGCGTCACGTCGAGAAATAAGATATATTCTTTCTTGCGGATGTAACTTTGCGCAATGCCCGACGGGCAGTTTTCGGCGCTTTTACCAAAGCGCTTCGACTCTCTGAGCGGAAGGCGAATCAAATCAGTTCCCGAGCGCCTTCGCGGTTTCGTCTCGAAGCGCTTTGAGTTCTGTCATTGCCTCCTCGAGCTGGCTGCGCTGCTCCGCCAGCTCACCCAGCTGACGGTCGGCGATTTCAACCCATGCGCGCATCTGCGCCTCGGTGCCCTCCTGGTCCCGGATCTCCAGCCACTGGCGGATGTCCTCGAGCTGGAAGCCGAACTTCCGCCCGCGCAGGATGAGCGTCATGCGGGCGATCTCGCGCGGGCCGTAAAAGCGGGCGCGGCCCTCGCGCGCCGGCGAGAGCAGCTCGATATACTCGTAATAGCGCAGGGTGCGTGGGGTGACCCCGAAGGTCGCACACATCTCCTTGAAGTTGAGGCGGGTGTCGCTCATGCGCGTCTCCTTGGTTACCGGCGAAGCGTAGTTCGGTCCGTCGGGCGGAGCAACACGCCTGGGCCCTCGGATGGCGGTGCCCTTGCAGAGCCGCCCGGGGGCCCGCATAAAGATGCGGTCACGCAAGGAGACGCGCAATGAGCGCCGACAAGATCAAGAACGCCCGGGACTTCATCGAATGTGTGCCGCAGGTGCTGGCGCTGAAGATGGAGCTGGTCGAGATCGCCGACGGGGCGGCGGTGATCCGCATGCCCTACGATCCGCAGATCGTCGGCGATCCGGAAACCGGGGTGATTCACGGCGGTGCCGTCTCGACGCTGATGGACACCTGTTGCGGCACCGCGGTGATCGCGCATCCGGACAATCCGGGCGGCACCGCGACGATCAGTCTGCGCATCGACTATCTGCGCGCGGCGGCGCCGGGGCAGGCGGTCACCGCCCGCGCGGAATGTTATCATCTTACGCGCTCGGTGGCCTTTGTGCGCGGCACCGCACATGACGAGGAAACCGGCTGCCCGGTGGCCACGGCCACCGGCACCTTCACCGTGGAGACCAAGGCATGAGCCGCGCGCGTCCCGAACCGATGCAGGTGGTCAAACAGCGCCGCGACGCGGCACTGCTCGCGCTCGCGGGGCGCGTGCCCTATATCCGTTTCCTGGATATCGGTTTCGACCGGCGCGGCGACGAGCTGACCGGCGTGCTGCATTTCGACGAAAAGCTGATCGGCAACCCGCATCTGCCGGCGCTGCATGGCGGGGTGACGGCGGCGTTTCTCGAGGTCACCTCGATCATCACGCTGAGCTGGTCGGTGCTGTGGGAAGATGTCGAGACCGGCGCGCTGACGCAAGACGATCTGGAGGCGGGCAGTCTGCCGCGCCTGCCAAAGACCATTGATTTCACTGTAGATTACCTGCGCTCCGGCCTGCCGCGCGACGCCTATGCGCGGGCGCATGTGACCCGCTCGGGCCGGCGCTATGCCAGCGTGCGCGCCGAGGCCTGGCAGGACAATCACGCCCGTCCCATCGCCCAGGCGCATGCGCATTTCATGATGCCGCGCAGAGAGGTCTGAGCCGCGCCAGCCCCTTCATCTTTCGACAAATACTCCCCGGCCGGAGGCCAGATCCCGCCGGCCCAGCGTCAAAGCCGCCTTCGCCATGTCCCAGACCACCTCGCAGATTTCGCATGGCCGCGTGCTGAAGATCGCGCTGCCGATCCTGCTCTCCAATGTCACCATTCCGATTCTCGGCGCGGTGGATACCGGTGTGGTGGGCCAGATCCCGCAGCCCGAGCCCATTGCCGCCGTGGGGATCGGCGCCATCGTGCTGACGGCGATCTACTGGGTCTTCGGCTTCCTGCGCATGGGCACTGTGGGGCTCGCGGCGCAGGCCGCCGGGGTGGGCGACCGTGCAGAGGTCTCGGCGCTGCTCACCCGGGCGCTGGCGATCGGGCTTGCGGGCGGGCTGACGCTCATCGCGCTGCAATGGGTGATCTTCGCGGCGGCCTTTGCGGTCTCGCCGGCCTCGGCAGAGGTCGAGGCGCTGGCGCGCAGCTATATGCAGATCCGCATCTGGTCGGCGCCGGCGGCCATCGCGATCTATGGCGTCACCGGCTGGCTCATCGCGCAGGAGCGCACCCGTGGGGTCTTTGTGCTCCAGCTCTGGATGAATGCGATCAACGTGGCGCTCGACCTGCTTTTCGTGCTGGGGCTCGGCTGGGGCGTCGAGGGCGTGGCGCTGGCCACCTTCCTCGCCGAATGGTCGGGGTTTGCCATGGGGCTCTGGCTCTGCCGCGCGGCGCTGCGCGATCCGGCGGCGCGCGCCTGGGCGCGGGTCTTCGACCGGGCGCGGCTGCGGCGCATGGCGGTGGTCAATGGCGATATCCTGATCCGCTCGCTGCTGCTCGAGTCGATCTTCGTCTCCTTCATGCTGATCGGCGGTCGCTTCGGCGATGTGACGCTGGCGGCCAATCAGGTGCTGTTCCAGTTCCTGATGATCACCGGCTACGCGCTGGACGGCTTTGCCTTCGCCGCCGAGGCGCTGGTGGGGCGGGCCTTCGGGGCCGGCAAGCTTGCGGAGCTGCGGCGCGGTGCGCTGCTCACCAGCCTCTGGGCAGGGCTGGTGGCGGCGGTGATGGCGCTGGCCTTCTGGCTGGGCGGGCCCGCAATCGTCGATCTCATGGCGACCGATGAGGGCGTGCGGGCCGAGGCGCGGGTCTATCTGCCCTGGATGGTGCTGACGCCGCTCACCCAGCTGGCGCTGGTGATGTTCGACGGCATCTTCATCGGCGCCACCCGCTCGCGCGATATGCGCAACATGATGATCCTCGCGGCGGCGCTCTATTACGCGGCGCTGACGCTGCTGATCGGGCCGCTGGGCAATCACGGGCTGTGGCTGGCGATGCAGGTCTCTTTCGTGGCGCGCGGTCTGACCCTGGCGTTGCGCTATCCGGCGCTGGAACGAGCGGCGGCGGGGCCGACGGGCCGCGCCGCCTGAGCGGACGCCACGCGCGAGCGGTTGCGATTTATGCGCCGCCGTCTAGCTTTGCTCTCAGACAGCGACAAAGGCGGAGAGCATGATGACGCAACTTATGGGCCTTTCGGGCAGCCTGCGGCGGGGTTCCTTCAACACCGGACTGATGCGTGCGGCGCTGGAAGAGGCGCCTGACTGGGTCGAGATCGACGCGCACACGGTGCACGGGGTGCCGCTCTACGACGCCGATCTGGAGGCGGAGGGCGATCCGGAGGCGGTGACCGCGCTGCGCGCTGCGCTCAGGGCCTGCGATGGGTTGATCCTCTTCACGCCTGAATACAACAACAGCCTTCCGGGCGTCTTCAAGAACGCCATCGACTGGATGTCGTCCGGCCCGGGCGCGGATCTCTTCGCCGGCAAGCCGGTGACGCTGCTCGGTGCCTCGCCGATGGGCTTTGGCACGATCCTGTCGCAGAACGCTTGGCTTCCGGTGCTGCGGGCGCTGGGAACGCGTCCCTGGAACGGGCAGCGGCTGATGGTGTCGAAGGCGCCGGGGAAATTCGACGAGGCGGGCAACCTCACCGACGAGAAAACCCGCGAGCGGCTCGCGGGTTTTGTGGCAGGGTTCGCAGAGGCGGTGCGCGCCGGCACGGTCTGAGCCGGCGCGCTGTCTGTTCAGACGGTTCAGACGATCTCGCGCGCGGTGATGCTGTAGACGAAATCGGCGGGGCTGAGCGAATCCTGCTCGACGCCGCCGATTTCCGCCTGCGGATACATCAGGAAGGGCAGGGTGCCGAAGGAGGCGCCGGACAGGGTGACGTCATGGGCGTCGTTATAGCAGAGCCAGTTGCCTTCGGAGGCGCCGAACAGCGCGGCGCGCACGTCCTCGACCTCCCGGTCGTCCAGCGTGAGGGTTTTCGGCGGCTCTTCCAGCACGACCTTGCGCACATCTGCCGGGTCGGCCGGCACCCAGCCATAGCCCTCCAGGAAGACCTCGGCGCGGCAATGCTGTGCCTTGGTCACATCGGACGACCCGGCGCCGAGGCTCTTGTAGCCGAAGGCCGAGGGCGCCACGCGCAGCCCGTAAAGGTCGCGCGCGGGCAGGCCGGCGGCGCGGGCGAGGCCCACGAAGAGCGCGTTGAGATCGGCGCATTTGCCCGAGAGATCGCCGGAATGCAGCATGGTCGCCACATCGCCGAGGCCGCAGCCGCGCGTCTCGGGGTTGCGCTGCGAGCGCTCGACCACCCAGTCATAGATCCGGCGGGCGCGATCGAGATCGCTGGAGGCGCCGCGGGTGATCGCCTCGGCCGTGTCGCGCACGATGCCGTCGGTGGGAATGAGATCGGTGGCGGCGGTGTGTTTCGCGCGCTCCCTGGGCGAGAGCGTGGCGTCGCCGGGCGCGGCGGAGAGGTCGATCTTGCGGCTCTGCGTGGCGACCTGCGAGACCACCTCCAGCACCGCCGGCGCCTCGCCCGCGGGCCAGACCGCATGCACAAAGGCGATGCCCTGCGCCGGATCGTCGATCAGTTCGGCCTGCGCGGCGCTGCCGTCGAAGCCGGTCTCGCCCGGCTGGGTCCAGAGGCTCTGGCTCAGCGAGGGCACCGGCACCCAGGCCTGCGCCGCCTTGCCGGCGCGCGGCAGCTCGACCCGCGTGGTCAGCTCGAAGCGGCGCCAGCCCTCGGGGCGGGGCGCATAGGCGGCGGTTGCGAGGCGCGGCGCGGTGGCGAAGAGGGCGGCGGCGGCCCCGGCTTGCAAGAGACGGCGTCTGTGCATGGCGTTGGGTGTCCTGACTGTCGGAATGCGGTGCGACGCGTATAGGAAACGGCAGGCCGCGCCGCAAGACAAGCCCGGCGTGTCGTCCCACGCCGCTTTTCCGCGCGAAAGGTGGCCGCGCGGGCTGGTCAAGCGCCCGTATGATGCCTTAGACAGAGGCCGCTGCGACACGGAGAAGCGCGATGGACGATCTGGTCAATTCCTTCATGAACGGCCCCGACGAAAACGGGCGTTTCGGCATCTATGGCGGGCGTTTCGTATCGGAAACCCTGATGCCGCTGATCCTCTCGCTGGAAGAGGAATACGAAAAGGCCAAGACCGACCAGAGCTTCTGGGACGAGATGAACGATCTCTGGACCCATTACGTGGGCCGCCCCTCGCCGCTCTATTATGCCGCGCGCATGACCGAAGAGCTGGGTGGGGCCAAGATCTATCTCAAGCGCGACGAGCTGAACCACACCGGCGCGCACAAGATCAACAATGTGCTGGGGCAGATCATCCTCGCCAAGCGCATGGGCAAGACCCGCATCATCGCCGAGACCGGCGCCGGTCAGCACGGCGTGGCCACCGCCACTGTCTGTGCCAAGTTCGGGCTGAAATGCGTGGTCTATATGGGCGCGCATGATGTCGAGCGTCAGCAGCCCAACGTCTTCCGCATGCGCCTTCTGGGCGCCGAGGTGGTGCCGGTGACCTCCGGGCGCGGCACGCTGAAGGACGCGATGAACGACGCGCTGCGCGACTGGGTGACCAATGTGCGCGACACGTTTTACTGCATCGGCACGGTGGCCGGCCCCGCGCCTTACCCTGCGATGGTGCGCGATTTCCAGTCGATCATCGGCAAGGAAGTGCGCTGGCAGCTCCCCGAGCAGGAGGGCGAGGGCCGTCTGCCCGACACGATCATCGCCGCGATCGGCGGCGGCTCCAACGCCATGGGGCTGTTCTATCCGTTCCTCGACGACCCGTCGGTGAAGATCATCGGCGTCGAAGCGGGGGGCAAGGGCGTCAACGAAAAGATGGAGCATTGCGCCTCGCTCACCGGCGGGCGCCCGGGCGTGCTGCATGGCAACCGCACCTATCTGCTTCAGGACGATGACGGCCAGATCCTCGAAGGCTTCTCGATCTCGGCGGGGCTGGATTATCCCGGCATCGGGCCGGAACATGCCTGGCTGCATGACACGGGCCGCGCGGAATATGTCTCGATCACCGACAAGGAGGCGCTGGAGGCGTTCCAGTTCTCCTGCCGCACCGAGGGCATCATCCCGGCGCTGGAGCCCTGCCACGCGCTTGGCCATGTGATGAAGCTGGCGCCGACGCTGCCCCGCGACCACATCCTCGTGATGAACATGTGCGGGCGCGGCGACAAGGACATCTTCACCGTGGCGAAGCATCTGGGCTTCGATATGGGGTGAGACCGGGACGGTTTGTTCCCGGCGAAGAATGAGCCGATGGCGCGAAGTCATCGGCTTTCTCAGGCTCCTTCAAAGATCGAAGCTTGGCCTCTGGTGCAGGCTTGTTGAACTGCGCGTACGGATCACGCCCGGAGCGAGGAGGATAGGCAATTCTGCTCGCTGCCATGGGGCACAGTGCCGCAAACCTCAGCTGCGCCGCAGCCAGCCATGCGCGAAGCTCAGCTTGTCACGCACTCCCTGCGCCAGAACGAACGGGTAGAGATCCGGCAGATCCAGAGCGCGGTTCACATGGTTCATTGCGATCGACAGGTCCACCGCGAGCGTGATCTCGGCTTCGGTGTCGCTCTCGGCATAGGCATCATATCCCGGTGTCGGGCCGCCCGGAACTGCCAGACCCGCCGCCGCGGCACTGTCGACCAGATCCACCAGATGCAGCAGATGCGCGATGCTCTCGGCCCAGTCCTCATGCGGATGCGCGGTGGCATAGCTGGTGACATGGTCATAGCCCGCCGGCTGCGGCTCGGCGTAATGCGCCTCGAGCGCGGCGCCGTAATCCTGCCGCTCGTCGCCGAAGAGCGGGCGGAACGCCTCGAGAAAGCCCGGTTCGGCGCTCAGCCGCAGGAACAGATAATGCGCGATCTCGTGACGCATATGGCCCAGCATCGTGCGGTAGAGCTCGCCGAACTGCTCCTGCCGCAGCGCCAGCACTGCGTCGCTCGCCTCGGTCACATTGATGGTGATGATGCCATCCGCGTGCCCCATCACGATCTCTTCGGGCCCCGCCGCCGTGCTTTCCGAGAGCAGCCGGAACACCGGCCGCCCGCCGGGATCGGCCTCGGTGAACCAGCCCCATCGGGCGAGATTGGCCAGCATCCAGCGCTTGGCGCGTTCGGAAACCTCCCAGAGCGGTCGGTTTTCCGCCTCGCGCAGATCCGGCAGCGTCTCGGTCATCGCGCAGGAGCGGCAGAGCCCGCCAGCCTCGGCCTGCCAGTTGCAGCCGATGATCTCGCGATTCGCGCAGACCTCTGCCGCGGGCTGCATGAGCTGGCGCTCCGGATCGAAACTGACCTGCTGACCGCAGGTGCAGCCGGTATTGTGAAAGTAGAGCGGTGCCCCGCAATTGGGGCACTGAAAGATCTGCATGGTAAGCGGTCCTGGCTGGGGGCGTCGCGAAGACAACCGGCAGGGTGCCGCCCGGGTTCCGGGCGGTGGCCTCACCGGGCAAGGATGACCGAAAGCGCCGGCGCTGCAAGCCCGGAAACCGCCCGGGCGCTTATTCGGTGTCGGTGCCGCGCAGCGCCAGAATGGCGAAGATCCCGATCAGCGCCAGCCCCGCCACGGCGATATTGAGCGGCGAGGAATTGGCCACGATCACCGCGATCAGCGCCCAGATCACCGTGATCCCGTAAAGCGGCGCCCGGTGCAGCCGGTATTGCATCACCAGCGCGAGGGTGAGCGCGATGACCAGCGCCACCAGCGCGGCGGTGGTCTCGGGCAGCCAGCCATAGCCCGCCAGCAGCAGCCCGACCGAGACCGGCGCCGCCGCCGTCAGCCAGCCCGAATAGACAGCCAGCGGCGAGATCTGCAACCAGCGGTCCATGTCGCCGGTGCGGAACAGCGCCAGCAGCGCGGCGGTCAGCATCACCCAGATCATCGCCGTGGCGGCCAGCGGCGAGACCTGCGCCACCGGCAGCCAGACCACACCTATGCCGAGGCTCAGCAGCAGCGCCGGGCGGTGGCTCTGCCAGTCGGGGTCTTCGGCGCGGCGCAGCAGGCCGAAACCGGTGCCCGCGACGAGCCAGAGATAGATCAGCCCCCAGATTGCAAAGGCGTAGCCCGCCGGCTGCACCGGCGGTTCGTTCTGCGGTACGGGAAAGGCGTCGGGTGCGAAGCCGCCGAAGCCGGGCCACAGCACCGGCCCGGCGGCAAAGGCCACCGCTGCCAGGAATACCGCTGCCGCCCAGAGCTTGTTCATGATCAGACCAGATCCCCATCCGCCGTGAGCGTGGTCTTGCCGCGCAGCCACGGATGCAGCGCCTCGGGCAGCTTGACCGAGCCATCCGCCTGCTGGCCGTTTTCCAGCACCGCGATCAGGCAGCGCCCGACGGCGAGACCCGAGCCGTTCAGCGTATGCACATAGTCCGGCTTGCCACCGGCGCCCGGCTTGAACCGCGCGTTCATCCGCCGCGCCTGGAAATCGCCGCAGACCGAGACCGAGGAGATCTCGCGATAGGTGTTCTGCCCGGGCAGCCAGACCTCGATATCATGCGTCCGCCGCGCGCCGAAGCCCATATCGCCGGTGCAGAGCACCACGGTGCGATAGGGCAGGCCCAGCTTTTCCAGAATGCCCTGCGCGCAGCCGGTCATCCGGTCGAGCTCTTCGCGCGATTTCTCCGGGTGCGTGACCGAGACCATCTCGACCTTCTCGAACTGGTGCTGACGCAGCATGCCGGCGGTGTCGCGCCCCGCAGAGCCCGCCTCCGAGCGGAAGCACTGCGTATGCGCCACATAGCGGCGCGGCAGGTAGTCTTCGTCCACGGTCAGCCCGTTGACGATATTGGTCAGCGTCACCTCGGCGGTGGGCACCAGCCACCAGCCCTCGCGGGTCTGATAGCTGTCCTCGCCGAATTTCGGCAGCTGGCCGGTGCCATACATCATCTCTTCGCGCACCAGCACCGGGGTCCAGGTCTCGGTGAGCCCGTTCTCCTCGGTGTGGGTGTCGAGCATGAACTGCGCCAGAGCCCGGTGGATGCGCGCCACGGCGCCCGAGAGCACCACGAAACGCGCGCCGGAGAGCTTGGCGGCGGTCTCGAAATCCATGCCATTCTGTACGCCCTCGAGCTGGTAATGCTCCTTGGGGGCGAAATCATAGGTCGCCGGCGTGCCCCAGCGGCGGATCTCAACATTGTCGTCCTCGTCCGCGCCCTCGGGCACATCGTCATAGGGCAGGTTCGGCATGCCCATCAGCAGATCGGTGAGCTGGGTGTCGAGCTCCTTGGCCTTGGCCTGCATCTCCGCCACCTCGGATTTTTTCGCCGAGACCAGCGCGCGCAGCCGTTCGAACTCCGCCTCGTCGCCGGAGGCCTTGGCCTTGCCGACCTCCTTGGAGGCCCTGTTCTGCTCGGCCTGCGCGGTTTCGGCGGCGTGGATCGCGGCGCGGCGTTCCTCGTCGATGGCCAGGACCGAGGACGATTGCGCATCCAGCCCACGGCGAGACAGCGCCGCATCCCATGCGGCGGGGGTTTCTCGGATGGCGCGGATGTCGTGCATCGTCCCTTGTCCTTCTTTGGGTGCGAGTCGCGGCGGTTATGCCCTCTTTTTAATCCGAGGTGTAGGGGGCGCCCCGCAGCAGCCGCGCCCGAACCCATTCATCCACCGGCACCGCCAGCGTATCGCCTTGCGCATAGGCAGTGACCACCGCTGTCACCTCCCACGCGCCCGGCCCGCCGCTCAGCACCGGCCCGCCGGAATTGCCGGGCCGCACCGGGCAGGCGATGCGCAGGAGCGCGTGATCCTTCCGGCCCTTGCAGTCGAACCGGGCCGAAAGCCGGTGCGGCCGGTGATCGTGATAGCCGATCAGCGCGAAAGGCGGGGCGAAGCCGCTGCCGATATGCAGAGGCGCGATGTCGAGCGGCTGGGCCAGCGTGACCAGCGCCAGATCGTGCTCGATATCGAGATGCAGGTTGTCATAGGCCTCGGGGTGCAGCTCATACCCCGCCACGGCGCTCTCCCCGGCATAGTCGCCGCCAAGCCAGCCCGCGACGAAATGCAGGTTCTCGGCCCGCTCCGGCGTGCCGCCGGGGCCGGCGAGACAATGCGCGGCGGTCAGCACCGTATCGGGCGCGATCAGCGCCCCGGAACACATGCCGCGCCGGTTGTAGCCCCTGGTGTTGAGCCTGCCCACAGCCTGCCATTGGGGGTGGTCTGCGAGGGGCAGGGCGGGCAGATCCTGCGCGGTGGCTGGGGTGGCGAGGAGGAGGGCGAGCAGCGCGGTGCGGATCATTGCGGGTTCTTGGTGTCAGTCGGGCACATCGGCGCTGAACAGGAGCTGACCGAGATCCGATGCGGGGATCGCGTTTTTTGCGCGGCGCGAGCTTTTTCGCATCGCAGTCGCGACCGCCACGAAGTCCGCCATCGCTTCGGGAGAGGTAAGTGCCTCGTGTTTGCGCATGAAATGCGCCAGACGTTTCGCCACATCCGCATTGCCGTAAATGGCGATGCGCGCCTTGGCCTCGGCAGCGGCGGCCATCGCGGCGGGCAGGGAGGCTGACCCCTGATCCCGTGTCTGAGCGATCGCGAGCTCGGCGGTGGCCTTCAGAAAGGCGACATAGGCTTCGCTCTGACGCTGTTCGAAGGCTTCGCGGCGAGTCCGGATATTGGTCAGGAAAAACTGTATGAGCGCGCCAAAAACGACGCCCGCAAGCACAAAGGCGCCTGTGATGAGTTCGATACTGACCTCTGTTGGCATCACCGGCCCCCGTCGCCTTTGACGCGAGCCTATCCCGATTTGCGCCGGTTGGAAAAGAGCCTCCCGCCCCGGGCTCGACCCGGGGCCTCATGGCTGTCGCTGAGGCCCCGGATCAAGTCTGGGGCGGGTGTCAGGGGGAGGGGGCGGATCGCGTCCGGGGCGGGACAGGCGAGGGGTGTCAGGCAGGCTTGCGTGAGCGGCGCCTCAGCCGCCTTGCATCCGCTACCGTTCGCACATAGGTTCCGCGCGACTTGCAAGGGGGGCCTCCCCCGCCACCATCCAACGAGGAGCCCGCCCATGGAAGGCAGCGCCATTGCCCAGTTCGTCCCGCTGATCCTGATCTTCGGGATCATGTATTTCCTGCTCATCCGTCCGCAGCAGAAGAAGGTCAAGGAACACCAGAAAATGGTGTCGGCGCTGCGCCGGGGCGATCAGGTGGTGACCCAGGGCGGGATCATCGGCAAGGTCGCGAAGGTCAAGGAAAACAACGAGGTCGAGATCGAGATCGCCGAGGGCGTCAAGGTCCGCGTCGTGCAGAACACCATCAGCCAGGTGCTCTCCAAGACCGAACCGGCCGAAAGCTGATCCCTGACCGAAGAGGGCGCGCGTAAGCATGCTGCAAATCGATACCTGGAAGCGCGTCCTGATCTGGGCGCTGGTGGTCGCGGGGCTGGTGCTGGCGGCGCCCAACCTCTTCTATAACCGCGTCGAGACTCACAACGACGCCGTGAAAGCCATCGAGACGAGCGGCGCCACGCCCGAACGCGAGGCGCAGGCGGCTGGGTGGCCGAACTGGCTGCCCTCGGATCTGGTGAATCTCGGGCTCGACCTGCGCGGCGGCGCGCATCTGCTGGCCGAGGTCAAGGTCGCCGATGTCTATGCCGCGCGGATGGAGGCGCTCTGGCCCGATGTCCGCGACATCCTGCGCGATGCCCGCGACGAGGTCGGCACGGTGCGGTTGCAACCCTCCGAGCCCGGCACGCTGCGGGTGCGCATCTCCAACCCCGAGGGCATGGCGCGCGCGCTGGAGCTGGTGCGCGGTCTGGCGCAGCCGGTGGTCTCGCTCACCGGTGCCGGCGCCACCGACCTGCAAGTGGCGGGCGAGGGCAGCGACATTGTCGTGAGTTTCTCGGAGGCCGAGAAACAGGCCACCGACGAGCGCACCCTGCGCCAGTCGCTGGAGATCATCCGCCGCCGCATCGACGAGGTCGGCACGCGCGAACCGACGATCCAGCGCCAGGGCGCCGACCGGATCCTCATCCAGGTGCCGGGCATCGGCTCGGCCGCCGAGCTGAAGGACATCATCGGCACCACCGCGCAGCTCACCTTTCAGCCGGTGATCAGCCGCTCCACCAATGCCAATGAAAGCCCCGGTGTCGGCAACGAGATCCTGCCGTCGCAAAACGAGGACGGCGTCTATTACATCCTCGAACAGGCCCCCGTGGTGACCGGCGAGGAGCTGGTCGACGCGCAGCCTTCCTATGACCAGAACGGCCGCCCGGCGGTGAATTTCCGCTTCAACCCCTCGGGGGCGCGCAAGTTCGGCGATTACACCGCCGAGAATATCGGCTCGCCCTTCGCCATCGTGCTCGATGACGAGGTGATCTCGGCGCCGGTGATTCAGAGCCACATTCCCGGCGGCTCGGGCATCATCACCGGCAATTTCTCGGTCGAGGAAAGTACCAATCTCGCCGTGCTGCTGCGCGCCGGCGCGCTGCCGGCGGGGATGGAGTTCCTCGAGGAGCGCACCATCGGCCCTGAACTCGGGCAGGACAGCATCGAGGCGGGCAAGCTCGCCACCGGCGTGGCCTTTGCCGCCGTGCTGGTCTTCATGTTCCTGAGCTACGGGCTCTTCGGGCTCTTCGCCAATGTGGCGCTGATCCTCAATATCGCGCTGATCATGGGCATCCTGTCGCTGATCGGGGCGACGCTGACGCTGCCCGGCATCGCCGGCATCGTGCTGACGGTCGGCATGGCGGTGGACGCCAATGTGCTGATCTTCGAACGCATCCGCGAAGAGCTGAAATCGGCGCGCGGCCCGGCCCGGGCCATCGAGCTCGGTTACGAACGGGCGTTGTCGGCCATCGTCGACGCCAATATCACCACCTTCATCACCGCCGTGATCCTCTACGTCATGGGCTCCGGCCCGGTGCGCGGCTTTGCCATCACGCTGGGGCTCGGCATCGTGACCTCGGTCTTCACCGCGATCTGGGTGACGCGGCTGCTGCTGGTGATGTGGTTCGAACGCCGTCGCCCCCGGACTCTGGAGATCTGATATGCACCATCTGAGACTGGTCAAGGACGGGACCGCGTTCGATTTCTTCAGGCACTGGAAGATGTGGCTCGGCATCTCGGCTTTCATGATCGTGCTGGCCATGGTCAGCTTTGGCCTGCGCGGGCTGAATTACGGCATCGACTTCCGCGGCGGCACGACGATCCGGACGGAGAGCGCGCAACCGGTGGATGTGGGCGCCTATCGCGACGCGATCTCGGCGCTGGGGCTGGGCGACAGCACCATCTCCGAGGTGTTCGACCCGAGCTTCGGCCCCGACCGCAACGTCGCCATGGTGCGCATCCAGGCGCAGGACGACCAGGAGGCGGTCACCCAGGAGACCATCGCCGCGGTCGAGGGCGCGCTTCAGGAGATCGCGCCGGACATCCAGTTCGTCTCGGTGGAAAGCGTCGGGCCGAAAGTCTCGGGCGAGCTGATCCAGACCGCCTTTCTGGCCGTGGGCCTCGCGATCGCGGCGGTGCTTATCTATATCTGGCTGCGCTTCGAATGGCAGTTCGCGCTCGGCGCGGTGCTGGCGCTGGTGCATGACGTGCTGCTGACCATCGGCGTGTTCTCGGAAGTGGGGATCAAGTTCGATCTGGCGATCATCGCGGCGCTGCTGACCATCGTGGGCTATTCGCTCAACGACACGGTGGTGGTGTTCGACCGGGTGCGCGAGAACCTGGTCAAGTACAAGAAACGCCCGCTGAAAGAGGTGCTGAACCTGTCGATCAACGAGACGCTGAGCCGCACGATCATGACCTCGCTGACCACGCTTCTGGCGCTGTTCGCGCTGTTTGCGCTCGGTGGCGACGTGATCCGGGGCTTTGTCTTTGCGATGATCTGGGGCGTGTTCGTGGGCACCTATTCCTCGATCTTCGTGGCTTCGGCGATCCTGCTCTGGCTGGGCGTCAAGCGCGACTGGTCGAAGCCCGAGGCGGAGGCCGAGGCCAAGGCGGCGGGCACGAGTGTCTGAGGCCTTCGCCCAGGCTCTGGCGGCGCCGGGGCTCTGGGCGATGCTTGGCACCTGCTTTGTCGCGGGGCTGGTCTATGGCTTTGCCGGCTTTGGCGCGGCGCTGGTCTTTATGCCGGTGGGGGCGATCTTTCTGCCCGTCGAGGCGGCCATTGCGTCCTTCAATATCGCGGCCATGGTCTCGGTCGTCACGGTGCTGCCGCGCGCATTGGGCGAGGTGAACCGCAAAGCGACCGGGCTCATGGTGCTGGCGGCGCTGCCGATGGTGGCGCTGGGGATCCGGGTGCTGAAGCTCGCGGATGTGACGGTGCTTCGCTGGGCGGTGGTGGGCGTCGCGGCAGTGACGCTGGCGGCGCTGGTGACCGGCTGGCGCTATCGCGGCGTGCCGGGGCCGGGGATGCGCGCGGCGGTGGCCGGCGCCACCGGCTTCGTCGGCGGTGCCACCGGGCTGCTGGGGCCGGTGCTGATCCTTTTTCAACTTGCGGGGCAGGACAGCGTGGCGCGTTCGCGTGCGACGATCC
The DNA here is from genome assembly GCF_017311415.1 of Salipiger abyssi. GTDB lineage: Bacteria > Pseudomonadota > Alphaproteobacteria > Rhodobacterales > Rhodobacteraceae > Salipiger > Salipiger abyssi_A. The sequence goes on along the minus strand of NZ_JAEKIS010000006.1, from coordinate 42,169 downwards.
TGGTCTTTCTCACCGTCACTTCGGTGTTGCTTTTGCCCCTCATGGCGATGCAGGGCGTGTTAACGCTTTCGGCCATCCCCCTTGGTCTTCTCATGCTTTTGCCTTATGGTCTGGGCACGAAAGTGGGCCAGGCGCTGTTTAACCCGGCACGGGAGGGGGAATACCGTGTCGTGGCCTACCTGATCATCGCGACGGCAATCGTGCTGGGATTGCCTGTGTGGGACTAGGGGACAACCATGCAGATGAATGAAATCAGCTTTGGCGGCGCTCAGCCGGTCGACGGTTACGGCCCGGGATTCTTCCGGGTCGGCGGACGTCCTCTGGGCGGCGCGCTGTGCCTGTCGAGCGACGGCTGCCGCTCCTGGGGCGGGCTGGACGATGCCGAGGCGCTGCTGGCGCTGGCGGGTGATGTCGACGTGCTCTTCGTCGGCACCGGCGCCGAGATCGCGCCGCTGCCGACCGCGCTCCGCGAGCGGCTCGAGGACGCCGGGCTCGGGGTCGAGGTGATGAACACGCCCTCGGCCTGCCGGACCTATAACGTGCTGCTGGGCGAGGGGCGCCGGGTGGCGCTTGCGGTGGTGCCGGTCTGAGAGGCGCGTGGCGGGGGCTGCTCTGGCAGGCCGATTTGGCGCATCTCTCCCGGCTGCGGTTTTTGAGTATTTGCAGAAAGATGAAAGCCGCGGGCGGGCGCGGGGGATGCGCGGTTTTGGCGCTTTCCCCACGGGCTTTGCTGCGGTAATGGCTCGGCCATGATGCTGAGCGTGCGCGATCTTGCGGTCTCCCGGGGCGGGGTGCCGGTGCTGGAAGGGGTGAGCTTCGATCTCGCCGCCGGCCGGGCGCTGGTGCTGCGCGGGCCCAACGGTTCGGGCAAGACCACGCTCTTGCGCACCGTGGCCGGGCTGCAACCGGCGCATGAGGGCCGCATCGAGGGCGCCGGCGAGCGCATCGCCTATGCCGGCCATTCCGACGGGCTCAAGGCCATGCTGAGCGTCACCGAGAATCTGAGGTTCTGGGCGCAGGTCTTTGGCACCAAAGAGATTTCCGACGCGCTGCGCGATTTCGACCTGGAGGCGCTGAGCGACCGTCCGGCGGGCACGCTCTCGGCCGGGCAGAAACGCCGGCTGGGGCTGGCGCGGCTGATGGTCACCGGGCGCCCGGTCTGGGTGCTGGACGAGCCGACCGTATCGCTCGACGCGGCCTCGGTGGCGCTTTTCGCCGCTGCCGTGCGGCGGCATCTGGAGACGGGCGGCTCGGCGCTGATGGCGACCCATATCGAGCTGGGGCTGGAAGAGGCCGAGATCTTCGACGTCACCCCCTTCAAGGCGGCGCCGCGCGCGGCGAAACAGGACGAGGCCTTTCTGTGATCGCGCTTTTGACACGGGATCTGCGGCTGGCGGTGCGCGCCGGCGGGGGCTTTGGCCTGGGGCTGGCGTTTTTCCTGATCGTCACCGTGCTGGTGCCCTTCGGGGTCGGCCCGGAGACCGGCCTGCTGGCGCGGATCGCGCCCGGCGTGCTGTGGATCGGCGCGCTGCTCGCCTGCCTGCTGTCGCTGGACCGGATCCTTGCGCTCGACTGGGAGGACGGCTCGCTCGATCTGCTGGCCACTGCGCCGCTGCCGATGGAGGGTATCGTCTCGGTCAAGGCGCTGGCGCACTGGCTCACCACCGGGCTGCCGCTGGTGCTGGCGGCGCCGCTGCTGGGGGTGCTGCTGAGCCTGCCGCAGGAGGGCTATCTCTGGCTGCTGGTCTCGCTGGCGCTCGGCACGCCGGCGCTCTCGGTGATCGGCACCTTCGGCGCGGCGCTCACGGTGGGGCTGAAGCGCGGCGGGCTGCTGCTGTCGCTGCTGGTGCTGCCGCTCTACGTGCCGACGCTGATCTTTGGCGCCGAGGCGGCGCGGCGCGGGGCCGAGGGGCTGGCGGTGCAGACACCGCTTTTGATGCTGGCGGGCATCAGCGCCGGGGCGATCGCGCTTCTGCCCTTTGCCAGTGCCGCCGTGTTGCGCATCAACCTGCGCTGAGCCGGGGCGGCCCGCGCGGTGCGCGGCGGGGCGTTGACCGCCCGGTGTCCGCGTGTCATGCCACGGGAATAGCGGTCCAGGGATGAGAAGCGCATGAAGGTCATCATTTGCGGTGCGGGGCAGGTCGGCTGGCAGATCGCCCGGCACCTCTCGGGCGAGCGCAACGACGTCACCGTCGTCGACAACAACCCCGATCTGGTGCGCCGCGCCACCGACACGCTCGACGTGCAGGGGATCGCGGGCTTTGCCTCCTACCCGGATGTGCTCGACAAGGCGGGCGCGCGCGACGCCGACATGATCATCGCCGCCACCTATTCCGACGAGGTCAATATGGTGACCTGTCAGGTGGCGCATTCGATCTTTGCCATTCCGCGCAAGGTCGCGCGGCTGCGCTCGCAATCCTATCTGACGGCGATCTATTCCGACCTCTACCGCCGCGATCACATGCCCATCGACGTGGTGATCAGCCCCGAGAAAGAGGTGGCCGAGGCGGCGCAGCAGCGGCTCTCGGCCCCCGCCGCCTTTGACACAGAGCGGTTCCTGAACGGCGGCGCGCAGCTCCTCGGCCTCACCATCGAGGATGGCTGCCCCATCGTGAACACGCCGCTGCGGCAGCTCTCGGATCTGTTCTCGACCCTGCGCTCGGTCGTGGTGGGGGTGCGGCGCGAGGGGACATTGTTTGCGCCGGAGCCGGGCGACCAGCTTTTCCCCGGCGATTCCTGTTATGTGATCGTGCACAAGGACGATATCCGCCGCACACTGGAGATCTTTGGCAAGTCGCAGCGCAAGCAGGAGCGCGTGGTGGTGATCGGTGGCGGCAATGTCGGGCTCGCGGTGGCAAGCGCCTTGGAGGCCCGCACCGAGCGCATCCGCGCCAAGGTGATCGAGCGCGACCGCAAGCGCGCCGAGCGGGCGGCGGATGCTCTGGAGCGCACCATCGTGCTGCATGGCGACGGGCTGGATGCGGGGCTTCTGGCCGAGGCCGGGATCGACCGCGCCGATGCGGTGCTGTGTGTTACCGACGACGACAAGACCAATATGCTGGCGGCGGTGCGCGCCAAGGCGGCGGGCTGTCCCTTTGCCATCGCGCTGGTCAACGACCCGACCATGGTGCCGCTGATGGAGCCGCTCGGGGTCGACGCCTATATCAACCCGCGCGCCACCACGGTCAGCTCGATCCTGCGCCATATCCGCCACGGACGGGTGCGCTCGGTCTATTCCATCGGCGATGCCGAGGCGGAGGTGATCGAGGCCGAGGTGCTCTCGACCTCCTCCATGGCCGGCAAGACCATCCGTGAGATCGACTTTCCCGAGGGTGTGCTGGTCGGCGCGGTGCGCAAGGGCGACAAGGTGGTCAAGATCACCGGCGGGCTGCGCATCGACGACGGCGACCGCATCGTGATCTTTGCCATGGCCAAGGATGTCGCGCAGGTGGAGCGGCTGCTCCAGGTCTCGATCGACTTTTTCTGAGCCATGGGAGCCCTTTACCGCCTGCCGCTCTTTCTGCTGCTCACCGGGCTCGCGAGCGCGTCTATGATCCTGCCGGCGGCGGTCGCGCTGGCGGAGGAGGAGTTTCACGACGCGCGCAGCTTTTTCTATTCGGCGCTGGTGGGCATGGTGCTGACCACGCTCGTCGCCATCGCGCAGGCGACGCGGCGGCACAACCGCTCTGCCTCGCGGCAGCTCTTCGCGCTGATGGGAGCCTTTGTGCTGCTGCCGGCGGTGCTGGCGGTGCCGTTTCACGAGGCGCTGCGCACGACCTCCTTTCTGAACGCTTTCTTCGAGATGGTTTCGAGCCTGACCACCACCGGCGCCACGCTCTTTGAGCCGTCGCGCCTGTCCTCGGCAGAGCATCTCTGGCGCGCGCAGGTCGGCTGGCTCGGCGGGCTGTTGATGTGGGTGGCGGCGGCGGCGATCCTGGCGCCGCTGACGCTGGGCGGGTTCGAGATCACCGCGCGCGGCGAGCCTGGGCAGAGCGTCGATGCGCTGGCCGGGCGGCGCGACATGTCGGATCCGGCGCAGCGGCTGGGGGCATCCTCGCGCATGCTGGTGCCGGTCTATGCCGGGCTGACGCTGGCGCTTTGGATGATGCTGCTGCTGGCGGGCGACCCGCCGCTGGTGGCGCTCAGCCATGCGATGTCGACCATGGCGACCTCGGGCATCTCGCCGGTGGGCGGACCGATCAACGCGCCGAGCGGGCTTGCGGGCGAGATGATCATCTTCTGTTTCCTGTTCTTCGCGCTGTCGCGGCTGACCTTTTCCGGCGACACCGGCGCCTCCTACCGCCCCGGGCTGCGCGAAGACCCCGAGTTCCGCATGGGGCTGTCCATTGCCGCGCTGGTGCCGGCGGTGCTGTTCCTGCGGCACTGGATCGCGGCCTTCGACGTGGGCGGCGAGCAGAATCTCCAACTGGCGCTGCGGGCGCTCTGGGGCGGAGTGTTCACCGCGCTCTCCTTCCTGTCGACCACCGGTTTCGTCAGCGCCGACTGGGCCGAGGCGCAGGGCTGGTCGGGCCTGTCGACGCCTGGGCTGATCCTGCTGGGGCTGGCGATTGTCGGCGGCGGCGTGGCGACCACGGCGGGCGGGGTGAAGCTGCTGAGGATCTACGCGCTCTATCTCGCCGGCAAGCGCGAGCTGGAGCGGCTGGTGCATCCCAGCTCCATCGGCCGCTCGGGCGTGATGGCGCGGCGGATCCGGCGGCAGGGGGCGTTCATCGCCTGGGTCTTCTTCATGATGTTCGCCATGTCCATCGCGGTGTTCTCGCTGATCTTCGGCCTCTTCGGCATCGACTTCGAGAACGCCATGGTGCTGACCATCGCGGCGCTGACCAATTGCGGCCCGCTGATCCCGGCGGCAGCCGAACTGCCGGTGGATCTGGCGGGGCTCAGCGCCGGCGCCAAGCTTACGGTTTGCGCGGCGATGGTGCTGGGTCGGCTGGAGCTGCTGGCCATCGTGGTGCTGCTGACGCCGGATATCTGGCGCGACTGAACCCGGCGCATCGCGCCCCCTGCGGCAGGAGGCGCCATTGCACATGACGGAAATTTCAGGTGAAACCGGGCGATGTTTGCGATAGAGGCAGGGCCATGTCGATCTGGGAATATGCCAACCCCGTCAAATTCATCCGGACCACGGATATCGTGCTGCCGTGGATCTCGGCGGCGGCGGTGCTGTGCCTCGTGACCGGGCTGGTCTGGGGGTTCTTCTTCACCCCCGACGATTACCGTCAGGGCTCGACGGTCAAGATCTTCTACATCCATGTGCCCGCCGCGATGATGGCGATCAACGCCTGGGCGATGATGCTGGTGGCCTCGCTGGTCTGGATCATCCGGCGCCACCATGTCTCGGCGCTGGCGGCCCGCGCCGCCGCCCCGGTGGGCGCCACCTTCACGGTGATCGCGCTGGCCACCGGCGCGCTCTGGGGACAGCCCATGTGGGGCACCTGGTGGGCCTGGGATCCGCGCCTGACCTCGTTCCTGGTGCTGTTCCTGTTCTATCTCGGCTATATGGCGCTGTGGTCGGCGATCGAGAATGACGACACCGCCGCCGACCTGACCTCGATCCTCTGCCTCGTGGGCTCGGTCTTTGCGATCCTGTCGCGCTATGCGGTGCTGTTCTGGAACCAGGGGCTGCATCAGGGCGCCTCGCTGTCGCTGGACGCCGAGGAGAACGTCTCGGACGTCTACTGGTATCCGGCGCTGGTCTGCATCGCGGGCTTTGTGCTGCTGTTCGTCGCGCTGGTCTTTCTGCGCACGCAAACCGAAATCCGCGCCCGCCGCTCGCGCGCGCTGCTGGCACGGGAGCGCCGGGCATGATGCCGGATCTGGGGAAATACGCCTTTGCGGTGCTGGCCTCCTACGGGGTCAGCCTGGGGCTGCTCGTCGTGCTGGTCGGGCTGAGCATCGCGCGCGCCCGCAAGGTGCGGGCCGAGCTTGCGAAAATCGAGAAACGGATCAAATCCAATGGCTGACACGCAGACCGGACCCAGGAAGAAGATCTCGCTGCTGATGATCCTGCCGCCGCTGATCTTCGCCGCTTTCGCGGTGATGGCCTATCTCGGCATGCAGCGCGGCGACACCAGCATTCTGCCCTCGACCTTCATCGGCCGTCAGGCCCCGGCGCTGCCGGAGGAGACGCTCGAAGGCTTCCCCTCTGTCGCCGATGCCGATCTGCGCAGCGGTGAGGTGACGGTGGTGAATTTCTGGGCCTCCTGGTGCCCGCCCTGCCGCGCCGAGCATCCCCGGCTGCTGGAGCTTCAGGACGAGGGCGTGCGCGTCGTCGGCGTGAACTTCAAGGACAAGGCCGGCGCCGCATCGGGCTATCTGGCGGAGGCGGAGTCGCCCTTTATGGGCGTGCCCTACGATCCGCAGGGGCGCACGGCGATCGAATGGGGGGTGACCGGCCCGCCCGAGACCTTCATCGTCGCGGGCGACGGCACGATCCTGCACAAGCATACCGGCCCGCTGGCCGGCACGCTCTATACGGATGTGTTCCTGCCCAAGCTGCATGAGGCGCTCGGGCGCTGAACCGGTCGGGGTGCCGCAGAAATCTCCTCAGAGATCGCAGGGCGTGCTGATCTCGGTGTTGCTGGCGTTGCCGGTGTCGCAGCTCGGTGGCTGGCCATGCGCGGCATAGGCACCGAACACGGCCAGAACGGCAAGTGCGGCGGCCTGGAGGATGGTGAGGGTTTTCATTCTGCTGCCTCGGGAATTTTTGTTGTTTTTGGTCGTCTCGTGACAGAAATGTGCGCCGCGCCCGGGCTTTTTCAAGCCTGAGAAATGTGGCGGGCGCGCGGTGGCGCCGCGTCTGGCGGAGAGTTGCGCAGCAAAGCGGCGGCGGGGCGGATTTCCGCGCGTCGGAGCGGCGAATTGCGAAAAAGGGGGCTCAGCGCACCACGATCTCGTCGGCGCGCATCAGGCCCAGCACATCGCGGGCCTGCTGATCGAGCAGATCGAGATCGAGATAATCGTCCGACAGGCGCCGCGTCAGATTCTCCATGCGCGCCACCTCGGTTTCGAGCGTGTCGAGCTCGGCGGCGAGCCGGTCGCCCTCGACCTCGATCTCGGCGCGGCGGAACAGCCCGAAATCGCCCTGCACGGCGGCAAAGACGAAATACCCCGAAAGACTCAGGGTGATGGCCGCGTAGATCACGACTCCGAATGCGGGTTTGCGCCTTGCGCTCATGGGGTGCGCTCTTGCTCTGCCTTGTCAGCCGCATCTCTGGCGGATGCGTGACAGCGACTATGCCACAGGTGATTCGCAAAGGGAATCCCTCCTGGCAGCGCTTGCGGTGAAAAACTTCGTGACCGTGGCGGTGGAAAAACCGCGGGCGTGGGACTGGCCAGGAGGGGATGGGCAGGGATTGGGTGCCCGCTAGCGCGACATCGCCCCGGAGGTTCACTTTGGAAAACGTGAGACACAAGCCGCGTCATCGACGGGCCGCGGGCTGGCGGCCCGACAGATAGATCCTCTCGATTTATCCCGGCCAAATCCGAAGGACCTCGCAACGATACGCGGACGTCGGCAAATCGCCGGCCCGGGGGGGCGGCCCGTCGATGGCGCGGCGGCTTCGCCTTGTTCCGCGCCGGGGCAACGCTCAAAAAGTTGCGGAAACAGGACCGGTGTTTCCCGAGGGAAGCGACGGTGGGCAGATCTGCCCACCGTTTACCGGTTTTAGGAATCGCTGGCGACCGTGTGTTTTGGCTCAGCCCAGGGCGGCGACGCCGGGCAGGACCTTGCCTTCCATCCATTCCAGGAAGGCGCCGCCGGCGGTGGAGATATAGGTGAAATCCTCCGCCGCACCGGCCTTGTTGAGCGCCGCGACCGTGTCGCCGCCACCGGCGACCGAGACCAGCTGACCATGCGCCGTGGCAGCCGCCGCGTGGGCGGCTGCGGCATTGGTGGCCGCATCGAAGGGCGCGATCTCGAAGGCGCCGAGCGGGCCGTTCCAGATCAGCGTCTCGGCCTTGTCGATGGCAGCCTTGACCGCCTCGACGCTGTCGGGGCCGGCATCGAGGATCATTGCATCGGCGGGGCAGGCATCGGCGGGCACGGTCTCGGAGGGGGCGTTCTCGCGGAATTCGCGCGCCACGACCACATCGCTCGGCAGCAGGATCTCGCAGCCGGCGGTTGCCGCCTTGGCGATGATCTCCTTGGCGGTGCCGGCCATCTCATGCTCGCAAAGCGATTTGCCGACATCGATTCCCTTGGCGGCGAGGAAGGTGTTGGCCATGCCGCCGCCGATCACCAGAAGATCGACCTTTTCCACCAGATTTCCCAGCAGTTCCAGCTTGGTGGAGACCTTGGCGCCGCCCACGACCGCCAGCACCGGACGCTTCGGCGTGCCGAGCGCCGCGTCGAGCGCTTCCAGCTCGGCCTGCATCAGCCGGCCGGCGCAGGCCGGCAGCAGATGCGCCAGCGCCTCGGTGGAGGCATGGGCGCGGTGCGCCGCCGAGAAGGCGTCGTTACAATAGATATCGCCGAGCGCGGCATAGCGTTTCGCCAGCTCCGCGTCGTTCTTTTCCTCGCCCGGCTCGAAACGGGTGTTCTCCAGCAGCACCACCTGGCCGGCATCGCAAGCGTCGATCACCACCTCGGCCTCGTCCAGCGTGGCGAAATGCACCTTGGTGCCGAACGCCGCCTCGATCGCGGGCACCAGCATCTTCAGCGACATCTCGGGCACGACCTTACCCTTGGGCCGGCCGAAATGCGCCAGCAGCACCGGCTTGCCGCCGCGCGACAGGATGTCCTGCACGGTGGGGCCGACGCGCTCGATGCGGGTGGCATCCGTCACTTCGCCGTTTTCCACCGGAACGTTGATATCGACACGGGTCAGCACGCGTTTGCCGTCCAGGTCCATGTCGTCGAGGGTCTTCCAGGCCATACTGTCCTCCTGCACATTCATTGCCAAAGGTCTGCCCCGAAGGGCCGGCGGCGTCAATGCACGCGCGTCCCTTGGCAATCGCGCGGTGGCGGATTAAGTCGGAGACAAGCTTTAGGCGCATAGGAGAGACGCGACATGGCCGAGATCAAGGACCCCGAGAACACGATCCTCATGGAGCTGAAGGGCGGCACCGTGACGATCGAGCTGCTGCCCGACGTGGCGCCGAAACATGCGGAGCGGATGAAGGAGCTTGCGCGCGCCGGTGCCTATGACAATGTCGCCTTTCACCGGGTGATCGACGGGTTCATGGCGCAGACCGGCGACGTGGCCCACGGCAATATGGAAAAGGATTTCAACCTGAGCCGCGCCGGCACCGGCGGTTCGGATCTGCCCGACCTGCCGGCGGAGTTCTCGAAACTGCCGCATGACCGGGGCACGCTGGGCGCGGCGCGCTCGATGAACCCGAACTCGGCGAATTCGCAGTTCTTCATCAATTTCAAGGACAACCACTTCCTGAACGGTCAGTACACCGTTTATGGACGGGTGGTCGACGGCATGGCGCATGTGGATGCGATCACCCGCGGCGAGCCGCCGGCGGAGCCCGACCGCATGGTCAGCGTGAAAGTGGCCTCCGATGCGTAGTCTCGTCACCGGCCTCTTCTGCGTTCTGGCCGCGCCGCTTTCGGCGGCGGGGCTGGACGTGACCGTCGAGGGCGAGGGGGCGAATGGCAGCTTCCATATCGAGCTTTTCGACGATGTGGCGCCGCAGCATGCAGAGCGGATCACGACGCTGGCCGAGCAGGGCGCTTATGACGGGGTGGTGTTCCACCGCGTGATCGAGGGCTTCATGGCGCAGACCGGCGACGTGCAATACGGCAAGCGCGGCGGCGACATGCGGCTGGCGGGCACCGGTGGCTCGGACATGCCGGACCTCCCGGCGGAGTTCTCCGACCGCCCCTTCACCCGGGGCGCGGTGGGCATGGCGCGCTCGCAGAACCCGAATTCGGCGAATTCGCAGTTCTTTATCATGTTCGCCCCGGCGCCGCATCTGAACGGGCAATATACCGTCGTCGGCGAGGTGACCTCGGGCATGGATGTGATCGACGCGATCAAGCGCGGCACCGGCCGCAATGGCGCCGTGGTCGGAGCGCCCGACGTGATGGTCTCGGTCAAGGCGACCGACTGAGCGGGGCGCGCCCGTGCCGGGCGCGCGCAGGGATTGCGCCCCGCCGCCTGTGGCGGCCGGGCGCCGTTGGAGGAGGGCGCTGCCCTCCTCTTGGCCCCCGAGGGGGCCAATTCACCACCCGGGATATTTTGGGCCAATGGAAGGGCCTGGCGCGCTCAGGCGGCGAGGCCTGCGGGCAGATGGCGGGCGAGGGGCGCCAGCGCGCCCATATGCAGCCAGGTGCCGCCCAGCCGGTGCGCAGAGGCGCCGCTGCGCAGCTTGAACCGGGTGAGGCCGGGGGCGTCGTCGGAATTCAGCATGCCGAGATCGAGCTGGTCGTGGCCATGGCCGGCAAGCCAGCGCATCGCCTCCCAGAGCAGGGCATTCATGGCGCCGCGCCGGCGGCCTTCGTCCAGCGTGACGCCGATCTGCCAGCTCGCCATGCGGCCATGGCGCAGCACCGCGATGGCGGCGACCGGGCTGCCTCGATGGCGCGCCTCCCAGATCAGCGCCTTGCCGGGATTGGCGCGGGCGAAGGCGGCAATGAGCCCGGGGGGCAGGGCGCGGTAGCGGCGGGCGCTTGCCTGGCGCGCTTCGGCTTCCAGCAGCCAATGGGTGCCCGAAAGGGACTGGCGGGAGAGCGTCAGCCCCTGTCGCGCGGAGCGGTTGAGGGTGTTGCGCCATTTCTGATGCATCGCCGCGCGCATCGTGTCCTCGGGCCCGAGCGGCAGCAGCGCCAGCGTCGCCGGGGTCATCAGCGGCCAGAATCCGCCTGCGCGCAGCGCCTCCGCGCCGATGCCGTCGGCATTGAGCAACAGCGGCACGCCGGGGCGGCGGCAGCGCGCAAGAGCCGGGTAAAGATCGGCGGGATCGCGCGCCACCGGGCCGCGCGACAGCAGATCGACCGGGCCCAGCACCGGCAGGCGGCGCGACTGGATCTGCCAGGCCAGCCCGGTTTCCGAGCCGCTGCGCAGGGCGATGCCGAGCGAGCCCAGGGTGCGGGCGTATTCGGGCGATTGCGGCAGCGGCAGGCGAAGCGATTCCATGATCTGGATTAAGGAACTGGAAAGTAAATCCGTGGTTAATTCCAGCCATGGCACAGATTCCCTCCAAGCGCCGTGCGGCGCCCCGTTCGATCGCCGCCGTGGCACCCCGTCCGAAACCCACCGCCGCCGCAGCGCTGTTGCTGGCTGCGGGCCTGTCGCTGCCCTTTGTCGCGCTGGCGCTGGTGCAGGCGCTGTTCTGAGCTTTGCGTGGGGCGCGCCCGGGGCTTGAACGCACCGCCGGGCTCTGCTTGAGTCCTGCGGCAGAGGCGCGCGGCGGCGCGCTGTCTCCGGAACAGGGCAGGGCATGTCGCGCAAGAAGGACAAACGCCAGAAGGCGATCCTCGATCAGCTGTCGATCAACCCGACCCTGCGTGTCGGGCGGCTGTCGGACCTTTTGGAGGTGACCACCGAAACCATCCGCCGGGATCTCGAGGAACTGGCGGCGCAGGGGCTCATCAGCCGGACTTATGGCGGTGCCATGCTGCGTCAGCCGGCGGAGCCGACGCTCTCGCAGCGCCATACCGAGCTGGTGGAGGAGCGCGCCGCGATTGGGCGGGCGGCGGCGCCGCTGCTGAGCGGCGCGCGGGTGCTCATGTTGGGCTCGGGCGCCACCACGACGCAGCTCGCCAAGCGCATCGCCTTCGAGATGGGCGATCTCACGGTGATTGCGCATTCGGTCAGCGTGGCGGCGGCGCTGGCGATGAACCCCACGATCCAGGTGGTGATGGCGCCGGGGGTTTATCACCCGGGCGAGGGGGCGCTGCACGGCGCGCAGACCGTGCGCTTCCTCTCGGATTACTCCGCCGACTGGTCGGTGACCGGCGCCAGCGCGATCTCGCCGCTGGGCCCGTCGGATGCGCTGATGGAGGCGGGCGATGTCTATGCCACGATGCTGCGGCAGAGCGCGCGGCACATGGTGCTGGCGGATCATTCGAAATTCGACCGCATGGCCACGGCGCGTTACGCCGACTGGGGCGAGATTGACGTTCTGGTCAGCGATGCACGTCCGCAGGGGCCGTTGCAGCGCGCGCTGAAGACGGGCGGCGTGGATCTGCGGCTGGCGCGGGGCTGAGCGGGCTCAGGGCAGGACCGCGCCGGCGAAAGCCTCGGCGAAGCGGTCGGCCTCCGGCTGGCTGAGACAGAGCGGCGGGCGCAGCTTCAGCGTCGCGCCATGGCGCCCGGCGGCGCCGATCAGCACGCCCGCATCGCGCATCGCGTCGATGACCTGCACGGTGAAATCCGCATCGGGCGTGCCGGGCGCGTCGGGCGCGCAGAGATCGACGCCGAGAAACAGCCCCGCGCCGCGCACCGCTGCCACTCTCGGAGCGCGCGCCGCGATCTCTTCGAGATCGGATTTCAGCCGCGCGCCGACACGCTGCGCGTTTTCCTGAAGCCCTTCCTCCTCGATCACCCGCAACACCGCCAGCCCGGCGGCGCAGGCCACGGGATTGCCGCCGAAAGTGTTGAAATAGCCGGTGTCGTCGCAAAAGGCGGCGAGACGTTCGGGCCGCGCCGCCATGCCGGCCATGGGAAAGCCGTTGCCCATGGGTTTGCCCATGGTGACGATGTCGGGGGTCACGCCGTGGCGCGCGTACCCCCAGAAGGCGCTGCCGGTGCGGGCGAAACCGGGCTGCACCTCGTCGGCGATATAGAGCGCGCCCGCCGCCTGCACCGCCTCGACGGCGGGGCGCAGAAAGCCTGGAGGGTCGGCAAAGATGCCGTCGGAGGAAAAGATCGAATCCGCCAGAAGCGCCGCCGTGCCGATGCCGTGCGCGTCGAGCTCGGCCATGGCGGCGCGCACGGCGCGGGCGAAGCCGCCGGCGATGTCGTCGCCATAGGCGGCCGCGCCCGGCGCCGGGACGGTGACCACATGCGCCGGCGGGGCGGTGCGTTTCAGCGCCGAGGGCGAGGCTTCGGTCACCAGCGCGGTGTTGCCGTGATAGGCGGTCTCGGTGACGATGAACCCGCCGGCGCCACTCGCCCGCCGCGCCACCCGCATCGCGAGATCGTTGGCCTCGCTGCCCGAGCAGGTCAGCACCACGTTCGACAGCGCCGAAGGCAGCCGCGCCTTCAGCGCTTCGAGATAGGTGTCGACCCCGGCCACCAGATAGCGGGTATTGGTGTTGAGCGTCGCGATCTGCCGCGACACCGCATCGACCACCTCCGGGTGGGAGTGACCGACCGAGGGCACGTTGTTGTAGAAATCCAGATAGCGGGTGCCGTCCGCCGCCACCATCCAGGCGCCCTGTGCCGACACCATCTCGATGGGGGCGCGATAGAAAAGCACCGAGGCCGCGCCGAGATTGCCGAGCCGCCGCGCCACCGGTCCGGCACCGCCCTGACGGTTGTCGAAGGCGTTCATCTCGAGAATCCGGCGCGGTTCGCTCATCTCTCCTGCTCCGCCAGATAAGCCTCGGCCAGCGCCACCGTGCCCTTGGTATAGGCGGCGTGCCCGGCCATGGCGGCGGTTTCGGTCTCTGCATGGCTGGCGATCCAGGCGGTGAGCAGCAGGCGGCGGAACATGATGAAGGTTGGGATCATCGCCACATCCTCGTCGGAGAGCGGCGCGACCGAGCGGTAGCCGCGCACCCAGGCCTCTTGCAGCGCCGGCACGATCGGGTCGGTTTCGAGAAAGGATATCGCCGCGGCGAAATCGTAGATGAACCAGGAAAACCCGCAATCGTCGAAGTCGATCACCGCAAGATTGTCGCCATCGGCGAGCAGGTTGGCGAGCCGCAGATCCGCATGCACCAGCCCGAAGCGCTCCGGCCCGGCACCGTAGGCGGCGAGTTTCTGCTCCAGCACGTCGCAGAGTCGCTCCAGCAGCGCGCGCTGCGCCACCGTCAGCCCCAACGCCGCGCGCCAGTCGCCCCAGAGCGGGGCGGTGCCAAAGGCGGTCTCGAAATTCCAGGTCTTGCGCAGGAAATGCCCGGGCGGTGTCCAGTCGCGGCTGTGCCCGTGCAGCCGGGCGGAGATCGCGCCCAGCGTCTCGAACCCGGGCACGAGACTGGCATCCGCATCGGGCTCGCGCCCGGGCATGAAGGTGAAGCCCACCACATGGCGGGTCTGGCCGCTCTCCTCGAAACTGGCGATATGGCCGCTGTCGCGCAGGCGCAGCGGCTCGGGCGTCAGCACCGTGCCGCTCTCGCGCAGGGCCGAGATCCAGGCCAGCTCGGACTCGATCTCGGCGCGGCTGTGATACTCGGGGCGGTGCACGCGCAGGATCAGCGGCGCGTCGCGGGCGGGATCCTCGGCAAGGAAGGTGGCGTTCTCCGACAGCGTCAGCAGCCGGATCGTCGTGTCAGGGCCAAGCCCCCATTCCGGCGCGAGCGCTTCGGCGCCGCGCCGCAGGCGCTCGACAAAGCCGTCCTCATACAGTCCCGACATCTGCCTGCCCTTTTCTTCCGCATCCTCCCATCGGGGTAACTAGAGAATTTGTGTCTTGCAACATTTTGCTTGCTCACCTCCACATTCGTGCAAATCATCCGCTTTAGATGCGCAAAAAACGCCCGCGCCGCTGGCGGATGCGCGGCAGGCGCGGGAACCTCGAACAGGGAGCACGGATATGCTGACATCCATTGAGGGAAAATCGGTGATCGTGACCGGCGGGTCAAAGGGGATCGGCAAGGGCATCGCCACGGTCTTTGCCCGGCAGGGCGCCAAGGTGATGATCGCGGCGCGCGGGCAGGCTGCGGCCGAGGCCACGGTGGCCGAGATCGCGGCGGCGGGCGGCACGGCGGCCTACACGCCCTGCGACGTGGCGGACTGGAACAGCGTGCAGGCGATGGTGGCGGCCACGGCGGAGGCGTTCGGCGGGGTCGATATCCTCTGCGCCAATGCCGGGATCTTTCCGCAGGTGAAGCTGGTGGATATGGACCCGGAGGAGTGGGACAACGTCCTGTCCACCAATCTCAAGAGCAGCTTTCTCTGCGTGAAGGCCTGCATCCCGTATTTCGAAAAGGCCGGCAAGGGCCGGGTGGTGCTGACCTCGTCGATCACCGGGCCGGTGACGGGCTTTCCGGGCTGGGCGCATTACGGCGCGTCGAAATCCGGCCAGCTCGGCTTTCTCAAGACCGCCGCGATGGAGCTGGCGCGCTATGGCACCACGATCAACGCGGTGATGCCGGGCAATATCTATACCGAGGGGCTCCAGGATCTGGGCGAGGATTATCTCAGGACCATGGCCGCCTCGATTCCGCTGAAACGGCTGGGCGCGGTGGAGGATATCGGCAACGCGGCGCTGTTCTTTGCCAGCGACGAGGCGGGTTACATCACCGGCCAGCAGATCGTCGTGGATGGCGGGCAGATCCTGCCGGAGAGCCTAGAGGCGATTGAGGAAATCTGAGCGTGCCCCGTGCCTCCTGCCCGGGGGATTGCCGAGGCCCCGGATCGGCGTCCGGGGCGGGTTGTGAAAGGATTCCCATGAGCTGGAAAACCGCCTGGCGCTCGTTCTATTACGAGACCGCCGCCGAGCCCGAGGATATCGTGTTGGAGGCGGCGAAGACGGCGCTTCTGGTGATCGACATCCAGAACACCTATCTGGAGCTGCCCGACGACCCGGCGGAGGCCGCGCGCTGGGCGCCGTTTTTCACCCGCATGCGCGAGGTGGTGATCCCCAACACGAGCGCGCTTCAATCCTGGGCGCGGGCGAACGGGATCGAGGTCATCCATGCCCGCATCGCCTGTCTCAAGGAGGACGGGCGCGACCGCTCGCTGTCGCAGAAAAAGCCCGGATTCAACTATCTGCTGCTGCCCAAGGATCGCCCCGACAGCCAGATCGTCGACGCGGTCGGCCCGGCGGGGGACGAGATCGTGGTGACCAAGACCACGGATTCGGCGCTGACCGGCACCAACCTGCGGATGATCCTGCACAATATGGGCATTCGCGACGTGATCGTGGCGGGGATCTTCACCGATCAGTGTATTTCGTCTTCGGTGCGGTCGCTGGCCGATGAGAGTTTCGGCGTGGTGGTCGTGGAGGATTGCTGCGCGGCGGCCACGCGCGAGCTGCACGAGGCGGAGCTGCGGATCATCAACATGATCTACTGCCATGTGGTGAGCAGCGCGGAGGTGATGGGGTTTCTGGGGTGAGAGGGACCGCACGATCGTTGCGGTGCGGTGGGCAGATTGCCCACCCTACGGGCGGAGTTGCAGGGTGGGCAATCTGCCCACCGCACCGGCCTCGTCACGCGCAAGCGGACGCCGTTACCCGAGCTTCTTCAACAGCCGCAGCAGCGTCTCCCGCTCACGTTCGCGCAGTGGCGCCAACGTCTCGGCGCTGACCTCGATGGCCGCCTCCACCGCCTCGTCGATCAGCGCCACGCCTTCTGCCGTCAGCGACACCAGATGCCGCCGCCGGTCGTCGGGGTCGGGGGCGGTGCTGAGCAGCCCACGCGCGATCAGCCGGTCGACCACGCCTTTCGTCGTCGCCCCGTCCATCGCGACCGAGCGGCCCAGCCGGTTCTGCGACATCGGCCCGTCCTCGGCCAGCCGGTGCATCACCGAGAACTGCGTTGGCGTCAGCTTGCCCGGCACCGTCTCGGCAAAGATGGTGGAGTTGCGCTGATAGGCCTTGCGCAAGAGAAATCCGATCTGTTCGTCCAGCAGATAGCCGTGTTCGGCGCTGGTGCGGGCTTTGCGAAAATCGTCCAAGGGCGCGTGTCTCCTCTCTGGCGCACTGCCCTAGCGGGGAAGTGACGCAAGGGCAATCCCGCATGACGCTGTTAGCGGCAAAGCCTCAGACCGACAGATAGGCATCGCGGATCTCCGGATGCGCCTCAAGCTCGGCGAAGCTGCCGTCGAACTTCTTCTCCCCGCCCTCGATGATGATCGCGCGATCCGCCACGGCGCGGGCGAAATGCAGGTTCTGTTCGGAGATCATCACCGTCAGCCCCTCTTCCTTCAGCGTCTTGATGGTCTCGGCCATCTGCTCGACGATCACCGGCGCGATGCCCTCCGAAGGCTCGTCGAGCAGCAGCAGCGCCGGGTTGCCCATCAGCGTGCGCGCGATGGTCAGCATCTGCTGCTCGCCGCCCGACATGTGCTTGCCCCGGTTGGCGCGTCGCTCGTAGAGGTTGGGGAAGATCTCGAAAAGCTGTTCCTGGGTCCAGAACGGCGCGTCCTCGCGGCGGGGCTGGCGGCCGACCTCCAGGTTTTCCAGCACCGTGAGATCGGTGAAGATGCGCCGGTCCTCGGGCACGTAACCGATGCCGCATTTGGCGACGCGGAAGGCGGGCTCGCCCACCAGATCGCGGCCCTGAAACGTCACCTGTCCCTGACGCGGGCGCAAAAGCTGCATCACCGATTTCATCGTGGTGGATTTGCCCGCGCCGTTGCGGCCCAAAAGCGCCACCACCTCGCCGCGCCGCACCTCGAAGCTGAGATCGTTGAGGATATGCGCCTTGCCGTAATAGCTGTGGATGCGCTCGACGCTAAGCATTTGCGTCCTCCTTGAAGAGCGTGCCGCCGCCCAGATAGACCTCTTGCACCTGCGGGTTGTTGCGCACCTCGGTCGCAGAGCCGTCCGCGATCAGCTCGCCCCGGTTCAGCACCATGATGTGATGGGCATGGGCAAAGACCACGTCCATGTCATGCTCGGTAAAGAGCACCGAAACGCCCTGATCCCGCACGATATCGGCCACCAGCTGCATGAGTTCGATCCGCGCCGAGGGCGCCATGCCCGCCGTGGGCTCGTCCATCAGCAAGAGGCGCGGGCGGTGGCAGAGCGCAATCGCCAGCTCCAGCCGCTTGAGATCGCCATAGGCCAGCACCGAACAGGGCCGGTCGGCCTGATCCGCCATCGACACGGTGTCGAGAAAGCCCATGGCCTCATCGCGGTAGAGCTTCCAGGCGCGCGGCGCGATGGAAAAGATCCGTTTGTGGTGGCTCATCAGCGCCATCTGCACATTCTCGATCACGCTCATCGACTGATAGGTGCCGGTGATCTGGAAGGTACGCCCGACGCCGCGCCGCCAGATCTCGCGCGGGCGCTTGCCGGTGATGCGCTGGCCATCGAGATAAACCTCTCCGGCACTGGGTTTGAGCTGCCCCATGAGCATGTTGAAGCAGGTGGACTTGCCCGCCCCGTTGGGGCCGATCAGCGCCTTCAGCTCGCCCTTGGCCACCGCGAAGGAGACGCCATTGACAGCGAGAAAGCCGTCATAGCTCTTCCTGAGGTTTTCGACACGCAGGATCTCGGACATCAGACCGCCTCCTCATCGCTGTGGCGGATGCGCCGCCAGAGCGTGCGCAGGGTGCCGACGATGCCCTCGGGCATCAGGATCACCACCGCGATGATCACCAGCCCCAGCAGCAGCCGCCAGTATTCCAGCCGCACCAGCCAGTCCTCGACCACGGTCATGAAGCCGGCGCCCACGACGCCCCCCGCCAGCGTCTTCACCCCGCCGAGAAACACCACGATCAGCGCATCGAAGCTCTTGGCGATCTCCAGCTCCGTCGGAAAGACCGAGCCCTTGGAAAAGACGAAGATCCCGCCCGCAAGTCCCGCCATGGCGCCGGCCAGCGCGAAGGCCGCGAATTGCACGCGCTTGACGTCGATGCCGGTGGCTTCGGCCTGGCGCGGGCTGTCGCGCCCGGCGCGCAGCGCATAGCCGAAGGGCGCGTGGATGACATGGCGCAGGACGAGGATGCCGCCGATGCCGAAGGCCAGCGCGAAATAGTAGTAGGTTATGTCGCCCGAGAGCCACTCGGCGGGCCAGATATTGACCAGCCCGTCATCGCCACGGGTGACCGAGCGCCACTGGAAGGCGAGGCTCCAGACAAGCTGCGAAAAGGCCAGCGTCAGCATGGCGAAATAGACGCCGGTGAGGCGGATGCAGAACCAGCCGATCCCCAGCGCCAGCAGCCCGGCGGCGAGCGGCGCGAAGAGAAAGGCGAGCTCCATCGGCGTGCCGGTGTGATAGACCAGCAGCGCCGCCGCATAGGCGCCGCCGCCGAAAAACGCCGCATGGCCAAAGCTGACCAGCCCGCCGGAGCCGAGGATGAAATGCAGGCTGGCGGCGAAAAGCGCAAAGACCACCATATCGACCACCAGCGTCAGCACGAAGGGCTCGGCAAAGACCGGCAGCAGCGCCAGCAGGGCGAGCAGGACGGCGACCAGTGCCATGCCCTTGGGGCCATAGGGGCGGATCGGGGTTTCCGGCGCGCCGACCTGACCATGTTCTCCGGCCACCTCCTCGCGGCCCAGAAGGCCGTAGGGGCGCACGATCAGCACCACCGCCATGACCACATACATCAGCACCAGCGTCGATTGCGGCAGGTAGGTGACACCAAAGACGTTCAGCACCGAGATCAGCACCGAGGCGATGAAGGCGCCGGGCAGGGAGCCCATGCCGCCGATGACGACCACGACAAAGACCGCGCCGATGATATTGAAATCCATCAGCAGATCGGCGCCGCCCTTGGGCAGTTGCAGCGCGCCGCCAAGCCCGGCCAGCGCCGAGCCGAGCGCAAAGACCCCGGTGAAGAGCCAGGCTTGGTTGACGCCGAGCGCGCCGACCATCTCGCGGTCCTGCGTGGCGGCGCGCACCAGCACGCCGAGCCTTGTGCGGGCGATGAGATACCAGAGCGCGAAGAGGATGACCGGGGTGATGGCGATCAGCACGATATCGTATTTCGGCACCGGCTCGCCAAAGATCCGCCAGACGCCGCGCAGGCCGGGGGCGCGCGGGCCGAGCCGGTCTTCGGCGCCCCAGATCATCAGCGCCAGATCCTGGATGACGAGGATCACCCCGAAGGTGGCGACAAGCTGGAACAGCTCCGGCGCGCGGTAGATCGGGCGCAGCACCACCATCTCGACCAGGGCGCCGATGAGCCCCACCGCAAGCCCGGTGAGCAGGATGGCGCCCCAGAACCCGACATGGCCGGGCAGCAGATCCATCAGGACGACGCCGATGAAGGCGCCGAGCATGTAGAAAGAGCCATGCGCAAAATTCACGATCCGGGTGACGCCGAAGATCAGCGACAGGCCGGAGGCCACGAGGAACAGCGCGGCGGCATTGGCGAGCCCGGTGAGGAACTGGGCGAAGAAGAAGGCCATGACGGTCCTCTGGCTGGTATCGGGAGAGAGGCTTGCGGGGCCGCCGCGCGGGCGGCTCCGGTGGAGGCCCCGGGTCAGGCCCGGGGCGGGGGGCATCGGCTAGAGCCGTCCCAACCCGCCCCGGACGTGGTCCGGGGCCTCATGGCTGTGCCGGGCTTAGTCCGCCGGGCGCATCTCCAGGATCTCCTCGTCGGAGGGCATGTAGGGCGCGGGGTCGTTATAGGTCCAGTCGACCATCACGCCCTTGCCGTCCTCCACCGCCGTGGTGCCGGTCCAGGCGCCCAGTGTCGACTGGTTGTCGATCTCGCGGTAATGCAGCGTGCCGATGGGCGTGTTCTCGACCTCAAGCCCTTCGAAGGCCATCCGCAGCGCCTCGGTATCAGTGGCGCCAGCCTTGGTGATGGCGGCGGCGATGCTCTGCGCCGTCATGTAGCCCACCAGCGAGCCGATCTTGGGCGTCTCGCCGGTAAACGCCTCATAGGCATCGACAAAGGTCTTGCCCGGCGTGCCGTCCTCGAACCCGTACCAGGGGAAGCCGGTGACGAACCAGCCTTCGGGCGCCTCGTCCTCCAGCGGTTCGAGATATTCCGGCTCGCCGGTCAGCAGCCCATAGACGGGGCGCCCGTCAAAGAGGCCCCGGTCGGTGCCCTGACGCACGAATTTGGCGAGGTCGGTGCCGAAGGTGACGTTATAGATCGCATCGGGCTTGGCGCGTTCGATGGCCTGCACCTCGGCGCCGGCGTCGATCTTGAACAGCGCCGGCCATTGCTCTGCGACGAATTCCACCTCGGGCTTCAGCATCTTGAGGTTGGTCTTGAAGGCCTCGACCGCATCGGTGCCATAGGCGTAGTTCGGCGCGATGGTGGCGTATTTGATTGCGTCGGTCTTGGCGGCCTCCTCGGCCAGCATGGCGGCCTGCACCCAGGTCGAGACCCGCAGGCGGAAGGTGTAGGGGTTGCCGGATTTCCACACCAACGTGTCGGCCAGCGGCTCGGAGGCGAGGTAGAGATATTTCTTCTCGTTGGCGAAGCTCGACAGCGCCAGCCCGACATTCGACAGGATCGAGCCGGTGAACATCACCGCGCCGTCGCGGGTCATCAGCTCTTCGGCGATCTTCACCGCCTCGGCCGGGTCGCCCTGATCGTCGCGGAAGATGAATTCCAGATCCTTGCCCAGCACGCCGCCATCGGCGTTGATCTCGCTCAGCGCCAGTTCGATGCCCTTCCTGTAGGGCTCGGCAAAGGCGGCGAGGCGCTTGTAATGGTTGATCTCGCCGACCTTGATCGTCTCCTGCGCAAAAGCTGTGGCAGGGGTCAGGGCAAGGGCGGCGGCCGTGGCCAGCACGGTGCGTCTCATCAGGTTCATCGCGGTTCAATCTCCTGTTGGCTGGGGGTCTTTCCGGCCCCCGATGTGATCCGGTCTTTGTGCCGGGTGTCTGGATCTGCAATCGCCGCCGGGCGGGCGGCGATGCGGGCCGGGAACGGTCTCACGGCCCGAGATTGGGGGATTGTTACCGGACAGGCAAGACGGGCCGGACCCGAAGGCGCCCCTCCGGCCTGTCGCGGAGCGCTATGGGGCGCGGTCCGGGTCATCGCAGCCCATCCTCGCCCGTCACCTCGTCATGTTGCAAGCCGCCGACGCGGGACAGTGGTCGACCGGTCTGCTGCAACGTCACCGCCACGACGATCTCGCGCGGGCGCGGGGCGTCGGCGATGCGCAGGCGCATGCCGTCGAAATGGCTGCGCACATAGGCGGCATCCTTGTGGCCCAGCGGAATGTCCAGGAACTCGCCCGCGCGCCCGATGGCCTTGGAGGAGGGCACCAGCGCCTTGCCGCCGCCGATCACCGCGCGCAGCGGCGCGCCGAGCCTGGGGTGCAGCAGGGCGGCGGCGTGTTCCAGTTCGCCCAGCTCGCCCACCAGCGCGGCCTTGCCATAGCCCTCGACCGCCTGCGCGCCGCAGCCGAGCGCCGCCAGCGCCTCGCGGCCCAGCAGATCTCCCAGCGCGGCGCCGGTCTCGATCAGCTCCGACAGGTCGTCCTCGTAGCGCCCGGCGAACGGGTTCTCGATCACCGCCGCCGCGAGCGCCCGGCGGGCGGGCGGCGTGACCGCCCGGCCCATCTCCGAGCGGGTCTCCTCGACCTGCGTGATGATCTTGCGCAGCTTCACCGCAACCCGTCCTCGCCCTTGACGTCTTCTTTCGTCAGACCACCCATGCGGGCGTGGATGCGCCCGCCGGTGGTCATCACCAGCACCAGCACGATCTCGTCCGGGCGCGGCGCGTCGGGAATGCCGACCTCCACCGCATCGTAATGCGAGCGCACGTAAGAGGCGTTGGTATGGGTCACCGGCACGTCGAGCCGCGTGCCCGCCGCGCCGACCTTCTTGGCCGAGGGCACGATGGCCTTGCTCTTCTCGATGGCGTCGCGCATCGCGTAGCCGCCCGGCACATGCCAGAGCGCGCCATGTTCGACCTCGCCGTTCACGCCGACAATGGCGCCCTTGCCATAGCCCTCGACCGCCGCCGCATCGCCGCCGAGCGCGTCGATGAGCTGTTGCGCCATCTGCGCCCCCAGCGGTTCGAGATCTTTCATGAAGGGGGCGATGTCGTCCACATAGCGCCCGGCATAAGGGTTCTCGATCACCGCCAGCGCGGCGGCGCGTTTTTGCGGCGTTTCGGGGGCAGGGCCGCCCTCGTGAAAGACGGTTTCGACCTGGACCAGCGTCTTGCGGATCTTGACCTCAGGCATGGGCGGGCTCCTCCTTGGCAATGGCGGTGCCGAGGGCCGTCCGCTCGCCCGCCAGCGCAAGGCAGGCGGCGCGGATCAGGCCCCGGCGGATATAGTCTTCGGCCAGCACGCGGCCCGCGTCCAGCGCGCGCCGCGCCTCGCGGGCGGTGAGCGCGCCCACGCCGGTGGTCACAGGCCGGTCGCCCAGATCGCTGTCGGGGGCGAGGGCGCTTGCGGGCTGGCGGGCGATGGCGGGATGGCCGGGCAGGTCCACCGCGTTGGCGATCAGCGTGGCGGCGGCATCGGCCCGCGCCGCGTCGCGCGCCAGCACGGTGACCGCATCGGCGATGCCCAGCGAGTGCGAGCGCCCGCGCCAGCCGCTGGTCGCCACGCCGCCGATGCCATCGCCGGCGGCGATACTGGCGCGGGCGCCGGGCGCGCGGCTCTGCGGGTCTTCGCAGATCGCCAGCCGCAGCGGCGCGGCGCTCGTCCAGAGCGCGATATCGCCACCATTGTTCACATGCGCGCGGGCGAGCCCGTGGCCGGGCACCAGCATCGCCGCCAGGATATGATCGGCCACCGATCCCGCCACGGCCGCCATCGGTGTCACGAAGGCGGGCGCAAAGAGATCGGTCGCGCTCTGCATCCGTAGCGCCACGGCACCGCGCGGCGCGGGACCATGTGCCGCGCGCAGCCGGGGCAGCTCGGCGCAGAGATCGTGGAGCACCGGCTCAAAGACCTCATGCGCGCGCCGCAGGGCGGCTTTGGCCGCGCTTTCCGGGCCCTCCGCCGTCACGATCAGGTCGATGGGGCCGTGGGTCAGCCGCATCCGCCCGTCGCGGGCCATCTGCACGATGGGCGCCTCGCGAAAGCTCATTTCGCGGGCTCCCGGCTGACAGGCCAGGGGCTGCCGGATTTGCGAGTCTCGGCGCGGCGGCCCGAGAGCCGGTGATCGCTCTGCCGCCCGGTGACGCCTTTCAGCGCCTCCTCCAGCGGCATCACATAATCCATATGCCCGCCAAGCGCCTGATAATCCTCGCGCCGCATGGTGAACTCGATGGGCGCCACAAGCGCCGGGGTCGGTACGTAGCCAAAGGCGTTCTTCGGCATCTGCGTCACGTCCGACATGAAGGTGATGCCGCCGCCCGGCCACATCATCACCGGCGCGCCGCCGCAGGTCACCCGGGTCAGCCGCGACTGCACAGAGCGCGTCAGGCTCACCGGGTTCTCGGTCACGCCCGAGCGCAGCGAGCCGCCAGCGCCGGCCATGAACAGCACCGAGGCGAGCGAAGGCTCGCAATTCTCCTCGATCCGCCGGACCGAGGGCAGCAGCCGCTCGGGCATCTCTTTCTCGACCGGCACGAGATCCTCGTTCAGCTCGAAATAGGCGGCGTGTTCGCCGGTGGTCGAGACCATGAGCAGCGACAGTCCGGGCCAGGCGATGCCGGGTTTCCACGCGCCGAGAATCTCCAGCGGATCGGAGAGATCGGTGCCGCCCCAGCCGGTGCCGGGCTCGGCCACCTGGAAATAGCGCCCCGGCGTCGAGCGCCGCCCGTTGATCTTGATCCCCGTGGCGGGCCAGCCGATGACCTTGCCCGCCTGATGCTCGGACATCACGCCGGTGATATGGTCGTCGACCACGACAACCTCGTCCACCAGCCCCTGCCACTGCGCCGCGAACATGCCCACCGTGGCCGAGCCGCAGCCGACGCGCATACGCTCCTCGCGCTGGCCATTGACTACCGGCGCCTGTCCGGCGGCGATCTCCAGCTCGGCGCCATTGTCGATGCTGAGCGCGACACTCTCGCCATTGCACAGCGCCAGCAGGGCCGAGCAGGTCGCGCGGCCCTCCTTCTTGGAGCCGCCGGTCAGGTGGTTGACCCCGCCGAGGCTGAGCATTTGCGAGCCATATTCCGAGGTGGTGACATGGCCGATCACCTCGTCCCCGGCGCGCACCCAGGCGCATTCGCTGCCCAGATGCCGGTCGGTGTCGATCTTCACCTTGGCGCCGCAATAGGAAAAGATCCCCTCGGTCACCACGGTGATCATGTCGGCATCCGCCGCTTTGGAGGCGACGATGAACGGCGCGGGCTTGTAATCGGGATAGGTCGTGCCGGAGCCCACGGCAGTGATGAAGGCCTCGTCGCCCGAAACGATATCGCCGTCCCATTCGCGGTCGAGAAAGGGCACCAGCGCCACGTCCTCGCGGTTTTCCAGAATGGTCAGCGGGTCGAGCCGCACCAGTTCGCCGCCCTCGTTGGCGTAGCGGTCGCAGGCGCCGGCGCGGCCCTCGGCGATATAGCACATCACCGGGCAGGCATCGCAGCGGATCTTGTCGGGGCGGTCCGAGGGGCTGCGTTTCGCGGGGGACGTCGGTGTGCTCAAGTCGCGGGCTCCGGCTGCTGGCTGATCTGCGGCAAGTTCGTTTGTATACGAACGCATGTCATCCGCTCTTCTGTCAAGCGGCGCGATATGGCAGATGGGGTGTATCGAGACCTGTGATGAGTTTTTCAGCAATCCGTTACGTGTGGTCTGGCAGCCCCCGGATGCGGATTGACAGAAATCGCAAAGCCGCCCTAGGCTGCCTGCATCTTCGTTTGTGTGCGAATGAAATCATCAGAGCCAGCGACCTCAGGAGAGACGCCATGCCCCTGCACCGACCCGACACGCTCGACGCCGCTCTGGCGCTGATGGGCAGGGGCGGCGCGCAGGCGCTGGGCGGGGGGACGGATCTCTATCCGGCGCTGCGCGACGGGGTGCCGCCGGCCGAGCTGGTCGACCTGACCGGGGTGGCGGAGCTGCGCGGGATGACGCGCGAGGCGGAGGGCTGGCGCATCGGCGGGGCGACCACGTGGAGCGCGTTGCTGCGCGCCGATCTGCCGCCGCTTTTCGACGGGCTGAAAGCCGCCGCGCGCGAGGTCGGATCGGTGCAGATCCAGAACGCGGGCACGGTGGCGGGCAATCTCTGCAACGCCTCTCCGGCGGCGGATGGGGTGCCGGCGCTGCTGGCGCTCGATGCCGAGGTCGGGCTGGCCTCTGCGGCGGGCACACGGCGCCTGCCGCTTGCCGAATTCATCACCGGCCCGCGCGCAACTCTGCTCGTGCCGGGGGAAATCCTGACGGAGATTTATATACCAGGCGCAAAAGGTTGCGGTGCATTTCTCAAGCTCGGGGCGCGGAAATATCTGGTGATCTCCATCGCCATGGTCGCGGCGGTGATCGAGGTTGAGGCGGGCCGCATCGCCCGCGCCCGCATTGCCGTGGGTGCCTGCGCGCCGGTGGCGCGACGACTGCCCGATCTGGAGGCGGGCCTTCGTGGCAAGAGCGTGGCGGAACTCTCTGAGATCCTGCGTGACTACCCATTCCCGGAGCTGGCTCCCATCGGCGATGTCCGGGCGCCTGCGGCGTATCGTGACGACGCCGTGCGCACGCTCGTCGCGCGCGCCATTACCACCGCCATGGAACAGGAGGCCGCTCATGTCGCTTGATGCGCCGCAGGGTCATATCGGCTTCACCCTCAACGGCGCCGAGATCACCGTGCCCGCAGACAGCACGGCCCGGCTCTCGGAAGTGCTGCGCGAGGTGGCCGGGGCGAAGGATGTCAAGATCGGTTGCAACGCCGGTGATTGCGGCGCCTGCACGGTTCTGGTTGACGGCGCGCCGGTCTGTGCCTGCCTGATGGCCGCCGGGCAGGTGCAGGGCCATATCGTGGAAACGCAATCCGGGCTCGCGGCGGAGGATCCGCATGCGCGCCGTCTCGTGCGCAGCTTTCAGCGTCATCAGGCGGCGCAATGCGGCATCTGCACGCCGGGCATGATGGTTTCGGCGGTGGCGCTGCTGCGCTCGGGCACGGCGCTAAGCGAGGAGAGCGTCGCGGATGCGCTTGGCGGCGTGCTCTGCCGCTGCACGGGGTATCGCAAGATCGTTGCCGCGGTGCTGGATGCGTCCGGCACCGAACCGCTGACCGAGGGCGGGGTCGGTGCGCCCATCGCCCGGCTCGACGGCGGGCCGAAACTCTCGGGCGAGGAACGCTTCGGCGACGATGTGGCGCCCGCTGATGCGTTGACGGTCCGGGTGATCCGCTCGCCCTATCACCGGGCGGGGTTCCGCTTCGGTGAACTGGAGGCGTTTCGCGAGGCCAACGGGCTCGACCTGATCCTCACTGCCGCCGACATCCCCGGTGAGAACCGTTTCGGCGTCATCCCCGGTTTCGAAGACCAGCCGGTCTTTGCCGAGGGCGAGACGCGATTCAAGGGCGAGGCGGTGGCGGCGGTGGTCGGCACACAGGAGGCGCTCGACGCCATGGCCGCGTTTCCGGTTGTGTGGGAGGAACGGCCCGCGATCCTCACCCCGGAGGGGGCCGAGAGTGCCGCGCAACTGCACCAGAGCCGCGCCGAAAACGTCATGTGCCGGGGCTATGTGGCGCGCGGCGATGCCGATGCCGCGCTGAAGGGCGCCGCGCATGTGGTCTCGGGCCGCTTCTCCACCGGCTTTATCGAGCATGGCTATATCGAGCCCGAGGCGGCCTCGGCCCACCGGGTCGGCGACCGGATCGAGATCTCCTGCTGCACCCAGGCGCCCTATATGAACCGCGACGGCCTCGCGACGATCATGGGGCTGGCGCCAGAGGCGGTGCGCATCCTGCCCACGGCGGTCGGCGGCGGCTTCGGCTCCAAGCTGGACCTTACCGCGCAGCCCTATGTGGCGCTGGCCGCCTGGCATCTGAACCGCCCGGCGCGCATCACCTACACCCGCACCGAGTCGATCTCGACCTCGACCAAGCGCCACCCTTCGGACATGGTGATGGAGATCGGCGCGGATGCCGATGGCCGTATCGTGGGCGCGCGCTTTGACGGCGTGTTCAACACCGGCGCCTATGCGAGCTGGGGGCCGACCGTGGCGAACCGCGTGCCGATCCACGCCAGCGGGCCGTACCGGACGCCGAACTATCAGGCGAAAAGCGCGGGGATTCATACCAATACCTCCCCCGCCGGGGCCTTTCGCGGCTTCGGCGTGCCGCAATCGGCGGTGGCGCAGGAACAGCTCTACGACATGCTGGCCGAAAGGCTGGGCCTCGACCGGCTGGAGTTCCGTCGCCGCAATTGCCTGACGAACGGCGATCCGACCGTGACCGGGCAGGTGTTCGAGACCGGCATGGGCATCGACGCCTGTCTCGACGCGCTGAAACCGCATTGGGACAGGGCGCAAGCCGAGGTGGCGGCGTTCAACGCCAGCCACGAGGACCGCAAGCGCGGCATCGGCGTGGCGGCGGGCTGGTACGGCTGCGGCAACACCTCGATGTCGAACCCCTCGACGATCCGCGCGGGCGTCACCCCCAAGGGCACGCTGATGCTGCATCAGGGCGCGGTGGATATCGGGCAGGGCTCCAACACCGTGATCACGCAGATCTTTGCCGAGGCCCTGGGCGTGCCGGTCTCCGCCGTGACGCGGGTGGGGCCGGATACCGACATCACGCCCGATGCGGGCAAGACCTCTGCCAGCCGCCAGACCTATATCTCCGGCAACGCCGCCCGGCTTTGCGGCGCGGCGCTCCGGGCACAGATCCTGCGGCTGGGCAATGTCTCGGACGCCGCCGAGATTGCGTTCACCGAAGAGGGCATCCTGCTCACCGACGGAGGCACCACCGTGCGGGTCGAGCTGCCGCCGGGCGCGCCTTATGCGCTGGAGGCTATCGAGAGCTACGACCCGCCGACCACGCCGCTCGACCCGAACGGGCAGGGCGACCCCTACGCCGTCTTCGGCACCGCCGCACAGATCTGCGAACTGGAGGTCGATCTGGCGCTCGGCACGGTCAAGCTGCGGCGCATCGTGGCGGCGCATGACGTGGGCAAGGCGATCAACCCGCTGCTGGTCGAGGGCCAGATCGAGGGCGGCGTGGCGCAGGGCATCGGCATGGCGCTGATGGAGGAATTCCTGCCGGGCCGCACCGAGAACCTGCACGATTACCTCATACCCACCATCGGCGACGTGCCCCCCATCGACACGCTGCTCGTCGAGAGCGGCGACGCGCACGGGCCTTACGGCGCCAAGGGGCTGGGCGAGCATTGCCTGATCCCCACCGCGCCCGCCGTGCTGAACGCCATCGCCCATGCCACGGGCGCGCGCATCCACCATCTGCCCGCGACCCCGGACAAGATCCGCGCGGCCATCCTCTCGGGGACAACATGACAGACGAGCTGACCGGCGCCTTCGCCGGGATCGACGTGGGCGGCACCTTCACCGATCTGGTGTTCTATGACAGCCGCGCCGCGGCGGTGAAACTCGCCAAGGTGCCGACCACGCTGGACAATCAGGCGACGGGGGTGCTGGCGGCGCTGGATGCGGCCTCGGTCGATGCCGCCGCGCTGGATCTCATCGTGCACGGCACCACCACCACCACCAACGCGGTGCTGGAGCGGCGGCTCTGCAAGACCGGGCTGATCACCACGCGAGGCTTCCGCGACGTGCTGGAGCTCGGTCGCCGCACGCGGCCGCATGCCTATGGCATGACCGGCCAGTTCCGTCCGATCATCCCGCGCGACCTGCGGCTGGAGATCCCCGAGCGGCTGCTGGCCGATGGCAGCGTCTATCTGCCGCTCGACGAAGACGCCCTGCGCGTCGCGCTGTCCGCACTGGTGAAAAAGGGCTGCGAGGCGCTGGTGATCCATTTCCTGCACGCCTATGCCAACCCCGCGCATGAGATCCGCGCCGGCGAGATCGCCCGCGAGATCTGGCCCAACGGCAATATCACCCTCGGGCACGCGCTGATATCCGAGAGTCGCGAATACGAGCGCGGGGTGACGGCGGCGGTCAACGCCTCGGTGCAGCCGCTGCTGCGCCGCTATGTGGAGCGGCTGGCCGACCGGCTGTCGGAGCGCGGTTACGGGCGCGACCTTCTGGTGATGAACGGCAATGGCGGCATGGTCTCGGCCCGGGTGGTGGCCGAGGAGGCCGCCAAGACGGTGATGTCCGGCCCGGCCTCGGGTGTGATGGCGGCGGCCTATACCGGGCGCCGCGCGGGCATCCCGGACCTGCTGACCTACGATATGGGCGGCACCTCCACCGATGTGGCGATGATCCGGGGCGCCGACCCGGCGGTGAGCCATGAGATCGAGATCGAATACGCCATGCCGATCCATGTGCCCATGGTCGATGTGCGCACCGTGGGTGCCGGCGGCGGCTCCATAGCGCGGGTCGATGCGGCGGGGCTGTTGCAGGTCGGGCCGGAGAGCGCCGGCTCGGTGCCGGGGCCGATCTGCTACGGCAAGGGCGGCACGGAGCCGACGATTTCCGATGCCAATATGTTGCTGGGACGGATGAACCCGGAGCGGCTGAACACCGGCGCCGGCGGCGTGTCGCTGGAGACGATCCGCGCCGCCTTTGCCGAAAAGCTGGGCGCGCGGCTGGGGCTCGATGCGACAGAGGCGGCGGCGGCGGTGCTGCGCATTGCCACGGCGAAGATGGCCGATGCGGTGCGCATGGTCTCTGTTTCACTCGGCGAAGACCCGCGCGATTTCGCGCTCTTCGCCTTCGGCGGCGCCGGCCCGCTGCATGCCTGCGCCATTGCCCGCGAGCTGGGCGTGCCGCGCGTGCTGGTGCCCGCGCGTCCGGGCATCACCAACGCTCTGGGCTGCATCGTCGCCGATCTGCGCCACGATTACGTCGCCACGGTGAACAGGCCGCTCGATGCCTGCGACATGGGAGAGGTGCATGCGATCTTCGCCCGCCAGACCGAGGAGGGCCGCGCCGCCATCGCCCGCGAACGGGTGGAAATCGCCGAGCTGCGGGTGACCCATTCGGTCGAGATGCGCTTCATCGGCCAGACGCATCTGCTGCGCGTGCCGCTCGCCTCCGCCACGCCGTCGCGCGAAGACCTGCAAGCGCTCTTCGAGGAGGCCTATTTCCGCCGCTTCCAGGTGCGCCTGCCCGAGATCCGCCCGGCGCTGGTCAATCTCAACACCTCGGTGATCGGCCGCCGCCCGGAGATCGACCTCTCGGCGCTGATCGACGCGTCGGGTCGCAAAGCCACGCTGGAAGAGGCCCGGAGCGGCACGCGCAAGGTCTATTTCGAGAGCTGGACCGACACGCCGGTCTATTGGCGCGATCACCTGCCGCCCGAGGCCACGCTCACCGGCCCGGCGATTGTCGAGCAGATGGATTGCACGCTGGTGCTGGAACCGGGCGACCGCGCCGCCCAGGATGGCGACGGCAATCTGATTGTCACGCTGGGGGCCGGGTCATGAGCGGCGTGCCCACGACCGGACACTTTGCCCTGCTATGGCCGATGCCGCATGCGTATTTGCCAAAGAGAAGAAGGGGCAGGGAGGCGCCCCTGTCTTCTTCTCTTTCCAAATACGCACGGCGCGCCCTTGTGGCCGGGCGATCCTTTGGAGGACGGCCATGAGTCTCGATCCCATCACCCTCACCGTCATTCAGTCCGGGCTGCAACAGGTCTGCGACGAGATGGATCTGAGCTTTTCCCGCGCGGCGTTCTCTCCGGTGATCGCCGAGGCCAATGACCGCTCGGACGGGATCTATGCCGCCGAGGATGGAAGCCTGATCGCGCAGGGCTCGCAAGGCTTGCCGGTCTTTGTCGGGGTCATGCAGCATTCCACCCGCAAGATCATCGAGATGATCGCCGAGGGGCGCGTGGCGGCGCCGCGGCCGGGGGACATCTATATCGTCAACGACCCCTATCTCGGCGGCACGCATCTGATGGATGTGCGCTTTGCCATGCCGGTCTGGCGCGGGGGCGAGATTTTCTGCTGGCTCAGCAATACCGGCCACTGGCCCGATACCGGCGGCGCGGTGCCCGGCGGGTTCTCGGCCAGCGCCACGGCGGTGGAACAGGAGGGGCTGCGGCTGCCGCCGGTGCGGCTTTTCAAGCGGGGCGAGCTCGATCCCGAGATCTATGCCATCATCTGCTCCAATATCCGCGTCGCCGATCAGCGCATCGGCGATGTGAAGGCGCAGGCGGCGGCGCTCTATGTGGGGCAGGCGCGGCTGACGCGGCTGCTCGACCGCTATGGCGACGACATCGTGCGCGAGGCGATTGCCGAGCTGCGCCGCCGCGCCGCCGAGCAGATGCGGGCGCAGATCGCGGCGATTGCGCCCGGTGTCTATCGCTCGATTGCCTATATCGACAGCGACGGGGTGGTGAACGAGCCGCTGGAGATCAAGCTGGCGATCACCGCCGATGGCGAAAAGCTGACCTTCGATTTCGCCGGCTCCAGCGCGCCCTGCGCCGGGCCGATGAATTCGGTTCTGGCGACCACGCACAGCTCTGTCTATCTCGCCATGCGCCACATCTTTCCCGATGTGCCGATCAGCGCCGGGGCCTTCGAGCCGCTGGAGATCCTCCGCCCCGAGGGCACATTCCTCGATGCGCAATACCCGCGCCCGGTCTCGGGCTGCGCGGCAGAGGTCAGCCAGCGCATCGCCGAGGCGGTGTTTGCCGCGCTGGTTACGGCGCTGCCCGACCGGGTGAGCGCGGCGCCGGCGGGCTCATCGGGCAATTTCGCACTGGGGGGCGAGGTGGCCGAGACCGGGCAGAGCTATGTGATGTACCAGATCTCGGGCGGCGGCTATGGCGGCTATGCGGGGGGCGACGGGATCTCCAACGGATGCTCGACCATCGGCATTTCCAAGGCGCCGCCGGTGGAGATCATGGAGCAGCAATTCCCGGTGCTCTATCACCGCTACGCGCTGCGCGAGGGCTCGGGCGGCGCGGGGGCGCATCGCGGCGGGTTCGGGCTGGATTACGAGGTGGAGATCCTCAGGGGCACGGCGCGGGCGAGTTTCGTGATGGATCACGGGCGCTTTGGCCCGCAGGGGGTGCTGGGCGGCGGCGATGGCGCGGTGAACGAGGTCGCGGTGACGCGGAGCGGCGAGACCTTCACACCGGAGCATCTTTCGAAAGCGCAGGACATCGCGCTTTCCGCCGGCGACCGGGTGCGGGTCAAGACGCCGGGCGGGGGCGGATACGGCGATCCGGCGGCGCGGGACCGGGCGCTGGTGGAGGAGGACGTGCGTCTGGGCCGCTACACGGCGGAAGAGGCGACGCGGCTCTTCGGGAACGGCTAGGCGCGCGGGGCGCTTGCACCGCCCCGCCAGCCGGCGCAGGGTGGCGGCATGACGGAGACTACAGAAAAACCCCGCGTGAGCATCACCTATTGTACCGGCTGCAACTGGCTGTTGCGCGCCGGCTGGATGGCGCAGGAGCTGCTCCAGACCTTTGGCGAGGAGCTGGGCGGGGTGACGCTGGTGCCGGGTTATGGCGGGGTCTATGAGATCTCGGTCGACGGCACGCTGCTCTGGGAGCGCAAGCGCGACGGCGGCTTTCCCGAGCCCAAGGAGATCAAGCGCCGGCTGCGCGACGCCATCGCGCCGGAGAAAGATCTCGGCCATTCCGACCGCTGAGGCGGCTCAGCTCTCGGCGAGGAGCCGTTCCAGCCCGTGGAAATGGTAGAGATCGGCATAGCGCGGCGGTTCGCTCAGGCGCAGCCCGGGCAGGCGCGCGAAGAGGATCGGCAGCGCGGTCTGCAATTCCAGACGCGCCAGCGGCGCACCGACGCAGAAATGCGGCCCGCCGCCAAAGCCGTGATGGGGCTGGGCCTCGCGCTTGAGGTCGAAGCGGTCGGGCTCGGCATAGACCGCCGGATCGCGGTTGGCGGCCCCCAACAGCAGCGCCACCTGGTCGCCGCGCGTGAACCTGTGGCCGAAAAGCTCTGCCGTCTCATAGGCATAGCGGGTGAAGAGATGCAGCGGGGAATCGTGGCGCAGGATCTCTTCGCAGACCGGCGCGGCGCTCTCGGTCGTGATCGGATGTCCGGCTTCCAGCAGCGTCTTGATGCCGTTGCCCATGGTGTGGACAGTGGCCTCGTGCCCGGCATTCAGGAGCAGCACGCAGGTGGCGATCAGCTCCTCGGTCGAGAGCCGGTCGCCTTGCTCTTCCGCCGCGATCAGTTGCGAGAGCAGGTCGTCGCGCGGGGATCTGCGGCGCTCTGCGATATAGTCGCTGAGGAAGGTCGCGAAATCGGCGGCGGCCTCGGCGGCGGCGTCCTCGATGGCGCGGCTGCGGCGGGCCTGATACATCGCCACCATGGCGTTGGACCATGAAAGGAGCTGCGGCGCCATGGTGTCGGGCACGCCCAGCAGGCGCGCGATCACGATCACCGGGATTGGCTGGCAGAAGGCCGGCAGCAGATCGACGAGGCCGTCCGGAAAGGCGTCGATGAGCCCATGCGCCAGCGCTGCGATTTCCGGCCCCAGCGCGGCGATGCGGCGGCTGGTGAAGGCGCGCAGCACCAGACCGCGCAGCCGCGTGTGGCGCGGCGCCTCCAGCTCCAGCATGGAATGCGCCTCGATGGCGTAGAAGGGGGCGAGATGCTCGGGGATGGGTCGGGCCTGCTCGGCGGGGATCTCGCGCCCGAAGCGGCGGTCGCGCAGCAGCGCCTGCACCGCCCGGTGCGAGACCGCGCAGACCATGCCATACTCGTCCCAATAGCCCAGATCGCCGCCGGCGCGCATCCGGTGGTAGAACGGGTAGGGATCTTGCACAAAGCCCGGATCGGTGGGGGATTGGGAAAAGCGCCGCATGCGTGCGACCCTGCCCCCGGGACGCTTTCCTGACAAGAGCGGGGTTGCTATGTCTTTGCCATGAGACGGGGATTTCTCCAGAGCCGCGCGGCGCTCGTGATACTGGCGCTCGCTGCCACCGCCGCTTTGGCCGGCGTCGTGGGGCGCTCGGCCTATGTTCAGGCACTGGGGCCGGTGGCGGCGCGCGGGCAGAGCGATCTGGAGCTTGCCTCGGACCGGCTGGTCACCCAGTTGCAGCGGTTTCGCGAATTCGCGGTGCTCTCGGCGGATCACCCGGCGCTGGTGGCGCTGCATGACGGCGGTTCGCGGGCCGAGGCGGGGACGATGCTGCTGCGCGCCGCCGACCGTTCCGGCGCGGTGCTGGCGGCCTATCTCGACCGCGACGGCCAGGTGCTGGCGGCCTCCGAGGCCGGGCTGCCCGACTGGGTGCGCGCCGGCGAGCCGCTGCGCCGTGCCTTCGACGGGGCGCTTGGGGTGGCCCACGGGCCGGGGCCTGCCGGGGTGGCGCGGGCGTTCTATTTCGCAGCCCCCAGCTTTTCCGATGACGGGCAGGTGCGCGGCGCGCTGGTGGTGGTGGTCGATGTGGCGCGGCTCGAACGCGACTGGCGCGGCTCGCTGCCGGCGGTGCTGTTCGTGGATCGTGGCGGCGAGGTCTTTGCCACCAACCGCTCCGAACTGCTGGGCTGGCGCCGCGAGGCGGCGGCGGCGCTGGTCTCGGCGGAGGGCGAGCCACGCGCGGTGCAGGTGCGCCGCCCGGGCGGCTACACTGTCTGGGCGCAACGGTTTTCCCCCTATATCCCGGCGCGGGCGCTGCGGCTCGAGGCGGATCTGCCGGTGATCGGCATGACCGGTGTGCTGCTGGTGGATGTGGCGCCAGCGGCGCGGCTGGCGGCGCTTCAGGCGGCGGTGGTTGCGGCGGGGCTTCTGTTTTTCGGCATGCTGCTCTGGCTGGCGCTGGAGCGGCGCCGAGCGCTGGCGGAGGCCAATCAGGTGCTGGAGGCGCGGGTCTCGGCGCGCACGAGGGCGCTAGAACAGAGCAACGTGGCGCTGCGCCGCGAGATCGCCGAGCGGCAGGAGGCGGAGGCGGCGTTGAAACGGGCGCAGGCGGAGCTGGTGCAGGCCTCCAAGCTCTCGGCTCTGGGCAAGATGAGCGCCGGCATCAGCCATGAGCTGAACCAGCCGTTGATGGCGATCCGCAGCTTTGCCGAGAACGGCGCGGCGTTTCTCGAACGCGGGCGGGCGGAGCGCGCGGCGGAGAATCTCGGGCGGATCTCGGACATGGCGAACCGCATGGGGCGGATCATCAAGAACCTGCGCGCCTTCGCCAAGGCCGAGCCCGAGCCCGCGCGCCGCATCGGGCTCGCTGCCGTGGTGGAAAGCGCGCTGGAAGTGCTGGCGCGGCGCATCGAAGAGACCGGCACGGCGATCGACTGGCAGCGCCCTGAGCGCGCCACGGTGGTGATGGGCGGCGAGGTGCGGCTGGGGCAGGTGGTGGTGAACCTGCTTTCGAACGCGATGGAGGCGATGGCCGGGTGCGAGACGCGCCGCATCACCATTCGGATCGTGCCCGACGATGCGGCGGGTCTCGTGCGGCTCACCGTGCGCGACACCGGGCCGGGCATCGCCGATCTGTCGCGCATCTTCGATCCGTTCTACTCCACCAAGGAGGTGGGCGCCGAGGAGGGCATGGGGCTGGGCCTGTCGATCTCCTATGGCATCGTCGAGGGATTTGGCGGAAAGCTGCGCGGCGAGAATGTCGAGGGCGGCGCGCTCTTCACCATCGAGCTGCAACAGGCGAGGGAAATCGCATGAGCGTGCGCAGGGTGCTTCTGGTCGATGACGACGCGGCGGTGCGCGAGGCGCTTGGCCAGACACTGGAGCTGGCGGAGTTCGACGCGGTGACGGCGGGCAGTTTCGTCGAGGCCAAGGATCTGATCGGGCGGCATTTCGAGGGGGTGATCGTTTCGGATATCCGCATGCCGGGGCGCGACGGGTTCTACCTGCTGGATTATGCGCATGAGCAGGACGCCGAACTGCCGGTGATCCTGTTGACCGGCGAGGGCGACATTCCCATGGCGGTGCGGGCGATGTCGGCGGGGGCGTTCGATTTTCTGGAAAAGCCCTGCGCGCCGGCGGATCTGATCTCGGTGATCGAGCGGGCGCTGCGCACCCGCGGGCTGGTGCTGGAAAACCGCCGCCTCAAGGCGCAGCTGGAGACCGGAGATCCGGCGGCGCGGATGATCTTCGGCACGTCCGAGCTGTCCGAGGCGATGCGGCGGAAGGTACGCGCCGCGGCGCGGGCGGGGACGGATGTGCTGGTGCGCGGCGCGCCGGGCTCGGGCGTGTCGAAAGTGGCGGAGGTGGTGCATCTGTGTTCGTCCCGCGCCAAGGGGCCGTTCGAGAAGCGCTCGGCGGCGGGGCTGGGGCGCGAGGATCTGGCGCGGCACTGGCAGAGCTGTGCGGGCGGCACGCTGTTTCTCGACGAGATCGGGCAATTGCCGGTGGACACGCAGCTCGCGCTTCTGGACGCGCTGGAGGCAGGCGGCGCGCGGCTCATCGCGGGCACGGTGGAGGATCTGTCGCACGCGGTGGCGCAGGGACGGTTCTCGGCGGAGCTGTTCTATCGGCTGGAGGTGATGCAGCTGCGCATCCCGGCGCTGGCGGAGCGGCCGCAGGACATTCCGGTGCTGTTCCGCCATTATGTGGCGCAGGCGGCGGAGCAGGCGGGTCTGCCCGAGCCGGAGATCGGCGAGGAGGTGATCGCCGGGCTGATGGCGCGCGACTGGCCGGGCAATGCGCGCTCGCTGATGTCGGCAGCGATGCGCTTTGTGCTGGGGCTCGGCGAGGGCGAGGCCGGCGGCGAGGGGCTGGGGCTGGCGGAACGGCTGGCGCAGGTCGAGCGCTCGCTGCTGGCGGATGCGCTGAAGCGCACCGGCGGGCAGGCGAGTGCGGCGGCGGAGACGCTGAAGCTGCCGCGCAAGACCTTTTACGACAAGCTGGCGAAATACGGGCTGAAGCCGGAGGCGTTCCGTTAGCGGTCGGATCGAAATGTGTAAGAGGCGCAACGGTAGCCGGGCCCGGCGGCGGATCGTGGGGGGCCGCACTGATCTTGGAATCCCTTACTTTATCCTGGCCACATCCGAGAGACCTCAAGGCCATGCGTTTGCGTCACCAAAGCGGCAGCCCGCAGGGACGGCCCGCCGCTGGGCTCGGTGGCTTCGCCTTGAGTCCGGGCCAGTGGTGAGGGGATTGCCAGACAGCCTTATTTCGGTTGGAGGCGTCGCGGCGCAGGACGCTAGCCTGCGGCATCCTTCGTGAGCGCATCGACCTTGGCGCGCAGGCTGCGCAGCATCTCGGTGCCGGCGGTCCATTTCGTGCCGTAGCCGAGATTCCAGCCGTAATCGAACGCCGCGTGCTGCGGGCCGGTGAGGTGCTGCATCATGGTTTCCAGCTTGTCGAGCCCCTTCGCCATGCGTGCCTCGGCGCTTTCGCCCGCCTCGTATTCCTCCCAGAGCGCGCGGATGCGGGCGCGCAGATCCTCGGGCAGCCCCTCTGTCAGCGTGGCGAGATCGGCGCGTTCGCGGGCGGTCTTGTCGTCATCGGGGCTCTGATGGATCGCCGGCACGTCGCCGGAGATCGCCTCACCGAGATCGTGCACGATGCAGAGCCGCAGCAGATGGGCGAAATCGACGCCGCTTTCGGGTTCGGTGAGCAGGGCGAGCAGGCAGAGGCTCCAGCTGTGCTCGGCCACGCTTTCGGGTCGCCCGGCGCTGGTCTGCGACGAGCGGAACGTGGCCTTGAGGCGCTCGGCCTCGGCCATGAAGGCGACGATGCGGTCGTGACGGTCGGGTTCCATGGCGTGCATCCTGCGCGCGGGCCGGGAGATTCGCCAGCCATGGTGATGTGCGGAAATCCGCACATCACGGGGAATTCCATGTGCGGGATCTCGCACGCATTTGACCTGCGTGGCCGGAGGAGATGCGATAATATCTTTGTAAGCATTTGGCATATAATAAAAAAACTTAGGGGGCTTGCGCGGCGATCACGCACACTTGATGCGTTTTGCGCAGGGCGGTCTTGTGTGCGGCGAAGGGCTCGCAGGGGAGCGGGCCCTGACAGGTACATATTCGGGAGGATACCGATGAAGACGTTTCTGATGACCGCCTGCGCCACCGCCGCTTTGCTCACCGCCGGCGCGACGGGTGCCATGGCAGCCTGCGACGATGGCGAGATCGTGATCAAGTTCAGCCATGTCACCAATACCGACAAGCACCCCAAGGGCATCGCCGCGACGCTGCTCCAGGAGCGCGTCAACAACGAGATGGACGGCACCGCCTGCATGGAGGTCTACCCCAACTCGACGCTCTACAATGACGATCAGGTGCTTGAGGCGATGCTGAACGGCGACGTGCAGCTGGCCGCGCCCTCGCTGTCGAAATTCGAGCAGTTCACCAAGGTGTTCCGCATTTTCGACCTGCCGTTCATGTTCGTGAACATGGACGCGGTGGACAAGTTCCAGAACAGCGAAACCGGCCAGGCGATGAAGGAATCGATGCTGCGCCGCGGCCTTCTGGGCCTCGATTTCTGGCATAACGGCCTGACCCAGTTCTCGGCCAACAAGCCGCTGATCTCGCCGGAGGACGCCAAGGGCCTCAAGTTCCGGGTGCAGCCGTCGGAAGTGCTGAAGGCCAATATGGAGCAGCTCGGCGCCAGCCCGCAGCCCATGGCCTTCTCGGAGGTTTACGGCGCCCTCCAGACCGGCGTTGTCGACGGTCAGGACAACACCTGGTCGAACATCTACGGCCAGAAGTTCTTTGAGGTGCAGGACGGCATCACCGAGACCAATCACGGGCTGCTCGACTATATGGTCGTGACCTCCGCCGACTGGTGGGACAGTCTCGACGGGGACGTGCGGACCCAGCTCGAAACCATCATCCACGAGGTGACCGCCGAGCGCAATGCGGCCATCGCCGAAGTGGATGCCGCCAACCGTCAGGCGATCCTCGATGCCGGCGGCACCATCCGCGAGCTGACGCCTGAGCAGCGCCAGGAATGGGTCGATGCGCTCAAGCCGGTCTGGGAGAAGTTCGAGGGCGATGTGGGCCAGGAGAACATCGACGCGGCACAGGCGATCAACGCCGAGGTGCAGGGCTAAGCGCCCGCGTCTTCGGTCCGGCCCCCGGGGACAGGGGCCGGCCGGGGTCTGGGGGACGGTCCCGCCGTCCCCTTTTTGCACCGAGACATCACAGAGGACAGGCCGCCGGAGACGGGACCGGAGGGCTCGAGGGGGAACCGCATGTCCAGTCACAGCCAAGGCCAGAGCGCGCTCGGCCGTTTCGTCAACGAGTTCGAGGAAACCGCCATCGCGGTGATCCTCGGGCTGATGACGCTTATCACCTTCGTCAATGTCGTGCTGCGCTACGGCTTCAATACCGGGCTGATCTGGGGGCTGGAGGCGGTGACGATCCTCTTTGCCTGGCTGGTGCTGTTCGGAATCAGCTACGCGGTCAAGACCACCTCGCATCTGGGGGTGGATGCGGTGATCAACCTGGTGCCGCCGGTGGTGCGCCGCGCGCTGGCGCTGATCGCGGCAGCGGCCTGCATCTTCTATGCGGTGCTGCTGCTCAAGGGCGCCTGGGATTACTGGGCGAATTTCGCCAACCTGCCGCAGACCAACGGGCGCTGGTTCCCGACCGGGCTGGAGGAGATGAAACGCACTTCCTACCGCAGCTGGTACGAGGTCGTGGATATTCCGATGCCCGACTGGCTGCGCTTTATCGAGCCCTGGATCAACGAAGGCGAGCATTACGAGAAACTGCCGCGCTTCATCCCCTATGCCATCCTGCCGATCGGCGCCGCGCTTCTGCTGTTCCGCTTCATTCAGGCAGGCTGGCAGATCTGGACCGGTGAGAAAACCGGCCTGATCGTCAGCCACGAGGCGGAAGACGCCGTCGAAGACGTGGCCCATCTGAACCGCGAGGACTGAGACCATGGATGTCGTTCTTCTCTTTGCCTCGGTCGTGGGGCTGATGCTGATCGGCGTGCCCATCGCGGTGTCGCTGGGCCTGTCGTCGATCTTTTTCCTGCTGGTGCTGTCGGATACCTCGCTGGCCTCGGTGGCGCAGAGCTTTTTCCAGGCGATGGCGGGGCATTACACGCTGCTGGCGATCCCGTTCTTCATCCTGGCCTCGTCCTTCATGTCGACGGGCGGCGTGGCGCGGCGGATCATCCGCTTCTCCATCGCGCTGGTGGGGCATTTCCACGGCGGTCTGGCCATCGCGGGGGTCTTTGCCTGCATGCTTTTCGCGGCGCTCTCGGGGTCGTCGCCGGCCACCGTGGTCGCCATCGGCTCCATCGTCATCGCCGGCATGCGGCAGGTGGGGTACAGCAAGGATTTCGCCGCCGGCGTCATCGCCAATGCGGGCACGCTGGGCATCCTCATCCCGCCGTCGATCGTGATGGTGGTCTATGCCTCGGCGACCGATGTCTCGGTGGGCCGGATGTTCCTCGCGGGGGTTATCCCGGGGCTCATGGCGGGCACCATGCTGATGATCACCATCTATCTCATCGCGCGCTTCCGCGGTCTGCCGAAAGGCGACTGGCTGGGCTGGGGCGAGGTGTTCCGTTCCGGGCGCGAGGCGCTCTGGGGGCTGTTCCTGATCGTGATCATCCTCGGCGGGATCTATGGCGGGATCTTCACCCCGACCGAAGCCGCCGCCGTCGCCGCCGTCTATGCCTTCCTGATCGCCAATTTCGTCTATTGCGACATGGGGCCGCTGGCGGGCCGGGACGGGGAGCCGAACCTGCCGCTCATCCGCAAGCCCATTGCGCTGGTGACCGCGTTCTTCCACCGCGACACCCGCGATACGCTCTTCGATGCGGGCAAGCTGACGATCACGCTGATGTTCATCATCGCCAACGCGCTGATCCTCAAGCATGTGCTGACCGACGAGCAGATCCCGCAGCAGATCGCCGCGGCGATGCTGAACGCGGGCTTCGGGCCGGTGATGTTCCTGGTGATCGTCAACGTGATCCTGCTGATCGGCGGGCAGTTCATGGAGCCCTCGGGCCTGATCGTGATTGTCGCGCCGCTGGTCTTCCCCATCGCCATCGAGCTTGGCATCGACCCGATCCATCTCGGCATCATCATGGTGGTGAACATGGAGATCGGCATGATCACCCCGCCGGTGGGCCTGAACCTCTTCGTGACCTCCGGGGTGGCGGGGATGCCGATGATGAACGTGGTGCGCGCGGCGCTGCCCTTCCTCGCGGTGCTCTTCGTGTTCCTGATCATGGTGACCTATATCCCGGTCATCTCGACCTGGCTGCCGACCACCTTCATGGGGCCGGAGATCATCACGAATTAAGCAGTGCGTGCGGTGGGCAGATTGCCCACCCTACGCGGTGGGTGAGGCGGCGCTGCGGAGACGGGGCGCCGCGTTGCGGTGTTGGGAGGCATGCCTCCGGTGGGAGTATTTTGCGAAGGGTCTATTCCAGCTGAGGTGTTCTGAGAGTATGCTAAGGTGCTCTCATGTCTCAGAAAAACCGGTATCTATTTCGGGGGAGAATTTCGGAGAGAAAGTTCCGGGATCTTCTGCGCCTCTTCGCAACCGATATCACCGCTGATCGCGCCGCCTCACTGACCGGCCTTAACCACAAATCAGCCGCCGCGATTTTC
>NZ_JAEKIS010000005.1 GCF_017311415.1 Salipiger abyssi | reverse complement strand
GTTCCCGCCGCACATGGTCGATACATTTCCGGCGACGCGAAGGGCTCAGAAGTTTCCCTTCGCCGCTTCCGTCAAGATAAGCTTGTCCAGCGTCAGGTCCGACACAGCCCGCCGCAGTCGCTGGTTTTCCTTCTCTAGCTCTTTCAGGCGCGCAAGCTGAGATCGCTGCATCCCGCCATAAAGCTTCCGCCATCGATAGAACGTCTGCTGCGTCACGCCAATCTGGCGCACCGCCTCGGCAATCGTCGCCCCTTGCCCTTGCAACACCTCAACCTGCCGAAGCTTCGATACAATCTCTTCGGGCCTCTCTCGCTTTCCAGCCATCGCTGATCCTCCAATTTGAGGGATAATCTATCCCAGTTGGTGGACCACTTTCAGCGGGCTACTCCAAATAGGTAAACAGAAAACGGGCCTACCCTCTTCAGGTAGGCCCGTTGCTTTTCTACGGACATCAACAGTGCCTGACATCGGCCCGTGGGCAATCTATGCGGTGATAGTGGACACCAAACCGCACCAAATGGGCAAACCATGGGTCAGTTCAGAACAAACTGTCGAAGCCCTCGCCGCTCAGCCGCATTTCGAATGACCGCAGCTCGAGCAGGTCATGCAGCCCTCGACCATCATCATGCTGTACTGCCCACAGGAGGGGCAGGCTTTGCCGCGCGGGGCTTCGAGACCCACGACCTTCGCCTGAGGGTCGGATTTCAGCCCCATCCCTTCGCCCTCCAGGAAACCGATGGAGATCATGTGCCGCTCGATCACGCCGCCGATCGCGGCCAGGATCGAGGGGATGTATTTGCCCTTCACCCAGGCGCCGCCACGCGGGTCGAACACCGCCTTCAGCTCCTCGACAACAAAGCTCACATCGCCGCCGCGCCGGAACACCGCCGATATCATCCGCGTGAGCGCCACCGTCCAGGCGAAATGCTCCATGTTCTTGGAGTTGATGAACACCTCGAAGGGCCGGCGGTGACCGCCGACCACGATATCGTTGATCGTCAGATAGATCGCATGCTCGCTGTCGGGCCATTTCAGCTTGTAGGTCTGCCCCTCCAGCGCCTGCGGCCGGTCCAGCGGTTCGGACATATAGACCACCTCGGCGCCCTCCTGCGCGCCCCGGACCTGTTCCGGGGCCTCACCGGGGGCCACGTCGGCGGTTTCGCTCACGGTCAGCACCGAGCCGGTCACCTCGTTCGGGCGATAGGTGGTGCAGCCCTTGCAGCCGGTCTCGTAGGCCATCATGTAGACGTCTTTGAACGCCTCGAACGAGATGTCCTCCGGGCAGTTGATCGTCTTGGAGATTGAGCTGTCGATCCACTTCTGCGCCGCCGCCTGCATGCGCACATGATCCTGCGGATCGAGCGTCTGGGCGTTGACGAAATGCCCGGGCAGGTCCGCGTCGCCCTTCAGATCGCGCCACATCTGCACCGCGTAATCCACCACCTCTTCCTCGGTGCGCGTGCCGTCCTTTTGCAGCACTTTGCGGGTATAGGCATAGGCAAAGACCGGCTCGATGCCGCTCGACACATTGCCCGCGTAGAGCGAAATCGTACCGGTGGGCGCGATGGAGGTCAGCAGCGCGTTGCGGATACCGTGCGTGCGGATTGCGTCGCGTACATCCTCGTCCATCTGCATCATATTGCCCGAGGCGAGGTATTTCTCCGCATCGAAAAGCGGGAAGGCGCCTTTCTCCTTGGCCAGCTCAACCGAGGCCAGATAGGCGGCCCGCGCGATGCGGTGCAGCCAGCGTTCGGTCTGCGCGGCGGCCTCCTCGGAGCCATAGCGCAGCCCCTTCATCAGAAGCGCATCGGCGAGCCCCGTCACCCCCAGCCCGATACGGCGCTTGTTGCGGGCCTCCTCCTGCTGTGCGGGCAGCGGGAAGCGCGAGGCGTCGACCACATTGTCCATCATCCGCACGGCGGTGGCGACCAGCCCGTCCAGCGCCTCCTCGTCGATATGGGCGCCGGGCTCGAACGGCGCGCTCACCAGACGAGCGAGGTTGATCGACCCCAGCAAGCAGGCGCCATAGGGCGGCAGCGGCTGCTCGCCGCAGGGGTTGGTGGCCGCGATCTCCTCGATATAGTTCAGGTTATTGGCCTGATTGATCCGGTCGATAAAGATCACCCCCGGCTCGGCGTAATCGTAGGTCGCGCGCATGATGCGG
Organism: Salipiger abyssi; assembly: GCF_017311415.1. GTDB lineage: Bacteria > Pseudomonadota > Alphaproteobacteria > Rhodobacterales > Rhodobacteraceae > Salipiger > Salipiger abyssi_A. Next base: position 296,864 of record NZ_JAEKIS010000005.1, on the reverse strand, counting down.
TTCCACAGGTCGCGCGCCTCGACGGTGCGATAGACCTTGCCGTCGAATTTCAGATCCCAGGAGCCGCCCGCCTTCACCGCCTCCATGAAGGCGTCGCTCACCAGCACCGAGAGGTTGAACATGCGCAGCCGGGCGCTGTCGGCCTTGGCGCCGATGAAATCCTCGATATCCGGGTGATCGCAGCGCATGGTGGCCATCATCGCACCCCGGCGCGAGCCGGCGGACATGATGGTGCGGCACATGGCGTCCCAGACATCCATGAAGGACAGCGGGCCGGAGGCATCCGCCGCCACCCCGTGCACCGTGGCGCCCTTGGGCCGGATGGTGGAGAAATCATAGCCGATGCCGCCGCCCTGCTGCATGGTCAGCGCGGCCTCTTTCAGCATGTCGAAGATACCGGCCATGCTGTCGGGGATCGTGCCCATGACAAAGCAGTTGAACAGCGTCACCGAACGCGCGGTGCCGGCGCCGGCGGTGATCCGCCCGGCGGGGAGGTATTTGAAATCCTCCAGCGCGGCAAAGAAGGTCTCTTCCCAGTCCTGGGGGCGTTTCTCCGCCGAGGCCAGAGCGCGTGCGATGCGGCGCCAGCTGTCCTCGACGGTGCCGTCGATCGGTGCGCCATCCGCCTGCTTGAAGCGGTACTTCATGTCCCAGATCTGTTCGGCGATGGGGGCGGCGAAACGGCTCATGGCGATTCCCTTTTCCGGCAGAGCACCAAAGGTAGCGCAAAGGGCAAGCCCTGCACAACGCCTTGAAGCTGCGCCGCGCGGGACTACAATATCGTGACAGCTTGGGGGCGACTCTGTGGATAAGATCACACATCTGATAAAACTCAGCGTCGGCACGGAAAGCGTCGAGTCTCTCGCCGCCTGGCAGGCCTCCCAGGCGGGGCGATACGAGGACGGGCTGCCGCGCCATGTCACGCGGATGTTTCCCCGGCGCGAGGCCGAGATCCTCGCCGGCGGCAGCATCTACTGGGTGATCCAGGGCATGGTGCAATGCCGCCAGCCGATCCTGCGGCTCGACCGGGTGACCGGTAGCGATGGAACACAGCGCTGTGCCATCGTGCTGGAGCCGGGGCTGATCCGCGTTGCCACCACGTCGCGCCGCCCGTTCCAGGGCTGGCGTTACCTTGCGCCCGCCGACGCACCGCCAGACCTGCCGGAAGGGCGCCGGCACGAGGAAGATCTGCCGCCGGAACTCGCCGGCGCACTGGCTGAGATCGGGGTGCTCTGAACGGCTCCGGCGGGGCAGGCGGTGGGCAGATTGCCCACCCTACGGGGCGGCGGGATGCTTGAAGGGCGCTTTCAGAGAGCGCCCTTGGTGGAGGGGATCGCATCGCCCTTGCGCGGATCGGGCTCCACCGCCTCACGCAGGGCACGGGCGACGGATTTGAACGCGGCCTCGGCGATGTGGTGCGAATTCACCCCGTGCAGCGCATCCACATGCAGGGTGATGCCGCCATGGGTGGCCAGCGCCTGAAAGAACTCGCGCACCAGCTCGCAATCGAAACTGCCGATCTTCTGCGTCGGCAGATCGACATTCCAGATCAGGAAGGGCCGTGCCGAGAGATCCAGCGCGCAGCGCACCAGCGCATCATCCATCGGCAGCAGGCACGACCCGTAGCGACGGATGCCGCGCTTGTCGCCAAGCGCCTTGACCAGCGCCTGACCCAGCGCGATGCCGGTATCCTCGACCGTGTGGTGATCGTCGATATGGTAATCGCCCTTGGTGCGGATCGTCATGTCGATGAGAGAATGCCGCGAAAGCTGGTCCAGCATGTGATCGAAGAACCCCACGCCGGTCTGATTGTCATAGGCGCCGCTGCCGTCGAGGTCGATCTCGACCTCGATCGCGGTTTCGGCGGTCTTGCGGGCGATGCTGGCCTTGCGCATGGGGGCACTCCTCGTGTCTCGCGCCGCTTATAGGCGGGCAGGGGGGCGGCGCCAAGCGGCGCGGTTGCGTCTCTTGTGCGGGCGTGGCGTCTGTGCCAGCTTCGCGGCACCAAGGAGACTGCCATGACCACCTGCGTTTTCGTCCAGATCCGCTGCACCCCGGGCACCACCTACAGGGTGGCCGAGGATATCGCGCTTCGCGAGATCCATTCCGAACTCTATTCGACCTCGGGCGAGTGGGACCTGCTGGTCAAGCTCTACATCCCCGAGGGCGCCGATGTCGGCCATTACATCAACGAGAAGCTCGCCGACGTGCAGGGCATCGAGCGCACGCTGACGACGCTGACCTTCAAGGCATTCTGAGCGCCGCGCGGCCTCAGCCAGCGGCGGCCTTTTCACGGGCGTTGGCGAGCGAGCGCACGGGCTGTGCGGCGGTGAATTCGCGGCTTTCGGCGTAGCGGTCGAGATATTTCTCCACCTTGCCGAGATCGTAGAGGTAATTCACCATCACGCCGCCCGATTGCCGCATGCCGTTTTCCGAGATGTCGGCGCCGGCATGCACCGCCTGGATCATCGCGCCATTGCCGAGATGGAAGCGCGCCACCGGGTCGACCGGCTGGCCGTCCGGGCGCTTGGCATGCAGCAGGTAATGCGCCGCGAGCGCCGCCATGCCCTTGGCGTCCTGCGGGTCATAGGGCACCTTCTGCGTCTCCAGCCAGCGCACCAGCCCGGGGACCGGCGACAGCGTCACAAAGGTCTTGAGCCCTGGCAGCTCGGTCGCGAGATCCGAGACCACCTGCTTGATCAGCGAATTGCCGAAGGAGATCCCGGCGAGCCCCGGCTGGCAGTTGGAGATCGAATAGAACACCGCCGTGTCGGCCTCCTCCGCGCTCAGGGGCGCGCGGTCCTCGGCCAGCAGCGCCTGGATCGAGCCGGGAATGCCGCGCGTCAGGGCGACCTCGACAAAGATCAGCGGCTCGTCGGGCATCGCCGGGTGAAAGAAGGCAAAGCAGCGCCGGTCCTCGGGCACGAGGCGGCGGCGCAGATCCTGCCAGCTTCCGATGGCGTGCACCGCCTCGTAAGCGATGATCTTTTCCAGGATATGCGCCGGGCTTTCCCAGCTGATCGGGCGCAGCACAAGAAAGCCGCGGTTGAACCACGAGCGGAAGAGCTGCTTGAAATCCAGATCCAGCGCATCGAGCGCCGGCTCGCCGCTGCCCAGCCGGCGCAGATCGGCGCGCATCTCCACCAGCCGCTCGGTGGCGCCGGGCACCTGGTTGAGCCGCCGGATCAGCTCCTGCCGGGGCGGCTCGCAGGCGGCGGTGAAGGCGCGGTAGCTGCTGCTCGAGGGCTCTGCCTCGTAGGCGTCGAGCGCCGCGCGCAGGGCGGCGGCGTCGAGATCGTGGCCCTGCGCAATATGGCGGAACAGCGCCAGCCGCGCCGCCTCGTCCATCTCGGCATAGCGCTGGAGGATGCGCCGGGCGAGCGCCAGCGCGGCGGTCTCCGATTCGGCCTTCATCAGATCGGAGATCAGCGCCTCGGTGCTGCGCGGGTCGCGGCGCAGGATCGGCCCGATCCGGGCGCGGCGTTCAAAGACGGTGCTGAGCAGATCCGCGAGCAGGGTCATGGGGCGGGCCTCCTGTAAGCGGCCCGGTCGTCGGCGAAATGCGCCGGGCCGGGGCGAGGTGGGGGCGGTCGGGTGCGGGAGCCGCGACCGCGTTGCCCGCAAGGGTCTGCCTCCCGATGGCAGAGGTCAAGCGGCGCGTGCCCCGCGCCGGCGCCCTGCCGCTCAGGCGGCGATCTCCGCGCCATCTGCCGCCATTTGCCGCGCCAGCGATTTCGGATAGCGAATGAACAGGATCGCCGGGTTGCGGATCTCTTCCCGCGCGATGGTTTCGGCCAGCGCGCCCAGCGTCGTGCTCACATGGCGTTCGCGCGGGGTGCTGACGGCGGCGACGATCTCCACCCGGCAGGCCCCGGGCGCGCCGGCGCCGAGCAGATCCGCCTGCACCTGCGCCGCGCGCTCCACCGCCATGTAAAACGCCATCGAGGTGCCGGGATGCGCCAGCCGCCCGCGGTCGGGCAGCGCGTCGCCCGGTTTGCAGGTGCCGGTGGTCAGCGCGAAGGTGTCGGTCTCGCCGCGCTCGGTCAGCGGCACGCCGATGGCGGCGGCGGCGGCAGAGGCGGCGGTGATGCCGGGCACGATCTCGACGGCGATTCCGGCGGCCTTGGCGGCGGCGATCTCTTCGCAGGCGCGCCCGAAGATCGACGGATCGCCGGATTTCAGCCGCACCACGCGCAGCCCGAGCCTGGCCTTGGCCACGATCAGCCGGTCGATGCGGCCCTGCGGCCATTTGCAGCGCCCCACCTCCTTGCCGACATAGATGCGCTCGGCGCGCGGATTGGCCAGCTCCATGATCTCGGGATCGACCAGCCGGTCATAGAGCAGCACATCGGCGTTCTGGAGCCGTTCGAGGGCGCGCAGCGTCAACAGATCGCGGGCGCCGGGGCCGGCACCGACAAGGGCGATATGGCCGGTCTTTTGCGGATGGGTCATCGTGCCTGTCTCCTGGCAAACGAAGTCTGAAAAACAAAAAAAGCCGCCGATACGCCGCAACGAAGGATGCGACGGATCGAGCAGCTTTGCTCATGGATCCCGGACTTTCGGGAGACACATACGGCGCCGTTGCCGCATGACGCCTTTCAGAAACGGGCTTTTGGGGCCTGAGGCAAGTCTTTTCAGGGCGGGGACGGCGGGTTTTGTCGCGGTTCGGCGGTATGGACGCGGGAAATGCGCGTTTTTTGCACGCCGGGATGCGCGGCACGGCGGGCCATCCTGCGCGCGGAACGCCGCGTGAGGCTTGATTCTATCTCCGCCGCAGGGCAGAGCCTGAGCGACCCCGAACGTTCCGATGCAAGGCGAGCCATGTCCGACGCCAGCCCAGCCCAGAAACAGAATGGTCACGGCCATCTGCGCGATATCGTTTATGGCGCGATCGACGGCTCGGTCACAACCTTCGCCATCGTGGCCGGCGTGGCCGGGGCGGGGCTGTCGCCCTTCATCATTCTGGCGCTGGGCTTTGCCAATGTGCTGGCCGACGGGTTTTCCATGGCGGCGGGGAACTACTCCGGCACTAAGGCCGAGCTCGACGATCTCAACCGGCTGCGCCGCGTCGAGGCCGGGCGCATCGCCCGCGAGCCCGAACGTGCCCGGGAAGAACTGCGCCAGATCCTCGCGGGCAAGGGGCTCTGCGAGGACACGCTCGGCCATGCGGTCGACGAGATCGCGCGCGATCCCGCGCATATGCTGGCGATGATCCTGGAGGGCAGCTACGGCCTGTCATCCGTGGATCCGCACCCGATGCGCGCGGCGCTGGCGACCTTCGGGGCGTTTCTGGTGGCGGGCATGGTGCCGCTGCTGCCCTTCCTGCTGTCGCTGCCGCAGGCCTTTACGGTGGCCACGCTGCTGACGCTGGCCACCTTCTTTGCCATCGGCGCCTATAAAAGCCGCTGGTCGCTGTCGCCCTGGTGGCGCTCGGGGCTGGAGACACTGGGGATCGGCGGGGTCGCCGCCGGCATCGCCTATGTGGTCGGCAGCCTGTTCGCGATCTGAGGGGGATGTTGCGTTGGAAACCCACCCGAGGGGTGTTGCGATCCGGCGTTAGTCGGTGACCGGCAGGGCGACCTGCTCGGTCTCGACGAGCCGCGCCTGGGTTGCCTGCAACGCATCGAGCGCCACCAGCGCGGCGAGGGCGAGAAGCACCACAAAGACCGCCGCAGCGGCACGGTCGATCACCCGCAGGAGCGGATCGGCGGGGGCGGCAGACTGGAGGGGCAGGTCGTCTTGGGAACGGAACATGGAACGACTCGGGACGGGAGAAGGGCAGCTGGCGCTGATCTGCGCCTTTTCACGTTCTCTGTCCCGTCTATTTATCGCGGATCGCGAGCATGCGCGCCACGCCGCCCAGGGTCTGCGCGTGCTGCGCCACTTCCTGCCGATTCCGCCGATCTGGAGCCGCTGCATGCTGTTTATCCGTCTATGTGGCAAAGGGGCCACTCCCGCCCGGGCGATCCGTGAGTGATGGCCGGGCGCGCCGCGAAGGGCGCTGTCCGGGGGCCGGGCGGGAGGGGCGAGGGCCGGCGGCTTATTCCGCCGGCGCGCTGGGCGCCACGGGCGCCGTCTCGTCGCCGAGCACCGGGGCGCCGGCCTCGGGCGTGCTCTGTTCTATGGCTGCGGGCGCTGCCGGCCCGTCGGTGGGCGCGCCGCCGCCCAGAACCCCCACGCCGACGATCAGCGCGACGATTACCGCGACAGCGACCACGAGGCCGACCACCGTGCCGCCGGAGCGGCCCGAGGGCATGCGGGTCTGCGGATCGGCGCGCAGATGCGCGGCATAAGGGTTGGAGGCGTGGGTCTGGTCGTTCTGATAGGCCATGACGGAACTCCTTGTCCGGATTGCGTCGGTTTCGGTTCACTTGCCAGGCGCGACACATCTGCTGCGCCATCGGTGATCATGAAACCATTTCCGCACGTCAGAGTTGCCGCTGAGCGCGGGAACTCCCGGTTTCCGGCAGGAGCCCGCCTTAAATGCCGGGGCGATGCGCCGAACCCCGCCGCGCCGCGATGCGGCGTGGCGCGAAGCTGCCGGTTTGCGGTGCCGCGATGAGGGGATTTCCGCCCGTTCCGCGCCGCGCGCGCCCTGTCCGCAAGCTCTGGACCATCGCGAGTCGCTTGCCTATAACGCCCGCCATGATGGGCCGTCTCGCGATCATCATTCGAATTACATGCCCGGCGCTCTAAACCGCAGAGCCGCCGGGACAAGGCGTATGGACTTTCGCGCCGACCAGAGTTTCCCCCAATTTCTCAAGAACCGGGACCGCAGATCATGTGCGCCGAAACGCCTGACTACAAGGACACGCTGAACCTTCCGAAGACCGATTTTCCGATGCGCGCGGGGCTGCCCAAGCGCGAGCCGGAATGGCTGGAGCGCTGGGCAAGGATCGGCATCTACGACCGCCTGCGCGAAACCGCCGCCGGGCGCACGCCCTTTACCCTGCATGACGGCCCGCCCTATGCGAACGGCCACCTGCATATCGGTCACGCGCTGAACAAGACGATCAAGGACATGATCGTGCGCTCGCATCAGATGATGGGGCACGAGGCGCGTTACGTACCCGGCTGGGACTGCCACGGCCTGCCCATCGAGTGGAAGATCGAGGAACAGTACCGCGCCAAGGGCAAGAACAAGGACGAGGTGCCGGTTGTCGATTTCCGTCAGGAATGCCGGAAGTTCGCCGAGGGCTGGGTGGATATCCAGCGCGAGGAGTTCAAGCGGCTCGGCATCACCGGCAACTGGGCCGATCCCTACCTGACGATGAACTACCACGCCGAGCGTGTGATCGCCGAGGAATTCATGAAATTCCTGATGACCGGCACGCTCTATCAGGGCTCGAAGCCCGTGATGTGGTCGCCGGTGGAAAAGACCGCGCTGGCCGAGGCCGAGGTCGAGTACCACGACAAGGAAAGCTTCACCATCTGGGTGAAGTTCAAGGTTGCTTCCTGCAACGAGGACAAGGTCGGTCCGGCGCTCGGTGCCGGAGCAAATCTTGCCGATGCCGAGGTACAGGCCGACGCCAACAAGGCGGCCCTGGTCGCCTCCGCCAAGGAGCTGGTCGGCGCCTATGTCGTGATCTGGACCACCACCCCCTGGACCATGCCGTCGAACAAGGCCGTGGTCTATGGTGACGAGATCTCCTATGGGCTTTACGAAGTCGTGGCCACGCCGGAGGAATGCTGGGCCAATGCCGGGGATTGTTACATCCTCGCCGACAATCTCGCCGAAGACGTCTTCCGCAGGGCTCGGCTGGAAGAGGGGCAATATGTCCGCAAGCGCACGGTGGAGGCCGCGGAGCTGCGCGGTCTCTCTCTGAGCCACCCGCTTGCCGGGGCCGAGGGCGGCGAGGGCGAGTGGGACGATTTGCGCGATTTCCGCGCGGCCGATTTCGTCACTGACACCGAAGGCACGGGCTTCGTGCATTGCGCACCCTCTCACGGGATGGAGGAATTCGAGCTTTACCGCGATCTGGGCATGCTCGATCAGGTCATCACCTATAACGTCATGGAAGACGGCTCCTTCCGCGAGGGGCTGCCCTTCTTCGGCGGCAGGATGATCCTCAAGCCCAACGGCAAGGAGGGCGATGCCAACAAGGCGGTCATCGAAAAGCTGGCCGAGGTCGGTGGGCTCTTGGCACGCGGCAAGATCAAGCACAGCTATCCGCATAGCTGGCGCTCCAAGGCGCCGGTGATCTACCGCAACACGCCGCAATGGTTCGCCGCCATCGACCGCGCCGTCGGCGACGGGCAGGACAGCTACGGCACCACGATCCGCGAGCGCTCGCTGCGCTCCATCGACGAGCTGGTGAAATTCACCCCGCAATCGGGCCGCAACCGGCTCTATTCGATGATCGAGGCGCGCCCGGACTGGGTGCTGTCGCGCCAGCGCGCCTGGGGTGTGCCGCTGACCTGCTTCGTGAAGAAGGGCGCGCTGCCCACCGATGCCGATTTCCTGCTGCGCGATCCGGCGGTGAATGCCCGCATCTGCGAGGCCTTCGAGACCGAGGGCGCCGATTGCTGGTATGTCGACGGCGCCAAGGAGCGGTTCCTCGGCAACGAGTACAACGCCGAGGAGTGGGAACAGGTCTTCGACGTGCTCGACGTCTGGTTCGACAGCGGCTCGACCCATGCCTTTGTGCTGCGCGACCGCCCGGACGGCACCGAGGACGGCATTGCCGATGTCTATATGGAAGGCACCGACCAGCATCGCGGCTGGTTCCATTCCTCCATGCTTCAGGCCTGCGGCACCATCGGCCGCGCGCCCTATCGCAACGTGGTGACGCATGGCTTCACGCTGGACGCGAAGGGCAACAAGATGTCCAAATCGCTCGGCAACACCATCGTGCCCGAGGAGGTGGTGAAGCAATACGGCGCCGATATCCTGCGGCTCTGGGTGGCGCAGACCGATTACACCGCCGACCAGCGCATCGGGCCGGAGATCCTCAAGGGTGTGGCCGACAGCTATCGCCGGCTGCGCAACACCATGCGCTTCATGCTGGGCGCTCTGGGGCATTTCTCCGAAGCGGATCGTGTGGATGCCGCCGACATGCCCGAGCTGGAACGCTGGGTGCTGCATCGTCTTGCCGAGCTCGACGCGAAGGTGCAGGAGGGCTATCGCGCCTATGATTTCCAGGCGGTGTTCCAAGCGGTCTTTACCTTCTGCACCGTGGATCTCTCGGCCTTCTATTTCGACATCCGCAAGGACGCGCTCTATTGCGACGGCGACACCGCGCGCCGCAAGGCCGCGCGCACGGTGATGGATCTGCTGTTCCACCGCCTCACCACCTGGCTGGCGCCGATCCTCGTCTTCACCATGGAAGACGTCTGGCTCGACCGCTTCCCGGGCGAGGAGAGCTCGGTGCATCTTCAGGATTTCCCCGAGACGCCGGCAAGCTGGCGCGACGAGGCGCTGGCGGCGAAATGGGCGCAGGTCCGCGCCGCACGCCGCGCGGTGACCGCCGCGCTGGAGATCCAGCGCACCGACAAGGTGATCGGTGCCTCGCTGGAGGCGGCGCCCATCGTGCATGTGGAAGATGCTGGGATGCTGGAGGCGCTGAAGACCGTCGCCTTCGACGATATCTGCATCACCTCGGGCATCATGCTCACCGCCGATCCGGCGCCGCAGGAAGCCTTCCGCATGGCGGAGGTGCCGGGCGTCGGCGTGGTCTTCGAAAAGGCCGATGGCGGCAAATGCCAGCGCTGCTGGAAGATCCTGCCGGATGTGGGCAGCCACAGCCACTCCGCCACCTGCGCGCGCTGCGACGCCGCGCTGGGCTGAGACGGTCGGCACAATTTACGGTCAGGCGGGGCGCTTCACGGCGCCCCGTTTTGTGTCAGATGCCCTGCCAGCCGCCGGGTGTGCGTTTTTATGGTATGAGGATACCATAACACCAGCGAATCCGGGGGAATGGAGATGAAGAGACGCGCGATGCTCGGGCTTGTTTCGGCGGCCCTATTGGCTGGTTGTGCCGGGGGCGGGCCGGTGCGGCTGGCGGCGGATACGACGCTTTATATCACGCGGCATGGTGACCGCAGCGGTTCGGACGAGTTGTTGAACGAGCAGGGCCAGGCGCGCGCCCGCGCGCTGGTCGCGGCGCTGGAGGGCGAGCCTCTGGATGCGATCTACAGCCCCGGCATTCAGCGCAATCTCGACACCGCCGCGCCGCTGGCCGAGGCCCGGGGGCTCACAATCGAGCGCCGCCCGCAGGAGGCACCCACCGCGCGGCTGGCGAGCGAGGCAGCGGGGCGCGCGGCAATCTGGATCGGCAACAAGGGCAATATCGCCGAGATATGGGAGGTGCTGGGCCTGCCGGAGCCGGTGGGGCTCGAATACGGCGATCTCACCGTCCTGCGCACCGACGATGCGGGCCGGATGAGCGTGGAGCGCCGCCGCTACTGAGCGGCGCTCAGTCCTTTTCTGCACCCTTGACCAGCCCGGTCAGCGCGGTGCGGATGATCGCCCGCACCGAGGTGCGGCTCTTGCCACGGAAGGGCAGCGGGCGGCAGACCTCCATCGCGGCGACGCCGACGCGGGCGGTCAGCGCGCCGTTCACCAGCCCCTCGCCGAAGCGGCGCGAGAGCTTGGCGAGGATGCCGCCGCCGAGGATCGGTTCCAGCATGTCGTCGCCCACCGCCACGGCGCCGGTGGCGACCAGATGCGACATCACCGCCCGGGTCAGCCGCCAACTGCCCAGCGTGCCGGAGCGGCCGCCATAGATCTCGGCGATGCGGCGGATCATCCGCAGATTGGCGGTGAGGGCGGCGGCCACATCCGCCAGCGCCAGCGGCACCAGGGCTGTGACCGTGGCGACCTGCCGCGCTGCCGCCTCGACCTCGCGCCGCGCGGCGGCGTCGAGCGGGGCCAGCAGCTCGGTCTCGGCAAGGCCCAGCAGGCCCGAGGCGTCGAAGATCTCGTCCTGCCGCTCGCGCAGCCGCTCGCGGCCCCAGCGCGTGTCGTCGCGCCCGGCGTAAAGCGCTGTGAGCTTGGCCGTCACGTTGCGTGCGCCGCTCAGATCCTCGTCGGCCAGCGCCTTGTCGGCGGCGCGGTGCAGCGCGTCGACGCGGGAGAGGCGCGAGAGCGCGGCCAGCTCCTTGATCACGATCAGCACGATCACCAGCAGGAAGAGCGCGATCAGCGCGGTCACCGCATAGCCCAACAGCGGCACCGAGGCGATGAGATCCGTCGCAAAGCGCCAGGCGGCGATGGAGACCAGCGTCGAGACCAGCGCCCCCAGCAGCGCCCAGAACCAGCGCGCCAGCCGCGACGGGCGCCGCGCCGCCAGCGCCGCCGCCGTGGCCATGGCACGGCCTTCGGGCAGGGTGGGGGCGATATCGGGCTCGGGCACCGGCGGCGCCTCGGAGGGGGAGGCGGGCCTTGCATCGCCGCCGAGCTCGATCAGCACCGGGCCGGATCTGTCTTTCGGGTCGCTCATCGGGCGCTCTCCTGCGGGGCCGGGGCCTTTGCCTGCCATTGGTAACGGATGTCGGGCAGGCCCTCGTCGTTCCGCGAGCCGTCGCCGCGTTCGATCACGGCAAAGCCCGCACGTTCGTAAAACCGCTGCGCGCCCTCGTTGGCGGCGAAGGTCCAGAGGTCGAGCCGCGGGCTCCGCGCCTTGGCATGCTCGATCAGCGCCCGTCCGATGCCCGCGCCCTGCGCCTCGGGCGCGACGAAAAGCGCATGCACATAGGCGCCGTCGCGGGCGAGAAAGCCCAGCGGCGCGCTGCCCGGCACCTCGGCCACGGTGACCCAGCCGCGCTCGATCATCTGGCCGGCATGGGCGATGTCCTCGGCGCCGCTGTGCAGGCGCGGCTTCCACGGGCGGCTGGCCACCGCCGCGCCGATCATCGCGCCGAGCCGGCCCGCATCGGTGGGCGTGGCAGGGCGGAGGCGCGGGCTCACAGCCGGTCTCCGATCAGGAACTGCGCGGCACGGTCGAGGCGGATATGCGGCGGGCCCTCGCCGGGCTTCAGGCTGAGTGCTGCGGGGGCGAAGCGCATGATGGCATAGTCATTGTCGAGCCAGTTTTCGGCGCCCTCGCGCGCCGGGCCGAGCAGCCTTGCGGGATCCTGCGGCAGCTCGCCGGGGTAGAAGGCGGCCTCGCGCCCGCGCGTGCCGTCGTCTGTCAGCAGCGTGCCGCGCACGCAGTCGAGGCGGCGCCCGTCATGCGGCAGCGTCTCCTCCACGGTGGCACGCAGGGCGGCGATGGACATGGCGCCGGTCTCGGCCCCGGCAAAGCGCGCGCGGTCGCGCGCCTCGCGGGTCAGCGCCTCCATGATCGCCGTAAGCCGCGCGTGCTGGGAATGGTGCAGATGGTCGGCCTTGGTGGCGGCGAAGAGGATCTTTTCCACCCGTTTGCCGCGCAGCAGGCTGCTCAGGAAGGCGTTGCCGCCGGGGCGGAAGGCGGTGAGGATATCGGCCATGGTGCGGCGCAGATCCTCCATCGCGGCGGGGCCGGCATGGATGGCGCCGAGCGCATCGACCAGCACCACCTGCCGGTCGATGCGGGAGAAGTGATCGCGGAAGAAGGGTTTGACGATCTGTGACTTATAGGCCTCGAAACGCCGCTCCATCTCGCGCCAGAGCGATTTGCGCGGCGGATCGGCGGGTTTCGGCAGCGGCGCGAAGGTGAGGACCGGGCTGCCCTCCTTCTCGCCGGGCAGCAGGAAACGCCCCGGGGTGCAATCGGAGAAGCCGGCGGCGCGGGCGGTTTGCAGGGCTTTGGTGAAGGCGCTCGCCAGCGCCTTGGCGCGGACCTCGTCCAGCCCTTGCGTGCTGTCCTCGGCCCTGGCCATCTCCAGGTACTGGGTGCCGCCGGGGCGGTGCTGCATGCGGGTCAGGGCGTCTTCTGCCCAGTCGGCATAGCTTTTGTCCATCAGCCCGAGATCGAGCAGCCATTCGCCGGGATAGTCGACGATGTCGAGATGCAGCTTGCGCGCGCCGGAGATCCCGGCGAGCAGCCCGGTCGGGCGGATTTTGAGCGACAGCCGGAGCTGCGAGACCGCGCGGGTGCTGTCGGGCCAGTGTGGCGCGCTTGCGGTGAGCGCGGCGAGATGGGTCTCGTAATCGAAGCGCGGCATGGTGTCGTCGGGCTGCGGCTGGAGATAGGCGGCGAGGATACGCCCCTCGGCCTCGGCCACGAGCTGCGGCATCCGCCCCCGGTCCATCAGATTGGCCACCAGCGAGGTGATGAACACCGTCTTGCCGGCGCGCGACAGCCCGGTGACGCCGAGCCGGATCACCGGCTCGGTGAAGGGGGAGGTCAGCGTGTCGGCCACGTTCTCCACCCCGCGGGTGAGCGTGTCGGCGATGTTTCCGATGACCAATGCCTGTCCCTCTTGCCTGCTCTGTCCCCTAGATAAAGGCCCCGTGTCGCGGATGCCAGAGGGCGGCGCGCTTTCGACGGGGCCGGCTCAGCCCTTCTGCCGCGCCCGCCACAGCGTAAAGAGCCCCGCTGCCACGACGATGGCCGCGCCGAGCGCCACATTGGGGCGCAGCGTCTCGCCGAAAACCAGCATGCCCAGCGTCGCGGCGAAGACCAGTTGCAGATAGGCGAAGGGCTGCACCGCCGAGGCCTCGGCCACCTCGTAGCATTTGATCAGGGTGAAATGCCCCAGCGCACCGGTGAAGCACAGGAGCACCATCCAGCCCCAGTCGGGCGCGCTCATCGGCTCCCATACCCACATGCCCGCCAACGTGGCGGTGATCGCGCCGGAAACGCCGGTCCAGAAGAACGAGGTCGCGGCGCTGTCCTTGCGCGCCACGTAGCGGGTCAACAGCCCGTAGAGCGCGAACATCAGCGCCGCCAGCAGCGGCACCGCGGCATAGGGCGAGAACACACCGCCCGAGGGTTGCAGGATGATCACCACCCCGACAAAGCCCACGCCGATCGCCGCCCATCGCCGCCAGCCGACCTTTTCTCCCAGAACCGGCCCCGACAGCGCCGCGATCAGCAGCGGATAGGCGGCAAAGACCGCGTGGCTCTCGGTCAGACCCAGCAGCACGAAGGCGGTCACCATCACCCAGATCTCGGCCACCAGCAGCACGCCGCGAAAGCTTTGCAGGATCGGCTGGGTCGTGGCCGCCGCCGCGCGCAGCCCGCCGGCCTGGCGTGCCGCCACGGTCATCACGAAGGCGGCGAAGAACCAGTAGCGGATCATCACGACCATATAGACATTGTAGGTCGCTGACAGATGCCGCGAGATGCCGTCCTGCAAGGCAAAGACCAGGGTCGTGGCGACCATCAGCCAGATGCCGAGCCTTGTATTCTGTTCCGCCATCAGCCGCGCCTCGCCACGCTCATGTGCCGCTTGCGTCCGTAGCCGGGGGCGCGGCTGACCTCGAACCCCGCCGCCGCCAGCGCGCGACGGACATGGCCCGCCGCCGTATAGGTCGCCGCCGTGCCGCTTGGCGCCGTATGGCGCGCCACCTCTTCCATCAGCTCCGGCCCCCAGAGCTCGGGGTTCTTCGCCGGGGAGAACCCGTCGAGAAACCAGGCATCGGCACGGCCCTCCCAGCGCGGCAGGGTCTCGCGCGCGTCGCCGGCGATCATCCGGAAATTGAGATCCGGCAGCGTGATCTCCCGCGCGCCGGCGCGCCAGTGCGGCGCCAGCTCGGAGGCGATCTCGGCCAGCTCTGGAAAGGCGGCCTGGGCGCGGATCATGTCGTCGGCGGCCATCGGGAAGGCCTCGAAACTGGTGAACCGCAGCGTGCCGGTCTGGGCGGTCCCGCGCCAGAGATGCAGCGCTGCCAGCAGGTTGAGCCCGGTGCCGAACCCCAGCTCGGCGATGTGGAACCCGTCGCGGAACCGTTCCGGCAGGCCGTTGCCCGCAAGAAACGTGTGGCGGGTCTCCGCGAGCCCGTTTTCCAGAGAATAATAGGGGTCGTCGAAGCGGGGCGACACCGGCACCCCGCCATCGCGCCAGAGCGGCGCATCGGGCTGGTTCGTCATGATCGTCTGTCCTAGAACTGGCGCGAGATTGGACGGGAGGCGCGGGAATGGCAAGTCGGGACGTGACGGTGCGCGGGGCGGGGATTTTCGGTCTCTCCATCGCCTGGGCCTGCGCGCGGGCGGGCGCGTCCGTGCGGGTGGTGGACCCGGCAGGGCCCGGCGCGGGGTCGAGCGGCGGGCTGGTCGGCGCGCTGGCGCCGCATGTGCCGGAGAACTGGAATCCGAAGAAGGCGTTCCAGCTCGACAGCCTGCTCATGGCGGAGCGCTTCTGGTCCGAGGTCGAAGAGGTCGGCGGGGTCTCGCCCGACTACGCCCGCAGCGGGAGGCTGCAACCGGTGGCCGACGACCGGGCGCTGGAGCTGGCCCGCGCGCGCGAGGGCACGGCGCGGGAGCTCTGGGGCGCGGCGGCGGTCTGGCAGGTGATCTCGGCGGAGGCGGCGGGCGCCTGGGCGCCGCTCACCCCCACCGGCTGGCTGATCCGCGACACGCTGAGCGCGCGCATGTCGCCGCGCCGGGCGGGGGCGGCTCTGGTGGCGGCGCTCACGGCGATGGGCGTGGAGATCGTGACCGAGGCGCCCGACGAGGGCACGGTGATCTGGGCGACCGGCTGGCGCGGGCTGCTGGATCTGTCCGAGAAGCTGGGCAAGCCGGTCGGCAATGGGGTGAAGGGCCAGTCGCTGCTGCTGCGTCATCATGCGGGCGATGTGCCGCAGGTCTTTGCCGGCGGGCTGCATATCGTGCCGCATCACGAAGGCACGGTGGCGCTGGGCTCGACCTCGGAGCGCGAGTTCGACGCGCCGGATACGACCGATGCGCAATGCGACGGGCTCATCGAGCGTGCGGTGGCGGCGATGCCGGTGCTGCATGGCGCCGAGGTGGTGGAGCGCTGGGCCGGGGTGCGCCCGCGCGCCAGGAGCCGGGCGCCGATGCTGGGCTGCTGGCCGGGCCGCGACGGGCACTACATCGCCAATGGCGGTTTCAAGATCGGTTTCGGCGTGGCGCCCAAGGTGGCGCAGGTCATGACCGCGCTGGTGCTGGAAGGCCGCGACGAGATCCCGGCGGGATTCCGTGTGGAGGACTCGCTCTAGATCGTCTGGTTTCCCGCGCGTGGGCGAGACGGACCGGTGGGCAGATTGCCCACCCTACGGACACGCGATGCTACGAGGGTCGTTCCGAAAGAGCGCCGCCCCCCGGCGTAGGGTGGGGTTCCAACCCACCGCCCGCGTCAATCGAACTTGCGCGACGGCGCCAGCACCTTGGCCTCGCCCACCAGCACCTTCTTGCCGTCCACCGTGCAGAGGCAATCCAGCGTCACATGGCGCTTGGCGTGGTCGATGCCGGTCACCTTCACCTCGGCATAGACGGTATCGCCCGGGCGCACCGGGCCGAGGAATTTCAGCGTCTGGCCCATATAGATCGTGCCGTGCCCCGGAAGCTGCTCGCCGATCACCGCCGAGATCAGCCCGGCGGTCAGCATACCGTGCGCAATGCGGCCCTCGAAGATCGTGTCATGGGCGTAATCGTCGTCCAGATGCACCGGGTTGCGGTCGGTCGAGACCTCGGCGAACAGCTCGATATCGCGATCCGTCACATGTTTGCGCAGATGGCGGGTCATCCCCATCTCGATATCCTCGATGCAGATCGTCCCGCGTGGGAAATTATCGAACATCTCAGCCCCCATGATTCTTGGCCCGGTAATAAATAATCGGCGTAATGCCGGTTTCGGGTAACTTTATTACTTCGCGGCCGCAGAAAATCAAGGGAATTCGCCCGCCACGCTACGAAAGTCGCGCGGCGGGCGAGCGCGGATCAGCGCAGGAAGCCGATGGAATAGGTCGGCGTGATGCCCTCGCGACCGAGGAAGGCCAGCAGCGCTTCCTCATGCGGGTGCTCGTCTGTGCGGGTCTCCTCCGCCGCGAGCCCGCCGGTGATGAAGAGCGAATCGATATCCTCGCCCTGGGCGCCGAGAATGTCGGTCTTGACCCCGTCGCCGATGGCCAGGATCGATGGATCGGCCAGATCCGGCGCCACCTCGAAGAGCCGGCGGCGGGCGAGATCGTAGATCGGCGGGTGCGGCTTGCCGAAATAGAGGCTCTCGCCGCCCATCTCGGTGTAGAGCGCCGCAAGCGCCCCGGCGCACCATTCCCGTTTGTCTCCCCGGTCCACGACGATATCGGGGTTGGCGCAAAGCAGCTTCAGCCCCATCTGTTTGGCATAGAGGAATTGCGGGCGCAGCGTTGCCGGATCGGCCTGGGCGTCGAACGGTCCGGTGCAGACAATGCCCTCGGCCTCTTCCAGCGCCACGCGCTCGATCGGCGCCGGGTTTTCGATCAGCTTCAGCGGTTCGAAGAACGGCGTTTCCGCCTCGGAGCCGACGAACCAGACCTTGTTGCCCACCGCCCCGGTGAACATTGCCGCGCGGGCGGAATCGCCGGAGCTGGCGACATTGTCCCAGCTGTCGTCGGGCACGCCAAAGCCCTTGAGCTGCTTGTAAACCTCGGCACGGGCGCGTGGCGAATTGGTGACCAGCACCACGACACCGCCATCTGCACGATAGGCGCGTAGCGCTTCGACCGCTTCGGGAAAGGCGGTGACGCCATTATGGACGCAGCCCCAGAGGTCGACGAACATCGCGTCATACTGGCCTGAAATTTCGGAAAGGGTTTTGATAATCTGGGTCATGAGAGCCTCTGGCGGAAATTTGGCTCCTTGATAGGCGGGCGCTGCCGGCTTTGCCAGCCCTGCGGGGTCAGAGATGCGCAGTCACCCGCCAGGCGAACCGCACGCTGTCTCCGGCGGCGAGGGAAAGGCTGAAGGGCCGCTCGGCGATCTGTGGCGAGGCACCGGTCTGGGCGGCCATGCCGTGCCAGGGCTCGACACACAGATAGGGCGCACCGGGGATCGTCCAGAGCGCCAGGTTGGGCAGGTTCTCGAAGCTGAAAGCGAGCTCCGGTCCGCCGGGCACGCCATAGCGCAGCCCGCTGCCGGCGCCTTCGGGAAAGATCATCGCATCGGCCTCGAACTGCTCCGGCGCCAGTATCAGCCGGCCCGCGGAGAAGGGTGAGGGATGACGGTCGGGCGGCAGCAGCCCGTCTCGCAGCCGGGCCAGTTGCGGTTCCGCGCCGTTGTCGAGGCGGATCTCGTGCGGCATACCCTCCGCGCCGGGCAGAGGCCAGGCGAAGGCCGGGTGAAAGCCGAAGCCGAACGGCATCGGCCGATTGTCCCGGTTGGCGATCTCGGCGCTGACGCTGAGCGTGTCGTCGGCGAGCGCATGGCTGACGGCCAGTTCGAAGGCGAACGGATAGAGCGCGCGCGTCTCGGCGCTGTCGCGCAGCACATGGCGACAGCTGTCGGAGTCGTGCGCGACCAGTTC
The DNA here is from genome assembly GCF_017311415.1 of Salipiger abyssi. Classification (GTDB taxonomy): domain Bacteria; phylum Pseudomonadota; class Alphaproteobacteria; order Rhodobacterales; family Rhodobacteraceae; genus Salipiger; species Salipiger abyssi_A. The sequence goes on along the minus strand of NZ_JAEKIS010000005.1, from coordinate 278,534 downwards.
GAAAAGAGATCGGCGGGCAAAGCCGTGCTGGCGCATCTGGGCCTCGTGATCGCCCACCGCGATACGGTCGCCGGGCGCCTTGCCGACGATGGGAAAGAGGATCGGCGCGCGTCCGCTCCACCAGTCCGGATCTCCGTGCCAGAGCAGATCGGCGCCGCTGGCGGTGCGCAGGCTCTGCATCTCGGCGCCGAGCGGCGAGACGATGGCGGTCAGGGTGGCGCTCTCGATGCGGATGAGGTCCGTTTCCATGCGTGACTCCTGCGCCTTGTCTTTTGCGGGCCACCTTGCCGCAGCGCGACGGGGAAGGCCAGAGCAAGGGGCCGGTTGGCAGAGAAAGGGGCAATATGTGGACGACTTTGCCGGGAGGGAGACCGTGTGGGGTGGGCAATGCTGCCCCCCCCTCACGCCGACGCGGTCACCTGTCCGGCGGAGTCCAGTCCGCAGGCGGCACTTCGCGGCGTTGCAGACGCAGGGCGAGCCCCGCCGCCACGCCGAGCCCGATGGCCACGGTGAGATCGGCGAAGATTGTTAGCAGGCAGGTCATGATCAGCAAAACCCGGTCGCTGCGGCGGCCTTCGAGGAAATGCGCCCGCCAGTGCTGCGGCTCGCTCATGTTCCAGGCGGTGAGCAGCAGCAGCCCAGCCAGCGCCGGCATGGCGAGGCCGGAGGCCAGCGGTGCCGCCACCAGCATCGCCAGAAGGATGGTCAGCGCGTGCACCAGCCCGGCCACGGGCGTGCGCCCGCCGGCGCGGATATTCGTCGCGGTGCGCGCGATGGCGCCGGTCGCGGGCAGCCCGCCAAAGAGCGAGGAGCCCAGATTGGCGGCGCCCTGCGCCAGAAGCTCGGCGCCGGAGCGGTGCCGAAAACCGGTCATGCGGTCCGCGACCATGGCCGAGAGCAGCGATTCCACCCCGGCCAGAAAGGCGATGATCAGCGCCGAGGGCAGCAGCTCGCGCAGCTTGGCGGGCGACAGGTCGGGCAGCTCGGGCATCGGCAGGCCCCGGGGCAGGGTGCCGAAGCGGTCGCCCAGCGTCTCGACCGGCAGGCCGAATAGCGCGACCGCCCCGGAGGTCAGCGCAACCGCCACGATCAGCCCCGGCCAGGACGGCGCGAGCCGACGGAAGAGCGTGATCAGCACCATGGTGGCGAGGCCGATCGCCAGCGGCCAGAGTGCGATTTCGCCGCGCGCCTCCCACAGTGCCGCGAGCTTTTCCAGCGCTTCTGCGGGCATCGGCGCGGTCATGCCGAACACATCGCGGAGCTGGCTCAGCGCGATAATCACGGCGATTCCGATGGTGAACCCGTTGATCACCGGTTCTGGAACAAAGCGGATCAGCCGCCCGGCGCGCAAGGCCCCCGCAGCCAGCAGGATGAGCCCGGCCATGAAGGTGGCGGTGACCAGGCCGGAAAACCCGTGCGTGTGGATGACCCCCGCCACCACCACGATAAAGGCGCCGGTGGGCCCGCCGATCTGCACCCGGCTGCCGCCGAGCGCCGATATCAGGAACCCCGCGACAATTGCGGTGACCAGCCCGGTCTCGGGGCCGGCGCCGGAGGCGATGGCAATCGCCAGACTGAGCGGCATCGCGACCATGGCTACGGTGACACCGGCCCAGAGGTCGGCACGGAAGCTCTCGACGCTGTAATCGCGCAGAGTCGTCAGGATTTTGGGTGTCATGGCGCTATCGCTACTCCCGCGGGGTGGGGGCGGGCAAGCGGCTTCTTGCATTTTCCACGAGGCGTGTGGCGATTGCCATTGAATAGCATACTATGTGTATATAAATAGCATGCTATTGAAAATCAGGAGAGCGACTCATGACCTTCCCAAAAATCCTGGCGCCGCTGGCGGTGCTATTGCTAAGCGGCAGTGCGGCCATGGCCGAGGTGACGCTGATCAACGTGTTCGAGGTGCCGCCGGGTCAGCGGGACGCGGCCGTCGCCGCCTGGGAAACGGCGCGCGATTTCCTTCAGGAGCAGCCCGGCTATATCTCGACGGCGCTGCATGGGTCGCTCGACCCGCAGGCGCGGTTTTCCCTGATCAATATCGCGCACTGGGAGAGCCCGGCGCATTTCGCGGATGCTATCGCTGCGATGCGCGCGGCGGGGGCCTTCCCGCCGGTCGAAGGCGTGGTGCCCAATGCGGCGCTTTATGAGGTGGTGCGCGCCGAGTGAAGGCCGCGCAAATGAAAACACCGGCCGCACGAGGCGGCCGGTGTCGAGACGATCCGAAAGATCTGGAGCCGTTCAGACCTTGAGGTTCGGAATGATCTGCTTTTTGCGGCTCATCACACCGGGCAGGACCACGGTGTCGCCGGAAACGCTGGCGCCAAAGCTCTTTTCGGCCACGGTCTTCACCAGATCGTTCGGCACCAGGAGCGTCGCTTCTTCCTTGAGGATGTCCACGACGAAAAGCAGCACCTGATCGACGCCATCTTCGGTGGCGACGGTCTTGAAGGTCTCCATCAGGCTATCTTTGCGGCCCAGCGGGATTTCGGGCGCGGTGGTTTCCAGAACCGAAACGCGGAACTTGGTGCCGTCGACCTCGTATTCCTTGGAATCCATGCGGATAAGCTCCGCGTCGGAGAAGGCCGAAACGTCGGACTTCGCGGCAAACATCTTGGCGGCGAATTCGGTGATGTCGAGGCCGAGATCGGCGGCCAGCTTTTCGGCGACGGCCTTGTCGTGCTCGGTGGTGGTGGGCGAGCGGAATTCCAGCGTGTCGGAGAGGATGCAGGTCAGCGCCGCGCCCTTGATCGCCTCGGGCATCTTGGCGGCATCGTCGCCCATCAGGTCATACATGATGGTGGCGGTGCAGGCGAGCGGGCGCACGGTGATGTCGATCGGGCCCTTTGTTTCCAGACCGCCGACCAGCTTGTGGTGGTCGATGATCGCTTTGATATCAGCGGAGTTGATCGAGGCCGGCAGCTCGGCGGGGTTGTTGGTGTCGACGATGACGACCGGTGCGTCTTCGGCCACGTCGCCGATGATCTCGGGCTTTTCCAGACCCCAATGCTGGAGCATGAAGGCGGCCTCGGTGTTGGGCTCGCCCAGCAGCGCGGGCTTGGCGGCCTCGCCCTTGACCTCGTTCATGTACCAGGCCCAGACGATGGGGCTGCCGGTGCTGTCGGTGTCGGGAGACTTGTGGCCGAAAACCAGGGTGGACATGGGAAAAGCTCCTTGGGTGGATATCGGATTTTCGCGCGCCTTATAGGAGCGGGGCGCGGCCTTGTCACCCACGGAAATCGGAGCGCCACGAGCGTGAGCGCAAACGGTTGCGATATCCGATGGAACTTGGCGCAGGGGTGTTGCGTTTGAGGGCGTTAAGGAGGTTCCAACCGATGAATTCAATACCCCGAGCCGAAGATGTCGACGCCGCGCTGGATGTGCCGCCGCCGCCGCAAGAGCCGATGACCGAGGAACAGGAGGCGCGGCTGCGATTGCTGAGCGAGCGCAGCGGTGAGAGCTTCGATCCCGACCTGACCCGCCGCGAGGCAGAGCGCAGGATCGAGCTGCTCGAAGACGTGGCCTATTGAGGCCCCGGGGCGGGCTGTTTTCCCGACAAATCGGCTCGGGCCGCGATCCGCTGAAAGTGGGATCCGCGGCTTAGCCATTTACGCCTTACCGGACTCCTGCTATTGGGCAACCATCCGCGTTTCGCGGATTGTTCAATGTTGAACTAATTCGGGAGCCCGGCCGGCATGACCGATACCGCTCAGGAAAGCCTGCGCCAGGCGGCGCTGTTCTACCACGAAAATCCCAAGCCCGGGAAGCTTGAGGTCCGCGCGACCAAGCCGCTGGCCAATGGTCGCGACCTCAGCCGCGCCTATTCGCCCGGCGTCGCCGAGGCCTGTCTCGAAATCAAGGCCGATCCGCAGACCGCCGCCCGCTACACCGCGCGCGGCAATCTCGTGGCGGTGGTGTCGAACGGCACGGCGGTGCTGGGCTTGGGCAATATCGGCCCGCTCGCCTCCAAGCCGGTGATGGAGGGCAAGGCGGTCCTCTTCAAGAAATTCGCCAATATCGACTGTTTCGATCTGGAGCTGAACGAGCCCGACCCGGAAAAGCTGGCCGAGATCGTTTGCGCGCTGGAGCCGACCTTTGGCGCGATCAATCTTGAGGACATCAAGGCGCCCGATTGTTTCATCGTGGAAAAGATCTGCCGCGAGCGGATGAACATCCCGGTCTTTCACGACGACCAGCACGGCACCGCCATCGTCGTCGGCGCGGCAGCCACCAATGCGCTATATGTGGCCGGCAAGTCTTTTGAGGATATCAAGGTCGTCTCCACCGGCGGCGGCGCTGCGGGCATCGCCTGCCTGAACATGCTGCTGAAGCTCGGGGTGAAGCGCGAGAATGTCTGGCTCTGCGACATTCACGGGCTGGTCTATGAGGGCCGCGAAGAGGATATGACGCCGCAGAAGGCGGCGTTTGCGCAAAATTCCGACCTGCGCACCCTCGACGAGGTGATCGCTGGGGCGGATCTGTTCCTCGGCCTCTCCGGCCCCGGCGTGCTCAAGCCGGAGCAGGTCGCGCGCATGAGCGAGACGCCCATCGTCTTCGCGCTCGCCAATCCCACGCCCGAAATCATGCCCGACGCGGTGCGTGCGGTCGCACCCGATGCGATCATCGCCACCGGGCGCAGCGATTTTCCCAACCAGGTCAACAACGTCCTGTGTTTCCCCTTCATCTTCCGCGGTGCGCTGGATGTCGGCGCGACCGAGATCAACGACGCCATGTCGGTGGCCTGCGTCGAGGGCATTGCGGCGCTGGCCCGTGCCACCACCTCGGCCGAGGCGGCGGCGGCCTATCACGGCGAGCAGCTGACCTTTGGCCGCGACTACCTTATTCCCAAGCCCTTCGATCCGCGTCTCTCCGCCGTGGTGTCCTCGGCGGTGGCGCAGGCGGCGATGGATTCCGGCGTGGCGACGCGCCCGCTCGACGATCTGCAAGCCTACAAGGACCGACTCAACGCCTCGGTGTTCAAGTCGGCGCTGCTCATGCGCCCGGTCTTCGAGGCGGCGCGCTCGGCGTCGCGCAAAATCGTCTTTGCCGAGGGCGAGGACGAGCGGGTGCTGCGCGCCGCGCAGGCGATCCTGGAGGAAACCACCGAGCAGCCGATCCTCATCGGTCGGCCGGATGTGATGGCCAGCCGCTGCGAGCGCATGGGGCTGGAAATCCGCCCGGGCCGCGATTTCCACATCGTCGACCCGCAGGACGACCCGCGGTATCGCGATTACTGGGAAACCTATCACAAGCTGATGGCGCGGCGCGGCGTGACGCCGGATCTGGCGCGCGCGATCCTGCGCACCAACCTCACCGCGATTGCCGCGATCATGGTCTATCGCGGCGAGGCCGACAGTATGATCTGCGGCACCTTCGGCGAGTACCGCTGGCATCTCAACTACATCACCCAGGTGCTGGGCAACGATGGCCACGAGGCGCAGGGCGCGCTGTCGATGATGATCCTCGAAGACGGGCCCCTGTTTCTTGCCGACACCCAGGTCTGGACGGAGCCGACGCCCGAGCAGATCGCCAAGACGGTCATCGGCGCCGCGCGCCATGTGCGCCGTTTCGGTCTCACGCCCAAGATCGCGCTGTGTTCGCGCTCGCAATTCGGCAATCAGGCCGACGGCTCCGGGCCGCGCATCCGCGCCGCGCTGGAGATCCTCGACAGCCAGCCGCGCGATTTCATCTACGAGGGCGAGATGCATGTGGACAGCGCGCTCGACCCGGAGCTGCGCGAACGGCTGATGCCCGAGAACCGCATGCAGGGCGCGGCGAATGTGCTGATCTTCGCCCAGGCCGATGCGGCCAGCGGCGTGCGCAACATCCTGCGGCTCAAGGCCGGTGGGCTGGAGGTCGGGCCGATCCTGATGGGGCTGGGCAACCGTGCGCATATCGTGACGCCCTCGATCACCTCGCGCGGGTTGCTGAACATGGCCGCCATCGCCGGCACGCCGGTGGCGAGCTACGGTTGAGCAGAGGCGAGGCCGGGCCGACACAGGGCCGGCCGACGCCCGGAAATTCCTCGATACGCCCCTGAGTGCGGCGCAGATGGGCATTGAATCCGATTGCCACGCCGGGATTCGGCCTGGTTTTGCAATTGACTGCTTTGCAAATTTGCAGAATACCGTCTTATTCGCAAAATTCAGTTAATAAACTCCTTTCTTTGCAAAGATTTGAGGTCCACAATTTGCCTGCAATGGCAAATCGGTGCGGTTTTCTGTCCTGCTTACCGGTAACATACTTGCTCGGGTAAGGGCCGTTGCCTAATCAACTTACCCAAATGCGAGAGGAGGAGCTTCCCCATGGGCTACAAGGACGTATACGAGGCGTGGAAATCCGATCCCGAAGGGTTCTGGATGGAGGCCGCGCGGGCGATCGACTGGGTCAAGGAGCCCTCCAAGGCGCTCTTCGACAAGGGCGAGGACATGTATGAGTGGTTCTCGGACGGGCTGGTGAACACCTGCTGGAACGCGGTCGACCGTCATGTCGAGGCCGGCCGGGGCGACGAGATCGCCATCATGCACGAGAGTCCGATCACGCATTCCACCAAGGGCATCACCTATCGCGAGTTGCAGGCGCGTGTTGCGTCGCTCGCCGGCGCGCTCAAGATGCGCGGCGTGGAAAAGGGCGACCGGGTCATCATCTACATGCCGATGATCCCCGAGGCGCTGGAGGCGATGCTGGCCTGCGCCAGGCTCGGCGCGGTGCATTCGGTGGTGTTCGGCGGCTTTGCCGCGCACGAGCTCGCGGTGCGCATCGACGACTGCACGCCCAAGGCGATCATCGCGTCGAGCTGCGGGCTCGAACCGGGCCGCGTGGTGCATTACAAGCCGCTGCTCGACGAGGCCATCGAACAGGCCGAGCACAAGCCGGAATTCTGCGTGATCTTCCAGCGCGAGCAGGAGGTGGCCAAGCTGATCGAGGGCAGGGATTTCTCCTGGCACGGCTTCCAGTACGGTGTGAAGCCCGCCGAATGCGTGCCGGTCGAGGGCAACCACCCGGCCTATATCCTCTATACTTCCGGCACCACCGGCCAGCCCAAGGGGGTGGTGCGCTCCACCGCCGGGCATCTCGTCGCCCTGCAATGGACGATGAAGAACATCTACAATATCGAAGCAGGAGACCGGTTCTGGGCGGCCTCGGATGTGGGCTGGGTCGTGGGGCACTCCTATATCTGCTACGGCCCGCTCATCACCGGCGCCCAGACCGTGGTGTTCGAGGGCAAGCCCATTGGCACCCCGCATGCGGGCGTGTTCTGGCGGATCATCCAGAACCACCGGATCAAGTCCTTCTTCACCGCGCCGACCGCGCTGCGCGCAATTCGCCGCGCCGATCCGGACGGCGAATGGATCAAGCGCTACAAGCTGCACGATCTCCAGGCGCTGTTCCTCGCGGGCGAGCGCGCCGACCCTTCGACCATCGAATGGGCGCAAAAACACCTCGGCGTGCCGGTGATCGACCACTGGTGGCAGACCGAGACCGGCTGGGGCATCGCCGCGAACCCGATCGGGATCGAGGAGCTGCCGATCAAGCTGGGCTCGCCATCCGTACCGATGCCGGGCTACGATGTGCGCATTCTCGACGAGGGCGGGCACGAGGTCGCGCCGAACACTCTGGGCGCCATCGCGATCAAGCTGCCGCTGCCGCCGGGCACGCTGCAAACCCTGTGGAACGCCGAGGCGCGCTACAAGAAAAGCTACCTCACCCAGTTCCCCGGCTATTACGAGACCGGCGATGCGGGCATGAAGGACGAGGACGGCTATCTCTACATCATGTCGCGCACCGATGACGTGATCAACGTCGCCGGTCACCGCCTGTCCACTGGCGCGATGGAGGAGGTGCTGGCCTCGCACCCGGATGTCGCCGAATGCGCGGTGATCGGGGTCGGCGACGAGCTCAAGGGGCAGATGCCGCTGGGTTTCATCTGCCTGAGCTCAGGCGTGGATCGTGACGAGGCCGAGGTCTGCAAGGAATGCGTCAAGCTGGTGCGTGACCAGATCGGCCCGGTCGCCGCCTTCAAGCTCTGCGCCGTGGTCGACCGTTTGCCCAAGACGCGCTCGGGTAAGATCCTGCGCGCCACCATGGTCAAGATCGCCGATGGCGAAGAGTTCAAGATGCCGGCGACCATCGACGATCCGGCGATCCTCGATGAGATCCGCACCGCGCTGCAAGGGCTGGGCTACGCCAAGAAAGTGCCCGCCTGACGCCAGCGCGCCGTGCCGAAAGACAAAGACGCCCGCTGTTCCACAGCGGGCGTCTGTTATTTGTTATTTCCGGAGCGGGGCGGTCCTCAGTGCGCTTGGGCCTCGTGGTGGTCGTGCGACCCGTGATCGGTCATGCGCGGATCCATCATGCCTTCCTTCACACCGAAATGCAGCAGCAGCACATTCACCGGGTAGGCTGCGACAAGGCCGCAGGTCAGCGAGACGATCAGCGAGGCCCAGAACCGGATATCGCCCATCCCGGCATTGCCGGCGAGTGTCAGGTCGACCGCGATGGCCACGATCTCCATCACGAGGATCGAGGGGGTCTCAGCCATGAAGGTGTCTTTGAGCGCACGACGTTTCGAGACGCCGTCCTGTATCAGCGGGCCGAAGGTGAGCGCAAAGCCCACCGCATAGGCGAAGGCGAAGGTGATCGCCGCTGTCGCCCCGGTGCCGAGCCGCAGGAGTCCCACCGCAAGGACAACGCCGATGATCTCGCCGAGCCCGCAGCCGGAATAGCAATGCGCCACGGAGCGGAACGCGCGACGCGCCAGGTTGTCTTCGGGGATCTCCTTGCGCCCGCAGGTCCAGTAAATCAGCAGGCCGAGCGGGCCGGAATAAAGTACGGTGAGCGCCCAGACGAGCTTCATCAGGCTCATCAGGTGGCTGTTCTTCGTTTTCAGATCTCTGAGAAGGACGAACTCGGAGGGGATCATCAGCGCCGCCCAGGCGACGAGGAACCAGGGCGACGAAAGAATGGGGTCTATCACGGACATGTCGGCTCCCTTCACGGGGCCAACCCATATCCGCCGGGGCGGTTCCCGGATCAGTCGGAAAAGCGCACCGATATCTCCGGATCGTCCGGCAGACCGGCATAGTGCAGCGTCGCGCCGCCGCCCGCCTTGGCGATCGGGAAAAGCGGGCCGAAGGAGCCGACGCTGACAATGTCACCCGCCTTCAGCTTTACGCCGTCCTGCATCAGCCATAGCAGCGCATTAGCCGGATGGCCGAGCACCGCCGCGCCGGGGGCCTCTGACATCACCGTGCCATCGGCGTCGGTCAGCGTGACGGCCATCGTCGCGAGCGCCTGCGTCATCGCCTCGGGGTCGGTGACGGCAATCTCGGGGCCCATCACGCCGAGGCGCGGGCCGACGCCCATGGCGGTCAGGGTTTCTCCGGTCAGCGGCTCGCCCTTTGCGAGGGTGAGATCCGGCAGCTCGATGAAGGGCCGCAGCGCCGATACGTGGCGCATCACCTCTTCGGGCGTTGTCGCTTCGGCGATTCTGTCGTCGCCGACGATCATCAGAAGATCCGCCTCGAGCATCGGCACGGCGCCGAAATCGCTGGCGACCGTGGCGCCGTCTTCAAGCAGCATGTCGCGGTAGAGTACACCGCGCACCGGTGCGGTCACGCCGAAGCGCTCCTGCGCCGGTTTGCTGGTCAGCCCGGCCTTGTAGCCGACCACCGGCCCGAGATTCTGCGCCAGCAGCTCGGCCAGCTTGACCTGGGTGCAGAGCGCGTCGGCTATGTCGCCGCCGGTTCCGAGCGCCGTTGCCGGGGTCCTGGACAGGTAGCTCTGCGCGAAGGCCGCGATGTCCGCATCGCTGGCGCAGTCGGCAAACGCGGCCCCGCCAAGCGGAATGATGGCCAGTGCGGCGAGGGTTGCGCGAAACATGATGGTTGCTCTCCCGTATTACGAGAGAAGACTGCCAGCCGGTTGCGGATTTGGCAATCGCGCTTAGCGTTCGTAGAGCTCCAGTGGCAACCCGTCGGGGTCGGCGAAGAAGGTAAAGCGCCTGCCGGTCAGTTCGTCGGTACGCACCGGCTCCACCGCGACGCCCCGCGCCTCCAGCCAGTCCTTTGTCTCGATCACATCATCGACGGTAAAGGCAAGGTGGCGCAAGCCTTTGGCCTCGGGGCGCGAGGGTCGGTCGGGCGGGGAGGGGAAGCTGAAAAGTTCCAGCTGGCCACCATCCGGGAGCGCCAGGTCGAGCTTCCAGCTCTGCCGATCTTCGCGCAGGGTTTCGGCGATCACCCGAAGCCCCAGCAGATCGACATAGAATGCCCGGCTGCGAGCGTAGTCGCCGCAGATCAGCGCGACATGGTGAATGGCCTTGAGTTGCATAGCGTTGTCCTTACCGAGCGCCGGCGAGGGCGCGGCGTGTCCACAGGCTATGACGCCGCTCTGCCGGGGACCAGACCCCGCGGACCACGCGACCACAAACGGCAAAGGCCCCGGCGTGGCGCCGGGGCCTTTGAATCTGTCGTCAAAGTTCTGTCAGGCAGCTTTATCGGCAAAGAACTCGTCGACCTGACGTTCGGCGTCGGCCTTGGCGAGGCCGTAGCGCTCCTGGATCAGGCCCACGAGCTGCTCGCGGCTGCCCGCGGCCTTGTCGAGATCGTCATCGGTGAGCTCGCCCCAGTTCTCCTGTACCGAGCCCTTCAGTTGCTTCCACTTGCCTTGAATAATATCCCAGTTCATCGTTTTCACTCCCTTGTTAGGGTTCTCCCGCCTACTCGCGGGGCTTCAGTCAGGAAACGATGCCGGGTGGCAAAAGGTTCCGTCGGGCTCAGACGAACTGTTCGCGGATCAGCCGCTCTTCGAGCCCGTGGCCCGGGTCGAACAGCACCCGGTGGGCGACCGAGGGCTCGGAGCGGATATCCACACGCAGCACGTCGCGCACAGACTGGCTGTCGGCCTCGGCCATGACCGGGCGCTTTTCGTGCTCCAGCACCTCGAAGGTGACTTCGGCGGTCTTGGGCAGCAGCGCCCCGCGCCAGCGGCGGGGGCGGAAGGCGGCGACGGCGGTCAGCGCCAGCACATCGGCGCCGATGGGCAGGATCGGCCCATGCGCGGAGTAGTTATAGGCGGTCGAGCCGGCAGGGGTGGCCAGCAGCGCGCCGTCGCAGACCAGCTCGGGCATGCGCAGCTTGCCGTCCACATGGATCGCCAACCGCGCCGCCTGTGGCCCGGCGCGCAGCAGAGAAACCTCGTTGATCGCCAGTTCCTCGTGCAGCGAGCCGTCGCTGCGATGGGCGCGCATCGAGAGCGGGTTGATCACCGCCTCCTCGGCGGCGGCGAGGCGCTCTTCCAGCCCGTGCTCGGAATATTCGTTCATCAGAAAGCCGACCGTGCCGCGGTTCATGCCGTAGACCGGCACTTCCAGCTCCTGGGTGCGGTGCATCGTGTGCAGCATGAACCCGTCGCCGCCGAGCGCAACGATCACGTCCGAGCCCTCCTCGGCATGGTTGCCGTAGCGTCGGGTCAGCCCGGCCAGTGCGGATTGCGCGATGGGCGCGTTCGAGGCACAGAAGGCGATTTTCAGCGACATGACTGTCCTTTGGGGTTTCCTCGGGTCGTCCCACGGTTCCGAAACAAGCACAAAGTTTCTGGCGCCGCCAGCCATGCCGGTCGATAATTCCGATATGCCGCTTTGACGCCTTTGCGTAGGGGCCGCTTTCCTTTACGTAGGCGCCACATGACGAATCCATGAAACCGGAGACCCGCCTCATGAACGCCCCGCACCGCGATAACGGCTTCTTCACCGAAGAACTCTCCTCCCGCGATCCCGAAGTCTTCGGCTCGATCACCAGCGAGCTGGGCCGCCAGCGCGAAGAGATCGAGCTCATCGCCTCGGAAAACATCGTGAGCTACGCCGTGATGCAGGCGCAGGGCTCGGTGATGACGAACAAATACGCCGAAGGCTATCCGGGCAAGCGCTATTACGGCGGCTGCCAGTATGTCGACGTGGCCGAGACCCTGGCCATCGAGCGCGCCAAGGCGCTGTTCAACTGCGAATTCGCCAACGTCCAGCCGAACTCCGGCAGCCAGATGAACCAGGCGGTGTTCCTGGCGCTGCTGAAACCGGGCGACACCTTCATGGGGCTCGACCTCAACTCGGGCGGCCACCTGACCCACGGCTCGCCGGTCAACATGTCGGGCAAATGGTTCAACGTGGTCTCCTACGGCGTGCGCCAGCAGGACGAGCTGCTCGACATGGAGGCGATCCGCGAGAGCGCCCGCGAGCACAAGCCCAAGCTGATCGTCGCCGGCGGCACCGCCTATTCCCGCGTCTGGGACTGGGCCGCCTTCCGCGAGATCGCCGATGAGGTGGGCGCCTATCTGATGGTCGACATGGCGCATATCGCGGGGCTCGTGGCCGGCGGCGCGCATCCCTCGCCGCTGCCGCATGCGCATGTGGTGACGACGACCACCCACAAATCCCTGCGCGGCCCGCGAGGCGGCATGATCCTGACCAACGATGCCGATATCGCCAAGAAGGTGAACTCGGCCGTGTTCCCCGGCCTTCAGGGCGGCCCGCTGATGCATGTGATCGCCGCCAAGGCGGTGGCCTTCGGCGAGGCGTTGCGCCCGGATTTCAAGGAGTACGCGGCGCAGGTGGTGAAGAACGCTCAGGCGATGGCCGACCAGCTCATGAAGGGCGGGATCGACATCGTGTCGGGTGGCACCGACAACCACCTCTGCCTCGCCGACCTGCGGCCCAAGGGCGTGACCGGCAAGGCCGCCGAGGCGGCACTGGGGCGCGCGCATATCACCTGCAACAAGAACGGCGTGCCCTTCGATCCGGAGAAACCCTTCGTGACCAGCGGCATCCGTCTCGGCTCGCCCGCCGGCACCACGCGCGGTTTTGGTGAGGCCGAGTTCCGCCAGATCGCCGACTGGATCGTCGAGGTGGTCGACGGGCTGGCCGCCAATGGCGACGAGGGCAATGGCGAGGTCGAGGCCAAGGTGCGGAGCGAGGTGGAAGCGCTCTGCAAACAGTTCCCGCTTTATCCGAAGCTCTGAGCTGGGTCCGAGAACGCTCTATTCAGCCTTGGAGATCAAGGCGCGACGCCCTCGCAGATATCTGCGGGGGCGTTGTCCTTTCGGATGGCGTGCTCGCGGGACAAAGTGAGCTTTCGCTGCCTCGCACCGATGGCCGCTTTGAGTGGGTAAGAACAGTAATTTGTGAGTCCCCGAATGCTTTCGTGTGCAAGGCTAACTCGGTATGATGGCCAAGTCGAAACAGGCGCCACGCCACATGTATATCGATCCATGGCAGTGATATGAATTGACATCATTGCCCCAAGAGTTGAGATCTTAAAAAGAGCACGCTTCACCCAACGAACGAGAATACCACCCCCAACAGATAGACCGGCCAGCTCCGGAAGCGCTAAAGACAGATGATCAAAGGCCCGTCGTCTTTGATCGTCAAGTGATCACGACGAACGCTCGTAGCGCTACTAGTGCGGAACGGAGGCAATTCCTTGGTCTGGGGAGCTTTGTCAGATGAGGATTGGAAAAAATTGCGCCGCGGAATTGTCTATGCCACAACTGGTGAGCTTTACACGAATGTCGCTCGAAGATCCGCGCGAACTGTGAAATGCGTCATGCCTGACCTTCCGATTGACCTGTTTACGGATCAAGCGGTTACAGATGATGTCTTTGATCGTGTTTGGCCTCTAGAATTGGGTGGTTTTTTTCGTCCAAAGTTGGAGGCAATGCAGAAATCTCGCTTCGACCAGACCCTCTTATTAGACTCTGACTTATTTGTCTTAAAAAGCATTGAGGATGTTTTCGAAATACTTGATTTCTGTGACATAGCGGGCGCACAGGGCATTAATCGCGAGAAAAAAATGATGGGCGACTCGAATGAAATTCCAAGATCCTTTCCGCTGATAAACTGTGGCCTTTTGGTGTTCACTAAAGGGGATGCGATCAGAAGTTTTGCAGATGAATGGAAAAAGCGAGTCATCTCGACAAACGCCAAATATGACCAGCCAGCCTTCCGCCAGATGCTCTATGAAGGCTGGGCACGCTTCCAGTCTTTGCCGCAGGAATACAATGTTATCAACTTAGAATACTTGTACGCTTGGAGAAAGGTGCAGGGTGCGCCCAGAGTCCTTCATTGCCAGAATCTGCACAGACAAGACCTTAAGGATCCACACAAACCTTTTATTTTGGACGAAGTTTTGGACAAGGACCAAACCCAATGGGTTAAGCAGTTATTGGCGGAGGAGGACAATGGCGTAGCGACCGAACCAAAGCGGGCGCCAATCCATCGTTACTTGCAAAAGCTGAGAGGGCAATGATTGGCTGACAATCCAGCTCTCCGATACTTTCTCCGTCCAAACGCTTGCCGCGAACCAGACAAAACCCCATGCCCAAGCCCCTATGCCGAAAACAGTCGTTTTTGTCGCCGGGGCTCTTCCGCCAACATTATTGGAAAACCTTGTGCACAAACCCTTGGCGACACTCGGTTTGGCTTTGTGAAGTTTTTGGCCGCCGTTTGAACATCGGACATGCGTGCACCTCATAGAAGCCTTGGGATTGGGCTCGGAGCAGCCATTGCCTTCGAATGGCTCGGGCGCGTGGATGACAACCGGCGACACGCAAAAAGGGCCGGCGCATCCGCACCGGCCCTTTCCGATAATCCAAGACCGAAAGGTCAGCCGAAGACCGCGCCGTCTTCGCGCCACACGGCGATGACCGAGGAGCGCGGCTTGCCGGCGCCGTCGGGCCAGGAGCCGCCCGGGTGCTGGATGCCGACAAAGGCCACCGTGCCGTCCGGCGACCAGGTCAGGCCGGTCACCTCGGCGCCGTTCGGCGCGGTGAGGAAACGGGCGATCTCGCCGGTTTCGGGGTTGCCGACCAGCATCTGGTTGTTGCCCTGACCGGCGAACTCGCCCTCGTTGCTGTCGTCGCCATCGGTCTGGATCCACAGCATCCCGTCGGACGAGAAGGCCATGCCGTCGGGCGAGTTGAACATATTGCCCTCGGTGACATTCTCGGACCCGGCATAGCTGTTGTCATAGACCGCCGGGTTGCCCGCCATCACATAGAGATCCCAGGTGAAGGTCTCGGCGCCGTGGTCTTCGCCCTCTGGGCGCCAGCGCACGATCTGGCCGAAATTGTTGGTCTCGCGCGGGTTCGGGCCGCCCACCGGGGTCTCGTCGCCGCCGGCATTCGGCTTCACGCCGCGGTTCTTGTTGTTGGTGAGCGCGCAATAGGCCTCGGCGCGCAGCGGGTTCGCGGCGATCCATTCCGGACGGTCCATGGTGGTGGCGCCGACCTTGGAGCCCGCGAGGCGCGAGAACACCAGGATCTCTTCCAGCGGCATGCCGGTGGTCTCCGGCGTCAGCGCCAGCCACTCGCCGCTCATGTCGTCGTTGAACCTGGCGACATAGAGCGTGCCGTCCGACAGCAGCCCGTCGGTGGGCTGGCCCTCGGCCCAGGTGCCGTTGGAGACGAATTTATACATGAATTCGCCGCGCTCGTCGTCGCCCATATAGACCACGATGCGGCCGTCGGCGGCCTGCACCATCTCGGCGTTCTCGTGCTTGAAGCGGCCGAGAGCGGTGTGTTTGACCGGGGTGCTTTGCGGATCTTTCGGGTCGATCTCGGTCACCCAGCCGTGGCGGTTCGGCTCGTTCGGCTCGGCGCTCAGGTCGTAGCGGGTGTCGAACTTTTCATAGGCATAACGGCCTTCGCCGCCGATGCCGTAGCGGGTGACGCCGTCGGTCTCCTCGTAGTCGCCGGTGGCGCCGAAGTAGCTGTTGAAGTTTTCTTCACAGGTCAGATAGGTGCCCCAGAGCGTCTTGCCCGAGCCGCAGTTGTTCATGGTGCCCTTGGGGCTCATGCCCTCGGGGTCGGCATTGGTCTTGACCAGATCGGCGCCGGCGGCGGGGCCGTCCATGGTCATCTGGGTCTCGTGGGTGATGCGGCGGTTATAGGGGCTGTCAACGACAACCGCATAGCCATCATCGCCCTCGGCGATTTCCAGAACCGTCACGCCCTGCATGTTCTTGAGCATCACGACTTCGTCGGCGCTCTGCGGCACGCCTTCGGAGGCGGCGGGCAGGTTGATCTTGGGGTTCACGTATTCCGAGTTGATCGCCAGCAGGGTGTGGCCGTCATGGGTGAAGGTCTCCATGCCGTCGGTGTTCTCGCCAAAGACCTTGTCGGACATCTCGACCGAGACGCCGGTTTCCGGCGAATAGGCACCCTCGGCGTCCGAGAATAGCGCGTCGCCCCAGCGCACCAGCGGCTTCCACTGATAGCCGGCGGGAACGTGGATGTCGAAATCGGTGGCGATGCCGATGGGCTCGAAGCCGAAGGCGGAGGCCTGCGCGCGGGCGGATGTGGCCGAGCTCAGAACGCCGGTGCCGAAGACGGCAGCGCCGGAGCCGAAGGCCAGCGCGCCGCCCAGGAAGCCGCGGCGCGAGATCGCGCGCTCGACGACCGCGTCGAAACCGTTGGCGTCGGGGCGCGGGTCGCGCAGCTCGTCGAACGCGTCCCAGGAGAGGTCGACGGTTTTCTTGATGTCCATTGGGATACCCTTTGGCTGAAAGCTTGAGGAAACGGATATGCCGGCCCGGCAGCCGGGCGACAGGGATCTTGCCGCTGGGTGCCAGAGCGCTGTTTCCGGAAAGTGAAGGATTCATGAAGCTTTCATGTCGCTCCGTGACGCTGCCGCGACGGCACCGGTGGCTTGACCTCGGGGCCGGAGTAGGGGAGATATTTCGGGGTCTGCGCCCGTGGCGCGGCGCCGGGGGAGGGACGCGACGTCTGGCCCGACCGCCGGTTCCCCAGCAACCGCTCAAGGGGCCTTATGCCGCCACGTTCCGCTTCTCCGCTCACCGTCCTGCGCATCCCCGCCTTCCGCAATCGCTGGGCGGCCTCGCTGGTCTCGCATCTGGGCACGCTGGTGCAGTCGGTGGGCGCGGGCTGGATGATGACCCAGATCAGCGACAGCGACGCCATGGTGGGGCTGGTGCAGGCGGCGGTGACGGTGCCCACGATGCTGTTCGCGGTCTTCGCCGGCACCCTGGCCGACAGCCACGACCGGCGCCGCGTGATGATCGGGGCGCAGTTCTTTATGATGGCGGCGGCATCGCTGCTGACGGTGCTGGCCTGGGCCGGGCTGATGACGCCCTGGCTTTTGGTGCTGCTGACCTTTTTGATCGGCACCGGCTCGACCTTCTTCAACCCGTCCTGGCAGGCCTCGATGGGCGATATCGTGCCGCGCAGCGATCTGCCCTCGGCAGTGGCGCTGAACTCCATGGCGTTCAATGCCATGCGCTCGGTCGGCCCTGCCGTGGGGGGTATCATCGTGGCCGCCGCAGGGGCCGCCGCCGCGTTCGCGCTGAACGCGGTGAGCTATGTGGCGATGATCGTTGCGCTGTGGCTATGGAAGGCGCCGCTGCCAGACAACAGCCTCCCGCGCGAGCCGCTGCGCCTCGCGATCGGCTCGGGTCTGCGCTATGTCGCCATGTCGCCCAACCTGATGAACGTGCTGGGACGGGCTTTTCTATTCGGGCTCGGCTCGGTCGCGGTGCTGTCGCTGCTGCCGGTCGTCGCGCATGAGCGGTTGAACGGAGACGCCACCACCTACGGGATCCTGCTCGGCTCTTTCGGGGTCGGCGCGATCGGCGGCGCATTTTCCAACGCGCGGCTGCGCGAGCGTTTCGACAACGAACATATCATCCGTTTCGCCGCGCTGGCGGGCACCGGCTCGACAATACTTCTGGCTTTTGCACCGGTGATCTGGCTCTGCCTGCCGGCGCTGCTCGTGAGCGGCGCCTGCTGGGTGGTGGCGCTATCGCTTTTCAACGTGACAGTACAGCTTTCGACGCCGCGCTGGGTGGTGGGCCGTGCAATTGCGCTCTATCAGAGCGCCTCTTTCGGCGGCATGGCGCTTGGCAGCTGGATCTGGGGCGCCGCCTCGGACGCGCAGGGGCTGACGCTGGCGCTGCTGGGCGCGGCGCTGACCCTGGCGCTGGCGGCGGCGGTCGGACTGCGCCAGCCGCTGCCGGAATACGGCAATCTCGACATGTCGCCGCTGGATCTCTTCCGCGAGCCGATGCTGCAACTCGACGTGCAGCCGCGCAGCGGGCCGATCTTTGCGGTGACCCGGTTCGAGATCGACCACCGGGACGAGGCGGAATTTCTTGAGGTCATGGCCGAGCGCCGACGCATTCGCATCCGCGACGGGGCGCAGAACTGGGTGCTGATGCGCGATCTGGAGAACCCGAGGATCTGGGAAGAGACCTATCACGTCCCGACCTGGGTGGAATATATCCGCCACAACACGCGCCGGACAAAGGCCGATCACGGCACCTATGAGCGTCTTCTGGCGCTGCATCGCGGCCCCGAGCGGCCACATACCCGCCGGATGATCGAGCGCCACGCCATCGCGCGCGGGCGCGGTGGGGCCTATTACTTCGATATCTGAGGGCGCGGCGTCAGCGGCCCGGAACGGCATATCCGGGCCGGTCTTGGCTTCTGGATTAGAGCAGGAAATCGAACCCGTCGATCAGATCGGGCGGTACATTGTCCTCCCAGGCCGGCTCGGAGCCGCGCTGGCCGCCAATATTCTCCTGGATCGTTTCCTTTGCGTTGCCGAAATTCTCGAACGCCTTGTAGTGATCGCCGGCGGGAAAGCTGCCATTCGGCCAGCTTAGCGCGTCGCTCGCGTTGCGAACCGCGTGGTCATCGGCAATCGTCTTTCCCTCTGCGGTTTCCCAAAACAGAAACCCAAGTCCGTCTTCAGCCATGATCAACTCCTAATATGCAATGCGCTCGAAAGAGCGGTGGGTTTGAAAAGAACTACTCTGAACACGGAAGATCATAGCACGTCCGGGGCGCGCGCCTCAGTCAGGAATACCGGAGGCCACCGCTCAGCGCTCCCACGCGTCGGGCAGAGCCGCGCCGAAGCGCGCGCGGCAAAAGGCGTATTGGGCGTCGAGCCTTGCGCGAAGGGCGGTGCGGGCGGCGTCGGGCAAGCGGGTACGGATCTGCGTTTCGTTCTGCGGCGTCCGGGAGGCGGGCGGGCAGTAGTCCAGCCCGGCAAAGGTGCAGAGCCGGCGCAGGCTGTCCTCGCTCAGCAGGTCTTCGTAGAAGAGGTAGAGCAGGTCGCTTGCGGGAAACACCGCCTCTAGCGCCTCGATCGTGGCGCGGTAATCGGCGCGGGCCATCAGCGGGCCCGCCTCCAGCGCCTCGGGCCATTTGCGTAGCGCTGCATTTTCCGGATTCATCTGTTCCAGCTGGCGCAGCTGCGACCAGAACCGCGCCACAGGGTCACGCAGGATGAAGAGCAGCTTGGGCGCCGCGTTCTGCGATGCGGCAAAGTCGCGTAGGCAGGCGAACCCCTCGGCGCCGATGGCGGCGTAGGCCGGGGTGATGTCGCAGAAGGCGCGGGTTTCGGGGCCGCAGAGCCGGGCGAAATGGCCGAAATAGGCGTTGTCGTCATAGACCATCTGCGCGCGGTCGATGCTGGCACGGAAATTCGGCCGCTCGCGCAGCGCCCGGGCCGGGTCGTCCGGCTGGTTCAGGTGGAATTTCAGCCGGGCCAGCGCCAGCCCCTCCATATCGCCAAGCGCGTTCTGCGGATATTTGGCGTTGAAGAAATGCAGCTCCTTCAGAGGCGACACAGTGGCGCCTTGCAGGCTGTGCAGATAGCCGTGCAGCCAGCTCGTTGCGCATTTCGCGGCGCCGACGCAGACAAGGAAGGTCTTGCCGTCCAGCACCGGATAGCGCAGCAGCGATGACATGGCCCGGCCCTCCGATCCTCTGGCCGCACCAGCGTGGCACAGGGCCGGCTCCGGCTCAATGCGCGGGAATGGGCCCGCAAGCAAAAGGCCCGCCACGGCAGGCGGGCCTTTCCTGTCGTCCTCAGATCCCGGATCAGGCCGGGTTCTTGGCGTAGCGCAGATAGGGCAGCTTGATATCCAGCTCGCCGAATTTCTCGGTGGCGGCGGCGTCGTCCAGAGACAGGGCGACGATCACGTCCTGGCCGGTTTCCCAGTTGGCCGGCGTCGCGAGCGGCTGCTCATAGGTGCGTTGCAGGCCGTCCAGCGCGCGCAGCACCTCGGCAAAGTTCCGGCCCACCGACATCGGGTAGGTCATCATCAGCTGCACCTTCTTGTTCGGCGCCACGATGAAGACCGAGCGCACGGTGGCGCTGTCGGCAGGGGTGCGGCCATCGGGCAGGTAGGCATCGGCGGGCAGCATGTCGAGCGCCTTGGCCACGGCCAGATCCTCATCGGCGATGATCGGGAAGCCGGCGTTGGCACCGGCGGTCTTTTCGATGTCGCCCTTCCACTGCTTGTGCTCGTCGACACCGTCGACCGAGATGCCCATCACCTTGGTGCCGCGCTTGGCCCATTCGTCTGAAAGCTGTGCCACGGCGCCGAACTCGGTGGTGCAGACCGGGGTGAAATCCTTGGGGTGCGAGAACAGGATCGCCCAGCTGTCGCCGATCCAGTCATGCAGGTCGTACTCGCCCAGGTCGGTGACGACGTGGAGGTTGGGAATGGTGTCGTTGATACGAAGAGCCATGGTGGTGTCCTTTCCTGTCCAAATCACTCGGTTTTGATCTTGTTCTTTAGATACTTTCTAAACCGATGAAGTAAAGACCCTGGCTTGCGGCTCGGTGTGCAGGGTGACAGTGTGTCGCTCGGCGGAGGATTTGATCAAATTGAGTCTGATGGAGAGACACCATGATTGAGAAGCGTCAGTTCTATATCGACGGGGTCTGGGTGGATGCGCTGGAGGGGCGTGACCACGCGGTGATCGACCCGGCCACCGAAGACCCCTGCGCGATGATCGCCCTGGGCGGACAGGCCGATACCGATGCGGCGGTCGCCGCCGCCAAGCGCGCGCTGCCGGGCTGGATGGCCACGCCGGTGGCCGAGCGCATTGCGCTGGTGGAGAAGCTGCTGGAGATCTATTCCGAGCGCGGCGAGGAGATGGCGCAGGCGATCTCCACCGAGATGGGCGCGCCCATTTCGCTGGCACGGGCCAATCAGGTGGGGGCCGGGGCCTTTCACCTGAAGAACTTCATCGAGGCGGCCAAGCGCTACGAGTTTGAAAAGCCGTTCTCCGAAGCCTTCCCCGACACCCATATGATCGAGGAGGCGGTCGGCGTCTGCGCGCTGATCACGCCGTGGAACTGGCCGATGAACCAGGTCACGCTCAAGGTGGGCGCGGCGGCCATTGCCGGCTGCACCATGGTGCTGAAACCCTCCGAGGAAAGCCCGCTCTCGGCGATGCTCTTCGCCGAATGCATGGATGCGGCGGGCTTCCCCAAGGGGGTGTTCAACCTGGTGAATGGCGATGGCGCCGGCGTCGGCACGCAGCTTTCCTCGCATGAGGATATCGACATGGTGAGCTTCACCGGCTCGACCCGTGCCGGCCGGGCGATCTCCAAGGCTGCCGCCGACACGCTGAAGCGCGTGCATCTGGAGCTGGGCGGCAAGGGCGCCAACCTGATCTTCGCCGATGCGGACGAGACGGCGGTGAAGCGCGGCGTGCTGCACATGATGCAGAACAGCGGGCAAAGCTGCAACGCGCCCTCGCGCATGATGGTCGAGGCGCCGATCTATGACAGCGTCGTCGAGCGCGCCGCCGAGGTCGCCGCCACGGTGAAGGTCGGCGCGCCTTCCGAGGATGGCAAGCATATCGGCCCGGTGGTGAATGCCACGCAATACGAAAAGATCCAGGGCCTGATCGAGACCGGCATCAAGGAAGGCGCCAGGCTCGTCGCCGGTGGTCCGGGCCGTCCGGAAGGGTTCAACAAGGGCTTCTATGTGCGCCCCACGGTCTTTGCCGATGTGACGCCCGACATGACCATTGCCCGCGAAGAGATCTTCGGCCCGGTGCTGTCGATCATGAAGTTCGAGAGCGAGGAAGAGGCGGTCGCGGTCGCCAATGACACGCCCTACGGGCTCACCAACTACGTACAATCGCAGGACGCGGAGCGCCGCCACCGGCTGGCGCGCCAGCTGCGCTCGGGTATGGTCGAGATGAACGGCAAGAGCCGCGCTCCCGGCGCGCCCTTCGGCGGCATGAAACAGTCCGGCAATGGCCGTGAGGGCGGGATCCACGGCATCCACGACTTCCTCGAGATCAAGGCGGTGAGCGGCTGGGCCGCCGAGTGACCGCTATCGGGGAGGCGGTGCACCTCATCGCCTCCCCGCGCCGCGCAGGCCTTTCATCTTTCCGGCAAATACTCACGGCGCTCCGGTAAGGCCGGCGCGGCCTCCGGACATTTCTCGCGTCAAATATGGTCGCGAGTCTGCCTGAAATCTCTTTAGAACGGCGCTTTCGAGCGGAATTTTACCCCGATCCCGCTCTCCGGATGGTGCAGCCGCAGCTCTTCGGCGTGCAGCATCATGCGCTGAAAGTCCCCTGCCGTCTCCGGCGCGTAAAGCGGATCGCCGAGGATCGGATGCCCCAGCGCCAGCATATGCACCCGCAGCTGATGGCTGCGCCCGGTCACCGGGTGCAGCCGCACCCGGCTCTCGGCATCGCTGGCCTTGGTCACCTTGTATTCGGTCAGCGCCGGCTTGCCCGCATCGTGATCGACCTTCTGCAACGGGCGGTTGGGCCAGTCGACGATCAGCGGCAGATCGACCGTGCCGGTCTTCGGCTCCAACCGCCCCGCAACGCGGGCGATATAGGTCTTCCTGGTCTTCCGCGCTTCGAACTGCTGGCCGAGATGGCGCTGCGCATGCGCGGTCAGCGCAAAGACCATCACCCCGGAGGTGTCGCGGTCGAGCCGGTGCACCAGCCGCACTGTCGGAAACGCCCGCTCCAGCCGTGCGATCAGGCAATCGGCCAGATGCGCGCCCTTGCCGGGCACCGACAGGAGGCCTGCGGGTTTGTCGACCACGAGGAGCTCGTGATCTTCGTGCAGGACGGGGATCTCGCCCGAAGGCGGTGCGTAATCGTCGCTCATCCGCCCCATGTGGCAAAGCCCGGCCCCAGCCGCAAGCCTCAGGGCAGGGCGGTGGCCCCCAGCGCCACGCCATAGACCAGAAAGCAGATCGCCAGCACCCGCCGCACCCAGAGATTCGCCACCGCCCCAAGCGCGGCGCGTCCGAGCAGCGCGCCGAGTGCCGTGTAGGTGACATAGCTCGCGGCGGTGATGCAGAGCGCGGTGGGCACGATCACCCGCATCTGCGACCAGATCGGCACGTCCGGCATGACGAATTGCGAAAAGGCGGCGAGATAGCCCGCCACCGATTTCGGGTTGATCGTGGCGATCAGGAAGGCGCGGGTATAGATCGAGCCCGAGGCCGCATGCGCCATGGCCAGCGGTCTGGACGCCGCGCGCCAGTTGCGGATGCCGAGCCAGAGCAGGAAGCCCGCGCCGAGGATCTTGGCGATCAGAAAGCCCGTTGGTGAATGGATCAGCAGCGCCGTCACCCCCACAGCCGAGAGCGTCAGGAAGAGCAGCGCCTGCGTCAGGATGCCGAGCACGCCCCAGAGCGCGCGGGCAAAGCCGGCGCTCATGCCGGTCTGGATGCAGTTCACCGCGTTCGGTCCGGGCGAGGTCACAAAGACCACCCAGAACAGCGCGAAGACGCTCCAGCCCTCCCAGCTCACCGGGCAAAGACGCTGTCGAGGATCGCCTGGAGTGCCCCGGCATCCTCTTCGGTAAAGGCGTCGGGCCGGTCGCTGTCGATATCCAGCACCGCGATCAGCGCGCCGGAGGCATCGCGCACCGGCAGCACCAGCTCCGAACGGGTCGAGCTGGCGCAGGCGATATGGCCGGGGAAGGCCTCCACATCGGGCACCAGCTGCGCCGTCCCGGTGCGGGCGCAGGCGCCGCAGACGCCGCGCGCGAACGGGATGGTCAGACAGCCATGGCCGCCTTGATAGGGGCCGATCTTCAGCAGTTCGGGCGCGGTGACCCGGTAGAAACCCGTCCAGTCGAACCGCTCGTCCGCATGGTGGATCTCGCAGGCGAGCGTGGCCATCAGGGCCACCGGGTCGTCCTCATTCTCGGTGAGCGCGGCGACGGTGCGGGCGAGGCTGGGATAGTCGGTCATGACGGTGCCTTTCGCGGAACGGAACGGGGGGAGAGGGGGGCAGAGCCCCCCGCCCACGGGGCGGCTCCCCCCGGGATCGGGCGGCGGGCGATGCGCTCAAATCCGCTCGATGGCGATGGCCGTGCCTTCGCCGCCGCCGATGCAGATCGCCGCGACCCCACGCTTCAGCCCGCGCGTTTCCAGCGCGTTCAGCAGCGTGACGATGATGCGCGCGCCGCTGGCACCGATCGGATGGCCGAGCGCGCAGGCGCCGCCATGCACGTTCACCACGTCGCGCGGCAGGCCCATCTCCTTCATGAAGGCCATGGGCACCACCGCAAAGGCTTCGTTCACCTCCCAGAGATCGACATCGGTTTTCTTCCAGCCGATGCGGTCGAGCAGTTTCTGCGCCGCCGGGATCGGGGCGGTGGGGAAGAGGCTCGGCGCCTGCGCGTGGCTGGCATGGCCGAGGATGCGGGCGCGCGGCGTCGCGCCCGTGGCCGCCGCGTTGTCGAGCGTGGTCAGCACCAGCGCCGCCGCGCCGTCGGAGATCGAGGAGGAATTCGCCGCCGTTACCGTGCCGTCCTTGCGGAAGGCCGGTTTCAGATGCGGGATCTTCTCGGGCCGGGCGCGGCCGGGCTGTTCGTCGCGGGTGATCACCTCCTCGCCGGTGCGGGCGTGGATGGTGACCGGCGTGATCTCGCGCGCGAAGGCGCCGGAGCGCTCCGCATCCAGCGCATTGTCGAGCGAGGCGATGGCGTATTGATCCTGCGCCTCGCGGGTGAACTGGAACGCCTCGGCGCAATCCTCGGCAAAGGTGCCCATGAGACGGCCCTTGTCATAGGCGTCTTCCAGCCCGTCGAGGAACATGTGGTCGATGACCTGACCGTGGCCGATACGGGCGCCGCCGCGCATCTTGGGCAGCAGGTAGGGCGCGTTGGTCATGCTCTCCATGCCGCCGGCGATCACCGTGGTGGCATGGCCGAGCGCGATCTGGTCGAACCCCGTCATCGCCGCCTTCATGCCGGAGCCGCACATCTTGTTGAGCGTCGTGGCGGGCACCTCTTCGCCCAGGCCCGCCTTGAACCCCGCCTGCCGCGCCGGCGCCTGGCCCTGACCGGCGGGCAGCACGCAGCCCATCAGCAGCTCGTCCACTGCCGGGCCGCCGGCCTCCGCCCGCGCCGCGCGGATCGCCGCGCCGCCGAGATCGGCGGCGGTCAGATCCGTGAACATGCCCTGAAACCCGCCCATGGCGCTGCGCGCCGCGCCGGTGATCACCACATCTGTCATGCCGTCTCCTCCCTAGAGCTTTGGTCCTGCATACCGAATGGTAAGGAATGCCGTCTAGCCTGCCGTTCAGGAAAGCAGTGCAGGGGCCGGCAGATGCATCTTACCATTCTCGGGACAGGCGATCCCCAGATCATCCGGGTCGAGGAGGGGCGGATCGATTCCGCCGTGGCGATCCAGTTCAAGGACGCGGTGCGCAGCGCCGTCTCGGCGGATGCGGCGCGGGTGGTGCTCGATCTGGGGCAGGTGGAGTTCATCGATTCGAGCGGGCTCGGCGCCATTGTCGCCGCGATGAAGGGCATGGCGCAGGGCCAGCGGCTCGATCTCGCGGCGCTGCGCCCGATGGTCGACAAGGTGTTCCGCATGACCCGTATGGACACGATCTTTGTCATTCATGACAGCGTAGAGGCCGCTTGCGGAAGCGGCGGCAGCTGAGGAGGCGCCGCAAGAGGACCAGGTGCGATGCCCGACATGCCAGACCAGGGCCCGACACTCGCGCTCGCGCTCGCGTTCGACTTCGCCAGCACGCCGGTGGAGGTGCGCGGCGCGCTCGAGCGCGTGGCGCGGGCGCTGGACGGCATCGGCTGGGATGCGGAGACCCGCGGCACGGTGGAGCTCGTCCTGGCGGAAGCGCTGAACAATATTGTCGAGCATGCCTATGGCGGTGCGCCGGACGGGCGCATTCAACTCGCGCTCGACGCGACGGCGGGCCGTGCCGATCTGGTGATCCGCGACAGCGGCGGCGCCATGCCGGGGCACCGGCTGCCCGCCGGCGCCCCTGTCGATCCGGATGTCTGCGGGGATCTGCCGGAAGGCGGCTTCGGCTGGTATCTTATCCGGCGTCTGGCAAGCCATCTCTCCTATCGCCGGACAGAGGGTTGCAACCGGCTGGAGATTCACATGCGCCGCGCCGATCACGCCGGCGGCGGCACTGGATAATGTCTCTCTGGCATGATTGACTGGAATTCCCCGAAACCGCCGCATTCCCATCTCATTGCCGCCCGATTGCAGGGCGATACAGAGAGGGTAGCTGCATATAGCTTCCCTCGGCGCCACGCCATTTCAGCCCCCACCCAGTGTGTGGCGCCGAGGTACTTCCCCCCAAATCCACCGCTTCCCCGTCACCCGCCCCGCGCGGGTTTTGTGCGTTTTTCCACGCACCGGCGGCGCTGTGCGATTGCCGTAGGATGAACACCAACAGATCACAATTCCGCCCGAATGCAGGGCGATACAGAGAGGGTAGCTGCATATGGCTTCCCTCGGCGTCACGCCGTTTCAGCCCCCACCCAGTGCGTGGCGCCGAGGTACTTAACTCCCCCCAATACCGTCGTACTCGCAGAGGACCGCAGCGCTGCAATCGCTGGCCTGTCTCGGCGTCGCGCTGCATGAGACGCAAAACAATGCCCGCCCGCGAAAAGGTCCTGCTTGCGCCGCATTTCGGCCTTCGCACCGCGCGAGCCTTCTGCGCAACCGCTTTGCCATCCACATAGAGACATCGTCATGTACGGCCCCATCTCCGCCTTCGAATCCTATCTTTTCAACGCACTGACATTGAACGCCCGGGCGACGCGCTCGGAATACTGGTGGCCGGCCCTCGTCATCGGGCTGGCGATGATCGCGGCAGGGGTTGCCGATGCGATGACGGTGATGCGAGTGAGCGAGGCGGGTGGGCTTCCGCCGCTGAACCCGTTCTCCTACTGGACGCCGCTGTTGTCGCTGCTGACGCTTGTGCCGAATATCTCCGTGGGCATCCGCCGCCTGCACGATACCGGACGCTCCGGGTTCTGGGCGCTCGTGATGCTGGCGCCGATGGTTGGCGGGCTGATCTACATCCTGCTGCTGTCTCTGCCCTCCGAGCCGCGAGAAAACGCCTGGGGTCAGCCGCGTGGCCGGATGAAGCCGCGTGCCCGCGACGATGCGGAGCGCGGCGACGCCGCTTCCGCGCGCCGGACGCGGGGACATCGGCCGAGCGCACTCGATTCCTATGCGGTGCTGCTTCAGGCCGAAGCCGAGCCATCGCCGGAAGAGATCGCCCGCCGCAAGCAGGAAGTGCATGAGTATTTCAAGCGCAACGTTTCGCGCCGCGCCTCCGCCTGAGCACGGCAGAAAGCTGCTCCGGGCCGCAGGGCTGGCCCGGACGACGCAGATAGGCTGCGCTCAGTAGCTGTACTGGCTGTAGATCCGGCTCAGGTCGCCGTTCCAGTCGCCGTGATAATGCTCCAGCAGCTCGTCGGCGGCGACCTTGCCGGTCTCCACGCTCTCCTTGAGCGCGTTGAGGAAATGCGTCTCGTCGGGCAGAAGCCCGCCAGCGCCGGGGCAGGCGCGCGCCTTGAGCCCGGCCTCGGCGATCTCCAGCGTCTGCCGCGCGAGATCGTGCATGCCGATGCCGTTCACCTCCGCCTGAAGCGCCTGTTCCGAGGCCGCCACGCGCAGCCCCTCGCGGGTCTCCGCGTCCCAGTCCTTGACCAGATCCCAGGCCGCATCCAGTGCGCCCTGATCGTAGGTCAGCCCGACCCAGAAGGCCGGCAGCGCGCAAAGCCGCCGCCACGGCCCGCCATCGGCACCGCGCATCTCGATGAATTTCTTCAGCCGCGCCTCGGGGAAGATCGTCGTGAGATGGTCGGCCCAGTCCGACAGGGTCGGTTTCTCGCCGGGCAGCGCGGGCAACTCGCCCTTGAGGAAATCGCGGAAGGACATCCCCAGCGCGTCGATATACTTGCCGTCGCGATAGACGAAATACATCGGCACATCGAGCGCGTATTCCGCGTAGGCCTCAAAGCCGAACCCCTCGTCGAAGACAAAGGGCAGCATGCCGGTGCGCGCCGCGTCGAGATTGCGCCAGACATAAGAGCGGTAGCTCTTCATGCCGTTGGGCTTGCCCTCGAAAAACGGCGAGTTGGCAAAAAGCGCGGTCGCCACCGGTTGCAGCGCCAGCGCCACGCGCATCTTTTTCACCATATCGGCCTCGGAGCCGAAATCGAGATTCACCTGCACGGTGCAGGTGCGCCGCATCATCGTCGTGCCGGTGGTGCCGACCGTGCCCATATAGGCATCCATCAGCTTGTAGCGCCCCTTGGGCATCAGCGGCATCTCGTCATGCATCCAGTCCGGCGCGGCGCCGAGCCCGATAAAGCCCACGCCGATCTCGTCGGCGACGCATTTCACTTCGCGCAGATGCTCGTTCACCTCGTCGCAGGTCTGGTGGATGGTCTCGAGCGGCGCGCCCGAAAGCTCCAGCGCACCGCCGGGCTCCAGCGAGACATTGGCGCCGTCCTTTTCGAGCCCGATGATATGCCCGCCCTCGCTGACCGGCTCCCAGCCGTAGCGGTCGCGCAGCCCTTCCAGAACCGCGCGGATCGAGCGCGGCCCGTCATAGGGCAGCGGCGCGTGGGTGTCGGTGAGATAGCCGAATTTCTCGTGCTCGGTGCCGATGCGCCAGTCGGCTTTCGGCTTGCAGCCGGCGGCCAGGTAGTCCGCGAGCTGCGCGTGGCTTTCGATCGGGCCGCCGCCGGATTGAGGGATGGACATGAGGGCGCTCCGATTGTCTTGGCCTGTCGCTTTGAAGGTCAGGCATGGGCGGAATGGTCTGCCTTGTCAATGCAGACGGAGGTGTGTGGACTCGCGCAAAGGCGCCTCCCAGATGGTCACCGAGTGCCGCGACGCACGGTGCATCTCGGTGAGCATGCGTTCGGTCGGCAGGCCGGGCAGGGTGGCAAACGCATCGAAGAGCGCATCCGCCCCTTCGGCGTTGAGCGGGATGGCGAGCGGCGGCTCGTCGGGCCGGTGCAGCAGCCAATGCGCCGGTTTGCCGCGACGGTCGAGGGTGAGGGCGGTGAGCGTGTCGAGATCGGCGGCGCCGCCGGTCAGCGGGCCGAAATAGCTGATGCGGCCCTCGATCACCTGCACAATGCCGGGCCCGCCGCCGCCCATGCGGAAGCGCCCGCGCTGGAGCCCGGCGATCAGCAGCAGCGCGCCGGCGGCGGCGACCACATAGCCCACCCAGTGCAACAGCCCGCCGCCGGTGAAAAACGCCCAGTAGAGCCCCAGCGCCAGCACGCCCGCGCCGTATAGCGCCTCGCGCCATTGTGATAGCGCTGACCGGACTTCGGGCCGCACGAGGCTCATGCCCAGTCCCCGTTCGTGGCCTGCCACAGCGTCAGCGCCGCCACCGCCGCCGTGTCGGCGCGCAGGATGCGCGGCCCGAGCGCGATCACCCGGGTCTGGTCCATCGCCCCGAGCCGGGCGCGCTCGGGCTCGGAGAACCCGCCCTCCGGCCCGATCAGCACCGCCGCCGGGGCGAGGACGCCCGCAAGGGCGGAGGAGCGGCTGCCCGCCTCGGCCTCGTCGCAAAAGAGCAGCGCCCGCTCCGCCGGCCACTCCGTCAGCAGCCGGTCAAGTCGCGCGAGCTCGGTCACCTCGGGCACGAAACAGGCGCCGCATTGTTCCGCCGCCTCAACCGCATGCGCCTGCAACCGATCCTGCCGGATGCGCTCGGAATTGGTAAACTGAGTCTGCACCGGCAGGATCCGCCGCACCCCCAGCTCCACCGCCTTTTCCACGATGAAATCGGTGCGCGCCTTCTTGATCGGCGCAAACAGCAGCCACAGATCCGGCGGCATCTCCTGCGCCCGCGTCCGTTCCGCGCAGACAGCCGCGCCGCCGCGCTTGCCGGCCTCGGAAATCTCCGCGCGCCACTCGCCGTCCTGCCCGTTGAAGAGCAGGATTGCGGCCCCGGCGCCCAGCCGCATCACGGAAAAGAGATAATGTGCCTGCTCCCGCGTCAGCGGGACAGGTTGTCCCGCGCCCAGCGGGTGATCTACAAACAGGCGAACCTTCGCAGTCATGAGGCGCACCATATGAGCCAGCACGGAACAACGCCAGAGGCAGAGGGCCAGGTCGCGGACGCCGTCCGCGGCAATTGGGTCGATCACTGGGCACCGGCCTGGTTCCGCCCCTATCTGCGGCTTTCCCGCGCCGACCGGCCCATCGGCACATGGCTGCTGCTGCTGCCCTGCTGGTGGGGGCTCTTACTGTCGATGGTGCATGACGGGCGCGCCTCCTGGTTCGATCTGTGGATCTTTGCTGGCTGCGGCATCGGCGCCTTTCTGATGCGCGGCGCAGGCTGTACCTGGAACGACATCACAGACCGGCATATCGACGGATCGGTGGCGCGCACCGCCTCGCGGCCGATTCCCTCGGGGCGGGTCTCGGCGAAACAGGCGCTGGCCTGGACGGCGGCGCAGGCGCTGGTGTCCTTCGCGATCCTGCTGACTTTCCCGCCCATGGCCATCGCGCTCGGCGTGCTGTCGCTGCTGCCGGTGGCGATCTATCCCTTCGCCAAGCGTTTCACCTGGTGGCCGCAGGTCTTTCTCGGCATCGCCTTCAACTGGGGCGCGCTGCTGGCCTGGACGGCCCATAGCGGCTCGCTCGGCCTGCCGGCGGTGCTGCTCTATCTCTCCGGCATGGCTTGGACGCTGTTCTACGACACGATCTACGCCCATCAGGACAAGGAGGACGACGCGCTGATCGGCGTCAAATCCACCGCGCGGCTCTTTGGCGATGATGCCACGCCGAAGTGGCTCGCCCGGTTCCTGGTGGTCAGTATCGCGCTCATGGGGCTGGCGATCATCGCCGCCGCCCCGCGTGGCGAGATCCTGCAACTGGTGATCCTTATCGGTGGGCCCTGGGCCATGGGCTGGCACATGCTCTGGCAGCTGCGCCGGCTCGACGTGAACGACAATGACCGCCTGCTGATGCTGTTCCGCGCCAACCGCGATGCGGGGCTTTTGCCTGTGCTGTTTTTCGCCGCTGCGTTGCTCGCCTGATTGCGCGATGCCGTTGCGGCGCGTATCAGACCCCGCAACAACAACAAAAAGGAAGCCGAGGCCGATGCGCCTGTCCAAACTCGCCATCCCCGCCGCGACCCTTCTGGCTGCCGCCTGTCTCTGTCTTCTCGCCGCCGTGTTTGCGTTACGCCTCGTGGAAGACAGCTCGCGCGCCGGGGTCGAGACGGCGCTGGATCTGGCAGAGCTCGACTGGGCCGAGGTCGATGTGAACGGGCTTCAGGTCTTCCTGATCGGCGAGGCTCCGGACGAGGCGGCGCGCTTCCAGGCGGTGACCGTTGCCGGCACCGTGGTGGATTCGGCACGGGTGATCGACCAGATGCTCGTCGCCGATGCCGACGACATCAAGCCGCCGCGCTTTTCCGTCGAGATCCTGCGCAATGACGAAGGCATCTCGGTGATCGGGCTGATCCCCGCCGCTATGGACCGCGAGACCCTGATCGAGAGCTTCGCCGATCTCGCCGGCGACGAGGGCGAGGTGTCCGACCTGCTGGAAGTGGCGGATTTTCCCGCACCCGAGGGCTGGTCTGAGGCCATGCGCTTCGGCTCCCGAGTACTGCGCGACCTGCCGCGCTCCAAGGTGTCGGTCGGTGCCGGCGCGGTTGCGATCAAGGCGATGACCGACAGCGAGGAAGCGCGCCGCCGGCTGCTTGCCGATCTCGAACGCCGGGTGCCCGACGGGGTGGAGCTGGCGCTCGATCTCTCGGCGCCGCGCCCGGTGATCACCCCGTTCATCCTGCGCTTTCTCATCGACGAGGAGGGGGGGCGCTTCGACGCCTGTTCCGCCGATACCGAAGAGGCCCGCACCCGCATCCTTGCGGCGGCGGAGGAGGCCGGTGTTGCGGATGGCGCAAACTGCCGGCTGGGGCTGGGGGTGCCGACGCGGCGCTGGGGCGACGCGGCGGTACTGGCCATCGGCGCGGTGCAGGATCTGGGCGGCGGCGCGGTCACAATCTCCAATGCCGATGTGGCGCTGCTGGCGCCCGAGGGCACCGATCCGGGTCTCTTCGACCGCGTCGTGGGCGAGCTGGAAAGCGGGCTTCCGGAGGTTTTCGCGCTGAAGGCCGTGCTTCCGGAAATTCCCGAAGAAAGCGATCAGGGCCCGCCGGAATTCACCGCGACGCTGAGCCCCGAGGGCTCGGTGCAGCTGCGTGGGCGGGTGCAGTCTGAGATTTCGCGTCAGACCGCCGACAGTTTCGCCCGTGCGCTCTTCACCTCTGAGTCGGTCTATACCGCCGCGCGGGTCGACGACACGCTGCCCTCGGGCTGGTCGGCGCGGGTGCTGGCGGGGCTGGAGGCGCTGGGTGAGCTGTCGAACGGTGTGGTGCGGGTGACGCCGGATCTGGTGTCGGTGGCGGGCAATACCGGCAATGCCGACGCGGCCGACGAGATCGCGGGTCTGCTCTCGGACAAGCTGGGTGAAGCGGCGGAGGTCGAGATCGACGTCACCTATCAGGAGAAACTCGACCCGACGCTGGGCATCCCGACGCCCGAGGAATGCGAGGCGCAGATCGTCGAGATCATCGGCGACCGCAAGATCACCTTCGAGCCGGGCTCGGCCAATCTCGATGCCTCCGCCAAGGATGTGATGGACGACATCGCCGAGCTGTTGAAACTTTGCGGCGACATCCCGCTGGAGATTCAGGGCCATACCGACAGCCAGGGCCGCGAGTCGATGAACCAGGCGCTCAGCCAGGATCGTGCGCAGGCGGTGCTGGATGCGCTGCGTAACCGCAGGGTGCTGACCGCCTCCTATCGCGTGACCGGTTACGGCGAGGAGCTGCCCATCGCCGACAATGGCACCGAGGCGGGACGCGAGGCCAATCGCCGTATCGAGTTCAAGCTCATCCGACCCGAGCCGGTGCCGGAGGTGCAGACCACGCTGGAAGAGCTTGAAGAGGCCGCCGGGGAAGGCGATACGGAGGCCGACGGCGTGGAAGAAGAAGGGGCAGGGGAATGAACAGGACGGAATTCGTGATCGCCACGGCGATCATTCTCTTTGTGGCCT
Source organism: Salipiger abyssi (assembly GCF_017311415.1). Taxonomy (GTDB): domain Bacteria; phylum Pseudomonadota; class Alphaproteobacteria; order Rhodobacterales; family Rhodobacteraceae; genus Salipiger; species Salipiger abyssi_A. The sequence continues at coordinate 245,370 of NZ_JAEKIS010000005.1, read as the reverse complement.
TCTGCATGGGCTGGTTCGCCAACTGGCTGGTGCATCGTTTCAAGCGGATCAGCCAGGCGGATGTGGATCAGCTGGAGCGCATGAGCCAGGAGCTGCACGAGGCCGAGGAGACCCGCGATCAGGCGATCACCTACCTGCAACAGCGCGAGGCGGAGCTGACCAACCAGCTGGCACAGACCGAGGCGGAGCTGTCTGCGGCGATGGAGGGGCTGCGCGAGGCGCGCCACGAGGCCGAGGAGATGCGCGCCTGGATCGAGCGCCAGCAGGGCGGCGCGGCCTGATCTGGCGGCGCCGCTGACGCGGCACAGGGCAAGCCGCCCGACGCCTCCGGCGTCAGGCGGCGGCAGGCGCTCGTGGCGGTGTCTGCTGCGCCGTATATGCGTTCGGCCCGTGGCGGGGGCGGCGTGGGAGTATTTGCCGGAAAGATGAAAGGGCTGCGTGGCACTTTTCATTTCCGCCCGCGCTTCGTAAGAGGCGGTGGAAAGGAAGGTGGTGGATGTCCCATGTCACTCTGGTGCGCCACGGTCAGGCCAATACCGGCGCGCGCGACGAGATCTCATATGACAGGCTGAGCGATCTGGGGCGGCAGCAGGCGCGCTGGCTGGGGGCGCATCTGCGCGGCACCGGCGAGCGTTTTGCCCGGGCCTATAGCGGCACGCTGACCCGGCATCGCCAGACCGCCGAGGAAATGGATCTTGGGCTCGACGTGTCGCGCGATGCGCGCTTCAACGAGCTGGAATATTTCACCATGGCGCAGCTCTTTGCCGAGCAGCACGGGGTCGCGATCCCGGTGGATCGCGCCGGGTTCATCCTGCACATGCCGCGGCTTTTCACCGTCTGGCGCGAGGGCGGGCTGGAGGGCGCACCCGAGAGCTTTGCCGATTTCGAGGCGCGGGTTTCGGATGCGCTGCACGAGATCGCCGCCGGCGAGGGGCGCGCGGTGGTGGTGACCTCCGGCGGGGTTATCGGTTTTGCCATGCGCGCCACCATGGGGCTCGGGATGGGGGCGCTGGCGCATGCCTGCCTGTCGGTCGAGAACAGCTCGCTGCACCGGTTCCAGCCGCTGGCCACCGGGCTGGCGCTGACGCTTTTCAACGCGGTGCCGCATCTGGAAGGGGCCGAAAGGGCCGCAGCCCGCTCCCATCTCTGAGCCCTGGGTTTCACCCCCGGGCGCGCTGGGGTAGCGTGGCGCCGGACAGAGCGGGAGACAGCATGACACATCTGTGGGTGCGCGCCGAACAGCGCCCGAACGAGGATCGCGTGGGCATCACGCCCCGGGGCGTTGCCGAGCTGGTGGCGCAGGGCATGCGCGTGACGGTGGAGGAGAGCCGCAGCCGGGTGATCGGCATTGGTGCCTATCGCGACGCCGGGGCGGAGATCGCGCCCGAGGGCAGCTGGCCGCAGGCGCCGCGCGAGGCGCTGATCTTCGGGCTGAAGGAGCTGCCGGAGGACGGCACGCCGCTGGTGCACCGGCACATCATGTTCGGCCATGCCTATAAGGGCCAGCCGGCGGGGCAGGTGCTGCTCAGGCGCTTTGCCGCCGGTGGCGGCGCGCTCTACGATCTGGAATATCTGGTGGATGTCGAGGGCCGCCGGGTGGCGGCCTTCGGCTACTGGGCGGGCTATGCGGGGGCGGCGGTGTCGCTCTTTGCCTGGGCGGCGCAGCGCGCCGGCGGGATCTGCGCGCCGGTCTCGGTCTGGCCGAACTCACCGGAGATGGAGGCCGATCTGCGCGCCGCGCTCGACGCGGCGGCGGGGGCCGAGCGGCCGCGGGCGCTGGTGATCGGTGCGCTGGGGCGCGTCGGCAGCGGCGCCAGCGATCTCTGCGAGAAGATGGGCGTGCGGGTGACGCAATGGGACATGGCCGAGACCGCCCATGGCGGGCCGTTTCCGGAGGTGCTGGAGCATGAGCTCTTTCTCAACTGCATCCTGGCGCGGCCGGGCACGCCGGTCTTTGTGCCGGCCTCGGCGCCGGGCGATGCGCGACGGCTGAGCGTGATCGGCGATATCGCCTGCGATCCCGACAGCGATTTCTCGCCCGTCAAGGTCTATGACCGCGCCACGAGCTGGGAGGCGCCTGTGCTGCGGGTGCATGAGGAGCCGCCGCTCGACGTGATGGCGATCGACAATCTGCCCTCGCTGCTGCCGCTGGAGAGCAGCGAGGATTTCGCCGGGCAGCTGCTGCCCTGGCTGACGCGGCTGGAGGCGCTGGAGGACGGCGTCTGGGGCCGCGCCCGAGAGACATTCGAACAACATAAACCGGAGGCAGGGACATGATTCACTGGTGCGGAACGGGGCTTTCTTCGATCCCGGGGCTGCGACGCCTGATCGAGGCCGGGCACGATGTCATGGTGTGGAACCGCACCGAGACCAAGGCGCGCGAGGCGGTGGGCGATCTGACCAACCGGATCCTCGCCTTTGCGCCCGAGGCGGTCGAGGCGGCGGTGCAGCCCGGCGATGTGGTGGTTTCGATGCTGCCCGCCGACTGGCATGTGCCGCTGGCGGAGATTGCCATCGCCAAGGGCGCGCATTTCGTCTCGTCGAGCTATATCGCGCCGGAGATGCGGGCGCTGGAGGACAAGGCCAGGGCGGCGGGCGTGGCGCTGGTCAACGAGGTCGGTCTCGACCCGGGGATCGACCACCTGATGGCCCACGATCTGGTGCGCGCCTATCGCGAGTCGGAGGCTTTCGACGCGGAGAACGCGCTGAGCTTCGTGAGTTATTGCGGCGGCGTGCCGAAAGAGGCCAACGCGTTTCGCTACAAGTTCTCCTGGGCGCCGGTGGGGGTGCTGAAGGCACTGCGTTCGCCGTCGCGCTCGATCCGGCAGTTCTCGGAGCTGGAGGTGTCGCGCCCCTGGGAGGCGCTGGGGCGCTACGACGCGCCGCTCGACCCGCCGGAGAGTTTCGAGGTCTATCCCAACCGCGACTCGCTGCCCTTCATGGCGCAATATGGGTTCGAGCCGGGCTGGAAGGTGAAGGAATTCGTGCGCGGCACGCTGCGGCTGAATGGCTGGGCGGAGGCGTGGAAGGATGTCTTCGAGACGGTCGAGACGGCGGATGACGCGGCGCTGGCGAAGCTGGCGGGCGAGCTGCTGGAGGCCAACGCCTATGAGGAGGGGGAACCCGACCGGGTGGTGCTCTGCGTCTCGCTGAAGGCGGAGAAGGACGGTGTGCCGGTCTGGCACAAGACCTGGGTGATGGATGCCTGGGGAGATGCGCGCGGCAATGCCATGGGGCGGCTGGTCTCGGTGCCGGTATCGCTGGCGGTCGAGGCGGTGCTGAACCGCGAGATCGCGCCGGGCGTGTCTGCGGCGCCGTCGGATCCGAAACTCGTGACGCGCTGGCTCGACGAGGTGCAGGTGCTGGCGCAGCGATTGATGCTGGTGGATCAGCTCTGAGAGGTTCGGTCCGGGGGGCGGTGGGCAGATTGCCCACCCTACACGCACCGATCGGGCGGAAGCCTCTCAAAGACATCGTGAAAACGTCGTAGGGTGGGCAATCTGCCCACCACACCGGAGCCTCGATCCAACAAAAAAGCGGGCCATGAAGGCCCGCTTTTCTATTTTGCGCTTGTCGCGAGGAAGCTCAGCCGCCCCAGACATAGACGGCGGCGAAGAGGAAGAGCCACACCACATCGACGAAGTGCCAGTACCAGGCGGCAGCCTCGAAACCGATATGCTTGGTCGGCGTGAAATCGCCCTTCATCAGCCGCAGCAGGCAGACGAAGAGGAAGATCGTGCCGATGATGACATGTGCGCCGTGGAAACCCGTCGCCATGAAGAAGTTGGCGCCATAGATGTTGCCGGAGAAGCCAAAGGCCGCATGGCTGTACTCATAGGCCTGGAAGACCGAGAAGATCGCGCCCAGAACGATGGCGATGATCAGGCCCCATTTCATGTCTTCGCGGTTGTTCTCATGCACCAGCGCGTGGTGCGCCCAGGTCGCTGCGCAGCCCGAGCAGAGCAGGATCATGGTGTTGATCAGCGGCAGGTGCCAGGGGTCGAAAGTCTCGATCCCGGCGGGCGGCCAGACGCCGTCGACCGCCGGCGAGTTCGGGCCCATCGGATAGAGCGCGTGTTTGAAGAACGACCAGAACCAGGCGAAGAAGAACATCACCTCGGACATGATGAACAGGATAAAGCCGTATTTCAGGCCGATCTGCACCACCGGGGTGTGATCGCCGACGCGGCTTTCGGCGATCACGTCGGACCACCAGCCGAACATCACGTAGAGCACGCCGACAAAGCCCGCGAGGAAGATCCAGGGGCCGCTGCCATGGAACCAGAGCACGGTGCCGAACAGCATGACGAACGCCGCCACCGCGGCCATGAACGGCCAGATGGAGGGGTTCAGAATGTGGTAATCGTGGTTTTTAGCGTGCGCCATCTCGTTTCCCTCGTTGGATCGGCGTTCAGTTCACGGAATTCTCGTCCGCGGTCTTGGTATCGAGCGCGGCCTGCGCCTCTTCGGGCAGGTCGATCTCGTAGAAAGTGTAGCTCAGCGTGATATGCTTGGTGTATTTCGCATCGCGGTCCTCGACGATCTCGGGATCGACGAAAAAGCTCACCGGCATCATCACGCGCTCACCCGGCATCAGCACCTGCTCGGTAAAGCAGAAGCATTCGATCTTGTCGAAAAAGGCGCCGGCTTCATAGGGGTAGACATTGTAGGCAGCCTGACCGGCGACCGGGTGGTCGGTGGGGTTGTAAGCCTCGTAAAAGGCCAGGCCCTCTTCGCCGATACGCAGGGTCATTTCTGTCTGCGCCGGCTTGAACTCCCAGGGGAAGCCGCGCGCCTTGGAGGCGTCGAAGCGGACCTTGATGGTGCGGTCGAGGATTTTGCCCGCAGGGCCCTCGGCCACGTTGGTGGTGCCGCCAAAGCCGGTCACCCGGCAGAACCAGTTATAGAAGGGCACCGCCGCCCAGGCCATGGCGCCCATGAAGACCACCACGCCGATCAGCTGGAGCAGCGTCTTGTTCTTGCCGTCAGTTGCCATTCTGCACCTGTGCGTTGCCCTGAAGCGCCGCCGAGAAATTGCCGTTGGTCACCTTCACCACGGTCATGCCGAAAACGATGACGATGAAGGCCGCCAGCACCAGCCCCAGCCCGACATTGCGGCCAAAGCGGCGTTTGTGCAGCTCGTGTTGCTTGGCGATGCTCATGCCCAGCCTCCCAGCCCGAATTGCGCCAGCCCGGCCTCTGCCAGAATCGCGCCGAAATGCGCGAAGAGGTAGAGCAGCGAGAGCTTGAAGAAGCGTTTCTCGGTTTTGAAATTGTCCGCTTCCGAATCCGCTTCGTCGCGGCGGAAGATCTCCCAGGCGCCCTTGAGGAAGAGCGCGTTCAGCACCAGCGCCACGGCCAGATAGACCGGCCCGCCGATGGCGGTGAAGCCGGTGCCGATGGCGAGTGCCGCCAGCAGCACGGTATAGACGAGGATATGCACGCGGGTGGCGCGGCGGCCGTGGGTCACGGTCAGCATCGGCACGCCCGCATCGTCGTAATCGGAGCGCATGAAGAGCGCCAGCGCCCAGAAATGCGGCGGCGTCCACATGAAGGTCAGGCAGAACATCAGCACCGCCTCGACGCTCACCGAGCCGGTGGCCGCGGCCCAGCCGATCATCGGAGGGAAGGCGCCCGCGGCGCCGCCGATCACGATGTTCTGCGGCGTCGAGCGCTTCAGCCACATGGTGTAGATCACGACATAGAAGAAGATGGTAAAGGCCAGCAGCCCACCGGCCAGCCAGTTGGTGGCAAGGCCGAGGAAGACGCAGGAGAAGACCGACAGCGCCAGACCGAAGGCCAGCGCCTCCTGCGGCTGTACCCTGCCGGCGGGGATCGGGCGCTTGACGGTGCGTTTCATCACCGCGTCGATATCGGCGTCCCACCACATGTTGAGCGCGCCCGAGGCGCCGCCGCCCACGGCGATGAACAGGATCGCGCAGAAGCCGATGAACGGGTGGACGGGGGTGGGCGCGGCCAGCAGACCGACCAGCGCCGTGAACACCACCAGCGTCATCACCCGGGGCTTCAGAAGGGCGAAATAGTCGCCGAACTGTGCCTCGCCGGGCTGGGATGCGGTGACGGTGGTGTTGGTGCTGAGATCGGTCATGCGAAGATCTTTGGCTCTTTCAGGTCGTCAGTGGCGCGCCCCGGGGCGGGACGCGCCGGGAAGGTTCAGGAATTGGCCAGGAACTGGCGGACGTCGACATAGCCGCCGTCTTCCTGCGAGGCGGCGAGCCAGGCGTCATAGGCCTCCTGGCTGACCACCTTCACGGTGATCGGCATATAGGCGTGCGAGATGCCGCAGAGCTCGGAACACTGGCCGAAATAGACGCCCTCGCGCTCGGCATTGAACCACAGCTCGGCGATCCGGCCCGGCACGGCGTCTTGCTTCACGCCGAAGGCGGGGATGGTCCAGGAGTGGATCACGTCGGCGCCGGTGACCTGCATCACCACGGTGGCGCCCACGGGCACGACGACCGAGGTGTCGGTGGCCAGCAGCCAGTCGTCCTTGGAATAGCCGGCGCGCTCGAGTTTGGCTTCCATCGCCGGGCTGAAGACATAGGCCTGGGCGCCGGCCTCTTCGTCCTCGGCTTCCAGCGTGTAGGGCTGGCCGATCATGTAGCTGTCATAGGCCAGCTCCTGACCGACATATTCATAGCCCCAGTACCACTGGTAGCCCGTCACCTTGATGATCACGTCGCCCTCGGGGATCTCCTGCTGCTTGAACAGCACCGGCAGGGAGAAGGCGCCGATGACCACCAGGATGATGATCGGCCCGATGGTCCAGGCCACCTCGATCGGCGTGTTGTGGGTGAAGCTGGCCGGCGTCGGGTTGGCGCGGCGGTTGAAGCGGATGAAGGCAAAGATCATCAGTGCCACCACCAGCAGGGTGATTGCCGTGATGATGATGAGCAGCATGCCGTCGAGCCATTGGAGGTCGCGGGCCAGCTCTGTCGCGGCGGGCTGGAAGCCCAGGCCACCTTGATGCGGGCGTCCCACCACTTCCAGGTCCTGGGCGATGGCGGGCGCGGCCAGAAGGCTGGCCATAAGCCCCGTCAGCATCGAAATCTTACGCATGTGTCACCTGATCCGGTTGTCGTTCTTGTTCGTTCGCAGGAGGATACATCCAGCGCGGTGCGCCTGGGCGAGACCTCCTCCCCTCTGAGTTCCGCTCTTTAAAAAGCACAATCCGTGCATCAAATAAAGCAGGTCTGGCGCGGCAAAAAGGCGCTTTTTTTGATCTGGATCAAATAAATCGAGGTATCTCATGGCCGAAGCCCCCTTTCGCCCCTTTGAAACAGCGCTGGATCGCGACCGGACGCTGGCGCAGCTGCGCACGGCGCTGGACGGCGCCGAGGACGGAGAGCTGTTCCTGGAACGCCGCCGCGCCGAGGCGCTGGTGCTCGATGACGGGCGAATCAAGACCGCGAGCTACGACGCATCCGAGGGATTCGGCCTGCGCGCGGTGAAAGGTGAGGTCGCCGGTTATGCGCATGCGACCGAGCTGTCGGAACGCGCCATTGCGCGCGCCTCGGAAACCGCGCGGCTGGCGGTGGGCGATGGCGGCGGTGTGCTGGCGCCGCCGCCCGCGGGCACCAACCGCACCCTCTATACCGATGCCGACCCCATCGCCGGGCAGACCTTTCCGGTCAAGATCGACACGCTGCGCGAGATCGACGCCTATGCGCGCGGGCTCGACAAGCGCGTGGTGCAGGTCACCGCCACCATCGCCGCGAGCTGTCAGGAGGTGGCGATCCTGCGCCCCGAAGGCACGCTGGTCACCGATACGCGCCCGATGACCCGCGTCACGGTGAGCGTGATCGTCGAGGAGAACGGTCGCCGCGAGGCCGGCAGCGCCTCCGGCGGCGGGAGGTTTCTGCTCGATGGGCTGCTTGAGCCTTCCGACTGGCAGGGCAAGGCGCGCGAGGCTTTGCGCATCGCGCTGGTCAACCTGAGTGCCGAGCCGGCGCCGGCGGGGGTGATGGATATCGTGCTTGGCCCGGGCTGGCCGGGCATCCTGCTGCACGAGGCCATCGGCCACGGGCTCGAGGGCGATTTCAACCGCAAGGGCTCTTCGGCCTTTGCCGGGCTGATGGGGCAGCGCATCGCGGCGCCGGGTGTCACGGTTCTCGACGACGGCACCATCCCCGACCGGCGCGGTTCGATCACCGTGGATGACGAGGGCACGCCTTCGGGAAAGAACGTGCTGATCGAGGACGGCGTGCTCGTGGGCTACATGCAGGACCGGCAGAACGCCCGTCTGATGGGGGTGACGCCCACCGGCAACGGGCGCCGCGAAAGCTATGCCCATGCGCCGATGCCGCGCATGACCAATACTTACATGCTGGGCGGCGACACCGATCCGGGCGATATCGTCGCGGATCTTGAAGACGGCATCTGGGCGGTCGGTTTCGGCGGCGGTCAGGTGGATATCACCAACGGCAAGTTCGTGTTCTCCTGCACCGAGGCCTACCGGGTGAAGAACGGCAAGGTCGGCGCCCCGGTCAAGGGCGCCACGCTGATCGGCGACGGCGCCACGGCGCTGCAACAGATCCGCGCGCTCGGCAACGACATGGTGCTCGATCCGGGCATGGGCAATTGCGGCAAGCAGGGGCAATGGGTGCCGGTGGGCGTGGGCCAGCCGACGGTGATGATCGGGGGCCTGACCGTTGGCGGTGCGCAGGCCTGAACGCCGCTGGCATCCGCTGCGTTCGGTTCCGGGCCCCGGGGCCCGGCTGTCGCGGCATCTTGGCGCTTTCGCGCTGACAGTGATTGCGGCTGCATTCGCGGGGATGATTCTGATCGGCGCGGGGGAGGCCCTCGCGTTACTCTCGCCTGATATGGGCATGGTCCTGAGCAGCTTCGGCGTGCTGTTTGGCATGTCGTTCCTGATGAGCTGGCTGGGTCATCTGCCGCTTGCTGTCCTGCTCAACGTGATGATGCGATGCGGTATGGCCGGCTGGCTCAGTGTGGCGCTGGCCGGCCTGGCGATCGGCGCATTCTGGGCGGAGGTGCTGGATCTGTGGTCCGTGGCGCTGATCGGGCCGATACTGGCTTTGATACACGGCGCCGCCCTGCGCCGGCCTCTGGCTGGGCGAACAGCGGATTGACGCGCGGATCGCGGTTCCGAGGGCTTGCGGTCTTTTTTAAAGAGGGCAGTGTTTTTTGGCCCAGGCCGGGGATTTTCCGAGTTGGTTTACCACTGATTAAGGAAACTCGGGCTAGAGATATCCCTGCAAGCAGATGGGGCTCAGGGATGACCGAGGACAGCAACAGCTATTCTTCCACTCACCCCCCACTCCCACCCACCACGGAAGACGATCGGCTGTCCTGGCTCCGTCTCTTGCGCTCTCGTCGGGTCGGGGTCACGACGTTCTGGCGGCTTTTGTCCGAACACGGCATGGCACAGGCGGCGCTCGAGGCGCTGCCCGGCGTTGCCGCCGCCGCCGGGGTCGACGACTACCGGATCTGCTCCGAAGGCGTGGTTCTGGCCGAGCTCAAGGCCGCCCGCGCCCATGGCGCGCAGCCGGTCTTTCGCGGCATGCCCGATTATCCCGCGCTGCTCTCCGATATCTCAGATCCGCCGCCGCTCCTTTGGGTCACGGGCGACCCGGCGGCGCTGACGCGACCCATGGTGGCGCTGGTCGGCGCGCGCAATGCCTCGTCGCTCGGCACCCGCATGGCGCGCGCCCTGGCGCAGGGGCTGGGGCAGGCGGGCTTTACCGTGGTCTCCGGGCTGGCGCGCGGCATCGACGCGGCGGCGCATCTCGCCGCGCTCGACAGCGGTACGGTGGCGGTGCTGGCGGGGGGCGTCGATGTGCTCTACCCCTCGGAGAACACCCGGCTGGCAGAGCAGATCCGCGCGCAGGGCGGCGCGCTGGTCTCGGAAATGCCGATGGGGATGCAGCCGCAGGCGCGGCACTTCCCGGCGCGCAACCGCATCGTCTCGGGCATGGCGCGGGCCAGTGTGGTGGTCGAGGCGGCAGCGAAATCCGGCTCGCTGATCACCGCGCGCTGCGCGCTCGAACAGGGGCGTGAGGTGCTGGCGGTGCCGGGCCATCCGCTCGACGCGCGGGCCGGGGGCTGCAACATCCTGATCCGCGACGGCGCGCAGCTTGTCCGCCATGCCGAAGATGTGATCGAGGCGCTGGGCCCGCTGGCAGCCGCCGCCGCGCCGCAGCCTGAGCTGCCGCTGGCGGAAGGTGCCCCCACCGTCCCGCAGGCCGCCCCGGAACGCCGCAGCCTGCGCGAGACCGCCGCGCTGCACAGCGAGATCCTGGCGCGGCTCGGCCCCGCCCCTCTTGCCGAAGACCAGCTTATCCGCGATCTCGCCGCGCCCTCCGACCGCGTGTCGCCGGCGCTTACCGATCTCGAACTCGAAGGACGCATCCGCCGTCAGCCGGGCGGGCTGCTGTCGCTGGCAAGCCGCGCCTGAAAAGCGGGCAGGGGCGCCACGCATGTAGCGGCATCTGGCCCCACATTGACATTTCCCCCTTGCGCCCCACATGTTGCGCCGCCATATGCGCCCCGCGCTCAGCCTGCGGTCGTATTTCCAGGAAAGGTGGTCATTTCATGCCAGTCGTCGTCGTCGAGTCCCCGGCCAAGGCCAAGACAATCAACAAGTATCTGGGATCCGACTACACCGTTCTCGCCTCCTACGGCCATGTCCGCGACCTGCCTCCGAAGGACGGATCCGTCGATACCGAGCATGATTTCGCCATGACCTGGGAAATCGCCAACGACTCGCGCAAACATGTCGCCGCCATCGCCGAGGCGCTGAAATCCGACAACGCCCTGATCCTCGCGACCGACCCCGATCGCGAAGGCGAGGCGATTTCCTGGCACCTGAAAGAGGCGCTGACCAAGCGCCGCTCTATCAAGAAGGATACGCCGGTCAGCCGGGTGACATTCAACGCGATCACCAAGGCGGCGGTCACCGAGGCCATGGCAAACCCGCGCGAGATCGACGCGCCGCTGGTCGAGGCCTATCTGGCCCGCCGCGCGCTGGATTACCTCGTGGGGTTCAACCTGAGCCCGGTGCTCTGGCGCAAGCTGCCGGGCGCGCGCTCGGCGGGGCGGGTGCAATCGGTCTGTCTGCGGCTCATCGTCGAGCGCGAGATGGAAATCGAGGCCTTCAAGCCGCGTGAATACTGGCAGGTCAAGGCGCTGCTCACCACGCCGCGCGGGCAGGAATACGAGGCGCGGCTCACCGTGCTGGGCGGCAAGAAGCTCGACCGTTTCGATATCGAGAATTCCACACAGGCCGAACTGGCGGTGCAGGCGATCACGTCGCGCGCACTCAAGATCGCCGGGGTAGAGGCCAAGCCCTCCACCCGCAACCCCGCCGCCCCCTTCATGACATCGACGCTCCAGCAGGAGGCGAGCCGCAAGTTCGGCATGGGCGCGCGCGCCTGCATGAGCGCGGCGCAGCGGCTCTATGAGGCCGGCCACATCACCTATATGCGGACCGACGGGATCGACATGGCGCCCGAGGCGGTCAGCGCCTGCCGTGACGCCATCGCCGACCGGTTCGGCAAGGATTACGTGCCCGGCAGCCCGCGCATCTACAAGAACAAGGCGAAGAACGCGCAGGAAGCGCATGAATGTATTCGCCCCACCGACATGACCAAGGATGCGGCGAGCCTGAAGCTGCGCGAGGACGATCAGCGCAAGCTCTACGATCTGATCTGGAAGCGCACGCTTGCCTGCCAGATGGAGGCGGCGCGGCTGGAGCGTACAACGGTCGAGATCGCCTCTGAGGACGGTCAGGTCGGTCTGCGCGCCACCGGGCAGGTGGTGCTCTTCGACGGCTTCCTGAAGATCTATGAGGAAGGCCGCGACGATGTGGCCGACGATGACGACAAGCGCCTGCCGCAGATCATGCAGGGCGAGCCGGCGGCCTTTGCCAAGAGCAGCCTTCAGGCTCAGTTCGACAAGGCGGGCGAGAAGGCCGACGCGGTGATCGACGACAGCGCCCCCGGCATGCAGAGCAACGGCGCCGCGGTGCTGTCGGAGAATGGCGCGGTGCTGGCCACGCAGAGCCACACCCAGCCGCCGCCGCGCTACACCGAGGCGACGCTGGTCAAGAAGATGGAAGAGCTGGGCATCGGCCGCCCCTCGACCTATGCCAGCGTCATCGGCACGATCCAGGACCGCGAATATGTCCGCAAGGAACAGAACCGCCTGATCCCCGAGGACAAGGGCCGGATCGTCACGATCTTCCTGCTGAACTTCTTCCGCACCTATGTGGGCTATGAGTTCACCGCCGAGCTGGAAAACGAGCTCGATGAGGTCTCGGCGGGCGATCTCGATTACAAGCAGCTGCTGGCCAAGTTCTGGCGCGATTTCTCGGCAGCCATTGCCGAGACCTCCGAGCTGCGCATCGCCGAGGTGCTGGATGTGCTCGACGACGCGCTGGCGCCGCAGCTCTACCCGCCGCGCGAAGACGGCTCGGATCCGCGCATCTGTCCGAAATGCGGGCAGGGGCGGCTGCATCTCAAGACCTCGCGCACCGGCGGTTTCGTCGGCTGCGGCAACTACCCCGAATGCACCTATACCCGCCCCATCGCGGGCGAGGGGGCCGATGGCGAGGAGCGTCTTCTGGGCATCGACCAGGAGGACGAGATCTGGCTGAAGGCGGGCCGCTTCGGGCCTTATGTGCAGCGCGGCGAGCCGACGCCCGAGAACAAGAAACCGCCGCGCGCCTCGCTGCCGAAAAAGGGCGGGGCGTTCCTGCCGGGCTGGTCGCCGGATGACGTTAATCTGGAAAAAGCGGTGACGCTGCTGACACTTCCTCGTGAGGTGGGCATGCATCCCGATGGCGGCGTGATCAAGGCGAACCTGGGCCGCTTCGGCCCCTATATCATGCATCAGGCCCCCGACGAGGAGAAGCCGGTCTATGTGAACCTCAAGGAGTTCCAGGAGGTCTTTGAGATCGGCATGAACCACGCGGTCGAGCTTCTGGCCGAGAAGCGTGCCAATCCCGGGCGCGGGCGGGGCTCTGCGGCCAAGGCGCTGAAGGAGCTGGGCGACCACCCGGATGGCGGAAAAATCGCTGTCTACGAAGGGCGTTACGGGCCGTATGTGAAGTGGGAAAAGGTCAACGCGACCCTGCCGAAGGATCTGGAGCCCGGCGATGTGAGCCTGGAGAAGGCGCTGGAGCTTCTGGCCGAGAAGCAGGCCAAGAAAGGCGGCAAGAAAAAGGCGCCGGCTAAGAAAACCGCTGCCAAGAAAAGCCCTGCCAAGAAAACCGCGAAAAAAGACTGACCGGCGCGCCCCGTTCGGGGCGTTCTGGACCGAAAGACCGCCCGGCGCCGCGCTGTCCGGGCGGTTTGCTGGTCGTTCTGTGGAACAATTTGCAAGATAATGTGTTTGGAAAATGTTATACGTTTGCCCCAGTTGAAGGGCAGTACCAACAAACGATAGTCAAAAAGGGCAACGTGATGTCCGCTCGAAGATACTCACGCCGCACGCTGCTTGGCGCAGCAGGTGCAATGGCTCTGGCCCCGGCGCTGCCGGTTCCGGCCCAGGCGAAGGGGCTTGTGCGCCACAATATCTCCAGCTTCACCATGCAGGATTGGCGTGACCATTTTGAGACGCTGGGCGTCGCCAGCATCGTGGCCGACACCAATTCGCGCGCGCTGCATTTCTGGAATGGCACCGGCACCGACTACCGGGTCTATCCCACTTCGGTGCCCAAGACCGACGAGCTGACCAAGCGCGGCTATACGGAAATCGTGCGCAAGGTGGTCGGGCCGTCCTGGACGCCGACGGCGTCGCAGCTCGAACGCTTTCCCGACTGGAAGCCGATCCCACCCGGACCGGACAACCCGCTGGGCACTCATGCAATGTATCTGGGCTGGCCCGCCTATATCATCCACGGCACGCACGACACCCGCAAGATCGGGCGCCGGAGCTCCGACGGATGCATCGGGCTTTACAACGAGAAAATCGCCGAGCTGTATCAGCTCTGCCCCATCGGCACGCAGGTGCGGGTGATCTGAGGCGCCGGTGAGGACGGGAACGCAAGGGCGGTGCCGCAATGGCGCCGCCTTCGTTGACTCTGGACCTGCCGCACGGCACAAACTGCCCCGATAGCTTCAGGAGGGGAGATTTCCATGAAGAAGGTCTATGGCTCGGCAGCAGAAGCGCTGGACGGCCTGCTCGAGGACAAGATGCTGATCGCCGCCGGCGGTTTCGGCCTCTGCGGCATTCCCGAATTGCTGATCGACGCCATCGTCGAGAGCGGCGTCAAGGATCTGACCATCGCCTCGAACAATTGCGGTGTGGACGGGTTCGGCCTCGGCAAGCTGCTCGATACCAAGCAGATCAAGAAGATGATGTCCTCCTATGTGGGTGAGAATGCGGAGTTCATGCGCCAGTACCTGAGCGGCGAGCTGGAGCTGGAGTTCAACCCGCAGGGCACGCTGGCCGAACGCATGCGCGCCGGCGGCTGCGGCATCCCGGGCTTTTACACCAAGACCGGCGTCGGCACGCAGATCGCCGAGGGCAAGGAGGTCAAGCAGTTCGGCGGCGAGGACTATATTCTCGAAGAGGGGATCTTTGCCGATCTCTCCATCGTCAAGGCGTGGAAGGCCGACACCACCGGCAACTGCGTCTTCCGCAAGACCGCGCGGAACTTCAACCCGCCGGCGGCGATGTGCGGCAAGATCTGCGTGATGGAGGTCGAGGAGATCGTCGAGCCCGGCGAACTGGATCCCGATCACATTCACCTGCCCGGCATTTTTGTGCACCGCATCATCAAGGGCGAGCACGAGAAGCGGATCGAGAAAGTCACCACGCGCAGCCGGGAGGAAGCTTGATGCCCTGGGATCGCAATCAGATGGCCGCACGGGCGGCCGAGGAACTCGAAGACGGCATGTATGTGAATCTCGGCATCGGTATCCCGACGCTGGTCGCCAACTATGTGGGCGACAAGGAGATCACGCTGCAATCGGAAAACGGCATGCTGGGCATGGGCCCCTTCCCCTATGAGGGGGAGGAGGATCCCGACCTGATCAATGCCGGCAAGCAGACCATCACAGAGCTGCCCAAGACGGCCTATTTCGACAGCGCCATGTCTTTCGGCATGATCCGGGGCGGCAAGATCGCGGCGGCGATCCTGGGCGCCATGGAAGTGGCCGAGAACGGCGATCTGGCGAACTGGATGATCCCGGGCAAGCTGGTCAAGGGCATGGGCGGCGCCATGGATCTTGTCGCCGGCGTGGGCCGCGTGGTGGTGGTGATGGATCACACCAACAAGCACGGTGAAAGCAAGGTGCTGAAGGCCTGCACGCTGCCGCTGACCGGCACCGGGGTGGTCGACCGCATCATCACCAATCTGGGCGTCCTGGATGTGGTCGAGGGCGGACTGAAGATCGTCGAGCTGGCCGATGGCGTGACCGAGGACGAGCTGCGCGCCGCGACCGAGGCGACCATCGTCAACTGATCGCGGACCCTTAGCGGGAAAAAAACGCGGCCCAGAAGGGCCGCGTTTTGCGTTACAGCGCTGACTGCGCGCTCAGCTCGTGCCGCTTGCCGCAGTCGTGCCGGTCTTGCGTGTGGTCGAGGTCGAGGTGGTGCGCTTGGCCGGGGCCGCCGGGGCGGCGGTCTTGGCCGCGGCGGTCGCCTTTTCGGCCGCGTCTTCGGTGGCCTTGGCGGTGGTCGCTGCGGCTGCCGATGCGTCCTCTGCCATGTCCTTGCCGGTCGACATCATCAGCTCGAGCGTCTCGCTCTGCATCTGCTTGGCGACTTCGCCGAGCGCGGTCATGTGGCTAGTGGCGCTTTCCATCTGGGCTGTGGCGAAATCGCTCATCGCCTTGGCGTAATCCGCCGGGTCGGATTTGGCCTTGGTCATATCGCCCATGCGGCCGAGCGTCTCCATCGTCCACTGCATCGAGATATCGGTGGTCTTACCAGCCGCGCCGAACGCGATGTTCGACAGCTTCTCGCCGAATCCCGCGGAGGTCGCCCAGGCGCCCTCCATCGCGTCGGAATCCATCGGCCAGTTGCCCATCATATCCTTGAAAGGTTTCGTGAAATCTTGCGTCAGTGCCATTGTGTCTCTCCTTGCGGAATTGCGGCGGATACCCCGCCTAGGCTTACGCTGCCTTGAGTGTGGCATTCTGCGGCGCGGCAACGCAAGGCTGCCAGCCGCGATTTCAGAAAAGCGTCACGAAATGCGCGGGACTCCGCCGTCACCGGTGAAGGATAGCGCTGCATCCCCGCAAGCTTTTGTAAAAAAAGAAAAAAGGGGCGAGCTCGCAATGTGAACCCGCCCCCACGTCATTGCGCCGGATTGGGAGGAGAGGGGCGCAATTTCTAGTCCGGGCCCCGGGAGGGGAGACCCGGAAACCGATTACTTCGCGGTCGCTTTCTTGGCGGCCGAGGTCATGTCGTCGGTGGCTTTCTTGACGGCGGCGGTGGCGTCTTCGGTGAAGTCCTTGCCGGCCGCCATCATCAGTTCCACGGTGTCCATCTGGACCTTTTTGGCGATCTCGGCGAAGGCGGCCATGTTCTCGGCGGCAACTTCGGCCTGGGCCGACGTGAAGTCGGACATCGCCTTGGCGTAATCGGCCGGCTCTTTCTTGACTTTGGACATGTCGGTCAGCTTGGACAGCGTGTCCTTGGTCCATTTGGCGGAAATCTCGGTGGATTTTTCGGCGGCTTCCAGAGCCACGGCGGAGAGCTTCTCGTTCAGCGTCGCGGTGGTCTTGAAGGCTTCGTCCATGGCTTTGGTGTCCACGGGGAATGCGCCCATCATGTCTTTCATAACGGTGGTGAAGTCTTGGGTCTTAGCGGCCATTGTCATATTCCTGTCTGTCTGCCTCGCGGGCCCACCCCGCGAATTCATCAGCTCCTTAGAATATGAATGCTGCACCGCAGCATTTCAAGGGAAACTTCTGCGATGCAGCACAATTGTGCAACTGGTTGATTTTACTGATTGGCCTTTACGCGCACGTAAGTTCCCGGGGCCGGCTCAAGTGCGGGATGCTCCGAATCACCGGGCTGACGCGCCGGCACCAGCTTGCCCGAACGCTTGCGCAGCCAGGCTTCCCATTCCGGCCACCAGCTGCCCTGATGATACTCCGCCGCCTTCTGCCAGGCCTCGGCATCGAGCTTGAGGTCGGGGTTCAGGTAGTGGCCGTATTTCTTTTTGCTGGGCGGATTGACGATGCCGGCGATATGGCCGGATTCCGACAGGATGAAGGTCTTCGAGCGCGAGCCCATCTTCTGCACGCCGCGATAGCAGTCTTTCCAGGCGGCGATATGGTCGGTCTCGGCGGTGATCGAAATCAGCGGTACATCCACGTCGTGAATGTCGAGCGTCTCGCCCATCAGCTCGAAACGGCCCTCGGAGAACTGGTTGTCCTGGCAGAGCCCGCGCAGATACTGCATCGCCATGCGACCGGGCAGGTTGGCGCCGTCGCCGTTCCAGTAGAGCAGATCGAAGGCCGGCGGCGTCTCGCCCATCATGTATGAGCGGATCGCCGGTGTGTAGATGAGATCGTTGGAGCGCAGGAACGAGAAGGTCCGCGCCATGATGAAGCTCTTGAGGATGCCGCTCGCCTTCACCTCCTCCTCGATGGCGTCGATGAAATCGTTCTGGAGGAAAGGGGTGAACTCGCCCTGATCGCTGAAATCGGTGAGCGCGGTAAAGAAGGTGGCGGATTTTATCTGCTTGTCGCCGCGTTTCTTCAGCAGCGACAGGGTGAGCGCCAGCGTGGTGCCGGCGATGCAGTAGCCCACCACATTGATGCGCTCGACGCCGCAGATCTCGCGCACCAGCCGCATGGCGGTGAGGAACCCGTCCTCGATGTAATCCTCCATGCCGACGTCGCGATAGCTCTCGTCGGCATTGATCCAGCTCACCACAAAGAGCGTATAGCCCTGATCGACGATCCAGCGGATCAGGCTGTTCTCGGGCTTCAGATCGAGAATGTAGAACTTGTTGATCCAGGGCGGGAAGAGCAGCAGCGGCGTCTCGCGCACCTGATCGGTGGTGGGAGAGTACTGGATCAGCTCCATCATGCGGTTGCGCCAGACCACCTTGCCCTCGGCGGTGGCGATGTTCTCGCCGATCGAGAACGCGTCTTCATCCGCCAGCCGCACCACCAGTTCGCCGCGATTGGCTTCTAGATCGGCGACGAGGTTTTCCAGCCCCTTCACCAGGCTCGCGCCCTCGGTCTCCAGCGCCTTTTGCAGCGCATCGGGGTTGGTGGCGAAGAAATTGGTCGGCGCCATCATGTCGGTGATCTGCTGCGCGAAGTAACGCAGCCGGCGTTTTTCGGTGTCGTCGAGCTCTTCGATCTCGTCCACCGCGCCGCGGATCGCGTCTGCATTGATGAGATATTGCTGCTTGATGAAGTTGAAATAGGGGTGGCTGTCCCAGAGCGGGTTCTTGAACCGGCGATCGCGCGGGCCGGGATCCTCGGGCGGGGCGAGCTTGCCCTCCGACAGCGCCTTCTGCGCCTCGATGAAATGCGACAGCGACTTGCCCCAGAACCCGACCTGCTGCTCGAACACCTTGGTGGGGTTGTTGAGCCATTCCTGCCAATAGGCCTGCGCGGCCTTGGCATAGAGCGTGGGCTCGGGGCCACTCAGGCCGCTGGGCATCGGTTTGCGATGCGCCAGCGCATCCATCAGGCGCTGGGTCAATTCCTCGACTTTCGCGAGATTGTCTTCCAGTTTCTCGCGTTCCGGGCTGACGGTGGCGGCTTTTGTTGTCATGAGCGCGAATCCCCCCTATCTTCTCCCAGACTTAGAATAACGATGCCGGTGCCGCGGTCAAAGCGGCGAATTGGTTTGACATCGGGCGGGTCTTGGGTGCAGCGGAGGGGTGCAGTCCATGGCTGAAGAGAGCCCGCGTCTGACGTGATACAGGAGACATCGCACATGCGTTACATGGCGACCTACGACCTGATGGAATCCCTTCGCAACACCAACCAGTGGCTTGGCGCGACAGCCAAGGCCATGGCCTCTTATCCTGCGCTCGCCGCGCTGCCCAATCCGGGCATTGCGTGGATGGCGGCGTGGGGCGAGGTGACCGAGCGCAGCTTCAAGCGCATGGTAGTCAAGCCCAGCTGGGGCGTCCGCAGCATCACCTGCGACGATGGCAAGGACCACCTGGTGCAGATCGAGACGGTGGTCGAAAAGGATTTCGGCGATCTCATTCATTTCAACGTGCAGGGCCGCGACGAGAAGCCGCGCAAGGTGCTGCTGGTGGCGCCGATGTCGGGGCACTACGCGACGCTGCTGCGCTCGACGGTGATCTCGCTCATCCCCGATGCAGAGGTCTATGTGACCGACTGGAAGAACGCCCGCGACATTCCGGTGAGCTGCGGCAAGTTCGATATCGAGGATTACACGCTCTACCTGATGGATTTCATGCGCGCGCTGGGGCCCGACACCAACGTGATCGCGGTCTGCCAGCCGGCGCCGCTGACGCTGGCGGCCACCGCCTATCTGGCAGAGCTCGATCCGGACGCGCAGCCGCGCACGCTGACGCTGATCGGCGGCCCGATCGACCCCGATGCCACGCCCACCGAAGTGACCGATTTCGGCAACCGCGTGACCATGGGCCAGCTCGAGGAATCGATGATCCAGCGGGTGGGCTTCAAGTACAAGGGCGTCGGCCGGCTGGTCTATCCGGGCCTGTTGCAGCTCAGCTCCTTCGTGGCGATGAATGCCGAGCGCCATTCCAAGGCCTTCAACGAACAGATCCTGCGGGTGACGCGTGGCGAGGGCTCGGATCACGATGCGCATAACCGTTTCTACGACGAGTATCTCGCGGTGATGGACATGACGGCGGAGTTCTACCTGTCGACCGTGGAGCGGATCTTCAAGAATGGCGAGATCGCGCAGAACCGCTTTGTCGTGGCGGGCAAGCAAGTGGATATCGGCAAGATCACCGATGTGGCGGTGAAGACCGTCGAGGGCGCCAAGGACGATATCTCGGCCCCGGGCCAATGCGTGGCGGCGCTCGATCTCTGCACCGGGCTGCCCGACAGCAAGAAGGCCAGCCATCTGGAGCCGGGGGCGGGCCATTACGGCATCTTTGCCGGTAAGAGCTGGCGCAACAATATCCGTCCGCTGGTGCTCGATTTCATCGACGCCAATGCCGGCACGCCCCGCAAAAGCGCCGCCAACGCCGCGTGACCTGATGGTGCGCCTGCGGCGCGCAGTCTGTCTCGGCCCCCGCCTTCGCCGGGGGCCTCGGCGCCTCTGGCCGGTCTGATACGTCAAGAGCGGCGGCGCGATGCGTGGCGGTCTTTCAAGGGCGTATTTTTGAAAGAGAAGACGGGCAGCGGCGGCGCGTCTGCTCTTCTTCTCTTTTCAAATACGCATATCCGGCGGTTGGGCCGGGCCGTGGTGCCCGAGGTCAGAGACCCTCGAAGGCGCAGAGCGCGTGCACATCCATGCCCATCGCGTCGAGCCGCGCGCGTCCGCCCAGCTCGGGCAGATCGACGATGAAGGCGCAGCCGATGATCTCGCCGCCGAGCCGTTCCACAAGCTTGATGCCCGCCTCGGCGGTGCCGCCGGTGGCCAGCAGGTCGTCGACCAGCAGAATGCGCTCGCCGGGGGCGATGGCGTCGTCATGGATCTCGACCACCGCCTCGCCATATTCCAGCGTGTAGCTTTCAGAGATCACGGCGCCGGGCAGCTTGCCTTTCTTGCGGATCGGCACGAAGCCCGCCGAGAGCTGATGCGCTATGGCGCCGCCGAGGATGAAGCCGCGCGCCTCGAGCCCCACCACCTTGTCGAACCGCATCCCGGCATAGGGGTGCAGCAGCTGGTCGACGGCCATGCGGAAGCCGCGCGGATCGGCGAAGAGCGTGGTCACGTCGCGGAAGACGATGCCCTCATGCGGGAAATCGACGATGGAGCGGATATAGTCGCGGACCTGTTTCTGGGCGATCATGGCGGCGCCTCAGCTCGCGCGGCGCAGGGTGGCGGTGAGCACCCCCATGCCGATGAGTGCGGCGCCGCCGGCGCGGGTGAGCCAGGCGATGATGCCGGGCCGGGCCACGGCGCTGCGCAGCCTGTCGGCGGCCAGCGCATAGACCAGCACATTGAGGGCTGCGAGGCCCACGAAGGTGGCGATCAGGATGACGAATTGCGGCAGCAGCGGCGCGGACGCGTCGATGAATTGCGGCACGAAGGCGATGAAGAAGGCGATGCTCTTTGGGTTGAGCGCGGTGACGGCGGCGGCATGTGCGAAGACGCCCCTGGCGGTGACCTCGGCGCGCGGGATCGCGAGGCCTTCCTTTGGGGCGGAGCGGATGAGTTTGATGCCGAGCCAGACCAGATAGGCGGCGCCGATCCATTTCAGCGCGGTGAAGAGCGTGGCCGAGGCCAGCACCAGCGCGCCGAGCCCGGCGAGCGACAATGACATGGCGGTGAAATCGCCGAGCGCGACGCCGGCGGCGGAGGCCATGGCGACCGAGCGGCCCTTGGAAAGCGCGTAGGAGAGCACCAGCAGCACGGTGGGGCCGGGGATCAGCAGCAGCGCGGTGGAGGCGGCGACGAAGGTCAGCCAGAGATCGAGACTCATGTCAGCATCCTTGCGGCAACGGCGTCGAGTTTCGACATCAGCATCGGGTCGCGTTTCTCCGGTGCGGTGAGCAGGGCGTAGTCGAGGGCGCGGTCGCAGCCATGCGGGCAGGGCGTGCGCTCGGCCCCCAGCAGCCCGGGCAGCCGGCTGACCAGATCGCGGGCCTTGTCGGCATTGCCGGTGAGGATCTTGACGATTTCGGTGATGTCGACGGCGCCGTGATCGGGATGCCAGCTGTCGTAATCGGTGACCATGGCGACCGAGGCGTAGCAGAGCTCGGCCTCGCGGGCGAGCTTGGCCTCGGGCATATTGGTCATGCCGATCACATCGGCGCCCCAGCTGTCGCGGTACATCTTCGATTCCGCGAGGGTGGAGAATTGCGGGCCTTCCATTGCCAGATAGGTGCCGCCGTCATGCACCCGGATGCCCGCTTCGCTCGCAGCGGTCAGGCAGGCGGCGCCGAGGCGCGGGCAGGTGGGGTGGGCCACCGAGACATGCGCGACGCAGCCGCTGCCGAAGAAGCTCTTCTCGCGAGCGAAGGTGCGGTCGATGAACTGGTCGATTACGACGAAATCGCCCGGCGCCATCTCTTCGCGGAAGGAGCCGCAGGCGGAGACCGAGATCACATCGGTGACGCCCAGCCGTTTCAGCGCGTCGATATTGGCGCGGTAGGGCACGGTGGAGGGGGAATGCACATGGCCGCGCCCGTGGCGGGGCAGGAAGGCCATCTTCACGCCGCCGAGCGTGCCGGTGAGGATCTCGTCCGAGGGCAGGCCCCAGGGCGATTCGACCGCCACCCAGCGTTTGTCTTCCAGCGTGTCGAGATCGTAGACCCCCGATCCTCCGATCACGCCGATCATGGTTTCCGTCATGCAATCCGCTCCGTGATATCCCTGGGCGAAGCGTGCAACGGCGTGGCGGCGAAGGGAAGGGCCGGGGGGCAAAAACCGCCCCCGTGCAGCGGGTTGTGAGGGTGGTGGGCGCAGGAAAGCCGTGACTTTCGCCGCCTCGCTTGTATGAGTGCGCGCAAGGGGCCGATTTCGAGCGTATGGGTGGCGTTTTTCGCTGCGGTGCAGTATCTGCGGCCTGCGTGCAAGCAACGAACAGGACAGCTCCATGGCCAAGGCCCTACTGGCGCGCTACGCCAGCCGCATTTCCATGCCCGATCTCAGCATCCACCCGACCGGGCGGCTGACACCGGGACAGGTCAAGACCGATCTGCTCTCCGGGCTGACCGTGGCGCTGGCGCTGGTGCCCGAGGCGGTGGCCTTTGCCTTTGTCGCCGGCGTGCACCCTCTGGTGGGGCTTTATGCGGCCTTCATGGTTGGGTTGATCACCGCCGTGTTCGGCGGGCGTCCGGGGATGATCTCGGGGGCGACCGGCGCGCTTGCGGTGGTGATGGTGGCGCTGGTGGCCGATCACGGCGTCGAGTACCTCTTCGCCACGGTGGTGCTGATGGGGCTGTTGCAGATCTTTGCCGGGGTCATGCACTGGGGCAAGTTCATCCGGCTGGTGCCGCATCCGGTGATGCTGGGCTTTGTGAACGGGCTGGCCATCGTGATCTTCATGGCGCAACTGACGCAGTTCAAGGTGCCGGGCAGCGCCGAGGCCTCGGGCCATGGCGGCATCGGCGGCGGCGCGTGGCTGAGCGGCACGCCGCTATTGGTGATGCTGGCGCTGGTGGCGCTGACCATGGCGGTGATCTGGCTGCTGCCGAAGCTGACGCGCATCGTGCCGGCGCCGCTAGCGGGGATCGCGGTGACCGCGGCGCTGGTGATCGCGCTGGGGCTCGACACGCCGCGGGTGGGCGACATGGCCTCGATCGAGGGCGGGTTCCCGGCCTTCCACATCCCCATGGTGCCGCTCACCTGGGAGACGCTGGAGATCATCCTGCCCTATGCGGTGATCCTCGCCGCCATCGGGCTGATCGAGAGCCTGCTGACGCTGAACCTCGTGGGCGAGATGACCGGCCAGCGCGGCGGCGCCAGCCAGGAATGCATCGCCCAGGGGCTCGCCAATACGGTGACCGGGTTCTTTGGCGGCATGGGCGGCTGCGCGATGATCGGTCAGTCGATGATCAACGTGAATTCCGGCGGGCGGACGCGGATCGCCGGCATCGTGGCGGCGCTGTTCCTGCTGAGCTTCATCCTCTTCGCCTCGCCGCTGATCGAGCTCATTCCGCTGGCGGCGCTGGTGGGGGTGATGTTCATGGTGGTGATCGGCACTTTCGCCTGGAATTCGCTGCGCATCCTGTTCCGGGTGCCGCTGACCGATGCCTTCGTGATCGTGCTGGTGACGGTGGTGACGGTCTATGAAGATCTCGCCGTGGCCGTGGTGGTCGGGGTGATCGTCTCGGCGCTGGCCTATGCCTGGAACAATGCCCGCCGCATCCATGCGCGCAGCTACGTGACGCCGGAAGGGGCGAAGGTCTATCAGGTGCAGGGGCCTCTGTTCTTCGGCTCGTCGGAGGGTTTTGCCGAGCTCTTCAACGTGGCGGAGGATCCGCAGACGGTGATCGTGGATTTCGCCGACAGCAGGGTGGTGGATCAATCGGCGCTTCAGGCCATCGAGGCGGTGGCGGCGAAATACCAGGCGGCGGGCAAGCGGCTGCAACTGCGCCACCTGTCGCGCGACTGTCACCGGCTGCTGACCAAGGCGGGGCATCTGATGGTCGATAGCGACGACGATCCGGATTACGCGCTGGCGGTGGATTACCATGTGCGCACGGGGATCCTCGGCGGGCATTGAGACCGGAGGGGTTGCGCCGCGGGCGTTGCCCGCGATGCCCGGGCGCGCGCGCCGCTGACGCGGCGCGCGCTTGTCGTTTGTATCCAAGGGATCTTGCGCGCGCCCGCGGCGCGCGGGTTGGGGCGCTGCCCCGTCGGCCTGCGGCCGACTCCCCGGGATATTTGGGGCCAATGGAAACCGGGAGGGTGCGCTATCCGGCGCTGGCGGGCTATTCGCCGGGGCGTTTGAGCGAGAACAGCTCGCGCACCACTGTGTAGTCGCGATAGCCCAGCCGCGAGAGCGGGTGGAAGCGGGTGATGTCGAAGATGCCATCGACCAGGCAATCGTCGCGTAGATGCACGCCGGTGACCTCGCCGAAGGTCACGAAATTGGACTTGCCGGGCAATTGCACGATCTGCACGACCCTGCATTCCAGCGCCGCCGGCGCGCGCGCCACGCGCGGGCAGTCGATGGTTTCGCATTCGGCCTTTTCCAGACCGGCCATCTCGAATTCGTCCTGCCCGGCCTGCCACGGCCCCGAGGTAAGGTTCATCGCGTCGCGCATGGCGTATTCAACGATGTTGACGCAGAACACGCCCTGCTCGCGCAGCTGGGCGACGCTGTCCTTGGTGTCGCCGCGGTCGTCCTTGGCCGAGGTCGAGGCGAACATCACCTGCGGCGGCACATAGGCCACCGCGTTGAAGAAGCTGTAAGGTGCGAGATTGTCGCCGAGCGCGCCCCGGGTCGAGATCCAGCCGATCGGGCGCGGCGTGACGATGGCATTGAACGGGTTGTGCGGCAGGCCGTGGCCATCTTCGGGGCGGTAGAACATTTCTGTCCTTTCAGATATTTGCACCTATAGGTTCAGGAATAGGCCGGTTCGCGGCCAATTGCACGGGAGAAGCGGCGCTGTTCACGCTGTCACAGGAAAAGCCCGACGACTGGTGGGAGATCGAGGCGCTATACGATCTCAGCTTTGCGCCGGGGCGCACGGCGCTCTCCTCCTATCGGCTGCGCGAGGACGTGCCGCCGGTGGCGGAGCTGTGCCGCATCGCGCGCGACGAGACCGGCATTCTGGGTGGGGCGATCCGTTACTGGCCGGTGCGCATCGGCGCCTGGCAGGCGCTGCTCCTGGGGCCGGTGGCAGTGCATCCCACCGCGCAGGGCGAAGGCCTGGGCGCGGCGCTGATCCGCGACACGGTGGAGCGGGCGCGGGCGCTGGAATGGGCGCGGGTGCTGCTGGTGGGCGACGAGCCCTATTACCGTCGCTTCGGATTTCGCAAGCTGAGCGGCGTCGAGATGCCGCCGCCGACCAACCCCGAGCGGGTGCTGGGGCTGGAGCTGGCCCCCGGCGCCTGGGAGGGGGTGACGGGCGAGGTGACGCGCGGCGCTTGATTTCGCGTGCCGGCATGCCGATCTTTCCAGCAGGCAGGAAAGGGAGCGCCATGACCGGAACCGAGCTTGTTCCTCTCGATACCAGCGGTGAGATCGCCGCGCTGGCGCGGCGCTATCGCGCGGCCGGCGGTGTCGGTTTGCAGGTGCTGAACCTGATCGGCGGGCAGGCGGAGAACCTGCTCGAACGGCTGCCCGACCGGGTCAAGGACCGGCTCGAGGGCGCCACAGAGCGGGCGCTGGAGACCGCGCTGCGCGCCGCTTCCGGCTCGCGCGGGGTGGTGCGCGACCAGAAGGGCTGGCTCAACACCGCGCTTGCCACGGCGATGGGGGCGGCGGGCGGCGCCGGCGGTCTGCCCTCGGCGCTGGCCGAGCTGCCGGTGACCACCACGGTGCTGTTGCGCACGATCCAGGGCATCGCCGCCGAGCACGGGTTCGACCCCGATACGCCGGAGATCCGCGCCGAATGCCTCGCGGTTTTTGCTTCCGCCGGGCCGCTGGCACAGGATGACGGGGTGGATATGGGCTTTCTCTCGGCGCGGGTGACGCTGACCGGCGCGACGGTGCACGGGCTGATCCGCCGGGTGGCGCCGCGGCTGGCGACGGTGCTGGGGCAGAAGCTGGCGGCGCAGACGGTGCCGGTGCTGGGGGCGGCGGCGGGGGCCGCGACCAATTACGCCTATACCAGCTATTACCAGCAGATGGCGCATGTGCATTTCGGTCTGCTGCGGCTGGCGCGCGAGAGCGGGCAGGAGCGCGCGGCGCTGGTCGATGCGCTGAAAACCGAGCTGGCGCGGCTTGGTTAAGCCTTTCTCAAGGTTAATCGCCTAACAGGGGGGGCGGAGCGGCAAAGTTCTTCTCCGCAGCCCCGCCCGGACATGCACGGGGGCCGCCGGATCGTGGTCTCACCGGTTCCCGGGCAGGGGTAATCCCGCGCAGAAGGTGCGGGCAGTGTCCGTTGCCAGAAGGGCATCGGCGCGCGACAGAACAGACTACGCCCGGCCGCGGAGAGGCTCCGGTCTGGCCGGGCGGCTTTGTCTTTGTCTGTAGGCGCATTCGGGCTGACCGCTTACATGTTCTCCGAGAACTGGCGCCCGTGCGGGGGTGTCACTCCGCGTGCAGCTCCAGCAGCTCGATGCGGTTGCCGAAAGGATCGTCCACATAGATGCGGCGCAGGCCGGGCAGGTCGATGTCGCGGCGCCAGGGCAGGCCGGCGCGATCCAGACGGGCGATCGTCGCGTCGAGCTCCGCGACCTGAAAGGCGGGGTGCGCCTTGCGGGCGGGGGCGAAGGGCTGCTCGGTGCCCAGATGCACGCGCAATGCGCCGCGTTCGAACCAGACGCCGCCACGGGCGCGCAGCGGGGCGGGTTTCTCGGCCGGTTCCAGCCCCAGCACGCCGGAATAGAAGGCGATGGCGTCGGTCTCGCGCCCCGCAGGCATGGCGAGTTGTATATGGTGCAGGGAGAGGAGCAAGAGCGTGTCCGAGTTTTGTATGCCTTTGTATGCAGTACCGGTGGTGGCGGAGGATGTCGAGCGGGTGGTGGGTTGGAAACTCACCCTACGGGTGCGGGGTAGGGTGGGTTTTCAACCCACCTTCTACCGTCCTCACCCGTTCCAGCGCAGGTAATCCAGCACCGACTCGCGCACCGACTGCTCGCCGCGTTCGCGTGCGTCGCAGATCACATCGTAGAGCGCATCGAGATCGGTGCGCATGATCAGGCTTTTCACCGGGCCGATGGAGGCCGGGCGCATCGACAGCTTGTGCAGCCCGATGGCGGCGAGACACACCGCCTCGATGGGCCGCCCTGCATCCTCGCCGCAGAAACTCAGCGCCGTGCCGGTCTCGGAGCAGCGTTGCACGATGCCTTCGAGGAAGGTCAGGAAGCTCACGTTCAGCGTATCGTAGCGCCGGCGCACCCGCTCGTTTTCGCGGTCGGCGGCAAAGAAGAACTGCTTGAGATCGTTGCCGCCGATCGAAATGAAGGCCACGTCCTCGAAGAACTTCTTCGACGCATAGGCGAGGCTCGGCGTCTCCAGCATGGTGCCGATGGTGATGGTCTCGGGCACCTTGTGGCCGAGCTTGCGCTCGATGGCCATGGCCTTGTCGACCTCGGCGCGGGCGGCGCGGAACTCCTCGTATTGCGCCACGAAGGGGAACATCACCGATAGCGGCCGCCCCTCGGAGGCGCGCAGCAGCGCCTGGATCTGCATCCGCATCACGCCCGGCTTGTCGAGTCCGACGCGGATCGCCCGCCAGCCGAGCGCCGGGTTGGGCTCGTCATTGGGCTTCATATAGGGCAGCACCTTGTCCGAGCCGATATCCAGCGTGCGGAAGATCACCGGCTTGTCGCCGGCGGAATCCATCACCCGCTTGTAGACCTCGACCAGCTCGGTGCGGCGCGGCATCTGGTTGCGGATGAGGAATTGCAGCTCGGTGCGGAACAGCCCGACGCCCTCGGCGCCGGAGCTCGGCAGCGACGGCAGATCGGCCAGAAGCCCCGCATTCATGAACAGGTTGATCTGCTTGCCGCAGATCGACATCGCCGGTTTCTGCCGGATCGAGGCGTAGCGCTCCTGCGCCTGCGCCTGCATCGCGATCTTGTCACGGAAGGCACTGACGACGCTTTCGTCGGGGCGCAGATGCACCACGCCCTGATCGCCGTCGACCATGATGTGATCGCCGTTCAGCGCCTCGGTCAGCACCCGGTCGGCGCGGACGACCAGCGGAATAGCCAGGGCACGGGCGACGATGGCGGCGTGGCTGCCGACCGAGCCCTCCTCCAGCACGATGCCTCTGAGCCGCCGCCCGTAATCGAGCAGCTCGCCGGGGCCGATATTGCGGGCGATGAGGATCGGGTCGGCGGGCATCTCGGCGCCGGTCTCGCTGCCCTGACCGGTGAGAATGCGCAGCAGCCGGTTCGACAGGTCGTCGAGATCGTGCAGCCGCTCGCGCAGATAGGCGTCGGTGACCTGGCCCATGCGGGCGCGGGCGGCGGATTGCTCCTTTTCCACCGCCGCCTCGGCGGAGAGGCCGCGGTCGATATCCTCTTCCATGCGCTTCCGCCAG
Source organism: Salipiger abyssi (assembly GCF_017311415.1). GTDB lineage: Bacteria > Pseudomonadota > Alphaproteobacteria > Rhodobacterales > Rhodobacteraceae > Salipiger > Salipiger abyssi_A. The sequence continues at coordinate 216,628 of NZ_JAEKIS010000005.1, read as the reverse complement.
CCCTTGGAATTGGCGAACATGCGGTAGGCTTCGAGCACTTCGAGCTGCTCGCCGCTGGCGCCCGCAAGCATCTCGTCGACGCTGACCCGAAGTTTCTCCACCGCCGATTTCAGCCGCTCGCGCTCACGCTCGGGATCGTCACTGACCAGGTTGGTGACCACGACGCGCGGCTCGTGCAGCCAGACATGGCCCTCGGCGGTGCCCTCCTGACCGGTGATGCCCCGGATCATCGCCGCCTGGGTGTGGCGTGCCTTCAGCGCCGCGCCCTCACCGACAAAGACGCCGAGCTCGGCCATCTCGGCCAGCACCATGGCGACGACCTCAAGCGCATAGATCTCGTCGGCGGTGAATTCGCGCTTGGCCTTGGTCTGCACCACCAGCACGCCGAGCTTTTCGCCAAGCCGCTGGATCGGCAGGCCGAGGAAGCTGGAGAAGATCTCCTCGCCGGTCTCGGGCATGTAGCGGAAGCCGCGTTCCGAGGGCGCGTCAGCGGTGTTGACCATCTTGCCGGTGCGCGCCACGCGCCCCACGAGGCCCTCGCCGAGCTTCATCCGTGTGTGGTGCACCGCCTCCTGCTTGAGCCCCTCGGTGGCGCAGAGCTCGAGCGTGTCCTCGTCGCGGAAGAGGTAGACGGAGCACACTTCGGTGCCCATCGAATCCGCCGTCAGATGCGTGATCTTGTCCAGCCGCGCCTGACCCGCGGCCTCTTCGGCCATGGTGTCGCGCAGCCGGCCAAGCAGCTTGCGGCTTTCGCTTTCCGAGCCATCCGGCATATCGGTCAGACCTGTCCCCGTCCCAGCGAAAAGCCGGCCCGGGTCACCTCAGGCCGCCTTCTCCAGTTCGAACGCATCATGCAGCGCCTGAACCGCGAGTTCCATGTATTTCCGGTCGACCAACACGGAAATTTTTATCTCGGAGGTTGTGATAACCTTAATGTTGATACCCTCTTGCGAGAGAACCTTGAACATTTTCGCCGCGACGCCGGTGTGGGAGCGCATGCCGATTCCCACCACCGAGATCTTGGCGACATTGGTATCGGCCAGGAGGTTGTGGAAATTGATCTCGCCCGAGTCCTGGGCTTTCTTCAGCGCTTCCTCGGCCCGTTTCACCTGATTTGTGGGGCAGGAAAAGGTCATGTCGGTGCGGCCGTCTTCGGAGATGTTCTGCACGATCATGTCCACGTTGATCCCCGCCTCGGAGAGCGGGCTGAAGATCGCCGCGGCGATGCCGGGGCGGTCAGCGACCGAGAACAGGGTCATCTTGGCTTCGTCGCGCGAATGGGCGACCCCGGAAACAACGTTCAGTTCCATGATTTCCTCCTCGTCGCAGACCAGCGTTCCGGCCTCGTCCGACTGTTCCTCGAAACTCGACAGCACCCGCAGCTTGACCTTGTAGCGCATCGCCAGCTCGACCGAGCGGGTTTGCAACACTTTCGCGCCGAGGCTGGCAAGTTCCAGCATCTCTTCAAAGGCGATCTTGTCGAGCTTGCGGGCGTTTTCGCAGATGCGCGGATCGGTGGTATAGACCCCGTCCACATCGGTGTAGATATCGCAGCGCTCGGCCCCGAAGGCGGCGGCAAAGGCCACGGCGGTGGTGTCCGAGCCGCCCCGGCCCAGCGTGGTGATCCGGCCCTCGGGCGAGAGGCCCTGAAAGCCCGCGACCACCGCGACCTTCATGCCCTCGCCGAACTTGCGAGTGATGTTCTCGGTCGGGATATCGACAATGCGCGCGGCGCTGTGGGCGGAGGTGGTCATCAGCGGCACCTGCCAGCCCTGCCAGCTGCGCGCCGGCACGTCCATTTCCTGAAGCGTCAGCGCCATCAGCCCGGCGGTGACGTTCTCGCCCGAGCTGACCACGGCGTCGTATTCGCGCGCGTCGAAGAGGGGAGAGGTTTCCTCGACATAGCCCACGAGCTTGTTTGTCTCGCCCGACATGGCGCTGACGATGACGATCACGTCATAGCCCTTGGCCACCTCGACGCCCACGCGTTTCGCCGCCCGCCGGATCCGGTCGAGCGTCGCGACGGAGGTGCCGCCGAATTTCATCACGAGAACGGGCATGAGGCTTTCCCCGGGGTGTCTTTGAATCAGGCGCGGTTTACGCCGGGGGGGCGGTTCGCGCAAGGGGCGCTGCATGGTCCCGTCCCGGGCCCGGGTGGCTGCGGTTTTTGGGTCTCAGGCGGCAGGCCAGCGCGCGGCGAGATCGGCCATCAGCGCGCGGTCGGCATCGCAGAGCGGGCCGGCAGCGCCGGGACGGAAGCGGGCACGGAAGGCGGCGAGCAGGGCCGTATGCTGATCCTCAGTAAAGACATAGCCGAAGCGTCGGGCATCGGCGTGGAAATCGCCGGGTGTCGCGGGCGAGGGCCGGATCGCCAGCCCGCGCCGCGCCAGCCGCGACCAATCGAAGCGCGGGCCGGGGTCGATCTTGCGCCCGAGCGCAAGGTCGGAATGGCCGATCACCCGCTCCGGCGAGATATCCCAGCGCGCGAGAATGCCGGTGAGCAGGGCCTCCAGCGCGGCCATCTGCGGTTCGGGAAAGGGCTCGGCGCCGGTATTGGCGATCTCGATACCGATGGAGCGGGAATTGACCTCCTCGACGCTGCCCCAGGCGCCGAGCCCCGCATGCCAGGCGCGCATATCTTCGCGCACCAGTTGCCAGCAGGTGCCATGGCGGCCGATCACATAATGGGCGGAGACGCTGGATTCGACATTGCAAAGCCAGTCGCGCGCCCCCTCGGCGCTCTCCATCGCAGTGTAGTGCAAAACGACTGTATCGGCCCGCACGCCGAGCCGGCGCGGGCCGAAATTATCGCTGGGGTGCCAGAGCGGTGTCAGCCGCGCGCCGCGCGGAACGGCGCGGGATCCCAGGCGCAGGCAAAGCCGTCGCCATCCGGGTCGAGCCCGCGGCGGTCGCGCTCTGGTCCGCCGGCGGCGAGGAAGGCCTCTTGTGCGAGATCGGAAGAGTTGTAGGAGCCGCAGGCCTTGGAGATACGGTTGCCATCATAGCGACCGCGACGTTCGTAGAGCTGTGCACCGACCGGGTTGGTGGTGCGCAGCGCATATTCCACGATATTGGGCGCGTCGCTGTCCGGGCGCGGCGGCAGGTCGGTCGGTGTGACGAGCTGGTACTGGGCGCGGTTCTGCGCGATCAGCGCGGCATCGGCCTGAATGTCGCGCTCTGCCGAGACCGCTTCGAAATTGTTCTCGTCGGAGATGCCGGCGGCGTTGGTCACGACCTGCGGCGCCGGGTTCGAGGGGGAGGCCTCGACCGGGGCGACGCCGGAATTTTGCGCGGCGGCGTTTGCGGCGGCCTGCGCCTCTGCGCTGTCGAGCGTCTGGCTTTCCACGGCGGTGGGGGGCTGCACAGTGGTCTGGCCACCGCCCTGCGCCTGCTGCGCCATCTGGCGCTGTGCGTAGGTCTGGTAGTCGTCAAAGCCCACGCCCGCACCGCTATCGGGCACCGACGTGCCACAGGCCGACAGCGCCAGCGCTGCCACACCGCAAAGGAAAACCGTTCTCATCTGTCTGCCCGTCACCCCTGTTTTTCGCGTCCTTACCACCATTTGGCGGGTTTTTCCACAAACCCCGCGGCACGCTCCAGCGCATAAGCGGTATTCAGCAGATCGCCTTCCTCCCAGGGCCGCCCGATCAGTTGCAGCCCCAGCGGCAGGCCCTGCTTGTCCAGACCCGCCGGAACGCTAACGCCCGGAAGCCCCGCAAGGTTCACCGTGACGGTGAAAACGTCGTTGAGATACATCTGCACCGGGTCGGCATCCTTCATCTCGCCGAGCCCGAAGGCGGCGGAGGGCGTGGCCGGGGTCAGGATCGCATCGACGCCATGGGCAAAGACATCCTCGAAGTCTTTCTTGATCAGCGTGCGGACCTTGCGGGCGCGGTTGTAATAGGCGTCGTAGAAGCCCGCCGAGAGCACATAGGTGCCCACCATCACGCGGCGCTGCACCTCGTGGCCGAAGCCCTCGGCGCGGGTTTTCTCGTACATGTCGTTGATGCCCTCGCCCTGCGAAAGCGTGGCGCGGTGGCCGTAGCGCACCCCGTCATAGCGCGCGAGGTTCGACGAGGCCTCGGCGGGAGCGATCACGTAATAGGCGGGCAGGGCGTATTTGGTATGCGGCAGCGAGATATCGACGATCTTCGCGCCGGCATCGGCCAGCATCTCGCGGCCCCTGGTCCAGAGCGCCTCGATCTCCTCGGGCATGCCCTCCATGCGGTATTCGCGCGGGATGCCGATAGTCTTGCCCTTGATGTCGCCGGTGAGCATCGCCTCGAAATCCGGCACCGGCAGATCGGCGGAGGTGCTGTCCTTGGGGTCGTGGCCGCACATGGCGTTGAGCAGGATGGCGCTGTCGCGCACATCCTTGGTCATCGGGCCGGCCTGGTCGAGCGAAGAGGCAAAGGCCACGATACCCCAGCGCGAGCAGCGCCCGTAGGTCGGCTTGATGCCGGTGATGCCGGTGAAGGCGGCGGGCTGGCGGATCGAGCCGCCGGTATCGGTGCCGGTGGCCGCGAGACAGAGATCGGCCGCCACCGCCGCCGCCGAGCCGCCGGAGGAACCGCCGGGGGTGAGGGCGGTATCGTCATTGCCGCGCCGCCACGGGTTCACCGCGTTGCCGTAGCACGAGGTCTCGTTGCTGCTCCCCATGGCGAATTCGTCCATGTTGAGCTTGCCCAGCATCACTGCGCCCGCGTCGAAAAGCTGCGTGGTGACGGTGGATTCGTATTCGGGCTTGAAGCCTTCGAGGATGCGACTCGCAGCCTGGCTGGCCACACCGCGCGTGCAGAAGAGATCCTTGATCCCCATCGGGATGCCGCACATCGACGGCGCGTCGCCGGCCTTGATGCGCGCATCGGCGGCCTGTGCCTGTTCGCGGGCGAGCTCCGGGGTCTTGTGCACGAAGGCATTCAGCGCGCCCGCGCCCTCGATGGCCGAGAGGCAGGCCTCGGTCAGTTCCACACTGGTCACATCGCCGGCGCGCAGCGCGTCGCGCGCCTCGGCCAGTTTCATCTTTGTCAGATCGCTCATTCGACCACCTTCGGCACGGCAAAAAAGCCCTCGCGGGCATCGGGGGCGTTGGAGAGGATCTTGTCCTGCATGCCGCCATCGGTGACGCCGTCCTGACGGCGCTTGAGCCGCATCGGCGTGACCGAGACCATGGGCTCGACGCCCTCCACATCCACCTCGTTCAGCTGTTCGATGAAATCGAGGATATTGGAGAATTCCTGCGCCAGCGCAGGGAGCTGGTCGTCTTCCACCCGGATCCGGGCGAGCTTCGCCACACGCGCGGCGGTATCGGTGTCGATCGACATCGGGGATCTCCGTTGTCCTGAATTTGTCCTGCCCGCTTTACTCCGCCGCGTCTGCGGTCGCAAGCGGTCGGGTTTGGGCTGGGGCGGCTTGAGGCTGTGGTGGGCAGAATTGCCCACCCTACGGGTGCAGAGCCGTCGAGGCCGAGCAGGCGTCCAGGGCAGGTTTTGCGTATTTGGAAAAGAGAAGAAGGGGGCAGGGGCGTTCTCTTGCGTTTCTTCTCTTTGCAAATACGCCCGCCGGAGGCATTCGCATGCACGGGGGCTGTCATGCCGGGCGGGGTAGGGTGGGCAATTTGCCCACCGCACCGCGGGCCGGGCTCATTCCAGCGAATAGGGCAGCACCTCGCGCCGTTCGGGGTGGATCGAGAGCCGCTTTTCCAGCGGCGGCACCGAGCGCTGGTGGCAGTCGGTGCGCTCGCAGATCCGGCAGGAGATGCCGATGGGCTCGAACGCGCCGTCGCGCCCCAGATCGAGCCCGTCCGCATAGACCAGCGCGCCGGCATGTTTGACCTCGCATCCCAGCGCCATGGCGTAGCGCCGTACCGGCGCGCCGAAATGGCCGCCGCGCTTGGTGACGTCGCGCGCGAGCAGCACATAGCGCACCCCGTCCGGCGTCTCGGCAAGCTGGCGCAGGAAACGGCCAGGGGTCTCAAAGGCGCGGTGCACGTTCCAGAGCGGACAGGCGCCGCCGAAACGGGCGAATTGCAGCCGTGTGGCCGAGTGCCGCTTGGTGATCGTGCCGGCCTGATCAACCCGGGCGAAGAAGAACGGGATGCCCTTGGCGCCGGGCCGTTGCAGTGTCGAGAGCCTATGCGCCACCTGTTCGATCGAGGCGCCGAACCGCGCGGCAAGCAGTTCCAGATCGTGCCGCGTCTCCTGCGCCGCGGCGAGGAAGCGGCCATAGGGCATCAGCGCGGCGCCGGCGAAGTAATTCGCGAGCCCCAGCTTGGCGATGGCGCGGGCGGCGTCGGACTGGAAACGACCCAGATCCAGCGTCGCCTCCAGCAGATCGTTCTGCCGCAGCAGCGCCACCTGCACCAGCAACTGGAAATTCTGCGTCTCCGGCGGCACCAGGCTCGACAGGGTGAGCTGCTTGCGCGCCGGGTCGTAGGCGCGCAGCGTCGCGCTATGGGCCATCTCGACCGCGATGCCGCGCTCGCGCAGCCGCGCGATCACCGCGCCGCGCATCTCTCCGTTCAGCCCGTTTGCGAAATGCTCCGCCGCGCGGTCCACCGCGTCGATATAATTGTCGCAATAATGGAAGAAATCGCGCACCTCCTCCCAGGGGGAGGGTTGGAGTTGCGCACCCTCGCGCCCCAGCGCCTCGTCAAGACTGGCCAGCCGCTCATGGGTCTGGCGATAGGCGCGGTGCAGTTCCAGAAAGGCGCGGGCGAGGGCGGGGGCGTTCGACGCGGTGAGCCGCAGATCTGCCAGCGGCGGCGTCTCGCCAAAGACCGGATCGGCCAGCGCTTCGCGCATGTCGGTGACCAGCCGCTCGCTGTCGCCCTGGCCGAGTTCGGTGACGTCAAAGCCGAATTCCTGCGCCAGGGCCAGCACCACCGTGGTGCTGACGGGGCGGTTGTTGTTCTCCATCTGGTTCAGGTAGGGCAGCGAAATGCCGAGCTTGGCGGCGAAATCCTTTTGCGTCAGTCCGAGCCGTCCGCGCAGATCGCGCAGCTTGGCGCCCGCATAGAGCTTGCGTGTGGCCATCGTCCCCTCCTCGCCCGTTTGCGGATTTGCGCGGGATGGTTCGCTAGTTTGCAAATCTCGCGCCGCAGGTCCAGCCCCGCGATGGTCGGGGAAGGGCTCAGAGCAGCCCGGCCAGCCGTTTTTCGCGACGCATCACCAGCAGGATCGAGACGATGGAGGCGGCGCAGGTGACGAACATCAGCCAGAGCAGCGGCCATGCGCCGGTGCCCGGTTGCAAAAGCGCCCCGGCCAGCGCCGAGAGCGCCGCGCCGCCGCCGATCATGATCGCGCCGCTGAGGCCGGAGGCGGTGCCCGCCAGATGCGGGCGCACCGACAGCGCGCCGGCGGTGGCGTTGGGGATGGTCATGCCGTTGCCGAAACCGACGAAGGTCATGAAGCCGAAGAAAGTCAGCGGGTACTGGAAGCCGGCCCAGAACAGCAGCAGCGCCAACGCCAGCCCCAGCGTGACGATGGTGCAGCCCCAAAGGATCATCTGGTTGATCCCGAACCGCGCGGAATAGCGGCCCGAGAGGCCGTTTCCAAAGAAATAGCCGACTGCCGGCGCGCCGAAGAACAGGCCGAGCGTCGCGGGGTCGAGGCCGAAGACCTGAGAGCCGACGAAGGGCGCGCCGCCGAGATAGGCAAAGAACGCGCCCGAGGAGAGTGCGCAGGTCAGCGCATAGCCCCAGAAGCGCGGGCTGCGGAACAGCTCGGGATATTCGCTGAACTGCTGCGCCAGCGAAAGGCCGCTCGAGACCGAGGTCTCGCCGAGATCGCGCCAGCTCAGCCAGAGAATGGCGAGCCCGACGAGGAACAGCAGCCAGAAGGAGGCTTGCCAGCCAAAGGCCTGATCCAGCATGCCGCCAAAGACCGGCCCCACCATCGGCACGACCGCGACGCCCATGGTCACATAGCCGATCATCGAGGCGGCCTGATCCTGCGGGACCATGTCGCGCACCACGGCGCGGCTCAGCACCATGGCGACGATCACGATGGCCTGACACATCCGGAAGATGAGGAAGACCACGATATTGGGCGCGAAGATGCAGCCCAGCGTCGCGATCAGGAACAACACGATGCCCCAGAGAATCACCGGTCGCCGCCCGACCTTGTCGGAAATCGGCCCCACGAGGATTTGCAGCACCGCGTTCACCCCCAGGTAGATCGCGACCGAGAGCTGCATGAGCCGGTATTCGGTGTTGAAATGCGCCGCCATGTTGGGCAGCGAGGGCAAAAACACATTCATCGCAAGCGCAGAGACACCTGCGAGCAGGATAAGTGTGACAAGGTGAGGCGGAGTCGTGCGGTCCAGAAAGCGGACCTTCGGCGCGGGTTGCATGAGCAAAGGGGTAGGACCGAAACCGGGGAATGTCCATTCGGCTTGACGCGCAAAACGGTAATTATGCGCTATTTGCGGATTTGCATTTTGCGATCCAATCTGTTTTCCGTCTTTGCAAATTTGCCGAATTTGACTTGAGTGGACAAGCCGCCTCTGTATGGTCCTGACAAACGAAAGGGACGGCCATGAAAGACATTCTGCATGAACTGGAAGAGCGCCGCAGCGGGGCGCGGCTCGGAGGGGGCCAGAAGCGGATTGATGCGCAGCACGCCAAGGGCAAGCTGACCGCGCGCGAACGGATCGAGGTCCTGCTCGACGAGGGCAGTTTCGAAGAATACGACATGTTCGTCGCCCATCGCTGCACCGATTTCGGCATGGAAAAGAACCGCCCCTACGGTGACGGCGTGGTGACCGGCTGGGGCACGATCAACGGCCGCATGGTCTATGTCTTCAGCCAGGACTTCACCGTTCTGGGCGGCTCCGTCTCGGCCACCCATGCGATGAAGATCTGCAAGATCATGGATATGGCGGTGCAGAACGGCGCCCCGGTGATCGGGCTCAACGATTCGGGCGGCGCGCGGATTCAGGAAGGCGTCGATTCGCTGGCCGGCTATGCCGAGATCTTTCAGCGCAATATCGAGGCCTCGGGTGTGATCCCGCAGATTTCCGTCATCATGGGGCCCTGCGCCGGCGGCGCGGTCTATTCGCCCGCGATGACCGATTTCATCTTCATGGTGAAAGACACCTCTTACATGTTCGTCACCGGTCCCGATGTGGTGAAGACCGTGACCAACGAGGTTGTGACCGCCGAGGAGCTGGGCGGGGCCTCCACCCATACCAAGAAATCCTCCGTCGCCGACGGCGCCTTCGAGAACGATGTCGAGGCGCTGGCCGAGGTGCGGCGGCTGGTCGATTTCCTGCCGCTCAACAACCGCGAGAAACCGCCGGTGCGGCCGTTCTTCGACGATGTCGACCGGGTGGAAACCTCGCTCGACACGATCATTCCGGAAAACGCCAACCAGCCCTATGACATGAAGGAGCTGATCCTGAAGGTCGCGGACGAGGGCGATTTCTACGAGATCCAGGAAGAGCACGCCAAGAACATCATCACCGGCTTCATTCGTCTCGAAGGCCAGACCGTGGGCGTGGTGGCCAACCAGCCGATGGTGCTTGCCGGCTGCCTCGACATCGACAGCTCCAAGAAGGCCGCGCGCTTCGTGCGGTTCTGCGACTGTTTCGAGATCCCGCTGCTGACCTTCGTCGATGTGCCGGGCTTCCTGCCGGGCACCGGTCAGGAATATGGCGGCGTCATCAAGCACGGCGCCAAGCTGCTCTTTGCCTATGGCGAGGCGACGGTGCCGAAGGTGACCGTGATCACCCGCAAAGCTTATGGCGGTGCTTATGACGTGATGAGCTCCAAGCACCTGCGCGGCGATGTCAACTATGCCTGGCCCACCGCCGAGATCGCGGTGATGGGGGCCAAGGGCGCGACCGAGATCATCCATCGCGCCGATCTCGGTGATGCGGAGAAGATCGCCAAGCACACCGCCGATTACGAAGACCGCTTCGCCAACCCCTTCGTGGCGGCGGAACGCGGCTTTATCGACGAGGTGATCCAGCCCCGCTCCACCCGCCGCCGGGTCAGCCGTGCCTTTGCCATGCTGCGCAACAAAAAGCTCAGCAATCCGTGGAAGAAGCACGACAATATCCCGCTCTGAGCCGGTTCTGGGAGGAATCATGGGCCGCAGGGGCTGGTATATGCAGCAGCAGGACGGGGCGCTGATCCTCGCCCGCCGCTGGCCGGCGCGTTTCGATCTGAGCGTCGAGACGCGGCTGCCGCCGGTCGCGCGCAAGGCGCGGCTGGCGCATCAGGTGCGCCAGGATATCTGGCGCGCGCTCCAGCATCTGCGCGGCTTTTCCCCCTGCGTCGCGGTCAGCGACGGGCCGGAGGGCACGGTTCTGCGTGCCGGCGGGCAGGTCGAGGGTCGGGCGCCACGGGCGCGGGCCGAAGCCTGCATCGCCGGGGTTCTGGAGGATGCGGGCAATCGGGCGCGCTGGGTAAGGTGGTCGTCATGAAGGTCATTCACAGGCTGCGACGCGCCCCGGACCTGTTCCGGGGCCTCATGACCGGCCGGGAGGTCCCGGCGCGGGGGCCGGGACGGGGGCTGCTTCTGGCGCTGTGCCTCGCCGATCCGGCGTTTGCGCTGGCCGAGAGCGCGCCGGTGGCGGTGCCGTCCGGCATGCCCGTGGCCTTTCACGACATGCGTATGGACGCGCCGGGCGAGGGGGCGATCTACCGTTTCCGCTTTGTTGCGCCCGAGATCGGCGGCGATAGCCCGCGTCCTTATGAGGAGGTCTCCGGCGACATGGATTTCCTCTGTCAGGACGTGGCTGCCGGAGAGCTTGCCGGGGCCGAGCCGGTGCCTGCGCGCATCGTGATCTCGCTCATGGCGGAGCCGGTGGAATTCGGCGATCCTTCGCCGGGAATACGGCAGTATTTCGAGGCTTACAGCCTGCGGGACGGCCGCTGCATCTGGGAGGCTTTCTGATGTGTCCACAATATCTTGCGGGGAAATTCTCATGTGGGCAGGGGACTGCGGCTTTGCCGCCACAGGTGGCCGCATGCGCGCGGCCCCGATATCTTTCGGTTTGGAATTCGGATATGGTCGACTCGGATTGCACCCAAGCAATCGTTACCTCGGAACGAGGACAGGCAGGGCCAACAGGTCCTGTCGGTTTCGTTGAACCTGACAGGAGTAAGAGATGTCCAAGAGCATCAAAGTTCTCGCCATGCTGGGTCTGTTCGGCCTTGCCGCCTGCGGCGGCCAGCAGGAAGAAGAGTTCGTTGTGGTCGACCCCGAGCCGATCAGCACCGAGCCCGTCTACACCGGCAAGTACAAATAAGACTCCGGGGCGGGCCTGCGGGCCCGTCCCCCTTTCGCCCCGCGCGGTGCCCTTCGCTGAGGAGGGCGGGCGATGCTGAAACACCGCGGCTTTCCGGGCCGTCTGCCCGGCACCGATTACCAATTCACCATCCGGCGCGCCAACCCCAAGGGGGTGACGCCGATCGTGCGGCGCGAGCGCTATCGCGACCGCCGCAGCCCCGACAAGCGCGCCGATCTCGCCTTTATGGCATCACTCTGGGCGCATTTCGGAACCGAGCCGTTCGAGCGCGGCAATCTCGATGCCGGGCGGTTGTCCTGGCTCTTCGGGCGCGAAGTGCTGCCCTATGACGACCCGTTCGATCCCGAAAGCTACGAGTCGATGCTGATCATCGACGAGCAGGCAGCGCGCGCGGCCTTTCCCGAAGCCTTCGAGGAGGGCACGGAATGGGCGTGAATTTGCCACTCAGAGGAGAGTATGCGCGAAAGAGCGCCGAGTTTAAGTTGTGTGGCAGATACCGCTATGCGGCGCGTGGCGAGTCGGGCAGGCTGGACGTGTTGCGAGTGGTTCCGCGTCTCCGTAGGACGCAGCTCATTCACCGTTACCCTTCCCCTGGCGGGCGGCACGGCGCATCCCCTGGCCGTCCGTCCGCCTTTCTTTTCCCCGGCTCTGACTCTCGCGTGCGGTTTTCCGCCGGCGACAGGCGCCGCGCCGCCGGTTTGCGCTGTGTCGTACGATTTTCTTGGAACCTCCCGACGGAACGTGACGTTGTGACCGTGAAATATCGCAACCATCACAGGGAGTTTTCCTCATGGCTAAAACCGTTCTTCGCATCGTCGCCGTTCTCGGTCTCTTCACCGTCGCAGCCTGCGAGACCTCGGATATCGGTCGTGCGGGCCTTGGTGCCGGCGGCGGCTATCTGGCAGACCGTGCGCTCGGCGGCGACGGGATGGTCGGCGCCGCCGTGGGTGCAGCCGCAGGCACCGTCTGCGACGACGTCACCCCGCAATACTGTAACTGATCACCAGATCGGCGCCGGTTTCGGCGCTGAAACGGTAGAGGTTATGCAAGCCATCGGTGCCCCCGGCGCCGGTGGCTTTTTCGTGGCCGGAGACGCGGAGGCACCGCGCGGCCTGAGGAATATGTAGGAAAGGGACAGATATGTTCGAGAAGATCCTGATCGCCAACCGTGGCGAGATCGCCTGCCGGGTCATCAAGACGGCGCAGAAGATGGGCATCAAGACGGTGGCCGTCTATTCCGATGCCGACAAGCATGCGCTGCATGTGGAGATGGCCGACGAGGCGGTGCATATCGGCCCGCCGCCGGCGAACCAGTCCTACATCATCATCGACAAGATCATGGACGCCATCAAGCAGACCGGCGCGCAGGCGGTGCATCCGGGCTACGGCTTCCTGTCGGAGAACCCGAAATTCGCCGACGCGCTCGAGGCCGCCGGCGTCGCCTTCATCGGGCCGCCCAAAGGCGCCATCGAGGCTATGGGCGACAAGATCACCTCCAAAAAGCTCGCCAAGGAAGCCGGCGTCAGCACCGTGCCGGGCTATATGGGGCTCATCGAGGATGCCGAGGAGGCGGTGAAGATCTCCAACGAGATCGGTTATCCGGTGATGATCAAGGCCTCCGCCGGCGGCGGCGGCAAGGGCATGCGCATCGCCTGGAACGACGAGGAGGCGCGCGAGGGCTTCCAGTCGTCCAAGAACGAGGCGGCGAGCTCCTTCGGCGACGACCGGATCTTCATCGAGAAATTCGTCACCCAGCCGCGCCATATCGAGATTCAGGTGCTCTGCGACGCGCATGGCAACGGGCTGTGGCTGAACGAGCGCGAATGTTCGATCCAGCGCCGCAACCAGAAGGTTGTCGAAGAGGCGCCGAGCCCGTTCCTCGACCCCGAGACCCGCAAGGCGATGGGCGAGCAGGCGGTGGCGCTGGCCAAGGCGGTGGATTACACCTCTGCCGGCACGGTGGAATTCATCGTCGACGGTGACAAGAATTTCTACTTCCTGGAAATGAACACCCGCCTTCAGGTGGAACATCCGGTGACCGAGCTGATCACCGGCATCGACCTGGTGGAGCAGATGATCCGCGTCGCCAATGGCGAGGCGCTGAGCATCACCCAGGACGACGTGAAGATCAACGGCTGGGCCATCGAGAACCGGCTGTACGCCGAAGATCCGTATCGCAACTTCCTGCCCTCCATCGGCCGTCTGACCCGCTACCGTCCGCCGGCAGAGGGCAAGCTGGGCGAGGGGCTCGTGCGCAACGATACCGGCGTCTATGAGGGCGGCGAGATCTCGATGTATTACGACCCGATGATCGCCAAGCTCTGCACCTGGGGCCACACCCGCGCCGAGGCGATCGAGACCATGCGCAACGCGCTCGACAGTTTCGAGGTCGAGGGCATCGGCCACAACCTGCCCTTCGTCGCGGCGGTTATGGATCACGAGCGTTTCATCACCGGCAATATCTCCACCGCCTTCATCGCCGAGGAATATCCCGAGGGCTTCGAGGGCGTCACGCTCTCCGAGGACAAGCTGCGCGACATCGCGGCGGCGGCGGCGGCGATGAACCGCGTCGCCGAGATCCGCCGCGCGCGTATCTCGGGCACGCTCGACAATCACGAGCGCAAGGTCGGCGACGAGTGGAACATCGCGTTGCAGGGGCAGGAATTCGCGGTGAGTATCGCGGCGGACAAGCAGGGCGCGACCGTGCGTTTCGCCGACGGCGCCGAGATCCGCGTCGATGGCGACTGGACCCCGGGGCAGTCGCTGGCGCATATGACGGTGAACGGCGCGCCGCTGGTGCTCAAGGTCGGCAAGATCTCGGGCGGCTTCCGCATCCGCTCGCGCGGCGCCGATCTCAAGGTGCATGTGCGCAGCCCGCGCCAGGCCGAGCTCGCCCGGCTGATGCCCGAAAAGCTGCCGCCCGATACCTCCAAGATGCTGCTCTGCCCGATGCCCGGCCTCATCGTGAAGATGAACGTGGCCGAGGGCGACGAGGTGCAGGAGGGCCAGGCGCTCTGCACCGTCGAGGCGATGAAGATGGAGAACATCCTGCGCGCCGAACGCAAGGGCACCGTGAAAAAGATCAACGCCGGCCCGGGCGACAGCCTCGCCGTCGACGATGTGATCATGGAGTTCGAGTGATCCCATGGACCAGGCGCAGCCCAGCACTGGCATCTGGATCGGGGGCGGGTTTGCCGCGCTCGTCCTGCTGTGGGCTGCGCTTTACCTCGGCTCCGGGGCGGCAACGCCCCGGCTGATCCTGTCGCAATTCCTGTTCCGCATCGCACTGCCGATGGCGATCCTGCTGGGCGTGCCGCTGTTGCTGCTGGCACAACTCGTCGATCTGGAAGACCGACTCTGGCAGGCGCTGATCGCGGGCACGGTCATCGCCATGGGCTGGCTGACCACCGCGATCTTTTCCGAGATCGGCCGCTCGCGTGCCAAGGCCGAGCGACTGCGGGACTATCACAAGGCGCTCTATGCCGAGATCGGCAACACGCTGCGGGCGATGTGGGACGAGGGGCGTGCTGATGGCTACATGACCGAAACGGCTGCGCGCATGCGGCGGGAGCGCGATTTCGTGCCTTTCATTCCGCATGAACGGCACGATCACGTCTTCGATGCGATTGTCGAGGAGATCGAGGTGCTGCCCCGGCAGACCATCGACGCGGTCGTCGCCTATTACAGCCAGGTCAAGGCGCTGAGCATCATGGCCGAGGATATGCGGGGAGAGTATTTCCGGGCGACGCTGCCGCAGGAGCGGCGCATCGCCATGTACGAGGACTACGCGGATATGCGGCGTCAGGCCTTTGTTCTGGGTCAGCACGCGCTGGAACTGATCCGGGCCTATGCGGCGGGCGGCTCCGCGGCGGCGGATGCGGTGATTGCCCGGGTCAATAGCCCGGACGCGGCCCGCTCCGGCCGGTCAGCGGGATCGGAGTGAAGGGAATGTTGGGATCTTTTTCCATCTTACGCTCCTGCATGCGCCATGATGCGCACACCCTCAATATAGGCCGTTCGCGTCATTGCCGCAAGGTATCGCGCCGGTCGCGCACCTCCTGCTGGCGCAGCGGCTGCTTGTCGATGGAGCGCGAGATCTCGCGCACGTCCCAGGGTGCGGGCTTGCGGATGATGACCGTGCCGTCCTTGGCGACCAGCGTGAACATGAAGCCGCGCGGGCGCAGCTCGCGCCGGATCGGCGAGCGCGCCGAGGGATCGGTGTCGGTGATCACCACCGCGTCGCGCTCTTCCAGCGCATCGAGCCGCTCGGTGATGAGCTGCATCTGCTGCACATATCGCGGATCGGCGGGGTTGTCGGCAAAGACCACCAGCGGGCGCTTGATCCAGAGGAACTCCTCCAGCGTGGCCTCATCGGCGGGGCGGATCGTCTCGGCCTCGGTCGGTTCGGCGCCCTGCGCCGCGCCGAGCCCGGCGGTGAGGGTGAAAAATCCAATCGACACAAGGGTGATGCAGCGCTTCATACCCTCAGATATAGGCGCGCGCGCCGGCTCTGCACAGCGTTTCGCAGCCGCGCGCGCGAATTTTTCCGGACTTAACCGGTTTCTCATGGGGAGGGGCGCATGATGGCGCGGATTTCCCATATGGAGACGGACCGGAATGGACATCGTCCTGCATCTCGGGGCCCATCGCGCGGGCTCGACCACGTTTCAGACCTATCTGCGCGGTGCCGATGCGCCACTGGCGGGGCAGGGCGTCGGCTTCTGGGGGCCCTGGCGCACCCGCAACGGGCTGTTTCACGGGCTGATGGCGCCGCCTGCCGATCCGGTGGCGGCGCGGCGCGCCACGGGGCGGGTGCGGCTTGCGGTCGCGGCCTCGGCGCGGCGCGAGCTGCCGCTGCTGCTGGTCACGGACGAGGATATGCTGGGCAGCCCGCGCGCCTGTCTGCGCGCGCGGCGGCTCTATCCGCAGGCCGGCCAGAGGCTGGCGCGGGTGGCGGAGGCGTTTGGCCCGGTGCGCCGCGCGGTGTTGCAGATCCGCTCGCCCGAGATGTGGTGGGCCTCGGCGCTGGCCTTTCTCGTCGGGCGCGGCCTGCCGCTGCCGGATGTGGCGCAGATCGACGCGCTGGCGGCGCGCGCGCAGAGCTGGCGCCCGGTGATCGCCGATATCGCCGCGGCCCTGCTGGGAACGGAGCTGCTGGTCACGCCCTTCGAACGCTTTGCCGCGCGGCCCGACCGGCTGCTGATGCATGCGGCGGGGCTGCGCTTTGCGCCGCCGCTGCCGTCCGGCGGGATCTGGGAACATCGCGGCCCCGGTCTCGCAATGCTGCGGGCGCTGCTGGCCGAACGCGGCGCGGCCGCCGCTGCGTTGCCCGAGGGCGAGGGGCGCTGGATGCCGTTCTCGCCCGGGCAGGCCGCTCGCCTGCGCGAAACCTATGCGGACGATCTGTTCTGGCTGCGCGCCGGGGCGGATGGTCTGGCCCGACTGACGGAAGACCCGGAGCCCGGACAGGACAGGATCAACTGGCCGCCGGCTCCCAGAGAGAGAGGACAAGACGATGACAGCCAAGACGGACGATTGGCACAATCTCGCTGAAAAGGAGCTGCGGGGCCGCCCGCTGGAGGATCTGACCTGGGACACGCTGGAAGGCATCGAGGTCAAGCCGCTCTATACCGCCGAGGACGTGGAAGGGCTGCCGCAGATCGGCGAGCTGCCGGGGTTCGAGCCCTTCACCCGCGGTGTCAAGGCGACGATGTATGCCGGGCGCCCCTGGACGATCCGGCAATATGCCGGTTTCTCGACGGCGGAGGAATCGAACGCTTTCTACCGCAAGGCGCTGGCCGCCGGGCAGCAGGGTGTTTCCGTGGCCTTCGACCTTGCCACCCACCGGGGCTATGACAGCGATCACCCGCGCGTGGTGGGCGATGTCGGCAAGGCGGGCGTCGCCATCGACAGCGTCGAGGACATGAAGATCCTGTTCGACGGCATTCCGCTCGACAAGGTCTCGGTCTCGATGACGATGAACGGTGCGGTGATCCCGGTGCTGGCCAACTTCATCGTCACCGGAGAGGAGCAGGGCCATGATCGCGCGCTGCTCTCGGGCACGATCCAGAACGACATCCTCAAAGAGTTCATGGTGCGGAACACCTATATCTATCCGCCCGAACCCTCGATGCGGATCATCTCGGACATCATCGAATACACCTCGAACGAGATGCCGAAATTCAACTCGATCTCGATCTCCGGCTATCACATGCAGGAGGCCGGCGCGAACCTGGTGCAGGAGCTGGCCTATACGCTGGCGGATGGCAAGGAATACGTGAAGACGGCAATGGATGCCGGCATGGATATCGACAAGTTCGCCGGGCGGCTGTCGTTCTTCTTTGCCATCGGCAAGAACTTCTTCATGGAGATCGCCAAGCTGCGCGCCGCGCGCATGCTCTGGGCCCGCATCATGACCGAGCTGGGGGCGCAATCCGCCCGCTCCAAGATGCTGCGCACCCACTGCCAGACCTCTGGCGTGTCGCTGGCCGAGCAGGATCCGTATAACAACGTCATCCGCACCGCCTATGAGGCGATGAGCGCGGTTCTGGGCGGCACCCAGTCGCTGCACACCAACGCGCTCGACGAGGCGATCGCGCTGCCGACCGAATTCTCGGCCCGGATCGCGCGGAACACCCAGCTCATCCTTCAGGAAGAGACCGGCGTGACCAAGGTCGTCGATCCGATGGCGGGCTCCTACTATGTCGAAAAGCTCACCGCCGATCTGGCCGAGGCGGCGTGGAAGCTGATCGAGGAGGTCGACGAGATGGGCGGCATGACCAAGGCGGTGGCCTCCGGCATGCCCAAGCTGCGCATCGAGGAGACGGCGGCGCGGCGTCAGGCCGATATCGACCGGGGCGACGACGTGATCGTCGGCGTCAACAAGTACCGGCTCGAGAAAGAAGACGATCTCGACATTCTCGATATCGACAACGCCAAGGTGCGCGACGGTCAGGTGAAGGCGCTGGAGCGTATCCGCGGCGAGAGGGACCAGCCTGCCTGCGACGCCGCGCTGGCCGAGCTGGAACGGCGCGCGAAAGAGGGCGGCAACCTGCTGGAAGCCGCGGTGGAAGCGGCCCGTGCCCGGGCCTCCGTTGGGGAAATCAGCATGGCGATGGAAAAGGTGTTCGGCCGTCACCGGGCCGAGGTAAAGACGCTCGCAGGCGTCTATGGCGCCGCCTATGAGGGCGACGAGGGCTTTGCCGCGATCCAGAAGGCGGTGGACGATTTCGCCGAGGAGGAAGGCCGCCGCCCGCGCATGCTCGTGGTCAAGATGGGCCAGGACGGCCATGACCGGGGCGCCAAGGTGATCGCCACGGCCTTTGCCGATATCGGCTTCGACGTCGATGTGGGCCCGCTCTTCCAGACCCCCGAAGAGGCGGCGCAGGACGCCATCGACAACGACGTGCATATCGTCGGGATCTCGTCGCAGGCAGCCGGCCACAAGACGCTGGCGCCGCAGCTCATCGCCGCGCTGAAGGCGCAGGGGGCCGAGGATATCATCGTGATCTGCGGCGGGGTGATCCCGCATCAGGATTACCAGTTCCTCTACGATGCCGGGGTGAAGGCGATCTTCGGACCGGGCACCAATATCCCCGACGCGGCGCAGGATATCCTCAAGCTGATCCGCGAGGCGCGGAGCTGATCGCCGCGTAGGCGCGTTGCACAAATCTCTCCACGGACGGGCCGAAACCGGCCCGTCCGACCTCCGGAGAGACCGAAAATCCACACGGTCCGGCGTATGCGTTTGGGCCGCTTGCGCATTTTTGCCATTTCCTTAATGATTTCCGCGCCCTATCTTGGGTCGGACGGGTCAGGACAAGCGGATGGCGGATGAAGCTTCAGCTGGATCACATCGCGGTACTGGGCGAGAGCCTGGAAGAGGCGGTCGCGCATTCCGAGGCGGCGGTCGGGATGCCGCTTTTGCCGGGCGGGGAACACCCGCGCTATGGCACCCATAACCAGCTTCTGGGGCTGGGCCGGGGGCTCTATCTCGAAGCGATGTCCATCGACCCTGCCGCACCGCCGCCGGAGGAGCCGCGCTGGTTCGGGCTCGACCGGTTCGAGGGCCCGGCGCGTCTGGATAAGTGGATTTGCCGGGTAAAGGATATGGAGGCCGCGCTCGAAGCGCTGCCCATGGCCGGGCGCCCGGTCGCGCTGTCGCGCGGACGCCTGCGTTGGGTCATGTCGGTGCCCGAGGACGGCATGCTGCCCTTTGACGGGATGTTCCCGGCGCTGATCGAATGGCGCAGCCCGGTGCCCGCCGGCGCGATGCTCTCGGCTTCCGGCACCACACTGGCCCGGCTCATGGTCACCCATCCCGAGGCCGATGCGCTGGAGGCGCTGCTGGCGCCATATCTCGACGCACCGCTGGTGCAATTCGCGACGGGCGACGCGCCGGGGCTGCGGGCCGAGCTGCGCAATGCGCAGGGTCAGGTGAGGGTGCTGCAATGATCGTCCGCCCGGCGCGGGCGGAGGATGCGGCGGCGCTGGTGGCGCTCTGGAACCCGTGGATCGAAAACACCGCCATCACCTTCAGCACCGAGCTCAAGACCGAAACCGGCCTCACCGCCGATATCGCCGCGCGCGGCCCGGCCTTTCAGGTGGCGGAGGCGGAGGGCGCGCTGTTGGGGCTCGCAACCTTCTTTCCCTTCCGCGCCGGCCCCGGCTATGCGCGCACCAAGGAGCACACGATCATCCTGTCGCCCGCCGCGCGCGGGCGCGGTGCGGGCCGCGCGCTGATGAGCGCGCTCGAAGAGGTGGCGCGGGGGCAGGGGGTGCATTCGCTCTTTGCTGGCGTTTCGGCGGAAAACCCCGAGGGCGTGGCCTTTCACGCCGCCATCGGTTTCCGCGAGACGGCACGGCTGCCGCAGGTCGGCTACAAGTTCGGTCGCTGGATGGACCTTGTGCTAATGCAGAAATTTCTCTGAGCCGCCCTGACAGTCCGGCGCGGACAGCGTAATATCCTCCCATGTCGATCTGGACCCGCATTTCCGAAGCGCTTTCCGCGCTGGCCAAGGGCGAGGGGCTGGGCGCGGTCTTCGACCGGTTGCGCCAGCCTCCCGAACGCAGCGTGGCCTTTACCATCGCGGTGATCGCGCTTTCGGCCAAGATGGCCAAGGCCGACGGCCAGGTGACCCGCAACGAGGTCGCCGCCTTTCGCGAGGTGTTCTACATCGCGCCCGAGGACGAGAAGGCGGCGGCCCGGGTGTTCAACCTCGCCCGGCAGGACGTGGCCGGGTTCGAAGAATACGCCCGCCGCATCCGCCGTATGTTCGACGAGGCGAGCGGCCCGGTCTGCGACCTGATGGAGGGGCTCTTTCACATCGCCGTGGCCGACGGGCATTACCACCCGGGTGAGGATCAGTTCCTCGAACGCGTGGCCGAGATCTTTGGTGTGCCGCAACCCGATTTCCGCGCCCTGCGCGCCCGCTTCGTGCCCGATGCGGCGCCCGACCCCTATGCGGTGCTGGGAGTGACGCCCGACACGCCCATGCCCGAGATCCGCCGCCACTGGCGCCAGCTCGTGCGCGACAGCCACCCGGATGTGATGCAGGCGCGCGGCGTGCCGGAGGAGGCGGTGAAGCTTTCTGAAAAACGGCTCATCGACATCAACCGCGCCTGGAGCGAGATTTCGGCCCGCGAAGAGCGTCAGGAGGCCTGAGCGCGGATGCGGCTCGCCACCTACAATGTCGAATGGTTCGATTCGCTTTTCGACGAGAGCGGCGCGCTGCTTGTCGATGACGGCTGGTCGGCGCGGCACGACATCACCCGGGCGCAGCAGATCGAGACGCTGGGCATCGTCTTTACCGCGATGAACGCCGATGCGGTGATGATCATCGAGGCGCCGGACGGCAATTCCCGCCGCGACACCACACGCGCGCTCAAGAGTTTTGCCTCAGCCTTCGATCTGCGCACCCGCGAGGTGCTGACCGGTTTCGTCAACGACACCCAGCAGGAGATCGCGCTGCTCTACGATCCTGCCGTGCTGAGCGCGCGTCACGCTCCGGTGGGCGAGCGCGGCCCGGCGCAGGGCGATGACGGCGCGCCGCGTTTCGACGGGGTGTTCCGCATCGACCTCGATATCGACGCCACCGAGGACAAGGTGGTGTTCTCGAAACCGCCGCTGGAGGTGGAGGCGGTGACGGCGAAGGGCAATGTGCTGCGGCTGATCGGGGCGCATCTGAAATCCAAGGCGCCGCACGGGGCGCAGACCCGCGACCAGATCATGCGGCTGGCCATTGCCAACCGGCGCAAGCAGCTCGCCCAGGCGATCTGGCTGCGGCGCCGGGTGGCGACGCATCTGGAGGCAGGCGAGAGCCTGATCGTGATGGGCGATCTGAACGACGGCCCGGGGCTCGACGAATACGAGCACTTGTTTGGGCGCAGCTCGGTCGAGATCGTGCTGGGCGATGGCGGGCCGCGGCTCTACGATCCGCATGCGACCCAGGCGCTGAATGCGAAGCTGGGGGCGCAGCCGACCACCGCACGCTTCTATATTTCGGGCGAGCAGCGCTATTTGCAGGCGATGCTGGACTACATCATGGTGTCGCCCGATCTCGCGGCGCGAGGGCCGAAATGGCACATCTGGCACCCGTTCGACGACCCGGTCTGCTGGGAAACGCCGGAGTTGCGCCAGGCGCTGCTGACCGCATCAGACCATTTCCCGGTGACGCTGGACATCGACCTGTAGAGCGGCAGACGGGCCACCCCGCGGGCGCGGGATGGCCGAGCAGGGTTACTGTGCGAGTTTCTTCGAGACGATCTCGTTCACCGCCTTGGGGTTGGCTTTGCCGCCGGTGGCCTTCATCACCTGCCCGACGAACCAGCCCGCGAGCTTGGGGTTCTGCTTGGCCTTTTCCACCTGCGTCGGGTTGGCGGCGATGATCGCGTCGACGGCGGTTTCGATGGCGCCGGTATCGGTCACCTGCTTCATGCCGCGCTCTTCGACGATCTTTTCCGGGTCGCCGCCCTCGGTATAGACGATCTCGAACAGATCCTTGGCGATCTTGCCGGAAATCGCGTCCGACTTGATCAGCCGCACGATACCCGCCAACTGTGCCGGGGACACCGGGCTTTCGGTGATCTCGTGACCTTCCTTCTTGAGACGGCCGAAGAGCTCGTTGATCACCCAGTTGGCGGCCAGCTTGCCGTCGCCCGCCTCGCCCGCGACCTCTTCGAAATAGGCGGCATTCGCCACCTCGGCGGTCAGCACGCCGGCATCGTATTCCGACAGGCCGAAATCGCCCACGAACCGCGCCTTCTTGGCATCCGGCAGCTCGGGCAGGTTTGCGGCGATATCGTCCACCCAGGCCTGTTCGATCTCCAGCGGCAGCAGGTCGGGATCGGGGAAGTAGCGGTAATCATGCGCCTCTTCCTTGGAGCGCATCGACCGCGTCTCGCCC
The DNA here is from genome assembly GCF_017311415.1 of Salipiger abyssi. Classification (GTDB taxonomy): domain Bacteria; phylum Pseudomonadota; class Alphaproteobacteria; order Rhodobacterales; family Rhodobacteraceae; genus Salipiger; species Salipiger abyssi_A. The sequence goes on along the minus strand of NZ_JAEKIS010000005.1, from coordinate 193,967 downwards.
TTGTCGGGATCGTAGAGCCGGGTTTCCTGATCGACCGAGCCGCCGGCCTCGAGAATGGCGATCTGGCGGCGCGCCTCGTAGTCGATGGCGGCCTGGATAAAGCGCATGGAGTTCATGTTCTTGATCTCGCAGCGCGTGCCGAGATGGCTGAAATCCTGGGTTTCCTGATATTTCTCGTACTGGCCGGGGCGGCAGACCGATACGTTCACATCGGCCCGCAGGTTGCCGTTCTGCATATTGCCGTCGCAGGTGCCGAGATACCGCAGGATCTGCCGCAGCTTCGACACATAGGCGGCGGCCTCTTCGGGCCCGCGAATGTCGGGGCGCGAGACGATCTCCATCAGCGCCACGCCGGTGCGGTTGAGATCGACGAAGGACATGTTCGGGTCCATGTCGTGGATCGACTTGCCGGCATCCTGCTCGATATGGATGCGCTCGATGCGCACGAGGCGGGCGATGCCCGGCTCCATATCCACGATCACTTCGCCTTCGCCGACGATGGGGTGATAAAGCTGCGAGATCTGATAGCCCTGCGGCAGATCGGGGTAGAAATAGTTCTTGCGGTCGAAGGCCGATTTCAGGTTGATCTCTGCCTTCAGCCCCAGCCCGGTGCGCACCGCCTGCTCGACGCAGAATTCGTTGATGACCGGCAGCATGCCGGGCATGGCCGCGTCCACGAAGCTGACATTGCTGTTCGGCTCTGCGCCGAATTTGGTCGAGGCGCCCGAGAACAGCTTGGCCTCGGAGGCGACCTGGGCATGCACCTCCATGCCGATCACCAGTTCCCAATCGTATTTGGCCCCGGCGATGACCTTGGGTTTGGGGGTCTCGAAGCTCAGGTCAAGCATGGCGCATCCTCGTCTCGCTGATCGCGACGGGGATACGCCAGAGCGGAACAGGGAGCAAGGGTGCAGGCGGCACAGGGCGAGGGTGTCAGCACGATGCCCGCCTCGGTAAAGCGCACCTGCCGGCCGCGCGCCAGCTGATGGGCGAAATGCTCCGCCAGCGCAGAGAGCGCGCGGGCCTCACCCAGCCGCAGCCGCTCGCCGCCGTCGGTGCTGCCCCGGACGGGGCGGGCATCGGCCCAGAGCTCGGGATGCACCTCGCGCAGATGGTCCTGCGCGATCCAGCCGAAACAGCCGGCAATGCGGGCCCGGGCCGAGCCCGGCACGGCGGCACCCGAGAGCGTCAGCCCGCAATAGGCGGCCAGCAGGTTGGCCATGTGCTGATCGGGGCGGCGATGCAGGATATCGTGCAGCCCCTCGGCGAAGAGCTCCGCATCCACATTCGCGAAGCCGCCCGGCGCGGCGCCCGCCAGCGCGTCGAACCACACCCAGGCATAGCCGCCCAGCCCCCAGATATCCGCGGTGTGCCCGGCGGTGCGCCGCGCCTCGCGGTCGAGCCGCTCCCAGTCGCCAAAGCGCTGCGGGATCAGGTCGCGTCCCAGCGCGCGCAGGTGGTCGGGGCAGGCGGGATCGAGGTCGATCAGATCCTCGTAATCGTCATAGACCCGATGCTCCGGATGCGGATCCAGATCGAGCAGAGCGCAGCGCAGCGCGGCAAGCAGGGGCGAGTCGTGCTCCAGCGGATCGAAGGGTGCGATCAGTCGCTGCGCCGCTTCCAGATGTTGCGCCCGGGCATCGCGATGCAGGAGGCCGCCAGAGCGGGTGGCCCAAGCTTTGGCCACGCCGAGATGCGCTTGCGCCAGCATGGCGGCGAGCCAGGGCGCGCGTTCGGCGCCGTCGATGGCGTCGCGCAGGGCGAAAAGGCTGGCGCGGGCGGCGGTGGGATCGTCGCGACGGACAGCGGCCAGCGCGCTCCCCATCGCGTCCGAACAGGCGCCCTCGGCCAGAAGCCGCGCTACCGGCGTGCCTCCGGGCGCGGCATCTCGGGCGGTATCCGCCTCGCGCAGCCCGCGCGCCAGCACCTCCCAGGCCTCCTGCCGGGCGAGATAGCGCCCCTGCGTCCGCAGGCGGTCGCGCTGCACCGCGTCGGGCGGGGCGTCGCGGACCGGGATCAGGATCCGGGGCTGTGGCGCGCTGCCGGGACAGTCCTCCGGGCGTGAGGGCAGCGGCATCGAAACCTCCCCGGCACGGGGTCGCACACCCAGCCGGGCGCCCAGGGCGCGGACTGCTGGAAACAGATCGGGAATCTTACCGGGAACCATCATGACGGAGAGACTGGTCGCGGATTCGGGCGTCATGAGGGCGTTCCGGCGAAGAAGCGGCGGCATTCCGCGCATCGCTGTCCCGGTCCTGCCGCATTGATTTACAAAGGGTTAATGCAGGCGATACCCGGTTTCCACCTATGCGCCTCGGGGATGCCACCCCCTCGCGCTTTACCCATGGAACCCGATGTGGCAAGCGTCTGGGCCATGCTGCCCCGTGTTCTCTGTGTCGTGGCGGCGCTGGTCACTGCAAGCGCCGCCTGGTCCGATCCGGTCCGCCTTCCGCCCATCGCCAAGGTGACGGCGGCTGTGTCCGAGTCGCTGCGCCCGCAGGTGCGCCGGATGCGCATCCCCGAGGCGCGCTGGGGCAGATCCGCAGACCGCAACACCTGGTCTCTGGCGGCGCTGTCGGCGCTGCGCGGTCATGCCAGCCGCCTGCCGGAAACCGTGCCCGCCGATATTTCGACCTGGTGCCCGGCCTATCCCAGCGCCACCCAGGCCGACCGCGAGGCGTTTTGGCTGGGGCTGGTTTCGACGCTGGCCAAGCATGAAAGCACGTATCGCCCCACCGCCGTGGGCGGCGGCGGGCTGTGGTATGGGCTGCTGCAAATCCTGCCCTCGACCGCGCGGCTCTATGGCTGCGAAGCGCGCAGCGGGGCGGCGCTCAAGGATCCGCGTCTCAACCTGGCCTGCGGGCTGCGCATCATGGCCAAGACCGTGGCGCGCGACGGGGTGGTGAGCCGAAATATGCGCGGCGTGGCGGCCGACTGGGGCCCGTTTCACTCGCGGGCGAAACGCGAGGACATGATCGCATGGACGCGCGCGCAGCCCTATTGCGCCGGTCTGCCGCGCTCGCTGAAACCGGTGGCGCGCCCCGATGCCTGGGGCCAGCCCGCGCTCATGGCCGGGCTTGAGGGCACGCGCCCGCAATTGCCGGAAATGCAGGGGGTCGTGGCGCTCAGCATCGACGGAACCATCGTGCGCAAAGCCTCCGATCCCGTCATTGCCACCTCGGGTACGACCGCCGAACAGGACATCGGCCGGGAGCACTGATCCCGGGTCACGTCCGACGTTCCTCTTTTCGGCAACTACTCTCCCGGAGGCATTCGCCCGGGTGGTGCAAACGATCACCCGAGACGGACCCGCCGGCACATATCGTTCAGCGCTTTTGTTCGAATGTTCGAAGGCGAAGGCGCGGACGGTCATTCGCCGTTGCCATCCGCCACGATCCCCGTCATCGCCCGCGTAGGGTGGGCAATTCTGCCCACCGCTCCAGACAGCCGCCAGCCGGGGTCAGCTCAGCAGCCGTGTCACCATCTCGGTCACGTCGCGCGACAGTCCGGGCTTGCCGGCGATGCGCTCCAGCTCGGCCTTCATCAGTGCCTGGCGTCCTGCATCGTAGCGTTTCCAGGTCTGGAAGACCGAGCACATGCGCGCCGTGGTCTGCGGGTTTTTCTCGTCCAGCTTGATCAGCCAGTCCGCCAGCAGCTTGTAGCCGCTGCCATCCTTGGCGTGAAAACCCGCGTGGTTCATCGCCAGCGAGCCCATCACCGCGCGGAAACGGTTGGGGTTCTTCCAGTCGAAATCCGCCCGCTCGGTCAGCGCCCCGGCGCGGGTCGCGGCATTTTCCGGGGCGGTGGCGGCGACCTGAAGCGCGAACCATTTGTCCATCACCAGCCGGTCATCTTTCCACTGCGCCTCGAACGCGGCCAGCGCGGTCTCTTCGGCGCCCGCCGAGATTAGGCAGCTCAGCGCGCTGAGCTGCATCGTCATATTGTCGGCGGCATCGTATTGCGCTTGTGCTGCCTTGCCGCCGTCGAGCCGGGTTTGCAGCGCCAGCACCGCGTTGCCCAGAGCGCGCTTGCCGGATTGCTCGGCATCGGGGCTGTAGGCGGCGCTCACCGCGCTTTCCTCGCGCAGCGCCGGCAGCAGGACGGACCAGCGCTCGGCCATGGCGTTTTTCAGCGCCTCGGTGGCGGCATAGATCGCGTCCGGATCGGGCGTCACGCCCCTGGCATGCAGCATCTGCGCCAGCTCCGACTGGGTCGGCAGCGACAGCATCAGCGCGCGGAAAGCCGGATCGAGATCGGCGGCGCGCACAACCTGTTCCAGCGCGTCGATCCAGGCGGTGTCCGGCCCGGCGCCCTCGGTGATCATCGCGTAGAGGCAGGCGCGGGCGAGATCGCGGCTCGCCTCCCAGCGGTTGAATGCGTCGGTGTCATGGGCGAGCAGAAAGCGCTTTTCCTCGGGAGCGGTCTCGCGCTCCAGCACCACCGGCGCGGAAAAGCCGCGCAGGATCGAGGGCACCGGCTTTGTTGAAACACTTCCATCGACGCGCTCAGGCATCTCATCTGGATTACCAGTATTCAGAACCCAGCCTTCAGCAGTCCATGAAAAGCTGAAGCTCTGCTCGGCCTCTGTCATCTCCAGCACCGTGGTCGGCACCACCTCGTCGCCATTGGGGTTCAGCAGCCCAACCGCGATGGGCAGCACCTGCGGCGCCTTCTCGGACTGGCCGGGGGTGGGCGGCGTGTGCTGCTTGAAGGTCAGCGTATAGACCCCGTCGGCATAATCTTCTGTCACGCTCAGATGCGGGGTGCCGGATTGCGAGTACCAGCGCTTGAACTGCGCCAGATCGCGGCCCGTGGCGTCCTCGAACACCTTCAGCCAGTCCTCGATGGTCGCCGCGTCGCCATCGTGGCGCTCGAAATAGAGATCCAGCGCCTTGGCGTAATCCTCGTCGCCCACCAGCCGCTTGAGCATGCCGATCACCTCGGCGCCTTTCTCATAGACCGTGGCGGTATAGAAATTGTTGATCTCCTGAAAGCTCTCGGGCCGTACCGGGTGTGAGAGCGGCCCCTGATCCTCGGGGAACTGGCGCGCGCGCAGGTCGATCACGTCGGAGATCCGCTTCACCTCGGCCGAACGCATGTCGGAGGTGAACTGGCTGTCGCGGAACACCGTCAGCCCCTCTTTAAGGCAAAGCTGGAACCAGTCGCGGCAGGTGATGCGGTTGCCGGTCCAGTTGTGGAAATACTCATGCGCGATGATCGCCTCGATGCGCTCGAAATTTGCGTCGGTCGAGGTCTCGGGAGAGGCGAGAACGCAGGAAGAGTTGAAAATGTTCAACCCCTTGTTCTCCATCGCGCCCATATTGAAGTCGTCGACCGCAACAATGTTGAAAATGTCCAGGTCGTATTCGCGCCCGTAGACCTCTTCATCCCATTTCATCGAGGCTTTCAGCGCCTCCATGCCGAAGGCGCATTTGTCCTCGTCGCCGGGGCGGACCCAGATGTTCAGCTCCACCGTCTTGCCCGACATGGTGGTGAACTCCCCGGGATGGTTCACCAAATCGCCCGCCACCAGCGCAAAGAGATAGGCCGGTTTCGGCCAGGGATCGTGCCATTCCGCCCAGCCTTCGCCGCTGTCGGTGGGGTTGCCATTCGACAGTTTCACCGCCTCATCGCCCTCGATGCGCACCGTGAAGGTGGCCATCACGTCGGGCCGGTCGGGGTAATAGGTAATCTTGCGAAAGCCTTCCGCCTCGCATTGTGTGCAATACATGCCGTTCGACATGTAAAGCCCTTCAAGCGCGAAGTTTTCCGCCGGCGCGATCTCGACCTCCGCCTCCCAGAGGAACGGGCCGGAGGGCACCTTGCAGCGCAGGCCCTGCGGCGTGACCTCGGGCGCGACCTCTTCGCCGTCGATGGCGGCGCGGATCAGTTTCAGCTCTTCGCCATGCAGGAAGAACTCCTGCTCCGGAGCGTTCGGGTTCGGCACGAAATGGATGCGCGATTTGACCCTTGTGGCATTGGGCGCCAGCGCCACGGTGAGATGCACATCCGCCACCTGCCAGCCGAAGGGGGTGTAATCCTCGAGATAGATGGTCTGGGGGCTCGCGTCTTTCATGTCTCTCTCATCCTCGGGGCTGGGGCGGCGCCGGAACTGTGTCGGCTGCCAAAGTGTTAGGCCTATGAGACACGGGCGGCAACCGCGCGCCCGGGAAAAATCGAAAGGAGGGGACCATGTCGGCACCCGACACCAATCTCAAGAAACAGGAACGCCAGCACCGCGCGCCGCTCTGGGGCATCTGGGCCGGGCTGGGCATTGTCGTGCTGCTCTTTCTCGGCTGGCTCGGCTGGGTCATAGCCGGCGGCGAGGCGCCCGAGGCACAGGGCACCGTGATGGACGATTTCACTGGCCAGTCCGAACAGGTGAACGAGGACGCGGCGGTGGAGCGCGATGCTCAGGATCTGAACAGCGTGCCTGCGGGCGCGGATTGATAGGGTGGCCCCGCAGCGGGCTGTTCTCAATTTGTTCTTTACCTTTGTTGGTCCGTCCGGCAGTTTTCGCTCAGTGTGAACGCTGGAGGGGCCGATGCGCCGTTTCGAAGAGATCCTTGATATCGCCGCCGAGCGGAAGGGCGGGCGCGACGCTGTGCTCGCCGGCATTCCGACGCCGAAATCACCTGACGAGATCGCCGCCATCCCCGATGACCGCTGGCTTGCGGGTATGGCGCGGGGGATCTTTCAGGCCGGGATAAGCTGGACCGTGGTCGAGAACAAATGGCCGGAGATCGAAGAGGCGTTTCGCGGCTTCGATGTGGGCGCGCTGTCGATGATGTCGGAAGACTGGTTCGACGATCTCGTCGCCGACAGGCGGGTGATCCGCTCGGCGCCCAAGATTGCTGCCATTCGCGACAACGCGGCGTTCCTGCGCCGCCTCGCCGAAGAGGGCACTCCCTTCGGGCGCCGGGTGGCCGACTGGCCCGAGGCGGATTTCGCCGGGCTGCTCGACTGGCTCAAGCGCGACGGGTCGCGGCTTGGCGGCGGGACGGCGGCCTATCTCCTGCGCAGCATGGGCAAGGACGGCTATATTCTCAGTCAGGATGTGGTGGCGCGGCTGGTGGCCGAGGGCGTGATCGACAAGGCGCCAAGCTCGCGCAAGGCCATGCAGGCCGTCCAGCAGGCGTTCAATGCGTTGCGGGAGGAAAGCGGCGCCACACTCACCACGATCAGCCGGGTGCTGGCGCAAAGCATCGGGTAAGGTGCGCAGGGTGTAGGGTGGGCAATCCCGCCCACCGCTCTGTTCATGTGCGCTGTGGCGCGCGGCTCAGACCAGCCCTTCTTCCTTGGCCCAGTCCAACGCCCGGTCGAGCGCGCGGCCGAAGCGGGCGAGGATCTGCTCGATATCCTCTTCGGTCACGATCAGCGGCGGGCAGAAGGCCACGGTCTCATAGACCGAGCGCACGATCAGCCCTTCCTCGGCGCAGAGCGCGGTGACCTTGGCCGCCATCATGCCCGCCGGTTCGAAGGACTGGCGCTTTTCGCGGTCCTTGGCCATTTCCACGCCCGCGATCAGGCCGATGCCGCGCACCTCGCCCACCAGCGGGTGATCGGCGAATTTGCGCAGCCCCTCCTGGAACATCGGCTCCAGACGCGCCGCGTTGCCCATCAGGTCTTTCTCTTCGATGATCTTGAGGTTCTCCAGACCCACGGCACAGGCAACCGGGTGGCCGGAGCCGGTGAAGCCATGGCCGAAGGTGCCGAGCTTGGCGGTGTTGTCGGCGATGGCGTTATAGACCTTGTCGTTCACCACGATGGCGGCGAGCGGCATGTAGGACGACGTGAGCTGTTTCGAGGTCACCAGAATGTCGGGGGTAAAGCCGTAGCGCTCGCAGCCGAAGCGCGCGCCGGTGCGGCCGAACCCGTTGATCACCTCGTCGGCCACCAGCAGGATGTCGTATTTCGCGCAGATCTCGGCAACGCCGGGCCAGTACCCTTCGGGCGGGGTCATCACGCCGCCGGCGCCCATGACGGGCTCGCCGATGAAACCGGCGATGGTCTCGGGGCCTTCGGCGAGGATGGTGTCTTCGAGCTCTTTCAGCAGGCGGGCGGTGAATTCGGCCTCGCTCTCGCCCTCATTGGCGAATTTCCAGTAATGCGGCGTGGTCAGGTGGGTGACCGGGATCGCCGGCAGGTCGAAATCCTTGTGGTTCGCCGGCAGGCCGGTGAGCGAGCCGGACGCGATGGTGATGCCGTGATAGGCCTTGTTGCGGGCGAGGAATTTCTTCTTCTCCGGGCGGCCAAGGCCGTTGTTGAGGAACCAGGCCATCTTGATGACCGTGTCGTTCGCCTCTGAGCCGGAATTGGTGAAGAACACCCGGTTCAGTCCCTCGGGCGTCATCTCGACCAGCTTTTCGGCCAGGCGGATCGACGGCTCATGCGCCTTGTGCGCGAAGGTGTGGTAATAGGGCAGCTTCTTGAGCTGCTCGTATGCGACATCGGCGAGACGGGTTTCCGAAAAGCCCACGGCCACCGACCACAGCCCCGCCAGCGCCTCGATATATTCCTTGCCGTCGCTGTCATAGACGCGGGCGCCGTCGCCCTTGGTCATGATCATCGGACCCTTTTCCTCATGTAGGCGCATGTTTGTGTAAGGGTGCATCGAATGGGCGATGTCGGAGGCGTGAAGCGAATTCGGACGCTGGTTCATGGGAAACTCCGGTTTGAACGTGAGGGGAATCGTGGCGCTGGGCGCTCTGGGTCAGAGACTAGGGGAAGTGTACGGGAAAGGTCACGGAAGATTTGATCATATTTCCTCCAATCCGCACCATTCTGCGATGAATAGCGCGATGGTGCCGGTTATTCGTTTCACGGAGGACAGGCTGACCCGTTCGTCAAAGCCGTGGATCGCCTCGGAGACGGGGCCATAGACCATGCAGGGCGTGGCGCCGTAGATCACAAAGACCCGCCCGTCGAGATAGGCGGGGCTGACAAAGCTCTGCATCGGCGCGCTGTAGCTCGACAGATGCGCGCGGGCGAGCGTGCCTTCCGCTTCGGAGCCTTCCTCCAGCACGTAGCCCTCGGCGAAAAAGCCGTTGAAGACGATTTCGGGCGGGTTGTTTGCCAGGAAGGGGATACTCTCGGAGACCCGGCGCAGATGGTCCTCGATCTCGCGCGCGGCCTCGGCGGGTTTCTCGCCGGGATAGAGCGCGATGCGGCAGTCGAATTCGCACCAGGCCGGCACCGACGAAGCCCAGTCTCCGCCCGCGATCTTGCCGACATTGAAGTTGATCGGGTGGTCGAGATCCTCGAAATACCGGTGATCGGTCTTGCGGGCGTTCCAGGCCTCCTCCAGCGTGCGCAGGCCCCGGATCAGCTCATAGGCGGCCTCGATGGCATTGGCTCCCGAGCCCGCCTCGCGCACATGCACGGGCACGCCCTGCACCCGCACGCGGAACCACAGCACGCCGGTATTGGCGCGCACCAGCTTGTCATCCACCGGTTCGGGGATGATCGCCGCATCGGCCCTGTAGCCGCGCAGCAGCGCCGCCAGCGCGCCGTTGCCGGTGCATTCCTCCTCGACCACCGATTGCTGGTAGAGCGTCGCCGCCGGGCGGTAGCCAAGCCGCGCCAGCGCATCCACGGCAAAGATATTGGCGGCGATCCCGGCCTTCATGTCAGCGACGCCGCGCCCATAGAGCCAGTCGCCGTCGCGGTGCGGCTCGAAAGGCGGTGCGCTCCACATTTCCAGCGGGCCGGTGGGCACCACGTCGATATGGCCGTTGAGCACGAGGCTGCGCCCCGTCTCTTCGCGCGGGCGCAGGGTACCCACGACATTGATGGCGTTGGAATAATCGACCGTCACCGGAGAAAAGCCCGGATGGTGCCTGATCTCGTCCACGTCGATGGCCCAACGGTCCATGGCGTAGCCGCGCGTTTTGAGCGCGTCATGCAGGAAATCCTGCGCGGTGTGCTCTTGCCCGCGCAGGCTGGGATAGCGGCCGAGCGCCTCGGTAAAGGCGATCTGTTCCTCGAAGCCGGCCGCGACCTCGGCGAGAATCTTCTGTGTCAGCTCCGGCGACAGGCTCATGCCCCGCGCCCCAGAAAGCCGGTCATGAAGGAGACGAGCGAGGTGGTGAGGTCCGGCGAGAGATAACCGCCCTCCTGCACCAGCACGGTGGGATAGCCCGCCGCCGCGATCATCTCGCCGGCGCGGCGGAAGCCGTCCCAGCTTACCTGCATGCCCTTCAGCGGGTCTTTCTCATGCGCGTCGAGCCCGAGGCTGACCATCAGCGCGCCGGGCGCGAACGCGGCGATGCGCGCCAGCCCTTCGGCGATGCTCTCCAGCCAGCGCTCGTCGGTGGTGGTGCGGGGCAGGGGGATATTGAGGTTGTGCCCCGCGCCGGCGCCGCTGCCGGTCTCATGCGCATAGCCCACGAAGAACGGGTAATAGCTGTTGGGATCGGCATGGATCGACACGGTGAGCACATCGGCGCGGTCGTAAAAGATCGCCTGCGTGCCGTTGCCGTGATGCACGTCGATATCCAGCGTCGCCACCCGGTCGTGCCCCTCGCGCAGGCGGGCGGCGGCGATGGCGGAATTGTTCATCAGGCAATGGCCCGCGGTGATGTCGGCGCTGGTGTGGTGGCCGGCGGGCCGGCAGAGCGCATAGGCGGCGGCGTCGCCCGCCAGCACCGCGTCGGCGGCGGCCACGGCGCAATCGGCGGCGCGGCGCGCGGCGCGCCAGCTATGCTCGCCGATGGGGGCGGAGGTGTCGCCCATATGCCAGCCGGCGCGCCCGACGATGCTGTCGGGGTAGGTGGCAAAACTGTGCTGGGCAAAGACGTTGGGCACCACTTCGGGGCCGCAGTCGGGCAGTTTCTGCCATTCCTCCCAGGCGGTTTCCAGGAAGCTCAGGAATTGCGGCGTGTGCACCGCCTCCAGCGCTGCCTGCGGCGCCTCGGGCGGCTCTTCCGTGGGCATGGACAGCGCGTCGAGCCCGGCAAGCAGCAGCCTGGCGCGCTTGGCCCGTTCGGCGTTGCGCAGGATCTTTCCGTGGGTCAGCCGGAAGACCGGGTCATGTGCCTCGGTCTCGGGAGCGTAATAGCATTTCATTCTGTCCGGTCGCTTTCCAGTTTGCGAAACTGTTCGGTGACGAGCGTGCGCGCCTCGCCGATGTGATAGCTGATCGCCTCGACCGCCCGCGCCTCGTCGCCGCTACGCAGCGCATCGAGAATCGGCACATGGGTCTCGGCCAGCCGTTGCGGATCGTCGTAGAGCTGGCCGATCAGCATGATCGACAGCTCGGTCTCGACGGCGATCTGTTCGAAGACCGCGAGATATCGCGGGTTGCCCGATCCGGCGCAGAGCAGCCGGTGAAACTGCATGTCGGCCTCGACCTGGGTCAGCATGTCGAAGTCCGGCCCGGCAACGCGGTGCAGCTCGTCGATCTGGGCGGCGAGCCTCGCCTCGGTCTCGCCCAGCCCGTTGCGGATCAGCCGGCGGATCACGGCGGTCTCGATCACCAGGCGGAATTCGTAGAGATCGTCCAGCTCGCGAGAGGTGAAGCCGCGCACGAAAAAGCCGCGATTGGGCTCGTAGGTCACCAGCCCGGTGGTCTCCAGCAGCCGCGCCGCCTCGCGCACCGGGGCGCGGCTGACGCCGAGCTGCCGTGCCACCACCGATTCGGAAAGCCGTGCGCCGGGGGCCAATTGACCGGTGACGATGGCCTTGCTCAGCCGCCGCGCGACGCGCTGAACGAGCCCCTCGCGGTCGATAGGCCGAAATCCGTCACTGTCGTTCTGCTGGTCCATGTCGCCGGGGGTGAAAGCACATCTTTCGGTCAGGTTAATTGTCTTTCTGTCGACTGTCGACAATTTCCTTGACCAAAGATGTGGGAATGTTCTTTCTTTAGGCAGACAACGGAAAGGATGACTCTCATGCCCGACGGTGCGGTGGAACAGACGGTTTCCCGGATGCGACGCGATCTAGCGGCGGCCTACCGGCTGATCGCGCTCTTCGGGATGGATGACGGCATCTACACCCATATCTCGGCGCGCATGCCGGACGGGCCGGGGGGCGAGAAGCGCTTTCTGCTGAACCCCTACGGCCTGCGCTTCGACGAGGTGACGGCGGCCAATCTGGTCACCGTGGACGAGACCGGCGCGGTGATTGACGACCCCTATGGCGCCGGCGTGAACGCGGCGGGCTTTACCATCCATTCCGCCGTGCACATGGCGCGCCACGATGCCGCCTGCGTGCTGCACACCCATACGGTGGCGGGGGTGGCGGTCTCGTCGGTGCGCGAGGGGGTGCTGCCGCTCAACCAGTGGTCGGCGCAGTTCCACAACCGCATCGCCTTTCACGATTACGAGGGCATCGCGCTCAACCTCGAAGAGCGCGCCCGCATCGTCGCCGATCTCGGCGAGAAACAGGTCATGCTGCTGCGCAATCACGGCACGCTGATCCTCGGCCGTTCGGTGGCCGAGGCGGTGAAGCTGGCGATCAATCTCGAACGCTCCTGCAAGGCGCAGGTGGCGGCGCTGAGCATGGGGCTGACGCCGGTGGTGCTCTCCGACGAGGTGGCCGAACATACCGCCCGGCAATATCAATCCGCCTATGACAAGCAGGAAGAGCGGGGCGGACGCGATCCCGAATGGGACGCCTATCTGCGCCAGCTCGAAACGGCGGCCCCCGGCTATCAGGGATAGCCCTTCGTCCGCTCCGGCCTGATCCGGGGCGGCAGAGTCCGCGACAAGACGGACCGAACCTCAGAACCGGAAAAAACCGACAGGGAAACCATGAAACATCTCAAAGCGACAACCTTTCTGATCGCCGCCGCGCTGGCGGCGCCGCTTGCCGCGCAAGAGGCCGGCGGGCGTCTCGATATCGTTGTGCAGCCGGAACCGCCGGGGCTCATGCTGGGGCTGGTGCAGAACGGCCCGACCCAGCTCGTGGCCGGCGACATCTACGAGGGCCTGCTGATCTACAACACCGATCTCGAACCCCAGCCGGGGCTGGCGGAAAGCTGGGAGATCTCGGAGGACGGCCTCACCTATACCTTCAAGCTGCACGAGGGGGTGAAGTGGCACGACGGTGAGGATTTCACCGCCGATGACGTCGTGTTCTCGGCCGATGTCTTCCTGCGCGAGACCCATGCCCGCCTGCGCGCCTCGCTGGCCTATGTGGAGAGCGTCACCGCGCTCGATCCGCTGACCGTCGAGTTCAAGCTGAAAGAGCCCTTCGGCCCGTTCATCAGCGTCTTCGAGGCGGCGACCATGCCGATGATCCCCAAACATATCTACGAGGGCACCGATTTCGCCACCAACGAGATGAACGCCACGCCCATCGGCACCGGCCCGTTCAAGTTCGATGAATGGGTGAAGGGCAGCTATATCCATCTGGTCAAGAACGAGGAGTACTATATCGACGGTCTGCCCTATCTCGACGAGGTCTATTACCGGGTGATCCCCGACGCCGCCTCGCGCGCGGTGGCCTTCGAGACGGGCGAGGTCGATGTGCTGCCCGGCGGTTCGGTGGAGAACTGGGACGTGCCGCGCCTGACCGAGATGGAGGGCGTTTGCTCCACCGGCGAGGGCTGGGAATTCTTCGCGCCGCATGCCTGGATGTGGCTGAACAACCGCGAGGGTCCGACCTCGAACAAGCTGTTCCGTCAGGCCGTCATGTACGCGATGAACCGCGAATTCATGAAGGATGTCGTCTGGAACGGCTTCGGCAACGTGCCCACCGGCCCGATCTCGTCCAAGACGAATTTCTATTCCGACGACGTCACCCATTACGACTACAACCCCGACAAGGCCAAGGAGCTGCTGGCCGAGATGGGCTATGACGGCGAGCCGGTGCGCATCCTGCCGCTGCCCTATGGCGAGACCTGGCAGCGCTGGGCCGAGGCGGTGCGCCAGAACCTCACCGAGGTCGGCATCAATGTCGAGATCGACAGCGCCGATGTCGCCGGCTGGAACGAGAAGACCTCCCAGTGGGATTACGACATGGCCTTCACCTATCTCTACCAGTACGGCGATCCGGCGCTGGGCGTGTCGCGGAACTATACCGCCGACCGCATCCAGAAGGGCAGCCCCTGGAACAATGTCGAGGGCTACGAGAATCCCGAGCTCGACGAGAAATGGTTCGCCGCAGCCACCATGGTGTCGCCGGAAGAGCGCCAGGCCGCCTATGAGGAGATCCAGAAGGAGATCGTCGACGATGTGCCGGTTGCCTGGATGCTGGAGCTGGAATTCCCGACGATCTACCGCTGCAACGTCAAGGATCTCGTGACCACCGGCATCGGTGTGAATGACGGCCCGCGCAACGCGTGGATCGAGAAGTAATCCCGAGTTCGGGCCGGATCGTCCCTTTTCCGGCCCGGTAAAAGGCACTGCCCCGTCACCCCGGCGGGGCAGTGCCCGCAGATCCAAACTTCTCCGCGAGGACGCATGACAGCCCTCATCGCCACCCTTTCGCGCGTCGTCAAAGCGGCGGCGACGCTGCTTGCCATTGCGGTGCTGAATTTCTTCCTGCTGCACGCCGCCCCCGGCGATCCGGCGGTGGTGCTGGCCGGCGAGGCCGGTGCCGCCGACGAGCAGATGATCGAACAGCTGCGCGAGCGCTTCGGCCTCGATCAGCCCTTCTACGTCCAGCTCGGCAAATATGTCGGCGGCATCGTGCAGGGCGATCTGGGCTATTCCTTCCGCCAGGGCGCGCCGGTGATCGACCTCATCGCCGAGCGGCTGCCCGCCACGCTGCTGCTGACGCTGACCGCCTTCGTGATCTCGCTGAGCTGCGGCATCGCGCTGGGGGTCGCGGCGGCGGCGCGGGTCGGCAAGGTGTCGGATTCGCTGCTGACCACGCTGGCGCTGCTGTTCTACGCCACGCCGCTCTACTGGCTGGCGCTGATGGCGGTGCTGGTGTTCTCGGTCTGGCTCGGCTGGTTGCCCGGCTTCGGCTACGAGACCGTGGGTTCGGCCTATTCCGGCTTTGCCCGCGCGCTCGATATCCTCAAACACCTGATCCTGCCGGCGCTGACGCTGGGGCTGTTCTTCATGGCGGTCTATATGCGCATGACACGCGCCTCGATGCTGGAGGTCTCGACCGCCGATTTCGTCAAGACCGCCAAGGCCAAGGGCCTGTCCGGCCCGGTGATCCGCCGCCGCCACATCCTGCGCAACGCCATCCTGCCGGTGGTCACGCTGGCGGGGCTTCAGGCCGGCCAGCTCGTGGGCGGCGCGGTGCTGACCGAGACGGTCTTTGCCTGGCCCGGCATCGGGCGGCTGATGTTCGAGAGCCTCGCGGCGCGGGATTACAACACCATTCTCGGGGTCTTCCTCGTCTCCGCGGCCATGGTGATCCTGTTCAATATCGTGACCGACATCGTCTATCGCATCGTCGATCCCCGTATCGGAGCGCGCTCATGAGCATGTGGAAACGCTTCTCCTCCAATATCGGTGCCATGGTGGGCGTGCTGCTGCTGCTCACCGTGATCTTTATCGCGATCTTTGCGCCGCTGCTCTTCTCCCACGACCCCTGGCAGATGGTGCAGCGGCCCTTCCTCGCGCCCTTCACCATGCAGGCGCTGCCGCTCGGCACCGACACGCTGGGCCGCGACGTGGCGGCACAGCTTGCCTATGGCGCGCGGGTGTCGCTGCTGGTGGGGCTGGTCTCGACCCTGGTGGCGCTGCTGATCGGCGTGCCGCTGGGGGCGCTCGCAGGTTTCTATGGCGGCTATGTCGACGAGGGCGCCATGCGCTTCACCGAGTTTTTCCAGACCATCCCCAATTTCGCGCTGGCCATCGTGCTGGTGGCAATCTTCGAGCCGACGCTGGCCTCGATCACGCTCGCCATTGCCATCGTGAGCTGGCCGCCGGTGGCGCGCCTCGTGCGGGCCGAGGTGATGTCGGTGCGCAAGCGCGAATTCGTAGATGCGGCCACGCTGGCCGGCCTGTCGAAACCGCGCATTCTGGTGCGTCAGGTGCTGCCCAACACCGTCTCGCCGATCATCGTCATGGCCTCGCTCATGGTCGCCACCGCGATCCTGCTGGAAAGCTCGCTCTCCTTCCTCGGCCTCGGCGATCCCAACGCCATGAGCTGGGGCTACATGATCGGCGCCGCGCGGACGGTGATCCGGTCGAGCTGGTGGCTGAGCTTCTTCCCCGGCATCGCCATCGTCATCACGGTGCTGGCGCTGAACCTGATCGGAGAGGGGCTGAACGACGCGCTGAACCCGCATCTGTCGCGGAAGGGCAAGGCATGAGCACGACACTTTCCATCGAGCATCTGACCATCGGCCTGCCGCAGGGCGCCGACCGGCCCTTTGCGGTCGAGGATGTGAGCATGTCCATCGAGAAGGGCGAGATCCTCTGCGTGGTGGGCGAAAGCGGCAGCGGAAAATCCATGACCGCCAACGCGCTGATGGGCCTCTTGCCGCCCGGCGTGAGCGTGAAGGCCGGCCGCGCCATGTTCGAGGCGCGCGACGTGCTGCGCCT
The DNA here is from genome assembly GCF_017311415.1 of Salipiger abyssi. Classification (GTDB taxonomy): domain Bacteria; phylum Pseudomonadota; class Alphaproteobacteria; order Rhodobacterales; family Rhodobacteraceae; genus Salipiger; species Salipiger abyssi_A. The sequence continues at coordinate 177,516 of NZ_JAEKIS010000005.1, read as the reverse complement.
GCCGGAGGCGGAGAAACAGGCGCTGCGCGGCGCCTCCACCGCGATGATCTTTCAGGAGCCGATGACCGCGCTCAACCCGCTGATGCGCATCGGCGACCAGATCGCCGAGGTGTTTGCCGCGCATGACCGTTTCACGCAATCGGAACGGCGCGAGAAGGCGCTGGCGCTGATCCGCGAGGTGCAGCTTCCCGACCCGGAAAAGATCATCCGCGCCTATCCGTTCCAGCTCTCGGGCGGGCAGCGGCAGCGGGCGATGATCGCCATGGCGCTGGCGCTGGAGCCGAAACTGCTCATCGCCGACGAGCCGACCACGGCGCTGGATGTGACGACACAGGCGCAGATCCTGAAACTCATTCTGGATCTGCGCGAGAAACGCGGGATGGCGGTGATGTTCATCACCCATGATTTCGGCGTGGTGGCGGAGATCGCCGACCGGGTGATCGTCATGCGCGAGGGCAGGGTGGTCGAACGCGGCGCCGCGGCGGAGGTGCTGGGCAACCCCCAGCACGAGTACACCAAGCGCCTGCTCGATGCGATCCCCACCGGCACGCTGCCCGACGCGCGGCAGCTCAGCGCCACCCCGGCGCTGGAGATCAAGGGGCTGCGCAAGATCTACCGCACCGGCGGCGGGCTCTTCAAACCGGTGCGCGAGGTGCGGGCGGTGGACGATGTCTCGCTCACCGTGGCGCGCGGCGAGGTGCTGGGGCTGGTGGGCGAAAGCGGCTCCGGCAAATCCACGCTGGGGCGCACGGCGGTGCGGCTGGTCACCCCCGATGGCGGGCAGGTGCTGGTGGGCGGCACCGATCTGGCAGCCCTCAGCGACGAAGACCTGCGCAAGCAGCGCCACAAGGTGCAGATGGTGTTTCAGGACCCCTACGCCTCGCTCAACCCGCGCCAGCGCATCATGGGGGCGATCACCGACGGCCCGATCACGCGCGGCATTCCCCGCAAAGAGGCCGAGGCCCGCGCCCGCGAGCTGCTGGAAATCGTCGGGCTCGGCGCCGATGCCGCCAGCCGCTTCCCGCATGAATTCTCCGGTGGTCAGCGCCAGCGCATCGGCATCGCCCGGGCGCTCGCCATGGACCCGGAGCTGATCATCGCCGACGAGGCGGTCTCGGCGCTCGACGTGTCGATCCAGGCGCAGGTGCTGGACCTGCTGCGCGAGCTGCGTGAAAAGCTGGAATTGTCGATCCTCTTCATCACCCACGATCTGCGCGTCGCCGCCCAGCTCTGCGACCGTATCGCGGTGATGCAGAAGGGCAAGCTGGTGGAGATCGGTACGGTGCACGAGATTTTCCTCTCGCCGCAGCAGGACTACACCCGCCAGCTCCTCGCGGCGGTGCCCGGCGCCGATTGGGAGCAGCAAAGGACCGCAAGCGCATGATCGGTGTCGTCACCAATGCCGGTTTCGACATGTACCCTTATTACCGGCCCTATTTCGAAACCGAGGCGCCGGAGATCCGGGTGGTTGCGCCCGAGAGCGTCGAGCGGCCGGAGCAGGTCTCTTTCGTCTTCACCTTCCAGCCGGCGGAGGATGCCTTTGCGCCCTATCCCAACCTGCGCGCGATCTTCTCCGCCGGGGCGGGGACGGATGCGATCATGGCCTGCCCCTCGCGCCCCGAGGGCGTGCCGGTGTTCCGGGTCGAGGATGACGATCAGGCGCTTCAGATGGCCGGGTATGCTGCCTTTCACGTTCACTGGCATCACCGTCACATGGCGCTCTATCTCGCCCGGCAGCGCGCGCGGGTCTGGCAGCGCGAGATCGCCCGGCTCTCGCCGACCCACAAACGCGTGGGCATTCTGGGTTTCGGTCATATGGGCCGCGCCATTGCGCGCGGGCTGATGGTGCTGGGCTATCCGGTCGCGGGTTATTCCCGCTCGGCCCCGCAGCCGCCCGAGCCCGGCATGCGGCATTTCCGGGAGGGTCAGCTCGACGCGTTTCTGGCGGAGACCGACATCCTGATCAACGTGCTGCCGCTTACCGAGCAGACGCGCGGCATGATCGACGAGGCCTTCCTGCGCAAGCTGCCGCACGGCGCGGCGCTCATACAGATGGGCCGGGGTGGGCAGGTGGACGAGGCGGCGCTTTTGCGCCTGCTCGACGAGGGCCATCTCTGCGGCGCCACGCTCGACGTGTTCGAGACCGAGCCCCTGCCGGCTGACAGCCCGCTCTGGGCGCATCCCAAGGTGGTGATCACGCCGCATGTGGCCTCCATCCCCGAGCCGACCTTTGTCGTGCGTAGCATCCGCGACCGGATGCGGGCGCTTGGCGGCGGCTGACCCTCTTTCAAAGGCATTTCCGACCATGGACCACAACGATCTCTCCGCCCGCGAGCTCGCCGCCCGCATCCGCCGGGGCGAGCTCCGGGCCACGACCGTCATCCGCGACACGCTCGACCGCATCGCGCGCATCAATCCGCAGATCAACGCCATCGTGCAGGATTGCGGCGCCGACGCCATGGCGGAGGCCGAGGCGCTCGACCGGCGCATCGCGGACGGTCAGCAGGTGGGCGTTCTGGCGGGGGTGCCGGTGACCACAAAGGTGGTGTCGGATCAGAAGGGCTATGCCACCACCAACGGCACATGGCTCTTTCAGGATGTGATCGCGCCGCAGGACAACCCGTTCCTGCGTCATATGCGGCAGAAGGATGCCATCGTCGTCGGGCGCACCAATACCCCGGCCTTTTCCTATCGCTGGTTTACCACCAATGCGGTGCATGGCGAGACGAAGAACCCGCACAACCCCGCGCTGACCGCCGGCGGCTCCTCGGGCGGGGCGGCGGCTGCGGCGGCCACGGGGCTTGGCCATATCGCTCATGGCACCGATATCGCGGGCTCGATCCGCTATCCCGCCTATGCCTGCGGCATCCACGGGCTGCGCCCGACCTCGGGGCGCGTGCCGCAGTTCAACCATTCCGGCCCCGACCGGGGGATCGGGCCGCAGATCATGGCGGTCTCAGGCCCGCTGGCGCGGCGCGTCGACGACCTGCGGCTGGGTCTGGAGGCGATGGCGGGCTATGCGCCCGACGATCCCTGGACGGCGCCGGTGCCGCTCACCGGGCCGGCCTTCCGCCGCCGCGTGGCGCTGGTCAAACGCCCCGGCGGGATCGACACCGATCCGCGTATTCTCGACGATCTCGATCGCGCCGCAGCGCTCTTCCGCGCTGCCGGATGGGAGGTCGAAGAGCCCACGGAGCTGCCCGATCTGCGCGAGGCGGTGCAGCTTCAGATCGACCTCTGGCTCTCGGACGGGCACGAGGCCAAGCTGGCACAGGCCGAGCAGGAGGGCGACGCCGGCGCCGTTGCGCTGCTGCGCCATTATGCCGACCGCGCGGCGGCCATCGACGTGGCACGCTTCGGCGAGATCTTTGCGCGCCGCTCGGCGCTGATCCGGGCCTGGCGCGGCTTTCTGGAGGATTATCCGGTGGTGCTCATGCCGGTCTCGGGCGAGCTGCCCTTCCAGCAGGACGAAGACCTGCGCGGCGGCGACGTGCTGACCCGGCTCTGGGAAGTCCAGCTGCCGCAGATCGCCATCCCGCTTCTGGCGCTGCCCGGGCTCTCGGTGGCCTCCGGCGTGGTGGACGGCATCCCCTCCGGCGTGCAGCTCGTGGCGCCGCCCTGGCGCGAGGATATCTGCCTGGAGGCGGGCGAGCTGCTCGAACGCGGCTTTGGCTTTCCGGCGCTGCTGCCGCGATAAAGCTTGACAGAAGCGCTTTCAGGGCCCAAATGGGCAGGTAACGCTGCGCTGCCGCGTGAGCTAGCCGCGCCCGCATAAAGGGCGCATCAGCGTTGCCCAGTCCGATTCCCCATCACGCAGGGTTCTCGATGCGACGGCCGGATGGCGCGGGATACGCCCGCCTGTCCCGAGGCCGCGCCGCACCCTGGCCGCGCCGCCGTTCCGGCGTCCGGCACGCTTTGCCGCGCACCTGATGAGGGTCGCGGTTCGACAAAGGATATCTCTTGTTCGATTTCGACATGCTCGGCCTCTCGCCGGCGCTCAACGACGCCCTGAACCGCAACGGTTTCAAGGAACCCACCCCGATCCAGAACCAGGCGATCCCGCTGGCGCTCGAAGGCCACGATGTGCTGGGCCTCGCCCAGACCGGCACCGGCAAGACGCTGGCCTTCGGCCTGCCGCTGATCGACCGGCTGCTGCAAAGCCCCGGCAAACCCGCGCCCAAGACGGTCAAGGCGCTGATCCTGGCGCCGACCCGCGAGCTGGTGAACCAGATTGCCGAGAGCCTCAAGCAGCTCACCGACGGCACCCGCATCCGCGTCTCGACCGTGGTCGGCGGCCAGTCCATCAACCGGCAGATCAATTTCCTGTCGCGCGGCACCGATATTCTGGTGGCCACGCCGGGCCGGCTCATCGACCTGATGGAGCGGCGCGCGGTGGATCTGTCCTCCGCCAGCTATCTGGTGCTGGACGAGGCCGACCAGATGCTCGACCTCGGTTTCATCCACGCGCTGCGCAAGATCGCGCCGGCGCTGGGGACGCCGCGCCAGACCATGCTGTTCTCGGCCACCATGCCGAAGCAGATGGAAGAGCTGAGCGCCGCCTATCTCAACAATCCGCGCAAGGTGCAGGTCTCGCCTCCGGGCAAGGCCGCCGACAAGATCACCCAGTCGGTGCACTTCCTTGAAAAACCGGCCAAGCCGCGCAAGCTGCGCGAGATCCTGTCGATGGATACCGACGCGCTGACGCTGGTCTTTGCGCGCACCAAGCACGGTGCCGAAAAGCTGATGAAGGGGCTGGTGGCCGACGGGTTCAACGCCGCCTCGATCCACGGCAACAAGAGCCAGGGCCAGCGTGACCGCGCCATCAAGGCGTTCCGCGAGGGCACGATCAACGTGCTGGTGGCAACCGATGTGGCGGCACGCGGCATCGACATTCCGGGCGTGGCCTATGTGGTCAACTACGATCTGCCCGAGGTGCCGGACAACTATGTGCACCGCATCGGCCGCACCGCGCGCGCCGGGCGCGAGGGCGAGGCGATTGCACTCTGTGCGCCGGACGAGGCGGACCTGCTGCGCCAGATCCAGCGCCTGATGAAGATCGACATTCCCGTGGCCAGCGGCGAGGCGCCCGAAGAGCTGACCTCCGGTGGCGGGCAGGGGCGCCGTGGCGGCCCGTCGCGTCGCCGTGGCGGCGGTGGCGGCGGCAAGCCGGGCGGGTTCAACAAGGGCGCCGGTGGCGGTGCCGCGAAACCCGGTCAGGCCCGGCGCCGGCGTCCGCGCCGCCGCGCGGCCTGAGCCAATTTATCATGTTTCGAAACGGGGCGGTTTTCCGCCCCGTTTCCATGTCCGGCTGCCGCTAAAGCCGCGCCGCGATCTGTCCGGCGCCAAGCGCGCCGACCGAGATTTTGGGCGCATTGGCGTTGCCGCCGACCATTTGGGGCGGGTGCGCAGCTCTGCCATACGCTTGCGAGAGTGCTGTCGAAGACCATCGCGCTGGTGCGCGGGTGACATGTGCCATGCCGAGACAGGCGCGGAGCTGGAGATTGGCCAGCTTGACGGGGGGCAAAAACGGCTTGCGGCGCACGTCGCAGCCTTCCTTCATTTGGTCCCGACGAAATCGCGCACGGGGGAGAGAGTGCCGCGCTTGAGGCTCGCCTTGCCCCTTGTCGTTTCCTATGGTGCCCGCGACGACGGGCGCGTCAACGCGCCCGGACGAGACCGAAAGGACGCTCCATGACCCTCTATGCAAACTGGTCCTATCCGACCGCCATCCGCTTCGGTGCCGGTCGTATCGAAGAGCTGCCCGAAGCCTGCCATGCCGCCGGGATCTCCAAGCCGCTGCTGGTCACCGACCGGGGGCTGGCGGATCTGCCGATCACCGCACAGGCGCTGGATATCCTCCGCCGCGCCGGGCTCGAAGCCGATCTCTTCGCCGATGTCGACCCGAACCCGACCGAGCGCAATCTCGGTGTCGGCGTGGTGACCTTCAAGCAGGGACGGCATGACGGGGTGATCGCCTTCGGTGGCGGCTCGGGGCTGGATCTGGGCAAGCTCGTCGCCTTCATGGCGGGGCAGACGCGGCCGGTATGGGATTTCGAGGATATCGGCGACTGGTGGACCCGCGCCGATGCCGACGCCATCGCGCCCATCGTGGCGGTGCCCACCACCGCCGGCACCGGCTCGGAGGTGGGCCGCGCTGCGGTGCTGACCAATGCGGAGACCCATCAGAAAAAGATCCTCTTTCATCCCAGAATGCTGCCCGCGCAGGTGATTTGCGACCCGGAGCTGACCGTGGGCATGCCGCCCGCGATTACCGCCGGCACCGGCATGGACGCCTTTGCCCATTGTCTGGAGGCCTATTGCTCGCCCGCCTATCACCCGATGGGCGACGGCATCGCGCTGGAGGGCATGCGGCTCTGCAAGGAATACCTTTTGCACGCCTACAGGGACGGCAGCGATATCGAGGCGCGCGCGCAGATGATGACGGCCGCCGCGGCCGGCGCGACGGCGTTCCAGAAGGGGCTGGGCGCGATCCATTCGCTGAGCCACCCCATAGGCGCGCACTACGATACCCATCACGGCACCACCAACGGCGTGGTCATGCTGCCGGTGCTGCGCTTCAACCGCCCGGCGGTGGAAGAGAAACTCGCCCGGGCCGGCGCCTATCTCGGGCTGGCGCCGAGCTTCGATGCCTTCTACGATTTCGTGGCGGAGCTTATCTCCGGACTGGATATTCCCGCCACGCTCGATGGGCTGGGTGTCACCGACCCGGATTTCGATATACTCTGCGCGTCAGCGCTCAAGGATCCGACGGCGGGAACCAACCCGGTCGCCCTGAGTTCTGACAACATACTGCCGCTCTACAGGAGCTGCTTTCAAGACTGAGGTGTGAATGACGATCCATAACCGGTTTGCCCCCCGTTTCAGCCCTGCGCTTTGCCAGCCGGGCATGCTCTTGTTGGACGGAGGCTTGACATGACCGCCGCCGCCCCTGCACGACGGGACACCCCAACCGGTGATGGAAAGACAATGAAGAACGGCTCCCGGTCGAAACTGACCCAGAACCCGCACGCCGTCCGCGAGCAGCGCGAAAAGAATCTCGAAGTGGCCATCGGGCGCCAGGTGCGCGATCTGCGCAAGCGCCAGCGCATGACCGGTTCGGAGCTGGCGCAGCAGACCGGCCTGTCTGTCGGCATGCTGTCGAAGATCGAGAACGGCGTGATCTCGCCTTCGCTCAACACGCTTCAGGCGCTGGCCAACGCGCTGCGGGTGCCGCTGGTGCAGCTGTTTTCCGGCTTCGAAGAGCCGCGCGGCGCGATGCATGTCAAAGCTGGCCAGGGGGTCGAAATCGAGCGCGCGGGCACCCGCGCCGGCCATCAGTACAACTTGCTTGGCCATATCGGATCGAACAATTCCGGCGTGGTGGTGGAGCCTTATCTCATCACACTCAACAGCGATTCCGACCGTTTCCCGGCGTTCCAGCACGAGGGGATCGAGCTGATCTACATGCTCGACGGCGTGCTCGATTACCGCCATGGTGACCAGCTCTTCCTGCTGGAACCGGGCGACTCGCTTCTCTTCGATTCCGACGCCCCGCATGGGCCCGAGGGGCTGGTCGAGCTGCCGGCGCGCTACCTGTCGATCATCACCTATCCGCAGGCGAGATAGACCTCAGCGCGCCGCCTTCATCTCCAGCGCGCGCTCGGTCGTCCAGACGCTCTCGGCACCGCCCCAGCAGCCGCTGCGGACCTCATGAACGCGCACCGAGGTGTTTTCCTGCATCTTCGGCCCCGCGACGCGCCCGAAGGCGCGGGCGGTCTCGCGGATCATCCGCTGTTTTTCCTCGTCGCTGAAAACGCCCTCCAGAACGTGGATGTCTATCAGTGGTATGTGGATCTTCCTTCGGCTGGAAAATATGACTGTTCAGATCTCATCAGCATACAGGACAGGCGTTTGCCGCGAAATCTCCCCCAGAGCCGGGGCGATCTGGGCGGACAATGGGCAACTCCCACGTTGCACAGGCCATTTCCTTAAAGTGAAGCGTTTCTTTGGACAAACGGGCGCTACGGTTGCTCTCTCAATATAGAGCGCGGACTCGTCCTGATAGGAACGAAGCAAACCGCGTTCGGCATCGTTAGGCTGTTCTCAGGAAAGAAGATCTGCGCCCGAAGCCGGTCGACATGCTCACGGATATGCAGATCGCGATCTAGGGCGGTGACAGCGACGATCTCAAGGTGACCGCGCCTGACACGCCGGAACGGCCTTGGGTGGGTTCGATACCGCCCTCGCGAGGGTGTTAGGCGCGCCGGTGACCAACAAAGGTGATCGACGTTTATCTGGCGCTGACCATTCTCGCCGGAAGCCGCGACGCGGCGCTGGTGGCGCTTGTGGACAAGGGGCTGCGCGCGAGGCATACGGATGGTGAGCGGGAGGCGACGCTGGGCGAGGGTGTCACGGTCACCGATATCATGTTGACGCGGCAGGAGTGGAAGTCCTGCGTGCCGCATTTCTCGCATTGGGGGCGCGAGCTTGGCTGGCTATCTGAGCGCCGCCCGCGCGCTCGGCCGATGATCGCCGCGCCCGGGGCAGCCCGGGGCGCGGCGTTTGTCATTTCCGGTCGTCTTTTCCGTCCGGATCGGGCTGACCCACGCCCTTGAAGACGAATTTGAACGGGATCGCCCAGAGAAAACCCAGACCGACATAGACCAGCAGCTCGACCCAGATCGGCGGTCGCCCGAGCGCGTTGACGAGACTGACCGCCGCCATGATGTAGAGCGGCAGCCAGACCAGCAGCAGCAAGAGCGACAGGCGCTTGCGGGTCTTGTGCGTGAGCGCCATCAGTCTTCGAACGGATCGGTGACGAGGATGGTGTCGTCGCGCTCCGGCGAGGTCGAGAGCAGCGCCACCGGGCAGCCGATCAGCTCCTCGACGCGGCGCACGTATTTCACCGCCGCCCCCGGCAGATCCGCCCAGCTGCGCGCGCCCTCGGTCGACTCGCTCCAGCCTTCCATCTCCTCATAGACCGGCGTGCAGCGGGCCTGCTGGTCGGCGGCGATGGGCAGGTGGTCGAGCAGCTCGCCGTCGAGCATGTAGCCGGTGCAGATCTTGATGGTTTCGAACCCGTCCAGCACGTCGAGCTTGGTCAGCGAGATGCCGTTGACGCCGGAGGTGGCGCAGGTCTGGCGCACCAGCACCGCATCGAACCAGCCGCAGCGGCGCTTGCGCCCGGTGACTGTGCCGAACTCGTGCCCGCGCGTGCCCAGCCGGTTGCCGTCCTCGTCGTCGAGCTCGGTCGGGAAGGGGCCTTCGCCGACGCGGGTGGTATAGGCCTTGACGATGCCCAGCACGAAGTCGATGGCGCCCGGCCCGATGCCGGTGCCGGTGGCGGCCTGACCGGCGATCACATTGGACGAGGTGACAAAGGGATAGGTGCCGAAGTCGATATCGAGCAGCGCACCCTGGGCGCCCTCGAAGAGGATGCGCTTGCCGGCGCGGCGCTTTTCGTTGAGCACCTTCCAGACCGGCCCGGCATATTTCAGGATCTCCGGCGCGATCTCCTTGAGCTGCGCGATCAGCCCGTCGCGATTGACGGGGGCGAGCCCGAGCCCGCGGCGCAGCGCGTCGTGATGCACCAGCGCCCGGTCGACCCGCGCCTCCAGCGTCGCCGGATCGGCGAGATCGGCGACGCGGATGGCGCGGCGGCCGACCTTGTCCTCATAGGCCGGGCCGATGCCGCGACCGGTCGTGCCGATCTTGGCCACCGAGTTCTGCGACTCGCGGGCGCGGTCGAGCTCGCCGTGGATCGGCAGGATCAGCGGCGTGTTCTCGGCCACCATCAGCGTCTCGGGGGTGATCTCGACCCCCTGTTCGCGGATCTGTGCGATCTCTTTCACCAGATGCCAGGGGTCGAGCACCACGCCGTTGCCAATCACCGAAAGCTTGCCGCTGCGCACCACGCCCGAGGGCAGCGCGTTCAGCTTGAAGACGGTGCCGTCGATCACAAGGGTATGGCCCGCATTGTGGCCCCCCTGGAAGCGGGCGATCACGTCGGCCCGGCTCGAAAGCCAGTCCACGATCTTGCCTTTGCCCTCGTCGCCCCACTGGGCGCCCACGACGACCACGTTCGCCATAGCTCACTGTCCTTTTGAAGGTCCAAACGGGCTCCGTATAGCGAAGCGCCGGGGCGGGCGAAACCGTCAATTTGAGCGATCCGCGCCACGCGGGCGCTGGACAGGTCGCGCCGGATCGGTGCATTTGGCGCGGGTCAGGTAAAAGGAGCGTGTCATGGGGTTTGTTCTGCGTTGGGCGGTGGCGTTCGGCTTGGTGGCGGCGACGTGGAATCCGTCGCAATGGAACTATCTGCGCTGGGTGCGCAGCGAAGGGCAGGAGCAGCTGCCGCTGGCGGTGCTGCTGGGCCTGCTGCTCTTTGCCGCCTATGTGATCTATCTGCGCGCCACGCTGCGCTCGATCGGGGCGTTCGGCATGGCGCTGGTGCTGGCACTGGTCGGCGCGCTGCTCTGGGTGCTGTGGGACTGGGGCGTGATCGAACTCTCCGATCCCGATCTCTCCGCCTGGATCGGCATCTTCGCGCTGTCGCTGGTGCTGGGGGTAGGGCTTAGCTGGTCGCTGGTGCGGCGCCGGCTCTCGGGGCAGGCGGATGTGGACGATGTGGAGGAATAGACCTCAGGGCAGGACCTGAAGCCAGACCCAGCTCGTGACCACGCAGAGCGCGGTGCCGATCAGCACCGAGGAGGCGGCGACGCGTTTGGCGCGCCCGTACATATTGGCGAAGAGATAGGCATTGACCCCGGGCGCCATGGCGGCGGTGAGCACCGCCGAGCGCATATTGTCGGTACTGAGCCCCAGGAGGTTGCCGAAGAGATAGGTCAGCGCCGCATGCAGCCCCAGAGCGATGGAGCAGACGAAGAGGATGGCGCGCAGATCGCCTTCGGGGCGGTAGCGGTAGAGTACGCCGCCGAGCGCGAAAAGCGCGCCGGGCAGGGCGGTGCGGGTGACCATGTCGAGCGCCTGGGTGACCGGCTCGGGCAGCGTGACCGAGCCGAGATTGAAGGTGATGCCGATCAGGATGCCCACCACCAGCGCATTGCGGAACACCGCGCGCAGCACCGTGAGCGGCAGGCGACGGATCTGGGTGCCGCGGGCGCGGGCGATCTCCATCGCGGTGATGCCGAGCGTATAGCCGAAGGGCGAATGCAGCGCGATGATGGCGTAATTGCCGCTGAGCGCATCGGGGCCATAGGCGCGTTCGGTGATCGGCAGGCCGAGCAGCAGCGTGTTGGAGAACAGGCAGACAAAGCCGATGGCGATGGAGTCTTCCCAGTCACGACCGAACAGCAATCGTGCGCCGAACAGCCCGGCGGCAAAGGCCGCGACCGCGCCGCCATAGAAGGCCAGCAGCAGCGGGATAGAGAAATTGCTGCCGAGATCGAGCTGCCACATGGCGCGGAACAGCAGGCAGGGCACGGCGATCGTCTGGGTGAACTCCATCAGCCCGTCGATCACCTGCTCCGGCAGCAGCCGCCGCCAGCTCGCGAGATAGCCCGCGCCGATCACGATGAAGACCGGCAGGATGACGTCGATCAGCGCCTGCACGGTTTAGCGGTGCTCCGGAGAGGTATTGCGCCGCGCTGCGCGCGTCGCCGGGGGGCGCCGGTGAGAGGTCGCGCAGATGCCCCGGCGCGGCACGGGCCGGCGCGGGCAGGGTGGCGTATTTGTAAAGAGAAGACGCCGCAGGGCCGGGTCAGAGCGCATAGCGCAGGACCATGCCGTCATAGGCCGGAACGATGTGATCGGGGGTCTCCGCGGCGACGGCATCGTGGTCGAGGTCGATATGCATATTGGTGAGCACCGCGCGTTTCGGCTGCATCTTCGCGATCCATTCCAGCGCCAGGTCGAGATGGGCATGGGTCGGGTGCGGTGTGCGGCGCAACGCGTCGAGGATCCAGCAGTCGAGCCCTTCCAGATGCGCCCAGGAGGCCTCGGGGATGCGGATCACATCGGGCAGGTAGGCGACATCGCCGATGCGGAAGCCGAGCGCGTCGATGCTGCCGTGATTGACCTCGAACGGGGTCAGGGTGATGGGCCCGCCGGCGCCGTCGATGGTGAAGGGCGCCTCCGAGATCGTGTGCATGTCGAGGATCGGCGGGTAGGGGCTGCCCTCGGGCTGTACGAAGGCATAACCGAAGCGCGAGAACAGCGCGTTCTGGGTGTCGCCATCGGCCCAGACCGGCAGCCGCTCGCGGCGGTTGAAGACGATCTGACGCAGATCGTCGAGCCCGTGGGTGTGATCGGCGTGGGAATGCGTCCAGGCCACCGCGTCGAGCATGCCGATACCGGCGTCGAGCAGTTGAGCACGCATGTCGGGGGTGGTATCGATCAGCACCCGGGTGGTGCCGCCCGCGCTTTCGCGCTCGACCAGCAGCGAGCAGCGGCGGCGGCTGTTTTTCGGATTTTCCGGGTCGCAATCGCCCCAGAGCCCGCCGAGCCGCGGCACGCCGCCGGACGAGCCGCAGCCGAGAATGGTGAAGCGCAGTTCGGTCATGCGGGCTCCCACGCGGCGGCCTTGGCGAAGAGCCGGTCGAAATTGGCCTCTGTCGCGGCGGCGAAGTCTTCGTAGGAGAGGCCGAAGGTCTCGGCGCCGACCTTGGCGGTATGAACGGTATAGCCCGGCTCGTTGCGCTTGCCGCGATAGGGCGGCGGCGCGAGATAGGGGCTGTCGGTCTCCACCAGGATGCGGTCGAGCGGGGCGGAGGCGAAGATCTCGCGCAGCTCTTTCGATTTCGGGAAGGCGGCGATGCCGGACATCGAGAGATAGAACCCGCAATCGAGCGCGGCCTTGGCCAGCTCCGGACCGGAGGAGAAGCAGTGCAGCACGCAAGGGTAGGGTCTGGCGCGATAGCCTGCGGTGAGGATGTCGATCATGTCCTCGTCTGCGGCGCGGGCGTGGATGATCAGCGGCAGTCCGGTTTCCTGCGCCGCCTCGATATGGGTGCGCAGCGATTGTTTTTGGATCTCCGCGCTCTCGGCGGTGTAGTGGTAATCGAGCCCGGTCTCGCCGATGCCCACGAATTTCGGATGCTGCGCCAGTGCGACCAGCTCGTCGAGTGTGGCCAGCGGTTCCTCGGCGGCGCTCATCGGGTGGGTGCCGGCAGCGTAGAAGACCGGGTCATGGGCCTCGGCGATGGCACGCACCTGCGGCGCGTTGCGCAGGCGGGTGCAGATGGTGACCATGCGGTGCACGCCGGCCTCGACCGCGCGGGCGATGACCTCCGGGCGCTCCTCGTCGAAATCCGGGAAGTCGAGATGGCAATGGCTGTCGGTAATGCGGGGGGTGGTCATGGGCGCGTCCTTTGCGGCCCGGTATCTCGGATGGCGCGGGCAGGGTCAAGCAGATGGGCCCGGTTGCGGCGCTCAGCGGCGGGCAAAGGCCAGCGGAAGGTCAAAGCTGTAGCGTCCGGCGGTGAGTGTGCGCGGCGCGCGCGGGTAGCTGGCGCGTTTGGCGGTGGTGAGGGCGGCGCGGTCGAGCGCGGCATTGCCGGAGGAGCGCAGCAGGCTCAGCGCGGCGAGCCGGCCTTCCGGGGTGAGCGCGATGCGCAGGCGGACCTGGCCGGTGGCCTGCGGTTGCCGGATGCGCGACTGGGCCCGTGCGACGGCGCTGCGGATCTGGGCGCCCCATTGCGCCTTTGCCGAGGCGATGGCCGCCTGTGAGGGGCCGGCGGGGCTCGCCGGGCTCGCGCCGCTGCCGCCTTGCGTCGCGCTGCCTTTCGCGACTTGCGCCTTGCGGGGCTGCGCGCCGCCGCTGCGCGGCTTTGCTTCTGCGGTGCTTCTGGCGGCGGGCGTGGCCCTTGCCTGCGGCCGGGGCGAGGCGGTCGGGGCGCTGCGCGCCTGCGCGGGGGCAGTGTCGAGCGTGGGCGCCTCGGGCGCCTCGGCGGGGGCGGGCGCCGCTGGCGCGGCGCTTCGGGGGGCGGCGGTCGGCATCGCAGGCGCCTTCGGCGCGGTTTTCTGGGCGGGAGCGGAGGGCGCCGGGGCCGCTGGCGTTGGGAGGTCCGGCGCGGCCTCCCAGTGCTCGGCCAGCGCCGCGAGCCCTGCGGGCGCGGCTTGCAGCGTCACCGACGCGTCGCCGCCATCGCCCTGGGGGGCGCCGCCACCGCCGGTGCCAAGGCCGAGACCGAGTGCAGCGACATGCAGCGCGGCGGCGACACCGGTGAAGAGGAGAGGCTCCAGGAAGCGCATGGTTCAACGGCCTCCGGCGGTAACAAGCTGCACCTCCGGCGCGCCCTGCGCGGAGAGGTGGGCGAGGATGCTTGCGAGCTCGGCGGCGGGCAGGCGGGCGTCGGCGGCGAGACGTACCGGGCCGGCTGCCGCTGCGGCCTCCAGCGCCGGAGCGCCGCGCTGGTCTCCATAGGCGAGCTGGCCGTCGGCGGAGAGATAAAGCGTGTCGCGCTGCGCTTCGTCGGGGGTGCCCGGCGCCTCGGGGGCGGCGACGTCGAAAGGCGCGGGCGGGGTCAGGCTGGCGGTCATCAGGAAGAAGATCAGCAGCAGGAAGACCACGTTGATCATCGGCACCACCGGCTCCGGGCGCGGGCGGCGGGGGCGGTCGGGCAGCAGGCGCGGGGTCATGGCGCGGGCTCCAGCAGGGCGAGGCTGGTGAAGCCCGCGTCGCGCAGTGCGGCGAGCACCTGCGCCAGCCGTTCGGTGTCAGTGCCCGGCGCCGGGCGCAGCAGGATCGTGTCGTCGGGGCCTCGCATCAGCGGCGCAAGCGCCTCCGGAAGATCTCTGACGGGCTGGCCGTTCAGGAGCAGCGCATCGGGCGCGACGGTAACGAGACGGGGTGGGCCCTGCCAGCGCTCGGTGCCACCGCCGGCGAGGGTGAGCGGCAGCGCCTCGACGCTGCCGAACCGGGCGGCGAGCATGAAGAAGACCAGCAGCAGGAACACCACGTCGATCATCGGCGTGAGGCTGGGCCGGCGACGCCGGGTCTGCTGTGGCAGGTTCAGCATGGCGGCGCATCCTCCCCGGCGTTGTGCGGGCGGAGAGGGCTCGGCTGCGTATTTGGAAAGAGAAGACCCCCAGGGGCGCGCCGCAAAGGGCTTTCATCTTTCCGCAAATACTCCCGCCGGAGGCGTCCGGCGCTGGCCGCTCGTCCCGGCGCTGGGGGCAGGGCGCGCCGTGTGGTCATTGCTTGTCTCGCGGCGCGGTGAAGAGCCGTGTGGCGAGGTCTTCGAAATCATGGGCGAGCGCCTCGGTGACGCTGTCGAACCAACTCAGCGCCATCGCCGCCGGGATCGCCACGCCCATGCCGGCGGCGGTGGTCAGCAGCGCCTCCCAGATGCCGCCCGCAAGCGCTGCCGGATCGGCCTGGGCGCCGGTCTCCTGCAAGGCCTGGAAGGCGCCGATCATGCCGAGCACCGTGCCCAGAAGGCCGATCAGCGGCGCGATCATCACCACGAGATCGAGCGCGCGCAGGCCTGAACGTGCCTCGGTCAGCAGGGCGCGGGCGACGCGGGACGCCTCTTCGCGGGCGGGCTCTTCGGGATAGGTCGTGAGCGCGGCCATGGCGGCGGAGAGGAAGCGCGCGCGCAGCCCGCCGCGATGGCGCAGCAGATCCTGTGCCGCCTCGCGCGCGCCCTCGCGCCAAAGCGTCACCGCGCGCTCGGCGCGGTCGCGGCGCCAGGCGCCGCTGCGCGACAGCCGCCAGAGCTTCCACAGGATCAGGGCCAGCGTCGCCACCGAAAGCGCGAAGATCACCCAGAGCGCCGGGCCGCCACGGTCGAGGAACTCGGTGATCCGGGTCATATGGGCTCTCCCTTCGGGGTCATGGCAGCACGCCGAGCGGTTGCAGCAGCGGGCCGTGCTCGGTTTGCAGCATATGGGCGCGCAGGTGAAAGACCTGCGCGAGAGTGTCTTCGGTCAGCACGTCCAGCGGCGGGCCGTCGGCGGCGAGCTTGCCACGGTCGAGCAGCAGCAGCCGGGTGCAGTGGCGCGCCGCCAGCGTCAGGTCGTGCAGCGAGGTGAGCACCGCGTGGCCCTCCCGCGCAAGTGTTTCGAAGATGCGCAGCGTGGCGATCTGGGCTGCCGGGTCGAGCCCGGCAATGGGTTCGTCGGCCAGCAGCAGCGGCGCCTCCTGCGCCAGCGCGCGGGCGATCAGCACGCGGGCCTGCTCGCCGCCCGAAAGCTCGGTGGCCTTGCGCTGACGGAAGCCCTCCAGCCCCATGCGAGAGAGCGCGGCCCCGACCGCATCGGCGCGCAGCGCCCCGGCGCGGCTGTCATGCGGCAACCGGCCGAGCGCCACCAGCGTCTCGACGCTGACCGGCCAGGCGATCTCGCGCGCCTGCGGCAGCCAGGCGGCGGCACGGGCGCGCTCGCGGGCGGGCAGGGACGAGAGCGAGGAGGTGCCGCCATGTGGCATGAGGCCAAGGGCGGCGCGCATCAGCGTGGTCTTGCCCGCGCCGTTGGGGCCGATGAGCCCAACGCATTCGCCGGGGCCGATGGACAGTGTGACACCATCCACCACCGGGCATTGCCCGCGCGTCACGGTGAGCGCGTCGAGGGTCAGCAGGCTCATAGACCCCTCCGCGTCTTGTAGATCAGATGCAGGAAGAGCGGCGCGCCGATCAGCGCCATGACCACGCCGAGCTTGAGGTCGCGCTCGGGCAGGATCAGCCGCACCGCGATGTCGGCGGCCAGCAGCATCGCCGCGCCGCCGAGCGC
The DNA here is from genome assembly GCF_017311415.1 of Salipiger abyssi. Classification (GTDB taxonomy): domain Bacteria; phylum Pseudomonadota; class Alphaproteobacteria; order Rhodobacterales; family Rhodobacteraceae; genus Salipiger; species Salipiger abyssi_A. The sequence goes on along the minus strand of NZ_JAEKIS010000005.1, from coordinate 160,827 downwards.
CGAGGCCCAGAGCAGCCGCGAGGGCCGGGCGCCGCAGAGCGGGCGCAGCAGATGCGGCACCACGAGCCCGACAAAGCCCACGGCGCCGGCCACGGCGGTGGCGGCGCCAACGGCGGCGGCGGTGCCGAAGAGCAGCCGCAGCCGCAGCGAGGTCAGCGAGATACCAAGCGCCTGCGCGCCGTCCTCGCCCAGCGTCAGCGCGTCGAGCCCGCGCCCCAGCGTCAGCAGCGCGGCGCCGCCGAGGGCGATCAGCGGCAGCGCCAGCGTCAGGTGAGTGAGTGAGCGGTCGGCGACCGAGCCCATCATCCAGAACACGATTTCATAGGTGGCATAGGGGTTCGACGACAGGTTCAGCACCAGCGAGGTCAGCGCGCCCGCCAGCGCCGAGACCGCGATGCCCGCGAGGATCAGCACCAGCGAACCGCCGCGCGGCCCGGCGAGCAGCAGGATCAGCGCCACCGCCCCCAGCGCGAAGAGCAGCGCCATCAGCGGCAGCGCCAGCGCAAATGCCGCCGCGAGCCCGGTTTGCAGCGCCAGCACCGCGCCGAGTGCCGCCGAGCCGGAGACGCCGATCAGTCCCGGCTCGGCCAGCGGGTTGCGCAGATAGCCCTGCATCGCGGCGCCCGAAAGCCCGAGCGCGGCGCCGACCAGCGCCGCCAATGCACTGCGCGGCAGGCGGATTTCCTGCATCACCATGACATGCAGCGGATCGCCGAGGCCGATCAGCCCGCCCAGCACCGCGCGCGGCGGCAGCGCGGCATAACCCAGCCCCAGCGAGGTGAAGAACAGCGCCAGCACCAGCGCGGCGAGCGGCAGGGCGAGCCTCATTGCGCCGCCTCCCAGTCGTGGCGCAGATCGCGCATCGCCGCCACCGCGTCGAGCAGCGCCGGCGTGCCGCAGATCCAGTTGGGGCTGTCCACCACCTGATGCAGCGCGCCGGTGGCCTGAAGCGCGGGGTGTTGCAGCAGCGAGGTCGCCTGCGCCGGGCTGTCATAGGGGCGGCTGACGAGGATCAGGTCGGGCTCGGCCAGCAGCAGCCCTTCGAGCGGGAGGCGACCGCGAAAGGCCATGCCCTTTTCATCGGCGAGATTGGCCATGCCGGCGGCGTTTAGGATATCGCCGGTCAGGGTCTGGGCGCCGGCGGTCTCGTTGAAGGGCATGTAATAGGCCACCCTCGGCTTGCGCTCCGGCGTTTCGCGCAGCGCTGCGCGCCGGGCGTCGAAATCGGCCAGCACCTCGGCGGCGCGGTCCTCGCGGCCCAGCAGCGCGCCCATGCGCAGGATGTTCTGCCGCGCGTCCTCGAGCGAGCGGGCGGGGGCGAAGCGTTCGACCCGGTAGCCCAGCTGTTCCAGCATCTGCGTGGCGGCGCGGGCGGTGTAGTTGCCGGCCAGTACCAGATCCGGGCGAAGCAGCACCACCTCTTCGGCGCTGGCGCCGTTGGCGGGGAGGGCGCGGGCCTCCTCGGCCATGGCCGAACTGCGCGGGTCGTGGGCCAGCCGCGAGACCGAGATGAGCTGCCCGGGCGCACCGATCAGCAGCGCGAGCTGATCGGTGCAGACATTGAGCGAGACGACGCGGCCGGGGGCCGCATCGTCCGCCGCCGCCGCCGCGCCCGCGCAGAGCAGGGCGGCAGCCAGCGTTATTGCCCTAGAAACGCGCACGGATCCCGAAATAGGCGGCGCGGTCCGATGTCGCATAGTCGGGGATCACGGCGTAATCCTCGTCGAACAGGTTCTCGACCCGCAGATAGGCTTCGACGCCGTTGCGGAATTCATAGGCGACCTGTGCGTTCACCAGGGTGTAGTCGTCCACCGACTGGGTGCCGGTGACGCCATAGGTGTCGGGGAAATCCGCCTTGTGGCTGACCGACAGACCGCCGCTCAGTTGATCGGTGATCTCGGCGGAGACGCCCAGCGACAGGTCGTAGCGCGGCACCCGTTGCAGCGGATCGTCATCGGAATCGCGCGCGTCGGTATAGGTGAAGCCACCGGTCAGCGAGATCCGCTCGCCGATCGGCAGCCGGCCCGCCAGCTCCAGGCCCTTGGACACCGTGGTGCCCGAGATCTGCTTGTAGCTGCTGGTGGCGAAATCGTAGTCGATCAGGTCGTCGATTTCGGTATAGAACAGCGTCGCGCCCAGCGTCGCGCCATTGGCAAAGCTGTAATCGGCCCCAATCTCGGCGCTGTGGCTGGTCTCGGGGTCGAGCCCGGCATTGCCGTAGGACGGATTGAACAGCTCATAAAGCGAGGGTGCGCGATAGCCCTTGGCCAGCGCACCGCGCAGGGTCAGCGCTTCGGTGGCGCGCCAGGAGAGCGCGGCCCGGCCGCTCCATTCGCCGCCGAATTCGGAATGCTCGTCGTGACGCACCGAGAACACCGCGTCCAGCGCCGGGTCGAAGGCCCAGGCCAGCTCGGCGAAGACGCCGGTATTGTCGACATCTTCGCTGCTCGACTGGGTGCCGGTGCGGGTCCAGGTGCTATCGTAGACCGGAGCGCTGAATTCCGCTTCCTCATTGGTTCGGTCGATGCCGAAGCTGAGGCTGCGGCCCTCGGCGATTTCCCAGCTGCCGGAATAGGCGATCTTGTCGCGGGTGGAACCGAATTCGTCCTTGAAGCCTACCGCGTCGAAATTGCGGTCGATGTCGAAGCGCGAAAAGGACAGTTCATGCGCCACGGCGCCGGTTTGTAGCTGCGCATAGGTACGCAGGCCCCAGCTGTCGCTGGCAAAGGTGCCGTCCTCTGGATCGGGCCAGCTGTTGGCGTCGTAATCGCCATCGGCGGAATAGCCGAAGCCGGACAGGCCGAAGCGCAGATCGGGGGTCACGTCCCAATAGGCGTCGAGCCCGATCTGGGTGGCCTGATAGGGATCGTCCTCGTCATAGCCGGGCGCGTCGACCGAGCTGTAGCCGTCGGTGACGAAGCGGGTGGCCGAAACCGCCAGGCCCCAGCTCTCGCCCGCGACGCCATAGCCGAGCGTGGCGCTCTTGGTGCCATTGGCGCCGACCTCGGCGGCGGCCCGGCCTTCCTGACCCGGGGTTTCGGGCGCCTTGGCGAGCTCCAGCGCGACGATGCCGGCAATGGCGTCGGAGCCGTACAGCGCAGATTGCGTGCCTTTCACCACCTCGGCGCGGGTGACGCCGCCGGGAAGGATGTTGCCGAAGTTGAAATTCGCCTGGGTCGACGAGGCATCGGTGGCCTCGATGCCGTTGATATAGACCGGCGCATATTGGTTGGGCAGGCCGCGGATGCGCAGCTGCGTGCTTTTGCCCGGGCCGCCATTGTTGGTCACCGAGAGGCCGGGCAGCGCGTCGAGCGTGTCGGCCAGCGTGGTGGCGGGAGAGGCGGCGATCTCTTCCTCGGTAAGGACCGAGACGGAGCTGCCGCTGCGGCCCAGTTCGAGCGGCAGGTCGTTGGCATAGAAGGTGATCGGTGCCAGTTCCAGTGCCGTGTCGGCCTGTGCGATGGCGGGCAGGCTCAGCGCCAGCGCCGAGACAGAGGTGAGGACATGCTTCATCGGCATGTTTCCTTTCCGGATCGGCCCCGCGAACGGGGCGTTGTGGTGATGTTCCCGGAAGGCATGCGATGCTTCCGTGAACGGTGCGTCATGTCACCACGAACGGAAGGACCGTTCCCAAAGCGCGCCCCGCGCATGGGGAGGGTGATCACCCTGGCAGGTCTCCTGACTTGCGGGTCGTTGCGCCGGTCGGGCCTTCCCGGGCAGTGCTGCCCAGTGGCGTGATGCCGATGACGCTCGCCGCTCACAGTTGCGGGGGCAGTCGCGGATTTGCACCGCGTTCCCTATTCTCCGGACGGTCGGCCCGGAACCAAGGCGTTTTCCGCATACTGTGCGGCGGCTTTGCATGCAAGCCTCTCGTGTTGCGGGACGGGATGGGACGGGATGGGATGCCACTATGGGAACTCATGGGAAACTATCGCGCGACAGGGCGCGCCGAGTCGGCTTGCCGGTGGCTGACTCGCCGGAATCCCGGCGAATCCGCTGAGATTCGTGATATGGGACGACATGGGAGCCGCTGGATTTCTCGGAGATTTTGGGACTAAAGGGCCCGGTGCGAATTTTTTTGGGAAAGCATGGGTATTTTTTTCCTCACGCCGCCGTTACTACATTTAGCGATGGGCTGGTTCCCGCTCACCACATATCCGTGATTTTAGGTAAATGGGACCCCAACATGTTGTTTTCCACAGGGGCTGTGGGCAAAATACAGGGGGTTTATCTCGAAAAAACCATTGCTTCCCATGAAATCCCATGACATACCTTTTACCACGATGAGGGACGGACAAGGGGCGCAACAAAGACCCCGGCAAAACATCCCAAAACAATAAAAGAGCAGGTTCATACAGGCACCCGCCCTTCATCGTGAACAAAGAGATCCGGCGCGCGAGCGAGCAGACATCCCCCCAGGTGGCGCGCGCAGTCGGACTAGCCCGCAAAGCGGGTCAAGGCGGCGGGTTGATCAGTGGCAGCAGATCAACCCGCCGTATTTCGTTTCAGGGGGCGAGAGTAGGGACAGTGAGCCGCAGGCTAAGGTTCAGAGGCGAAAGTCGGCACAAGGTCGACAGCAAGGGCAGGGTGTCCATCCCGGCCTCTTTTCGCCGTGTGCTCGAAGCCGGTGACCCGGACTGGGTCGAGGGGCTGAACCCCAACTTCGTGATCGTCTACGGCGACCAGCGCCGCAAATACCTGGAATGCTACACCATCGACGAGATCGAGGCGGTCGAGGATCGCATCAGCCGCATGAAGCGCGGCTCAAAGAAGCGCCGGATTCTCGAACGGCTGTTCTCGACCCAGTCGATCACCACCAGCGTCGACGAGACCGGCCGCATCGTGCTGCCCGCGAAGCTGCGCGAAAAGATCGGCCTCTCGGGCGAGGCGCAGTTCGCCTCCAATGTCGACACGTTCCAGATCTGGGAACCTGCGGCTTATGACGCGGATCTGGCCGAGACCGAGGAAGAGCTCGACGAGTTCGACGACGACCCGCTGACGCTGCTCGACGAAGATGACGACGAGGACGAGGAGATCTAGATGGCCCCTGCGGCGGAGCAGAATGACGGCGCGCCGCACGTCCCGGTCCTCCTGCGTCCCTTGCTGGAGGCGGTGGCACCGGTCGGCGGCACCTGGATCGACGGCACTTTCGGCGCCGGCGGCTATGCGCGCGGGCTGCTGGAGGCAGGTGCGGGCAGGGTGATCGGCATCGACCGCGATCCGCTGGCGCATGAGATGGCGGCGGGATGGATCGGCGAATACGGTGACCGGCTGGAGCTGGTCGAGGGCAATTTCGCCGACATGGATCGCTATGCCAGCGACGTCGACGGTGTGGTGCTGGATCTCGGCGTCTCTTCGATGCAGCTCGACCGGGCGGAGCGCGGCTTTTCCTTCCAGAAGGACGGGCCGCTCGACATGCGCATGGAGCAGGCGGGCGAAAGCGCCGCCGATCTGGTCAAGCGGCTGGACGAAACCACGCTGGCCGATGTGCTTTATACCTATGGCGAGGAGCGCGCCTCGCGCCGCATCGCGCGGGCCATCGTCAAGGCGCGCGCCGAGGAACCCATTGAAACCACCGCACGGTTGTCGTCGATCGTCGAGGCTTGCCTGCCGCGCCCGAAACCCGGCCAGTCGCATCCGGCGACACGCAGCTTTCAGGCGCTGCGCATCGCGGTGAACGACGAATACGGCGCGCTCTGGCGCGGGCTGATGGCTGCCGAGCGCGCGCTGAAGCCCGGCGGCTGGCTCTGCGTGGTGACCTTCCATTCGGTCGAGGACCGCATGGTCAAGCGCTTCTTCCAGGCGCGCTCCGGTCGGCTTGGCTCGGTGAGCCGCCACGCGCCGCTGACCGAGACCGAAGAGCCGCGTTTCGAGCTGGTGACACGCAAGGCGGTGGGGCCGGACGAGGTGGAGTTGCAGGCCAACCCGCGCGCCCGCTCGGCGCGGCTGCGCATCGGGCGCCGTACCGGGGCGGTGCCGGGCGAGATCGGATCCGCCACACTGAACATGCCGCAACTGAAGGGGAAGCGCTGATGCGAACGATGCTCTATGTGACCACCTTTCTGGGGCTGATCGGCCTCGCCTTCTGGGCCTATCGCGAAAACTACGACACCCAGGCGGCGCTCGACCATGTGGAGGATCTGCATCGCGACATCGCCGATGCGCGGGCGCGGCTGGCGATCCTCAAGGCGGAATGGGCCTATCTCAACCGCCCCGACCGGCTGCGCGATCTGGCCGAGATCAACTTTCCCCGGCTCGAATTGCTGCCGATGCGGGCCGATCAATACGGCCGCGTCGATCAGGTTGCCTATCCGGTGATTCATCCGCTGGTGGTCACCGATCCGGTCGATGTGACCAGCGCGGGAGCGACGCAATGACCACGCGCACCCCGCTCCGCCCTCTGGCCCGCATCCTCGACGCCCGCCGCAAGGGCGAGAACCCCGACGCCATCGAACGCGAGAATATCCGCATCCGCCACGAGCAGATGCGCGACCGCGCAAGGGTGCGCGCCGAGGGCCGCCTGCTGGTGCTGGGCGTGCTGTTCTTCGTTGCGTTCGGCACCATCGGTGTGCGCATGGGCGTGCTGGCCGGTTCCGAACCCAGCGAGCCGCGCGCCCAGGCCACCGGCGCCTCGATCATCGCCAGCCGCGCCGACATCACCGACCGTCATGGCCGCATCCTCGCCACCAATATGGAGACGCATTCGCTCTACGCGCATCCGCAGCAGATGATCGAGCCGCTGCGCGCGGCAAAGGAGCTGAAGGCGATCTTCCCGGATCTCGACGAAGAGCGGATGATCAAGGATTTCACCGACGAGAAGCGCAAGTTTCTCTGGGTGAAGAAGAAAATCAGCCCCGAGCAGATGCAGGCGGTGCACGATATCGGCGAGCCCGGGCTGCTCTTCGGTCCGCGCGAAATGCGGCTTTATCCCAATGGCGCGCTGGCCTCGCATATCCTTGGCGGCGCCAGCTTCGGGCGCGAGGGCGTGCATTCCGCCGAGGTCATCGGCACCGCCGGGATCGAGAAATATTTCGACGCCAAGCTGCGCGACCCGGCCCGCGAGGGCGCGCCGCTGGAGCTTTCCATCGACCTGACCATTCAGGCCGCCACCGAGCGGGTGCTGGATTCGGGCATGCGGCTGATGAACGCCAAGGGTGCGGCCTCGGTGCTGATGGATGTGCATACCGGCGAGGTGATCGCCATCGCCTCGCTGCCCGATTTCGACCCCAACGACCGGCCCCGCCCGCCGACCGAGGGCAGCCCCTCCGACAGCCCGCTGTTCAACCGTGCGGTGCAGGGGGTCTATGAGCTGGGTTCGACCTTCAAGATCTTTGCCGCCGCTCAGGCGATGGAGCTGGGGCTGGTGCGCCCCGACACGGTGATCGACACCCGCCCGCCCTTCAAGGTCGGCGGGCACCGCATCGGCGAGTTCGATGGGCACAATTACGGCGAGATCAGCGTCGAGCAGGTCATCGTGAAGAGCTCGAACCGCGGCACCGGCAAGATCGCGCTGGCCATCGGCATCGAGCGGCAGCAGGAGTTTCTGAAATCGCTGGGCTTTTTCGAGCCGACCGGGCTCGAGATCGTCGAGGCGGCAGGCGGCAAGCCGCTGCTGCCCTCGCGCTGGACCGACCTCTCGTCGGTGACGATCTCCTACGGGCACGGGCTCAGCTCCTCGCCGCTGCATCTGGCGGCGGCCTATTCCACCATCGCCAATGGCGGCCATCTGGTCAGCCCGACGCTGCTGAAACAGCACGGTCCGAAAATCGGGCCGCGTGTGCTCTCGGAACCGGTATCGGCGGCGGCGCGGCAGATGCTGCGCAAGGTGGTGAGCGAGGGCACGGCGAGCTTTGGTGAGGTGCCGGGCTATCACGTCGGCGGCAAGACCGGCACGGCGGACAAACCCAAGGAGCATGGCGGCGGCTACTACAAGGATAAGGTGATCGCCACCTTTGCCTCGATGTTCCCGGCGCATGATCCGAAATACGTGCTGGTCGTCACGCTCGACGAGCCGGTCGAGACCTCCGGCTCCAAGCCCCGCCGCACCGCTGGCTGGACCGCCGTGCCGGTGGCCGCCGAGATGATCGGCCGGATCGCGCCGCTTCTGGGCTTGCGTCCGGAATACGATATGAGCGACATGACCAATGTGACACTCATCCGGAACTGAGGGCGCGTCGGCGCCGCCGGGTTTGAGTATTTTGGGAAAGATGAAAGGGCTGCCATGAGCGGGGAGAAGAGCCTCTCGGATCTGGGCCTGACCGCGCGGGGCGGGCGCGAGGCGAAGGTGAGCGGCATTTCCGTGGACAGCCGGGCGGTGATGCCGGGGCATCTCTTTGCGGCGATGCCGGGCACCAGGCTGCATGGCGCGCGCTTTGTCGAGACCGCTTTGGCGCAGGGCGCCGTGGCCGTGCTGACCGATGCCGAGGGCGCCGAGATCGCCCGCGACGCGCTGGGCGAGAGCGAGGCGGCGCTGGTGATCGCCGCCGATCCGCGCCAGGCGCTGGCCTATGCCTGCGCGCTGTTCTTCGGCGCGCAGCCCGCCACGATGGTGGCGGTGACCGGCACCAACGGCAAGACCTCCGTCGCTACCTTCGTGCGCCGGCTCTGGCAGGAGCTGGGCTATCGCGCGGTCAACCTGGGCACCACCGGGGTCGAGGGCGACTGGCAGGCGCCGCTGCGCCATACCACGCCCGAGCCAATCACCCTGCACAAGGCGCTGGCCGAGGCGGCGGAGGCCGGTGTCGATCACGCGGCGATGGAGGCGTCGAGCCATGGGCTCGACCAGCGGCGGCTCGACGGGGTACAGCTGAAGGCGGCGGGTTTCACCAATTTCAGCCAGGATCACCTCGATTACCACGCGGATTTTGAGGAATATTTCGCCGCCAAGGCCGGGCTCTTCGCCCGCGTGCTGCCCGAGGAGGGCATGGCGGTGATCAATATCGACGACGCGCGCGGCATCGACATGCTGGCCATCGCCAAGGCGCGCGGGCAGGAGGTGCTGAGCGTCGGCGAGGCCGAGGGCACCGATCTGCGCCTGCTGGGCCAGCGCTTCGATGCGACGGGGCAGGAGCTGCGGCTGAGCTGGCACGGGGTGGTGGAGCAGCTACGGCTGCCGCTGATCGGCGGGTTTCAGGGCTGGAACGCGCTGCTGGCGGCGGGGCTGGTCATCGCTTGCGGCGCCGAGGCCGAGGACGTCTTTCGCGCGCTGCCGAGGCTCGAAACGGTGCGCGGGCGCATGCAGCTTGCGGCGACGCGCAACAATGGCGCGGCGGTCTATGTGGATTTCGCCCATACGCCCGACGCGGTGGCGACCGCCATCCAGGCGCTGCGCCCGCATGTCATGGGCCGGCTCATCGCGATTGTCGGCGCCGGCGGCGACCGCGACGCGCGCAAGCGCCCGCTGATGGGCAAGGCCGCGACGGAGCACGCGGATATGGTCATCGTGACCGACGACAACCCGCGCTCCGAGGATCCGGCGGCGATCCGCGCGCAGGTGCTGGAGGGCGCGCCGGGTGCCACCGAGGTGGGTGACCGCGCCGAGGCGATCCTGCGCGGAGTCGATCTTCTGGGGCCGGGCGACGCGCTGCTGGTCTGCGGCAAGGGTCACGAGACCGGGCAGATCGTCGGCGATACGGTCTATCCCTTCGACGATGTGGAACAGGCGAGTGTCGCCGTGGCGGCGCTGGACGGGAGGGGCCTGTGACGCTCTGGACGGCGAAGGAAGCGGCGGAGGCCTGCGGCGGACGCGTCTCGGCGCATTGGGAGGCGACAGGGGTGTCGATCGACACCCGCACGCTGGCGCCGGGCGATCTGTTCGTGGCGCTGAAGGCGGCGCGGGACGGGCACGAGTTCGTGGCGCAGGCGCTGGAGAAGGGCGCCGCCGCCGCGCTGGTGAGCCGCATTCCCGAGGGCGTCGACGAGGACCGGTTGCTGCTGGTCGACGACGTGCAGGCGGGGCTGGAGCGGCTCGGCATCGCGGCGCGGGCGCGCACGCGGGCGCAGGTCGTGGCGGTGACCGGCTCGGTCGGCAAGACCTCGACCAAGGAGATGCTGCGCTGCGTGCTGGGCGCGCAGGGTACGGTGCATGCCGCCGAGAAGAGCTATAACAACCACTGGGGCGTGCCCCTGACGCTGGCGCGGATGCCGCGCGACGTGGATTTCGCGGTGATCGAGATCGGCATGAACCATCCCGGCGAGATCGCGCCGCTGAGCCGCATGGCGCGGCCGCATGTGGCGATGGTGACCATCGTGGCGCCGGCGCATCTGGCCGCCTTCGAGAGCCTGGCGGGCATCGCGCGCGAGAAGGGCGCGATCTTCGAGGGGCTGGAGCCGGGCGGCACGGCGGTGGTGAACGGCGATCTCGACGTCTCGCCGATCCTGGTGGAGATGGCGGAGGCGCGCTCGGCGCAGGTCATCACCTTTGGCGAGGCGGCGGGCAATCACCACCGCATCACCGAGGTGACCGTGGGCGACGCCACCACCGTGGCGCAGGGCCGGGCCTGGCGCACGCCGATCCTCTTCAAGGTGGCGGTGCCGGGGCGGCATTTCGCGGTGAACGGGCTGGGCGTGCTGGCGGTGGCGCATGCGCTGGGGCTCGACCGGGCGCTGGCGATCACCGCGCTGGGGCAATGGCAGGCGGGCGCGGGCCGGGGCCTGCGCGAGGTGATCCTGCTCGACCCGGTGGAAACCCATCTGACGCTGGAACTGATCGACGACGCCTATAACGCCAACCCCGCCTCGCTGAGCGCGGCGCTGGAGGTGCTGGCCGGCGCCCATCCCCATGACGGGCTGGGGCGCGTCTCTCATGGTCGCCGCATCGCCTATCTCGGCGACATGAAGGAGCTGGGGCAGGGCGAGCACGATCTGCACCGCGCCGTGGCCGCGCTGCCGGCGATGGGCTGTATCGACACGGTGCATTGCGTCGGTCCGCTGATGCGCGATCTCTGGCAGGCGCTGCCGGACGAGAAGCGCGGCCACTGGACCGAGGACAGCGCCGCGATGGCCGAGCGCGTGCGCCACGATCTCGATGCCGGCGACGTGGTTCTGGTCAAGGGCTCGCTGTCGATGGCGCTGGCGCGCGTGGTTGACGCAATCCGGAAAATGGGACAAGTGCCCGCGGGCGGAAACGGGTGAGAAGGACCGGACGATGCTTTACTGGCTGACCGAACTCAGCGACGGGGGCGACCTTTTCAACCTCTTCCGCTATATCACCTTCCGCGCCGGCGGGGCGTTCCTGACCGCGCTGATCTTTGGCTTTCTCTTCGGGCGGCCGCTGATCGACGTGCTGCGCAAGCGCCAGGGCAAGGGGCAGCCGATCCGCAATGACGGGCCGGAGGGGCATTTCGTCAAGGCCGGCACGCCGACCATGGGCGGGCTCCTGATCGTCGGCGCGCTGCTGACCGCGACGCTGCTCTGGGCAAGGCTCGACAATCCGTTCGTGTGGATGGTGCTCTTTGTCACCATGGGTTATGCCGCCATCGGCTTTGCCGACGATTACGCCAAGGTCTCCAAGCAGAACACCAAGGGTGTGTCGGGCAAGGTGCGGCTTTTGCTGGGCTTTCTCATCGCCGGGATCGCCGGCGCCTGGGCGGCCTGGTTCCATCCGGCAGAGCTTACCGGGCAGCTGGCCTTTCCGGTGTTCAAGGACGCGCTGCTCAATCTCGGGATCTTCTTCGTGCCGTTCTCGATGATCGTCATCGTCGGCGCCGCCAATGCAGTGAACCTGACCGACGGGCTGGACGGGCTGGCGATCATGCCGGTGATGATCGCCGGCGGCACGCTGGGCATCATCGCCTATGCGGTGGGGCGGACCGATTTCACCGATTATCTCGACGTGCATTACGTGCCCGGCACCGGCGAGATCCTGATCTTTGCCGCCGCGCTGATCGGCGGGGGGCTGGGCTTTCTGTGGTACAACGCGCCGCCGGCGGCGGTGTTCATGGGCGATACCGGCTCGCTGGCCCTGGGCGGCGCGCTGGGGGCGATTGCGGTGGCCACCAAGCACGAGATCGTGCTGGCGATTGTCGGCGGGCTCTTCGTGGTCGAGGCGCTCTCGGTGATCATCCAGGTGTTCTATTTCAAGCGCACCGGCAAGCGGGTGTTCCTGATGGCGCCGATCCATCATCACTATGAAAAGAAGGGCTGGGCGGAGCCGCAGATCGTGATCCGTTTCTGGATCATCTCGCTGATCCTGGCGCTGATCGGGCTGGCGACGCTGAAAGTGCGCTGAGCCGGTGGCCGCACCGGACGCCGAGACGTTTCCCGAACGGCTGATGCGGGCGCTGACCGCCGGGGTCGACATGATCCTGCGCGGCGCCGCGATGGTGGCGGTGATGGAACTCGCCGTCCGGGGGCTCGGGCGGATCGACGTGCCGGTCTGGGACTACCGGTGGCTGCTGCTGGTGGCGGGTCTGGGCGCCTCGGCGGTGCTGGGCTATGTCTTCATGCTGGCCGGCTGCGTGCGCACGGTCGCGATCCTCGCCGAGGGCGGCACCGCCCGGCGCGGGCGTTTCGACTGGCGCAGCTGCGCGCATTGGCGCCGGGCATTGCATTGGCGCACCGTGCTGAAAAGCGCGGTCATCGCGCTCGTGGCCGCCGGGCTGTTCGCCTTCGTGATCATGCTGTTCTCGCTCAAGCTGGCCGACGCCATCGGCATTCTCGACGAGGAGAGCGCTGCGCAGGCGGATGGGCGGTGCCCCGACGAGGCGCCAGTGCTGCCCGGGGTCTGTCTCGTTCCGCTTCCGCAGTAGCCCGCCCCGGCGCCGCTTGGGAGACGGCGGGAATCTGTGCCCGGCGGTGCCGATGTGGCGAGGACAGAGGCCTTCGGCGGGAGTATTTTTCAGAAAGATGAATGGGGCGGGGCGCGCTCTGGTCAATGCGGGGCGCTTGCGGTAGCGGTTGGAAGAAAGCTGCGAGACGGGGGCAGGGCGATGATACCGGTTGCTGGATTCGACGGGCGCGTGGTCGCCGTGCTGGGGTTGGGCCGGTCGGGGCTCTCGGCGGCGCGGGCGCTGCGCGAGGGCGGGGCGGTGCCGCTCTGTTGGGACGACAATCCGGAGGCGCGGGCGAGCGCGGAGGCCGAGGGGTTCGGGGTCCGCGATCTGGCGCGTGCCGGCGGCTTCGACGGGGTCGACTGGCTGGTGGTCTCGCCGGGCATTCCGCATCTCTACCCCGCGCCCAACCCGGTGATCGCCGCCGCCTGGGCGGCGGGGGTGCCGGTGGACAACGATATCGGGCTCTTTTTCCGCTCCTTCGGCAGCGGCGACTGGGCGATGTTCGATCAGCCGCCCAAGGTGGTGGCGGTGACCGGCAGCAACGGCAAGTCGACCACCTCGGCGCTAATCCATCACATCCTGCAAAGCGCCGGGCGCGACAGCCAGCTTGCGGGCAATATCGGCCGCGGCGTGCTGGATATCGACCCGCCGGGCGAGGGCGGTGTCGTGGTGCTGGAGCTGTCGAGTTACCAGACCGATCTCGCCCGCGCGCTGACGCCCGATGTGGCGGTCTTTACCAATCTCTCGCCCGATCATCTCGACCGCCACGGCGGCATCGGCGGCTATTTCGCCGCCAAGCGCCGGCTCTTTGCCGAGGGCGGGCCGGATCGCTGCGTGATCGGTGTGGACGAGAACGAGGGGCGCTATCTGGCCAACCAGCTTTCCGAGGCGTCGGCGGACGACCGGGTGATCCGGGTGTCGTCCGGCACGAAGCTCTCGGGGCCGGGCTGGGATGTGTTCGCGCGCAAGGGGTTCCTGACCGAATGGCGCAAGGGGCGGCAGGTGGCCTCCATCGACCTGCGGTCGGTGCGCGGCCTGCCCGGTGCGCACAATCATCAGAACGCCTGTGCCGCCTATGCGGCGACCCGCGCGCTGGGGCTGGCGCCGCGCGTCATCGAGGCGGCGTTTCACAGCTTCGAGGGGCTGCCGCATCGCAGCCAGATCGTCGCCGAAGCCGGCGGAGTGACCTATGTGAACGACAGCAAGGCCACGAATGTGGACGCGGCGCTGAAGGCCTTGCAGGCCTTTCCGCGCATCCGTTGGGTCTGCGGCGGTCTGATGAAGGAGGGCGGGCTCGACGGGCTGGCGCCGGGGCTCGGGAATGTGGTGAAGGCCTATGTGATCGGGCGCGAGGCGGCGGGATTTGCGCTGGGGCTGCCGGGGGTCGAGGCGGAGATCTGCACCGAGATGGGCACCGCCGTCGCCCGCGCGGTGGCCGAGGCGCAGGAGGGCGAAGTGGTGCTGCTGGCGCCCGCCGCCGCCAGTTTCGATCAATACGACAATTTCGAGCGGCGCGGCGAAGATTTCGCCGAGAAGGTGCGGGCGGCGCTGGCGGGGTAGGGCCATCGCCTCTGGGAGTGTCGTCGGGGAGAGGTGGGCAGGATTGCCCACCCTACGGTGCGGTATGACAGGCGTTAAGGTTCTTCCGGCAGGGCTCGCGGTGCGGCGGACTCTTCACGAACCGCCCCAACGGTCTGCTCCGGACCGGCGGGGGAGGCCCCGGATCGGGTCCGGGGCGCGATGTTCCGGGGGGGGGGGCGTGATCCCGTGGGGTGGGCAATCTTGCCCACCATGCCTTGCGATACGCTCGCAACGTAGCGGGAAGACCTGTGTCTCAGCCCAGCCGCGACTGCCGTAACGGCGCCAATAGCGCCTTGTAGATCGCCTCCGGATGCACCACGCCGAGCTGGGCCGGCACTTCGGGCAGTTTCAGGATCTGCGCGATGGCCAGCCGGTGCATGCCGCCGCTGGCGCGCAGCGGCTGACCGTTGCGGTCGATATGCACCAGGATGCCGCCATGCTCGCGGCGGAAATATTCCGGCAGCTCCGACTGGGCGAGCAGCCGCCCGCGCCGCTGCGTCTCCTCATAGATCCGGTCCAGCGTCTCGTAGCGGTTCACCACATCCTCATGCGTGACGCAGCCATCCGGGCGGCGCCCTTCGGCGAGATGCCGCAGCATGCGCGCGAAAAGCGGTGTGTCTTCCCAGGCCACGCCGTCCTCGTAATGCATGCGGCAGCTCTGGAACTTGATGTTCTCCGCAAACGGCGTGCGGCAGCGGTCCCAGTCGCCGGCGACGATCATGCCGCTGTGCTGGCGGCGCAGCGGCTTGCGCCCGGCGTTGGCATCGTAGGAATCGCGGATTTCGCAGGGCGGCAGATAGATGCGCTCGTCCGAACGCGGTGCGTCGGCGCCGTAACGGAAGCGGTTCCAGAGGTCGCGCACGGCCTTGCGCGGCACCTGTGCCTCGATATCCCGCAGCCAGTTGGCGGGGTGCAGGGTAGGATGATCGGCAAAGGCCATGCGGGCGCGCTCCACGACATCTGAGCGACAAAGATGTAACGGTAGCGTGACGAATTCAAGGGTGCCGA
The DNA here is from genome assembly GCF_017311415.1 of Salipiger abyssi. GTDB lineage: Bacteria > Pseudomonadota > Alphaproteobacteria > Rhodobacterales > Rhodobacteraceae > Salipiger > Salipiger abyssi_A. The sequence continues at coordinate 145,465 of NZ_JAEKIS010000005.1, read as the reverse complement.
TGCGTCTCGGCGATGGCGCGCCCGCAGGCGGTGCCCGAAGACCACGCCCACTGGAAATTGTAACCGCCCAGCCAGCCGGTCACGTCCACCGCCTCGCCGATGACATAGAGCCCGGGCACGGATTTGGCCTCCATCGTCTTTGAGGAAAGCCCGTCGGTCGCGATGCCGCCCAGCGTGACCTCGGCGGTGCGCCAGCCCTCGGTGCCCTGCGGGCGCAGCTCCCAGCCGCTGAGCGCCTGCGCCAGCGCGGCGATGCGCCGGTCGGAGAGATCGGCGAGATTGCCGGTCAGATCCAGCGTCTCGCCGAGATAGGCCACCAGCTTCGGCGGCAGCAGCTGCCCCAGCGCGGTGCTCAGCGCCCGCCGCCCGGCCTCACCGCGCGCGGCGCGCAGCGCGGTGGCGGGGTCGCCGCCCGGCAGCAGATCCACTGTAACGGCCTCGCCCTCGCGCCAGTAGCTAGAGATCTGCAGGATCGCCGGCCCCGAAAGCCCGCGATGGGTGAAGAGCATCGCCTCCTCGAAGGCGCCGCGCGCGGTCTGCGCGCGCACCGGCAGCGACAGGCCGGAAAGCGCCGAGAAGCGGCCGTCGGGAAAGGTGAAGGGCACCAGCCCGGGGCGGGGCGCGACGATCTCCAGCCCAAAGCGCGTCGCGATGTCATAGGCAAGCCCCGTGGCGCCCATCTTGGGGATCGACTTGCCGCCGGTCGCCAGCACCAGATTGCGTGCCGAGACCACCTGCTCGGCGCCCTCGCGCATCAGCCGCGCCACGAAGCGGGTGCCGTCATGGTTGAGCTCGGCAAGCTCGGTCGAGAGCCAGAGCTCCGCCCCCGCCGCCTCCATCTCGCGCATCAGCATGGCGATGATCTGGGTGGCCTTGCCGTCGCAAAAGAGCTGGCCCAGCGTCTTCTCGTGCCAGGCGATGCCGTGGCGTCCGATCAGACCGAGGAAATCCCACTGCGTGTAGCGCGCCAGTGCCGATTTGCAGAAATGCGGGTTCTCCGACAGGAAACAGCCCGGCTCGACACCGAGATTGGTGAAGTTGCAGCGCCCGCCGCCGGAGATGCGGATCTTTTCGCCCGGGTTGCGCGCATGATCCACCACCAGCGTGCCCGGCCCGGCCTCTGCGGCGCACATCATGCCGGCGGCTCCGGCCCCGAGGATCAGCGTTTCGATCTGCATGGCGGCTCAGGACCACGGAACGCCGCCCCGCGCAAGCCCCCGGGCTTTCATCTTTCCGCAAATACTCACCGCCGCCCCATCCGCCCGCGCGGTGCCGGGGCAGGGGGGCAAGCCGCAACCAAGTCTTCCCAAAACCCTCCCGCTTTGCTACCATTCGTTGCATGATCCGGGCCAACCCGGGCGAGCAGAGGCAATCCGGCCGTTGAGCGGCCAATACGAGCGGTGGTCCCATGACGGAAATGGTTTACGGCACGGTCTCCGTGCAGGAGGGCGAGCCTGTTCTGCCCAAATGGTGGCGCACGGTCGATCGCTGGGCGCTGTCCTGCATCTTCCTGCTCTTCGGCATCGGCATCCTGCTGGGGCTCGCCGCCTCGCCGCCGCTGGCCGAGCGCAACGGCTTTGCGCATTTCCACTATGTGCAGCGGCAGGCGGTGTTCGGCGGGCTGGCGCTGACCGCGATGATGCTGACGTCGATGCTGACGCCGCTGCTGGTGCGGCGCCTCGCGGTGATCGGCTTTCTCGTGGCCTTTGTCTCGCTGCTCGGTCTGCCCTTCCTCGGCACCGATTTCGGCAAGGGCGCGGTGCGCTGGTACTCGCTGGGCTTCGCTTCGGTGCAGCCGTCGGAATTCCTCAAGCCGCTCTTCGTCATCGTCGCCGCCTGGATGATGGCCGCCAGCCAGGAGATCGGCGGCCCGCCGGGCAAGCTCTGGTCCTTCGGGTTGACCGTCACCATCGTGCTGGCGCTCGCGATGCAGCCGGATTTCGGCCAGGCGAGCCTTGTACTCTTCGGCTGGGGGGTGATGTGGTTCATCGCCGGCGCGCCGATGCTGCTGCTGGTGGGGCTCGCCGGGCTCGTGGTGATGGGCGGCATGGTGGCCTATAACAGCTCCGAACACTTCGCCCGCCGCATCGATGGCTTTCTCACCCCCGAGGTCGATCCCACCACCCAGCTCGGCTATGCCACCAACGCCATTCAGGAGGGCGGCTTCTTCGGCGTCGGCGTCGGCGAGGGCCAGGTGAAATGGTCGCTGCCCGATGCGCATACGGATTTCATCATTGCGGTGGCCGCCGAGGAATACGGGCTCATCCTCGTGCTGCTGATCATTGCGCTCTACACCGTGGTGGTGGTGCGCTCGGTGCTGCGGCTGATGCGCGAGCGCGATCCCTTCATCCGGCTGGCAGGCACCGGGCTCGCGGCGATGTTCGGCGTGCAGGCGATGATCAATATGGGCGTCGCGGTGCGGCTGCTGCCGGCCAAGGGCATGACGCTGCCCTTCGTGAGCTATGGCGGCTCGTCGCTGATCGCCGGCGGCATCGCGGTCGGTATGCTTCTGGCCTTCACCCGGACCCGCCCGCAGGGCGAGATCGGCGAAATCCTGCGCGGGCGGCCGCGCTGAGCGGGCCGCATGCCTGCGGGGCTTCACCCGGCCGCTGCGCTGCGATAAGGGTGCCCGGATTTTGCGGTGGGCGCCTGGCGCACCACCAGAACATGCGGTGCGATGCGGGTGCGAGGGCGATGAGCCCCGGAATGCCCGCGGCAGGGAAGGATGAAAGCTGAGATGGCAGAGCGGTTCCGGCGCCCCCTCCTGGTCATTGCCGCAGGCGGCACCGGCGGGCATTTGTTTCCCGCCCAGGCGCTGGCGGAGCTGATGCTGCGGCGCGGCTGGCGGGTGAAACTCTCCACCGATGCGCGCGGCGCCCGCTATACCGGCGGCTTTCCCCATTCCACCGAGATCGAGCAGGTCAGCGCCGCGACCTTCGCGCGCGGCGGTGTGCTGGCCAAGCTTGCCGTGCCCTTCCGCCTCGCCGGTGGCGTGCTCTCCACCCTCATGCGCTTCCGCAAGGACCGGCCCGACGCGGTGGTGGGCTTTGGCGGCTACCCGTCGATTCCGGCGCTGACGGCGGCCTGGCTGCTGAAACTGCCACGGATGATCCACGAGCAGAACGGCGTGCTGGGGCGGGTCAACGAGCTCTTTGCCAAGAAAGTCGATGTGGTGGCCTGCGGCACCTGGCCCACGACCCTGCCCGAAGGCGTCGAGGGCGTGCATACCGGCAACCCGGTGCGCATGGCGGTGCATGAACGGGCGGGCGCGGGCTATATCGTGCCGGGCGATTATCCGATGTCGCTGCTGGTGATCGGCGGCAGCCAGGGCGCGCGCATTCTGTCGGACATCGTGCCGCCGGCCATCGAACGCCTGCCGATCGAGATCCTTCGCAATCTCCGCGTCAGCCATCAGGCCCGCGACGAGGATGGCGAGCGCGTCACGCAATACTATTACCAGCACGCCATCGACGCCGATGTGCAGCCCTTCTTCACCGATATTCCCGCCCGCATGTCCGAGGCGCAGCTGGTGATCTCGCGCTCCGGCGCCTCGTCGGTCGCCGATATCTCGGTGATCGGGCGGCCCGCGATCCTGGTGCCCTATGCAGCGGCGGCGGGCGATCACCAGTCGGTCAACGCACAGGGGCTGGTCGATGCCGGCGCCGCGATCCGCATTCCCGAAAGCATGCTCAGCGTCGAGAACATGTCCGAGGCGATCATGGCGGTGCTGAGCAATCCCGAGGGCGCGTCGCAGATGTCGCACGCGGCGCTTGCAGTCGCCAAGCCGGAGGCGGCCGAGCATCTGGCCTGGCTGGTCGAGCAGCTCGCCGGGTTCGGGCAGGACGAAGACCAACAACAACAGGCAGCAGAGGACGGGCAGGGATGAAACACGAACGGGTCACCGAGGGGGGCATGATGAGCGCCGCGACGAAACTTCCGGGCGATGTCGGCCCCATTCACTTCGTCGGCATCGGCGGTATCGGCATGTCGGGTATCGCCGAGGTGCTGCTGAACCACGGCTATGTGGTGCAGGGCTCGGATCTCAAGCGCTCCAAGATCACCGAACGGCTGGAGGCGCTGGGCGCGCATATCTTCGAGGGCCAGACGGCCGAGAACCTCGAGACCGCCGAGGTGGTGGTGATCTCCTCGGCGATCAAGCCGGGCAATCCCGAGCTCGACGAGGCGCGCCGGCGCGGGCTGCCGGTGGTGCGCCGGGCCGAGATGCTGGCCGAGCTGATGCGGCTGAAATCCAACGTCGCGGTGGCCGGCACCCATGGCAAGACCACCACGACGACCATGGTGGCAACGCTGCTGGATGCGGGCAATTACGACCCCACGGTGATCAATGGCGGCATCATCCACGCCTATGGCTCGAACGCCCGGGTGGGTCTGGGCGAATGGATGGTGGTCGAGGCCGATGAGAGCGACGGCACCTTCAACCGGCTGCCCGCCACCATTGCCATCGTCACCAATATCGACCCCGAGCATATGGAGCATTGGGGCAGCATCGAGAACCTGCGCGACGGGTTTTATCAGTTCGTCTCCAATATTCCCTTCTACGGGCTGGCGGTCTGCTGCACCGATCACGCCGAGGTGCAGGCGCTGGTGGGCCGGGTCAGCGACCGGCGGGTGACGACCTATGGCTTCAACGCCCAGGCGGATGTGCGCGCGGTGAACCTGCGCTACGAGAAGGGCATCGCGCATTTCGACATCCTGCTTCAGGGCGAGGACAGCAAGATCGAAGGCTGCACCCTGCCGATGCCCGGCGATCACAATGTCTCCAACGCGCTGGCCGCCGTTGCGGTGGCGCGGCATCTGGGGATGAAGCGCGACGAGATCCGCACGGCGCTGGCGGCATTCGGCGGGGTGAACCGCCGCTTTACCCGGGTGGGGGAGGTCAACGGCGTGACCATCATTGACGATTACGGCCACCACCCGGTGGAAATCGCCGCCGTGCTGAAAGCCGCGCGTCAGGCCACCGAAGGACGGGTCATCGCCGTGCATCAGCCGCACCGCTATTCGCGGCTGCATTCGCTGTTCGACGATTTCTGCGCCTGTTTCAACGAGGCCGATGTGGTGGCCATCGCCGAGGTCTATGCGGCGGGAGAAGAGCCCATCGAGGGCGCCACGCGCGACGATCTGGTGGCCGGGCTGATCCGCCACGGACACCGGCACGCCCGCGCGATCCTGAGCGAGGACGATCTCGAACGGCTGGTGCGCGAACAGGCACGGCCGGGCGACATGGTGGTCTGCCTCGGCGCCGGCACGATCTCGGCCTGGGCCAACAACCTGCCGCAGCGCCTGGCCGACTGACGCGGGTCCGAAGATTTTTCGTACGAAAAATCTTTGGCGCCACGCTGTAGGTGAGGGCAGGGAGGATGAGCGAGCAACTCAAACGCCGGATCGGTTTCGGATTGCTGACCGCTTACGGTGTCGGCGTCATGGTCGGCGCCGGCATCTATGTGCTGGTCGGCGCGGTGGCCGGGGCGGCAGGCATCTGGGCGCCGCTGGCGTTTCTGGCGGCAGGTGCCGTGGCCGCGCCCACTGCGCTTTCCTATGCCGAATGGTCTGCGCGGGTGCCGGAGGCGGCGGGTGAGGCCGCCTATATCCGCGCGGGGTTCGATATGCCGCGGCTGGCGGTGCTCGTCGGGCTCGCCATCGTCGTCGCCGGCACGATCTCTGCCGCAGCGGTGCTGCGCGGCGGGGTCGGGTATCTGACCGGTATCGTCGATTTGCCGATCTGGCTCGGGGTCGCGGGGCTCGGTCTGGCGCTGACGCTGGTCGCCGGGCTGGGGGTCTTGGAAAGCCTGAGCCTTGCCGCGCTTTTCACCGTGATCGAGCTTGCCGGGCTCGCGCTGATCGTCTGGGCCGGGATGGGCGCCGCGCCAGCACCGGATTACGTGGCCGCGCCGCCGCCCGGGCTTGCGGCCATCGGTGCCGGGGCGGTGCTGGCGTTTTTCGCCTTCATCGGTTTCGAGGACATGGTGAACATGGCCGAAGAGGTGCGCGAGCCCACCCGCACGCTGCCGCGCGCGATCCTGGTCTCGCTGGCGATTACGACGTTGCTTTATGCTCTGGTTTCCTGGGCTGCTGTGCGAGCGGTGCCGCTGGAGGAACTGGCCGCCTCCGAGCGGCCGCTGGCGCTGGTCTGGCAGGAGACGCGGGGTGGTGGCGCGGCGGGGTTTTCGGCGATTGCCGTCTTCGCGGCGCTCAACGGCGTTCTGGCGCAGGTGGTGATGGCGGCGCGGGTGCTGTTCGGGCTCGGCAAAACCGGTGGCCCGCTGGCGGTTTTCCACCACGCGCATCCGCGCTTCGGCACGCCGCTGCCCGCCACCGCCCTGGTCGGCGCGGCGGTGATCGGTGCGGCGCTGCTGCTGCCGGTGGATGTGCTGGCCGGCGCGACGTCGGCGGTGTTGCTGGCGGTGTTCGTGCTGATCAACGCGGCACTGATCGCGGTCAAGCGGCGGGTGCCCGAGGCCCCGTTCCGCGTGCCCATGGCGGTGCCGGTGGCCGGTGTGGCGATGTCGCTGCTGGCGCTTGTCGCGGGCCTTGCGGGGCAGGGCTGATCCGGGGCAGGCTGAGCCTGCCCGTGGCGTATGCAGGGGATGCCGATGACCATTTCTCTTTTCCTGGCCTGTGTCTGGGCGATTGCCGCCAATGTGCTGGCGATGCTGCCCGCGCGCGACAATCATTGGCGGCGGGCCTATCTTTTGATCGGGCTCGGTCTGCCGTTGCTGGCCTATGTCGTCTGGGAAAACGGGCCCTGGGTCGGGCTGGTCGTTCTGCTGGCCGGGATGAGCGTGCTGCGCTGGCCTCTGCGGTATCTCTGGCGCTGGCTGCGCGCGCGGCTCGGGGGTGGCGGTGAGCGATGACGGCCCGTCTGTGTCCCGGCGGCGGGCCGGGGCTTTACTGCCGCCGCGGGGCGCGGCAGAAGGCGCGCGATGACTGACACGCTTCCCCCCGTGCGCGGGCGCCTGACGGCGGACCGCCCGCTCTCCGATCTGACCTGGCTGCGCGTTGGCGGGCCGGCGGATCTGTTCTTTCAGCCCGCCGATCTCGACGATCTGCGCGACTTTCTGCGCGCGCTGCCTGCCGGGCAGCCGGTGTTCCCCATGGGCGTGGGGTCGAACCTGATCGTGCGCGACGGCGGCATCCGCGCGGTGGTGATCCGCCTGGGGCGCGGCTTCAACGGCATCTCCATCGAAGGCACCCGCGTCACCGCCGGTGCCGCCGCGCTCGATGCGCATGTGGCAAAGCGCGCGGCGCAGGCGGGGGTGGACCTGACCTTTCTGCGCACCATCCCGGGCAGCATCGGCGGCGCCGTGCGGATGAATGCCGGCTGCTACGGCTCCTACGTCGCCGATCACCTGATCGAGGCGCGTGCGGTCACCCGCGACGGCGCGCTGGTGACGCTGACGCCGGCTGAGCTGAAACTCGCCTACCGCCAGAGTGCGCTGCCCGAGGGCTGGGTGCTGACAGAGGCGGTGTTCCAAGGCGCGCCGGGCGATCCCGAGGCGCTTGAGGCGCGCATGGCGGCGCAGCTCAAGAAACGCGACGAAAGCCAGCCCAGCAAGGACCGTACCGCCGGCTCGACCTTTCGCAACCCGGCGGGGTTCAGCTCCACCGGCCTCGCCGACGACACCCACGAGCTGAAAGCATGGAAGGTGATCGACGAGGCCGGTCTGCGCGGCGCCACACGGGGCGGGGCGCAGATGTCGCCCAAACATTCGAATTTCCTGGTGAACACCGGAGGCGCAACCGCCGCCGATCTGGAAGGATTGGGCGAGGAGGTGCGAAAAAAGGTTTTCCAACACAGCGGAATAGCGTTACATTGGGAAATCATGCGGGTCGGAGAACCCGCAGCGTCCTGAGGCCGGGAAACCGCGCTGAAACGGACGCGGCGATCATCGCAAAAAGCGCGGGGCGCCGACCATAAGGGGGATCACCCCCAGAGCAGAACAAGGGGCGCAAAGCCCCATCATTTCGAGGCGGTTTTGGGGATGTCGAGCAGGGCAAACCCGAAAGTGGCGGTATTGTTGGGCGGCCCCTCCGCAGAGCGCGAGGTGTCACTCAGTTCCGGACGGGAATGTGCCGCCGCTTTGAGGGACGAAGGATTCCAGGTCACCGAGGTCGATGCCGGCCCCGATCTGGCGCAGGTGCTGTCCGCACTGGCGCCAGATGTCGTGTTCAACGCGCTGCATGGCCGTTGGGGCGAGGATGGCTGCGTGCAGGGGCTGCTGGAATGGCTGGGGATTCCCTATACCCATTCCGGTGTGCTGTCCTCTGCGCTGGCCATGGACAAGGAACGTACCAAGCAGGTCTATCGTGCCGCCGGGCTGCCGGTGGTGGACAGCCTGCTCGCCGACAAATCCGAGATCGAAGCGCGCCACGTCATGGCGCCGCCCTATGTGGTGAAGCCCTATAACGAGGGCTCTTCTGTCGGCGTCTATCTGGTGCAGGAGGGGGCTAACACACCGCCGCGCCTCGCCGCCGAGATGCCCGAGACGCTGATGGTCGAGGCCTATGTGCCCGGGCGCGAGCTTACCACCACGGTGATGGGCGACCGGGCGCTGACGGTGACCGATATCCTCACCGATGGCTGGTACGATTACGACGCCAAGTACAAGGAGGGCGGCTCGCGCCATGTGCTGCCCGCCGAGGTGCCGCGGGAGATCTTCGACGCCTGTCTCGATTACGCGCTGCGCGCCCATGAGGCGCTGGGCTGCCGGGGCACCAGCCGCACGGATTTCCGCTGGGACGAGAGTCGCGGTCTTGCCGGGCTGGTGCTGCTGGAGACCAACACCCAGCCGGGTATGACGCCGACCTCGCTGGTGCCCGAGCAGGCACAGTTCTTTGGCTACAGCTTCGGGCAGTTCTGCCGCTGGCTGGTGGAGGATGCCTCTTGCAACCGATGACCGAGACGCCCGCGCCGCAGGTCCACCGCCCCGATCCCGCGCCCTCGCGGCTGAAATACCGCATCGAGCGGCTGATGCTGACGCCGCTCTTCCGGCTGGCGCTGCGGGTCGGGCTGCCGGCGCTGATCGGTTTCGGCGCGACGAGCTGGTATTTTTCCTATGAGGATCACCGCACCGCCGTGCTCGACGCCATCGCCGGCATCCGCAACCAGATCGAGACGCGGCCGGAATTCATGGTCAATCTCATGGCCATCGACGGCGCCAGCCCCGGTGTCTCCGACGATATCCGCGAGATCCTGCCCATCGACTTTCCCGTCAGTTCCTTCGATCTCGATCTCGTCCTGATGCAAGGCGCGATTGTCGGGCTGGATGCGGTCGAGAGCGCGAGGCTACGCATCCGGCAGGGCGGGGTGTTGCAGATCGACGTGACCGAGCGGGTGCCGGTGGCGCTGTGGCGGTTGCGCGGCGAGCTGGAACTGCTCGACGATACCGGCGCGCGGGTCGGCCCGGCGATGGTGCGGAGCGAGTATCCCGGGCTGCCGGTGATCGCGGGCAAGGGCGCGGACGATTTCGTCGCCGAGGCGGTGGAGCTGGTGCAGGCGGCGGCGCCGCTCGCCGGGCGGCTGCGCGGGCTGGAGCGGATCGGCGAACGCCGCTGGGATGTGGTGCTGGATCGCGGTCAGCGCCTGATGCTGCCCGAGACGGGCGCGGTGCGGGCGCTGGAACGCGCCATCGCCATGGATCAGGCGGTGGACATGCTGTCGCGCGATATCGCGGCGGTGGATCTGCGGCTGCCGCGGCGCCCGACGCTGCGGCTGAACGGCGAGGCGATAGGCGAATACTGGCGGATCAAGGCCATGGAGACCGGAGAAAACCAATAATGATCGAGCTCTATGAATCCCAGCGCGCCATGCGCAACATGCGCAAGGCGGCGATGCAGCGGGGGGTGGTGGCGATCCTGGACGTGGGCAGTTCCAAGATCGCCTGCCTGGTGCTGCGCTTCGACGGCACGGAAAAGCTGGGCGATGACGGCATCGGCTCGCTGGCCGGGCAGTCGGGCTTCCGCGTCATCGGCGCGGCGACGACGCGCTCGCGCGGGGTGAAATTCGGCGAGATCGCCGCCATGGGCGAGACCGAGCGGGCCATCCGCACTGCCGTGCAGGCGGCGCAGAAGATGGCCGGCATCCGGGTCGATCACGTCATCGTCTGTTTCTCGGGGGCCGAGCCGCGCAGCTACGGGCTGGCCGGGCAGGTCGAGATCGAGAGCACCATGGTGACCGAGCAGGATGTGGCGCGGGTGCTCTCGGCCTGCGACGTTCCGGATTTCGGCCATGGCCGAGAGGTGCTGCACGCGCAGCCGGTGAATTTCGCGCTCGATCACCGCTCCGGGCTGAACGACCCGCGCGGCCAGATCGGGCAGGCGCTGGCCACCGATATGCATATGCTGACGGTGAACGCGCAGGCGATCCAGAACATCGCGCATTGCGTGAAGCGCTGCGATCTGGAGCTCGCGGGGCTCGCGAGCTCGGCCTATGCCAGCGGCATCGCGGCGCTGGTCGAGGACGAGCAGGAGCTGGGCTCGGCCTGTATCGACATGGGCGGCGGCACCACCGGCGTGTCGATCTTCATGAAGAAACACATGATCTATGCGGATGCCGTGCAGATGGGCGGCAACCATGTGACCGGCGATATCTCGATGGGGCTTCAGATCCCCATGGCGATGGCCGAGCGTATCAAGACCTTTTACGGCGGTGTCGTCGCCACCGGCATGGACGACCGAGAGATGATCGAGATCTCGGGCGATACCGGCGACTGGCATCACGACCGCCGGCAGGTGAGCCGCGCCGAGCTGATCGGCATCATGCGGCCCCGGGTGGAGGAGATCCTCGAAGAGGTGCGCTCCTGTCTGGATGCCGCCGGCTTCGAGCATATGCCGAGCCAGCAGATCGTGCTCACCGGCGCGGCGAGCCAGATCCCCGGGCTCGACGGGCTGGCGAGCCGCATTCTGGGCTCGCAGGTGCGTCTGGGCCGGCCGATGCGGGTGCACGGGCTGCCGCAGGCGGCCACCGGCCCGGGCTTTGCCAGCGCCGTGGGCATGTGCCTCTTCGCGGCGCATCCGCAGGACGAATGGTGGGATTTCGAGATCCCGGTCGACAAATACCCGGCGCGCTCGCTGAAGCGCGCGGTGAAATGGTTCCGCGACAACTGGTGAGCGGCGGCGCCCGTGGCGCGGGCGGGGTGTTTTTTTGAGTATTTGAAGAAAGATGAAAGGGCGGGGCGCGCGAAAATCCGCGCGTTTCGCCGTCGAAACCGGGGTGACGGCGGGGCGCGACTCTGCTAGCTTATCCACAGATCTGTGCACAAGACGCAGGCGTGAGGGGTGTCGGGCAGACTTCCCTGAAAATTGCGAGCGAAACACCCTGACGGCACCCGTGATACCGGTGTGTCGCCCGAGGTCTGTTGCGCGTGGATGTGCGCAGGCCGCAAAATATAGCGGTTTCGGCGAAATCCCGCGCGGACGGCCCCAGAATCCCCTATATTTCGTGGCGAATCTGCGTTTTTTACGTGACCGACCCATTAGATATCGGTAAGAATTGCCCACAAAGGCGCAGGACAGGCGTGCAAACAAGTCATAAAAGACAGGCGGACCAGCATATGACACTCAACCTCTCGATGCCCGGCCAGGAAGAGCTGAAGCCCCGGATCACGGTCTTCGGCGTGGGCGGTGCCGGCGGCAACGCCGTCAACAACATGATCACCCAGCAGCTCGAAGGCGTGGATTTCGTCACCGCGAACACCGACGCGCAGGCGCTGCAACAGTCCATGGCGCATAACAAGGTGCAGCTGGGCGTGAAGGTGACCGAGGGGCTGGGCGCGGGTGCGCGGGCCTCGGTGGGCGCTGCTGCCGCCGAGGAGAGCATCGAGCAGATCGTCGATCACCTGGCCGGCGCTCATATGTGCTTCATCACCGCCGGCATGGGCGGCGGCACCGGCACCGGCGCAGCCCCGATCATCGCGCAGGCCGCGCGCGAGCTGGGCGTGCTGACCGTGGGCGTGGTGACCAAGCCCTTCCAGTTCGAAGGCGCCAAGCGCATGCGTCAGGCCGAGGACGGCGTCGAGGCGCTGCAAAAGGTCGTCGACACGCTGATCATCATCCCGAACCAGAACCTGTTCCGTCTGGCCAACGAAAAGACCACTTTCACCGAGGCGTTCTCGCTGGCCGACAATGTACTCTATCAGGGTGTGAAGGGCATTTCCGACCTGATGGTGCGCCCGGGCCTGATCAACCTCGACTTCGCCGATGTCCGCTCGGTGATGGACGAGATGGGCAAGGCGATGATGGGCACCGGCGAGGCCGAGGGCGAGGAGCGCGCGATCCAGGCAGCCGAGAAGGCGATAGCGAACCCGCTGCTGGACGAGATCTCGCTGAAAGGCGCGAAGGGCGTGCTGATCAACATCACCGGCGGTCACGACCTGACGCTGTTCGAGCTCGACGAGGCGGCCAACCGCATTCGCGAAGAAGTGGATGCCGATGCCAATATCATCGTCGGCTCGACGCTGGATGACAGCATGGAAGGCATGATGCGCGTCTCCGTCGTCGCCACCGGCATCGACGCCAGTGCCGTGCAGAACGATATCCCGGTGCCGCGCCGCAAGCTTTCCGAGCCGCTGAAGCCGACCATGACCGAAGAGGCGCCGGCCCCGGCGGCGGCCGCTCCGGCACCGGCACAGACCCCGGCCCCGGCACCGAAACCCGCGCCGGCCCCGGTGGCCGCGCAGGTGGCAGAGCCGGAATACGAGGAAGACGAGCCGTCGCTCTTTGAGTCGCTTGAGAGCGAGCGCCACGCACAGGACCCCGCCGAGAGCCTCTTCGAGGAGCCGGCCCCCGCTGCGGCTCAGACCCAGGACGATCTGCCGCCGCCAGCCTACCGCCCGCAGGTGGCGCAGTTCCAGCCGCAGCCCGATGCGCTCGAGGCCGAGCCCGAAACCTTCGTCGCGCCGCGGGCGCCGACGCCGGGCACGCCTTCGCCGGACACCATGGCCCGGCTTCAGGCCGCCGCCGCGCGCAACCGCCAGCAGGCGGCAGGGCAGGCGCAGGCCCCGCGTCAGATGCAGCCGCAGCAGCCCGCTGGGGCCGCGCGCGGGGGAGAGGGCGACAAGCCGCGTTTCGGCATCAACTCGCTGATCAACCGCATGACCGGCCATGCCCAGGAAGCCGCGCCCGCGCCGCGCCGCCAGCAGCCGCCGGTTCAGGCGCATCAGCCGGCGCCTGTGGCCGATCCGGAAGAGGCTCAGGATCAGGACCGGATTGAAATTCCGGCCTTCCTGCGGCGTCAGGCGAACTGATATTCTCGCATGAGCGGACAGAAACGCCCCCGATTTAGGGGGCGTTTTTTGTTTGTATAACAGCGAGTTGCGACGCGATTGTCAGAGCTGCGCGGGGTTTCGCGCATCGCGTTACGGTGATGTTTCAGGCGGTTACAATCTTTGATTTGAGATGACAGGGGGCCGTCTATATCTCCAACCTCGAAGAAGCCGCCTATGGGGAGGCGGGTTTTGAAGACCGAGGTGATCCACGTGCAGACGACACTCCGTTCCGCTGTGACCTTTCAAGGCGTTGGCCTGCATTCCGGCAAGCCCGCGCGCATGACGATCCGTCCGGCCATGGCCGAGCACGGCATCTGGTTCAAGCGGACCGACATTCTTTTGGGCGACAGGCTGGTGCCTGCGCGCTGGGATGCCGTCGAGGTGACCCCGCTCTGTACGCGCATCGTCAACGCCGCTGGTGTCGCTGTTTCGACCATCGAACATGTCATGGCCGCGCTGGCCGGTTGCGGCGTGCACAACGCGCTGATCGAGATCGACGGCCCGGAAGTGCCGATTCTCGACGGCTCCGCAGCGCCTTTCGTGCGCGGCATCCTGGCGCGCGGCGTGCGCGGCCTGCATGCTCCGGTGCGTGCCATCGAAATCCTGAAACCCGTCGAGGTGAAGACCGACAGCGGCTGGGCCCGGCTGAGCCCGGCGCCGGAAGGCGAAGGGCTGAGCATGGATTTCCATATCGCCTTCACCGATTCCGCCATCGGCACCCAGGACAAGAGCCTCAACCTCGCCAACGGCACCTTCGTGCGTGAGCTCTGCGACAGCCGCACCTTCTGCCGCCAGGCCGATGTCGAGGCGATGCAGGCCAACGGTCTGGCGCTCGGCGGCACCTATGAAAACGCCGTGGTGGTCGATGGCGACGAGGTTCTGTCGCCCGGTGGCCTGCGTCATGACGACGAGGCGGTGCGTCACAAGATGCTCGACGCTCTGGGCGATCTCTTCACCGCAGGTGCGCCGATCATCGGCCATTACGAGGGCCACAAGGCCGGCCACGCCATCACCAATATGCTCCTGCACGCGCTCTTTGCGGATCCCGGGGCTTATCGCTTTACGCTTTGCGACCGGCTGGTCGCCGCGCGCCTGCCCGGGGCCGGTGTCGAGCGCGACGAGATCCCCGCCGTCGCCTGATCGTTTTTGCCGGCGGCAAATCGCCGTTAAGGCGTTTTGCCCCGGAATTTTCTGTGCTAGGACCATGCCAAGGATCGGGGACCGGTCCGTTGCAAGGGATATGAGGATTGTCGGGCATGGCAGGCGGCAGATCGCGGAAGATTGTGATCGGGGCGGCTTTTTCCGCCATTGTTCTGGCCGGGTGCACGGCGCAGGAACGTCCGGGCTTTGCCCGGGGGAATATTCCCATCGAGACCTATTCCGCCGAGCAGATCTATGAGCGCGGCGAGTATGAAATCGATCGCAAGGATGGCGAGACCGCGGCGTTCTATTTCGGCGAGGTCGAGCGGCTTTACCCATATTCCGACTGGGCCAAGCGCGCGCTGATCATGCAGGCCTATGCCTATCATCTCGAGAAGGATTACGAGAACAGCCGCGCCTCGGCGCAGCGCTATATCGACTTCTACCCGACCGACGACGATGCCGCCTATGCGCAGTATCTGCTGGCGCTCAGCTATTACGACCAGATCGAGGAAGTGGGCCGCGACCAGGGGCTGACCTTCCAGGCGTTGCAGGCGCTGCGCACGGTGATCGAGCGCTATCCCGACAGCGAATATGCGCGCTCGTCGATTCTGAAATTCGATCTTGCCTTCGACCATCTGGCCGGCAAGGAAATGGAGATCGGCCGCTACTATCTCAAGCGCCAGCATTACGGCGCGGCGATCAACCGCTTCCGTTCGGTGGTCGAGGATTTCCAGACCACCACCCACACGCCGGAAGCGCTGCACCGGCTGGTGGAGGCGTATCTGTCGCTGGGCCTCACCGACGAGGCGCAGACCGCCGGCGCGATTCTGGGCTACAACTATCAGGGCACCGACTGGTACGAGGATAGCTACAAGCTGCTGACGGGCCGGGGGCTGGAGCTGAAGGCGGCGGGCGACAGCTGGCTGGCGCAGATCTATCGCCAGATGGTCAAGGGCCAGTGGCTTTAGGGGATGGCGGGGTGATCCCCCGCCTTACGCGTCATGCTGCGTGCGCTTGAAATCCGTGACATGCTGATCATCGACCGGCTGGACCTGATGTTCCAGCCCGGTCTCAATGTGCTCACCGGTGAGACCGGGGCGGGCAAGTCCATCCTGCTGGATTCGCTGGGATTCGTGCTGGGCTGGCGCGGTCGCGCCGAACTTGTGCGCAGCGGCGCCGCGCAGGGCGAGGTGACGGCGGTGTTCGAGCTGAGCTCCGGCCACGCGGCGCGCGGCGTTCTGGAGGAGGCGGGGCTGCCGGTCTCCGACGAGCTGATCCTGCGGCGGGTGAATTCGGCGGACGGGCGCAAGACCGGCTGGGTCAACGACCGCCGCGCCAGCGGCGAGGTGCTGCGGCGGCTCTCGGATACGCTGGTCGAGCTGCATGGCCAGCATGACGACCGCGGCCTGCTGAACCCCTCGGGCCACAGGGCGATTCTCGACAGCTATGCGGCGATCTCCGCCGAGCTGGCGGCGGTGCGCGCGGCCTGGGCCGAGCGCCGCACCGCGCGCAAGCGGCTGGAGGCGGCGGAGGCCGCGCTGGCCGAGATGCGCGCCGAGGAGGAATTCCTGCGCCACGCGGTGGAGGAGCTCGACAAGCTCGCGCCGGGACCGGAGGAAGAGGCTGAGCTCGACACCCGCCGCCGCACCATGCAGGCCGCCGAGCGCATCCGCGAGGATATCGCGAAGGCCTCCGACGCGCTGGGATACGAGGGGGCCGAGGGCGCCATGGCCAATGCGCTGCGCTGGCTCGAAGGCGCCTCGGACAAGGCCGAGGGGCGTCTGGAGGCGGCGATTGCCGCGCTGACCCGCGCCATGGCGGAGCTCGACGAGGCCGGGCGCGAGGTGGCCGAATGCCTCGATGCGCTGGAGTTCAACCCGCACGATCTGGAAGAGACCGAGGAGCGGCTTTTCGCCATTCGCGGTCTGGCGCGCAAGCATCAGGTGGCCCCCGATGCGCTGCCTGAGCTGGCGGCAACGCTGTCCGGGCGGCTGGCGACGCTGGAGCGCGGCGCCGAGGATATCGCCGTGCTGACCCGCGCGGTGAAAGAGGCGGATGGCGCCTATGATGCGGCGGCGGAGCGCCTGAGCGCGGCGCGGGTGCAGGCGGCGGAACGGCTCGACGCGGCGATGGCCACCGAGCTGGCGCCGCTGAAGATGGAGCGGGCGGTGTTCCGCACCGAGATCACGCCGGGCGAGCCGGGCCCGGAGGGGCGCGACGCGGTGGCCTTCACTGTGGCGACGAACCCGGGCGCGCCCTCGGGGCCGCTGAACAAGATCGCCTCTGGCGGCGAGCTGTCGCGCTTCCTGCTGGCGCTGAAGGTCTGCCTCTCGGAAGAGCGCAACCGGGGCGTGACGATGATCTTCGACGAGATCGACCGCGGCGTCGGCGGCGCCACGGCGGATGCGGTGGGCCGGCGGCTGAAGGCGCTGGCCGGCGGCGGGCAGGTGCTGGTGGTGACCCATTCGCCGCAGGTCGCGGCGCTCGGCGCGCATCACTGGCGGGTGCAGAAGCGGGTAGAGCAGGAGATGACGCTCTCGACGGTGACGCCGCTCGATTCCGGCGCGCGCGAGGACGAGCTTGCGCGGATGCTCTCGGGCGACACGGTCACCCCCGAGGCCCGTGCGGCGGCACGGGCGCTGCTGGCGGGGTAGGCCGGCGCGGGCGGTGGGTTGGAAACCCACCCTACGGATCGTCAACTCCCGCCCCGGACTTGATCCGGGGCCTCAGCGGTCGGTCTTTGAGGAGGGCTATATTCCAAGCTGGGCTTGTCAGCAACGCAGCGGGAGCCGGGCCTGGGGCTCGGGGATGGAGCAGCTATCTAAACCCACCTCGCTCAATGAAAATCCCGGCTCGGGAACAGCCGCTTCGCCTGCTCGCGCGGATGCCGGGCGCGGGGCGGGTAGCGTGGCGGGCGCGGGGCGTCGTCGGCGGCGGGGGAGGTGATGCCCACCGCCTCGTCCAGCGGGTGGCCGAGATCGGAGAGCCGCGCCGACATGTCCTCGATCCGCTCCGCGATCAGATGCACCACGATCCCCTCGCGTTGCAGATGCCCGCGCACCCGCAGCAACCGCCCGCCCATCACCACGCGGCGATAGCGCGCATAGACCTTTGGCCAGACCACCACGTTCGACACGCCGGTCTCGTCCTCCAGCGTCAGAAAGATCACTCCCGAGGCCGTTCCCGGCCGCTGCCGGGTGATCACCAGCCCGCAGACGCTGAGTCGCCGCAGTGGCGTGGTCGCCAGCTCCGCATGCGGTATGAGCCCGGGCAGGGCGGGGCGCAAAAGCTCCATCGGATGGGCGCGCAGCGACAGCCGCGTGGCGACGTAATCCTCCACCACCTCCTCGCCCAGATGCATCGGCGGCAGCGCCACCGCAGGCTCGCGCAGCCCCTCGCCGTCGAGCGGATCGGAGAACAGCGGCAGCGGTGCGGGCGCCCGGATCGCGCGCACCTGCCAGAGCGCATCGCGCCGGGTGAGCCCGAGCCCGGCAAAGGCATCGGCCTCGGCCAGCCGTTCCAGCACCGCCGGCGCCAGACCCGCCCGGAGCCAGAGGCTCTCCGGGTCGGGATAGCCGTTGCCGCGTGCTGCCGCGATCCATTCCGCCTCCTCCTTGCCGAATCCCTTGATCTGACGAAACCCCAGCCGCAGCGCCAGCGCGCCGTCGGCGCGGCGCTCCAGCGCGTTGTCCCAGCCGCTGCGGTTGACGCAGATCGGCCGGATCTCGACCCCGTGCTCGCGCGCGTCGCGCACGATCTGGGCGGGGGCGTAGAACCCCATCGGCTGGGAATTCAGCAGCGCGCAGGCAAACACCGCCGGGTGGTGGCATTTCAGCCAGGAAGAGACATAGGTCAGCATGGCAAAGGCCGCCGCGTGGCTTTCGGGAAAGCCGTAATCGGCAAAGCCCGCGATCTGGGCAAAGCAGCGCTCGGCGGTCTCGTCGTCATAGCCGTTCTGCCGCATCCCGGCGAGGAAGCGGTCGCGATGCTCGCCGATGGTGCCCATGCGGCGGAAGGAGGCGAGCGAGCGGCGCAGCTTGTCGGCCTCCTCTGCCGAATAGCCGGCGCCGACCACGGCGATCTGCATCGCCTGTTCCTGAAACAGCGGCACCCCCAGCGTCTTGCGGGTGACCTCCTTCAACGCCGGGCCGAAGGGCTCGGGCTCTTCGAGCTTCTGGCGGCGGCGGATATAGGGCTGCACCATGCCGCCCTGGATCGGGCCGGGGCGCACGATGGCCACCTCGATCACCAGATCGTAGAAGGTCTCGGGCTTCATTCGGGGCAGGAAATTCATCTGCGCCCGGCTTTCCACCTGAAACACCCCGATGGCGTCGGCCCGTTGCAGCATGGCATAGGTGGCCGGATCCTCCTGCGGCACGGTGTCGAGCCGGTGGCGGAGGCCCTCGTGATCCTTCAGCAGGCCAAAGGCCTTGCGGATGCAGGTCAGCATGCCGAGGCTGAGCACATCGACCTTCAGTATCCCCAGTGTGTCGATATCGTCCTTGTCCCATTCGATGACCGTTCGGTCCTCCATCGCGGCATTCTCGATCGGGCAGAGCGCGTCGAGCCGCCCGCGGGTGATGACGAAGCCGCCCACATGCTGCGACAGGTGGCGGGGAAAGCCGATGATCTCGCCGATCAGCTCAATGGTCTGGGCGAGCCGGCGGTCCGAGGGATCGAGCCCCAGCTCGCGGATGCGCTCGGGATCGGCGCCGCCATCGGACATGCCCCAGATCTGCCCGGCCAGCGCGGCGGTCACGTCCTGGCTCAGCCCCATCACCTTGCCGACCTCGCGGATTGCCGCGCGCGAGCGGAAATGGATCACCGTGGCGCAGAGCCCGGCGCGGTGGCGGCCGTATTTCTCATAGATCCACTGGATCACCTCCTCGCGCCGCTCGTGCTCGAAATCCACGTCGATATCGGGCGGCTCGCCACGATGGCGCGAGACGAAGCGTTCAAAGACCATGCCGATCATGTCCGGGGTCACGTCGGTGATGCCGAGCAGGAAGCAGAGCACCGAATTGGCCGCCGAGCCGCGCCCCTGGCAGAGGATGCCTTCGCTGCGGGCATGCGTCACGATGTCGTTCACGGTGAGGAAATAGGCGGCAAAGCCCAGCTCGCCGACCACCGCCAGCTCCTTTTCCATGAGCTTGCAGACCTTCTCCGGCGCGCCGTCCGGGTAGCGCCGGACCAGCCCCGCTTCGGCAAGGCGCCGCAGCCGGCCCTGGGGCGTTTCACCGTCGGCGATCTCGTCGGGGTATTCGTAGCTGAGTTCCGACAGATCGAAGGCGCAGCGCGCGGCGATCTCCAGCGTGCGGCGCAGCGCGGCGGGGTGGTTGCGGTAGAGTCGCGCCATGTCGGGGGCGCCCTTCAGCCGGCGCTCGGCATTGGGCAGGGCGCGGGTGCCGATGGCGTCGATGGTCAGCCCCTCGCGCAGGCAGGTCAGCACATCGGCGAGCCGGCGGCGCGATGCGCGGTGCAAAAGCACGTCGCCCACCGCGACCATCGGCGCCGAGAGCCGCAGCGCCGCATGGGCGCAGGCGTCGAGCCAGGCCTGATCGGAGCCGTCATAGCGCGGCGCGGCGCCGAGGAACACATGGCCCGGGTAGCGCCGTTGCAGGGCGCGGACCGGGGCGGTGGCCTGCGTTAGATCGGGCGGCGGCAGGGCGATGAGGATCATGCCGGCGCAGCCCTCCAGAAGATCCTCCAGATGCAGCCGGCACTGGCCCTTTTCGGCGCGCCGCTTGCCGGTGGAGAGCAGCCGCGCCAGCCGGTGATAGCCGGGCCGGTCCACCGGCAGGGCGAGCCATTCCACCGGGTCGTCCTCGAGCACCAGCCGGGCGCCGGTGATGAGCTTTGGCAGTTGCGGCGCGGCGGGGTGGGGGATCTCCTCCGGCGTGCCGATCTCCTGCCGCGAGCAGCTGTCCACCCGGTGCCGGGAGCGGATGCGCAGCGTTTCCTCGGCCTTTTCCCTCAGGATCTTCAGCGCGCTATAGGCCCGCACCACGCCGGCCAGTGAATTGCGGTCGGTGATGGCGATGGCGGCGAGGCCCAGCTCGGCGGCGCGGGCGACCAGCTCTTCGGGATGCGAGGCGCCGGTGAGGAAGGTGAAATTCGAGGTGACATACAGCTCTGCATAGGCGGGGGGCGTGGGCTGGGGCAGGGCGGCGGTCATGCGAATTCCCCCTGCACGAACCAGCCCGGCTGCTGCGGCGTGTGAAAGAGCCAGAGCCGGCGGCCCTGACGGGTCTCGACCTGCCAGTAATCGCGCACGCCGCGCTGCCAGTTGTCGTCCGGCAGCCACCATTCGGGCGCGATGCGCTCGGGGCCGGTGGCGCGGGCGGTGTCGAGCGCCATGGCGCGCCAGCGAAAGCGCCCGGGCGGGCGCGGGCCGGTGGCGGCGATGGGCTCGGGCGGGAACAGCCGCAGCGGGCGCGGGCGCGGCGCGTGCCAGCCCGTCGCGGCGCGGGAAAAGGCGGCGGGGGCGATGGAAAAGGCGCGCTCGGGGATATGGCTGTCGGCGGGCAGAAAGCGCTGCACGTTCTCCAGCCCGATGCGGGTGCCGATCCGGGTCACCAGATCGTCGAGCGCCGGGCCGCCCGCCGCGCCCGCCGCGACCGGGCCGCCGAGCTGCTGCACCTGCAGCGCCTCGACCTGCGTCGCCTCCAGCCGCAGCTGGTCGATGCCGAAGCCCGCCTCGGCGGCCTCCACCCCGCGGGCAAAGAGCGGCAGGATACGCGCGGCGTCGCGCATCGGGCTGGCCAGCCGCAGCTCCACCGACTGGCTGCCGCCATCGACCCGGCGCAGGCTCAGCGTCAGCACCCGCGCGCCGGCCTCCTGCGCCAGCAGTTTGGCGCAGAGCGGCTCCAGCAGCCGGGCGGCGCCGGCCATCACATCCTCGGTGCGGCCGATAGGCTCGGGCAGGCTGAGGCGGACGCCGTAATGCGGCGGATCGGGCTCCGGCGTGACCGGTTCGGGCTGCGCCCCGAGCGCCTGATCGAGCCGCCGCAGCGGCTCGGGGCCGAAGCGGCGGGCGAGGGGGGCGCGCGGCGTTGCGGCCAGATCGGCGATGCGGCGCAGGCCCAGCCGTTGCAGCCCGGTGACGGTGTCCGGGGCGAGGCGCAGCGCCTCGACCGGCAGCGGCCCCAGCGTCGCCAGCCCGTCGCCGGGCGGCGCTGCACCCTCGCCGTGATGCGCCAGCGCCCAGGCGGCGCCGCGCGTGTCGCCCAGCCCCAGCCGCAGGCTTAGCCCGGCGCGGGTGGCGCGGGCGCGCATATCCTCCAGTATCGCCGCCTCGCCGCCATGCAGATGCGTCGCGCCGGTGACATCGAGCACCAGCGCATCCTGCCCCTCGATCCCGACCCAGGGGCAATAGCGCGTGGCCCAGCGGCGCAAGGTGGACAGAAAGCGCGCCTCGCGCGGCGGATCGGCGGGGGCGGTGATCAGGTCGGGACAGAAGGCGCGGGCATCGGCGAGGCTCATGCCGCGATAGAGCCCCAGCGCCTCGGCCGGCGCGTTGAGGCAATGCAGCCGTTCGGCATTGGCCTGGGTCAGAAGCAGCGCGAAGGGCGCCCCGTCAACCGGGCGCGCGCGCAGAGCCCGGTCGCTCGCCAGCCGGGGGAACCACATGCAGACGATGCGCCGTGTCATCCCATCGAACATCCCAGGCCCCAAGTGTTCCCGATTTGTTCTTTATAATTTCCCAGCGCAGCGCTGTCGAGTCCTCGCCCTCTGCCGCCAGCCGGGGCGCGGCGTGCCAGCGGGTCTCGGTGGCGTTGCTGCCCATACCCTCGGGGATCAGGCAGAGCCCCGTCGTGGCGCCCGCCTTGGCGGCCAGTTGCAGCCGCCGGCCCTGCCGCAGGTCGAGCGGCTGGACGATCTCGGTCACCACCAGCGGCACGGCGCCGTCGCGCAGCGCCTCTTCGCTGACCGCCAGCGCATCGACCTGGCCGGGCGCCTGCGCGACGAGCAGCCGCGCCGGATCGAAGACCCGCGCCAGCCCCAGAGGGTGCAGCGCCTGATGATCCCAGCCCTGCCGCACCCAGAGCACCGGCCCCGTCCCGCGCGCGGCGAGGATCGCGGCAAAGCTCGTGGCGCCGGGGCCGCAGACCTCGTGGACGCGGGACCGGCGCAGGGGAAAGCACTGGGACAGATTCGCGGACATGGTCACAGGATACACGGGCAGAGGGGGCGGGCGGAAGGGCCGGGAGCGCTACAGTATCCAGATCCCCAGCACGCCCAGGGTAAAGGCCAGCGCGCCGCCATAGAACTTTGTCGCGCTGGTTTCCGAGGCGACGCGCGTCAGCTCGATCAGGGGCCGTGTGACGAACAGCATCGCAGCGGCGTAAAAGAGGTTCGCCGCGACGATCGCGATATGCAGGAGAAGCGGCAGCAGCGTGATCAGGATCATCCAGTTCCGGATTGCCGAATATATTGGAATATAGCTCCAGAATCCGCGCAGGATCGTGGCTGCGTCCGAAATCACCAGGCCGCCCGTCGCGACCAGTGTTTTGAAAAAGGTCGGTTGCATCGAAAGGGTGGCGGAGATCGGGGTGGTCGACAGCGTCATGTCGCCAAAGAGCGAGCGTGCCTGCGGGGCATTTACGACGGCATCTGATGCGTTCGCAGAAAGGCCCTCGTCCAGCGCGTTGAAAAGCGTACGCCATGGGTCGGCGAGAGCGGTGCCGTGCTGAGCGTAATAGTCGAGAACGCGCGGAGCGAAAACATCTTTCACGTAATGGGTGAACTGCGGCCGCAGGTTTTCAGGGAACAGGTAGCTTTCGTAAAGCCGCTCGGTGAGATGGGTCAGGATCGGACCCAGAAAATAGATGATGGCGGTCACGACAAAGAACAGCACGACGCAAAAGGCGAAATCCAGAAGTGCCGAACCGAGGATGATACCGCCGCGGTAGATATCCCTGTCGAGCCGGATCTCCTTGGAAAAGTAGATCAGCGCGGTGGTGATGAGGCAGGAAAGATAGAGGCTTGGCAGCAGGACCGTGGCATAGAAGGCCGAGGTGAACCAGCCGGATCTCTTTAAGATGGAGGTCGAAAGTTCGGAACTCAGGCCGAGATAGGCGTCCCCCTCCGCCAGAACAAGCGACAGATGTGTCCGCGCTATCTCTTCCCCCAGGCCCAGAAGAAAGATCGAGGTTTCGAGATCGTCGGTGTCGCCGGTGCTGAAATCCATGTCGCTGGACCAGTAAGGTCCCATGGATTGCAGATTGGCTGTGAGAGAGGCGGTATCAAGGATGAGAAAGCCGGCCTCCCTACAGAGTGGCACGTTCCCGGTCACGACAAGGCAGTTCCTCGCGCTTGCGAAATCGCGGATCACCCTGACCGTGCTTGTCAGGTGATCGGTCTGCGGCACCGGCTGATTGCGCAGCAGATGCGCGTTCAGCTCGAATCCCGAGATCGAGAGGACGAGGAATGCCAGGCTCCAGAGCGCCGCCCGGCGGAGCTGCCGCCCGGGGCGGAGAAAGCTGCCGAACAGCGCCCGCACCGCCGCCCACGACCTCTGCTCCGACACGAGGAACAGCCCTTTGCGGAAGACGTTTTCGAGCAGGCGGAGAAGCGCCGCATTCGCCTCGTTGATGATCCGGCGTACGGCGGAGTTCCGATTGCGATCCAGCCAGAACAGGATCAGGCAAAAACCGTAAAGCGCGGTGAAAACAAGCTTCATGCTTTCTCATGCCCCGGGCGTGGGCGGTGATCAAGCGGGATGCGGCAGGACAGGGGCACCCTCTGCTTGCCCGTGCCGCAGCATATTGCAGAGCGCCCGCGACGCGGCGGCGTTTCAGGGTGGGGCGAAATCTTGGCAGGGCGGGGCGGGGCGCAGCCGGTTTCGATTCAAATTTGCCTGAAAACCGGGCGTTCGCCTGTCCGGAGAGATCTTTCTGCCGAAACCTCCGGCACAGGATCTGCACGGAACACACGGCCCTGCCCATTTGTTGACAAGCCAAGCGCATCGCGCGCCGACTGATATCAACGATCCGGTTCGGGGCTCCGAGGAGCCGGGGCCGCCGAGGAGGACCGCCACGGAAACGCTGTGCCTGGGGGCTGCCATGAGCAAGGTCATCGAGTATTACTTTTCGCCAGTGTCGGGATACGCCTATCTGGGGCATCAGGCCCTGATGGCGCTGGCGCGCGAGACTGGCGCGCATGTGCGGTTCCTGCCGATCATCCCGCATCAGGTCTATGAGGCCGCCGAGACCGTCGCGCCCTTCGACCAGTCCGAGGTGCGGCGCAGCTACCGTATCGAGGATCAGGCCCGCTGGGCGCGGCTGCGCGGGCTGCGCATGGCGAAAGTGCCGACCCATTACCCGACCTGCCCGCGTCTCGCCGGTCGTGTGATCCTCGCCGCCGGTCGGCTGGGGCTCGATCAGGACGCGATCAGCATGGCCTGCCTGCGCGGCGTCTGGGCCGAGGGCCGCAACATCGCCGATCCCGGTGATCTCGGCGAGGCGCTGCGCCAGATCGACATGCCCGCCTTCGAGCTGCTGCATGTGGCCGAAAGCGAAGAGATCCGCGACGAGGCCGACGCGGTCACCCAGCGCGCCATCGCGGCAGGCGTGTTCGGCTCGCCCACCTATGTGATCGAGGGCGAACGTTTCTGGGGGCAGGACCGCATCGACTTCATGCGCGAAACGCTGATGAAGGCCGCCGCCTGAGGGCACAGATCGGTCTTACGTTATCCATTGCCCCACAGACAGGCAGCCTGACGACCAATCCCCCCGTTCCCGCCGGATCGGGGGATTTTGCGTTGAAGCCGCGCCGCATCGCTTTAGGTTGCTTGCTTGAACACGGCGCGGTTGCGGCTCTCCGCCCGCCGCTCCGGCAGGAAGAGGTCCGTCCTGCGCTTTCGG
This sequence comes from Salipiger abyssi, assembly GCF_017311415.1. Classification (GTDB taxonomy): domain Bacteria; phylum Pseudomonadota; class Alphaproteobacteria; order Rhodobacterales; family Rhodobacteraceae; genus Salipiger; species Salipiger abyssi_A. Next base: position 120,174 of record NZ_JAEKIS010000005.1, on the reverse strand, counting down.
GCGCCGCGCGCGGGCATCTGGCGCCGTGCCGCTCTTCCTTCACATCCGAAGCCATCGCGCAGGGGCGGCAGGTGCATTTCGCACACTGTGCCTCGCGCAACGACAGGACAGAGACGACATGAAAGACATGCCCTCCATCGCCAGCGACCCCGACGCAGCCGCCGCCCGCGCCGCATGGTGCCAGGAGGTGCTCAACACCGCCCCGGACCGGTTCGCCGCGGGGCGCGCGATCGCCCGGCGGCTGGGCGCGCTGGTGGAGGGCGACAGGGTCGAGTTCGGGTTCTGGACGCCGGAACTGCTCGACTGGCGCATCGCCGATGGCGACGTGTTCCTCGAAATCCTGCGCCCGCGCGAGGAGCTCGACCTCATCGCGAGCCAGGCCGATGTCACCTTCGACCGCGCGCTGCTGCCGGTGGCGCGCTGCGAGGGCTTCACCTTTGCCGCCGCCACCGGGCTGATCTCCGGCGACCGCGACAGGATCGGCGATTTCTACGCGCTGACCTATCGCGATCACGAAGGGGTCTATCACCGCATCCTCGACCCGCTCGCCGCCTCGCTGCCCTTCGGTGCGTTCTCTCCCGCCGAGATCTACGATGTCGGCGCCATGCAGGCGCGGCGGCAGGACAAGGGCTATTTCGAGCAGGTGAAGAAGGACGGGCCGCATAAATTCGCGCCACCCACCTCGATTTTGCAGGTGCATGTGCCCACCGCCACGCCGGGCGGCACGCTGGCCTCGCTCACCCGCCAGTTCGAGCGGCTGGCCGCGCGGGTGGCCAACGGGCTGGTGCTGGAACCGGACGAGGAGCTGTTTGCCGGATACGACGCAGTGCAACTGCTGCCTGTGGAGCCCACCACGGTCTACGAAGCCGGCCCGGATTTCTGGACCGATACCGAGAGCGATGAGACAAGCGTCACCGCGCATCTGATGCGCCCGGACACGACGAACTGGGGCTACGATATCGTGATCTCGGGCATGGCCACGGTGAACCCGGTGCTGCTGGAGACCGCGCGGCCCGACGAGCTGGTCGATCTGGCGGCGGTGCTGCACAATTTCCCGCGCTGGCCCAAGATGCTGGTGCTCGACGTTGTCTTTGGTCACGCCGACAACCAGGGGCTCGGCGCGCTAAACAGCCATTTCTTTGCCGGGCCGAACATGTACGGCCAGAATCTCGACTACCATAACCCCTTCGTCCGCGCGATCCTGCTGGAGATGCAGCGCCGCAAGGTGGATTTCGGAGCCGACGGCGTGCGCGTCGATGGCGCGCAGGATTTCAAATGGTGGGATGTCTCTATACAGGAGATGCGCCATGACGACGAATATCTGCAAGAGATGTCGGATATCGTGCAGAACGTCGCCGGCGTCGATTATCACCCGTGGTTCGTTTTCGAGGACGGCCGCCCCTGGCCGCAGGAAGACTGGGAGCTTTCCTCCGACTACCGCGCGGTGATCGAGAGCCAGAAAGAGACCGATCCGGACGTGTTCCAGTGGGGGCCGCTGACCTTTGCCCACAACACGCCCTTTATCTACACGTTCTGGCTGTCGAAATACTGGCGCCTTCAGGAGATCCTGAAACGCGGCTCCAACTGGATTTCCGGCACCGCCAATCACGACACGCTGCGCCGGGGCACGCAGGTGAACCCCAAGCTCAATATCAACACCCGTCTCGGCGACACCAAGATGGAGATCCTCGACAAGGCCTATGACAACCCCGCCGTGTCGATCCTGACCTATGCGGCACTGCCCGGCGTGCCGATGGATTTCCTCAACGCCACCGCGCGGGCAAGCTGGGGCTTTATCCGCAATCAGGACGACAAATACGGCGTCAAGGTCGTGGCGGAGGAGGCGATCTCGCTGAAATGGCAGGTGGACGAATACAGCTATTCGATCCCCGGCGCCTTCCGCTGGCTCAAGGAGCTGGGTTTCGAGACCCGCGAGGATCTGGCGCGCTTTCTCGAATTCCTGCCGGCGCTGGTCGAGGTGACCGATTACGACCTGCACACCATCGCCACGCTGCTGAACGCGGTCGAGCCGCCGCTTTCCGGGCCGCGCCCCTTCACCGTGGGCACGTTGAAACAGATCGCGCGGGCCTGGATGGATGATATGCACGAATACTGCAACGTCTCGCATTCCACGTCGAAGCTCGACCCGGCGCAGACCAATGCCATGCGGCGGCTGCGCATGTTCCGGCTCAACAACCCGTGGCTGCGGCAGAATTTCCGCGACGACGATCATTTCCGCTATCTCGAACCGATCGAGGGGCGCACGGTCTTTGTGGCGCTGCGCAACGCGCCGGAGGGGGGCGAGGTCTTTGTCGTCTGCCATATGGAGGGCGGCGAGACCGAGGATATCGACCCGCTCGACCTGCTGCCCGACAGCGTCAGCCGCAACGACTGGCACCTCACGATCCGCAGCCCCGGGATCGGGCCGGACTATATCGGCGGGCCGCTGGTGCTGCGCGATTCCATGGGGCTGGTCTTCACCCGCGGGATCGACGTGACGCCGCTGGCGGGTGAGCCGCACTGAGGGGCGTGCTGGCGGAGCATCGTGTTTCTTCGGTGCTCCTCAGCGGATTTTCTAGCCGTTTCGCATTGGCTTGGGCGGGTATGAAGGTCCGGTGAGCGGGAAACCTGCCGTTCGCCGCAGTCGCTTGATCTTTGCCGCAGAGACGAGACGTTTTGCGCGAAAGGCAGGAAGTCGACTTTCGCCGCGGCACATACCAACGCCCGCCTCGAGCCGACCTCGATTGTTGTAAGGAAAATCATCTTTTGATAGTAATTTTGGGACATCATCGAAGATACGCCTGAGGACATTTCAATGAGTTTTCCAATTCCATCTCGTCGCAATCGCGATACGGTTGATGTTGAAAGGGATGAAAGGAAAAGGCGGAAGAGTCCTGGCTCATTTTTCTACTCTCAAGGCCGCGGCCAAGTGTTGGCCGCCAGTTACTTTACGGACGAGAGGCTGGCGAAATCAGCTCGGGGTGGAATTGCACTTAAACATCGTCACCGAATTCACTTGGCGTTGTTTGGTCAGCTCATGGCTTCATTTGAGTATTTCTTGAAAGATTTTGTGGCGAAGGCGGTTGATGCTACAACCCTCCTTGATGAGAAAATTAAGAAAGAGAAGTGGCTCGAAATTAATGTGGATCGGGTCTTAGCAAATCGCTCTGGTATGGCCACAATTGGTTCAACTCTCGTTCACTCCACGCTTGGATGGCATTCTCCCGCGCAGGTAAATGCCAGATACTGTAGCCTCTTTAATAGGAATGCCTTCAGCGCTCGAGAAGTGGAAACATTGGAAAAGCTTTGGGTGCTTAGGCACTCGGTAGCTCACAACGCTGGGATGATCATACACTATGACGCCACACGTATCGGCGACGAGCTGCTCGCAGACCATGCTGCCGACATTGATGCAGCATTTATAACAGAAACCTTCAATTTCCTGAGCCCAATTGCAAAAACGATTTGCGAGGAATGTGGTGGAAACCTGCTGAGACAACAATTCCTGCCTCTACATGAACGTGGGCCGGACTATATTGCTGATATATCCGTTTACGCTCGACTAAAGCCTATTTTCGAATATGTGGAATCCAGATCCCAGGAATTATCGCGAACTGATCAGCGTTCATATCGAGCGGATTTTGCTCAGTTTAGCTCTCCTTGAGATGAATTGTGGCTACTCCTTCACCTGACGAGCCAAGGGATAACGCAAGACTCGCGGCGAATGTCCACATAGATAAGCTACACTGTGACACGCCCACCTGTGGTCGATGTCCGCTTTGGGCCTATTCCGTTGAAAAACTCGTGCTTGATCGAGGCACATCTGGCTGATTCAATTCCTCCAGAGGGTTGGAGGATCTGCAATGATGGGACGACGGCAGGAGGCGCAACCGGAGCTCTTCTACGAGTTCTCGCTGGAGGATCACGTCCCGCAGAACCACTTGCTCCGCTCTATTGATCGGTTCGTCGACCTCTCAGGCATCCGCACCCATCTCGCCAACTTCTACAGCCATACCGGCCGCCCGTCGGTCGATCCGGAGCTGCTGATCCGCATGCTGTTGGTGGGGTATTGCTTCGGCATTCGGTCGGAACGGCGACTTTGCGAAGAAGTGCATCTGAACCTCGCGTATCGCTGGTTCTGCCGGCTCGATCTGAGCGACCGCATCCCTGACCATTCTACGTTTTCGAAGAATAGGCACGGCCGGTTTCGTGACAGCGAACTGCTACGCCACCTGTTCGAGACGACCGTCGCGCGGTGCATCGAGGAGGGCTTGGTCAGCGGTCAGCGCATGGCGGTGGACGCCAGCCTGATTGAGGCGGACGCGAACAAACAGAACTCGACGCCGAAGGAGGACTGGGATGTCGCGAAGATTGATCCAGCCGATGCTCCCCGCGCGGTGCGCGAGTATCTCGACACTCTGGATGAGACCGCGTTTGGTGCCGCCAGCGCAGTGCAGCCCAAGTTCACGTCGCATTCCGATCCGGCGAGCCAATGGACGGCAGCGCGCAAGGGCCCGGCCTTCTTCAGCTATTCCGACAACTATCTGATCGACACCGATCACGGCGTGATCGTCGATGTTGAGGCGACGCGGTCGATACGGCAGGCCGAGGTCGGCTCGACCAAGACCATGCTGGATCGCGTGAGGGCCAAGTTCGACCTGCATCCTGAACGGCTGATCGCGGACACGGCCTACGGCACCGGGCCGATGCTGGGCTGGCTGGTCGACCGTAAGATCGCGCCGCACATCCCTGTCTTCGACAAGTCCGCGCGCACCGACGGCACCTGGAGCCGGGTGGACTTCGAGTGGGACGCCAAGAACGATCAATACATCTGCCCCGAGGGACACGCGCTGAAGCAGTTCCGCCGGAACTACTCCGATCCCAATCGGGGGCCGACCGGCAAAGGGACGGCCAAATACCGCTGCCTGAAGCACACCTGCCAGGCCTGTCCTTCCAAGGCGCGTTGCTGCCCCAACATGGACTTCCGATCCATCACCCGCGAGGAAAACGAAGACGCCCGGCAAGTGGCCCGTGACATCGCGAAGACCGACCAATACGTGATCTCGATGAGGCTACGGAAGAAGGTCGAGATGCTCTTTGCACACCTCAAGCGCATACTCGGCATGGGACGGCTCCGATTGCGGGGTCCATGCGGCGCAAACGACGAATTCCTCCTCGCTGCCACCGCCCAGAACCTCCGCAAGCTGGCCAAGGTCTTTCCCGCACCGCAGCAACCGCGGAAAGCCTGACAACAAAGGCACTCACGGCCGTTTCAAGTGGATCATTGCTGCGGTCGCGAGCGGGACTTTTTCCACGGAATCGGCCGATTACCGTCGCAGGTTCGCTGTGCTCGCGAGACGCTGCATGCGCATTAGCTGGAAATAAGGGCTCACTCCTGCTTTCGCGGCATCCGAGCAAACCACCGCTTTCAATCTCCCGTAAATCATCAGGCTCCGCGCTATCCCCGCAAAGCCCGTCCCGCCTGACCTCTCACATCGGACACGGGCGAGGCAGTGGCCGCCCTCAGTCATCCGGTTTTGCCCGCCGGTGTCGCCCAAGCATTGACCTGGAGGTCAAAGCGGCCTCCCATGAGGTCATGCGCTTTTCCGTTCCGCCCGCACGGCCATGATCTTTCCCGAGGCCGAATACCGCGCCCGACTCGGCGCCGTGCAGACCGGCATGGCGCGGGCGGGGCGCGATGCGCTGCTGCTCACCACCGAGCCCGAGATCCGTTATATATCGGGCTTCCTCACCCGGTTCTGGGAAAGCCCGACGCGGCCCTGGTTCCTCATCGTGCCGGTGCGCGGCGATCCGGTCGCGGTGATCCCAACCATCGGCCGGCCGCTCATGGCGCAGGGCTGGATCGCGGATATCCGCTGCTGGTCCTCGCCCGATTACACCGATGACGGCGTGGCGCTGCTGGCCTCGGCGCTGGCGGAGCTTGTTCCCACCGGTGGTGCCATCGGTATGCCGAGCGGCGGCGAAACCCATCTGCGGATGCCGCTGGAGTCCTGGGCGGCATTGCGGGTAGCGCTGCCGTTGCGCAGCTTTGGCGACGATGCGGGATTGATGCGCCGCCTGCGCATGGTGAAATCTGCTGGCGAGATCGCCTGTATCGAACATGCCTGCGCCATCGCCGGGCGTGCCTTTGCCCGGGTGCCCGAGATCGCCCGCGCGGGTGTTCCGCTGAGCCATGTATTCCGTCGCTTCCAGATGCTGTGTCTGGAGGAGGGCGCCGACTGGGTGCCCTATCTCGCCGGCGCGGCGGCGCCGGGCGGGTATGCGGATGTGATCTCGCCCGCGACCGACGCGCCGCTGGCGGTGGGCGATGTGCTGATGCTCGACACAGGGCTCGTGCGTGACGGGTATTTCTGCGATTTCGACCGGAATTTCTCCATCGGCCCCGCGTCGCACGCGCTGCGCGAGGCCCATGCCGCGCTGATCGCCGCCACGCAGGCGGGCTTTGCCGCCGCGCGCCCCGGTGCGCGGGTCTGCGATCTTTACGACGCCATGGCGGGGCTCACCGGCGGCGGGGCGGAAAGCGGGCGGCTGGGGCATGGGCTCGGCATGCAGCTCACCGAGCCGCCGTCGCTGATCCCGGCGGACGACACCGAGCTGCTGCCCGGCATGGTGCTGACGCTTGAGCCGCTGATTTCCATGGGGCAGGGCCGGATTCTTGTGCATGAGGAGAATATCGTGATCACGGAAGAGGGCGCACGCTGGCTGTCACCGGTTGCCGCGCCGGAGATCGTGGAGATCGCCGCATGAGCGCGCCGCTGCCCTGCCGGCTGGGGCCGGCGCGTGCGGCGCTGGGGCTCATCGTGCTGCAATCGGACGAGACGGTGGAAGGCGACATGCGCCGCCTGATCCCCGCCGCGACGCGGTTTCTGGTCAGTCGCGTGCCCTCGGGTGCAGAGGTCACGCCGGAGACGCTGGCCGAGATGGAGGGGCATCTGTCGCAGGCCGCCGCGCTTTTTCCGCCCTGGGCGCGGTTCCGCGCGGTGGGTTATGCCTGCACCTCGGGCACGGCGCAGATCGGCGCGGGCCATGTGGCCGGGCAGATCGGCGCGGCGGTGAAGACCGAGGCGGTGACCGAGCCGGTTTCGGCGCTGATCGCGGCCTGCGGCGCGCTGGGACTGCGTCGTTTGGGGCTGATTTCGCCCTATGTGGCGCCGGTCTCGGCCCGGCTGCGCGCGGTGCTGGCGCAGGCGGGGATCGAGACGCCGGCCTTCGGCAGTTTCGAGCTGGCCGAGGAGGCGCTGGTGGCGCGGATCGGGCCGCAAAGCCTGCATGACGCGGCGCAGCGGGTGGCGAGCGAAGCAGCGGTGGACGGGCTGTTTCTCTCCTGCACCAACCTGCGCACGCTGGCGGTGCTGCCGGAGCTGGAGGCGGCGCTGGGCCTGCCGGTGCTGTCGAGCAACCAGGTGCTCGCCTGGCACATGATGCGGCTGGCGGGGATTGCGCCGCCGAAACGCGCGCCGGGGCGGCTGTTCACGCAGGCGAGGTAATGGGGCGTTTCTCCCAGAGCGCCCGTGCGTTGGCCATCGCCTCCGTATGCCCCAGCGTGTCGAGCGCCAGCGCGGCGGTGCCCAGAACCACGGCCTCGGCAAAGCGATCCCGCCGCTGACCGGACCAGAGCGCTGAAAGCAGCTCAATGTCGCTGGTGCCGTCGTCGAGCCGCCGCGTCTCGTCGGGCAGTAGCGCGGGAAGGCTGGTCTCCCAGGGCTGGCCGCCACGCAGACCGAAGATGGCGATCTCCTTGCCGGGATGGGTTTCGACCTCGCCGCCGCCGCCCTTGATCACGCTCAGCGCGTCGAGCCCGAGGATCTGCCCGGCATCGGCCTGCAACAGCCGGTAGGAGGGGTGGAACACGCCCTGCACGCCGGCCTTGGCGCGGCCCGGGTTCAGCATCCGGCAGACCGTGTTGATGCAGGAGCGCAGATGCAGCACCTCGCGCAACCCGAGCAGTCTGAAGAGCGGCGGAGAAAGCATCTCCAACGGCAGATAGGCGATGCCGTGGCGGTCGAGCAGCGGCGCGGCCTGATCGGGTGTCTCGGCCACCGGTATGCCCGCCGCCGCCAGCCCGCCGCGCACCGCGTGGTCGGCGCCGTTCCATCCGTGCAGCAGCACGCTGTGGCCGGCAATCGCCACCAGCCGCGCCGAGAGCAGGAACCAGGGCAGGCCGCGCGTGCGCCCCGCCGCGTAGCTGGGCCAGTCGAGCGCCGGGCGCGGCAGCGGCGGCAGGCTGGCCTGCGCGGCGCCGGCAAAGCCCGCGATCTCCTCGGCGGTTTCGCCCTTCATCCGCAGGAGCATGAGCAGCGCGCCCACCGAATGCGGGTCGGCCTCGCCAGAGAGCATCAGCCGCATGGCGTCTTCCGCCTCGTCGCGGGTCAGCGAGCGCGACCGCCCCGGCCCGCGCCCCAGCGTGCGGACATGGGCGCCAAGGCTCATTCCGCCGCTTCCATGGTCTGGGTGCTGGCGAGGATCGCCGCCAGTTCGGGCCGGCAGGAGCCGCAGTTGGTCCCCGCCTCCAGCGCCGCGCCGATCTGATCGACGCTGACAAGCCCCTTTTCCTCGATTGCCGCGAGGATGGTGTTGAGCCCGACATTGAAACACGAGCAGACCAGCGGGCCGGGGTCGGGCCGGTCGGCGGGGGGCTGGCCGGTGAGCGCGTCGGGCGCGTCAGAGCCGGGCAGGGTGGCGAGGAAATCGCGCTTCACCGCCACCGGCTGCGGCCCGGCGAAGAGCGCGGCCAGAAGTTGCCCGTCCTGATGAAAGGCGATGCGCGCCAGCCCGCGCCGCCGGTCGATCAGCGTCTGAACCTCCGCGTCGGGCAGCCCGAAAAGCGCGCGCGCCTCCGCCTCCCAGTCCTCCGGCTGCGTGCTGCCCGCAAGCTCGGCGCGCCAGCCCGCCCGGGTGCGCGCCCGCGCCCAGTACGCGCTGCGCGGGATCATGGCGCGCGAGGAGACGGCGAACCCGTACCAGGCGGCCTGGAATTTCGTCACCGCCACGACGCTGGCCTTGCTTTCGGGTTGACCCGAAACGGGGTCGGTCACCGCCGCCACCAGCGCATCGACGCGGGCGCAGGGCGCGGTCTCGCCGGTCCAGTGCATCGGCGCAAAGACATCGCCCGGCTGCTGCGCATCGGTGAGCCGCGCGCGCAGGATGGCACGGCCCTCGGGGCTCTCGACGCGCACGAGATCGGCATGCGAGATCCCCAGCCGGGCGGCATCGCCGGGATGCAGATCGAGGAAGGGCTCGGCCAGATGCGCCGCCAGACGCGGCGAGCGTGCGGTGCGGGTCATCGTATGCCACTGGTCGCGGATGCGCCCGGTGTTGAAGCGGAACGGGTAGCGCGGCGCCTGTTTCGCCTCGGGCGGGCGGTAGCGCACCGGCACCATGCGGGCCTTGCCGTCGGGGTGGTAGAACTTGCCGTCGGCAAAGAAGCGTCCGCCCTGGCGTTCGGCGCTCTGCGGCCAGTGGAAGGGGGCCATCGCGTCATAGGCGCGGTCGTCCATTTCGGCCTTTCCCGAAATATCGAAATCACGCCCCAGCTTGCCCGCGACGCCCGACAGCGCCGCATATTCGCAAAAGATCTCGGCGGGCGAGGCGTAGTCGAAGGCCTCGTACCAGCCCATGCGGCGGCCCACCTCAGCGAGAATATCCCAGTCGGGCCGGGCCTGCCCCGGCGCGGGCAGAGCGGCGCGCTGGCGGCTGATGAGCCGGTCCGAGCCGGTGACCGTGCCCTCCTTTTCGCCCCAGGCGGTGGCGGGCAGCAGCACGTCGGCGAGCCGCGCGGTGTCGGTCTCGGCGGTGATGTCGGACACGACGACAAACTCGCAATCGGCAATCGCTTGGCGCACCGCATCGGCATCGGGCATCGAGACGGCGGGGTTGGTGTGGATGATCCACAGCGCCTTGATCCGGCCCTCGCCCGCGGCACGGAACATCTCGACGGCCTTTAGCCCCGGCCCTTGGGCGATCTGCGGCGAGCCCCAGAATTCATGCACCGCCGCGCGGTGATCGGCGTTTTCCAGCTCCAGATGGCAGGCCAGCATATTGGCAAGCCCACCGACCTCGCGCCCGCCCATGGCGTTGGGCTGGCCGGTGACCGAGAACGGCCCCATGCCGGGCAGACCGATCCGTCCGGTGGCGAGGTGACAGTTGAGGATCGCATTCACCTTGTCGGTGCCGGAGGAGGACTGGTTGACCCCCTGGCTGAACACGGTGACCACCTTTTCCGTGCGGATCCAGAGATCGTAGAAGGCGCTCAGCTCGGCGTCGGAAAGCCCGGTCACCGCGTCGCGGTCGCTGGAGGCGGCGGCGAGCGTTTCGTCGAACCCGTTCACATGGGTGACAAAGCGCTTGTCGACGGCGCCCGCGTCATGGATGGCGCAGAGCAGCCCGTTGAAGAGCGCCGCGTCGGTCCCCGCTTTCAGCGCCAGATGCATGTCGGCGCCGTCGCAGCTCGCGGTGCGGCGCGGATCGATGACCACCAGTTTCATCTCCGGGCGCTTTTTGCGGGCGCGCAGGATGCGCTGGTAGAGCACCGGGTGGCACCAGGCCAGATTGCTGCCCACCAGAACCACCAAGTCGGCCTCTTCGAGATCCTCATAGCTGCCGGGCACGGTATCCGTGCCGAAGGCCCGCCTGTGCCCCGCCACGGTGGAGGCCATGCAGAGCCTTGAATTCGTGTCGATATTCGCCGCGCCGATATAGCCTTTCATCAGCTTGTTGGCGACATAGTAATCCTCGGTCAGCAATTGGCCGGAGACGTAGAAGCCCACGCTCTCCGGCCCGTGCTGCGCGATTGTCTCCTTGAACCGGCTAGCGACCAGCGACAGGGCGCTGTCCCAGTCGGTGTCGGTGCCGCCCACGCGCGGGGCCAGCAGGCGGCCCTCAAGGCCGACGGTTTCGCCAAGGGCGGAGCCCTTGGAACAGAGCTTGCCGAAATTCGCCGGATGATCCGGGTCGCCCCGCACCTCGAGCCCGCCCGCCGCATCGGCGCTCAGGCAGACGCCGCACCCCACGCCGCAATAGGGGCAGGTGGAGCGGATTTCGCAAACCCTGTCGTCTTTCATCACGCGGCACTCCGCTTGGCGACCGAGTCGCCGTCGAGCAGGATGCGCCCGTCTTCGAGCCGCACCGGATAGGTGGCGATGCGGCCCTCGTCGGCGCCCTGCGCCTCGCCGGTGTTCAGGTCGAACACCCAGTTGTGCAGCGGGCAGGTGACCTTGTGGCCATGCACGATGCCTTCCGAGAGCGGGCCCTGCTTGTGCGGGCAGGTGTTGGAAGCGGCAAAGACCTCCGTCTCGTCGGTGCGGAACACCGCGACGCAGCCCACTGCGGTCTTGACCAGCCGCGCCCCGCGCAGCGGCACGTCTTCGATATGTCCGATGTCGATCCAGCTCATGCGAGCGCCTCCGGTTGGGTTGCGGTATGTCCCGCCCCGGGCGCGACCCGGGGCCGCCTGTGCCAAGGGGCAGGAGAGGGGTGAGGCCCCGGGACAGATCCGGGGCGGGGGGCGGCGGCGTTCATTCCGCCGCCTGTGCGGTGAGATCGGCCAGCGGCTGGAAGCGGCGTGCCGCCTCCGGTTCCGCCCGCTCGGCCCAGGGGTCTTTCTGATAGACGCTCTGGCTGACGTCGAAACGTTCGACCAGCGCGGTGCGCTCGGCGGCGTCAGAGAGCACCTCCTTGACCCAGTCGAGCCCGACCTTGGCCACCCACTTATAGGGGCGGTCGAGATACTTGGCGTGCTCGCGGTAGAGCTGGACAAAGGCGGTGGTCCATTCGATGGCCTCCGCCTCGGTCTTCACGTCCACAAGCCGCTCTACCTCCTTCACATCCATGCCGGCGGCGCCGCCGACACCGATCTGATAGCCGCTGTCCACACAGATGATGCCGACATCCTTGCAGGTCGCCTCGGCGCAGTTGCGCGGACAGCCCGAGACGCCGAGCTTGACCTTGTGCGGCGTCCAGCTGCCCCAGAGTTTCTTCTCCAGCTTGATGCCGAGCCCCGTGCTGTCCTGCGTGCCAAAGCGGCACCAGTCGGAGCCGACGCAGGTCTTCACCGTGCGCAGCCCCTTGGTATAGGCGTGACCCGAGACCATGCCGGCCTCGTTCAGATCGTGCCAGATCGCCGGCAGATCCTCTTTCCTGATGCCCAGCAGGTCGATGCGCTGGCCGCCGGTGACCTTCACCGTAGCGCCGTATTTCTCCGCTGCTCTGGCAATGGCGATCAGTTCCTCGGGCGTGGTCATGCCGCCCCACATGCGGGGCATCACCGAATAGGTGCCGTCCTTCTGGATATTGGCGTGGTTGCGCTCGTTGACGAAACGGCTTTGCGGGTCGTCGCGATAGTCGAGCGGCCAGTCCGCCAGCAGGTAAAAGTTCACCGCCGGGCGGCAGACATGGCAGCCGTTGCGGGTTTTCCAGCCCAATTCCTGCCAGACCGCTTCCTGAGATTTCAGTTCCTGCGCCTTGATCAGCCGGCGCACATCCTCATGGGTGAGATCGGTGCAGCCGCAGACCGGTTGCGCCGTGGGCAGCACGAAATCGTCGCCCAGCGTGACCGACAGCACCTGTTCCACCAGCCCCGTGCAGGTACCGCAGGAATTGCTCGCCTTGGTGATCGCGCGCACCGCGCCCAGATCGGTGGCGCCGCCTTCGATGGCCGCCACGATATCGCCCTTGCACACGCCGTTGCAGCCGCAGATCTCCGCATCAGGCGGCAATGCTGCAACGGCTGAGAGAGGGTCCACGGAGCTGCCTCCCTGATAGGCCGGGCCAAAGATCAGCGTCTCGCGCATTTCGGAGATATCGGTGCCGTCCTTGATCAGGCCAAAGAACCAGTTGCCATCGGCGGTGTCGCCATACATCACCGCGCCGATGAGCCTTTCGTCCTCGATGACCAGCCGCTTGTAGATGCCGCGTGCCGGATCGCGGAAGACGATGTCCTCGCGGCCCTCGCCTTCGGCAAAATCGCCCGCCGAGAACAGGTCGCAGCCGGTGACCTTGAGCTTGGTCGACAGCTCGCGCATGGCGAAACTCGTGTCCTCGCCCAGCAGGGTCTTGGCCAGCACCTTGGCCTGATCGTAAAGCGGCGCGACGAGGCCAAAGAGATTGCCCTCGAACTCGACGCATTCGCCGACGGCAAAGACATCGGGGGTTTCGGTCCGCATCTGCGCATCGACCTTGATGGCGCGGCCGCAGGCGACGCCCGCTTCCTGCGCCAGTGTCACGGCGGGGCGGATGCCCACGGCCATCACCACGATATCGCAGGGCAGTTCGGTGCCGTCGGCAAGATTTACCTGTTCGGCGCGACCGTTGCCCACGATCTCCTTGGTGGAGGCTTCGAGGAGCACCTCGATGCCGCGCTTTTCCAGATCCTTCTTGAGCAGGTAGCCGGCGGCGGGATCGAGCTGGCGCTCCATCAGGTGCGAGGCGATGTGCAGCACCGTCACCTCCATGCCGCGCAGTCGCAGCGCCGCCGCCGCTTCGAGCCCCAGCAGGCCGCCGCCGATCACCACGGCGCGCGCGCCGGGTTTGCCTGCGGCCTCGGTCATCGCCGTGGTGTCCTCCAGATCGCGGAAGGCCACGACGCCGGGCAGGTCGTGCCCGGGCACGGGGATGATGAAGGCCGACGACCCGGTGCCGAAGACCAGCTTGTCATAAGCAACCTCGCCCTGTTCTCCGGTCACCACCTTGCGCTCTGTGTCGACGCTCAGAACCTTTTCGCCAAAGCGGCAGGTGATGGCATTGTCGGCATACCAGCCCTCGTCATGGGTGACGATTTCGGCAAAGCTCTTCTCGCCCGAGAGCACCGGGCTCAGCATGATGCGGTTGTAATTGCCGCGCGGTTCGGCGTTGAACAGCGTGATCTCGTAGGCGCCGGGATCGGTGTCCCGCAGATGTTCGAGCATCCGGCCCGTGGCCATGCCCGCTCCGATGACGACGAGTTTCTGCATCCTCATGTCCTCTCAGCAATACCAGGCGATGATGTGGGAGATCGCGCCGTCGTCGTAGATCGGCAGCGCGACCATGCTGTCATAGCCCTCGGTCAGCGAGGGTTTGCCGCTGGCGACAAGCGGCAGGCCGGTGGCCAGCACCTTGCCGATATTGCCCTGATGGGCAGTGACCCGGCGCGGCTCCTGCTGGGTGTCGTCGGTCCAGAGCGGGCCGTCGCGTTCGCAGATGCCGTCGGCGAGGATCGCGGCGGTTTCCTTGCCGACCTTGACCGGGCGGGCGTCCCACATCTCGAAACGCCGGGCGATGGGGGTGCCGCGTGCCGAAAGCAGGGTGAGCACAAAGGTCTTGTCCTGCGGCACCGGGATCGGCAGGCCGAGCCCGGTGGTGAGCCCCGCCTTGCCGGCGCTGTCGGCGCGGATAAAGCGGTAGCCCGAGCCGAGATCGCGAAACAGCATCGGCGTGTTGGCCGACCAGACCCCGCCGGGCAGACCCTGGCCGCGCGGGAAATGCGTGTGCTGGCTGACCCATTCGAAATGCCTGGCGGCGCCGTAATAGCCGTCATCCAGCATCATCAGCCCGTCTTCCTCGTGCCAGACCTCGATGGCGCCGGTGCGGGTCTCGTCATCGCCGCAGAGCACCACGAGCACGGCCTTGAGCGTGGCGTCGTCAAAGACCGGGATCGCCACGGCGCTGGTCAGCCCGGCCTCGGCAGCGGCCTCGATGCGCTTGAAATAGCTGCCATCGAAGCCCTTGAGCACGACGGGGCGCTCTTCGGCCCAGGCCTTGCCCGGCAGGCCCTCGCCCTTGCCGAAGCTGATGGCGCGGGTGGCCTCCTCGAAGGCGGCGAGCCCGCCGTAATTGCCCTCCGCCAGAACCAGCCGGTCGGCCTCGGGCACCCAGATCTCGGTGACCTGAATGAAGGTTTTGGTGGGGGCGTCCACGACAGTGTCCATTTTATTGCCTCCCTTTCAAGCGCGATGGAGAGGTTGCGTTGGGTCGCGCCCCGGTGCCGGGGCGCCTGCCTTTCAGGCGGCTTTCTTCTTTTCGGCTTTGGCCCCGGATTTCCCGTGCTTGCCGTGCTCGTATTCCTCGAGGAAGTTCAGCACCTGCTCGCGGTAGAGGTAGTAATCGGGGTGTTCGAGCAGGGCCTTGCGGGTGCGCGGGCGGGGCAGGTCGACATCGACGATCTTGCCGATGGTGGCCTGCGGGCCGTTGGTCATCATCACCACGCGGTCGGCCAGCAGGATCGCCTCGTCCACATCGTGGGTGACGCAGATCGCGGTGACCTTGGTGCGGCTCCACACCTCCATCAGCACCTCCTGAAGCTCCCAGCGGGTGAGGCTGTCGAGCATGCCGAAGGGCTCGTCGAGCAGCAGCAGCTTGGGTGAGAGGGCGAAGGCGCGGGCGATGCCGACGCGCTGTTTCATGCCGTTCGACATATCCGCCGCGCCCCGGTCCATCGCATCGGCGAGGCCCACGCGTTCGAGATAGTATTCCACGATCTCCTGCCGCTCGGCCTGGGAGGCGCGCGGGTAGACCTTGTCGACCCCGATGGCGCAGTTCTCGCGCGCGGTGAGCCAGGGGAAGAGGTTGGGCGACTGGAACACCACGGCACGCTCCGGGTCGGCGCCCAGCACGGCGCGACCGTCGAGGTTGATGACGCCCTTGGAGATGCTGTTGAGACCGGCGGCCATGGTCAGCACGGTGGATTTGCCGCAGCCCGAGTGGCCGATCAGCGAGATGAACTCGCCCTTGTCCATCTTGAGGTTGAAATCCTCCACCACGGTGAGAGGCCCCTTGGGCGTCGGATAGACCTTGTGCAGCTGCGAAAAGTCGAGAAAGCGGTCCTCGCGGGTGCTGCCCGAGGCGTCCTGAACCGCGGCGGGCAGGTCGGAGGCCGCGCCGTGGATCGGCGTGATGTCGGGCAGGGAGTGAGTGCCCTCGGCCTTGGCTTCGATGCCCACGTCCATCAGATAGGTGGTGACGGCGGCGCGCAGGCGCTTGAACTCGTCGTTATGGTTCATCTCGCCCCGGTCGCGGGGACGGGGCAGCGTGACCCTGAACTCTTCGCCAAGGGTGCCGTCGGGATTGAGCGCGATGATGCGGTCGGCGAGTATGATCGCCTCGTCCACGTCATTGGTGATCAGCACGCAGGTCTTCTTGTCTTGGTTCCAGATCGCCTCGATCTCGTCGGCAAGGTTGGCGCGGGTCAGCGCGTCGAGCGCCGAGAGCGGCTCGTCCAGCAGCAGCATTTCGGGGTTCATCGCCAGCGCACGGGCGACGTTCACCCGTTGGCGCATACCGCCCGAAAGCTCCGCCGGGCGGCGGGTGGTGGCGTGGCTGAGCCCGACCATCGTGACGTATTTCGCCACCGTTTCGGTCTTCTCGGCCTTGGACATCTGCGGGAAGACCGAGTCCAGCGCCAGCTGCACATTGCCGTTGACCGTGAGCCAGGGCATCAGCGAGTAGTTCTGGAAGATCACGCCGCGCTCGGGGCCGGGCCCCTCGATCTCGGCGCCCTTGAAGGTGACCTTGCCCTTGGTGGGCTTTTCGAGCCCGGCCATCAGGTTGATCAGCGTCGTCTTGCCCGATCCCGAGAAGCCGAGGAGGACGAGGAACTCGCCTTCCTGCACGTCGAGGTCGATCCCCTTCAGCACCTTGTTCTCGTGAAGGCCGGTGCCGAAGCTCTTGGAGACATTGTCGAACTTGAGAATGCTCATGATGTCTTTCCTTTCTGCGCTACCGCTTCGCTACTTGAGCGCTGGGTTTGTCGCGCTACCGCTGCGCTGCTTGAGCGCTGGGTTTGTCGCGCTACCGCTTCGCTGCTTGAGCGCCGGTCATCGGTTGTTCGAGAAGGTGAAGAGCGATTGCAGGGCGTACATCACGCGATCCAGCAGGAAGCCGATGATGCCGATGGTGAAGACCGCGACCATGATCTTGGCGAGCGAGCTGGAGCTGCCGTTCTGGAACTCGTCCCAGACGAACTTGCCGAGGCCGGGGTTCTGGGCGAGCATCTCGGCGGCGATCAGCACCATCCAGCCCACGCCGAGCGACAGGCGCAAGCCGGTGAAGATGAGCGGCAGGGCCGAGGGCAGCACCAGCTTGGTGATCTTGGTCCAGGTGTTCATTTTCAGAACCTTGGAGACGTTGACCAGATCCTTGTCGATGGAGGCCACGCCGAGCGCGGTGTTGATCAGCGTCGGCCAGAGCGAGCACAGCGTCACGGTGATGGCCGAGATCAGGAAGGACTTGGAAAAGAGCCCGTCATTGGTCGCCACCGCCGCCGAGATGATCATCGTCACGATGGGCAGCCAGGCCAGCGGCGAGACCGGCTTGAAGATCTGCACCAGCGGGTTGATGGCGGAATTGGCATAGGGCGAGAGGCCGGCAAGAATGCCCAGCGGGATCGCCACGGCGGAGCCGATCAGGAAGCCGAAGAACACCGTCCTGATCGAGGTCCAGATCTGCTCGTAATAGCTCGGCGCGCCGGTATAGGCGATGGTCTTGACCTCGTCGGCACGACCCTCGGCGATGAGCTTGTCGTTGCGCTTGGCCACCATCGCCTCGAATTTTTCCTTCTTGGCGGCCTTGGCCTGTGCGTCCTCGTGCAGGTTGACCGCCTCTTCCCAGACCTGGGCGGGGCCGGGCACCGCGCCGAGCGAGGTCTCGACCCGGGGCGCCAGCGTGCCCCAGAGCAGCAGGAAGCCCGCGATTGCCAGCAGCGGGACGCCGAGCAGGCGCCAGATATCCTTCATCTGGGCGCGCGGGTTGTCGCCGGCGGCGGCTTTCAGGATCGGAGTGAGCCAGGCGAGACCGAGGACCTGAAACCAGGCGTCGGCCTTGTTGATGCGGGTGAAGAGGCGGGCCCGGCGGGCGTCGCGTTCTGCTTCACGGGCGTATTCGGGATCGACGGTTGTCATCTGAGGAGTCCTCGGGGTTGGATGGATCGGTTCGGGGGGCGGGCGCTCGTTTCCGCTGGAAACCTCGCCCCGCCCGCCGTCCCGTCGTCTGTCTCGGGGAGGGGACGGCGACAGAAGATATATCTGTCGCTTATCTTCAGTTCCCCTAGGCTGCGCCCTTGCAGGCGCAACCGGGAAGCGAAATCAGCCTTCGATCTCGGTGCCGACGACCTTTTGCTCGCCTTTCAGGCCAATCGGCAGGCTTTCGAGATAGGCGTTGGGCTGGCGGCCGTCATAGGCGATGCCGTCGATCACGTCCTCGGCGGGGGTGGCGGCCTTGTAGCCGTCGCTGTCCCAGGGGAAATCGGCCTCATCGGCGAGCCCCTCGTCGACCAGGGCTCGGGCGGCTTCGAGATAGATCTCGGGCTTGTAGACCGACTTTGCCACCTCATCGTACCAGCTGTCGGACTTCGCCTCGGGGATCTGGCCCCAGCGGCGCATCTGGGTCAGATACCAGACCGCATCGGAGTAATAGGGATAAGTGGCGTTGTAGCGGAAGAACACGTTGAAATCGGGCACTTCACGCTTGTCGCCTTTTTCGTATTCGAAGGTGCCGGTCATCGAGTTGGCGATCACCTCGGCATCCGCACCCACGTATTCCGGCTGCGACAGCATCTCGACCGCTTCCATACGGTTGGCGTTGTCGTTCTCGTCGAGCCACATCGCCGCGCGGATCAGCGCCTTGACCACGGCCTTGGTGGTGTTGGGATACTCTTCCGCAAACTCGGCGGTGATGCCGAAGACCTTTTCGGGATTGTTCTTCCAAAGCTCGTAATCGGTGATCACCGGCACGCCGATGCCCTTGAACACCGCAGCCTGGTTCCACGGCTCGCCCACGCAATAGCCATAGATCGTGCCGGCTTCGAGCGTGGCGGGCATTTGCGGCGGCGGGGTCACCGAGAGCAGCACGTCGGCGCCGATCTGGCCAGTGACGTTCTCAGGCGAGTAATAGCCCGGCTCCAGCCCGCCGGCGGCGAGCCAGTAGCGCAGCTCGTAATTGTGGGTCGAGACCGGGAACACCATGCCCATGTTGAAGGGCTTGCCCTCGGATTTGTACTTTTCCACCACCGGCTTCAGGGCCGAGGCACTGATCGGGTGCTGCGGCAGCCCATCGGCATTGGTGGGGATGTTGGGCTTCATCTCTTCCCAGACGGCGTTCGAAACGGTGATACCGTTGCCGTTCAGGTCCATCGAGAACGGGGTGATGATATGCGCCTCGGTGCCGTAGCCGATGGTCGCCGCGAGCGGCTGGCCGGCCAGCATATGCGCGCCGTCGAGCTGGCCGCCGATCACGCCGTCGAGCAGCACCTTCCAATTGGCCTGTGCCTCCAGCGTGACGAACAGGCCTTCATCAAGGAAATAGCCGTTCTCATATGCTACCGCGAGCGGCGCCATATCGGTCAGCTTGATGAAGCCGAAGGTCAGTTCGTCCTTTTCGAGATCCTGCGCCAGCAGGGGAGAAGCAAGTGCCGTCGTGGCGGAGAGCGTGAGGAGAAGGTTCTTCATTCTGTCGGTCCGTCCCTTTGGTGATGCGCCCGGTTGCGATCGGGCAAAACAAAAAAGCCGCTGACTCACCGCGACGGATGTCGCAGCAGTCGAGCGGCTTTGCTCATAGATCCCAAACGCTGGGAGAAATTCGGGACACAGGCGCCATTGCCGGTGTCGTGAGAGGTCTATGACGCAGACTCGCCCCGCCGCGCAATTATATTTTGTAGGAATCCGGCACCTTTGACCGGGTGGTCAAATCCTGACGCTGCATCTGCACAATTACTGGGCGTCAACTCTGGCTGGGCTCAAAAATCCGGCCATCGAAAAACGAATCCGGCCCAAGCGTCAGATGCCCGGAGGCGCCGGGTACGGCGGTGGGGGCGTCGAGCGCGCCCTCGCGTTTTGCCGAGGCACCCGGCAGTTCGGCCCGGGTCGGGGCCAGCGCGGCGCGGTAGATATCGCTGCGGAACACCGACGCGGCGCTGCGCGCGGCGGTGGCACGGTCGAGCCCGGTGCGCGCTGCGAGCTGTAGACCGATCCATTCCGCCTGGCTGCGCCAGGGGAAAGTGGCGGCGTTGTGGTGGAATTCGACAAACCCGGGCACCGTGCGCTCCTCGCCCTGGGGCGAGATCACCAGCCGCCCGGTCAGCGCTCGGTCGAGGATTTCGGGGGGCAGGTCGAGATATTGCGAGCGGCTCAGCAGCTCGGCGGCCAGCATCGGCGAGCCCGGCTCGGCCAGCCAGCGCCCGGCGCGCCAGACCGCGCGGATCAGCCGGCCCATCAGCTCGGGCTCGGCATCGGCCCAGTCGCTGCGCACCGCCAGCACCTTTTCCGGCGAAAAGCGCCAGATCGCATTGCCCGGCAGCAGCAGCGTGCCGACGCCGTTCTCCACCGCCATCGAGCCCCAGGGCTCGCCGACGCAAAACGCATCGATCTCGCCCGCCTCCAGCGCATCGGCCATGAGCGAGGGCGGTACGGTGCGGATATCGACGCTTTGCGGCGCCGGCAGGCCGAGGGCGGAGAGCCAGTAATAAAGCAGCTCCGCGTGCATCGAGAAGGGGAAGGGCACGCCCAGCCGCAGCGGGCGGGCGGCATGCGTAATGAGCGCGGCGCCCGCCGCGCGCGCGTCGTTGAAGGCGAAATCGTGCCCGCCTTCGCGCATCCGCGCGGCGAGCTCGTTGCTGACCCCGATGACATCGCCATTGGCCGAGAGCACCGAGACCGCCGACAGCGGCGTGCCGGTGCCGCCCAGCCCCAGCGCGGCGGCCACTGGCACCGGCGAGAGCATATGCGCCGCCTCGACCCGGCCAAAGCTGAGCATGTCGCGCACCGAGGACCAGGAGGGCGCGCGGCGCAGCTCGATGGCGATGCTTTCCTCGGCGGCAAAGCCCATCTCATGCGCCACGATCAGCGGCGCCGCATCCACCAGCGGCAAAAAGCCGACCGAGAGTGTCGCGGCGATCATCCCAGCAGCCCCGCCGCCGTCACCAGCGCCGCCGCCACCTCCGCGACGCGCCGTCCCTGATCCATCGCGGTCTTGCGCAAGAGCGCATAGGCCTCGTCCTCGTCGACGCCGCGCGCCTTCATCAGCATACCCTTGGCGCGGTCGATCATCTTGCGTTCCTCCAGCGCGCGCTTGGTCTCGGCAAGCTCGGTGCGCATGCGCTGGAACATGCGGAACCGCGCGATGGCCGCATCCATGATCGGCTTCACCCGCTGCGGCTGCATCCCGTCGACCACATAGGCCGAGACCCCGGCCTCGATGGCGGCATCGGTCAGCCCGGCATCGTCACGGTCGACGAACATCGCCACCGGGCGCTCCAGCGGGCCCGAGGCCAGCGCCAGCTCCTCCAGCATGTCGCGCGAGGGGCTCTCGATGTCGATCAGCACCACATCCGGCATCAGCGCCTGGATCCTGCGGGCCAGGCCGGTGGGTTCGGAAATGACGTGAATCTCGTACTCGCCCGCTTCGCGCAGGCTGTCGACGATCAGCATGGCGCGGTCACGGTCCGGTTCTACGACGATGATCGAAAGCGCGGCACTCATGCGGCCAGCAACAGCAAGCTTTCGGTGTGAAGTAAAGCCGTGCCCGGTCATGTCGCCCGTTCTCTGGGCGGGCTGCCTGTTTTTTGGGCGTAGACGCTGTCAGCCGAGCTCCAGCGTCGCGGGGGCAAAGAGCGTCGGTGCGCTGTCGGGCGGCGTGCCACGATACATCCGGGCGGTGGCGAAGGTGGCAGCAAAGCCGCGCGCCTCCAGCGCCGCGCGAAAGCCCGGCTGCGGGCCGGGCACATCGACGATATAGCGCTCAGCACCCACCGCTCCCGCCGCCGCATCGGCGAGCGCCAGCGCCGCGTCGAGAGCGGGCGCCACCACCGGTCCGACCTTGCAGCCCTCGCGGCAGAGCCTTGCGGTGGCAAACCCCGCCGGCCCCTGTGCGCCGTCCAGCACAACGCTGCGCCGGGTGGCACACGGGGCGAGCCAGGCGCTCAGAAAGCGCGGGCGCGCGATGCCATTGGCGGCTCTGTCCAGCGCCGCAAGCGCCGGCAGGTCGTCCATCGCGGCGGCGCGCATCGGCGCAGGCGCTGCGGCCAGGCCCTCCAGCCGCGTGGTGCTGCCTGTCAGCACAAAGCCCGAGCGGGCGTAATTCTCCTGCTGCTCGGCCACCCCGTCGAGCCCGATCGTGCGTGTGTCCGCATGCGCCAGCGCGTACTGCCAGAGCGCAAACCCCACGCCGCGCCCGCGCCACTCGGGCCGGCAGAGATAGAGCCCGAGAAAGGCGAAGCTGTCGGAGTGGTTGACCACCGAGATCGCCGCCACCGGCGCGCCGTCGCACTCGGCAAGGAAAAACCCCTCCGGATCGGCGGCATGAAACGCCGCCGCGTCGTCGCGCCCGGGATTCCAGCCTTCCGCCGCCGCCCAGTCGAGCATCAGCGCGACCTCGTCCTGTCGCGCCACCCGCATCCTCGGCGCGGCTGTTCTGGTCATACCCTGGCTCCCTCTCCGGTTACGCCCCAGAATGCGGAGTGCGCTGCGATTTGCAAGCGGGCGCACAGCGTTTGTGCGGCGCGGGGGGCTTTCGGCCCGCGCGGGCGGCGCTAGGTTGGGGGCAAAGAACGGAGCACGCGCATGGAAATCGGACTGTACACATTCGGCGATCTCGGGACCAACCCGGCCACCGGCGAGCGCATCGACGCGCGCCGGCGCCTGTCGGATCTGCTCGAGGAAATCCGGCTGGCCGACGAGGTCGGGCTGGATCTCTTCGGCCTTGGCGAGCATCACCGGCCAAATTACGTGGTCTCCTCCCCCGCCACGGTGCTGGCGGCGGCGGCCTCGGTCACCGGGCGCATAAGGCTGAGCTCGGCGGTCACGGTGCTGAGTTCGGACGATCCGGTGCGGGTTTTCGAACAGTTCGCGACGCTCGACAACCTGTCGGGCGGGCGCGCCGAGCTGATGGTCGGGCGCGGCAGCTTCATCGAGAGCTTCCCGCTTTTCGGCTACGATCTGGGCGATTACGACGCGCTTTTCGAGGAAAAGCTGGCGATGCTGCTGGCGATCAACGCGCGCGAGCGGCTGAGCTGGCCGGGCACGACGCATACGCAGGCGGTCGAGGGGCTGGGCATCTATCCGCGCCCTGTGAACGGCGCGCTGCCGGTCTGGATCGCGGCGGGCGGCACGCCGCAAAGCATGGTGCGCGCCGGCGCGCTGGGCCTGCCGCTGGCGCTGGCGATCATCGGCGGCGAGCCGCGCCGTTTTGCGCCTCTGGCCGATCTCTATCGTCGCGCGGCGGCGGAATCGGGCCATGCGGAGAAAGCGCGGGTCTCGCTCAACGTGCACGGTTTCGTGGGCGAGGACGGCAAGCGCGCGGCGGATCTGTTCTTCCCGGCGCAGAAGGCGGTGATGGACCAGCTCGGGCGCGAGCGCGGCTGGGGCCCGCAGAGCCGCGCGCAGTTCGACGCCGCCATGAGCCCCGAAGGCGCGCAGTTCGTCGGCTCGCCCGCGCAGATCGTCGACAAGATCCTCGGGCTGCGCGAGGATCTGGGCTTCGACCGGGTGTCGATGCAGATGGCGATCGGGGTGATCGAGCATGCGGAAATGCTCAAGGCCATCGAGGTTCTGGGCACGAAGGTGGCGCCGGAACTGCGCAAGGCCGGCTGAGAAAAGGGAGGGGGCGCTGCCCCCTTCGCGCGCCGGGGCGCGCTTCACCTCCGGGATATTTGGGGCCAATGGAAACATGGGGCGCCTCGCGCGCGGCAGCCTGTTTCCATTGGCCATAAATATTCCCCGCCGGAGGCAGGCCGTCCATCACGGCCGGGTGCGCGGTCAGGAGATCTCGCGCACGCTGCGGATCGAGCTGTCGAGCAGGTGCCGCGTATAGGCGTGCTCGGCCTGAAGCGCGCGCATCTTCTCCACATCCAGCAGCTCGACGATCTCGCCATGCTGCATCACCGCGATGCGGTCGCACATATGGCCGATCACGCCGAGATCGTGGCTCACCATCAGATAGGTGAGCCCACGCTCGGCGCGCAGATCCGAGAGCAGGTTGAGAATCTCCGCCTGTACCGACACATCGAGCGCCGAGGTCGGCTCGTCGAGCAGCACGATGCGCGGCTCGGGCGCGAGCGCGCGGGCGATGGCGACGCGCTGGCGCTGGCCGCCGGACAGCTGGTGCGGGTAGCGGAAGCGGAAGCCCTTGCCGAGCCCGACATCGTCGAGCAGCCTGTCGATGCGCGCGTCGATATCGGAAAACCCGTGCAGTTTCAGCACCTCGCCCAGCACCCGGTCGACCGTATGGCGCGGGTGCAGCGAGGCGTAGGGGTCCTGAAACACCATCTGCACCTGCTTGAAGAAGGCCGGCGCGCGCTTGCGGCCGAGCGGCGTGCCCAGCACCGACATCTCGCCGGTCCAGCTGTCGACCAGCCCGGCGATGGCGCGCAGCACGGTGGATTTGCCCGAGCCGGATTCGCCCACGAGGCCGAAGCTTTCTCCCTCGGCCACGGTGAAGTTCGCGGATTTCACGGCACGCATCTGCTCGGCGCCTTCGCCGAAATAGACCGAGAGGTCGCGGATCTCGATGGCACTCATGTCAGCGCGCTCACGGAAGGGGCCTCACGCCAGGCGGGATCGCGTTGCAGCGCGTCGAGGCGCGGGCGGGGATGTTCGAGATCGGGCACGGAATTCAGCAGGCCTATCGTATAGGGGTGTTTCGCCTCGTGCAGTTTGCCAGCCTGACAGACCTCGACGATGCGGCCCGCGTACATGATCAGGATGCGGTCGCAGAAATTCGACACGAGATTGAGGTCGTGGCTGATGAAGATCAGCCCCATGCCACGGTCGGTCACCAGCTTGTCCATGATCTCCAGCACCTGGAGCTGCACCGACACGTCGAGCGCGGAGGTCGGCTCGTCGGCGATCAGGATCTCGGGATTGGGGATCAGCATCATGGCGATCATGATGCGCTGACCCATGCCGCCCGAGACCTCATGTGGGTAGAGCGACATCACCCGCTCTGGATCGCGGATCGCCACCGCGTCGAGCATGGCGACGGCGCGTTTGCGCGCCTCGGCACGGGAGAGTTTCTCGTGGGTGAGCAGCGCCTCGGTGATCTGGCTGCCCACGGTCATCACCGGGTTCAGCGAGAATTTCGGATCCTGCATGATCATCGAGGCATGGCGCCCGCGGATCCTGCGCATCTCGCGTTCCGAGGCGGTGAGCAGATCGGTGCCGCCCATCTGCATGCGGTCGGCGGTGACGATGCCGGGTTTGCGGATGAGCTTCAGGATGGCGCGACCGGTCATGGATTTGCCGGAGCCGCTCTCGCCCACGATGCCGAGGCGTTCGCGCCCGAGCGAGAAGGAGATGCCGCGCACCGCCTCGAAACTGCCGGAGCGGGTGGGGAAGGTGACGCGGAGGTTTTCGACGTCGAGAAGACTGGTCATGGCGCGCCTCTGGCCGCTGTCGGGCCGGTGCGTATTTGCAAAGAGAAGACGTGGCGGGCCGGGGGAGGGGTCATTGTCCGGCCTCCTTGGGATCGAGCACGTCGCGCAGCCCGTCGCCCAGCAGGTTGAAGGCAAGCGAGATGGTGAAGATGGCAAGCCCCGGGATGGTGGCGACCCACCAGTAATCGAGGATGTATTTGCGCCCCTCCGAGACCATGGCACCCCATTCCGGCGAGGGCGGCTGCGCGCCGAGGCCGAGGAAGCCGAGCCCGGCGGCGGTCAGGATGATGCCCGCCATGTCGAGGGTGACGCGGATCACCAGGCTGGAGATGCAGAGCGGCCAGACATGGCGCGTGATGATGCGCAGCGGCCCAGCGCCCTGAAGCTTGATGGCGTGGATGAAATCGGAATTGCGGATGGTCAGCGTCTCGGCCCGCGCGATCCGCGCATAGGGCGGCCAGGCGGTGAGCGAGATCGCCAGCACCGCGTTCTCGATCCCCGCGCCCAGGGCCGCGACGAAGGCCAGCGCCAGGATCAGCCGGGGGAAGGCGAGGAAGATATCGGTGAAGCGCATCAGCGCCACGTCGATGATGCCGCCCATATAGCCCGCCACGGTGCCGATAATCAGCCCCAGAAGCGGCGCCACCAGCGCCACCAGCGCAACGATATAGAGCGAGATGCGGGCGCCATAGACGATGCGCGACCAGATATCCCGCCCGAGACTGTCGGTGCCGAAGATATGGCCTTCCCAGCCCGGCGGTTTCAGCCGCGCGCCGAGATCCTGCACGAACGGGTCTTGTGTGGCCAGCAGCGGTGCCAGGAGGGCGGCGAGGATCAGCAGAACCAGCACCACCAGCCCGGCCATGGCCAGCGTGTTGCCGCGCAGTTTCAGCCAGCCCGCATACCAGGCGGCGGCGCGCGCCTGGGCGCGCGAGGCGGGGGCGTCGGCCAGAAGCCAGGCGCGGAGAGACGTATCGCTCATTTGGCCCTCGGATCGAAGAAACGGTAGAGCAGGTCGGAGAAGATGTTCAGCGCCACGAAGATCGTGCCGATCACCACCGTGCCGCCCAGCACCGAATTCATGTCATTGGCGAGCAGCGAGGTGGTGATGTACTGGCCGATGCCGGGCCAGGCAAAGATGATCTCGGTCAGCACCGAGCCTTCGAGCAGGTTGGCATAGGCCAACGCGATCACGGTGATGAGCTGGATGCGGATATTGCGGAAGGCGTGGCGCCAGATCACCGTCCATTCCGACAGGCCCTTGACCCGCGCGGTGGTGATGTATTCGGAATTCAGCTGCTCCAGCATGAAGCTGCGGGTCATGCGGCTGATATAGGCGAGGCTGAAATAGCCCAGCAGCGAGGCCGGCAGGATGATGTGGCTGAAGGCGTCCTTGAAGACGGTCCAGTCGCCGGCGATCAGGCTGTCGACCAGCAGGAGCCCGGTGCGCGTCGGCACCAGCCCCTGGTAGAACACGCCGAGCCGGCCCGGCCCCGCGACCCAGCCGAGAATGCCGTAGAAGATCAAGAGCCCCACGAGGCCCAGCCAGAAGATTGGCATGGAATAGCCCACAAGGCCCACGAGCCGCGCCAGCTGGTCGATCCAGCGGCCCCGGAAGACAGCCGCCAGCACCCCCAGCGGCACGCCGATGAAGACCCCGATCAGGGTGCCCAGCGTCGCCAGTTCCAGCGTTGCAGGGAAGACGCGGGCGATGTCTTCGGAGACCTGCTGGCCGGTGCGGATCGAGGTGCCGAAATCGCCATGCAGCACGTCGTTCACATAGATCGCGAATTGCGCGATCAGCGGTTTGTCTAGGCCGAGCTCGCGAAACACCTCATTGTATTGCGCCTGCGTCGCGCGCTCGCCGATGACGGCCAGCACCGGGTCGATGGGCATGACCCGACCGATCATGAAGGTGACGAACAAGAGCCCCAGCAGCGTGACCGCGACGGTCAGCACCGTGCCGGCGGTCTTTTTCAGCCAGCGGGGAACGGGCAGCCTGCGCTGCCCGCCCGGAGTTTGCGAAAGATCGGCCACGTTACTTGGTCACGACCCAGTAGGAGGCCGCCGTGGTGGCGCCGCCGGAGATGAAGTCCTGCACATTCTCCTGCATCGCGTGCTGTTCGATCTGCTGGAACATGATGCCGAAGGGCGAGATCTGCTGATGCTCCTTCTGGATCGCCAGATACATCTCGCGGCGGGTGTCGGTGTCGTTCTCGGTGACTGCGGCGAGGGTCTCCTCGCTCATCTCCGGAATGCCCCAGGCGTTGCGCCAGGCGAGCAGGCCGGTGGCGCCGGCCTCGTCGGAATTGTCCGGGTTATAGGCGAAGGTGCCGGCGTTGGTGTTGGGGTCGGGATAGTCCGGACCCCAAGCGCCGAGATAGATGTCATGCTCGCGCGCACGGTAACGGTCGAGCGTCTGCGCACCGGTGCCGACGATCAGCTCCGCCTCGCAGCCGAGCTGGCCCCAGGTGTTTTGCAGCGATTGCGCGATATCGATGCGCTCCTGCGCCTCGCGGACCGAGATCTCGATCGGGCCGCAATCGGGAAAGCCCGATTCCGCCAGCGCCGCCTTGGCCTTGTCCAAGTCGAAGCTGTAGGGCTTGTCCTGAAGCGCGCCGAGGAAGGTCAGCGGCAGGAAGGCCTGATGCACGGTGTATTGCCCGTTGAGGAAGCTGCCGGCCATGCCCTCGTAATCGGTGGCCCATTTCAGCGCTTCGAGCACCTTGGGATCGCTCAGCATCTCGTTTTTCTGGTTGGCCGAGAAATACATCAGCCGGCCCTTGAGCTCGTCGACGACCTTGAGCCCGTCGGTCTCCTTGACGGAGGCGATGTCCTCGGGGCTGAGGTTGCGCGCGATGTCGATATCGCCGCGCTCCAGTTGCAGGCGCTGGGTGGCGGATTCCTGGATATGCTGGACGATCACCCGCTCCATCGCCGGTTTCTCGCCGCCGTAATTGGGGTTGAGATCCATCAGCACGGATTCGTTGGGCTTCCAGTCCACCACCTTGTAGGGGCCGGAGCCGGCGGTGTTGGTGCGCAGCCATTCCGCGCCCATGTCGCCGTCGACCTCATTGGCCATGGCGGTTTCCATGTCGACGATGCCGCCGATGGTGGCGGTCAGGCAGTTCAGCACGAACGAGACCGCGTATTTCTGGTCGAGCTTGATCACCAGGGTGCTGTCGTCGGTGGCGACGATGGTTTCCTCGACATTCTCGGGGGTAAAGCCGAACTGGGTGAGGATGAAGGAGGGCGTCTTGTTCAGGATTACCGCCCGGCGCAGCGAGAATTCCGCGTCCTTGGCGGTCACCGGGTTGCCGGAGGCAAAGACATGGCCCTCTGCCATGGTGAAGGTGATCTCTGTGCCGTCCTCGGAGATCTCCCAGCTTTCGGCCAGTTCAGGCCCGAAGCCCGCGTCGAGATCGAGCGGATCGAAATTCACCAGCTTTTCATAGACGTTGCGCGATACGTCGGCGCCGGCGAATTCAAAGCTCTCGGCCGGGTCGAAGGTCTTGATGTCGTCGATGCGGTTGGCGATCACCAGCATGTTGGGCGGGGTTTCCGCCATGGCGGGCAGGGCGGCCGAGCCCATCAGGGCGGCGACCAGCGCGGCGGCGCGCAAGCTGCGTGACTGTTTCATGATATTTACTCCCTACGGTTATGTTGTCTTTTGTCCGGCCCGTTATTGCGTGGCCTTGTCGTTTGCTCTTTCAGTCGCCCCAGGTCAGCCGCAGCACGCGCAGCCAGTTCCGGTAGGCCAGTTTCTCCATCAGCTCGGACCCGATGCCGTGAGCGGCCATCGCCGCCCGCAGGTTGGGCAGACCCGCGCAGTCGCCGATATCCTTCGGCACCAGCGCGCCGTCGAAATCCGATCCGAAGCCCACGCGGTCCTCGCCCAGAAATTTGATCAAATGGTCAAGATGGCGGAGCAGCAGGTCAAGGGAAAAATCGCTGTCCATCTGCCCGTCGGGGCGCAGGAAGGCGGAGGCGAAGTTGATTCCGACCATGCCGTCGCTCTCGGCAATCACCTGCAACTGCCTGTCTGTCAGGTTGCGCGAGTGCGGGGTGACCTCCCAGGCATTGGAATGTGTGGCGACCAGGGGGGCATCGGAAAGCGACGCGACGTCATCGAATCCCTGCTCATTTAGGTGGCTCAGATCGACCATGATTCCGAGCCGGTTGCACTCGGCGATCAGCCGTTTGCCATGCTCGGTCAGCCCCGGCCCGGTATCGGGGGAGGCGGGGAATCGGAACGGCACGCCATGGCCGAAGACCGTCGGGCGCGACCAGACCGGCCCGAGCGAGCGCAGCCCGCGCGCATGCAGCGCGTGCAGGGTCTCGAATTCCGGGTCGATGCCCTCGGCACCCTCGATATGCATGATCGCAGCCATGTCTGGGCCGTGGATCGCGGTTTCCAGCTCGGCCACGCTGCGGCAGATCGTGACCGCGCCGGCGTTTTCCAGCGCCTCCAGCGCCGCGACACCGCGCATGGTGACGTCATAGCCCTCTTCGAAGGGGATCATCGGCGGCAGCGGCATATCGTATTCGGGCTTGTTCATCTCCTCCTGGCGCTCGGCCTTGTTGCTGGGCGAGGGCACGAAGATCGCAAAGAACCCGCCGGCAAAGCCGCCGGCCCTGGCACGGGGCAGGTCGATATGGCCGTCGGGCAGCCCGGCGGCGACGCCCTCCGCCGTGGCGGTGCTGCGCAGCAGGCGCAGGATCAGGTCGTTATGGCCGTCGAAAATCGGCGGGTCGATAAGGGGGGACGTCATGGTATCGCGGGCTCCGCAGTCTTGGATGGACCGAGACTGGCACCGCGAGTCATTCGTGTGCAAGCAAATTTCAGCTCAGCAGATAGGCATAGGCCAAAACCCAGAGCGGCAGTGCCACCAAAGCGGTCACCATATAGCTGCCGTTCCAGCGCAGACCCACATGACGTGCGCTGACATTGCCGAAGGAACCGGTGAGCAGCGTCGTGGCGGTAAAGGGCGAGCTGATGCCGCCAAGCGCCCAGCCCGCGGTGATCGCGGTGACCAGCGCCACCGGCGTGACGCCGAGCGCGGCGGGGCTCGGCAGCAGCGGCGCGATCATGGTGACCGCGAGGATCGGGTTCATGGCGAACTGTCCCGCGAGCGGGATCACCCAGACGAGGCCCGCCAGCACCAGCCAGGGCGGCAGATCTTCGGGGTGAAAGCCGCTGGCCTTGACCAGCGGCACCAGCAGCGGGGCCGCGACCGTGCCGATATAGCCCGCCATCATCAGCAAGAGCACCTCGCCGCGATAGCTGGGCATCTCGCGGAAACAGTAATCCGACAGCCGCCGGCGCAGCGGCGCGGCGCCGGCGCGCGCCTGGAGCGCCGCCCAGACCAGCGCCATCGCCGGCACGATCACCAGCACCAGCCCGACCACCCGGATGCCGGTCAGCGCCCCCAGCACCAGCACGCTGGCGGCGAGGATCGCAAGCAGCGCGAGCAGCGGCAGCATCAGCGCCCAGGAGCCCTCGGGCTCGGGTGTCTTGGCGGGGTGGCTGAGGCGCGGCTTGAACAGCGTATCCAGCCCCCAGCCGATCAGCGTCATCAGCGCGGAGGTGCCGAGCGCCGGCAGCAGCACGCTGCCCCAGCTCGTGCCGGGGATCAGCACCGTGGTGATGGCCACGGCAAAGGACAGCGGCGACCAGGGCAGCGAGGTGATGAAACCGCGCTGGATCGCCAGCAGCATGCGGCGGCGGCGATGGTTGCGGATCTCGGCATCGGGCTCTTCCTGCGCCGCCGCCGTGGCGAGGCTGCCCAGCAGCGAGATCGCGCCGTAATTGAGGATCAGCGCAAAGGCGGTGCCGCCCATGGTCAGCGCCAGATAGCGCCGCCCCGGCGGCTGGCGCGCCAGAAAGCTGCCCCCCGCGCGGATCGCCTGCGACGGCTCTGCGGCGCTGCGCAGCGTCGCCAGCGCGGTGAAGAAGGCGCCGATGAAGGCGGCGGAGCGGGCGGCGCGCAGCACCACTTCCTGCCAGTCGCCGCCGCGCCAGATCAGCGCTCCGGTGAGCGCCAGCGCCACGATGACGAAGCCCTTGCGCCCGGGGCGCACCTGGAAAAACAGCACCGCCACCAGCAACCCCAACAGCAGGAAGAGCAGCGGGTCGAGCGCCGCCGGCCCGCCCCATTCGCGCAGCGCCACCAATCCGGTGACCGCCATCAGCAGCAGCCCGGCGATGAAATCGGGAAGGGGGGGCGCCATCGCCTGTTCGGGGCTGGGAGTCTCTGCCATGGGGCGCGTTTCGGTCTGTCCGGGGTCTCGGCGCCGTCGAAGAGTGCGGTGCCGTTGGGCTATTCCCGTTGTAGATCACCAATCCCGGCGGGCCGCAATCTCCACTCCGTCGCCCTATCCTGTCATCAAAGCTTCACCGTTCGGTGAGGGTTTCGACAAGAAACCGTCACGCAGCCGATACCAGCGCATCTTTATAGAGCCTCGAAACGATGAACTCGGGGGACACATGCTCGTCGTAGACCAGCTGACCAAGCGCTTCGGCGCGAACACGGCCGTGGACAACGCGAGCTTTGCCGTCGACCGCCCGAGGATGATCGGCATCATCGGCCGCTCCGGTGCCGGCAAGTCGACCTTCCTGCGCATGATGAACCGGCTGACCGATGCGACCGAGGGCGAGATCCGTTTCGAGGGCCGCAACGTGCTGGCACTGAAAGGCGCCGAACGGCGCGCCTGGCAATCCGACTGCGCGATGATCTTTCAGCAGTTCAACCTGGTGCCGCGCATGGATGTGGTGTCCAACGTGCTGCACGGCACGTTGGCCAAGCGTCCGACGCTCTCCACGATGTTCAACCTCTACCCGCGTGAGGACATTCACCGCGCCATCGACATTCTCGACCGTCTGGGCATCGCCGATCACGCCGCGAAACGCGCCGAGGCGCTGTCGGGCGGTCAGCAGCAGCGCGTCGCCATCGCGCGGGCGCTGATGCAGGACCCCAGGGTCATTCTGGCCGACGAGCCGATTGCCTCGCTCGACCCGATGAACGCGCAGATCGTCATGGAGGCCCTGCGCCGCATCCATGACGAGGATGGCCGCATGGTCATCGCCAACCTGCACACGCTCGACACCGCGCGGCGCTATTGCGACCGGGTGATCGGGATGCGCGACGGGCGCATCGTCTTTGACGGCACACCCGAACAGCTCACCACCGGCGTCGCCCGCGACATCTATGGCGCGGGGGCGGAGTTTTCCGAAGACGCCACCTCCACCGAAATCCGCGACCCCGTGGCCCAGACGGAGATCCGTCAGGCCGAGGTCTCGGTCTGAACCAGCTTCCATGAGGCCCCGAGGGACGGGGCGTTCACTGACAGAGAGGGAAGACCCATGAAAAAGCTCATCGCGGCCGCACTGGCCACCACCGCGCTGGTTTCCGCCGCCTCGGCGCAGGAGATCACCGAGTTCAATATCGGCATCCTCGGCGGCGAAAACGCGCAGGACCGCCTGAACAACCACGAATGCCTGAAAGAGTATTCCGAGGAAACGCTCGGCGTTCCGGTCAAGCTCTTTGCCCCCGCCGACTATAACGGCGTGATCCAGGGCCTGCTGGGCGGCACGCTGGATATGGCCTGGCTCGGCGCCTCGGGTTATGCGGCCACCTATCTCTCCGATCCCGAAGCGGTCGAGCCGGTGCTGGTCAAGGTCAATATGGACGGTTCCATCGGCTATTACTCCATCGGCTTCGCTCGCAAGGACAGCGGTGTTGCCTCGCTGGACGACATGGAAGGCAAGACCTTCGGCTTCGGCGATCCGAACTCGACCTCGGGCTACCTGATCCCCTCCATCGAGATCCCGCAATACAAAGACGGCATCACCATGGAGTCGGGCGACTACTTCAAGGAAGTGAAGTTCACCGGCGGTCATGAGCAGACCATCGTCGCGGTGAACAATGGCGACGTGGATGCCGGTGTGACCTGGGCCGATGGCCAGGGCGCCTGGGAAGACGGCTACAACTCCGGCGCGCTGCGCAAGGCGGTGGACGCGGGCCTCATCGACATGAACGAGCTGACCGAGATCTGGCGGTCGAAAGAGATCCCCGAAGGCCCGATCGTGCTGCGCAAATCGCTGCCGCAGGATGTGAAGGACAAGATGACCGCGCTTATCGACGGCATGTACGAGGCCGATCAGGAGTGCACCTACAACATCTCCGCCGGTGAATCGCTGGGCTTCAAGCCCATCGGCCACGATAACTACCTCTCGATCATCGCGGCCCGTCAGGCCAAGTCGAACTGATCGGAGTTTGATGGAGGGCCCCGCGGCAGACGCGGGGCCTTTTTCTGTGCCCATCTCCCGCGCCGGTGGTGTCCGGTGAGGTCCCGGATCAAGCCCGGGACGGGTGGGCGCGGAAGACCCGCGCCCCGGACCCCGATCCGGGGCCTCCCGCCTCTCCCACGCTTGACGAGCCACTCATGACCCACGCCGACCCTACATTCGACACGCGCGCCCATTACATGGCGCTGATGGCCCGCAAGCGGCTTTACGGCGGGCTGGTTCTGGCGGTCTTTGTGGCGCTCATGGCCTCCGGCTTTATGCTGGCCGACGAGCGCAACGCCGGCGGCTTCTGGCGCGGGCTGCCGCATGTGTTCGACTTTCCCGCCGATGTCATCGCCGACACCGCGCCGAAGCTCGACCAGTTGCCGGGCCATCTCGTCACCTATTTCCCGGCGCTGGTGGAGACCGTCAATATCGCCGCCGTCTCGACCCTCATCGGCGCTGTGCTGGCCATGGCGCTGTCGCTGCTTTCCACGCGGGGCCTTGCCCGTTGGCCACGGCTCATTCCGCTGTTTCGCCGGAGCATGGACATCATGCGCGCGGTGCCCGAGATCGTCATCGCGCTGGTGCTGATTTTCATTCTCGGCGGCGGGCCGGTGCCCGCGATGATCGCCATCGCCTTTCACACCGCCGGCGCGCTGGGCAAGCTCTTCTCCGAGGTCAACGAGAACGCCGATCTGAAACCGGTCGAGGGGCTGCAATCGGTCGGCGCCACCTGGTTCCAGCGCATGTGGCTCGGCGTCGTGCCGCAGGTCTCGCCGAATTACTTCAGCTACGCGCTGCTGCGCTTCGAGATCAATATCCGCGCCTCCGCCATCCTCGGCTTCGTCGGCGCCGGCGGCATCGGTTACGAACTGAAGAATGCCATGTCCTGGGGGCAGGGCAAGTTCGACGAGGCGGCGGCGATCTTCATCCTGCTCTTCGCCACTATCGTGGTCTTCGACCAGCTCTCCTCGCATATCCGCAACGCCATGATCGCGAAGAAAGGGAGCCACTGATGGCCGACGCCGCGCTCTACGCCTCCGCCGACCGGCTCTTTGCTCGCAAGCGGCTGATCTCCTTCGGCCTGCCCGCGCTGGTGCTGGTCTATCTGGTCTATGTTTTCTTTGCCTTCGACATTCCGGGCCTCGCCGAACGCGCCCGCATGGACAATGCCCGCGCGCTGGTCTCGGATGCCTACAGCTACAAGACCCATGTCACGCAGGACAACCGCTCCGGCGCGCTGACCGTGGCCATCGAGGGCGAGCGCAAGGGCACCTATGCGCCGGGCACCGAGCCCGACTGGGTGACGCCGGACGCCGCGGGCACCCGTGTCGATCTGGGCGAGGGACATGTGGTGGTCTTCGATCCAGCAGGCGGGTTCACCTATGATGTGCCGGGCTTCGGCCCAATCGTGGCGCATATGGACGGGCGGACGGTCACGTCGAACCTGCCCGAAGCGCTGCCGGACTGGATTTCCGCCTCGCGCACGCGGCTCCAGGTGCAGACCGAGGCGGGGCGCGTGTCGCTCACCCGCAACAAGACCGAGCTGTTCCGCTATTTCCCCGGCTGGGAGCTGTTTTTCTTCACGCTGGACAGCCCCTATCACGGCCACGGGCTGGGTGAGATCCTGCTGGGTGACCGTCTCGACGCGTCGCGGTCGAACATCGCGGGCGCCTGGCACGATTTCTGGCAGAACAATATGTGGCGCCACGCCGATGTCGCCTGGGCGCTGTTCGAGACGATCCTTATGGCCTTCCTCGGCACCTTCGGCGCGGCCATCGTGGCGCTGCCGCTGGCGTTCCTGTCGGCCAAGAACTTTGCGCCGCTGGTGGCGCTGCGCTTTGGCGTGCGGCGGGTGTTCGACTTCCTGCGCGGGGTGGATGGGCTGATCTGGACCATCGTGCTCAGCCGCGCCTTCGGGCCAGGGCCGCTCACCGGGTCGCTGGCGATCCTGCTGACCGACACGGGCACCTTCGGCAAGCTCTTTTCCGAGGCGCTGGAGAATGTCGACGGCAAGCAGATCGAAGGCGTGTCCTCGACCGGTGCCAGGCCCTTGCAGAGCTACCGTTTCGGGGTGATCCCGCAGATCACGCCGGTGCTGATCTCGCAGCTCTTCTATTACCTCGAATCCAACACCCGCTCCGCCACGATCATCGGCGCGATCACCGGCGGCGGTATCGGGTTGCTGCTGACCCAGGCGATGATCACCCAGAAGGACTGGGAAGAGGTGAGCTATTACATCGTTCTGGTGGTGCTCATGGTGATGGCGATGGACAGCCTTTCGGGCTGGCTGCGTCGCAAGCTGATCTCGGGGTCGTGATGGCGCGGCTCGGGGATGCCCCTTTTTTCCACCCCGATTGCGAGCTGACGGGCTGCGTGTTCGGGCGCTTTGTCGAGATCGGGCGCGGCTCGCGGCTGTCGCATGTGGAGATGGGCGACTATTCCTATTGCGACCGCTATGCGGATATCGCCAACGCCTCGGTGGGAAAATTCGCCAATATCGCGAGCTTCTCCCGGATCGGGCCGACCGATCACCCGATGGGCCAGCCGTCGCTGCACCATTTCCTCTATCGTTCGGGCGATTACTGGGACGATGCAGAGCGCGATGAGGCGTTCTTTGCGCATCGCCTGTCGCGGCGGGCCTCTATCGGGCACGATACGTGGATCGGTCACGGCGCGGTGGTGCGGCCGGAGGTAACCATTGGAGATGGCGCCGTCGTGGGCGCGGGCGCCGTGGTGACGAAGGACGTCGCGCCATACATGATCGTCGTGGGCGTGCCGGCTGTACCGTTGCGCGAACGGTTTCCCGCAGCAGTGGCCGAGCGGCTTCTGGCGCTGGCCTGGTGGGAGTGGGACCACGCCACGTTGCGGGCTCGGCTGGACGATTTCCGGACGATGCCGGTGGAGGCGTTTCTCGAAAGGTATGAGTGAGGCGGGGCAAGGGGCGGTGGGCAAATTGCCCACCCTACGGCCACCCGGACCTATGCGAGCTGCGCCATCGCCAGGCCGTGGAACGGTGATGCGAGGGCAAGAATCTCTCGATTTATCCCGGCCAAATCCGAAGAACCTCAAAACGAAGCACCTACGTCACCAAATCGCCGGCCCGTCACGCCGAAAGTGTGCCGATTATAAACGGCGCACCTTTGGTGCGACGGGACGGGTCATGCCAGAGGCATGCCTCCGGCATGACGATGGCGCGCCTCCCGGCGTTTGCTGGCAAACGCCTGCCGGCAACACATCGCTTTGCGATGTGTGAGAGGCGACTTCGTCTTGTTCCGCGCCGATGCACTGCACATCCGTAGGGAGGGTGATCTGCCCACCGCACGCGCGCGCCTATTCCGCCGCCATTCGCGTGCTCTGCATGGCGCCAACCAGCCGTGACCCGGCCTCGCCCGCAAGATAGGCCAGCCGCCCGCCGCTCACCGTCGCCTCGATCTCGCGCGTGGCCTCGTTCACCACCACGAAATCCGCGCGCTTGCCGCGCTCCAGCGAGCCCCGGTCGGCGAGCCCCATGATCTCGGCGGGCACGCGGGAGATCATGTCCCAGGCCTGCGGCAGCGTGCGCAAACCGCGATCCACCAGCACCCAGGCCGCCTGCGCCAGGCAGGGGTAGTGATAATCCGACACCAGCGCGTCGCAGAGCCCGCGCGCCACCAGATGCGTGGCCGAGACATTGCCCGATTGCGAGCCGCCGCGCACCACATTGGGTGCGCCCATCAGCACCGGATCGTTGCAGGCGCGCGCCAGTTTCGCCGCTGCCGCCGTGATCGGAAACTCGGCGATGCGGGCGCCGATGATGCGGTAATATTCGCGGGTCTCGCCATCGGGATCGTCATGGCTGCCATAGCGCACCTCCATGGCGTCGAAGGCCTCGGCCAGCGCGCAGAGATGGCGCGGCACGTCGCGCCGCTGCTCCTCGGCCGCGCGCAGCACGGCGACGAACTCGTCGACGCTGCGCCCGCCGCGCTCGGCCCAGCCGGCGACCTTCAGCGGCGCGCTCTCCACCGCCGCCAGCGTTTCCGGCAGGTGGTTGTTGAAGATCACATAGCCGATGCCGTGCCGCCGGATCGCCGCCAGAAGACGCGCGCGGGTCTCGGGCATATGGGTCTCGCAGCGGATCTGGAGGCGCAGATCGGTGAGTGCGCGGGGCCGGTAGGCATCGAGCGCCGCCATCACGGCCTCGGCGAAATCCGGGCTGCGCATGCCGCCTTCCCAGCTCCAGCATTGCGCCAGCCAGGCGGTGGTCACCCCGTGCGCTGCCGCCTCGCGGTCGGTCGAGCGCAGCCCGGCCTCGATGGGAAAGGGGGCAGAGGGGCGCGGTGCGATATGGCGCTCGAAGGCGTCGCCATGCAGGTCGATGATGCCGGGCAGGATCAGATAGCCCGACATGTCCACCTCGGGCAGGGGGCCTTTGGTGATCAGGCCATCCGCAACCACCAGCGAGCGCTTTTGCAGCGCGCCGCCGCTGAGGATGGTGGCGCCGGTCAGGCGCAGGGGAGGAAGCAAGACCGTCATGCCCGTGTACCGCTCATTACTTTTCCACAGGATGTACCGGGGCTAGATGTCACCCGCATGACGATTGTTTACGAGGCGTCCTCCGGCGCGACGGTCAGCGCCACCCGGTCGCCGGCGAACCAGGTCAGCCCGTATTCCACCGGCTGCCCCTCCGGGTCGATATTGACGCTCTCGCTGCGCAGGAGCGGCGCGCCCTCGCGGGTGGCCAGATGCAGCGCCTGGGTGGGGCTCGCGGCCTCGGCGGTGAGCCGGGTGCGGGCGCGGGTGTAATCGGTCACGCCGTTGCGGCGCAGCGCCTCGGTCACCGAGGAGGTCTCGCGCAGCGTGTCGGCGAGGCCGGGCAGGCGCTCGGCGGGAAAGCAGCTGAAGAAATGCGCGATGGGGGCGCCTTCGGCGAGCGACAGCCCCTCGTAGACGATGACCGGCGCGCCCGGCGGCAGGGCGAGCGCCTCGGCCTCGGCTGTGTCGGCGGGTCGGGTCTCGACCCGCAGCACGCGCTTTTCCGGCAGCCGGCCGGTGGCGCGGATGTTGCGGTGAAAGCGCACGCGCGCGCCAATGGCGTAATCGAGCGGCGTTGCCGTCACGAACACGCCGGCGCCCCTGCGGCTGTGCACCAGCCCGCGCTCGGCGAGATCCGCGAGCGCCCGGCGGGCGGTGTGGCGGTTGACGCCGAAGCGCGCGGAAAGCTCCGCCTCGGTCGGCAGCTTGTCGCCGGCGCGGTACAGGGTGCGGGCGATCTCGCCCTCCAGCTCGGCGGCGATGGATTTCCAGATCGGGGTGCGGGGCATCTTTGCTCTGAGTGTGTTGCGCTGTCTCTGCTGGGCGCCTCTATCGGCGCTGTCATCGAAATTTCATGCGAGCCCGCTTGCGCTTTGATGTGAGTCGGGCCTATGATTTGTCTAGTTGTATAGAATCTTAGACAAATCGGCAAGGTTGTCCAGATGAGCATGACGGATGTCGGAAACGAGGCCCGCAAGGGCTGGATGGGGCTGCTGGCCCGGGCGCCGGCGTCACAGCTTGCGGCGCGGCTCGAGGGGCTCGGCGAGCTGCCGGGCTTTGACTGGCTGCGCGTGCCGGAAGTGGGCGGTGTCATGGTGCGGGGCCGCATGGGCGGCACCGGCGCGCCGTTCAATCTGGGCGAGATGACGGTGACGCGCTGCGCGCTGCGGCTGGAGAGCGGCGAGGTCGGGCACGCCTATGTGCAGGGCCGCGACAAGGCCCATGCGGAGCGCGCGGCGCTGGTCGATGCGCTGATGCAGGGCGACCGGGCCGAAGAGCTGCGCGCGGCGGTGCTGGCGCCGCTGGAGGCGGCGGAGGCCGAGACGCGCCGGGCGCGGGCGGCCAGGGCGGCGGCGACGAAGGTGGATTTCTTCACCATGGTGCGGGGGGAGGCGTGATGCGGGACGACGTGCTTTCCGGTGGGTTCGCCGAGGCGCCGGTCGAGGCGGCGCGCGCCTTTCGCGCCGCACTTGAGGCCATGGCACGGCCGGGAACCATTTACACGGTGAGCGGCGCAGCGGCGCCCGCGCCAGTCTCGGTGGCGGCCTCGGTGCTGCTGCTGACGCTCTGTGATCGCGAGACGCCGCTTTATCTAGCGCCGGGGCACGATGGCGCGGCGGTGCGCGACTGGGTGGCCTTCCATATCGGCGCGCCGCTGGTGGGGCCGGGCGAGGCGATGTTCGCGCTGGGCGGCTGGGAGGCGCTGAAGCCGCTCGACGCCTATCAGATCGGCACGCCGGACTATCCCGACCGCTCGGTGACGCTGATCGCCGAGCTGCCCGGGCTGGCGGCGGAGGGGGCGCGGCTGACCGGGCCGGGGATCCGCGAGGCGGCGTTTCTGTCGCTGCCCGAGACCCGTGCCTTCCATGCCAACCGGGCGCTGTTCCCGCTGGGCTGGGACTGTTTCCTTGCGGCGGGCGAGCGGATCGCGGCGCTGCCGCGCACAACCATTGTGGAGGCGCTCTGATGTATGTGGCGGTGAAAGGCGGCGAGCGGGCCATCGACGCGGCGCATGACTGGCTGGCCGAAGAGCGGCGCGGCGATCGGGCGGTGGCCGAGCTGGGGCTGGATCAGATTCGCGAGCAGATGAGCCTCGCGGTGAACCGGGTGATGGCCGAGGGCTCGCTTTACGATCCCGATCTGGCGGCGCTGGCGATCAAGCAGGCGCGGGGCGATCTGATCGAGGCGATCTTTCTGATCCGTGCCTATCGCACGACGCTGCCGCGCATCGGTGCGTCGCGTGCCGTCGACACCGGCGCCATGCGCTGCGACCGCCGCATCAGCGCGACCTTCAAGGACGCGCCGGGCGGGCAGGTGCTGGGGCCGACCTTCGACTACACCCACCGGTTGCTGGATTTCAAACTTGCGGCGGATGGAGAGTTGCCGGAGGCGCCGGAGAGCGCGCCTTCGGAGGCGCCGATGCCGCGGATCACCGAATTTCTGAACAAGGACGGGCTGATCCAGGACGAGGCGGTGAGCGAGGCGGTGCCGCCCGACATGACGCGGCAGCCGATGGACTACCCGGCCAACCGGGCGCTGCGCTTGCAGGCGCTGACGCGGGGCGACGAGGGGTTCGTGCTGGGCATGGCCTATTCCACCCAGCGCGGCTACGGGCGCAACCACCCGTTTGTCGGCGAGCTGCGCATCGGCGCGGTGGAGGTGGAGATGGAGGTGCCCGAGCTGGGCTTCGAGATCTGCATCGGCGAGGTGACCCTGACCGAATGCGAGACGGTGAACCAGTTTGCCGGCTCGAAAACCGAGCCGCCGCAATTCACCCGTGGCTACGGGCTGGTCTTCGGCCAGACCGAGCGCAAGGCGATCTCCATGGCGCTGGTCGACCGGGCGCTGCGCTGGCAGGAGCTGGGCGAGGACAATCTCGGCGCGCCGGCGCAGGACGAGGAATTCGTGCTGGCGCATGCGGACAATATCCAGGCGAGCGGCTTTCTCGAACATATCAAGCTGCCGCATTACGTGGATTTCCAGTCCGAGCTCGAACTGGTGCGCCGGATGCGGGCCGGCGCGACAGGCGCGATGCGGGAGGCGGCGGAATGACGTGCGTGTCGCTGTCCCCCTCCCCAGCCCTCCCCCGTGCCGGGGGAGGGAGCTTTGGAAACCCGGCGTTAACCTTGGTGCCGTCAGCCTGCTGTCGGGCCCTCCCCCGGATCGGGGGAGGGTTTGGGAGGGGGATGGAGAGCGGCAGCGGAGGCCGGGCCATGCGGCAGAGCTTTTTCCAGACCTATGACGCGCGGATCCTGCGGCAGGTGCCGACGCCGGCGGAGGCTTTGCTTTGGCAGGCGCTGCGCCGGCGGCAACTGGGCGGTGCGAAGTTCCGGCGCCAGGCGCCGGTGGGGCCGTGGCTGCTGCCGTTTGTCTGCGCAAAGAGGCGGCTGGCGGTGGCGCTTTACGACAGCGCCACCCTGCGCACCGAGGCGCAGGAGATGCATACCGGGCTGCGGGCGCGCGGCTGGCGCGTGCTGTGGCTGGCCGAAGACGCGGTCTGTGCCGATCTCGCGGGCGCGCTGACAACCATCGAAGAGGCGCTGAACGATGACTGAGACAGCCTATAATTTCGCCTATCTCGACGAGCAGACCAAGCGGATGATCCGCCGTGCGATCCTCAAGGGCGTGGCGATCCCCGGCTATCAGGTGCCCTTTGCCAGCCGCGAGATGCCCATGCCCTATGGCTGGGGCACCGGCGGCGTGCAGGTCACCGCCGCCTGCCTGACCCCTGCGGACACGCTCAAGGTCATCGACCAGGGCGCCGACGACACCACAAACGCCGTCTCGATCCGCAAGTTCTTTCAGCGCACCGCGCAGGTGGCGGTGACCGAACATACTGAGGAGGCCAGCCTCATCCAGACCCGCCACCGCATCCCCGAGACGCCGCTCGCCGAAGGGCAGATCCTCGTCTATCAGGTGCCGATCCCCGAGCCGCTGCGCTTTCTCGAACCGCGCGAGACCGAGACCCGCAAGATGCACGCGCTCGAGGAATACGGGCTCATGCATGTGAAACTCTACGAGGACATCGCCCATAACGGCGAGATCTCCACCGCCTATGCCTATCCGGTCCAGGTGGAGGGGCGCTACGTGATGGACCCGTCGCCGATCCCGAAATTCGACAACCCGCGGCTGGAAAGCGCCGCGGTCCAGCTTTTCGGCGCCGGGCGCGAACAGCGGATATATGCGATCCCGCCCTATACGCAGGTCGTGAGCCTCGATTTCGAGGATTACCCGTTTGAGGCCAGTAAGGCCGATCACCCCTGCGATCTCTGCGGCTGCGCGACGAGCTATCTTGACGAGGTGATCGTGGACGACGCAGGCGGGCGGATGTTCGTCTGCTCGGACACGGATTTCTGCTCTACGCGGCGGGCCGAAGGGCATCGCGGGCGGCTTTCGGGCGAGGATTTGGCGGAGGAACTGGCATGACACCGCTGTTGCAGGTGAAGGGCGTTACCAAACGCTATGGCGCGCGGCTGGGCTGCGGCGATGTGAGTTTCGATCTCTGGCCCGGCGAGGTGATGGGGATCGTGGGCGAGAGCGGCTCGGGCAAATCGACCCTGCTGAGCTGCCTTGCCGGGCATCTGAGCCCCGATGCGGGCGAGGTGATCTTCGACACCCGCGCCGAGGGGCCGCGCGATGTGCTGACCATGTCGGAACCGGCGCGGCGGATGCTGGGGCGCACCGACTGGGCCTTTGTGCATCAGAACCCGCGCGACGGGCTGCGCATGGGGGTGAGTGCCGGGGCCAATGTGGGCGAGCGGCTGATGGCGGTGGGCGCCCGGCATTACGGTCAGATCCGCGAGCAGGCGGTTGACTGGCTGGGCCGGGTGGAGATCGCCGCCGACCGGGTGGACGACCGCCCGCGCGCCTTTTCCGGTGGCATGCAACAGCGCTTGCAGATCGCGCGCAATCTGGTGACCGGCCCGAGGCTTGTGTTCATGGACGAGCCCACCGGCGGGCTTGATGTCTCGGTGCAGGCGCGGCTGCTGGATCTTCTGCGCGGGCTGGTGCGCGAGATGGGGCTGAGCGCCATCATTGTCACCCACGATCTGGCGGTGGTGCGGCTGCTTGCCGACCGGCTGATGGTGATGAAGGGCGGCCATGTGGTCGAGACCGGGCTCACCGATCAGGTGCTGGACGATCCGCAGCACGGTTATACGCAATTGCTTGTATCGAGCGTGTTGCAGGTCTGAATGGGGCGTTGCCCCTCGCGCGCCGGGGCGCGCTCCCCCGCGTATTTTGCAAAGAGAAGAAGATCATGATCGAGCTGAGCGATGTGTCGAAGAGCTTTGTCCTGCACAATCAGGGCGATGCGGTGATCCCGGTGATGGCGGGGGCGGCGCTCTCGGTGGCGCCGGGGGAATGCGTGGCGCTGGTGGGCAATTCCGGCGCGGGCAAATCCACGCTGATGCGGATGATCTATGGCAATTACCTGGCCGGCGGCGGGGCGATCCGGGTGGGCGATGTGGACGTCGCCCGGGCCGAGCCGCGCGAGATCCTGAGGATGCGGCGCGAGGTGCTGGGCTATGTCAGCCAGTTCCTGCGCGTGGTGCCACGGGTGCCGACGCTCGATGTGGTGGCCGAGCCGGTGCTGGCGGCGGGCGGCTCACATGCTGAGGCAGAGGCACGCGCCCGGGATCTGCTGGCGCGGCTCAATGTGCCGGAGCGGCTCTGGACGCTGTCGCCAACGACCTTTTCAGGCGGCGAGCAGCAGCGGGTGAACATCGCGCGCGGCTTTGCGCATCTGTTTCCGGCGATGCTGCTCGACGAGCCAACGGCCAGCCTCGACGCCACCAACCGCGCGGTGGTGCTGGCGCTGATCGCGGAGGCCAAGGCGCGCGGCGCCGCCATCGTGGGGATCTTTCACGATGCCGAGGCGCGGGCGCAGGTTTGCGACCGCGAGGTGGATGTGAGCGGCTTTGCACCGGCGCAGGCGGCATGACGGGGCGGTTTTACGCGGTGGTCGGGCCTTCGGGTGCCGGCAAGGACACGCTGATGGAAGCGGCGGCGGCGCGGTTGCCCGGGCTGCATCTGGCGCGGCGCGTGATCACGCGCCCGGCCAACGCCGGCGGCGAGGATTTCGACGGCGTGAGCGAGGCCGAATTCGACGCGCGGCTGGCGGCGGGGGATTTCGCGCTGCACTGGGCCGCGCATGGGCTGCGCTACGGGGTGCCGGCCACGGTCGACACGGTGCTGGCGCAGGGGCACCCGGTGCTCTGCAACCTGTCGCGCGCGGTCCTGCCGCAGGCGATGGCGCGGTTTCCCGGCATGGCGGCGCTGCATGTCACCGCGCGACCGGAGGTTCTGGCGGAGCGGCTTGCCGACCGGGGGCGCGAGACGGTCGAGGACATCGCCCGCAGGCTGGCGCGTCAGGGCGCGGCGCTGCCCGAAGGGCTGGCGGTGCATGAGATCGACAATTCCGGCGCGCTCGACGAGGCCGTGACGCGGCTCCTTGCGCTGCTTCAGCCGGCGAGGACGTAGCGGTGCAGGATGTGGAACCGCCCGTCCGGTGCCTCGCCAAAGAGCACCAGCGCGCCGACCCGGAAGGGGCGAGGCAGCAGCGGCGCCAGCACCGGCTCCAGGGCCTCGG
The DNA here is from genome assembly GCF_017311415.1 of Salipiger abyssi. Classification (GTDB taxonomy): domain Bacteria; phylum Pseudomonadota; class Alphaproteobacteria; order Rhodobacterales; family Rhodobacteraceae; genus Salipiger; species Salipiger abyssi_A. The sequence continues at coordinate 75,429 of NZ_JAEKIS010000005.1, read as the reverse complement.
CGGTTTGCGTGGCATCCTCGGCGGAGAGCCGGCCCGACAGGGTGAGGTGGAAGCGGAACTCCTCCATCACATACGGATAGCCCCAGCGCGCGAGGTTGTCTTCCTGCGCGGGCGAGAGCCGCGCCTTGCGGCGGCGCTCCAGCTCGGCCTCGGTGGGCGGGGCGCGGTGCGTGTCGAGTGCGCGCACCGTCTCGGCGGCGAGCGCGGCGAGGGCCGTGGTGTCGCCCTCGGGCGTCAGCGCGAGGAACGAGCCGAGCCGCGACAGGGTCAGCCCCGGCATCTCGGCGGGGGCAAGCCGGGCGGCGAGCGCGGCCAGATCGGCCTCCAGCGCGGCGCGGCTGCCGGTGAGGCGGAAGGGCGGCTTCAGCGTGCCGTGAAAGCCGTATTTGCGCGGCGTGGCGGTGATCTCGGCCACCGGGCGCGGCAGGCCGGGCAGCTCGGGATGGGCGCGGAGCGTACCGGTTGCGGCATCCCAGCCGAGCCAGCTTGCGCAGAACTCGGCAAAGGGCCCGGGCTCGGGCGCGTAGTAGATCGCGAAACGGGAATAATCGGTCATGGGCGCGGACATAAGCGTCTCATGTCACGGAATGATGACGGAGCAAAGGGCAGGACATGGGTGAGATGAGTATGGGCCACATCCAGGCAACGGGCGAGCTGGCGCTGGCCAATGCGCGGATCGTGCTGGAGCGCGAGGTGATCCGGGGCAGCGTGCTGATCCGCGACGGGCGGATCGCGGCGGTGGAGCAGGGCGCAGCGCCGGCGGGGGCTGTGGATTGCGAGGGCGATCTGATCATTCCCGGCCTGATCGAGCTGCACACCGACAATCTCGAACGCCATATCCGGCCGCGCCCCAAGGTCGACTGGCCGCATGCGGCGGCGATCCTGGCGCATGACGGCGAGCTGGCCTCTGTGGGCATCACCACGGTGTTCGACGCGATGCGCGCGGGCTCGGTTGTCGAGGCGCGCACCGATTACCGCAAATACGCCCGCGCGCTGGCCAGCGAACTGATGCAGGCGCGGGCGAAAGGCATGCTGAGGATCAGCCATTTCCTGCACCTGCGCGCCGAGATCTGTTCGGAAACGCTGCTCGACGAGCTGGCGGAGTTCGGCGAGGCCGACCGGGTGGGCATCCTGTCGATCATGGATCACACGCCGGGGCAGCGGCAGTTCCGCGATCTTACGAAGCTGAAGGATTATGTCTGCGGCAAGCACGGGTTGTCGGAGAGCGAATTCGCCGACCATGTGGCGCATCAGAAGTCGCTGCGCGCGCGGCTGGGCGCCGCGCATGAGGCGGGTGCTGTGGCGGCGGCAAAGCGGCTGGGCGCGGTGCTGGCCAGCCATGACGACACAACCGCCGAGCATGTGGCGGTGAGCGCAGGCCATGGCATTCGCCTGGCGGAGTTTCCCACCACGGTGGAGGCGGCGCAGGCCTGTCACGATCATGGCATCGCGGTGATGATGGGCGCGCCGAACCTGATCCGGGGCGGCTCGCATTCCGGCAATGTGGCGGCGGCGGAACTGGCCGGGAAGGGGCTGCTCGACATCCTGTCCTCGGACTATGTGCCCTCGGCGCTGATGACGGCGGCGTTCCAGCTCGCCGATCTCTGGGGCGATCTGCCGCGCGCGATTGCCACGGTCACGGCCACGCCGGCGCGGGCCACCGGGCTCGACGATCGGGGCGTGATCGCCGAGGGGCTTTTCGCCGATCTGGTGCGCGTCGCGCATCTCGACGGCGTGCCGGTCATTCGCGGCGTCTGGAGCCACGGGCGTCAGGTGGGCTGAGCCGGTTTTTATTCCGGCGGGACCAGCGCCTTCGCCGCCGCCGCCCGCACCGCGCGGGTGAGCGGCGTCAGCGCGCCGGCCACCAGCCGGTTGACCTGCCAGTAAAGCGCAACCTCGCGCGGATGGCCCGGCAACAGCGCCACCAGTTCGCCACGGGCAAGGGGTTCGGAGACCAGCGCCTCCGGGTTCAGCCCCCAGCCAAGCCCGAGCCGCGCTGCCTCGACAAAGCCCTGTGAGGAGGGCAGGCGGTGCACAGGCGGAGACAGCGCCTGTCCGGTCACCTCGCGCAGCCAATCGTGCTGAAGCGAATCCTTGGCGTTGAATTGCAGCATGGGCGCGGAGGCGAGCGTTGCCGCATCGGCGCCGTCGGGGAAATGCCGCGCCATGTACTCCGGCGAACAGGTCGCGATATAGCGCAGCCAGCCGAGAGGGAGGCTGTCGCAGCCCTGCACCGGGCGCGCATGGGCAGTGATCGCCGCCGAGACCTCGCCCCGGCGCAGCCAGTCGGCGGAATGCGACTCGTCGTCGAGCGCGATATCGAAGAGCATCTCCTGCCCGGCGAGGGCCGGCAGGAACCAGACCGCGAGACTGTCGGCATTGACCGCGAGCCGCAGCCGGGCCGGGGTGCCGGGCAGCGCCAGATCGCGTGCCAGCGCCGCGTCGAGCAGCGCGATGTCCGAAGCGTGCCGCGCCAGCCGCGCCCCGGCGGGCGTTGCCGTGCAGGGGCTGCCGCGCTGGATCAGCGCGGTGCCGATCCGGTCCTCCAGCGCCTTGATCCGCTGCGACACCGCCGAGGGCGTCACATGCAGCGCACGCGCCGCCGCCTCGAAGGCGCCGAGACGCAGGACCGCGTCGAGCGCGGCAAGCTGAGCGGGGTCGAATGACATTAGAAAATCTTAACAGAGTAGAAATTCTTTAACTAGGGTATTTCGGCTGCCTCGTGCTAGGCCGCCCCTCGCAAGAGCAAATACAAAAGGCAGGGCAGGGACATGCAGGCGGCAATATCGGGATTTGCGCTGGGGCTTTCGCTGATCCTGGCCATCGGCGCGCAGAACGCCTTTGTGCTGCGGCAGGGGCTGTCCGGTGCGCATGTCTTTGCGGTCTGCCTGCTCTGCGCGCTCTCGGACGCGGTGCTGATCGCCGCCGGGGTCGCGGGGTTCGGCTCGCTCACCGCCGCGCTGCCGGGGCTGGAGGCGGCGATGCGCTGGCTCGGTGCGGGCTTCCTGCTCTGGTACGGCGCGCGCACGCTCTATTCCGCCTGGCGCGGCGGCGAGAGCCTGCGCGCCGGGGTCGCCGCCGGCGGCCTGCGTGCGGCGCTACTGACCTGCCTGGCGCTGACCTGGCTCAACCCGCATGTCTATCTCGACACGGTGGTGCTTTTGGGCGCGGTCTCGGCGCAGTACGACAACCGCACGGGCTTTGCGCTGGGCGCCATGAGCGCCTCGGTCGTGTTCTTCTTTACCCTCGGTTACGGTGCCCGGGCGCTGGCGCCGGTCTTTGCCCGACCCGCTGCCTGGCGGGCCCTCGATCTGGGGATCGGGCTGACCATGTGGGCCATCGCGGCGAAGCTGATCACGGGCTAAGACGTGGCGGCGGCGGCGCTTTCGCCTTGCGCTGCGCCGGAGGTACGCTAACAGTCATCTACATGACCACCGCCGTATCGACCCCCGTCCGGGGGATTTTCTGGATGATCGTGACGGGACTCTGCTTCGTCACCGTCACGGCCCTCGTGAAGACGCTGGGCGGGCGCGTCCCCGCCGCCGAGTCGGCTTTCCTGCGCTACCTTCTTGGGCTGATCTTTCTCGTGCCGGCCTGGCGCAGCCTGCGCGAGCTGCGGCTGACACGGCGACAGATGAAGCTGACGGCGCTGCGCGGGGCGGTGCATACGCTGGGGGTGATCTGCTGGTTTTTCGCCATGACCCGCATCCCCATCGCCGAGGTCACGGCGATGAACTATCTCACGCCGGTCTATGTCACGATCCTCGCCGTGTTTTTCCTAGGTGAGCGGCTGGCGGTGCGGCGCATCATGGCCATCGTCGCGGCGCTGGGCGGTGCGCTGCTGATCCTGCGACCGGGGTTCCGCGAGCTGGATCCCGGGCATTTCGCGATGCTGACCACGGCCTTCATGTTCTCGATCTCCTACCTGATCGCCAAGATCGTCTCGGGCGAGATGAGCGCGACCATCGTTGTCGCGCTGCTCTCGGTGGCGGTGACCATCGGGCTTTTGCCCTTTGCGCTGGCAGTCTGGGTCACCCCCTCGCTGACCGATCTGGCGATCCTCTTCGGTGTCGCCTGCTTCGCCACCGGCGGGCATTATTCCATGACGCTTGCCTTCGCCGCGGCGCCGGTGACGGTGACGCAGCCGGTCACCTTCCTGCAACTGGTCTGGTCGGTGTTGCTCGGGGCGGTGTTCTTCGCCGAACCGGTCGATATCTGGGTGGTCGCGGGCGGTTCAGTGATCATGGGCGCGGTGCTGTTCATCACCTGGCGCGAGGCGGTGCTGAAGCGGCGCATCTCGCCTGCGGGGCCGGAAACTCAGGCGTGAAAGGTGCCGGAAACGATCCGTTTCCAATTCCAGAAAAATCCACATCCGTTGCCAAGTTTCGCCTTATTTCACCGCGAAAGTCGAAGCCGACGTAAGGTCAATTCTGGTCAATGGAGAGTATGATGTTTGCAGATAACAAGCTGACCGAAGATATGAACGAAGTCCGCGATTTCCTTCTGAACGAGCGCGCCAAGGTGCTGTCGGATACCGAATGGCGGTTCCGGATGCGCGGCTACGGCTACAACCTGCGCCGCACCGATGGCGGCATGGAAGTGGCCCGCCTGCCGCAGAACCGGGTGCTCGGCACGCTGGAGCTGTAAGCGCCCGCATGCGCCGAACAGGTGCCAAGATTTTTATTGATTGATGAATCAATCAACGTGATCTAGCCTTTCCGCGATGTGTTTTCGCGGAGGGGCCTATGCCCAGAATGGGACAGGAGCCGAAGCGCCGCGCGGCGCTGCTGGCGGCGACGGTGGAAGAGGTGGGCCGCGCGGGCTCGCTCGATGTGACCGTCGGACAGATCGCGCGCCGCGCCGGGATGTCGCCGGCGCTGGCGCATCACTATTTCGGCGGCAAGGCGGATATCTTTCTCGCCGCCATGCGCCAGATCCTCAGCGATTACGGCGCCGAGGTGCGTGCCGCGCTGAAGGCTGCCCCAGAGGGGCAGCGGCTCGACGCGCTGATCGCGGCCAATTTCTCCGAGAGCTGCTTCGCACCGGCCACCGTTTCGGCCTGGCTGAACTTCTATGTGCTGGCCCGTCGTGACGCGCAGGCGGCGCGGCTGCTGCGCATCTATCAGGCGCGGCTGCATTCCAATCTCGTGCATGCGCTGCGGCCCCGCGCCGCCGATCCGCAGCTTGCCGCGCGCCGGATCGCGGCGCTGATCGACGGGGTCTATCTGCGCGCCGCACTCTCGGGCGACGGCGTGGCGGGCGCTGCGGCGGAGGTGATCGCCGCCGCCCATGCGCTGGCGGATGCGGTGTGAGCGGGCAGGCCGAATATGTCATTGTCGGCGCCGGCTCGGCGGGCTGCGCGCTGGCTTACCGGCTGGCAGAAGCCGGGCGGTCGGTCATCGTCGTGGAGTTCGGCGGCAGCGATACGGGGCCGTTCATCCAGATGCCGGGCGCGCTCTCCTATCCGATGAACATGCCGCGCTATGACTGGGGCTTTGTGTCCGAGCCCGAGCCACATCTGGGCGGGCGGGTGCTGGCGGTGCCGCGCGGCAAGGTGCTGGGCGGGTCGTCCTCGATCAATGGCATGGTCTATGTGCGCGGCCATGCCTGCGATTACGATCACTGGCGCGAGGCCGGCGCCAGCGGCTGGGGTTATGCGGATGTGCTGCCCTATTTCAGGCGGATGGAGCATTGGCACGATGGCGGCCATGGCGGCGATCCGGGCTGGCGCGGCCGCTCCGGCCCGCTGCATGTGACGCGCGGCGGCCGGCGCAACCCGCTGGTGCGCGCCTTTGTCGAGGCCGGACGGCAGGCGGGTTACCCGGTGACCGGCGATTACAACGGCGCGCAGCAGGAGGGCTTTGGCGCCTTCGACATGACGGTCTGGCGCGGGCGGCGTTGGTCGGCGGCGAACGCCTATCTGCGTCCGGCGCAGCGGCTGGGCGCGCGGGTGCTGCGCGGTCTGGCGACGCGGGTGGTGATCGAGGAGGGCCGCGCCACCGGGGTGGAGATCGCCACGCCGCGCGGCGCGCGCCTGATCCGGGCGACGCGCGAGGTGATCCTTGCCGCCTCCTCGATCAATACGCCGAAGCTGCTGATGCTTTCGGGGGTCGGGCCGGGCGCGCAGCTTGCCGGGCACGGCCTGCCGGTGCTGGCCGATCGCGCCGGGGTGGGGCAGAACCTTCAGGATCACATGGAGATCTATCTCCAGATGGCGGCGCGGCTGCCGGTGAGCCTCTACCGTCACTGGAACCCGCTGGGCAAGGCGCTGGTCGGCGCGCAATGGCTGCTGACGCGGCGTGGCCCGGGCGCCTCGAACCAGTTCGAGAGCGCGGGCTTCATCCGCTCGCGCGCCGGGGTGGCCTATCCCGATATCCAGTTCCATTTCCTGCCGCTGGCGGTGCGCTACGACGGCAGGGCCGCTGCCGAGGGGCACGGGTTTCAGGCCCATGTCGGGCCGATGCGCTCGCCCTCGCGCGGTTCGGTCACCCTGCGCTCTGCCGATCCCGCCACCCCGCCGCGCATCCGCTTCAACTACATGAGCCACGCGCAGGACTGGGAGGATTTCCGCGCCTGCATCCGGCTCACCCGCGAGATCTTTGCGCAGGAGGCCTTTGCCCCTTTTGCCGGGCACGAGATCCAGCCCGGGGCCGGCGTGCAGAGCGAGGACGAGATGGACGATTTCCTGCGCGCCCATGTGGAGAGCGCCTATCACCCCTGCGGCACCTGCCGGATGGGGCGGGCGGAGGATCCCGGCGCTGTGGTCGATCCGGAGGCGCGGGTGATCGGGGTCGAGCGGCTGCGCGTCGCCGACAGCTCGGTCTTTCCGCGCATTCCCAATGGCAATCTCAACGCGCCCTCGATCATGGTGGGCGAGAAGGTGGCCGATCACCTGCTCGGGCGCCGTCTGCCACCGGAGAACGCCATGCCCTGGATGCATCCCGACTGGCAGAGCGCGCAGCGCTGAGGGCGCCGGCTGCGGCGATATGGCGTTAAGCTCTTTCGACAAATCGTCTTGAAAACCCCGCCCGGGGCGCAGAGATCATGGGCTATGTTAAGACTTTGTTCAGCCCTTGTTCTGCTGCTCGGCCTCGCGGTCACGGCAGAGGCCGGCCCGTCGGGGCGGTTGCATGTGATCGACGGCGACACGCTCGATGTGGGCGGCACGCGGGTGCGTCTGCACGGGATTGATGCGCCGGAGGCCGAACAGATGTGCGGCGGCGACGGTGTGCCGATGTGGGGCTGCGGCGCCTGGGTGAGCGGCGAGGTCCGCGCGCGCTATGACGGGCGCCGGGCGCGCTGTGAGACGCTAGACACCGACCGCTACGGGCGCGCAGTGGCGCGCTGCACGGTCGGCGGCAAGGATATGGGGCGCAGCCTGGTGCAGGCGGGGCTGGCCTTTGCCTATCGGCAATATTCCATGGATTACGATCTCGACGAAAAGCGCGCGGCGGTGCAGGGGCGCGGCCTGCATGGCGCGGGCGTGCAGTCTCCGGCGGCGTTCCGCGCGGCGGCGCGCGAGGGGGCGGCGGCGGTCAATGCCGCCACGGCGCCACAGGGCTGTGTGATCAAGGGCAATATCTCGCGCGACGGCAAGCGCATCTACCATATCCCCGGACAGACATACTACGAGGCAACGCGTATCAATCCTGCGCGGGGCGAACGCTGGTTCTGCTCCGAGGCGGAGGCGCGCGCGGCGGGCTGGCGCAGGGCGAAACGCTGAGCGGAAAGTCGTGGCGGTTTGATCCCGGTCAAGGTGACGCCCGGGTCTGCGTGCAAGCCTGTGATCCGGCGTAACGGACCACACAGGAGGAGACGCAATATGTCCCACGTACCGCATGAGCTTGCCGACGAATTTCCGGACCATGCCGCGCGCATCTCGGCGCTGAAACAGAGCGACAAGCACTTCGCGCATCTCATGGAGAAATATCACGAAATCAACCGCGAGGTGCATCGGGCAGAGACCAATCTGGTGCCGATGGACGAGCTTGCGGAAAACGATCTGCGCAAGCGTCGCGCGGCGCTGAAGGACGAGCTCTACGCGATCCTGAGTGCCGAGCCCGCCGCCTGAGCAGGGCATGCGTCCGGCGCCTTTCCCGGGCGCCGGAGGTTTACTCCAGCAGCGCTTCGATCCGGGTGACGATGGGCTCTGAGAGCGGGCGCGTGGTGGCGCCCCAGCCCTCGACGAAACCGCCATCCGGCCCGATCAGCGCCTTGTTGAAATTCCACCCCGGCTCGAAGCCCTGCGCCGCGAGCCAGCGATAGAGCGGATGCGCGGCCTCGCCGGTGACGCGGGTGATCGTGGTCATCGGCAGATCGAGGGCGAAATTCAGCTCGCAGAACGCCTTGACCTCTTCCTCGCTGCCGAGCTCCTGGCGGAAATCGTCCGAAGGCACCGCCAGCACCACAAGCCCGCGGTCGCGATAGCGGTCGTAGAGCGCCTGCAACCCGTCATATTGCGGGGTGAAACCGCAGCGCGAGGCGGTGTTGACCACCAGCACCGGCCGCCCTTTCCAGCGGTCGAGCGAGAGCGTGCCGCCGTCGATGCTGTCGAAGGTAAAGCTTTGCGCGGCGAGCGCGGGCAGGGCGAGGGTGAGGGCGGCGAGCGTGGCGAGGATGCGGATCATGGGCGGGCTCCTTTTGTCGGGAAATAGGGCGCGGTGGGCGAAATCAATGGCACTGGTCAGCGCGTCGCGGCGGGCGTATCCTGAGGGTTCAGGAGGTGTGCCATGGCCGGAGGCTGGAGCCGCGACGGAGCGGTAAGCGAACAGATCGAAGCGTCGATTTCCGACGAGCTGGAGCGCATGCGCGGGCGCCGCGCGCCGGTGGGCGAGAGCCTGACCGAATGCGCCGAATGCGGCGAGGAGATCCCCGAGAAGCGCCGCAGCGCGATTCCGGGGGTGAAGCTCTGCATCGACTGCCAGCAGGAGCGCGACGGGGCGTACCGGGCCCGCGGCGGGGTCAACCGGCGCGGCTCAAAGGATTCGCAGCTGAAGTGATCCGGCGGGGCGGGCGCGCGGCGCCCGCGCATGTCGTCTCACCCCCGGCCTGTGGCCGGGGGCTCGGGTGGGTGCCTTTGGGTGGTATTGCACCCGGGATGGCGGCGGTCCGATATGTTACGGGGAACGGGGAATTCTGCTGAGAGGCGTCTGAGGGGCAGGTCTGCCCTCAGAGCGCCTGTTCCAGTGTCGGGGCGAGTCTGCGAAGCCTCAAGGACACGCCGCGCGAGACGCGCGGTCGGCTGCGCCGATCCTTGACCCTTCGCAGACTCACCCAGGGGGATCAGATCCCCTGCGGCAGCATGAAGACGCGGCCGATGCGCGGATCGCTGGGATGGTGAAAGCAGCCGGGCGTGCCCTTCGGATCGAGCCGCGTGCAATCTGTGGCAAAGGCCGTATAGAGCGCCTCGAAGGCCGGGTCCGTGTCTGTGATCCGCTGCCAGCCCTGCGCTTCCATGTCTTTGGCAAGGCTTTTGAAATCCTTCCCGAAATTGTCCTCGGGCGGGTAGGGCGCGCCGAGGCCCAGCTCATAGACGAGACGCAGGGGTGCGAAGCATGCGCCGTCGAGCGTCATCTGATATGGCGCGTTTCGATGGCGCCTTGCGTAATCCTCGGGATGCAGCCGGCGCGCGGCCTCGACCGCGCACCAGCCTTTCAGCAATGCCCAGGAGGGGGCGTTCACCCCTCCATCGCCTCCAGCTCGTCGATGAAGCCCTCGATCATGCCGAGGCCCTTGTCCCAGAATTTCGGATCGCTCGCGTCGAGGCCGAAGGGCGCCAGCAACGCGCTGTGATGTTTCGAGCCGCCCGCCTTGAGCATGTCGAAATACTTGTCCTGGAAGCCTTCGGGATTCTCCTCGTAGACCGCGTAGAGCGCGTTCACCAGCCCGTCGCCGAAGGCATAGGCGTAGACATAGAAGGGCGAATGCACGAAATGCGGGATATAGGCCCAGAAGGTCTCGTAGCCCGGCATGAACTCGAAGACCGGGCCGAGGCTTTCCGCCTGGACCGACATCCACAGCGCGTTGATGTCGTCGGGGGTCAGCTCGCCGCCGCGCCGGGCCTCGTGCAGCTTGCATTCGAAATCGTAGAAGGCGATCTGCCGGACCACGGTGTTGATCATGTCCTCGACCTTGCCGGCGAGCATGACCTTGCGCTCCTTGGGATCGGTCGCCCTGTCGAGCATGGCGCGGAAGGTCAGCATCTCGCCGAAGACGCTGGCGGTCTCGGCCAGGGTCAGCGGGGTGGAGGCCAGCATCTCGCCCTGACCGGCGGCCAGCACCTGGTGCACGCCGTGGCCCAGCTCATGCGCCAGCGTCATCACGTCGCGCGGTTTGCCGAGATAGTTCAGCATGACGTAAGGATGCACCTCGGTCACCGTGGGGTGGGCAAAGGCGCCCGGGGCCTTGCCCGGCTTCACCGCCGCGTCGATCCAGCCCTTGGTGAAGAAGGGCTGCGCGATCTCGGCCATGCGCGGATCGAACCCGGCATAGGCCTCCATCACCGTCTTTTGCGCCTCGTCCCAGCCGACGATGCGGTCGCTCTCCATCGGCAGCGGCGCGTTGCGGTCCCAGACCTGCATCGTGTCGAGCCCCAGCCATTTCGCCTTGAGCGCGTAATAGCGATGCGACAGGCGCGGATAGGCGGCGACCACCGCGTCGCGCAGCGCCTCGACCACCTCGGGCTCCACATCGTTCGAAAGGTGTCGGCCCATCTGCGCCGAGGGCATGCCGCGCCAGCGGTCCATGATCTCCTTTTCCTTGGCCTGGGTGTTGTGGACCCGGGCGAAGGTGCGCAGGTTCTGCCCGAAGACCCGCGCCAGCTCGTGCGCGGCGGCCTCGCGCTTGGACCGGTCCTGCTCGGTCAGCAGGGTGAGGGTGGATTCGATCGACAGGGTCTCGCCATCGACGGTGAATTCCAGCCCCGCGATGGTCTCGTCGAAGAGCTTCATCCAGGCGTCGCCCACCACGCCCATATCGTGCAGGAAACGCTCCAGCTCGTCGGAAAGCTGATAGGGTTTCATCGCGCGGATGCGGTCGAAGGCGGGCTTGTAGCGCGCGAGATCGTCATCGGCGGCGAAGAGCGCGTCATAGGTCGCGTCCTCGATGGCGTTGAGCTCGAGCGTGAAGAAGACCAGCGGTGTGGTGTAGATCGTCACCTTTTCCTGAAGGTCGGAGAGGAACTTGGTGCGTTCCGCATCGGTGGATTGCTGGTAATAGCGCAGCCCGGCATAGGACATCAGCCGCCCGCCGATGGTCTCGATCTTTTCGTGACGCTGCACCATTTCGAGAAAGCCCGCCGCGTCGAGCCCGGCCATCTTGCCCTCGTAATCGCTGGCAAAGCGCGCGCAGGCATCTTCCAGCCAGTCGAGATCGCGTTTGAGCTCGGGCGCGTCGGGGGCGGCGTAGAGGTCGGTCAGGTCCCATTCCGGCAGATCGCCCAGGTCGCGGCCTCCGGCAGAGGCGTTGGCGTCGAAAAGCGGGCGGGAGGCGGGAAAGGCGGTCTGCATGGGATCCTCACATCTGTTTCCCCAAGACATAGGGGCGTGCCCGCCCGGATGGCAATGGCGCCGCGCGGATTTTGCACAAGGCGCCGGGGCGACGACCCGAGACTTTCGGCGCTGTTCACGCGGATTTGGGCAAAAATCTTTCGACGGCGCGGTGTGAGCGGGTAGAGTTTTTCTCAGTGCCCCGTGAGGAGAGGGGCGTTTTGTGAATGTGCGATTTCGGGAGGAGACGATCATGACACAGAAACCCATTCTCTACGGTGCCATCGGCATTCTGGTGGGCTTTGTCGGCGGCATCGCCATCGGCAGCGCCACCAGTCAGAGCCGGGTCGGCGAGGCGGTGAGCCAGGCGCTGGCGCCCGCGCAGGCGGCGAACGAGAGCGCCGCGGCATCGCAGCAGGAGGCGCTGACCGGGCTGGGTGAGCGCATCGCGGCGCTGGAAGCGGCGATCTCCGAGGAGGGGGACGGCAACGACCTGACCGCCCGGCTCGACGCGCTGGAAACCGGCATGCAAGAGCGGCTCGACGCCCTGTCGGAGCAGGCCGAGGCGCAGTCGCAGGCGGTGCGGGGCGTGCTGGCGGATCTCTCCGGCGGCATGGAGGAGGCGGCGCAGATCGCCGCCGCCGCCGTGGCGACACGCAGCGGGGGTGTCGGCAATGACGGCGGCGGCCCGGCAGCGGCGGGGATGATGGTCACCGATCCGCTGGGCGTGGGCGAGACGGCGCTTTTCGACGACGGCCGGGTGCGGGCCTTTGTCTCGCGGCTCGATCCGCAGGGCGGCTCGGTGCGGCTGGCGGTCAATGGCGGGCTGGTGGCGCTCGGCGCCGGCGGTTCCGCGCCAGTGGCGGGCGGCGATTGCTCGGTCGCGGTGATGGCGCTGCGGGACGGGCGGGTCACGCTCGGGTCGGATTGCGGTGGCGCAGGCGAGCGCGCGGAGGCGGCGCCCGCCGAGGCCGGCAAGGTGCCGGAGGAGGGCTATCGCCCGGGCCATATGGCGCGGCTTGCCGACGGGGCACTGCGCGTCTATGTCTCGGGGCTGGGCGCGGACGGCTCGGCGGCGCGGCTGGCGGTGAACGGGATCGAGACGGAGATGGTCGCGACCGGATCGTCGCTGGAGGTCGAGGTCGACGGCAAGGCCTGCTCGGTCACGGTGACCGGCGTCGGCGGCGGTCTGGTCGGTCTTGAGGGCGCGTGCGGCTGAGCCCAGGCCCGGTGGGCAGATTGCCCACCCTACGGCGTCACCCGTATGCGGTGAGCATGTCACGCAGATCGGCCAGCGTGTTGGCCTCCTGCGCCGGCTTGTCGCGGCGCCAGCGTGCCATGCGGGGAAAGCGCAGGGCGAGGCCGGATTTGTGGCGCGGGCTGGGCTGGATGCCCTCGAAGGCGATCTCGAAGACCAGCTCGGGCCGCACCTGCCGTACCGGGCCGAAGCGTTGCAGCGTGTTGCGCCGCACCCAGGCGGTGATCTCGTTGAACTCGGCATCGGTGAGGCCGGAATAGGCCTTGGTGAAAGGCACCAGATCGTTGCCGTCCCAGGCGGCAAAGGTGAAATCGGTGAAGAGGTTGGCGCGGCGCCCGTGGCCCTGCTGGGCATAGATCATCACCGCATCGACACTGAGCGGATCGAGCTTCCATTTCCACCAGTCGCCCTTTTTGCGCCCGGCGAGATAGGGGGCGTCCAGCCGCTTCAGCATGAGCCCCTCGGCGCGCTGCTCGCGGGCGGTGGCGCGGGTGGCGGCCAGCACCTCCCAGCTGTCGAAGGCGATGCGCGGCGAGGCGCGCAGCGGCGCGTCCGGCGGCAGATCGGCGAGCAGCGTATCGAGCATGGCGCGGCGTTCGGCAAAGGGGCGGTCGCGGATGTCCTGTCCCTCCGACTCCAGCAGATCATAGGCCAGAAGGATCACGGGGGCATCCTTCAGCAGCTTTTTCGGCACAGTCTTGCGCCCGATGCGCTTTTGCAGCGCGTTGAACGGCAGGGGCTGGGCGCCGTCCCAGGCGACGAGCTCGCCGTCGAACACATGGCCGGGCGGCAGGAAATCCGGGACGCGGGCGAATTCCGGGAAGCGGTCGGTCATCAGCTCTTCGCCGCGCGACCAGACGTGATGGGCACCGCCGCGCAGGATGAGCTGGCCGCGAATGCCGTCCCATTTCCATTCCGCCAGCCAGTCCTCCGGCGCGCCCAGCGCCTCGGGCGCGCCGTCGAGCTGATAGGCGAGGTAGAAGGGATAGGGCCGGCTGTCATCGGCCTGCGGGTCGGGCGCCTCGATCAGCGCCTGCCAGGTGGTGGTCTGCGGTGTCCAGTCGCCCATCAGCCGCAGCGCCAGCGCCGCCTCGTCCTGCCCGGTGGCCTGCGCCAGCGCGCGGGTCATCAGCTTGCGGCTGACGCCGATGCGGAAACCGCCGGTGATCAGCTTGTTGAAGAGAAAGCGCCCGGTCTCGTCGAGCCCGTCCCAGGCGGCGAGGATCTGCGCCTTGCGGGCGTCCTGATCGACTTGAGAAAGATCGACCAGAGTATTGATCCAGTGAGATAATGTGTGGTCCGAGGGGGATGAGGGCGGCGGCAGGATCAGGGCGATGGTCTCGGCCAGATCGCCGACCACCGGATAGCTTTCCTCAACCAGCCAGAGCGGCAGCCCGGCGCGTTCGGCGGCCCATTCGCGCAGCTGCGTGGTGGTGACCGCGCGTTTCGGGCGCCGCCCGGAGAAGAGCGCGATGGTCCAGAGTCGGTCTTCCTCCGGCGCGTTGCGGAAATACTCGGCCAGCGCGGCGGTCTTGACCGAGGTCTTGGTGCTCTGGTCGATGGCGGTAAAGAGCCGGGAGAAGGCTTTCACGCGGCATCCTCCCCCGATGTGGCGGACTCGTCTTCCTCGCCGCCGAACTCGGTCGGCACGACCTGTGCATCATAACCCTGCGTCGCCAGCCAGCGGCTGAAGATCTCGGTGTAACCATGCGTAACGAATATCTTTTCCGCGCCGGTTTCGCGAATGGCGCTATGCAGATCGCCCCAATCCGCATGATCGGAGAGCACAAAGCCCCGGTCGGCGCCGCGTCGCCGGCGCACCCCGCGCAGGCGCATCCAGCCCGAGGCCATGCCGGTGGCGGCCCGCCCAAAACGCCGCGCCCAGGTCGATCCCAGCGCCGAGGGCGGCGCGATCACCATCGCGCCAGGATGGGCTTTGACATCGAGATCCGGCGTCGCGTGTCTCGTTTCGGGCAGCGCATAGCCCTGCGACCGCAGCACCGCATTGGTGTTCTCCACCGCGCCATGGGTGAGGATCGGGCCGATCCCGGGATCGAGCAGCGCCAGCAGCCGCTGCGCCTTGCCGAGCGAATAGGCCCCGAGGATCGAGGCGCGGCCCTCGGCGGCATTGGCCGCCCACCACCCGTTGATCTCGGCGGCAATCTCCTGCTGCGGGCGCCAGCTGAAGACCGGCAGGCCGAAGGTGCATTCGGTGATGAAGGCGTGACAGCGCACCGGCTCGAACGCCTCGCAGAGCCCGTCCGGCGCCAGCTTGTAGTCGCCCGAGACCACCCAGATCTCGCCACCCACCTCCACCCGGATCTGCGCCGAGCCGGGGATGTGGCCGGCGGGGTGAAAGGTCACCGTGGCGCCGCCGATGCGGCGGCGCTCGCCAAAGCGGATGGTGTCGAGCGCGATCTCGCCCAGCCGGTGGCGGATCACCGGCGCGGCGGGTTCGGTGGCGAGATAGGCGCCATGGCCGGGGCGGGCATGGTCCGCGTGGCCATGGGTGATCAGCGCCCGGTCGACCGGGCGCCACGGGTCGATGTGGAAGTCCCCCGCCGGGCAGTAGATGCCCCTGTCGGTAAAGGTCAGAACCGTTGCGCTCATGCGCCGCAACCTAGCACGGCGCGTCGCGCGGGCCAGATCAGGCGCTCAGCGCCTCCTGGCCGTCGCAGGGGCGGCCTTCGAAGACCTCCACCATCTGCTGCGTGATGTGGCGGCGGGTCGCGGTTTCCTCCATCAGCACCTCGTGCCGTCCGTTCGGCACCGTCTCCAGATGCCCGCCGGGCCAGGCCGCCATGCGGGCGATGATCCGGGGCACATCGACGATGCGCTCATTGGCGCCGAAAAAGGCGATACAGGGCATATCGGGCGAGGGCATCCGCGCCAGCGCCAGGCATTCCGCCAGCGCCTGATGCAGCCAGCGCAGCGAGGGGCCGCCGAGCTGGAGGTCGGTGATCGCGTTCACCTGCCGCTGCATGTAATCCCAGCCCCCGCGGTCGCCGGTGAGCTGGTTGGTCTCGAAGGTCTCGGTGGCGACATAGCTCGCCGGGCCGGTGGAGGGGGTGTAGACATGGCTCAGCCCGACCCGCGCGCTGCCCCAACCCAGCGCCCAGGCGGCGGAGCGCAGCGGCCCGGGCAGGCGAATCCCCCACATCGGGCCGGTAAAGGCGCAGGCGGCCACCGGCAGCCCCTCATGCAGGGCGCGCAGCCCGATGCAGCCGCCCATGGAATGCGCGGCGAGGAAGAAGGGGCGCGGCAGCGCCAGCGCGGCGGCGGCGTCGAGCACCGCGGCCACGTCGGTTTGGTAATCGTGGAACACGTCCACATGGCCGACGCGCCCGTCGGGCAGCATGCGGTCGGCGAGCCCCTGGCCGCGCCAGTCCACCGTCAGCGTGTGATAGCCCATCTCGGCGAAATCGCCGGCGACGCGGCCATATTTCTCGACATATTCCGTGCGCCCGGGGAACATCAGTACCGTGCCCTTGGCCTCCTGCGCCTCCTGCGGCCCGGGATAATGGGCCACGCGGATGCGCAGCCCGTCCTCGGTCTGCATCCAGTAGGCACGGGCACCGACCGGGCCATCGGCCAGCTCGGCATGAAAGGGCGCGTCTTGCATCATGTCAGGAAAAAACTCCACCGAGGCGCATCGCGGCGCCCATATCACCGTCAATCGAAAGCCGGCCCGACATGAAGGCGCTCGTCGGATTGAGAGAGCCCTCGATGATCTGCCGGAATGTGCCGGTATCGGCGGTCAGCGTGACATCGGCGGCCTCGTCGCCTGCGCGGGCGCCGTCTGCATCCACAAGGATGCTGCCTTCGCCCTCGATCACGAATTTGGCCACGCCGTCGAACCCCCGCCCATCCATCTTTGCGTTCAGCGCCTCGACCGCTGCGGTCACGATGTCGCTCATTCCTTGGTCCTTCCTTCACGAAATCCTGTGCTGGCATTCCAGCATGTTCAGGGTACACTCGGAAGCATGAGCATGGGTCGAAGCAAGATCAAATCTACCGTAGCGGCGTTTTCCGCCCTAGTCATGTTTTCCATACCCGCCTCTGCCACCGCGCAGGACCGGGCGGGAGAGCTGCTGGAAGAGCTCGGCGCCGCCGAGTCGGAGGCCCAGGCGCAGCGACTGGAAAAGGCGCTTTATCTGGAGTGGTCGAAATCCGGATCGGCGGCGATGGATCTGCTGCTCAAGCGCGGGCAGGATGCGCTGGAGGTGACCGATACCGCCTCGGCGCTGGATCACCTGACCGCGCTCACCGACCATGCGCCGAATTTCGCCGAGGGCTGGCATGCGCTGGCGCTGGCCTATTATCAGGCCGAGATGTTCGGCCCGGCGATGGATGCGCTGGAACATGTGCTGGCGCTGAATCCCCAGCATTTCGGGGCGTTGCGCGGCGTGGCGGCGATGCATGAGCAGCTCGGCAACGAGGCGCTTGCCTATGACGCCTATACGCAGGTACTGGAGCTGCGACCGTTTGACGAAGAGGTGACCGAGGCACTGGAACGGCTGGCTGGCCGGGTGCAGGGCATCGAAATCTGAACCTCTGACAAAAGAACAGGGCGGTACCATGCCCCAGCGCGCACGGGTTGCGGCCGTTCTCGGCCCGACCAATACAGGCAAGACCCATTACGCCATCGAGAGGATGCTGGCGCATCGCACAGGCATGATCGGCCTGCCGCTGCGCCTGCTTGCCCGCGAGGTCTATGACAAGGTGGTCGCGGCGCGCGGCCCCTCGGTGGTGGCGCTGGTCACCGGCGAGGAGCGCATCGTGCCGCCGCGCGCCGCCTATTGGGTCTGCACGGTCGAGGCGATGCCCGAGGGGCTGGGCTGCGATTTCGTCGCCATCGACGAGATCCAGCTTTGCGCCGATCCCGAGCGTGGCCATGTCTTCACCGACCGGCTGCTGCGCATGCGCGGGCAGCACGAGACGCTGTTTCTGGGCTCCGACACGATGCGTGGCCCGATTGCGGCGCTGGTGAAGGGCTGCGAATTCATGCGCCGCGAGCGGATGAGCCAATTGAGCTATATTGGTTCGAAAAAGATAAGCCGCATGCCGGCGCGCTCGGCAATCGTCGGGTTTTCGGTCGATAATGTCTATGCCATTGCCGAGCTGATCCGACGCACCAAAGGCGGTGCCGCAGTGGTGATGGGGGCGCTCAGCCCGCGCACGCGCAATGCGCAGGTGGATCTCTACCAGAATGGCGAGGTCGATTATCTGGTGGCCACCGATGCCATCGGCATGGGGCTCAATCTCGATATCGACCATGTGGCGTTTTCCTCGCTCACCAAGTTCGACGGGCGGCGCATGCGTGAGTTGCAGCCCAACGAGCTGGCGCAGATCGCCGGGCGCGCGGGCCGGGGGATGAAGCCCGGCACCTTCGGCACCACCGGCGATGCCGGCCAGATCCCCGAGGACTGGGTGGAGGCGATCTGCAATCACAGCTTCACGCCGCTGCGCAAGCTCAACTGGCGCAACCCGAATCTGCGCTTCGGCTCGATCCCGGCGCTGATCGACTCGCTGGAGCAGGCACCGCAGGACGACTGGCTCGTCAAGGCGCGCGAGGCCGACGACCTGCAAGTGCTGAAATCGCTGGGGCAGGAGGCCGAGGTGCTGGCGCGGGCCGGCAATCCGGCCTCGGTGCAGCTCTTGTGGGATGTCTGCCGGATTCCGGATTTCCGGGGAATCAGCCATGCGGAACATGCTGGCCTGTTGCAGGTTATCTTTCAGCACCTGCACGAACGCGGTACGATACCGCATGATTTCATGGCGCGGCAGGTCAAGCGGATCGACCGCACCGATGGCGATATCGACGCGCTGTCGAAGCGATTGGCATATATCCGCACATGGACCTATGTGGCGCAGCGGCGCGGCTGGGTCGATGACGAAAGCCATTGGCGCGAGGCAACCCGCGCGGTAGAAGACGCTCTATCCGATGCGCTCCATGCGCGTCTGACGCAAAGATTTGTAGATCGGCGGACATCCGTATTGCTCCGCCGGTTGAAGCAGAAGGAGGCCCTCTTGGCCGAGGTGAACGACAAGGGTGAAGTGACCGTCGAAGGCGAATTCGTCGGTCGGCTGGAAGGGTTCCGGTTCCGGCAGGATCAGGGCGCGACAGGGCAGGAGGCGAAGACGCTGAAGCAGGCGTCGCTCCAGGCGCTGGCACCGCATTTCCATCTGCGGGCGGACCGGTTCTACAACGCGCCGGATACCGAGATCGATTTCACCGAGCAGGGTGGTCTGATGTGGGGCGAGCAGGCGGTGGGCCGGCTTGCCAAGGGTGACGACGCGCTGAAACCGCGCGTGGTGGCCTTTGTTGACGAGATCGCCGGGCCGGATGTGATTCAGAAGGTGGAACGCCGCCTTCAGCATTTCATCGACCGCAAGATCGCCGCGCAGTTCGAGCCGCTGCTGAATCTCCAGCGCGACGAGACGCTGACCGGTCTTGCGCGGGGCTTTGCCTTCCGCATGGTCGAGGCGATGGGCATCATCCCGCGCGGCCAGGTGGCCGACGAGGTCAAGCAGCTCGACCAGGACGCGCGCGGCGCGCTGCGCAAGCACGGCATGCGTTTCGGTCAGTACACGATCTTCATGCCGCTGCTGCTGAAGCCGGCGCCGACCCGGCTGCGGCTGGTGCTCTGGTCGCTGTTCACCGATCTCGACACCTTCCCCGAGGCGCCGCCGCCCGGGCTGGTGACGGTGCCGAATATTCGCGACGTGCCGATGCAGCATTACACGCTGGCGGGCTACCGCCCGGCGGGCGAGCGTGCGATCCGCATCGACATGCTGGAGCGTCTTGCCGATCTCTTGCGCGCGCAGGACAGCCGCGGTGGGTTCGAGGCCAATCCCGATATGCTCTCGATCACCGGCATGACGCTGGACCAGTTCGCCGACCTCATGCAGGGACTGGGCTACAAGGCCGAGAAGGGCGAGCGCGAAAAGGTGCGCAGCGCCGATCAGGTCGTGACCGAGGACTCGCAACCCTCTGGCGAACCGGGTGAAAACGAGCCAGTCATGGATGCGGCACAGGAGGAGGAGAACACCCCCGCCGCCGCGCCGGATGCCGCCGACACACCGCCTGCCGCCGATGCGGTGCCGGGCGCCGAGGGGTATGACGACGAGGGCGTCGCGCCGATGGCCGAGGGTCCGGAGGCCGTCGAGGTCGACGATCACATCCCTGAGGCCGACGATACCGATCTGCTGCCGGGCAGCGCGCCCGACGAGGCGCTGGCCGGCCCCGAGATCGAGGCCTTCTATACCTTCACCTGGGGCGGCAACCGCAATCGCGGCCCGCGCCGCGAAGGCGGGCGCGACGGTGGCCGTGGCGAGCGCCAGCATGCCAAAGGCGGCGGTCCGCGCGGCAAGGGCGGCGCGCCCAAGGGCAAGGGCGGCAAGCCGGGCAAGGGCAAGCCGCAGGGCCAGAAGGGCGCCAAGACCTACGAATCGCGTCCCCGCAAGGAAGACAAGATCGACCCGGACAACCCCTTTGCCGCCGCGCTCATGGGGTTCAAGGGCAAGTCGTAAGTGGCTGACGCTCCCGCCGCTCCCGCCAAGCTGCGCATCGACAAATGGCTCTGGCAGGCCCGCTTCTTCAAGACGCGGAGCCTTGCCGCCAAGGCCGTGTCGGGCGGGCTGCGGGTCAACGGGCTCAGCGTGTCGAAACCGGCCTTTGCCGTGGGGCCGGGCGATGTGCTGACCTTCGCACAGGGGCGCGTTGTGCGGGTGATCCGCGTGGTGGCGCTCGGCACGCGGCGCGGGCCGGCACCGGAGGCGCAGGCGCTGTACGACGATCTCGACCCGCCGGCCGCGCGCCCGCCGCAACCGGTGGAGCCGCCGGCACCGCGCTACGAGGGCGGGGGCCGCCCGACCAAGCGCGACAGACGTGCGCTCGATGCGCGCCGGGATATGCTTGAATGATCCGGCGGGCTGGATTAGCTAGACGCCCTAGACGCTAAAGCCTCATACGGACGGATCGCCATGACTTATGTGGTCACTGAGAACTGCATCGCCTGCAAATACACCGACTGCGTCGAAGTCTGCCCCGTGGATTGCTTCTACGAGGGTGAGAACACGCTGGTGATCCATCCCGACGAATGCATCGACTGCGGCGTCTGCGAGCCGGAATGCCCGGCGGATGCGATTCGGCCCGATACCGAGCCGGACATGGAGAAATGGGTCGAGTTCAATCGCAAGTATTCCGAGATGTGGCCGGTGATCATCTCGAAGAAAGACCCGATGCCCGAGGCCGACGAGCGCGACGGCGAAGAGGGCAAGATGGAGAAATACTTCTCCGAGGCGCCGGGCGAGGGCGGCTGAGCCGCGATTCGCGGCAGGCGCGCCAAAGCGGTTGCCTTCGGATGAGGAACAATCTGCAATAACTTGAATCCATGGAGATTCTCTGTTTCCCGCATTGTTGTGGGAAACGCCTTTCATTTGTGCTATAATGTTTGGCACACATGACGGATCCATGCACACACGACCGGGGCGCTCGGCGCACGGGGGAATAGCGAAGACGCGCAAGTTTTCAGGCGAACGGGATGCAACGCATATCCGTCCGTCTTTTCTGTCGCTGTGTGGTATGGTTTGGCTGCTGAGGACGCTGTTGAATGACCAAAACCAAGAAAAACGAATTCCGCCCGAATGATTACGTGGTCTACCCTGCGCATGGCGTGGGTCAGATCATGTCGATCGAGGAGCAGGAAGTCGCCGGCATGAAGCTGGAACTGTTTGTGATCTCCTTCGAAAAGGACAAGATGACCCTGCGGGTGCCCACCCACAAGGCGACCGAAATCGGCATGCGCTCGCTCTCTACGCCCGACGTTGTCAGCCAGGCGATGAAGACGCTGAAGGGCAAGGCCAAGGTCAAGCGGGCCATGTGGTCGCGCCGGGCGCAGGAATACGAGCAAAAGATCAATTCCGGCGATCTGATCGCCATCGCCGAGGTGGTGCGCGATCTGCACCGCGCCGACGACCAGCGCGAGCAGAGCTATTCCGAGCGTCAGCTTTACGAAGCGGCGCTGGAGCGGCTGACCCGCGAGGTTGCCGCCGTGTCCGGTGGCGACGAAGTGGCCGCCGCGCGCCAGGTGGACGAGGTCCTGGGGCTGCGCGCCGCCTGAACATCTGTCAGAGAGACAACGGAAAAGCGGGCTTCTGGCCCGCTTTTTTGTTTTGGTGGGGCGGTGGGCAGATTGCCCACCCTACGGGCGATGGCGCGGCGGCCTGCGGCCTTGTTCCGCGCCGGGCAACACTCAGCCGTAGAATGGGCAATCTTGCCCACCTCCCCCTATGCCGCGTCGTTCTTCTGCTCCGCCAGCGCGGTATAGAGCGCCGTTTCCAGATCTTTCTCCAGCTCCTGCGCGCGCTTGATATAGGCCTCGTTCTTCGCCGACGGGATGTTCGGATCCCAGAGCTGCGCCAGCTCGCGCACCGTCTCGCGGTCGTGGTGATAGAAGGTCTCCTGCGCGATCGCCGCCTCGTATTCCGTCATCCCCACTTCTTCGAGCACATAGCGCCCGGCGCGCAGCGAGCTGTCGAACATCTCGCGCACGATCTTGTCGGCGCCGGCCTGGTAGAGCTCATAGACATGCGTGCGGTCATGGGCGCGGGCGACGATGAACACGTCTTCGCGCATCCGGCGGGCAAAGCGCACTAGCTTGGTGGTGGATTTCGGATCGTCGAGCCCGGCCACCAGCACCTTGGCATCCTTGATCCCCGCCGCATGCAGCAGCTCGGGGCGGGTCGGGTCGCCGAAGAAGCCGCGATAGCCGAAGCGGCGCATGAGCTCGATGGTCTGCATGTCGTGGTCGATCACCACGGTCTTGTAGCCCGAGCTCTGCACCAGCCGGTTCACGATCTGCCCGAAGCGCCCGATGCCGGCGATGATGATCGGCCCGTCGGCCTCGACCTTGTCGGCGGGCTGTGCGTCGCGTGCCTCGTCGATCCGGCGCGAGGCCTTGTCGTAGAGGATGAAGAGCAGCGGGGTGATCAGCATCGACAGCGCCACCACCAGCAGCAGCCGCTGGCCGAGCGTCTCGGTGAAGATATTGAGTTGCAGCGCGAAGGAGATCAGCACGAAGCCGAACTCGCCCGCCTGAGCCAAAGACAGGGTGAAGAGCAGCCGTCCGCGCCGGCGCAGCCGGAACACCAGCGCCAACCCATGCAGGATGGCGCCCTTCACCAGTATCAACCCCAGCGCCAGCCCGAGGATGGTTACCGGTTCGCGCATGAAGGCGCCGAGGTCGATGCCGGCGCCCACGGTTATAAAGAACAGTCCCAGCAGCAGCCCTTTGAAAGGCTCGATATCGGATTCCAGCTGGTGGCGGAATTCCGAGTTGGCCAGCACCACCCCCGCCAGGAAGGTGCCGAGCGCCGGCGACAGGCCCACCAGTTCCATGAGGAAGGCGATGCCAGCGACGATCAGCAGCGCCACGGCGGTGAACATCTCGGGCAGACGGGCGGAGTTGATATGGCGGAAGAGCGGCCGCGCGCCATAGATGCCCGCCAGGATGATCAGCGCCACAGCGGCCAGCGTCACCAGTGCCACGCCCCAGCCCGGCAGCCCCTCGACCAACGACATGCCGTGATGGGCGTCGGCAGCCTCGGCCACCGGGCGCTGGATCGAGCCGTCGGGTGCGAGGCTGGCCGTGGTCTCGACCGCCAGCAGCGGCAGCACCACCAGCATCGGGATCACCGCGATATCCTGCGTCAGCAGCACCGAAAAGGCCGAGCGCCCCCCCGAGGATTGCATCAGCCCCTTTTCGCTGAGCGTTTGCAGTACGATGGCGGTGGAGGACAGGGCAAAGACCATGCCGCAGGCCAGCGCCGTGGGCCAGCTCAGCCCCATCGCCATGGCGGCGGCCATGACCGCGAACATGGTCAGCAGGATCTGCGAGCCGCCGAGCCCCACCAGCCTGTGCCGCATGTCCCAAAGCGCGCGCGGCTCCAGCTCCAGCCCGATGATGAAGAGCATCATCACCACGCCGAACTCGGCGAAATGGCGCAGATCGTCGGTGGCGGCGACCAGATGCAGGACGGGGCCGATGACGATGCCGGCGAGCAGATAGCCGAGGACGGAGCCGAGACCGAGCCGCGCCGCGATCGGCACCGCGATCACCGCGGCGGCAAGATAAACCGAGGCCTGAAAAAGAAATCCGTCCATACCCGTCCCATTTCACTCAATCCGCAACATGATGTGCCAGCCGACCGGTCAATGACAACAGCTGTCGCGCGCGTGTTATGCGCATCTATGCCCAATACGATAACAAACGCTTGAAAGTGCAGCGGCCTCCATGCGCCGATACAAGGGGGCAGCTTGACGCAGGCGCCGGGCAGGCGTAAGGCGCTGCGCGTGGCGCTTTGTTACCGGATTGCGGGCCACGTTAAACAAGCCGCTAAAGAGGTCGGACGAAAGCCCCTTTCGCTTGACCGCGGGTGGGGCTTTTTTCAATTGCGGCGTTGGGGCGCCGCGGAGGGACGATACATGACGACCAAGGGAAGACGCACCCAGGCGGTGCACGGGGGCACGCAGCGCAGCCAGTGGGGCGAGATGAGCGAGGCGATTTTCCTCACCCAGGGCTTTGCCTATGACAGCGCCGAGCAGGCGGAGGCGCGCTTTATTCAGGCGGGGCCCGACGAATATATCTATGCCCGCTACGGCAACCCGACGGTGGCGATGTTCGAAAAGCGCATCGCGCTGCTCGAAGGCGCCGAGGATGCCTTTGCCACCGCTTCGGGCATGGCAGCGGTGAACGGGGCGCTGGTCTCGATGCTGCGCGCCGGCGACCGGGTGGTTGCGGCACGGGCGCTGTTCGGCTCGTGCCTCTACATTCTCGAGGAGATCCTGCCGCGCTTCGGCGTCGAGGTGGTCTTTGTCGACGGCGCCGATCTGGCGCAGTGGGAAACGGCGCTGGCGCCCGGCGCCAAGGCGGTGTTCTTCGAGAGCATGGCCAACCCGACGCTGGAGCTGGTCGATATCGAGGGCGTGGCAAAGCTCGCCCATGCCGCCGGCGCGCTGGTGGTGGTCGACAACGTGTTCTCCACCCCGGTCTATTCGAAGGCCATCGCGCAGGGCGCCGATGCGGTGGTCTATTCCACCACCAAACATATCGACGGGCAGGGAAGGGCGCTCGGCGGGGTGATCCTCGGCACGCGGGAGTTCATCCGCAAGACCGTCGAGCCCTATATGAAACATACTGGCGGCTCGATGAGCCCGTTCACCGCGTGGATCATGCTCAAGGGGCTGGAAACGCTCGAATTGCGGGTGCGGGCGCAGACGGCCTCCGCCGGAGCCATTGCCGAGGCCATCTCGGGCCATGCCAAGGTGACGCTGGTAAGCTATCCGGGGCTCGACAGCCATCCGCAGCGTGCGCTGGCGCAGCGCCAGCTCGGCGGGGCGGGGGGCACGGTGGTGGCCTTCGAGATCGACGGCGGCAAGGAGGCGGCGTTCCGCTTCTGCAACGCGCTGGAGATCGTGCTGATCTCGAACAATCTCGGCGACGCCAAGACCATTGCGACCCATC
Organism: Salipiger abyssi; assembly: GCF_017311415.1. Classification (GTDB taxonomy): domain Bacteria; phylum Pseudomonadota; class Alphaproteobacteria; order Rhodobacterales; family Rhodobacteraceae; genus Salipiger; species Salipiger abyssi_A. The sequence goes on along the minus strand of NZ_JAEKIS010000005.1, from coordinate 50,158 downwards.
CGGCGACGACCACGCATCAGCGTCTGACGCCGGAACAGCGCGCCGGGCTTGGCATCTCTGACGGATTGATCCGCCTTTCGGTCGGAATCGAGGCGACGGAGGATCTCGTTGCAGATATTCTCCAGGCACTCGACGCCGTCTGAGGGCGCCCGGAAAAATCGGCGTTCGGCGCCGCGGAGGCAAAGAAAAAGTTGGACCTGCGGCGCATTATTCCTATCTCTGCCTTGGGGAAAGGGTCTGAGAGGAACCTGTGATGAACGTCTTTACGCCGGAAATCGACCGCAAGCCCAGCCAGGAAGAGGCCGCGGCAGCGCTCGCGCTGCTGCGCCGCTATACGGACAAGGCCCAGGATGCCGAGATCGCGGCGCTTGACCCGGCCTTGGCGGTGCTGCGTGACGGTGTCGCTTATCCGGATCTGTCGCGCGACTATCCGGAGGGCTTCACGGTCGATGCCGCCTATCGCGCCACGCTGCCCGACCTTCAGAACGGCCCCGCCTCGCTGATCCGGGGCGAGAACCGGGCGATTCAGCATGTGGGGATCTCGAATTTCCGCCTGCCGATCCGCTACCGCACCCGCGACAATGGCGAGCTGATGCTGGAGACCTCGGTCACCGGCACGGTGAGCCTCGATGCCGACAAGAAGGGCATCAACATGTCGCGCATCATGCGCAGCTTTTATGCCCATGCGGAAAAGACCTTTTCCTTCGAGGTGATCGAAGCGGCGCTGGACGATTACAAGACCGATCTGGAGAGCTTTGACGCACGGATCGAGATGCGGTTTTCCTTCCCGGTGAAGGTCGAGAGCCTGCGCTCGGGGCTTCAGGGCTATCAGTATTACGATATCGCGCTGGAGCTGGTGGAAACCGCCGGCGTGCGCCGCAAGATCCTGCATCTGGATTATGTCTACAGCTCGACCTGCCCCTGTTCGCTGGAGCTCTCCGAACATGCGCGCCGCGCGCGCGGGCAACTGGCGACGCCGCATTCGCAGCGCTCGGTGGCGCGGATCTCGGTCGAGATGAAGGAGGGCGGCTGCCTGTGGTTCGAGGATCTCATCGGGCTCTGCCGCAAGGCGGTGCCGACCGAGACCCAGGTGATGGTGAAACGCGAGGACGAGCAGGCCTTTGCCGAGCTCAACGCCGCCAATCCGATCTTTGTCGAAGACGCCGCGCGGCTTTTCGCCGAGCAGCTTCAGGCGGATCCGCGCATCGGCGATTTCCGCGTGCTGGCCAGCCATCAGGAGAGCCTGCATTCCCACGATGCGGTGTCGGTTCTGACCGAAGGCACCACATTTGCCAATGACAGCCTCGATCCGCGCCTGTTCTCGACGCTGATTCACGCTGGCTGATACCGCGAACGCCGCTGGAATTCCGTGCGCCGCCCGTTTGGGCGGCGCATTTCTTGTGCAGATTGCTGCGTTGCAGCAAAACGTGACCGGCGGGTTCGGAAAAGCTTAGGGATTTGCCCTAAGTTTGGGGGCGGGAGGAAACCGAAACGCACGGAGGTTTCCGGAATGAGCGCACAGAACGTCCAGATCGCCATGGGGCGCACGTCCCTGAGACAGAAGATCGACATGTATTTCACCAATCTCGGACTGGGGCTGAATCCCTCCGGCCTGCGCCGCGCCCGCATGCGCGAGATCATCTCTCTGGAGATGAAGAGCGACGCGCAGCTCGCCCGCATGGGCCTCAGCCGCGACGAGATCCTGCCGCATGTGTTCCGGGATCTGCTGTCGGCCTGAGGGCTCCAATGCCGGGCGTGGCCGCGTCAGGCGGCGGCCGTCGCTGGGCGGCTGAAATTCACTTCGCGAATGACTTGCCAGCGGCCGTCCTGATGGATCAGGTCGATGCTGAGATCTATCAGCATCTCGGGCCCTCCGATGGGGATCTTTCGCGAGATCAAAACATGTCCCCGATCCCCGCTCACCGAGACCGCATGTATCTTGGCCCACATATGATCTTCCGGGGTCTTGCCGCGAAAGGTCTCTTTCAGAAGCGCAAGGCAGCCGGCCTTGTCGGTACTCATCAAAGCGCCGTCATCTGTGAGCATCAGGATTTGCAGATCATTGTGATAGATCTGGTCCAGCGCCTCAAGATCGACGCTCACCCCGGCGCGCATCAGCTCGTGGAGTGTCTCGCGCAAGGCGGTTTCCGTACGTTCGGTCATCTTGTGTGTCCCTTCCTCAGGCATGGGTTCCGTTGACCGGCATGGCATCGCTGCGATCCTTGAGAAATCCGATGCCCTTGACGATGGACGCCAGGCTGGGCCGCGCGAACGGGACATTCGAGATATCGACGATCCGCAAGACGCGATGCGCGTCGAGCACGAAGAGCCCCGGTTCGGCAAAGGGCGCCTCGACATCCGTGCCGTTCCGAGTGCCGGATACATAAAGCCCCAGCTTGTGCATCTGCGGGACGGTCAGCCCATAACCCACGTCGTAGGATGGCGAGATCTCGGCCATATGCGCCGCTGCGCGCGCCTCGCTGTCGGCGGACACCGCCAGCACGTCCACGCCAAGTGCGGTCAGGTCGGGCAGGGCGGCGTTCAGCTCTTTTAGGTATGCGGTGCAGAGCGGGCAATGCTTGCCGCGATAGACAATTGTCAGCATCCAGTCGAACCCGTCTCGGGCCGATGAAAGGCTGCGTGTCCCTCCGCTGAGCACGGGGAGAGAGAGCGCCGGAAAGGCCGTTCCGGCGGCAAGCTTTGGGCTGGTCATATCGGATATCCTGAATTATATATCGTTTGATACATAAAATACAAGGCACTTCAGGCGTCAAGGTGTTATATATTGACTGATACAAAAAAAATTGGCCGGCCGCGTGGCTTCGACTACGACAAGGCGCTGACAGAAGCGATGTCGGTGTTCTGGGCCAAGGGCTATGACGGTGCGTCGTTGCGGGATCTGACCGGCGCCATGGGGATCACCGGACCCAGCCTCTACGCGGCCTTCGGCGACAAGCGCGCGCTGTATCTCAAGACGATCGATCATTATTGCGAGGCGGATTCCTGCGCGCCTATCGTCGCCTTCGAGACGGAAGACGAAATAGGCGCGGCGGTGCGGAACTTCCTGCTCGCGGTGATTCATATGGCGACGGAACATGAAAGCGGTGCGAAGGGCTGCTTTCTGGCCTCCAGCGTGGTGACCACGGTCGGTCAGGTGGACGGCGTTGCCGAACGTGTTGAGAGTGCCATTGAGGAGACCGAAAAGCGGCTGGCGGCGCGCTTCGATCGCGAAATAGCAAAAGGCACGCTGCCGCCCGATTTTCCGTCACGCGAACGGGCGGCGCTGCTGTTCGACATCCGGCAGGGCTATATGTTCCGGGGCCGCGGGGGCTGGGACGCTGAGCGGTTGCGGCGGGACGTCGATGCGCGGGTGCGGCTGGTCCTTATGCATTGAGCCTCGATGCGCTCTGGGCTGCGGCGTGTGAACCGCGCCGCGCCGCAATCGGTCGCGCATCGCTTGACAGCCGCGAAGGGGCAGGCCAACGCTGCGCGCATGTTCGACATACGCCCCGTCGCCTATGTGATCGGCCTGCTGGTCGCCACGCTCGGCGCCACCATGTTTCTGCCGATGCTCGTGGATATCGCCGAAGGGCGGGGCGAGTGGCATGTGTTCCTCGAAACCGGGCTGGTGACCATGCTCACCGGCGGGCTCATCTCGCTGGCCTGCGCCAATGCGGTGAAACAGGGGCTGACGCTGCAACAGACCTTCCTGCTGACCGTGGGCGTCTGGGCGGCGCTGCCGCTCTTCGGCGGGCTGCCGTTTATCTTCGGCGCCACCGAGGCGAGCTTTACCGACGCCTATTTCGAGGCCATGTCGGGGCTCACCACCACCGGCTCCACGGTGTTCTCGGGGCTCGATACGCTGCCCAAGGGGCTGCTCCTGTGGCGCGGCATCCTGCAATGGCTGGGCGGTATCGGCATCATCGTCGTCGCCATGGTGTTCCTGCCCGAGCTGCGGGTGGGCGGCATGCAGGTCTTTCGCTCAGAAGCCTTCGAGACCATGGGCAAGATCCTGCCGCGCGCGACCGAGATCGCATCCTCGATCTCGACCATCTATGTGGCGCTGACACTGGCTTGCGCGGTGGCCTACCTATTCTGTGGGATGAACCCGTTCGACGCCACGGTGCATGCGCTTACCACGCTCTCGACCGGGGGCTTTGCCAATTACGACGCCAGTTTCGGCGCGTTCTCGGGGCCGGCGGAATATGTCGCCTCGGTCTTCATGATCCTCGCCGCGCTGCCCTTCGTGCGCTATGTGCAGATGATCAACGGCAACCGTATCGCGATCTGGCGCGACAGCCAGGTGCGGGTGTTCCTCTACACCATCGCTGCGCTGGTCTCGGTGATGGTGGTGACGCTGCTGTCGATCTTTCCGCATCACCCCGAACAGGCGGTGCGCGAGGCTTTGTTCAATATCACCTCGATCATCTCGGGCACCGGCTATGCCTCGGTGGACTACATGGGCTGGGGCCCGTTTCTGATCACTTTGTTCTTCTTCATCGGGCTGATCGGCGGCTGCGCCGGCTCGACAGCCTGTTCGGTCAAGATTTTCCGCTATCAGATCCTCTTCGCCTCGATCGCCGTTCAGCTGAAGCGGATCCGCGCGCCGCATGGCGTCTTTGCGCCGCGCTTTCAGGGCCGGACGGTGGATGACGAGACGCTCTATTCGGTGCTGGCCTTCTTCGGCTTTTTCGTGGTGTCGCTGGGCGTGCTTTCGGTTGGGCTGGGAATGACCGGGCTCGATTTCATCACCTCGCTCTCGGGGGCTGCGACGGCGCTTGCCAATGTGGGCCCCGGTCTGGGCGACATGATCGGCCCGGCGGGCAATTTCGCCGAGATCAACGACACCGCGAAATGGATGCTGGCCTTTGCCATGCTTACCGGGCGTCTCGAGGTCATGGCGGTGTTCACGCTCTTCACGCTGCGGTTCTGGCGGGCCTGAGCGGCGGGCAGCGCTGCCGCGCACATGCCAAGCGCCGTGCCCGGCGGCGCGGCGGTTTTCGAGTATTTTCAGAAAGATGATGGGCAGGGGGATGCGAAAAGGGCCGGGGAAAGACCCGGCCCTTGCGCTTTCCAACTGCTGAGGCTCAGCCGAGCTCCGAGAGCCGCGCCAGCGCGTCCTTGAGTTTGGCCTCTTCCTCTTCGCGCGCAGCGAGGTTGTCGCGGGTCTCCTCGACCACCTCCTCGGGGGCGCTTTCGATGAATTTCGGGTTCTTCAGCCGGCCGCGCAGCCCGCCCAGCTCCTTGGCGAGCTTGGCGATTCCCTTTTCGAGCCGGGCCTTTTCCTCCTCGACATCGATGATATCGGCCAGCGGCAGGCCAAAGACCGCGCCGCCCACCGGCACGGTGACCGTGCCCTTGGGGAAGCTCTCGACCTTGGTGAGGCTTTCGAGTCGCGCCAGCCGCTTGATCAGCGTCTCGTTATTGGTCCAGGCGGCCTCGCCGGCGGCGTCGATTTCGCTCACCAGCACCGGCACGTAGAGCCCCACCGGCACATGCATCTGCGCCCGCGCCGAGCGCACGCCCTCAATCAGCGAGATCACCCAGGTCATCTCGGCATCGGCGGCCGGATCGAGAAGCTCCTCGGTCGTGTAGACCGGCCAGTCGGCATGGATCAGCATCTTGGAGCGTTCGCCCAGCGTGCCCCAGACCTCTTCGGTGATGAAGGGCATGATCGGGTGCAGCAGGATCAGGCACTGGTCGATGACCCAGGACATGGTGGCCTGCGTCTCGGCCCGGGCCGCCGCATCCTCGCCTTGCAGGAGGGGTTTGGAGAACTCGACATACCAGTCGCAGACCACGCCCCAGACAAAGGCGTAAAGCGCCTGCGCCGCGTCGTTGAACCGGTATTCCTCCAGCGCCGCATCGACGGTCTCGCGGACACGGGCGGTCTCGCCGAGGATCCACTTGTTCACCGTGGCCTGCGGTTGCGGCATGCCGCCCCCGAGCCCCACCGCCTCGTTCATCTCGGCAAAGCGCGCGGCATTCCACAGCTTGGTGCCGAAATTCCGGTAGCCGGCGATGCGCTGCATATCGAGCTTCAGCACGCCACCGAGGCTTGCCATGGCGGCATTGGTAAAGCGCAGCGCGTCGGCGCCGTATTCGTCGATGATCTCAAGCGGATCGACCACATTGCCGAGCGACTTGGACATCTTCTTGCCCTTGGCGTCGCGCACGAGCCCATGCAGATAGACCGTGTGGAACGGGATCTCGTCCACCACGGCGAGCTGCATCATCATCATGCGCGCAACCCAGAAGAACAGGATGTCCTGCCCGGTCACCAGCACGTCGGTGGGGAAGTATTTCTCCAGCTCGGGGGTCTTTTCCGGCCAGCCCAGCGTGCCGATCGGCCAGAGGCCCGAGCTGAACCAGGTGTCGAGCACGTCCGGATCGCGGAAGACCGGGATCGCCTGCGCGCGTCGGCGCTGATCGACGCCGGTGTAATCGGTGCCCTGCGACAGCAGGTCGGCGAGCAGATCCTCGGCGGCGGCGGCATCCTCGACGAGGAGGAACTCGGTATCCTCACCGAAGAAGCCGAAGAAATCGCGCATCTTGGCCAGCGCCTCTTCCTCGGTCGCGGCGCAGAAGCTGCGCCATTCGCCGCCAAAGCCGGGGGTGTGCCAGACCGGGATCTGATGCCCCCACCAGAGCTGACGCGAGATGCACCAGGGCTCGATATTCTCCAGCCAGTGGTAATAGGTCTTCTCGCCGCTCTCGGGCAGGATCCTGACCGTGCCGTCCTTCACCGCGTCGAGCGCCGGGCCGACGATCTTGGCGGTATCGACGAACCACTGGTCGGTGAGCATCGGCTCGATCACCACCTTGGAGCGGTCGCCAAAGGGCTGCATGATCGGTTTCGACTCGACCAGGGGCACCCATTGCGCCTCTTCGTCGCGCGCCTCCCCGCCCTCTTCGGGGGCGACCGGCGCCTTGCCCGCCGCAGCGCCGAGCCGCGTGTCGGTCACCTCGGTCATCACCGCGAGACCCTCTTCGGTGATCTCGCGGATCACCGCCTCGCGCGCCTCGAACCGGTCGAGCCCGCGCAGATGGTCGGGCACCAGGTTGATCGCATCCGCCTCGGCCTCGGTCAGCTCCAGCTCGCCGCGCGCGACCTGCTGCGCGATCTCGGCGCAATCCGCATAAGGCTTGCCGTCCTCGCGCATGGTGCCGCGCGTGTCCATCAGCCGGTACATCGGGATGCCGCCGCGCTTGGCGACCTGATAGTCGTTGAAATCATGCGCGCCGGTGATCTTCACCGCGCCCGAGCCGAAATCGGGATCGGGGTAGTCGTCGGTGATAATGGGAATCAGCCGGCGGTGTTTCTTCGGCCCCACCGGGATCTCGCAGAGCTTGCCGACGATGGGCGCATAGCGTTCGTCCGAGGGGTGCACCGCGACGGCGCCGTCGCCCAGCATGGTCTCGGGGCGGGTGGTGGCGATGGAGATGTAATCGCGCTCCTCGCGGAAGAGCACGTTGCCGTCTTCATCTTTCTCCAAATACTCATAGGTCTCGCCTCCGGCGAGCGGGTATTTGAAGTGCCACATATGGCCCGGCACCTCGATATTCTCGACCTCGAGATCGGAGATCGCGGTCTCGAAATGCGGATCCCAGTTCACCAGCCGCTTGCCGCGATAGATCAGCCCCTTGTCGTACATGTCGACAAAGACCTTGATCACCGCATCGTGGAAATTGCCCTCTTCGCCCGCGGGCGCCCCTTCGGCGCCGGACATGGTGAAGGCGTTGCGCGACCAGTCGCAGGAGGCGCCCAGCCGCTTGAGCTGGTTGATGATGGTGCCGCCTGATTGCTGCTTCCATTCCCAGATCTTCGCGGTGAAGGCCTCGCGCCCCATCTCGCGGCGGGAGGGTTGCTGCTCCTGCGCCAGTTTACGCTCGACCACCATCTGGGTGGCAATGCCCGCATGGTCCTGACCGGGCTGCCACAGCGTGTCGAAGCCGCGCATGCGGTGCCAGCGGATCAGGATATCCTGCAAGGTGTTGTTGAACGCATGGCCCATATGCAGCGAGCCCGTCACATTGGGCGGCGGGATCATGATGCTGAAGGTTTCAGAGCGCGAGGCGTTGGCCCCGGCCTTGAAGGCGCCCGCCTTCTCCCATGCCTCGTAGATCCGCGCCTCGGCCTGGCCTGCGTCGAATGTCTTTTCCATCGCCATGGGTGTCTTCCCGTGCCTGCATCTGTCGTCCCGTCTCGTCTATCGAAAGCCGTGGGGAAGGGGAAGGCCGCGAATCCGGGCCGTCCTGCGGCGGATGAGCGGTCATGAGCAGGGGGGAGAAAAGGAAACGGCGGTGCCCAGGGAGGAGGAGAGGGCACCGCCGTCGATTTTCCAGACACCCCAGGGAGGAGGAGAGGGGCTCCAGAAACTGGTGAGCCTCGCGGCTCTTGTTGTGGTGTGCGACGGGGCCAGGGAGGAGGAGAGGCCCCGTCGCGGTCACGAAAGACCCAGGGAGGAGGAGAGGGTCTTCGTTCCGGTGGGGCATCGGGCCCCTATGTTCGGTGCGGCGGGGTCAGGGAGGAGGAGAGACCCCGCCGCGTATCGAAGGCCCCAGGGAGGAGGAGAGGGGGCTCCGAAATTGTCAGGCGTTCAGCCCGGATGTAGGGTGCGACGGTGCCAGGGAGGAGGAGAGGCACCGTCGCTGACACGAAAGACCCAAGGGAGGAGGAGAGGGTCTTCGATGTCGTCTAGGGCATTTCTGCCCCTTGTTCTTTGCGGCGGCGGCCTCGGGAGGAGGAGTGAGGCCGCCGCCGATGTCCGAAGGGCTCAGGGAGGAGGAGAGAGCCCTTCGAAACCAATTCCTGTGTGTCAGGCGCCGTAGGCGGCCTGCCATGCGATCCGGCGGATCATCGAGCGGTTCAGCCCCAGGTCGCCAAGTTCGCGGTTGCTCAGCGCCGCCAGTTCGCGGAACGTCTCCTTGTAGAGACGGCGCCGTGCCAGATGTTCGCGCAGACCCGCGGCGAGATCGGCGAAGCGTCCGGTCAAACCGCTTTGGCTGCGGGAGGTCTGTTCGGTTGCGTATGCCATTTGATTAACTTGCCTGTGTCGGTCTATTGCGGTGTTGCGACCAATTTGGGGCAAATGCTGCAACTGCACAATCCCGCGAAGCCACAATGCCGCTATGCGGATAACGCATAGGGTTTTTGGCGGGGAGCTGAGCGAAAGCAAGGCGTTAAGCGTAATAATTAGGCGCAATCTGGGCGAGGATTGCATCCACCGCAATGTGACCTTACGTCGGTTTGCGTATAGGGAAAGGACGAGACATGAGCCGGACAATCGAGGCGGTGAAGGCCGAACTGGAACGGCTGCCGCTGCCCGACGGGGGAAACCTGATTTCCAGAGACATGATTCGAGCTTTGAGCGTCGAAGGCGGCGATGTCCGCTTTGTCATCGAGGCGCCGAGCCCCCAGATCGCGGGCCAGATGGAGCCGCTGCGCGTGGCGGCGGAAAAGCTCGTCGCGGCGATTCCCGGTGTGCAGTCCGTGCGCGTGGCGCTGACGGCGCACACGCCGGCCGCCGCGCCCAAGCCGCCTTCGCTGAAGGTGGGCGGCCATCCGCAGCCGCAGGAGGGCCGGATGAATCCGCCAGGCGTCAAGGCGGTTATCGCCATCGGGTCCGGCAAGGGCGGGGTGGGCAAATCCACCGTGTCGTCGAATCTCGCCGTGGCGTTGGCCAAGGCTGGCAAGAAGGTCGGCCTGCTCGACGCCGATATTCACGGGCCCTCGCAGCCGCGCATGTTCGGCCTGTCCAAGCGCCCGGCAAGCCCGGACGGCAAGACCATCATTCCGCTGCACGCGCATGGGGTGACCCTGATGTCGATCGGGCTCATGCTGCCCGAGGACAAGGCGGTGGTCTGGCGCGGTCCGATGCTGATGGGCGCGCTTCAGCAGATGATGATGCAGGTGGAATGGGGCGAGCTCGACGTGCTGATCGTCGATCTGCCGCCTGGCACCGGCGATGTGCAGCTCACGCTCGGACAGAAGAGCGACCTTGCCGGCGCCATCGTGGTCTCGACGCCGCAGGATGTGGCGATGCTCGACGCCAAGAAGGCGCTCGACGCGTTCGAGACGCTGAAGGTGCCGGTGCTGGGGCTGATCGAGAACATGTCTCTATATAAATGTCCCAATTGCGGCCACGAGGCGCATCTCTTCGGTGAGGGTGGCGTGGCGGCAGAGGCGGAGCGGCTTGGCCTGCCGGTGCTGGCCAATCTGCCCATCGACCTCGAAACCCGGCTCGGCGGTGACGCCGGCACGCCGGTGGCGCTTGGCGATGGCGTGATGGCGCAGGCCTATGCCCAGCTCGCCGACCGTCTGATCAAGGGCGGTATCGTCTGACCTCTCATGGCGGGGGCCGCTACGGCCTCCGTCTCAGCGCCGCCGGGTCCATTTCACCGTGGTTTCCCACTCCAGGGTAAAGCGTCCGGTGCCGCCATGGATCTCGCAGAGCGCGCGCAGATCCTCCAGCACCCGGCCCAGCCCCATGCGACGCACCAGCGCCCAGACCGTGGCGCGGGTCAGATACAGATCTATCAGCCCCTGAAAGTCCATTTCCTGCTGCCATGAATAGGTGCGCGACTTGCCCGAGCGGAACGCCTCCAGCGCGCCCAGATCGCGTACGGTGGGCTCCTTGGAGCGTTCGCGCGCCTGGAAATCCGACACTTCGACCGATTGTTCGGCGACATAGGCGTCGAAAGCTGCGACCAGCGGGCAGCACACCCGGCGGTTGCGCACCAGCGCCAGAACGCCGCCCGGCGCCAGCACCCGCGCGGCCTCGGTGAAAAATGCGGCGCGGTCGAACCAGTGAAAGGCGGCGCAGGCGGTGAGCAGCCCGGCGGAGCCGTCGGGCAGGGGCAGCGCCTCGGCAGCGCCCTCGTCGACCTGCACCCGCGGTTCGTCGCGAAAGCTGCGCGCCAGAACCCGGCGCATGTCGCGCCCGGGCTCCACCGCCATCACCAGCCAGTCCTGCGGCAGCGCCGCGCGCAGCGCGCGGGTTGAGTTGCCGGGGCCCGCGCCCACATCGACCGCGATGCGCGCCGCGCAGTCCACCTGTGCCGTCAGATCGGAAAAAGCCGCCACCGGATAGCCGGGCCGGTGCAGCGCATAGGTCTCTGCCAGCCCCTCGAACCGCTCGGCGGCCTCGCAGATCAAAGCCCGAAGCCTCGTGCTGCATGTGCCACGCGCCCGGCCCGCAGCGTCAGAACCGGCGCGGGCGCGCCGCCCTCGGGCCAGTCGAGCAGCACCAGATCGGCACGTTTGCCGGGCGCGATCTCGCCCCGGTCGTGCAGACCGGAGGCCTTTGCCGGGTTGGCGCTGACCAGCTGCCAAAGCGCGTGCAGCGGTGCGAGATTCTCGGCGCGCATCCGCGCAACGGCGGCGAGCATGGCGGGGTAGTAGTAATCGGACGCGAGGATATCGCAAAGTCCGCGCGCCACCATATCGGCGGCGCCTGGCGAGCCGAGATGGCTGCCGCCACGCGCCGCGTTGGGCGCGCCGAAGACGATCCAGTCGCCGGCCTCGCGCGCCGCGCGCGCGACGGTCTCGTTCATTGGAAATTCGCTGATCCGCGCGCCATGGCCGCGATAGAAGTCGCGGGTTTCGATCTGGGTGTCGTCATGGCTGAGCATCGGAGCCGCCACCGCGCGCGCCTGACCGCCGACCTCGGCGATGGCGTCTGCCACCTGCGTGCGCCGCTCCCAGATCTCGCCCAGCAGCCGCAGATAGGCGGCGGCGTCGATGCCGGCGCGCGCGGCGCGTTTCTCGAACTTTCCTGCGGAGGCGGTTCGGGTGAGTTCGATGGCCGGGTAGTCGTTCACGAGGTCGAAGGGCCGCTCCTGTAGGGGAATCGCCGGGTCGAGCATCGCCATGGAGGTGTGATCGTTGAACGCCACCGAAGGCGTCAGCGCGCCGGCCAAAGCTTGCGCGATCAATGGCCGGGCTTCGAAACAGAAGGTCTCCCAGCGCAGTTGCAGCCGGTTCTCCGCCGCCAGTCGGGGCTCCAGCGCCGCAAGCCGGTCGAGGATGCGCGTGGCCTGGTCGACCGAGCGCAGCCCGGGCTCCCACGAGAGCGTCAGCGCATGATAGGCGGTGGCGATTCCGTTGGCGGCAAGCTGCCGGTCGGTCTCCATCAGCGCCATGTCGAGCGGAAAGAACACGCCCGGACGCGGCATGAGCTGGCGCTCGAAGGCGTCGCCATGCACATCCACCAGCGCCGGGGCCAGTGTCAGCCCGCGCGCGTCGATGCGTTTTGCGCCGTCCGGAGCACTGTCGAGACCGGTGATATGCCCGCCCTCGACACGCAGCGACACGCGTGCGGTGCCTTCGGGCAGGACGACCTCGGCGCCTTCGAAAATAATGGCCATCGTCGGGGGCTCCCTGAGTGTGTCCGGAGCGGCACCCCGGCGCGGATTGATCCGGATGAATTTCTGACGCTCGCAGGTGACCGGCGCATTTCGGTTTTGTGACGGTTTTTCTGCGCTTCTATGATGCAATCATGACGCCGCAAAGCCTGCGTGGGGCGGTTTCCGGCGGCGGAAACAGCGCGAAACCTGCAAGCGCTTGATTTTCCGTCACCCGGGGCGATGGCCTTCACGAAAGCGACAAGAAGCGTCGATACAAAATTCATCCGGATGTGTTTAAGCCGTCATCTGCCGCCGCGATGCTCCGGCCTCATGGAACACGCATCGCTTCGCCTCACTTCGCTTACGCGCCGTTTCGGCGGCAACACCGCCGTCGACCGCGTGACGCTCGAAATCCCGCAGGGCCAGTTCGTGGGCGTCATCGGACGCTCCGGCGCGGGCAAATCCACCTTGTTGCGGCTGATCAACCGGCTGATCGACCGCAGCGAGGGCCAGATCCATCACGGCGATACCGACGTGACGGCGCTTCGGGGGAGGGCGCTGCGGCAATGGCGCCGCGACTGCGCCATGATCTTTCAGCAGTTCAACCTGGTCGACCGGCTCGACGTGCTGACCAACGTGCTGGTCGGACGGCTGGCGGAGCGCGGGTTCCTCGCCTCCATGGCGATGAACTTCACCGACGAAGAGCGCACGCTTGCGATTCAGGCGCTCGACCGGCTGGATATGGCGCCCAAGGCGCTGCAACGCGCCGGCACGCTCTCGGGCGGGCAGCAGCAGCGCGTCGCCATCGCCCGCGCGCTGGTGCAGCGCCCGCGCATCATGCTGGCCGACGAGCCCATCGCCTCGCTCGATCCGGGCAACGCCACCCGTGTGATGGAGGCGCTGCGCAATATCAACCGCGAGGACGGGCTGACCGTTCTGGTGAACCTGCACACGCTCGATACCGCGCGCGCCTATTGCGACCGCATCGTCGCGATGCGCGAGGGCCGCGTGATGTTCGACGGCACCGCGCACCAGCTCACCGACGATGTGGTGCGTGACATCTACGGCTCGGAGGGACTCGCAGAGTTCAACGAGGCCGTCACCTCGACCACGGTCACGCGCAACCCGGCGCCTATGCCGGCGTGACCGCGACACCTCCTAAACGTCTGACATATCTCAGGGAGACACCCGTCATGAAACTCTTCACCACTGCCGCGCTCGTGGCGCTCATCGCCGCCCCTGCCATGGCCGAGGGCTGGAAGGATGACTATCAGGTCATCAAGTTCGGCATCCTCTCGGGCGAGAACGAAAAAGACCGCCTGATGCGCAACGAGCCGCTGCGCCAGTATCTCGAAAGCCAGCTGGGCGTGAAGGTCGAGATCTTCACCGCCGGCAACTACGACGGTGTGGTGCAGGCCATGGCCGCCGACCAGATCGAGATCGCGCGCTTCGGCTCCTCCTCCTATGCGGCCGCCTATACCGCGACCGAGGGCGGCGTGCGCCCGATCCTCACCACCATCAAGCAGGACGGCAACACCGGCTACAACTCCATCGTCGTGACCCGCTGCGATAGCGGCATCAAGTCGCTCGACGATGCCAAGGGCAAGGTCCATGCATTCGCCGATCCCGACAGCACCTCGGGCTATGCGGTGCCGTTCTTCAACATGAAGGAAAAGCTGGGTATCGACCCGGCCAGCTATTTCGCCGCCACGCCGTTTTCCGGCTCGCATGAGGCCGGTGTGCAGGGCGTCGTCAACGGCACTTTCGACACCGCATCGACCTATCAGAACAACGAGGTCGACGGCATCCCGCAGCGCATGGTCTCCAAGGGCATGATCGAGGACGGTGTGATCTGCACCATCTGGGAAAGCCCCGAGATCACCGTCGGCCCCTGGACTGTCCGCAACAACCTGCCCGACGCGATGGTCGAAGAGCTGACCGAGGTTCTGGAAAACTTCGCCGAGAACGATCCCGAGGGGTTCGCCCTCACCAACTCGGTCGACCCGTCCGACGAGAACCCCGATACCGACTACATCCGTGTCGATCACGACCGCTATCAGTGGATCGTCGATATGCGTCAGTGGATCAAAGAACAGCGCCGCGGCTCGTAAGCCAGGCGAGACCAACAGACCGGGGCGCATCATGCGCCCCGGTTCTTTTATGAGGGGGCAGGTATGAGCGATGTTGCGGAGCTGACCGCCTATCCGCCGGTCAGCGGGCCGAGCGCGATTTCGGCGTTCGAGCGCGATTTCACCGCCAAGCGCAAGGCGGCGCGGATCAACTGGGCGCTCGGCACGGCGGTGTTCGTGGCGCTGTTTCTTGCCACCGCTTGGCTGGGCGATTTCTTCAAGGTCACGCAGGTGACGTTGCCGGACGGCTCGCGCGACTGGCGCTGGATCGTCCCGGCGGGCATCCCGCGTCTGGGCGAATATATCGAGAAAACCCTGCCGGTGCTGCGCTGGGAGAGCCTCGGCGCCGATCTGGCGGAATGGTTCTGGCGCTGGCAGATCTGGCTGCGGCTGCTGGTGGAAACCATTCTCATCGCCTTCATGGCCACCACGCTGGGGGTGATCGGCGGGTTCCTGTTGAGCTTTCCCGCCTCGCGCAACCTCGCGCCCAACAGATGGGTGCTGTGGATCTGCCGCCGCTATCTGGAGATCGCCCGCACCGTGCCCGAGCTGGTCTGGGCGCTGATCTTTGTCTTCTGCTTTTCGGTGGGGCCGATGGCCGGTGTCATGGCCGTGGGGCTGCATGCCACAGGCGCGCTCGGCAAGCTTTATTCGGAAGTGAACGAGAATATCGACATGGCGCCGCTCGAAGGCGTCAAGGCGGCGGGCGGCACCTGGTTCGATCAGATCCGCTATGGCGCGGTGCCGCAAGTGCTGCCCAATATCGTCAGCTACACGCTGCTGCGCTTCGAGATCAATGTCCGCTCGTCGTCGATCATCGGCTATGTCGGCGCCGGCGGGCTGGGGCAGGAGTTCCGCACCGCCATGAGTTTTCAGGAATATACCGATCTGTCGGCGCTCTTTGTCATCATCTTCGTGACCGTGGTGGTGATCGACTTCGGCTCGGAAAAGCTGCGCCACCGGATCATCGGGCTGGAGGAACGGCCATGAGCGTCACCGATCTCGATATCGCGCGGGCCAAGGGAGAGATGCCTCTGGCCTTCCGCGCGCCGCTATCCGTGCGCCTGCGCCGGGCGGCACTCTGGGCGCTGTTTCTGGGGCTCATTGTCTACTGCATCTGGGCCTTCGACATCACGCCTGCGCGGATCTGGACCGGCATACAGCGCTTTGGCGATGTCGCGGGCTTTATGTTCCCGCCCTATGTCTGGAAAAGCTGGGAGGCGTTTTCCGAGATCCTGAAAGGGCTGGGCGAGACGCTGTCGATGGCCTTTCTTGGCACGCTGCTGGGCGCTGTCTTTGCCTTCCCCTTGAGTTTTCTGGGGGCGAAGAACATCAACCGGCTGCCTGTCCTGCGGCTCTCGGTGCGGCGCGGCTATGACATCATCCGCGCCTTCGAGACGCTGATCCTGGCGCTGATCTTCATCCGCGCCTTCGGGTTGGGCCCGCTGCCCGGCATCCTTGCGATTGCTGTCAGCGAGATCGGCACCTTTGCCAAGCTCTTCTCGGAAGCAATCGAGAACACGTCGGAAAAGCCGGTCGAGGGCGTGAAGGCGTCGGGCGGGTCGCGGGCCCAGCAGATCCGCTTCGGCACGCTGCCGCAGGTGCTGCCGGTGATTTTTTCGATCCTGCTCTACAATTTCGAATCCAATGTGCGCTCGGGCACCATACTGGGCATCGTCGGGGCAGGCGGCATCGGTTTTCTGCTCTCGGACCGCATCAGTGCCTATCGCTGGGACGAGGCCTGGTCGATCATCTTCCTGATCATCCTCATGGTCTATGTGATCGACTTCCTCTCGGCCAAGATCCGCGCGCGCATCATCGGCGACTGGGGAAGCGCAAAATGAAGAAACTCACCGAAGCGCCGACGATCCATGAGACCTCGAGCGTCGTCAATTGCACGCTGGGAAAATGGACCGAGGTGCAGGCCCATGTCTCAATGCGCGAGGTCGAGTTTGGCGACTATTCCTATATCGTCAAACACGGCAATGTCGTCTGGTCGAGCATCGGCAAGTTCTGCTCGATTGCGGAGGGCGCGCGGATCAACCCGGGCAACCACGCCACCTGGCGCGCGGCGCAGCATCATTTCACCTATCGCGCGGCGCAGTTCGGGCTGGGCGAGGACGATGCGGATTTCTTCCAGTGGCGCAGGGATCACTGGGTGAGCATCGGTCACGATGTCTGGATCGGCCACGGCGTGACGGTGCTGCCGGGGGTGCGCATCGGCGATGGCGCCGTGGTGGGCGCGGGGGCGGTGGTGTCGAAGGATGTGGCACCCTACACCATCGTCGGCGGCGTCGCGGCGCAGCCGATCAAGCGCCGCTTTACCGAGATGCAGGGCACGGCCTTGCAGGAGATCGCCTGGTGGGACTGGCCGCACGAGACACTGCGCGCGGCGCTGCCCGATATCCGACGGCTGAGCATCGACGCGTTTATCGAGAAATACGCGGGGTGAGGGAGCGGTGGGCAGGATTGCCCACCCTACGAGGCATTGGCATTTTCAGGAGCCGCGCGAAGAGATCACGCGACGCTGTTCCGTTCCACCAGTGTCACCGGGATATGCTCGCAGGTCGGCGCCGCTTCGGCGGGGCGGTCCACCGCGTCCAGCGTGGCGCGGGTCAGCGCGTCGAGCGACTGGCGGATCGTGGTCAGCCGGTGCGAGGCCCAGCCCGAGACCGGCGCGTCGTCGAACCCGATCACCGACAGATCGCCGGGCACCGTGCGCCCGAGTTCGGCCCGCGCGGTGTTGAGCACGCCGAGCGCCAGCTCGTCGGTGACGCCGAATATGCCGTCGAGCCCGGGCCGCGCCAGCAGCGCGCGGGCCGCCGCGCAGCCGGTCTCATAGCGGTTGGGGCCTTCCGCCCAGCGGGTCACCGGGATGCCGTGGCGGGCCATCTCCGCCTCGAAGGCCTCGGCGCGTTCTGTCTTGGCCGAGGTGCGCGAGCCCGAGATCACCACCGCCACATTGCCGCAGCCCGCCGCGATCAGCCGCTCGGCGGCCAGCCGGCCGCCCTGCGCGGAATCCGCCTGGATCAGATCGGCCAGCGTGCCTTTGGGCGGGGCGGGGCGGTTGATCAGCACCATGCGTGCGCCGTTGCTGGCACAGAGCCGGATCAGATCGTCCGGCGCCGCGCCCGACAGCAACACCACCGTGCGCACCCGGTAATCCAGTAGCCGCGCCAGATCCGCCGCGCCGCCCTGTGCGCTGTTCAGCAGCAGGCATTGCAGCCCACGCGCGTGCAGCCCGGCGCTGAGCGCATCGAGCTGTGCCGAGATATAGGGGTTGCCGAGATTGCCGCCGACCACGCCCACCAGATCCGAGCGCGCCTGATGCAGCGTCTGTGCCAGCCGGTTGACGCGATACCCCAGCTCTTCGGCGGCGGCGAGGATGCGTTCGCGGGCGGTGGCCGAGACCTGCGCGCCGGGCGTAAACGCCCGCGACACCGCCGATCGCGACACGCCCGCCCTTCGCGCCACATCCGCCGCAGAGACAAAGCGCCGTCGTCCGCTCATCGCGCGCAGAGCCCCCGGTCGAGCACCTCTTGCGCCAGCGCCAGCATCGGCGGCAGGGGATAGGTGTCGTCCATGCCGCGCAGTGCGCGCAGATGCGAAAGGGCGGTGGCAAGATCGGGGTAGCTTTCGCGACGGCGCAGATGCAGCCAGAGCGCCAGCACGGTCACCGAGCGTGAGCGCCCGCCGCGGCAATGCACGAGCAGCCCGCCGGGGCGGTGGGCCGGGTAATGCGGTTTGCCCGGCGTATAGCCCGCTGCAAGCCCGTCGATCAGTTGCACGGCGGCGGCCAGCGTTTGCGGCGCGTTGCCCGCCCCGTCGATCATGCCGATCTGATAGCGCCGCACCTGCGTGCCGTGGGGCAGGGACAGCGGGCCGGGGAAGATGTTCATCGCCAGGTTCAGTGTGGCGGTGATGCCATGTGCGTGCAGCGCCTGCGCATCCTCGGCAGCGGGCAGGTTGCCGAGCCAGAGCGCGCCCAGCCCCGGACCGGGCGTCTCGCTTGCGCGATAGAGCAGCGGGCGCGCATCCTCGCGCGCTTCATGGGCGGGGGTGTCGGTCGGCAGGGCGTGGCGGGTCATGCGTCAGACCTCCAGAGACGTGGCGCGGCAGAGCCGGGGGCCGAGCTCGGCCACGAGGTTCGGCGCGGTGGCAAGATCGACGAAGGCAGGCAGGACACGGGCCGCGCCTGTGCCGTCGGCCAGTGCAACCACGTCGGAGCAGCGCGGGTGCACATTCCAGCCCATCCAGCGGGCGCGCCCCTCGGATATCATTGCGTGCGCCGGGCTGGTCTGTGGCACATGGCCGGAGAAGACAAAGCGAAACCCGGCGCGGTCCCGCAGCGCGGCGGGCAGGCCTTCTTCGGCATTCGGCCCGGCCGCGACGATGATCTGGCCGGGGCGCGCGGTGTCGGCATCGGCCCGCAACGGACGGGTGCCTGTCAGGCGCGACATCTCACCCGCGATCTGCGCGCAGGCGTGGACCTCCAGCCCCCGAGCGGAAAGCGCCGCCACCATGTCAGGCCCACGCCCGTCCGCGGGGCAGGGCAGCACGGCGCCGCGCTCTGCGGCCTTGGCCAGCGCGGCAACCTGATCGGACAAAGCCACTTCGCGGTCGCCATAGGAGGCATCCGCCAGCACCGTTGCCGCGCGGGGAAACGGGTCGCAGGCGAGCAGCGCCGTCTCGGTGCTGAAATCGCCGGTGTAGAGGAACCCGCCGTGATCCGTGTCGAACCGCATCCAGATCCCGCCCGGCGCGTGTCCGGCCCGCCCCGTTTCTACGGTGACACCCAGCACGTCGGCGCATCCCCGTTCGGGCAGTGCGACACACTGCACTGGGCGCAGCGTGGGGGGCAACTGGCGCAGGGTCTCGGCGGAGGCGAAGACGGTCGGTGTGCCGATCTCGTCCAGCCGGTCGAGCGCGCCCACATGGTCGCTATGGGCGTGGCTCAGCAGCACCGCGTCGATGCGGCCCGCGCCAGAGAGATCCGGGCGCTCGCCCGCCTCCAGCCCGGTGCCCATGTCGAGCAGCAGCCGCTTGCCCGCGATTTCCAGCAGGAAGATGGCGGCGCTCTTGCGCCCCAGCCCGCTCAGCGCTGTCAGTCGCGCCATGGCAGTACCCCCTCGGGCAGACGGCGCCCGACGATCAGGCTCAGCCCCATCAGCGCCAGCACCAGGAGCACCATCAGGCAGCCCACGGCGGCGGCCAGCGTCGACGAGCCCGCCTCTTCGAGAAAGATGATCATCGGCCCGATGGTCTGGGCGCGCGACGAGACCAGCAGCACCGAGGTCTGGATCTCGTTGATCGCCGTCATGAAGACGAGGATGCCGGCCGCCATGGCCGAGGGCGCCAGCGAGGGCAGAACGATGTCGCGCAGCCTGGCGAAGATGCCGGCGCCGGCGAGCTGCGCCGCCTCGTCGAGCCCGCGTTCGATCTGGGCGTAACCACCGAGGATCGGACGCAGGGCGAGGGCCAGATAGTTCGACAGATACGCCGCAAGGATCACCCAGACCGTGCCGTAAAGCCCGGTGCCGATCAGCGGCAGGGGGCGCAGGAAAAAGAGGATCATCGCCACGCCGATGATGATGCCGGGCAGGGCATAGGCGAGTTCGGAGGCAAGCCGCAGCAGCCGCGCGACCCAGCCTTTGCGCCAGACCAGCACATAGCCGAGCGCCACCGCCACCGGGATCAGCACCGCCACGGTGAGCAGCGTCAGCCAGAGGCTGGTGGCAAAGGCCTCGCGGATGCCTTCGTGGTGAAAGAGCGCATTGGCGAAATTTTCGAAGGTGATGGTCTCGGCGTTCAGCGGCTGGCCGTAGCCGCGCACCAGCGCCGTGCCGAACAGCGCCGAGAGCGGCAGCACGAGGCAGGCGAGCAGATAGGCCCAGGCGGTCGCCTCGACGGGCAGGCGCCAGCGCCCCAGCGCCATGCGCGGCGGGCGCTGCGCCGCATCGACCCGCTGGTCGCCGCGCCGCCCGAGCCAGGCGGTGACCGCCATGCCGCAGACGGTGAGCCCGGCCAGCAGCAGCGCCAGCAGCGCCATGTCGTTGAGCGCCGAGGGGCCGTAGGAGCTGAGCCTGCGATAGATGAGCGTGATGAGCGTGGAGACGCGGGCGGGAATGCCCAGCATCGCCTGAATGCCGAAATTGCCGATGGCAGAGACAAAGGCCAGCGCGGCCCCGGCAAAGACGCCGCCCCGGATCAGCGGCAGCACGATGTCGCGTGTGAGCGCAAAGCCGCCTGCGCCGTTGGCCCGCGCGGCTTCGAGCAGCGAGGCGGGCAGGCGTTGCAGGCTGGCGCGGACCGACAGGAACACCAGCGGCGCGTTGTAGAGGCCGAGAAGGAAAATGATGCCACCCATGGAATAGAGCGGATGGCGGGTGCCCGGCGGCAGCGACAGGCCGAGCGGGCCGAGAATGGGGCTGGCGGGGGAAAACGCCTGGATCCAGGCAAGGGCCGTCACCTGCGGCGGGATCATCAGCGGCAGCACGAAGCCGAACACCCAGAGCGTGCGGTTGCGCATGTCGGTGAGCCCGGTCATCAGCGCCGCGAGCGTGCCGGTCACGGTGGCGAGCAGGGTGGCGGCGACGGAAATCCAGATCGTGTTCACGACCGCCTCGGCCACCCGGCGCCCGCCGAGGATCTCGGCGATGCGGGCCGCGTCGAAACCGCCCTGCGGAAACAGCGCCGCATAGGCCAGACGCCCCAGTGGCACGATGGAAAGCACCCCCACGAATAGCACCAGCGCGAGCAGTAGCAGCCGCTCGCCGTCCGGTGCTGAGGGCAGACGAAGCGCCCGGTAGGGGCGCTTCGGGGTGTTGTCGGCGAGGCTCAAAGGATCAGAGCCCGAAGATGTCGGCGAATTTGGCGCGGACCGCGTCATTGGTCTCGACGGCCGCCTCGACATTGTAGCCCAGCAGTTTCATGTCTTCGATGGCGGGGTAGCCCTCGGGGCCTGCGACGCCGGGCAGGATCGGCAGGTTGCCCTGCTCGGCCACCAGCTCCTGACCTTCGCGGCTGAGCAGGAAGTCGATGAAGATCTTGGCTTCGTCCGGGTGCTGGGTGGTGGCCATGATCGCCGCCGGCTCGGTGATGAAGCTGACGCCGTCCTTGGGGGCGATGTAATCGACCGGCGAGCCGTCGGCCTTGGCGCGCAGCGTGTTGGCATCGACGATGATGGCGTATTTCGCCATGCCCGAGGCGACCGCCTTGGTGGCCGGCCCGTTGCCGCCCTCGGGCACGATGTCGAGATCGTTCAACCCTTCGTAAAAACCCCAGCCGATACCGTCGGCATTGATCAGCGCGTGCAGGTGGTTCAGCGCGGCGCCGGAATAGAGCGGCGACGGCACGGCGATCATGCCGCGATTGTCTTCGGTCAGCAGCTCGGCCCAGGTTTCGACCGGCTCGGCGATCTGGGTGTTATAGGCGATGCCGGTGGTGATCGCCTTGGTGCCGAAAAAGGTCATGTCCGGGTCGTAGGTCTCGGGCGCGTACTCGGCTACGGGGGCCTCCGGGTAGGCCATCAGATGGCCGCCGACTTTCAGCTCGCCGAGGTTGATGACATCGGCGACGAGCAGCACGTCGGGTTGCACCTGGCCGGCCTCGATCTCAGCGCGCATCACGTTCATCAGCGCCGAGGTGCCGTTGCGGGTCCATTCGACCTTGATGTCGGGATGTGCGGCCTCGAAAGCATCGACAGTCTGCTGCGCCTGTTCGGGGGCTTGGCTGGTGTAGAGGGTGAGGGTGGTTTCCGCATAGGCGGCGCTGGAGAGCAGGGCCGCGGCGAGCGTCATGGGGAGAAGCTTCATAAGATCCGTCCTTTGAGTATTTGCAGAAAGATGAAGGGTCAGGGTGTGGCGGCCGTGTCGGGGATGACCCAGCCGTCGCGCAGGGCGAGGGAGATCCGCTGCCCTTGCCTCAGCGAGGCGGGCGCGGCGATGTTGAGGGAAAGCGGCACGTCGCCCGCGGGGCCGGCCATGACCTCGGTGCGCAGATAGGCGCCGCGAAAGCTGGCGCGGGTGACATTTGCGGAAATGGCGTTGTGGGTGCCCTCGGGCACCAGGTCGAGATCGCCGGGATGGATCGAGATGCGGGCGCGGGGGCGCGGGCGTTCGCCGGGGGCGCAGCGCAACCTGGCCGGATGGCCCAGCACCGAAGCGCGGGCGAGGCCGTCGCCGGTGGGGTGCAGGCCTTCGCCGTCGAGCACCCGGCCCTCGCCGATGAAGCCCGCGACCGCCTCGCTGGCGGGCTGGCGGAACAGCGCCTGCGGGGGGGCGAATTGCAAGATGCGGCCCCGGTCCATTACGGCGACGCGGTCGGCGAGCGCCAGCGCCTCGGCCTGATCGTGGGTGATGTAGAACATGGTAGCGCCCGAGCGGGCGTGGAAGCGGGCGAATTCTTCTTCCAGCGTGCCGCGCAGATGCATGTCGAGATTGGCCAGCGGCTCATCGAGCAGCACCACGCGGCTTTCCATGGCGAGGCAGCGGGCCAGCGCCACGCGCTGGCGCTGGCCGCCGGAAAGATCGGCGGGGCGGCGTTTGGCGAGCGGGCCGAGTTCGACGAGATCGAGCACATGGGCGACACGCCTGTCGCGGTCGGGTTTCGGCAGGCCTGCGATCTTCAGCCCGTAGGCGACGTTCTGCGCCACGCTCATATGCGGCCAGAGCGCGTAGTTCTGGAACACCACACCGATGCCGCGTTTCTCGGGCGGCAGGTGGCGGGCAGGGCCGGAGACGGTTTCGCCGCCGATGGCGATCTGGCCGCCGTCGAGTTTTTCGAACCCAGCCAGACAGCGCAGCAGCGTGGTCTTGCCACAGCCGGAGGGGCCGAGCACGGCGACGAACTCGCCGTCGGCGATGGCGAGCGAGACCTGATGCAGCACCTGCGTCTGGCCGAAGCGCTTGTCCAATGCGTCGATGGCGATGTCGCTCACGATCCGTCCCTTTCCCGTGCCACTGCACAGCTGTGCAGCGTTGTGGCGATGGATGGGGGTAAGGCGCGACAGCCGGGCGACGGATCGGTGATGATTTTATGACATTGCGGGAAAGAGCGAGCGGGCAGCGGTTGGCAGATACCCGCCCCGGACTTGATCCGGGGCCTCTGCGTTTGTGCGGTGAGGAGGCTTGGAGGCCCCGGATCAAGTCCGGGGCGGGAGGCTTTTAGGGATCATGACGCGGTGCTTTGGGGGCGACTGCAAGCGCCGGGTCCAGAGCCGGGTTGTGGTGTCTTTGGGAGGAGCATTCACGAGCGGCGAAGTCTCTCCGGGCGACATTGCCCGGCCCATCGAAAACGAAAGCGCCGGGCGCGAGGCCCGGCGCTTCGAAACGCGATGAAAGGCGGCGGCGTTTAGCCGGCCTGACCCTCGGCGGCGGCCGGTTTGGGCTGCGGGGCCGGAGCGGCGGCTGCGCCCTTGCCGCGTGAGGAGAGCGGATCGTCCTGGCGCTGCACGGAGCCTTCGAAATGCGCGCCGCTCTCGATGGCGATGGTCTTGTGGATGATGTCGCCTTCGACGCGGGCGGTGGCGGTCAGGCGCACCTTGAGACCGCGCACGCGGCCAACGATGCGGCCATTGATCACCACGTCATCGGCCACGACCTCGCCCTTGATGGTGGCGGTCTCGCCGATGGTCAGCAGATGGGCGCGGATGTCGCCCTCGACCGTGCCCTCGACCTGGATGTCGCCGGTGGTCTTGAGGTTGCCGGTGATGTGCAGATCGCTCGACAGAACCGATGCCGGGGGCTTGGCTTTCGGCGGGGTCGACGGCTTGAACTCGGGCGCCGACTGGCGCGGCGCTTCGGCGGCCGGTTTCGGTGCGCTGTCCTCGGCCTTCGGGCCGGGCTCGTTGATCTTGCTTTTAGAAAACATCGTTTGCAGCCTTGATGTAGGTCATGGGGTTCACGGGCTCACCTCCGACGCGAACCTCGTAGTGAAGATGCGTTCCGGTCGACCGTCCGGTATTCCCCATATCACCAACGCGGTCCCCGCGCGAGACCCTTTGGCCCACCTTCACGCGGATTTTGGACATATGCGCATAGCGGGTCTCGATGCCGAACTCGTGCTGGATTTTCACCAGACGGCCATAGCCGGACATCCAGTCGGCATGAGTGACGACGCCGTCGGCCGTGGCATAGATCGGCGTGCCGTGCGGCGCGGCGAAATCGGTTCCCGCGTGCAGACGCCCCCAGCGGCGCCCGAAGCCGCTGGTGAAGCGGAACGGATCCTTGAGCGGCACCGCGAAGGGCGCCTTCTGCGCGGCGATGCGGTAGAGGTTCAGCTTGTCCATCTCGCCGAGGATGCGGTTGGCGCGCTCCATATCGGCGGACGGTTCCTCGCCGCGGGTCGAGAAGGTGATCGGCGTCAGCGGCCCGCCCTGGCCGGAATAGCCCTTGCGCACCTGGTCGATAATGCGATCCGGGTCCATGCCGGCGGCGGAGAACATCTTGTCGAGCGGTTTGACCGAGACGGTCATCGCCTCTTCGAGCTGGCGGAAGATGCGGTCGTTCTTCTCTTCCATCAGGCGCAGCTCGGTGGCCATCTCGTCGGCGCGCACCAGCGCATCCTGGGCATCGGCCACGACCTGGTCGCGCTCCTCGGCGGTGCGGGCCAGCGCTTCGGCCAGCAGATCGAGTGTGCTGTCGCTCTCGCTATTGCCGGCACTCTGTACCGCGCCGCCCTCGATGCGGGTCTGGAGGCTGGCCAGACGCTCGCCGATCGCCTCGCGCTCTTCCATGGTGGTGCGCAGTGTGGTCTGGATCACATCGATGCCGGTTTCCAGCTCGCGGCGCTGGGTCTCGGAATCGAGCAGTTTGGACTGCATGGAGGAGACCTGCGCCAGCGCGGTGTTGAACCGTTCCTGCGCGGCCAGCGCCTCGGAGGCGCGGGCATCGCGCTCGGCGGAAAGCTCGTTCAGCCGGCGCTGATAGGTGACCTGGTCGCGCTTGGCCTGCTCGCGGAAGTTGCCGGCGCTGATGCTGTCCATGAGCAGGATCGCTGTGGCGACGATGGCCCAGGCGACCAGAAGGGCGCCGCCTAGAAAGGCCACAAGCTGCGTTTCCGAGCGCAGGCGGATGAAACGTGTGTCGGTATCCGATTTGAGAAACAGCCGACGTTCCGGAAAAAAGCGCTCCATAAGCGCATGGGTTCTGATCGCGAAACGCGTTCTCACCTGTCTGTCCTTTGTTCCCGTCCCAACAACAACGCTCGGTTCCCCAAAACACCCGGCGTCCTGCCAAAGGGCCTTACCCAGAGCCCGGCATGATCGCAACATTTTTGGGCTTTGCCCCGGCGGCATGCCGCGAATCTCCGTCAAAATGGCGAAAAACCGCCGATGCCAATGGGTTCGGTGCGCCTATTTCCGCGTCACCGGGGGCCACGCTCGTCCGCCAGCGGCCAGTAGAAATCCGGCGGCAATCCGGCTTCGGCGCGCTTTTCCTCGTTGAAGGGCGGTTTCAGCGCGCCGTGGAAATAGGTCTGCACGAGATCGTGGAACACCTCCTTGGGGTCCAGATCGTGGCGACCGCACAGAAAGTGGAACCATTTCGAGCCATAGGCCACATGGCCGACCTCCTCGGCATAGATCGTCTCCAGCGCGGCCACGGCGTTGTCCACTCCGGCGCGACGGAAGATCTCGATCATGCCCGGCGTCACGTCGAGCCCGCGCGCCTCCAGCACCATGGGCACAACGGCGAGCCGGCCCATGAGATCGCTGGCGGTGTCCTCTGCGGCACGCCACATCCCGGCATGCGCTGGCAGGGCGCCGTAGAAGCTGCCAAGGCTTTCGAGGCAGTCGCACATGAGGTTGAAGTGCTTGGATTCCTCGTCGGCGGCCTTGACCCAGTCGTCGTAGAAGCCGGTCGGGAACCGCGTGTCGGTGAAACGCGCGACGATGTCCCAGTGCAGATCCACCGCGTTCAGCTCGATATGCGCCACCGCATGCAAAAGCGCGATGCGGCCCGCGGACGAGCCGGGCTTGCGCTTGGGCACCTCGCGCGGGTCGAGCAGCTCGGGCCGGGCGGGGCGCGCCGGGCGCAGCGGCGGGGTCGCCTCGCCGAGCGGGATCGTCTCGCCGGCCTTGCGCGCGGCGAACCACGCCGCCGCGTGGGCATGGGATTTGGCGGTCTTTTCGCGCCCGTCGGCGGTGGCCAGCACGTCCACCGCCATTTCGCTCAAGCTCATCATCGCCGCGTCGTCCCGTTCCTCTCCGCCGGGCCAATGTCCTTGCAAGGACATTGCAAATCTCTTGCAAGAGATTTGCGGCGCGGGCTCACAACGCCTTTGCCGCCTCCAGCACCTCTTCTGCGTGGCCGGGCACCTTCACCTTGCGCCATTCCTTTGCGATCTCGCCATTGGCGTCGATCAGGAAGGTGCTGCGCTCGATCCCCATGAAGGTCTTGCCATACATCTTCTTTTCCTTCCAGACGCCGAAGGCCTCGCAGACCTCCGAGCCCTCGTCGGAGAGCAGCGGCACGGTGAGCTCTTTCTTCTTCATGAATTTTTCATGGCTCGCGAGGCTATCCTTCGACAGGCCGAAGACCTTCACGCCCGCCGCCTCGAACTCGGGCAGCAGGGCGGAGAAATCCTGGTTCTCCCTGGTGCAGCCCGAGGTGTCGTCGCGCGGATAGAAGAACAGCACCACCGGGGCGGGGCGCAGGGCGGAGAGCGTCACGTCCTCTCCGGTGGTGGCGGGCAGGGTGAAATCGGGGGCGGTGTCGGCCATGGGGCGCTCCATTCTAGCGTTTCTCAATTCCCTGATCTGGGTGTAGAACGCCGGAGCGGCAAAGCAAACCGAGAGACACGACCGGCAGTGACATCCGAGAACGAAGATCCGGGGGCGACGCAGGCAGGACGCAGAAAGCGCCGCTGGCTGGCCGGGCTGCTATTGCCTCTGGCACTGGTGGGGCTGCTGCTGGCCGGCGGGCTCTGGTATGCGCAGGGCCGGGCGATTGCCGCGCCGGACTGGCTGCGCGAGCGGATCGAGTCCCGGCTGGGCGCCATGGTGCCCGGGCTCGACATCCGCTTCGGCGGCCTGAACCTGCTGGTGCAGCCCGATGGGCTTGCTCGTTTCGTGCTGACGGATGTGGATGTCCGCGCCGAGACCGGGGCGCAGGTGGCGACGCTTTCGGATGTGGAGATCGGCGTGACGCCCGGCAAGCTGCTCTTCGGCGAGGCGGAGCTGCGCGCCGCGCGGCTCTCCGGCGCGGTGCTGACCTTGCGCCGCAATGCCGAGGGCGAGCTGGGGCTGGCGCTCGGGGATGTGTTCGCCTCCGACACGCCAACGCCCGACATTCCCACGATCATCGCGCGGGTCGATGACGCCATGTCGGATCCGCGCCTCGCCGGGCTGCGCGAGGTGCAGGCCGACGCGCTGACCATCCGCTACGAGGACGCGCGCGCCGGGCGCGGCTGGACCGCCGATGGCGGCAGGCTCAGCCTCACCCGCGAGGGCGGGGCGCTGCGGCTTGCCGGCGACATGGCGCTGCTCGGGCGCGGCGACGTGGCGGCGACGCTGGCGCTCAATGCCGAAAGTCCGATCGGCGAGACCAGCGGCAGTTTCGGCCTCAATCTCAGCGGGCTCGGCGCGCAGGACATCGCCACGCAGAGCCCGGCGCTGGCCTGGCTCAACGCGCTGCGCGCGCCGATCTCCGGCGCGCTGCGCGGCTCCGTCAGTTCCGGCGGCCGACTCGGTGCGCTGAGCGCCACGCTCCAGATCGGCGCCGGCGCGGTGCAGCCCAACCCGCGCACCCGGCCCATCCCCTTCGACCGCGCGCGCACCTATTTCTCCTACGATCCGGCCAGCGCCAGCCTGCGCTTCGACGAGATCTCGGTGACGAGCCGCCTCGGCACCATCGTCTCGGACGGGCGCGCGACGCTGCGCGGGGCCGAGGGCGGCTGGCCGCGCGGCATGACCGGGCAGTTCCGCGTCACCCGCTTCGAGGCCGACCCCGAGGGCTTTCTCGATAGCCCGGTCCGGCTCAGCGGCGCAGAGCTCGACTGGCAGCTCGATTTCGATCCGTTCCGGCTCGATCTGGGCAGGTTCCGCAGCACCGACCCGGCGCTGCCGCTGCGGCTGTCCGGCACGCTTGCCGCCGAGCCCGAGGGCTGGCGGCTGGCGCTCGACGGCAGGCTCGACGCCATCGGCCATGAAGAGCTGCTCTCCTACTGGCCCGAGGCGATGGCCGACAAGCCACGCAAATGGGTGGCGGACAATATCTATGCCGGCGGGCTGCGCGACACGGTCTTTGCGCTGCGCCTGGCGCCGGGCGGCGGCCTGGTGCCCTACGTGGACACGCGTCTCGAAGGGATCGAGCTGACCTATTCGCGCACGCTCCCGCGGATCACCGATGCGGCGGGGCAGCTCACCATCTACGACAACCGGCTGGCGGTGACGATGGAGGCGGGGCAGGCCACCCCGCCCGAGGGCGGCCCGCTCGACGGCAGCGGCAGCCGCTTCGTCATCCCGGATCTGACCGCCCGTCCGCTGATGGGGGAACTCACGCTCGACGTGCGCGCGCCGCTGGTCGCGGCGCTCTCCTATCTCGACAGCCCGGGGCTGGAATTCATGCGCAAGGCAGGCAAGCCGGTGCAGCTCGGCGACGGGCGTGTCGCGCTTGCCGGCCGGATCGACGTGCCGCTGATCCATGGAGTCAAGCGCGAGGATATCCATATTCGCGGCACCGGTACGCTGGAGGATGTGCGCAGCGAGGAGATCGTGCCCGGTAAGAGCCTGAGCGCCACGCGGCTCGCCTTCGATCTGACAGACGATCAACTGGTGATCTCCGGTTCGGCGGATCTGTCGGGCGTGCCGTTCCGTGGCAGTTGGACCCAGCCGCTGACCCCGCCCGGGGCGGGCAGCCGGGTCGAGGGCGAGATCGTGCTCTCGGCACCGGTCGCCGAGGCGCTGGGGCTGCGACTGGCGCCGGGCGTGGTGTCGGGGCGCGGCACCGGCAAGGTGAGCATCGCGCTGGAGCCGGGTACGGCGCCGCGCTTTACTCTCACGTCGTCGCTGGCGGGGCTGGGCATCTCGCTGCCGCAGATCGGCTGGCGGCTTTCGGAGGCGGGCACCGGCGCGCTGGATCTGGCGGGCAGTCTGGCGCAGCCGGTGCGCATCGACCGGCTGGCGCTGAGCGGCGCCGGGCTGGAGGCGCTCGGCTCGGTCACGCTGGGCAATGACGGCGGTTTGACGCGGCTCGATCTGCCGGAACTCAAGGTCGGCAACTGGCTCGACAGCGCGGCGGTGCTGACCCCGCGCGGACGTGGCGCCGCGCTGGCGGTGGCGCTGAACGGCGGCTGGCTGGATCTGCGCCGCGCGCCCTTCGGCATGGGTGGCGGCCCGGGCGGCGCTGCCGGTGGCGGCGGCCCGCTGAGCATCGCGCTCGACCGGTTGCAGGTGAGCGATGCGATCTATCTGGCGGATTTCGAGGGCGATTTCTCCTTGGCGGGGGGCATCAACGGCGAATTCCGCGCGCGGGTGGGCGACCGCGCCCCGGTCACCGGCGAGATCGTGCCGCAGCGCGGCGGCAGCGCCGTGCGCATCCGCAGCCGCGACGCGGGCGACGTGCTTGCCGGCGCGGGGGTGTTCCGCAACGTGCAGGACGGCACCTTCGATCTGACGCTGGTGCCGGTGCGCGGACGGGCGGGCGAATACGATGGCACGCTGGCCATCGAGGGCGCGCGCTTGCAGGACGCGCCGGCGATCACCGGGCTGCTCGATGCGGTCTCTGTCGTCGGCCTGCTCGATGAGCTGAACGGCGCCGGGATCTTCTTCTCCGAGGTCGAGGCGCGGTTCCGGCTGACACCGTCGCAGGTGGTGCTTTCCCGGTCGAGCGCGGTGGGGCCGTCTATGGGCATCTCGATGGATGGCTATTACGATCTCGCCAGCCGCCGCATGGACATGCAGGGGGTGCTGTCGCCGGTCTATATCCTCAACGGCATCGGGCGGCTGTTCTCGCGCAAGGGCGAGGGGCTGATCGGCTTCAACTTCAATCTCGCGGGCTCGGTGGACGATCCGGCGGTCTCGGTGAACCCGCTTTCGGCCTTCACTCCGGGCATGTTCCGTGACATCTTCCGCCGCCCGCCCCCCAGCCTGAGCCAGTAGGGACATCATGAAACTCAGCGATTTCGATTTCGATCTGCCCGAGGCGCTGATCGCCACGCGGCCGGCGCAACCGCGCTCCTCCGCGCGGCTGCTGGTGGCCGAGGGCGAGCGGATCACCGATGCGGTGGTCTCGGATCTGGGCAACTGGCTGCGCCCCGGAGACCGGCTGGTGCTGAACGACACCAAGGTGATCCCGGCGCGGCTCTTCGGCACCCGCAGCCGGCAGAGCGCGCAGGGGCTGACGCAGGCGCAGATCGAGGTGACGCTGCTCGAGCCGCGCGCCGGCGGGCTCTGGGCGGCGCTGGTCAAGCCGCTGAAGAAGCTGCGCGAGGGCGAGACGGTGGTGTTCTCCGACGCGCTCTCGGCCACGCTGGAGGCGCGCGAGGAGGGGCAGGGGCTGTTCCGCTTCAATCTTGCGGGTGAGGATTTCGACGCCGCGCTGGCCGAGGCCGGCGCCATGCCGCTGCCGCCCTATATTGCTGCCAAGCGCGCCGCCGATGCGCGCGACAAGCAGGATTACCAGACCGTCTGGGCGAAACATTCCGGCGCGGTGGCTGCCCCCACCGCTTCGCTGCATTTCGACGCGCCGCTGCTGGCGGCGTTGCGCGAACGGGGCGTGGCGTTCACCCATGTGACGCTGCATGTGGGCGCGGGCACCTTCCTGCCGGTAAAGGTCGACGACGTGACCACCCACAAGATGCATGGCGAATGGGGCGAGGTCTCTGCCGCCGCCGCCGCCGAGATCGCGGCGACCAAGGCCGCCGGCGGGCGGGTGATCCCGGTCGGCACCACGGCGCTGCGGCTGATCGAGACGGCGGCGCGCGAGACCGGTGCCATCGCGCCCTGGACGGGGGTGACGGAGATCTTCATCTATCCCGGTTTCGAGTTCCGGGTGACCGATGCGCTGATGACCAATTTCCACCTTCCGAAATCGACGCTGATGATGCTGGTCTCGGCGCTGATGGGGCAGGAACGGATAAAGCGGATCTATGCCCATGCGGTGGCGGAGCGTTACCGGTTCTTCTCCTATGGGGATTCGTCGCTGCTGCTGCCGTGACGGTTGGGTGAGGGGCCTGTCCGCACGCAACGGCAGCCGCGCCATCGCCTTGTTCCGCGCAGACTGTGCTCGAATGTCCAAAGATAAAACGGCCGCCCATTGCCCGTGTGCAAGAGGGATCGTCAACCGGCCTTTACTGGATAGTTGCCTTTGTCCCGGACCAATGGCACGGGTGCGCCGAACCGACTCGCACTCACGCGAACCGGCACGACGAAGGAGGGCCCCCGCATGCTCGAAGTTCTGAGACATTCCTGGGCGCTGCTTCTCGGCATGCTGCTTTTGATGCTGGGCAATGGCCTTCAGGGCTCGCTTCTGGGCGTGCGCGGCAGCGGCGCGGGGTTCTCCGCCTTTGAGATGTCTGTGGTCATGTCGGCCTATTTCGCCGGCTTCCTGCTTGCCTCCCGCCTGACGCCCGGCATGATTCGCCGCGTCGGCCATGTGCGGGTCTTCGCGGCGCTGGGCTCTTTCGTCTCGGCGGTGCTGATCCTCTACCCGGCTTTCCCGCATCCCGTCGCCTGGACGATCGAGCGGATGATCATCGGCTTTTGCTATTGCGGCGTTTACGTCACCGCCGAGAGCTGGCTCAACAACGCCTCCTCGAACGAGTCGCGGGGCCAGACGCTCTCGGCCTACATGATCGTGCAGATGCTGGGGATCATCGCCGCGCAGGCGATGCTGCTGGTGCCCGATCCCTCGGGCTTCCTGCTCTTCGTGATCCCCTCGGTGCTGGTCTCGGTGGCCTTCGCGCCGATTCTGCTCTCGGTCTCGCCGACCCCCGCCTTCGACACCACCAAGCGGATGAGCCTGCGCGAGCTTTACGCCGCCTCGCCGCTGGGGGTCGTCGGCATGATCCTGCTCGGTGGCGTTTTCGCCGCGCAGTTCGGCATGGCGGCGGTGTTCGCCGCAGAGGCCGGGCTGCGGCTGACGCAGATCTCGATGTTCGTCGCGGCCTTTTATGTCGGCGCGCTGGTCACGCAATACCCGCTGGGCTGGCTCTCCGACCGGATGGACCGTCGCCAGCTCGTTGCCGGCGTGGCGCTGATGGGCGGGCTTGCCGCCTGTCTGGCGGCGGTGATGCCCGACCGGTTCTATGTGCTGCTCGGCGCGGCCTTCCTGATCGGGGGCGCGGCCAATCCGCTTTATTCGCTGCTTATTGCCTATACCAATGACTTTCTCGACCTCGAGAACATGGCCGCCGCCTCGGCGGGGCTGCTCTTCGTGAACGGGGTTGGTGCTATCGCCGGCCCCATCGTCACCGGTTGGGCGATCGAGACATTCGGGCCGGGCGGCTATTTCGCTCTGATCGCGGTGCTGCTGCTCAGCCTCACCGGCTACGCGGGCTGGCGGATGACCCGGCGCCCGGCGCCCTCGGTGGACGAGACCAGCGCCTATACCGCGATGAGTCCCACCGTCACCCCGGTGGCCATGGAGGCCGCTCAGGAGGTGGTGATCGAGGCCATCGAGGCGGCAGAAGCCGAGGCAGAGGCCGAATCGGAGGCACGCCGACAGGGAGCGGTCGGATAATCGCCGCTGGCGGAATGTCGTAATTGACAGAATTTTTTACTTTTGTTCGTCTCGGGGGGGATTGTAACCTTCCTGTGACGCACGCGGAGTGGGACCGGTGAGAGGAGCATGAGGCCATGAAAGGGCCCGAAGACATTCTGGCGTTCTGGCTCGACGAGGTCGGGCAGGACAAATGGTACGCGGTGGATGAGGCGCTCGACGCACGTATCCGCGAGCAATTCATGGAGACCTGGGAGGCGGCGATGGAGGGCCGTTTCGGCCTGTGGCTGACCTATCCCAGCGGCGCTCTGGCCTATATCATCCTGATGGACCAGTTTCCGCGCAATATGTTCCGCGGCGACGGCAGGGCTTTCGGTTCGGACGAGATCGCACTGGCCGCGGCCAAGCAGGCGATCTGGCGCGGCTGGGATCTCAAGATCGACGAGCCGGCGCGGCAGTTCTTCTACCTGCCGCTGATGCATTCGGAAAACCTCTGCGATCAGGACCGCTGCATCCGGCTGGTCAAGGAGCGCATGCCCGAGACCGGCGCGCCGAACCTGCTGCATGCCCGCGCCCATCGCGAGGTGATCCGCGATTTCGGCCGCTTCCCGACGCGCAACGCCGCGCTGGAGCGGGCCTCCACTGCCGCCGAACGCGCCTATGTGGATGCCGGCGGCTATGGCGCGACCCTGCGCAAATTGCAGGCGGAGGCGGCCTGATCCCGTCCAAGATGCTGATCTCTTTGACAAAGGCCCGCGCGGAGAAGTTCGCGCGGGCCTTTTCACGCCGAAGCGCTAGGTCGGGAGGGGAGGGAAACCTGCCTCCGGAACCTGCTTGCCGTTGAACCGTTCCGGAAAATGGTTTAATGCCAAACTAATTTAACTCGACGGAGAGAGCCATGGCTTCGCAAAGCTTCGACATGATCGTGATCGGCGCCGGACCCGGCGGCTATGTGGCCGCGATCCGCGGCGCCCAGCTCGGGCTGAAAGTGGCCTGTGTGGAGCGCGAACACATGGGCGGGATCTGCCTCAACTGGGGCTGCATCCCCACCAAGGCGCTGCTGCGCAGCTCCGAGATCTTCCACTACATGCATCGCGCCAAGGAATACGGGCTGACGGCGGAGAAGATCGGTTTCGATCTCGACGCGGTGGTCAAGCGCTCGCGCGGGGTGGCCAAGCAGCTCAATTCCGGCGTCACGCATCTTCTGAAGAAGAACAAGGTGACGGCGATCATGGGTGAGGCGAAACTCACCGGCAAGGGCAAGGTGAGCGTCAAGACCGACAAGGGCACCGAGGAGCTGACCGCCAAATCCATCGTGCTGGCCACCGGCGCCCGCGCCCGCGAACTGCCGGGGCTGGAGGCGGATGGCGATCTGGTCTGGACCTACAAGGCCGCGCTGGCGCCCAAGCGCATGCCCAAGAAGCTGCTGGTGATCGGCTCCGGCGCCATCGGCATCGAATTCGCCAGCTTCTATCACACGCTCGGCGCCGACACGACGGTGGTCGAGGTAATGGATCGCATCCTGCCGGTGGAGGACGCCGAGATCTCGAAATTCGCCAAGAAGCAGTTCGAGAAGCAGGGCATGAAGATCCGCGAAAAGGCGATGGTGAAAAAGCTCGACCGCGGCCAGGGCAAGGTGACCGCGCATATCGAGCAGGGCGGCAAGACCACCACCGAGGAGTTCGACACAGTGATCTCCGCCGTGGGCATCGTCGGCAATACCGAAGGCCTGGGGCTTGAAGAGCAGGGCATCAAGGTCGACCGCACCCATGTGGTCACCGACAAGTATTGCCGCACCGGTGTCGAGGGGGTCTATGCCATCGGCGATCTCGCCGGCGCGCCCTGGCTGGCGCATAAGGCGAGCCACGAGGGTGTGATGGTGGCTGAGCTGATCGCCGGCGGGCATCCGCATTCGGTCGACCCCGACAGCATCGCCGGCTGCACCTATTGCCACCCGCAGGTGGCCAGTGTCGGCCTTACCGAGGCGCAGGCGAAGGAAAAGGGCTATGACATCAAGGTCGGCCGCTTCCCCTTCATCGGCAATGGCAAGGCCATCGCTCTGGGCGAGCCGGAGGGCATGGTGAAGACCGTGTTCGACGCCAAGACCGGGGCGCTGCTGGGCGCGCATATGGTGGGCGCTGAGGTGACCGAGCTCATTCAGGGCTATGTGGTGGGCCGCCAGCTCGAGACCACCGAGGAAGACCTGATGAACACCGTCTTCCCGCACCCGACCCTGTCGGAAATGATGCATGAAAGCGTGCTCGACGCCTGGGGCCGGGCGATCCACTACTGAGATTTGACGCGGGCGCCAAGATTTTTCGTACGAAAAATCTTGGCGTGTCCGCCGGTCGGGCTCAGGCCCTGCCGAAAAACGCCGCGACGCGCGGTTGCAGCCAGGCCCAGAGCGCCGGGGCGCCGTGCGCGACCTTGGCGCCGACGCGAGTCTCGAAGAGATCCTGGGTGACGTTGTATTCGGTCCAGCTGCCGCCGCCATTCATCAGATTCAGGTTCGGAGGCTGGAACCGGTCGAGCGATTTCGCGAACCGCGCGTCCGGCGTCTCGTTCGCCTCGAACTCCTCCCAGAGCGCCAGCAGCTCGGCGCCCTGCGCTTGCGGCAGCAGGCCGAAGAGCCGCTCCGCCGCGGCGCTTTCGCCGGCGGCCTGAGCGGCGGCGTCGACCTTGCCATAGATCGGCGCATCGCCGGCGTCGATCTCCACCAGATCGTGGATCAGCAGCATCCGGATCACCCGATGAATATCGATCCGCTCCGGCGCGTGTTCCTCCAGCACCAGCGCAAAGAGCGCCAGATGCCAGCTGTGTTCGGCGGAGTTTTCGCGGCGCCCGTCGTGATTGCGGGTGGCGCGGGTGATCGCTTTCAGCCGGTCGGCCTCCATCAGGAAGGCCATTTGCGCGTCGAGTCGGGCGCTCATGTCTCGGGCTCCGATTTCGAGCCGCGCTCCGCCTGCGCCTGCTTCACCCGATCGAGAATGAACTGGCGCGCCCGGCGCTCGGCCATCCGTACCCGGATCGAAGTCAGATAGGCCTCTTCCAGCGTGGTCGAGGACGCGCCGATCACCTTGGCCACTTCCATGAAGAACCGGTCGTCGCCGGTGGCCTTCATCACCTTGAAGGTGTCTTCGGCCAGTTTGTCGGCCAGTTCCTGTGCCAGAGACATCGTCCACCTTGCCCGGGTTGTGCATCCTGCCCTCTCATAGCGGAAAGCACGGGGCAGAGAAAAGCACGCGCGGCCGGGTTTCCCAAGGTCGGGACAGGTTTACGCAACTATGCTATCTGTGGTTGTGTCCCGAGGGCATTTTCTTCCGTTTGAGACGATTTTTCAGGAGAGATTTTCATGAAGCGCATCGCGATATTCTGTGATGGAACGTGGAACCGGCCCGATGCGGCCTTTGCCACGAACGTCTATAAGCTGCACCGCGGCACCCGGCAGACCGCTGCCGATGGTGTGACGCAGCTGCCGAAATACATACCCGGCGTCGGCACCGGCTTTGGCATGACCGGCTTTGCCAGGACCTGGGACAAGATCCGGGGCGGCATGTTCGGCGCGGGGGTGACGCGCAATATCATGACCGGCTACCGCTTCATTGCCGAGCAATACGAGCCGGGCGACCAGATCTTTATCTTCGGCTTTTCGCGCGGTGCCTTTACCGCGCGCTCGCTGGCGGGGCTGATCCGCGCCTCGGGCCTTCCCCGGCATGACCAGGCCTATCGCGAGGGCGAGGCGCTGAAGCGCTATCGCGACGATGCGCCCGAGACCCGGCCCGACACGCCCGAGAGCTTTGCCTTCCGGGCGGAGTTCTGCCCGCATCTCGCCACCAGCCCCGAAGAGCAGGATTGGCGCGAGGCGCAGGGCAAGGGGCGGCCGCCGTTGCTGAGCATCGCCTATATGGGTGTGTGGGACACTGTCGGCGCCATGGGGGTGCCGGGGCATTACCGGATTCTCGCGCAGATCTTCAACGGCAGCCACGGCTTCCACGATCTCAAGCTGTCGAGCAGCGTCAAGGCGGCGCGGCATGCGGTGTCGATCGACGAAACGCGCAAGACCTTCCCGCCGACGATCTGGGAGAATCTCGGCGATCTCAATCAGGACGATCCCGACCGCAAGCGCTATTACCTCCAGCACTGGTTTCCGGGCGATCACGGTTCGGTGGGCGGCGGCGGCGATATTGTCGGCCTGTCCAATATCGCGCTGGCCTGGGTGGCCGAGGGCGCGGCAGAGCAGGGGCTGGGCTTCGATACCGCGCAGCTGGAGACCTGCGTGGCCGAAGAGCGCTTCTCGGCGCCGCTCTGCAACCAGACGAAAAAGCCGGGCTTTGTCGCCCGGCTGTTGCGGCGCAATGTGCTGGACCGCGTCGATGCCTATGCGCCGCCCTATATCTGGGATGTCTCGGAAGCGGCGCAGCAGCGCTGGCATCACGCGCCCTCGGCCTATCGCCCGAAGCCGCTGCGGCATCTGGCCGATGTGCTGGACCGGACGCCCCCGCACGGCGACGCTGCGGAGGCGTCCTGAACCGCTGCGCTCAGCGCGATGTTTCAGTGAGGCGGCGCTTCACATAGGAGGTCACGCCGCCGATCATCGTTTCCATATGCGGCTCTTCGAAGAAATGCCCCGAGCCCTCTACCTCATCATGGGTGATGGTGATGCCTTTCTGCTCCTTGAGCTTGTTCACCAGCGCCGTGGTATCGGCGGGCGGCGCCACGCGGTCGGCGGTGCCGTTGATGATCAGGCCCGAGGAGGGGCAGGGGGCGAGGAACGAAAAATCGTACATGTTCGCCGGCGGCGAGACCGAGACGAAGCCGGTGATCTCCGGCCGGCGCATCAGCAGTTGCATGCCGATCCAGGCGCCGAAGGAGAAGCCCGCGACCCAGCAATGCTTGGAGTTGTTGTTCATCGACTGGAGGTAGTCGAGCGCCGAGGCGGCATCGGAAAGCTCGCCGATGCCCTGGTCGTATTCGCCCTGGCTGCGCCCGACGCCGCGGAAATTGAACCGCAGCACCGTAAAGCCCATGTTGTAAAAGGCGTAGTGAAGGTTATAGACGACCTTGTTGTTCATCGTTCCGCCAAACTGCGGATGCGGATGCAGGATGATCGCGATCGGTGCGTCGTTTTCTTTCTGGGGGTGATAGCGGCCTTCGAGGCGGCCTTCGGGTCCGGGAAAAATGACCTCGGGCATCGGTGCAGTGGGCTCCTGTAAGGGCACCCGGGGTTTCTTGACGAAACTTCTCAGGCACCTTAGAACGGTTCTAATTCCCGGAAGCGGGTCCGGGAGGGCTGAATTGCAGATAGGCAATCGCCCCGGCAAGGTCAATCGTCAGGGCTGCGCGGGCGCGGGAGGTGCGATATGAAACTGAGTACGAAAGGCCGCTATGCGATGGTGGCGCTGGCGGATATCGCTCTCCAGCCCGAGGGCGACCTTGTGACGCTGGGCGATATCTCGAAGCGTCAGGATGTGTCGCTGCCCTATCTGGAGCAGCTCTTCGTCAAGCTGCGCCGGGCCGGGCTAGTGGCCTCGGTGCGCGGGCCCGGCGGCGGCTACCGGTTGGCGCGCCCGGCCTCGGAGATCCGGGTGGTGGATATTCTCGCCGCGGTCGACGAGACGGTGGACGCCATGCACAAGGGCGCCGGCGCCAGCGGCGGCGCCTCGGGCAGCCGGGCGCAGTCGCTGAGCAACCGGTTGTGGCAGAGTCTCTCGGCGAATGTCTATGTCTTCCTGCACCAGACGCGGCTGTCGGATGTGGTGAACAACACGCTGGCGCCCTGTCCGGCGGTGCCCACGCTGTTTTCGGTGGTGGATGACGCTTGAGGCCCGGCGGCGCGTCGTTCGGGGCGCTGCCCCGGACCCCGGAGTATTTATGAGAAAGATGAAAGGCAGATGGCGGTGAGGCGGAGTTATCTCGACTGGAACGCCACAGCGCCGCTGCGGCCCGAGGCGCGCGAGGCGATGATCGGCGCCATGGACATGGTGGGCAATCCGTCCTCGGTGCATGCGGAGGGCCGTGCGGCCAAGGCGCTGATGGAGCGCGCGCGGGCGCAGGTCGCCACCGCGCTGGGGGCGGACGGGGCCGATGTGATCTTTGTCTCGGGCGCCACCGAGGCGGCGGCGCAGGCCTGTGCCGGGCGCGGGCTCAAGGGCGCCTGGATCGAGCACGATGCGCTGGCGGCCTGGGTCGATCCGGTGCTGCCGGTCGATGCGCGCGGACAGGTGCAGGTCGCGGTGCCGGAGGAGACCGCCTTGCAGGCCGCCAATTCCGAGACCGGGGTGATTCAGGCGCTGCCGCAGGGGCTCGCCGTGGTCGATGCGACCCAGGCCTTCGGCAAAATCCCCTTTGCCTTCAACTGGGTGGGCTGTACGGCGGCGCTGGTTTCGGCGCATAAGCTTGGCGGCCCGAAGGGAATCGGCGCGCTGGTGATCCGGCGCGGCACCGATCTCGACGCCATGCTGAAGGGCGGCGGGCAGGAAATGGGGCGCCGGGCGGGGACGGAAAATATCCTTGGAATAGCGGGGTTTGCCGCCGCAGCAGAGGCGGCGATCCGCGAATTGGAGCAAGGCCACTGGACAGAGGTGGAAAAACTTAGAAACATTCTAGAAAATGCCATTGCGGAGCGCGCAAAAGAGACTATTTTTGTCGGGAATGATGCGCCGCGCCTGCCGAACACCTCCTGCTTTGCCCTGCCGGGCTGGAAGGGAGAGACGCAGGTGATGCAGATGGATCTGGCGGGGTTCGCGATCAGCGCGGGCTCGGCCTGTTCCAGCGGCAAGCTGCGCCCCTCGCGGGTGTTGCAGGCGATGGGACATGACGACGACACCGCCCGCAGCGCGATCCGCGTGAGCCTGGGGCCGGGCGTGACGGAAGAGGACGTGATGCGCTTTGCCGACGCCTGGCTGCGCCAGTACGAGAAACACCGCGCGCGGCACGCGTGACAGGATAAGAGGCGCCGCCGGCGCCGGTTTGCCGGATAAGCTGTATCGCAGATGCAGCTTGAGACGGGGCGGAGGCACCGGCGCCGCCCGCGAAACAGCAGGCACCCCGGGTGCCGGAACGCATGAGACGCACCTCCGGTGTGTTGTGATACGAGACGCACCTTCGGTGCCGATGGATATGAGACGCACCTCCGGTGCGCTATGCAATGAGACGCACCTCCGGTGCGATGACAGGAGAGAGCACATGGCAGCCTTCGACAACGTGACCGTCAAGGAAGGGGTGGAGAAGGAAACCGTGGATGCGGTCGAGGCCGTCTCGACGTATAAGTACGGCTGGGACACGGATATCGAGATGGAATATGCCCCCAAGGGCATCAATCCCGACATCGTGCGCCTGATCTCGGAAAAGAACGGTGAGCCGGAGTGGATGACCGAATGGCGGCTCAAGGCCTATGAGCGCTGGACCAACATGAAAGAGCCCACCTGGGCGATGGTCACCTATCCCGAGATCGACTTTCAGGAACAGTATTACTACGCCCGGCCCACGAGCATGGCGGAAAAGCCGAAATCGCTCGACGATGTCGATCCCAAGCTGCTGGCCACCTACGAAAAGCTGGGCATCCCGCTGAAGGAGCAGATGATCCTCGCCGGCGTCGAGGGCGCCGAGGAGGCCGCTCCCGCCGATGCGGTCAAATCGCTCTCCGAAACCGCGGGCTCCGACCGCAAGGTCGCCGTCGACGCGGTATTCGACAGCGTCTCCGTCGGCACCACCTTCCAGAAGGAGCTGAAGGAGGCCGGCGTCATCTTCTGCTCGATCTCCGAGGCGATCCGCGAATATCCTGATCTGGTGAAGAAATATCTCGGCTCCGTCGTGCCGGTCTCGGACAATTTCTATGCCACGCTGAACTCTGCGGTGTTCTCCGACGGATCCTTTGTCTACGTGCCGCCGGGTGTGCGCTGCCCGATGGAGCTGTCGACCTATTTCCGCATCAACGCCGAAAATACCGGCCAGTTCGAGCGCACGCTGATCATCGCCGACAAGGGCAGCTATGTCAGCTATCTCGAAGGCTGCACCGCGCCGCAGCGCGACACCGCGCAGCTGCATGCCGCCGTGGTCGAGATCGTCATCGAGGAAGATGCGGAGGTGAAATATTCCACCGTGCAGAACTGGTTCCCGGGCGACGAGAACGGCAAGGGCGGCATCTACAACTTCGTCACCAAGCGCGCCGATTGCCGCGGCGACCGGGCCAAGGTGATGTGGACGCAGGTCGAGACCGGCTCGGCGGTGACGTGGAAATACCCGTCCTGCCTGCTGCGCGGCGACGACAGCCAGGGCGAGTTCTATTCCATCGCCATCGCCAACAACCACCAGCAGGCCGATACCGGCACCAAGATGACCCATCTGGGCAAGAACACCAAGTCGCGGATCGTCTCCAAGGGGATCTCGGCGGGGGTGGCGCAGAACACCTATCGCGGGCTCGTCTCGATGCACCCGAAGGCCAAGAACTCGCGCAACTACACCCAGTGCGACAGCCTTCTGATCGGGGACAAATGCGGCGCGCATACGGTGCCCTATATCGAGGTGAAGAACAATTCCTCGCGCTGCGAGCACGAGGCGACGACCTCCAAGGTGGATGACGAGCAGCTCTTCTACTGCCGCCAGCGCGGTATGGGCGAGGAGGAGGCCGTGGCGCTGATCGTCAACGGCTTTGCCAAGGAAGTGCTTCAGGCGCTGCCGATGGAATTCGCCATGGAAGCGCAGCAGCTGGTTGCGATCTCGCTCGAAGGCTCTGTGGGCTGACGGGCGGCGGTGGGCAGGATTGCCCACCCTACGCGGGGAAACGCTATGATCCAGCAGCTGGCACTGCAATCGCTCGGCACCGGCGTCGGTGTGTTTATCGGCGTGCTCATCGGGCTCGGCATGCGCAAGCGCAAAGGCAAAACCGACGGGCTTCTTGCCGGCTCGGTATTCGTCACCGCAAGCGCTGCGGCGGGGCTCGCCATGATCGTCATGATGGCGATGAAATATTTCACCAGCTGAACCTGAGGAACGCGTGGCAAACCCCTGGGAGAAAAGCATGATCGTCACCACGACCAATACGATCGAGGGCCATTCCATCACCGCCTACAAGGGCATCGTGGTGGGCGAGGCGATCATGGGCGCCAATGTGGTGCGCGATCTTTTTGCGCAGGTCACCGATATCATCGGCGGTCGTTCGGGGGCCTATGAGAGCAAGCTTCAGGAAGGCCGCGAGACTGCGCTGCGCGAGCTTGAGCAGCGGGCGGTGGCGCTCGGTGCCAATGCGGTGGTCGGCGTCGATCTCGATTACGAGGTGGTCGGCAACTCGATGCTGATGGTTTCCGCCTCCGGAACGGCGGTGGTGATCGCGTGACCGAGGCGGCGCCCATAACGCGCCCCGAGCTGACCATGCCCGAGGCCGAGGCCGCGCTTTTGCGCGATCTCTACGGGCGTGCCGAGGTCATCCTCGAATACGGTTCGGGCGGCTCGACGGTCCATGCCGCCGAACAGCCCGGAAAGACGGTGTTTTCCGTCGAAAGCGACCGCGACTGGGCGCAGATGATGCGCCGCTGGTTCGACGAGAACCCGCCGGTCGCGGGCACAGAGGTGGATGTGATCTGGTCGGATATCGGCCCCACCAAGGAATGGGGCCGGCCGGTCGACGAGGGCGAGTGGCGGCGCTGGCCGCGCTATCCGCTGGAGGTCTGGGGCCTGCCCGAGTTCCGCCAGCCCGATCTGGTGCTGGTCGACGGGCGGTTCCGCGAGGGCTGTGCGCTGGCCACCGCCTTTCTGACCGAAAAGCCGCTGGTGCTGCTCTTCGACGATTACGAGCAGCGCAGGCAATATCACAAGGTCGAGGAATTCCTCGGCACCCCGCAACTGACCGGGCGCATGGCCCG
Source organism: Salipiger abyssi (assembly GCF_017311415.1). Classification (GTDB taxonomy): domain Bacteria; phylum Pseudomonadota; class Alphaproteobacteria; order Rhodobacterales; family Rhodobacteraceae; genus Salipiger; species Salipiger abyssi_A. The sequence goes on along the minus strand of NZ_JAEKIS010000005.1, from coordinate 7,162 downwards.
GTTCGACATCGCCCCGCAGCCCGTGCCGGCGCATCGGCTGCTGCGGATCATGCAATTGACCATGCGGCCCTGAGCGGCCCGTGAGGAGAGAAAAAGATGCTGGAAATCAAGAACCTGCAAGTGAAACTTGAAGAAGAGGACAAGCAGATCCTCAAAGGTGTGGACCTGACCGTCGAGGCGGGCAAGGTGCATGCGATCATGGGCCCGAACGGCTCGGGCAAATCGACGCTGTCCTATGTGCTCTCGGGCAAGGACGGCTATGAGGTGACCGGCGGCGAAGCGACGCTCGACGGCAAGGACCTGCTCGAAATGGACCCCGAGGAACGTGCCGCCGCCGGCCTGTTCCTGGCCTTCCAGTACCCGGTGGAGATCCCCGGCGTCGGCAACATGACCTTCCTGCGTACCGCGGTGAACTCCCAGCGCAAGGCGCGCGGCGAGGAGGAGATGTCCTCCACCGAGTTCCTCAAGCTGGTGCGCGAAAAGGCGAAAAGCCTCCAGATCGATGCCGAGATGCTGAAGCGCCCGGTCAATGTCGGCTTTTCCGGCGGTGAGAAGAAGCGCAACGAGATCCTTCAGATGGCGATGCTGGAGCCCAAGATGTGCATCCTTGACGAGACCGACTCGGGTCTCGACGTCGATGCCATGCGGCTGGTGGCCGACGGCGTGAACGCGCTGCGCTCGGAGGGCCGGGGCTTTCTGGTGATCACCCACTACCAGCGCCTGCTCGACCACATCAAACCGGACGTGGTGCACATCATGTCGAATGGCCGCATCATCAAGACCGGCGGCCCCGAGCTGGCGCTCGAAGTCGAAAACGAGGGCTACGCGCATCTGATCGAGGAGCAGGCGTAATGGCACTTCCGCAACCCAAGATCGACGCCACCGAGGCGCGGCTCGCCACGCTGAGCATGCCCGAGACGGGCTGGTCGGTGCCGGCGCGCAAGGCCGCGCTGGCGCGGCTGCGTGCCATGGGGCTGCCCGGTGCGCGTGACGAATACTGGAAATTCACCCGTCCGCACAGCCTCAACGCGCCCGAACCGGCGCCGGCGGCGGTGTTCGATGCCGATGAGGGGCCGTTTTTCGGCAATGTCGACCGGCTCAAGATCGTCTTTGTCGACGGTGTCTTCGACCCGGAGGCCTCGGATGCGCTGGAGCTTGAGGGCGTGGAATTCGCCCGTCTCTCCGACGGCGCCGATATCCACTGGGCGCAGGATCTCTATGGCAAGCTCGAAGAGGCGGGGCAGAGCCCGGTGGAGCGGCCGCTGGCGGCGCTCAACACCGCCTTTGCCAGCGACGGGCTGCTGATGCGGGTGACCGGCAAGGTCGAGAAGCCGATCAGCCTGGTCTATTACCACCGTTCCGAGACCTCCGACGCGACGCTGCACCATGTGGTGAAGGTCGAGGAGGGCGCTGATGTCACCATTCTGGAGAACGGCCCGGCAGCGGCGCGGTTCAACAAGGTGATGGAGGTCGATGTGGCCGACCGGGGCGGGTTCCACCATGTCCGCGCCCAGGGCCGCGATCACGAGCGCCAGGCCGCCACGCATATCTTTGCGCGGCTCGGCACCGAGAGCACCTTCAAGACCTTCACGCTCACCGCCAACGGCGTGATGACCCGCAATGAATGCGTGGTCGAGTTGACCGGCGACGACGCGGTGGCGCATGTCGCCGGGGCCTGCATGGGCGATGGCGATTTCCACCATGACGACACGGTGTTCATCACCCATGACGCGGTGAATTGCGAAAGCCGGCAGGTGTTCAAGAAGGTGCTGCGCAACGGCGCGACCGGCGTGTTCCAGGGCAAGATCCTGGTCAAGCCCGGCGCCCAGCAGACCGACGGTTACCAGATCTCGCAATCGCTGCTGCTGGACGGCGACAGCCAGTTCCTCGCCAAGCCCGAGCTTGAGATCTATGCCGACGATGTCGCCTGTTCCCACGGCTCCACCTCGGGCGCGATCGACGAGGAAGGGCTCTTTTATCTGCGTGCCCGTGGCCTGCCGCGCGGTGCCGCCGAAGACCTGCTGACCATCGCCTTCATCGCCGAGGCGGTGCAGGAGATCGAGGACGAGCGCCTTCAGGACGAGATCGTCGCCCGCGTCGAGGGCTGGCTGGCCCGGCGGCGCGGCTGATGTCGCTCTCGCGCGAGATCCTGGCCACCTATCGGGGGCCGGGCGCGGTCGTCGCGCGTCTGCTCTCGCAGGGTCCGCGCGAGGACCGGGCGCTGGTGCTGGTCATGGCGGCCTGCGCGTTGTTCTTCGTCGCGCAGATGCCGGCGCTGGCGCGTCAGGCGCATATGCAGGAGATCGAGCTGAACCCGCTGCTGGGCGGCGCGCTGCTGGCCTGGCTGGTGATCGCGCCGCTGCTGTTCTACCTGCTCGCCTTTGTCGCGCAGATCGTCGCCAAGCTCTTTGGCGGCAAGGGCAGCGGCTATGGTGCGCGGCTGGCGCTGTTCTGGGCGCTGCTGGCGGCCTCGCCGCTGGTGCTGCTGAACGGGCTGGTGGCCGGGTTCATGGGCGCCGGGCCGCAGCTCACGCTTGTCGGGCTGATCTGGTTCGCGGTCTTCCTGTGGTTCTGGCTGAGCGGCATGCGTGCCGCGCAGAAGGCGCCGGCGGCATGACGGCGGCGGGGTTTCTCCGGCTCGCCTGGCAGACGCTGGTGGCGCCGCGCGACGTGGCGAAGCTGTTGCTCTCGCTGCGGCTCGGCCATGAGGCGCTGCTGACCGCGCTGGCGCTGGTCGTGGTGCTGAACGCGCTGGTCGTCGGGCTCATCCAGGCGAGCGGCCTGCCGGGCGCGGCGCTGCCGTTTCTGATCTCGCCGGGGGTGATCGCGCTGTTGCTGGCGGCGATGCTCACGGTCTCGATCCTGTTCATGACCTGGCTGGGCCGGATCCTGGGCGGGCAGGGCAGGGCGGAGGATATTGCGCTGCTGCTGATCTGGCTTCAGGCGCTGCGGGCGCTGGGGCAGATCGCCGTGGCGCTGGCGGCGGCGGTTTCCGGCGCGCTGGCCTCGCTTCTCGTGATCGCGGCGCTGATCGCCGGGATCTGGATCATGATCAACTTTCTCGATATCGCGCACGGGTTCGACAGTCTGGGCAAGGCGCTGATGCTGCTGGTCCTCGGCTCTGTCGCCCTTGTGTTTGCGCTGAGCTTTGTCTTTACCCTTCTCGGGGTCACACCGAACGGGATGTCCATCTGATGTACGATGTATCCGAAATCCGCCGCGATTTTCCGATCCTCTCACGCGAGGTGAACGGCAAGCCGCTGGTCTATCTCGACAATGGCGCCTCGGCGCAAAAGCCGCAGGTCGTGATCGACGCGGTGACGCGCGGCTATGCCGAGGAATATGCCAACGTGCATCGGGGGCTGCATTTCCTCTCCAACCTCGCCACCGAGAAATACGAGGCGGTGCGCGGCACCGTGGCGCGCTTTCTCGGAGCCCGCGACGAGGAGGAGGTGGTCTTTACCTCCGGCACCACCGAGGGGATCAACCTCGTGGCCTATAGCTGGGCGATGCCCCGGCTCGAGCCGGGAGACGAGATCATCCTGTCGGTGATGGAGCATCACGCCAATGTGGTGCCCTGGCATTTCCTGCGCGAACGGCAGGGCGTGGTGATTAGATGGGTCGATGTGGACGCCACCGGCGCGCTCGACCCGCAACAGGTGATCGACGCCATCGGCCCGAAGACCAAGCTCATCGCCATCACCCATCTGTCGAACGTGCTGGGTACGGTCGTCGATGTGAAAACCATATGTGCTGCGGCGCGCGAGCGCGGCGTGCCGGTGCTGATCGACGGTTCGCAAAGCGTGGTGCACATGCCGGTGAATGTCGAGGAGATCGGTTGCGATTTCTATGCCATCACCGGGCACAAGCTCTACGGCCCCTCGGGCTCCGGCGCGATCTGGATCCGCAGGGAGCGCATGGACGAGATGCGGCCCTTCATGGGCGGCGGCGACATGATCCGCGAGGTTCACAAGGACAGCGTCACCTATGCCGAGCCGCCAATGAAATTCGAGGCCGGCACACCCGGCATCGTGCAGCAGATCGGTCTGGGCGTGGCGCTCGACTATCTCATGGATCTCGGCATGGAGAACATCGCCGCGCATGAGGCGAGCGTTGCGTCTTATGCCAAGGCGCGGATGGACGGGCTCAACTGGCTCCAGGTGCAGGGAAATGCGCCAGGCAAGGCGGCGATCTTCTCCTTCACGCTGGAGGGCTCGGCACATGCGCATGACATCTCGACCATCCTCGACAAGAAGGGCGTCGCGGTGCGTGCCGGCCATCACTGCGCCGGTCCGCTGATGGATCACCTGGGCGTTTCGGCCACCTGCCGCGCCTCATTCGGTCTCTATAATACCGAGCAAGAGGTCGATGCGTTGATCGACGCGCTCGAACTGGCGCACGAACTTTTTGCCTAATCTGCCGGAAACCGACATTTCCGTGTCGGTTTCCGTCTGCTGGCTGGACTCTCGACTCGCGCCTGTTAGCCTCCCGCACAACATTCACCACATGGAGAAGATGTATGGGGCCGCTGACGGAAGCCGACGAAATCTCGCAAATTGCCTTTGGATTCATGGGATCGCAGGCGCTGTTCACGGCGCTCGATCACGGGGTCTTCACCGAGCTCTCGGGCGGGCCGAAAACCGCGGAGGAGATCGGCGCCAAAAGCGACCTGCACCGTGACAGGGCCGAAACGCTGCTGACCGCGCTGGCGGGGCTCGGGCTGGTCGAGGTGGCGGAGGGGCGCTTTGCCAATTCCCCGGCGGCGGAGGCGTTTCTGGTCAAGGGCGCGAAATACGATTTCGGCGACTATATCCGGCTTCAGGTCGGCAAACAGATGTACGGGCTCATGGGCCAGCTGGGCGCCGCCGTTTCGGGCGATCTCGACGAGGATGCCACCGCGTCTTACGAGCAATGGTTCTCCGATCCGGAGGAGGCGCGGCTCTATTCCGAAAGCCAGCATGCCGGCTCGCACGGGCCGGCGCGTCAGATGACCCGGCGGGTGGATCTCTCGGGCGCGAAAAAGCTGCTCGACGTGGGCGGCGGCACGGGGGCCTATGCGATCACCTTCTGCCGCGCCTTCCCCGAGCTTTCGGCCACCATTGTCGATTTCCCCAATGTCGCGGCGCTGGGGCGCAGCTATGTCGAGAAGGCGGAGCTTTCCGACCGGATCTCCTATATCGACGGCAATGCGCTGGAGACCGAATGGCCGGGCGGGCAGGATGTGATCCTGATGTCCTACCTATTCTCGGGCGTGCCGGGCGATACCCATGAAGGGCTGATGAAGCGCGCCTTCGACTGTCTTGCGCCCGGCGGCAAGCTGCTGATCCACGATTTCATGGTCCATGCCGACCGCAGCGGACCGGCGCTTGCCGCGCTCTGGCAGCTCCAGCATACCGCTTTTACCCCGGAGGCGCGTTCGGTCGATGCCGAGGGTTTGGCCTCGGAATTGACGGCGCTTGGGTTCACCGATGTGAATGTGGAGCCGATGATTCCCGAGATGACCATGCTGGCCGTTGCGACGCGCCCCGAGTAGGTTTGCGAAAGCGCCCGCAAGCGAGAATTCCGATTGCGGGCGCGGTTTCTTTGCACTATCACCGCCGCGCAGGCACCCGTAGCTCAGCTGGATAGAGCGCTGCCCTCCGAAGGCTGATGTCAAGGGGATGCCGTGATGAAGAGGACTAAGAAAGATACGTGATACCAAGCTCTTGCCGAGCAGATCGTTTTTCGATTTAAAGGCTGGAGAAGTCGCGTAAGCACTGCGTAAGCAGTCAGGGCCTGACGGTTCTGCTGCGCACCCATAGCTCAGCTGGATAGAGCGTCGCCCTCCGAAGGCGAAGGCCTCAGGTTCGAATCCTGATGGGTGCGCCATTTCACATTTCGCCGTTGAAAAGTCCTCCAACACCTTGAAGGGGGGGTGTCGCGCAAAGGTGGATGCGGGATTCATCTCGTGAATCCAGTGTGGTAACCGGTCTGCATGAGCAGACCTATCCCGCCGAGCTACAAGACCAAGAACCGGCCGGCCTACAACGAAGCGCTGAAGCAGCGTGGTTCCCTGACGATCTGGTTCGACCCGGACATGGTCTGGGTGCCGCCCGCCACGGGCAAGCAAGGCCGTCAGCCGCGGTATAGCGACGCCGCGATTCAGACCTGCCTGACGATGAAGGTTCTGTTTGGCATGGCGCTCAGGCAGAAGACTGGCTTCGTCGAGAGCCTCTTGCGTCTGGTCGCTATCGACTGGAGCGTGCCGGATTTGAGCACGCTCAGCAGGCGCCAGAAGACCATGGCCGTGAACATTCCCTGCCGTGGCTCGAAGGGACCACTGAACCTGCTCATCCACAGCACAGGCATAAAGGCAGAGGGCGAAGGCGAGTGGAACGCCCGCAAGCATGCGGGCACGAAGCGCCGCCTGTGGCGCAAGATCCATATCGGTGTCGATGAACAGACGCTGGAAATCCGGGCCATAGAGATCACCGGTAGCAGGGTCGGCGATGCGCCGATGCTGCTCGAGCTGCTGGATCAGATCCCGGCAGATGAGGAAATCGCGTCAGTCACCGCGGACGGAGCATATGATACGCGCAAGTTCCACAACGCGGTCGCAGACCGTGGCGCCCATGGCGTCATCCCGCCCCGCAAAAATGCCAAGCCGTGGAAGCCTTCGACTGCGGGTGCGATCGCCCGGAACGAGGCGCTCCGCGCCGCGAAATACCTCAGCCGCGCCATCTGGCGACGATGGAGCGGATACCACCGCAGAAGCCGCGTCGAGACGAAGATGCACTGCGTGAAGCTACTACTGGGGCAGAGCCTCATGGTACGCGACTTCGATCGCCAGGTCGCAGAACTCCAAGTCCGCGCCGCCGTGCTGAACGGCTGCACCGCGCTCGGAATACCTGTCACGGAGCCCATGGGATAAGTGCGTCCGGGAAAGGGGAAGTGCGGCCTTCAGCCTCTTTGCGCAACAAAGCCGGGTGGTAGTACCACTCACATCTTGGCAAGGGGGCACGCTCCAGTACTTCGTTCCTGCGCGCCCCCGTTGCATCCCCCCGTGGTGGGCGACAACCATCTTGACCGGCACCGTCAGGCAAGTTGGCCGCCGCCGCCAGCCGTAGGGAGGGCGTAGCCCGACCGAAGGCTGGCGGCGGCGGCGCGGTTCTCTTCACGGGGG
>NZ_JAEKIS010000004.1 GCF_017311415.1 Salipiger abyssi | reverse complement strand
GGCGCGCCCGATGAACGCGCCACCGAGGCATTGGCGCTGGATCTGCGGCGCGGCTTCGTGACCGAGGACGCGGCGGCCCGGCACTACGGCAAGGCCGCTTCGTGACGCAGGCGGCGCGGGCTGCGGTCACCGCCGATCTGGCCGCGGCGCTGGCGGGGCTCGACCCCACGGCGCTGAGCCCGGCGGTGGCCGAACGCGCCCAGCGGGCGTTTCTCGATACGCTCGCCGTCATGGCGCCGGGCATGGGCGAGGCGCCGGTGCAGGCGGTGTCGCGGATGCTGGCGGCAGAGGGTGGGATGCGCGGCGCGCGCGACCGGGCGCTGCTGCTTGGCACGGCCGCCCATGCGCTGGATTTCGACGACGTGGCCTTTGGCGGCCATGTGAGCGCGGTGGTGGTGCCGGCCATTCTGGCGCTGTTGCCGGATCTCAGGCGCATCGACGGGCGGCGGGTTCTGCTGGCCTATGCGGCGGGGGTCGAGGCCTGGGCCGAGATCTCCACCCGCGAAACCACGCTCTACCACGCCAGGGGTGGCCACCCGACGGGCATTCTGGGGCCGATCGGTGCCGCCGGCGCGGCGGCGGTTCTGCTGGCACTGAGTACGGCGGAGACCCGCAACGCGCTGGCCATTGCTGCATCGGCGGGGGCCGGTCTGACGGTGCAGTTCGGCACCATGACCAAACCCGTGCATGCTGGGCGCGCCGCCGAGGCGGGCGTTGCCGCCGCGCTGCTGGCGCGGGCCGGGCTGAGCGCCGCACCGGATGCATTCGAGGCGCCCAATGGCTTCCTGCCGGTGCATTCGCCAAAAGGCGAGCTGGACCTGACGCGCCCGGTGGCGCTGCGAGGCAGCGGGTTGCGTCTGGAACAGGCCGAGCCCAGCATCAAGCGCTATCCGATCTGCTATGCCGCGCATCGCAGCGCCGACGCGGCCATGGCGTTGCATTCGGAACTTGTGCCGGATGAGATCGCGCGCATCGAGATCACGCTCAGCCCGCGCCACGCCGCGACCCTGCGCTACGACCGTCCGGAGACGGTGGCCGAGGCCCGGTTCAGCCTGGAATTCGCCGTGTGCTGCGCGCTGCTCTATGGGAAACTCGGGCTGGGCGAGTTGACACAGGCCCGGCTCGCCGATCCCGCTCTGACCCGGCTGATCGGCTGCTGTGCCCGGCGCCTTTCCGACACGGCAGATCCGGTGCTCGACGGTTTTGCGGCCTTCGACCAGGTGAGCGTGACGCTGCGCGACGGGCGCCGTATCGGCAGCCCCGAGATACGGCGCGCCGCAGGCCATGCGGACAATCCGATCCCGCGCCCGGCGCTGCTTGCAAAACTCTCGGATTGTTTCGCCGCCTCCGGCATGCCGTTTTCCGCCGAGCGGCTCGACAACACCCTACGCGCCATCGCCGGAGACGGCGATCCGGCGGCGCTGACCGAGATGCTCGAAACGCTTCTCATGCGCGCCAGCCCCGATGGGGCTTAGGCGCGTGCGCCGTGCCGCTTGAGCGCGGTGGCGCCATCGCTTACACCGAACCCTCTTCAAAAACGCGGCCGCAGTCTCTATGCGCGCGGTGAGGTTCGGAGGCAGATATCGCGATGACGCCCAGCAACAGCATGCAACCCGATGACGCGGGCGTGGCGTTCATCCCCGCCCGGCCTCTGGAGGCGGCCTGTGCGCATGTTCTGGAATCCGCCACGGAGGGGCGCGAATTCTGCGTCATCAGCCCGGGCCGTCCGCTGCCGCAGGCGCAGCCCGCGCGCCCCGGCTATCTGCAATGCGAAACCTCCGGATCTACCGGCCCGGCCAAGCGTATCCGGCGCAGCCTGCGCTCCTGGCAGGCCTGCTTCGAGACCGACCGCGATTTGTGGGATATCACCGCGCGCGACCGGATCGCGGTGATGGGCCCGCTCAGCAACTCGCTTACGCTTTACGGGCTCTTCGCGGCGCAGCATCTCGGCGCGACCCCGGTGGTGATCGACACCGACCGCCCCGACGAGCGCCTGCGCCGTCTGGCAGAGGCGGCGCCGACGCTGCTTTATACGACGCCCACGCAGTTGCGGCAGCTTGGCACCGGCGTGCGGGGGAGTGTCGGCTCGGTACGGCGGGTGCTGGCGGGGGGTGGTTTTCTCGACCGCGCCGCGCGCGAGGCCGCAGCTCGGCTCTTTCCCAAAGCCGGCCTGACGGGGTTCTACGGTGCCGCCGAGACCAGCTTTATCACGCTCGACGAGACCGGCGGCGCCGAGGGCTCCGTGGGCCGGCCCTATCCCGGGGTCACGCTGCGGGTGCGCGACGATGCGGGCCGGGATCTGCCCGCCGGCGAAACCGGCACGATCTGGGTCGAAAGCCCCTATCTCTTCGACAGCTATGCCGCCGGCACTGCGCCGGATACGCGCTGGGACAACGGGTTTCTCAGCGTCGGCGAGCTGGGCTGGCTGTCGGAGTCCGGCGCGCTGTTTCTCGCCGGGCGCCGCAGCCGCATGTTCACCGTGGCCGACCGCAACGTCTTTCCCGAGGCCATCGAGAGCTTTCTGCTGTCGCTGCCCGGCCTCACCGCCGCCGCCGTGCTGCCCGAGCCGGATCCGGCGCGCGGCAACCTGCCTGTCGCTTTTGTCTCGGGCGCCGGTCTCGACACCGGCGCGCTGCTCGCCGCCTGCCGCCAGCGCTTCGGTGCCGGTGCGGCACCTAGGCGGATGGTGACGCTCGACGCGCTGCCCGCGCTATCCTCGGGCAAGCCCGATCTGCGCGCACTCGCGGCGCTACTGGGGCAGGGGGCATGAGGCGCTCGGTCATCGTGGCGGCGCGGCGCAGCGCGGTGGTGCCGCGCGGCGGAGCGCTGGCAGATCGCGAGATCCATGAGCTCGCCGCCCCCGTCATGCGCGCTTGCCTGGGTGATGCCGGCCTGCCGGCGGAGGCGGTGGACGAAGTGCTGCTGGGCAATGCGCTCGGTGCCGGGGGCAACCCGGCGCGGCTTTCGGCGCTGGCCGCCGGGCTGCCCGAGCGCGTCGCCGGGATCAGCCTCGACCGGCAATGCTGCTCGGGGCTCGACGCGCTGCTGCTCGCCGACGCACTGATCGTCTCGGGGCAGGCCGATATGGTGCTGGCAGGCGGCGCCGAGAGCTATTCCCGCCGCCCGATCCGCCTGCGCCCGGGCGAGGACGGTGCCGCGCCCATCGCCTATGACCGCCCGCCCTTTACCCCTTGGCCGGATCGCGACCCGGACATGGCCGAGGCGGCGGCGGCGCTGGCACAGAGCCTCGGCTATGATCGTGCGCGGCAGGATGCCTGGGCGGTGTCGAGCCACGAAAAGGCCTGCGCGGCGCGCGACCGGCTCGCGCGGGAAATCGTCGGCCTGCCGGATCGCGACGCGTTTTCCCGGCGGTTGAGCCCGGCGGTCTGCGCCCGTGCGCGCACCATCAGCGGCAGCGTCACCAGCGCCAATATGGCGGTGGCCGCCGATGCGGCGGCGATGGCGCTGGTGGTCTCCGAGGACATGGCGCGGCGCGCCGGGCTGGCGGGGCTCGCGATACTGGGCGGCGTGTCGCGCGGCGGCGACCCCGGGCTGCCGGGGCTGGCGCCGGTGGCGGCGATCCGCGACGCGCTGGCAGGGCTGAGCCTAGCGCCGGCGCAGCTCGCACAGGCCGAGATCATGGAGGCCTTCGCCGCGCAGGCGCTGGCCTGTGTCGACTTGGCGGAGCTGGATGCGCGTATCGTCAATCCGCGCGGCGGGGCGCTGGCGCGGGGCCATCCCATCGGCGCTTCGGGCGCAATCCTTTCCGTTCGCCTGTTTCATGATCTATGTGAGAGCGGCGGCCGCGGTCTGGTCGCCATCGCCGCCGCCGGCGGCGTCGGAACGGCCCTTGTGACGGAGTGGCAGCACGCATGATGGGATTTGGCCGCAACCCCGGCAAAGAGGCTGTTGTCGCATCCGACGCGGCCATAGAGCTGCGCGGCGTCGCCCACAGCCTCGCCGGGCGCGAGGTGCTGCGCGGCATCGACTTGACGCTGACGGAACGGCGCATCGGACTTGTGGGCCGCAACGGCTCGGGCAAATCCACCCTGGCGCGGGTGCTTGCCGGGCTGATCGCGCCCGACAGTGGCGAGGTGACGATCGGCGGCACCGATGTGGCGCGCGACCGGCGCGCGGCGCTGCGGCTGATCGGTGTGCTGTTTCAGAACCCCGATCATCAGATCATCTTTCCCACCGTCGCCGAAGAGCTGGCCTTCGGGCTCAAGCAGCTCGGTCAGTCGCGGGCGGAGGCCGCCGCCGGGGCCGATGCGATGCTCGACCGGTTCGGCAAGCGCGCCTGGCGCGAGCGCTCGGTCACCGAGCTCTCACAGGGCCAGCGGCATCTGCTCTGCCTGATGGCGGTGCTGGCGATGTCGCCTGCGGTGATCCTGCTCGACGAGCCGTTTTCCGGGCTCGATATTCCCACCACGCGGCAGTTGCGGCGGATGCTCGACGGAGTGGCGCCGCGCGTGCTCCAGATCACCCACGACCCGTCTGCGCTCGACGGCTATGACCGGGTGATCTGGCTCGACGAGGGCAGGGTGCGCGCCGACGGCCCGCCGGAGGAGACGCTGGCGCTCTATCTCGCCGCGATGGAGGAGGATGCCGATGCTGGCACTGACCTCTTCGATTGAGACGCCTTATCACCGCTGGCCGGCGGGGGTGAAACTCGCCATCGCCTCGCTGAGCGTGCTGGGCATCTACCTGATCGACAGCCCGCTCTGGCTCGCGGCGATCACATGGGCGGTGGCGGCGGCCTATCTCGTCGGCGGGCGGCGGTTCTTTCGCGAGGGGCTGCGCCTGTCGCGCCCGCTCTGGCCCTTCGTGGTCGTGCTGCTCGTCTGGCATCTGATCGAAGGCGCCCCGGCGCGCGGCGTGGCGCTGGTGCTGCGGCTGATTGCGGCGGTGGGCATCGCCAACCTCGTCACCATGACCAGCCGGCTCGACGATCTGACCGATGTGGTGCTGCGCCTGCTGTCGCCGCTACGGCGCATCGGTCTCGACCCCGCGCCGGTCGGGTTCGCCATGGCGGTCACCATTCGCTTCACCCCCGTCCTGCTGGCCAAGGCACGGGGGCTGCGCGAGGCCTGGCGCGCCCGCAGCGCCCGCGCTCCGGGCTGGCGCATCGTGCTGCCGCTGGGGCTGCTGGCCATCGACGATGCCGAGCAGGTCGCCGAGGCGCTGCGCGCGCGCGGCGGCATCGGGCAGGCGCCGCCGGGGGCCGATCAATAGATGCAAATCCCGGCGGGGGCTGCTACTGCCGGGAAACCCTGTCCCGACGTCAATAAGGAGACGACCACGATGGAACGCAACGTTGTGATGATCGCGCTGTTCGCCGCGCTGATCGCTGTGCTCGGGCTGATCCCGGCGATCACCCTCGGTTTCGGGGTGCCGATCACCGCGCAGAGCCTCGGCGTGATGATGTGCGGCACCGTGCTGGGTGCCCGCCGTGGCGCGCTTGCCGTGCTGCTCTTCCTGCTGCTCGTGGCGCTGGGGCTGCCGCTGCTGGCCGGCGGTCGCGGCGGTCTCGGTGTGTTTGCCTCGCCGACCGTGGGCTTCCTCGTCGGCTTCCCGGTCACCGCCTTTGTCGCCGGGCTCATCGTCGAGAAGACCCGCAGCCTGCCGCTGATCGTGACCGCGACGGCGGGCGCGGCCATCGGGGGCATTCTCTTCATGTATATCTGTGGCATCGTCGGCATGGCCGTCACCCTCGACAAGACGCTGGCCGAGGCGACGCTGCTGGCCACGCCCTTCCTGCCGGGCGACGCCATTAAGGCGGTGATCGCCGGCATGCTGACCTCGGCGCTGGCGCGGGCGCGTCCGGCGAGCGTGCTGTCGCGCTCATGAGCGGCGGGGCGCTCGACGCAGTCCTGCGTGCACGGCGTTCGGTTCGGGCCTTCCGGCCCGATCCGGTGCCGCGCGAGGAGGTGGCCGAGCTGCTCGATCTCGCCCGTACCGCGCCGTCCGGCGCCAATCTCCAGCCGGGGCGGTTCCATGTCCTGGCCGGAGAGCCGCTGGCCGCGCTCGCCGACGCGCTTGAGCGCGCCGCCACGAGCGGGCGCCCTCCGGTCAGCGAATACAGCTATTTCCCCGCGCCCATGCCCGCCGAATACAAGGCGCGGCAGCGGGCGGCGGGCTATGCGCTCTATTCCGCGCTGGGGATCGCGCGCCGCGACGTGGCCGCAAGGCGCGCGCAATTCGCCCGCAATTACCGCTTTTTCGATGCGCCGGTCGGCCTCGTCGTGACCATCGACCGCCGCATGGGCGCGGGCTGTTTCATGGATCTCGGCATGGTGATGCAAAGCTTCTTTCTTGCCGCCGAGGGCAGGGGGCTTGGTGCCTGCGGCATTGGCGCGATTGCCGAGGTCGCCGATATCGCCCATGCGCATCTGGAGCTGCCGGAGGAGGAGATGGTCGTCTGCGGCATCGCGCTCGGCCATCCCGACCCCTCGCACCCGGTCAACGGGGTGCAAACCGAGCGGCTGAAGCATAAGGCGTTCGCCAGCTTCCGGGGCTTTTAGGCCAGCGCCTGCGGCGCGGCGGCGCGGTCGCGGATGCGCTCGATATCGCGGCGCGGTGGGGCGCCGAACAGCCGGCTGTATTCGCGGCTGAACTGCGACGGGCTCTCATAGCCGACATTGAAGGCCGCGCCCGCCGCGTCGAAATCGTCGGTCAGCATCAGCCGCCGCGCCTCGTTGAGTCGCAGCCGCTTTTGATATTGCAGCGGGCTCATGGCGGTGAGCTGGCGGAAATGATGATGCAGGCTCGACGGGCTCATATGGATCTGCGCGGCGAGCTCCTCGACCTTCAGCGGCTCGGCGTAATGCGTTTTCAGCCAGTCGATGGCGCGGGCGATGCGATGGCTCTGGCTGCCGACCGAAACCATGCGCAGCAGCCGCGGCGCCTGATCGCTCTGCAACAGCCGGTAATGGATTTCGCGCTCGATCAGCGGCGCCAGCACCGGGATCGCCTCGGGCTCGTCCAGCAGCGCCACGAGCCGGGCGAAGGGCGCCAACAGCTCCGGCGTTAGCTGGCCGATGGCGGCGCTCGGCTCCATGCTGCGGTCCCGCGCGGGCGCGGATCTGACCTGCGTGCTGAGTTCGGCGATCAGCCGCAGATCGAGCCGCAGCACCAGGCCGAGACAGGGGCGGTCGGGGCTCGCCTCCAGCACGCGGCTGTCGCCGGGAAGGTCGAGCGAGGCGACAAGGAACCGCTCGCTGTCATAGGTCAGGCCCCGCGCGCCGATATGCATCTGCTTCACGCCCTGGCAGACGATGATGATGCTGGGCTCGATCATGCAGGCATGGGGCTCGGAGGTGGATTCGCGCCGGAACAGACCTAGATTTGGCAAAGCGGTGGCGTAGTCTTCTTTGCCCACCGTCCACGGGTCGATGATCGCGGCAAGCTCTGCCTGACGGGCACGGATGCCGGCATTCGGCGTCTCGATACGGATCTGCTCTGACATGCGGTCGCTCCTTGCGGTTGCTGCATACAGCATAGCGAAGCGCTGCCTTGCCGTCGTCAGAAATTTTCAGGTCTCGGAGGATCAGGCAAGAAATGCGGCGCATCATTCTACCGTATACGCGATGATCTGTGGGATTGATGTAGTCGAGCCGAGGGCCGGCCGATGCCGAGAGGCATGACCGGGGCGGCGCCTGGCACAGAGGCAAAGAATAGGAGATCTGTCATGATCAAAGACAAAGTCGTTATTATCACCGGCGCGTCCTCGGGGATCGGCGAGGCCACCGCCAAGGAAATCGCCAGCAAGGGCGCCAAGGTCGTGCTCGGTGCGCGGCGCGAGGAAAAGCTCAAGCAGATTGCCGACGACATCAAGGCGGCGGGCGGCGAGGCGGTCTATCAGGCCATCGACGTGACCAAGACCGAAGACAACGACGCCATCGTCAAGCTTGCCAAGGACAGCTTTGGCCGCGTCGACGCGATCTTTCTGAACGCGGGCATCATGCCGGTCAGCGCCGTCTCGGCACTGAAGACCGACGAATGGAAGCAGATGGTCGACGTGAACATCAACGGCGTGCTGAACGGTGTCGCCGCCGTGATGCCGACCTTCACCGAGCAGAAATCGGGTCACATCCTGGCGGTCTCGTCGGTGGCGGGGCTCAAAGCCTATGCCGGCACGGCGGTCTATGGCGGCACCAAGTGGTTCGTGCGCGACTTCATGGAAGTGCTGCGCATGGAATCGGCCATGGAAGGCACCAATATCCGCACGGCGACGCTCTATCCGGCGGCGATCAACACCGAGCTGCTGGACACGATCACCGACAAGCAGGCCGGCAGCGGCATGCAGGAGGTCTATGACGCCTTCGGCATTTCGCCCGACCGGATCGCCCGCGTCGTGGCCTTTGCGCTGGACCTGCCCGAAGACACCACGGTGAACGAGTTCACCGTCGGGCCGGCAAACCAGCCCTGGTAATCCGCACCGTGATCGGGCCCGGCATTGCGCCGGGCCCCTTTGCGCCCGGGGGTTACGACCCCGCCGGCGTTGACTGCGACAGTCTGACACGTATGATGGCGCTATCGGGAGAGCGGTGTCCCGGATCCGGACCCGCGCCGCCGTTGCGAAACGCGCAGGCGACATCCCAGGGCGTCCGGGCGGACTGCCGCGATTGATGAGGTCAGCTCATCCAACCTATCGGCCTCCCGGGATAGTTTTCGTGCGCGGCAGACACATTTTTAAGACCTAACGAGACGTTCTTTGAACGGCTCCCGCACGGCTGCGGTCGGGCGGGGAGAGCAAACGCAACACCGACAGGCAAGGGAGCCTCCGATGCAGCTAACAGTCAATGGCACGACGCGCGACGTCGATGTGGACGCCGACACCCCGCTTCTCTGGGTGATCCGCGAGGAACTGGGCCTCACCGGAACGAAATACGGATGCGGCGTGGCGCAATGCGGTGCCTGCACCGTGCTGGTCGACGGCATCCCGACACGCTCCTGCGTGACCCCGGCGGACAGCGTCACCGGCACCGAGATCAGCACCATCGAAGCGGTGCGCGAGACCGAAGTGGGCAAGCGCGTGGTCGAGGCCTGGGTCGAGAACCAGGTGCCGCAATGCGGCTATTGCCAGTCGGGTCAGGTGCTGACCGCCGCCGCGCTGCTGACCGAGACGCCGCAGCCCAGCGACGACGATATCGAGGGCGCGATGATCAACCTGTGCCGCTGCGGCACCTACAACAAGATCCGCGCTGCCGTGCGCGGCGCGGCGGAGGGCTGAGCCATGGGGATCATGCAGAAACTCACCCGCCAGCCGGTCAACGTCTCGCGCCGCGGCTTCCTGACGGGCACCGGCGCGCTGGTGCTGGCCACCGCGCTGCCCGCGCGCCGCAGCCGCGCGCAAGAGGCCGCAGGCGAGGCCGAACCGCCCGCCGTGCCCGCCTTCCTTGAGCTGCGTTCCGACGGCACCGCTTTGTTCCGCAGCCCGTTCATCGAGGGCGGGCAGGGGATCTTTTCCGCGCTGCCGCAGATCGTCGGCGAGGAGCTGGATCTGCACCCCGAGCTCTTCACCGTGGAGAGCGCCCCCCCCGGCGCGCCCTTCGACATCATGGGCGGTTTCCGCTTCACCGGCGGCAGTTCGTCGGTGCGGTCGAGCTATCCGCTGATGCGCCAGCTCGGCGCCACTGCACGCGCCATGCTGATCGAGGCGGCGGCGCAGCAATGGGGCGTCGATGCGGCGGATCTGACCACCGAGCCCGGCAAGGTGGTGAACCCGGAGAGCGGCGAGAGCCTCGGCTATGGCGAGCTGGCAGGCGCGGCGATGGATCTGCCGGTGCCGGCGGATGTGCCGCTGCGCGACCCGTCGACCTTCCGCTGGATCCGCCAGCCGCTGCCGCGCTACGACGTGCATGACAAATCCACCGGCCGGGCCAATTACGCCATCGACGCCTCGGTCGAGGGCATGCTGCTGGCCGCCGTGCAGCACGCGCCGCGCCTCGGGCTGGCGCCGGTCTCGGTGACCAACCGGGCCGAGATCGAGGGCATGCGCGGGGTGCATTCGGTGCATCTTCTGCCGGGCGCCGTGGCGGTCGTGGCCGACAAGTTCTGGCAGGCGCGCAAGGCGGTCGAGGCGGCAGAGGTCGAATGGGGCCCGGGCGAGGCGAGCTGGCCGATGCCCGAGGATTTCTCCTCGCAGGGCTTTCGCGACACGCTGGCCAATGCCGATGGCGAGGTGATCGAGATCGAGGCCCAGGGCGATGCCGCCGGCACGCTCGCGGGTGCCGAGACCGTGCTCGAGGCCGAGTATGACGCGCCGTTCCTGGTGCATGGCCAGCTCGAGCCGCCCTCGACCATCGCGCGGTTCAACGACGACGGCACGCTGGATCTGTGGCTGCCCAACCAGGCGCCGGAGATGTTCCAGGGCGCGGCTGCGGAGGTGGCCGGCATCGCTGCGGAGAATATCCGCATTCATTCGCAGATCCTCGGCGGGTTCTTCGGGCGGCATTTCCTCTACGAGACCGCCAACCCCTATCCGCAGGCGATCCTGCTTGCCAAGGCGGTGGGCCGTCCGGTCAAGGTGCAATGGACCCGCGAGGAGGAATTCCTGCGCGACGCGGTGCGCCCCATGGGTTTTGCCCGGTTCCGGGGCGCGGTGAGCGCCGAAGGCCCCACCGCGCTCAGCGTCGAGGTGGTGGGCGAGGGGCCGACCGGGCGTTGGTACAAGGCGCCTGCCGGGCAGGATCCCTCGGCGACCGAGGGGATTTCCGGCAAGACCTATGCCATTGCCAACCGGCATATCGGCCAGATCTATGTGCCGAACCCGGCGGTGATCGGCTATTGGCGCGCTGTTGGGCATTCGATGCATGACTTCATGTATGAAAGCTTTCTCGACGAGCTGGCCGGCGCCGCCGATCTCGACCCGTTCGAGATGCGGCGCGGGCTGCTCTCGGACTCCGAGCGTCACCGCACGCTGCTGGAGACGGTGGGCACGCTGTCGGGCGGCTGGAAACCCGGTGTCTATGAGGCAGAGGATGGCAGCCAGCGGGCACGCGGTGTCGCCATGGCCTCGCCCTTCGGGTCAGAGGTGGCGGTGATCGCCGAGGTCTCCATAGACGGCGGCGAGGTGGCGGTGCATCAGGTCTGGGTCGCCATCGACCCCGGCCAGATCGTCAACCCGGCCACCATCGAGGCACAGGTGCAATCAGCGGTGGCGCTGGGTGTGTCGCAGACGCTGATGGAAGAGCTGGTCTACGAAAACGGCGAGCCCACGGCGCGGAATTTCGACTATTACCCGTTTCTGCGCCCCGACCAGATGCCGCAGGTGCATGTGGAGATCGTCGAGAGCGGCGCCAAGATGGGCGGCATCGGCGAGCCCGGCCTGCCGGCGGTTGGCCCGGCCATCGTCAACGCGGTGGCGGTGCTGACCGGCCAGCGCATCCGCAGCCTGCCGCTGTCGAAGCACGATTTCGGCTGATCCGACCGGGCGATTTCCGCTCCCGAATCGACGCCGGGCTCTGCTGAGCCCGGCGTTTTTTCGTGCCAAATGCTCGTTTTCGCGCGGGGCAGGGACGCCGTCTTGCTGATTTTTTATGCAAAATCGCCGGTTTTAGCGGTTTGCGCCCTGTCGATGCATGCCGATGCGCCTGACCGAATCATAAAAACAAATCAGCCTGTTTTTAAATGAGGGCGAAATGACCGTATCTACACGACGTACTCAGGACCAGCGCAGCACTGAAACCCGCAGGCTTCTGCTGGCGGCGACGGTGCAGATGTTGATGGATGTGGGCTATGCCAATACCAGCACCGCCGGCATTGCCAAGCGGGCGGGCGTGTCGCGCGGGGCGCAGACGCATCACTACCCCAGCAAGATGGCGCTGATCGTCGCCGCCACTGAAGAGATGTTCGCCAATTTCGCCGCCGGGCTGGAGGCGCTGGCCGCCGATATGCGAAGCGGTGCGCTCGACTACGATACGTTCTTCGAGGCCGTCTGGGACGAGGTGCTCAAGGGCGACTGGTTCTATTCCTCGCTGGAGATCATCGTCGCCGCGCGCGGCGATACGGAGCTGCGCGAGCAGCTCGCGCCGCTGATCCTCGATCTGCACGAGCGGCTGGAGGCGATCTGGTCGCAGACCTTCGTCGCGGTCAGCCCGGATGCCATCACCCCGCGCGTGGCGCTGAACCTGGCGCTGAACGTGTTTCGCGGCATGGCCGTGCAGGCGGTGCTGCGTCGTGACGAGGGCTATTTCCGCGAGATGCTCATGGCGCTCAAGGTCATGCTGGCAAGCCATGTGAAGCCCGCGACAGGCACCGCCTGAGCGCAATGCGTACCCGGTATTTTGTGTACAATGAAACAAACAAGACAGCCGGTTTTTAAGATAGGGCCTCGCCCCAATCACAAGCGGTGACAAGCCGCATCCAACCAGAAACGTTCAACAGGAGATAACGATGAATAAACTCACCTCTCTTATGGCCGTGGCCGCCTTTGCGGCGGCGCCGGCACTGGCGCAGGACGCCGAATGGGAAACCCAAGGCCTCACCGACGACGCCATCACCATCGGCGTGATGGGGCCGTTTTCCGGCAACGCGTCGTCCTACAGCAAGGCGCTGATCGGGATGATGGCCTATTACGACAAGGTCAACGAAGAGGGCGGGGTGCATGGCCGCAAGCTGGTCGCGGTGCAGGAAGACACCGCCTGCGACAGCGCCAAGGGCCTCGCCGCCGCCAAGAAACTGATCTCGCAGGACGAGGTCTTCATGCTTCAGGGCAATTCCTGCTCGGGCGTGGCGCTGGCGCTGCGGCCCACCATCGAAGAGGCGGGTCTGCCCTGGATCGTCGCCCACGCGGTGAGCGACTCGATCTCGACGCCGCTGGCGGGGAACATCTTCCACGGTGTGCCCACCGGCAGCGCCAACGGGCGCGCCATGGCCGCCTTTGTGCTGTCCAAGCCCGACACCGAGAATGTCGCGATCATCGAGCATTCCAACGACTGGGCGCACAGCTATTCCAACCCGGCGCGCGATTATCTGAAAGAGCAGGGCGTCGAGCCCACGGCCGAGCTGACCATGGAACGTGGCCAGACCGATGCCACCGCGCAGGTGCTGAAGCTGCGCCAGAACAAGCCCGATTTCATCATCGCGGCGCTTTACGAGGCGGAAACCGCCATCTTCCTGCGCGACCTGAAGAAATACGGCATGGGCGATATCCCGGTCATGGGCACCGCCGGCACCGATCTTGAGAACACGCTCAAGCGCACCGGCGATTTCGACACCGTCAAGAATTACTACGTGATCCACTCCTATGTGGACAATCTCGACGGCGAGAAGATGAAACCCTGGGGCGACATGATCCACAAATACTACCCCGACGAAGAGCTCTCGACCTTCTCCTTCGTCTCCATCGGGTCAGCCGAGGCGCTGGTCTCGGCACTCGAAGCGGTGGGTCCGGATCTCACCCGCTCCAAGCTGATCGCGGCGCTGGAAGAGGTGCGCGATTTCGACACCGGCATCCTGTCGGATCCGATCACCTGGACGCCGGAGGATCACCAGGGCGTCAAGGGCTCTGCCGTGGCGGGCTTTGTCGACGGCGAACCGACCGTGCTGAAAGCCTGGGGCCAGCCCTACTAAGCCAACTCTCCCCGACTGCCGGGCGTGGCGCGCCTGCGCCCGGCCTTTTTCAGGAGCAATACCGATGCTGATGCAGCTGACATTGGGCGGATTCGCCCAAGGGGCGATCTATGCCCTGATCGCGCTGTCGCTCACGGTGGTCTACCGCTCGACCACGGTGGTGAATTTCGGCCATGGCGATTTCGTCATGGCGGGCGCCTTCCTCTCCTACGTGCTGGTGGTGCTGGCGGGCATCGCCTTTCTTCCGGCGGCGGCGCTGGCGATGATCGCCATGTTCGTGCTGGGCGTGCTCTTCAGCAAGGGGCTCATCCGCCCGATCCGGGGCGGGCCGCATATCGGGCTGGCGCTCATGTGCATCTCGGCGGGCTATGTGCTGCGCGGCATCGCGCGCATGGTCTGGGGCCGCGAGGTGCTGCCGATGCCGGCGGTCTTCGACATGGAGCCGATCTTTCTCGGCGATCTCGTGATCACCGGCGACGCGGTCTTCATCATCGGCACGGTGCTGGTGCTGCTCATCCTGTTCTTCGGCGTGCTGGCGCTGACCGATCTCGGCAAGATGGTGCAGGCGGTCTATCAGAGCCCGCGCGGCGCGCGGCTCATCGGCCTCAATGTCGAGCGCTTCAATGATTTCAGCTGGGGCATCGGCGCGGCGCTCGGCGCGCTTGGCGGCATCCTCGTGGCGCCGGTCTCGCTGCTGCATCCCGATCTTGGCGCCAGCTTTCTCATCAAGGGCTTTGCCGCGATGACGCTGGGTGGCTTCGGCTCGCTGGGCGGCGCGGTGCTGGGCGGCATCCTGCTGGGGCTGGCCGAGCAATATGCCGGCGCCTATCTGGACAGCGCGCTCATCGAGATCACCGCCTATGTGGTCATCGTTCTGGTGCTCTTCATCCGCCCGCAGGGGCTCTTTGGCCGCAAGGCCGTGGTGAAGGTGTAAGATCATGAGCACGACCATGCCGTCCGCCCGCCAGCGTCAGCTCCGCACATTGCTCTTCTGGGCCGTGCCCGCGCTGCTGCTGCTTTTGCCGCTGGCCACCAACGCCTATACTCAGTTCATCGTGAACGGGATGCTGATCTCGGTTCTGGTGACGCTGGGTTTCACGCTGGTGATCGGCAATCTCGGCCAGCTGGCCTTTGCCAATACCGCGTTTTTCGGGATCGGCGCCTATGCCTCGGCGATCCTCTCGGCCAAGCTCGGCCTGCCCTGGATCGTCACGATCCCGCTGGCCGGTGTGCTGGGTGCGCTGGGGGGCTTTCTCGCCTCCTCCGCGGCGCTTCGCGGCATCCGCTCCTATTACCTCGCGATCATCACCCTGGCCTTTGGCGAGCTGATGCGGTGGGCCTATCTGCACAGCAAGCCGCTCACCGGCGGCACCGACGGGCTGCCGCTGCCGCGCGAGGCGATGTTCGGCATCTCGCTCAGCGACGACACGCTGAAATTCTACATCTTCCTTGCCGTGACCGTGCTGCTGGTCAAGGCGACGCTGAATCTGATGCGCTCGCGCTTTGGCCGCGCCGTGATGGCGGTGCGCGAGAACGAGATTGCCACCGCGTCGCTGGCGATTCCGACGGCGCGGGTGATCCTCGTCAGCTTCATCTGGTCGGGCTTTGTCGTGGGCTGCGCCGGGGCGCTCTTTGCCCGGCATGTGGGCCATGTCTTCCCCGAAAGCTTTGGCATGCTGCACCTCATCGCCTCCTTCGCGATGGTGCTGGTGGGCGGGCTCGGCTCGGTTCTGGGCGCCGTACTGGGCGCTGTGCTGCTGACCGCGCTGCCGGAATATCTCCGCGCCTTTCCGGGCATGGAAGAGCTGTTCTTCGGCCTGATCGTCGCCGCCGTGCTGGTCGCCATGCCCATGGGGCTCGCCAGCCTGCTGCGCCGTCTCTCGCCGATCTTCGTCGAACGTTATTACCGGGAGGAGTCATGACCGAGCTTCTGAACGTCCAGGGACTGAGCGTCCGCTTTTCCGGTCTGACCGCGCTGGACGATGTTTCCTTCACGCTCGAAGAGGGCGCGGTGCGCGCGGTGATCGGGCCGAACGGGGCGGGGAAATCCACGCTGTTCAACGCGATCTCGGGCTATGTCACGCCGACCTCGGGCAGCGTGCATCTGAAGGGGCGTGAGCTGACCAAGCTGACCCCGCACGAGATCGCCGAGCAGGGGGTGCGCCGTACCTTCCAGAACGGCGGGCTGTTCCCGGCGCTGACGGTGCTGGAAAACGTGCTGACCGGGCTGCACGCGCAGACCGAGGGCTCGTTCCTCGATATCCTGCTGGGCCGCTCCAAGGCGCTGAAATCCGAGGCGGGCAACATCCACCGCGCCCGTGAGCTGCTCAAGCTCATGTCGATGGATCACATGGCCGACACCCGGGCAGGGGATCTGTCCGGCGGCCAGCAGCGGATTGTCGAGATTGTCCGCACCGTAGCCTCGGACCCGCCGGTGCTGCTGCTCGACGAGCCCGCCGTGGGGCTGTCGCCCGTCGCCCGCGCCCAGATGATGGAGATCATCCACCGTCTGGCCGGGGAAAAGGGTGTCGGCATCCTGCTCATCGAACACGCGGTGGAACTGGTGATGGCCGCCGCCGACCGCATCCTCGTGATGGCGGCGGGCGCGCGCATCGCCGAAGGAACGCCAGAGGAAATCCGCGAAGACCGCGCCGTGCTGGAGGCTTACCTTGGACACTCCTGAACCGCTTCTGAAAATCCGTGACCTGCATGTGGGTTATGGCAAAAAGCCGATCCTACGCGGCGCCACCTACGATGTGCTGCCGGGCGAATGCCTGACGCTTCTGGGGGCCAACGGGTCGGGCAAGTCGACCTCGCTCAACGCCGTCTGCGGCTTTGTGAAACCGACCTCCGGCTCGGTGCTCTTCGACGGGATCGAAACGGCGGGCCTGCCGCCGCACAGGATCTTTGCGCATGGCATCGCCCAGGTGAGCCAGGCGCGTGACCTCTTCCCCGACCTCACCGTCGAGGACAACCTGCGGCTCGGCGCCATGCGCCGGGGCGGCAAGGAGCTGAGCCAGACGCTGGGGCTGGTCTATGACCGCTTTCCGCGCCTCGCCGAGCGCCGCAAACAGGCCACCCGCACGCTTTCGGGCGGCGAACAGCAGATGGTCGCCATCGGCCGGGCGCTGATGTCGCGCCCGCGGCTGCTCCTGCTCGACGAGCCCTCTGGCGGCCTCTCGCCGCAGTTCTGCGAAGAGATCGCCCGCATCATCGACACGCTGAAGGAGGACGGGGTGACCATGCTCATGGTCGAGCAGAACCTCAACCTCGCCTTCCGCGCCGCCGACCGCTTCATCGTCCTGCGCGACGGCGAGGTGGTGGATGGCGGCGATGTCCGCGCCATGGCGGGCGATCATGACGCCATCGTGCGCGAAATCTATCTCTGACGAAGGAAGACCCAAATGACCACGCTGCACGACGACCTGATCGTCTTTGACGGGCTGATTATCTCTGACTGGGGGCGCCCGGTTTTCGAGGCGATGGCGCAGGGCGGGCTGACCGCCGCCAACTGCACCTGCTCGGTTTGGGAGAATTTCCGCGACACGATGTCGGCCATCGGCGCCTGGAACACACAGTTCCGCGAGCATGCCGACCTGATCGTGAAGGCGAAGACCGTCGCCGACATCCGCCGCGCCAAGGCCGAGGGCAAGACCGGCATCGTTTTAGGCTTTCAGAACACCACCGCCTTCGAGGACCGGCTGGAATTCATCGAGCTTTTCAAGGAGCAGGGGGTTGGCATCGTGCAGATGACCTACAACACCCAGAACCTGGTGGGCTCGGGCTGCTATGAAAGCACCGATAGCGGGCTGTCGGATTTCGGCCATGAGGTGGTGGCCGAGATGAACCGCGTCGGCATCCTCTGCGATCTCAGCCATGTGGGGCCGAAGACCTCCGAAGACGTGATCCGTGCCTCGAAAAAGCCGGTCGCCTATTCCCACTGCCTGCCCGCTGGCCTCAAGGCACATCCGCGCAACAAGAGCGACGAACAACTTCGGTTTATCGCCGAACAGGACGGCTTTGTCGGGGTCACCATGTTTCCGCCCTTCCTTGCCGCCGGCAACGGCGCGACGGTGGACGATTACGTCGCCGCCATCGACTATATCGTGAACCTCGTCGGCGAGGAACGCGTCGGCTTCGGCACCGATTTCACCATGGGCTACGGGTCGAAATTCTTCGAATATCTCAACCGCGACAAGGGCTATGCCCGCCAGCTTACCGAGATCTGGGAGGTGGAATTCCCCGACGGGCTGGGCTCGATCGCCGATTTCCCGAACCTGACGGCGGCGATGCAGCGCGCGGGCTGGTCCGAAACCAAGATCCGCCGCGTGATGGGCGAGAACTGGCTGTCTTTGCTGGATCGCGTCTGGTGATCCGGCGCGCCGGGGGAGACCCCGGCGCATATGGCGTTTGCGGTTCAGGATGCCCGGAAACGCCTCAGCTCAGGATCTGCATCTTGCGCGTGGCATCCGGCGACAACACGGTCGTCACGATCCGGTTGCGGAACAGCTCCACATGGCGGGCGGCGACGCGTTCGGCGCCCTCCGTATCCTGCTCGCGGATGAAGGCCACCATCTCGCGGTGATCGGCAATCGTGCGGTCGAGATGCTCCTGCAACCGCGCCTGCGTGCCGTCATGTTCGATGAAACTCACATGACCCACGCGCATGCCCTCGATCAGCGCGCGCTCATAGCCGTGATGCAGGTGGCGCGAATGCGCCGCCTCGCTGATCGCCAGGTGAAAGCGGAAATTCATCTCGTTGAGCGCATCCACATCGCGGCCCGCCGCCGCCTGTTCGAAACCGCGCTCGGCGGCCTCGATCCCGCGCAGCTCCTCATCGCTCCGGCGCAGCGCGGCCAGCGTCGTCTGGGCCCGCTGAAGCAGGTCGAGCGACTCGAAAAAATCCCGCAGATCGAAGAGGTTCATCGCCGCGACGCGCGAGCCGCGCCCGCGCACCGCCTGCACCAGTCCCTCGGCGGTCAGCCGGATCAGCGCCTCGCGCACGGGTGTGCGCGACACCTCGTAACGGGCCGAGATCTCCAGCTCGTCCAGATCCGACCCGGGGCGCAGCTCCATGCGCAGAATCGCCTGCCGCAGCATGCGGTAGACATGTTCGGCCCCGCGTTCGGGGGCCGGTTTCGACGCTGCCGGTTTTTTCGCCATGTCCCTGTCTCCGTTGCGTGATTTGCAAGCGCGCGTATACATCCGCGCATGCGCGATTTCCAAGAAATAATCCCCCGGAAAGAAAACCGTTGACTCAACCATATTATACACTGTGTATTTTAATGAAATACGAAGAGGATGCACAACATGGGCGAAACCTGGACGATAGGCGTGGATGTCGGAGGCACGTTCACCGATCTTTGCGCCATCGAGAGCACCAGCGGGCGCATCGCGCTGAACAAGGTGTCGAGCACACCCGCCAACCCGGCGGAGGCGATCATCGCCGGGCTGGATGCGCTGGCGGAGAAAGCGGGGTTCGACCTCAAGGACGTGCGGGCCATTGGCCACGGCACCACCGTGGCGACCAATGCGCTGATCCAGCGCACCGGCGCCAAGGTGGCGATGGTGACCACCCGCAATTTCCGCGATCTGGTCGAGATCGGCCGCCAGATCCGCCCCAAGATGTACGACCTCAAGGCGGATTTTCCGCCGCCGCTCGCCCCGCGCCATCTGCGCTTTGAGGTGACTGAGCGCGTCGGCGCCGACGGTGCCGTGGTCGAGCCGCTGGACATGGCCAGCGTCGATGCGGTGATCGAAGACCTGCGCGCCGAACAGGTCGAGGCGGTCGCGATTGCCTTCCTCTTCGCCTATCTCAACCCGTCGCATGAACAGGCGGTGAAGGCGCGCATCGCAGAGGCGCTGCCGGATGTGGCGGTCTCGGCCTCCTCGGATGTGATGCCGGAATTCCGCGAATACGAACGCTCCTCCACCACGCTGCTCAATGCCTATCTGCAACCGGCCTTCGCCGAGTACATGCGCACGCTGGAGCGCGAGGTGGCGGCGCGCTCGCCCGTCTCCAGCCTCGGGGTGAACCAGTCGAGCGGCGGGCTGATGTCGGTGGAGACCGCGCGGGAATTCCCGATCCGCACCGCCATGTCCGGCCCGGCGGCGGGGGCGAACGGCGCGATCCATACCGCAATGCAGTCGGGCATCGGCAATGTCATCACCTTCGACGTGGGCGGCACCAGCGCCGATGTGGCGCTGATCCGCGACCGCACCATCGGGCTCGCCTTCGACCGCGACGTGGCGGAGTTCCCCGTGCGCATGCCGATGGTCGACATCAACACGGTGGGGGCAGGGGGCGGCTCGCTCGCCTGGTTCGACCGCGACGGTCTGATGAAGGTCGGTCCCGCCAGTGCCGGCGCGCGGCCCGGCCCCGCCTGCTACGGTCGGGGCGGCGATCAGGCCACGGTGACCGATGCCAATGTGGTGCTCGGGCGGCTCTCGACCAGCGGGTTGCTGGGCGGCGACATGTCGCTCGATGTGGATGCCTCGTTCCGCGTGGTGGGCAAGGTAGCCGAGCGTCTGGGCGTCGCGGTCGAGACCGCCGCGCGCGGCATTCTGGATGTGATGGCCGCCAATATGGTGCGCGCGATCCGGGCGATCTCGGTCGAGCGCGGCCACGACCCGCGCGATTTCGCGCTGATGCCCTTTGGCGGCGCCGGCCCGCTGCATGCGGAGGCCTGCGCCCGTGCGCTGGGGATCAAGCAGATCCTCGTGCCGCTGCTGCCGGGCATCCTCTGCGCCGAGGGGCTGCTGGTCGCCGGGCGCTCGGAAAGCCTCGTGCGCTCGCAGCGCATCGCTTTGAATGACGCCGCAAGCCCGATCCTGTCGCGGCTCGCCGACGAGATGCGTGCAGAGGCCGAGACCTGGTTCGAGGCCGAGGCCATTCCCGAGGCGGAGCGCAGCACCAAGCTGGTCGCCGACATGCGCTACACCAGCCAGAATTACGAGCTTCAGATTCCGGTGGGCGGCAACAGCGTCACCGATCTCGATGCGCTGAAACAGGCGTTCTTCGAGGCGCACGCCCAGGCCTACGGCTTTTTCAACCCCGAGGATCCGGTCGAGATCATGGCGCTGCGCATGACTCCGGAGGGCGCGCGTCCGCAGATCGGCAGCCCGCCGCAAAGCGCCACCGCCTCGCGCGCGCCTGAGCCCAAGGCGACGCGCCCGGTCTGGTTCGCCGGCCCGCGAGCGCTCGACACGCCGGTTTACGACCGTGCCGAGCTCGCCGCCGGGGCAGAGCTGACCGGCCCCGCCGTGATCGACCAATTCGACTCCACCCTGCTGCTGTTCCCCGGCGATCACGCCCGCGTCGACGAGGCGCTCAATATTCTCATCACCCGCGGAGAGACAGACCTGTGACCCTTCACGACACCCTCACCGCCCCCGCCGCCGCGAATGACGCCGGGCCCGATCCGATCACCGTCGAGATCGTCTCCTCGGCCTTCCGCTCGGTGGTGGACGAGACCTTTATCGCGCTGATGAAAAGCGCCTATTCCACCAATATCAAGGAACGCCACGACCATTCGACGGCGATCTGCGACCGCAAGGGGCGGCTGATCGTGCAGGCCGACCTGTCGCTGCCCATTCACCTCGCCTCGATGACCGGGCTCATGCAGGCGGTGCTCACGCGCTATGCGCCCGAGGAGATCCGCGAGGGCGACATCTTTGTCGCCAACGACCCGCATGCGGCGGGCGGCACGCACCTGCCCGACATCAACTATGCCGCGCCGATCTTTGTCGACGGCCAGCTTCTGGGCTTTGTCTGCAACATCGCCCACCACGCCGATATCGGCGGCATGGTGCCCGGCTCCATGGCGGGCGGTATGTCCGAGATCTATCAGGAAGGCCTGCGCATTCCGCTGGTGCGGCTCTTCCGCGAGGGCGCGCTGCAACAGGACATTCTCGACCTGCTGCTGCTCAATGCCCGCATTCCCGAAGAGCGCCGCGGCGACCATTTCGCCCAGATCGCCGCCTGCCGTCTTGGCCTGCGCCGCGTCGGCGAGATCGCCGAGCGCTATGGCGCCGCGCTGATCGAGCAGGTCTGGGACTCGCTGCTCGCCCGCACCCATGACCGGATGCGCGGCGCCATCGCCGAGCTGCCCGACGGGGTCTATCGCTTCGAGGACGTGATGGACGATGACGGGGTGGGCACCTCGGACATTCCGCTGAAGCTGGAGATCACTGTGACCGGCGACCGCGCCGTATTCGATCTGCGCGGCTCGGCGCCGCAGGTGAAGGGCAATATCAACCTCACCCGCAATGCCTCGAAGGCGGCGGTGGCCTACGCGCTGCGCACGCTGCTCGACCCCGAGATCGCCAATAACGAGGGCATTCTGGAGTGCTGCGAGCTGCTGACCGAGCCGGGCAGCATCGTCGACTGCATCGCGCCCGCGCCGGTGGCGCAGCGGCTCAATACCTCGCAGCGGCTGGTGGATGTGATCATCGGCGCACTGGCGCCTGCGCTGCCCGATGCCGCCGTGGGCGCGGCCAACGGCGCCAACACCACCGCTGTCTTTTCCGGCATCGACCCGCGCAACGGCAAGCCGTATCTCTATCTCGAAACGCTGGGTGGCGGCGCTGGCGGGCGCAGCGACCGCGACGGCAAGGACGGAGTGCAGGTGCATATCACCAACACCTCCAACCTGCCCATCGAAGCGATCGAGACCGAATACCCGCTGCGTGTCGTCAGCTACGGCTTTGTCGAGGATTCCGGCGGGGCAGGGCGCTATCGCGGCGGCGCGGGTCTTCGCCGGGTGATCGCGCCGGTGGATCACGACTGCACCTTCAACGGCGCCGGCGAGCGGTTTTCCAACGCGCCCTGGGGGATCTTCGGCGGTGGCGAGGGGCGGCCCGGACAATTCCTGCTGGACGGGGCGGGCGAGAGCCGCAAGCTCGCCAACAAGCCCTCCGCCGTGCCGCTGAACCGCGATCAGGCCATCGTGGTCGAAACGCCGGGCTCCGGCGGCTACGGCCCCGCCGCCGAGCGCGCGCCCGAGGCGGTGGCCGAGGATGCGCTTTCGGGCAAATACAGCCCCGACTTCCTCGACCGGAATTATCCCGCGCAGCGGCGCGGATAAGCAGGGGCCGGGGCGGCCCGGCCCTCAGCAAAGACAACCAAAGCAACAGGGAAATCACGACATGCTCAAGACACTGACTAAACCGCTTCTCGCCGGGGCGCTCGCCGCCGCCGCGCTGCCCGCCTGGGCGCAATCGGTCACCTGGGATCTGGCCAACGAATACCCGCCGAACTCAGTGCACGCGCAATCCGCCGACACCTTCGTCGAGGCGCTGAAAGAGGTCTCGGGCGGCGACATGGTGGTGACCGCGCATCAGGGCGCGGCGCTGGGGTACAAATCCATCGACCAGTACGATGCGGTGGGCGACGGCGCGCTCGATCTCGCCTCTTCCTTCGCGACGCCCTGGTCGGGCATCGACCCGGTGTTCATCCTCTCCTCCATCCCCTTCCTCGTCACCACCCCCGAGGAAGAGCGCCAGCTCTACGAGATCGCCAAACCCTATTACGAAGCGGTTCTGGCCGACGACAATCAGGTGCTGCTCTTCGCCACGCCCTGGCCGCCGAGCGGGCTCTGGGGCAACAAGCCGCTCGACTCGATGGAGGCGCTCGACGGCGTGAAACTACGCACCTATGATGCCAACGGCACCATCACCTTCGGCAACACTGCTGCCACGCCGGTGCAGCTGAGCTGGGCCGATACCGTGCCGCAGCTCTCCACCGGTGCCATCGACGCGGTGCTGACCTCCGCGGATGGCGGCTCGGCCTCGCAGCTCTGGGAGCAGCAGTCGCATTTCACCGAGGTGAACTATGCGATGCCGCTGCAATTCGTGCATGTGAACCGCGATGTCTATGAGGCGCTGTCCGACGAGCAGAAAGCCTGGGTCACCGAGGCCGCCGCTGCCGCCGAGGATTTTGGCTGGGGGCTGCTCGAAGACCGCGTGGCGCAGAACTATGCCGAGATGGAAAGCCACGGCATGACCGTCGTGACCGGTGTCGACCCGGCCTATATCGCCGCGCTGACCGAGGCCGCGCAGCCGGCGCTTGAGGAGTGGAAAGAGAAGATGGGCGAAGATGCCGACTCGATCCTCGCCGCCTTCGAGGAAATGCGCGGGGAATGAGCGGCGTCTCCGACACCCAAGACATCGCCGGCCGGACCGGGCCGGCGATGCTCTTTCAGCGCGGCGTCTTCGCCCTGTCGCAGGCCGCCGCCGTGGTGGCGGCGGTGCTGGTGGTCGGTATGGTGCTGCATATCCTGCTCGAAATCGGGCTGCGGATGATCGACCGCTCAACCTTTGTGCTCGACGAGATGGTCGGCTACGCCATCGCGGGCGCCACCTTCCTGTCGCTGGGCTATGCGTTCGAGCATTCCGCTCTGGTGCGGGTCGGGCTGCTGATCGACCGGCTTTCGGGCCGCGCCCGCCGCGCGCTGGAGACGCTTTGCGGCGTCGCCACGCTGGCGGTGACCTCGCAGATCTCCTGGGTGATCGCCAAGACCGCGATGCGCAGTTTCGAGCGTGGCCGCACCTCCAGCTCGATCGCCGAGATTCCGCTCTGGATCCCCGAGGCGGTCTGTGCCGCGGGACTCGCGATCTTCAGCCTTCAGGTCTTTGCCTGGATCCTGCGCCAGATCTTCGACCTGCCGGGGCCTGTCCCGCCGGGCAATGACGATCCGCTTCAGAACGACCTGTAGAGACAGGCAGAAAGGGAATTCATGGACCCGCTTTTCGCCGGACTGGCGCTGATCGCGATGCTGGTGGTGACGCTGGGCAGCGGCGTGTGGATCTTTGCCGGTCTGCTGCTCGTCTCCTTCGCCGGGCTGCATTTCCTCGTCGGCATGCCGCTCACCCGCGTCTTTTCCATCGCCGGCTCGATCACCTATCGCAGCGCCTCCACCTGGGAGCTGGCCGCCGTGCCGCTGTTCATCTGGGTGGCGGAACTCATCTTCCGCTCTACGGTCTCGGCGCGGCTGTTCAAGGGGCTGGCGCCCTTTGTCGACCGCATCCCCGGACGGCTGCTGCACACCAATGTGCTGGGCTGCACGCTCTTTGCCGCCGTCAGCGGCTCGTCGGCGGCGACCACGGCAACGGTGGGCAAGATCACCTCGAAAGAGCTTGTGACGCGCGGCTATGACGAACGCCTTGCAGTCGGCTCGCTGGCCGGCGCGGGCAGCCTCGGGCTGCTTCTGCCGCCGTCGATTGCGATGATCATCTACGGCATTCTGGCCGAGGTCTCCGTCAGCCGGTTGTTCGCGGCGGGGGTGTTGCCGGGGCTGGTGGTCTCGGGGCTCTATTCCGCCTTCATCATGGCGATGGCGCTGATCCGTCCGGGCGTGGCGCCCGCCGGGCACCAGAATTTTGCGCTCCGCGACTATGCGCGCGCCGCGCTGGACCTGTTGCCGGTGGTGGCGCTGATGGGGATCGTGCTGGGCGCGATCTATTCCGGCATCGCCACGCCCTCGGAGGCGGCGGCGGTGGGCGTTCTGGCGGCTTTCGTGGTGCTGATCCTGCTGCGCGAGCTCAACTGGGAGCTGGTCCGCGCCAGTCTGCTCGGCACGGTCAAGACCAGCACCATGGTCTGCATCATCCTGATCTCGGCCTCGCTGCTCTCCACGACGCTGGGCTATCTGCACCTGCCGCAGGAGCTGGGCGCGGCCATCGGCGCGATGAACCTCGACCCGCTGGCGCTGATCATGCTGCTGGCGCTGTTCTACCTGTTGCTGGGGATCTTTGTGGACGGGGTGGCGATCATCGTCATGACCCTGCCGATGACCCTGCCGCTGGTGACGGCGGCGGGTTACGATCCGGTCTGGTTCGGCGTCTTCCTGGTGCTGATGGTCGAAATCGGGCTGCTGACGCCGCCGGTGGGGATCAACCTCTTCGTGTTGCAGGGGCTGACAAACTGGCCGCTGGGACGGGTGGCGCGCGCCTCGGTGCCGTTCTTCCTGCTCTTCGGTCTGGCGGTGGTCATCCTTGTGGCCTTCCCGCAGCTCGCGCTCTGGCTGCCGAACCTGCTCTACGGCGCGTGATCCGTCGCGCCGGGGCCATCAGAGGTCGCGGCGCGATGGAATCCGGCGGCAATGTTCGTGTATATTTGCGACACCCCGCCTGAAGGATGCCGCCATGCCCGCCCCGTCCTCTCCCCCCGCAAAGCGCCTGCGCGTGGCTTTTCTGCTGGCCGACCGCTTCACGCTCTCGGCCTTTGCCAATTTCGTCGACGTGCTGCGGCTGGCCGCCGACGAGGCCGACCATTCCCGCCCGATCCTCTGCGACTGGGTGGTGCTGTCTGACACGCTGGAGGCGGTGCGGTCGAGCTGTGGCGTGCGGGTGCAGCCCGACACGCGGCTGCGGCAGGCCGGGCGCTACGATTATATCGTCGTGGTCGGCGGGCTCATTGGCGACAGCGCCGCGCTGAACGGCGCCGCGCAGGGGTTTCTGCGGCGGCAGGCCGAGGCAGGGGTGCCGGTGGTGGGGCTTTGCACCGGCGTCTTCATCCTGCAACGCATGGGGCTGCTCAAGGGCTATCGCTGCTGCGTGAGCTGGTTCCACCATCAGGATTTCCTCGACCAGTTCGAGGCGGAGACGCCGATCTCCGACCAGATCTTCGTGGTCGACCGTGACCGGCTGACCTGCTCCGGCGGCCATGGCGCGGCGCATCTGGCGGCCTTCCTCGTTCAGCGGCATGTGGGGCAGTCGGCGGCGATAAAGAGCCTCAATATCATGATGATCGACGATGCCATGGGCGGCGAAAAGGCCCAGCCCGGCCTGACGCTGGCGCGCCGCGCCAAGGACGAGCTGGTGCGCCGGGCGCTGCTGCGGATGCAGCAGAACCTGGAGATGCCGAAGACGGTGGAGGATCTGGCGCGCGAGCTGGGGGTGGGGCGGCGCACGCTGGAGCGGCGCTTTCTCGCGGATCTGCGGCAGACGCCGCTCAAGGCCTATCTCGACCTGCGGCTGGAGCGTGCGCTGCAACGGCTGCGCACCACGGATGCCTCGGTGACCAATATCGCGCTGGCCTGCGGCTTTTGCGACGGGCCGCACCTGTCGCGCACGATGAAGGCGGAGCGTGGCGTGACGCCGGCGGAATACCGCAAGGCGCAGGGTCGGTTCGAGCCGGGCGACGATCTGCCCGCGGTCGGCGTGCTGATGCGCGACGCGGAGTGACCGCGCCGCGCCATGGCGTTCAGAGTTCGAGCGTGACCTTGCCGCGCGGGTTCGAGCAGCAGGCGAGGATATAGCCCTCTTCGATCTCTTCGTCAGTGATGCCGCCGTTGTGCACCATATGGACCTCGCCAGAGATCTTCTTGGTCTTGCAGGTGCCGCAGACGCCGAAGGTGCAGCCCGAGGCAATCGCGATCCCGGAATTGCGGGCCACGGCGAGCACGGTTTCGGTTTCGGGGCAGGATTGCGTGACGCCCGAGATGTCGAAGATGATCTCGGCCATGACGTTCTCTTCCGGCAAGTGATCGTCCGGAATTTCGACCTCGATGAGTTCCGGCCCCGGGGTGCCCGGCGCGTGGAAGCTTTCCTGATGGTAGTGGTCCATGTCGAAACCGAGGCCGGCCAGCGCCTCGCGCACCGACTGCATGAAGCCTTCGGGTCCGCAGCAGAACACTTCGCGTTCGAGGTAATCCGGCGCCATCAGACCCAGCATCAGCTGGTTGAACGTGCCCTGATAGCCCGTCCAGGGCGAATACGGATCCGATTCCTGCACGACCCATTTCAGATCGAGCCCCTCGATCCGCGTGGCCATATGCTCAAGCCGGCGCTTGAAGATGATCTCGGACGGGCGGCGGGCGCAGTTCACGAAGACGATGTCGCAATGGCGGCCGAGATCGTAGATCTCGGTCGTCATCGACATCATCGGAGTGATGCCCGACCCGGCGGAGATGAAAAGATATTTCTCCGCCGGATACTCGGCCGATGTGAACCGGCCGCCGGGGCCCGTCGCCTTCAGCGTCATGCCCGGGCGCAGGTTGTCGATGATCCAGCGCACGCCGATGGAGGTCGACTGCGCCTTCATCGTGATCGTCAGGGATTTCGGCCGCGACGGCGCGGAGGAGATGGTGAAGGTCCGGTAGAGCGGCCCCCCCGGCACGGGCAGTTCCAGCGTGAGGAACTGCCCGGCCTGGAAGTTGAAGGGTCGGCCCGACGGAGCCTGAAAGCAGACCGTGACCACGTTCGGCGATTCAGGAAGAATCGAGACGCATTCCAGCACCTCGTCGTCGGTCCATGCTCCGGCGGCGGTTGCCTGGGTCTTGGCCATATCGCTTTACTCCGCTGCGAGGGTGGAAGGGGTGTGCGCGGCGCGCATCCGGTCGAGATACCAGCTCACGAACTGGGCGACGCCGTCCTCGTGAGTGGTCGAGTAGGGGCCGGGCTCGTAAACCGGCGAGTTGATGCCCTGCTGGTTGTCCTCGACGACGCGGCGGTCCTCGTCATTGGTGTGGGTCCAGACGCGGGTGAGATTTTCGAGATCGTAATCCACGCCCTCGACCGCGTCCTTGTTGACCAGCCAGGTGGTCTGCACCTCGGTTTCCTGCGGGCCGATCGGGGTCACGCGGAAGGTGATCGAGTGATCGGTGAGGAAGTGGTTCCAGGTGGTCGGGTAGTGGAACAGAAGCAGCGTGCCGGCGTCGAGGAAGGGCACCTGGCCCAGGCGCTTCTGCACGGCGATCTTGCCGTTCACCGTGTAGCTCTCGGCACCGTCGAGCAGCGGCATGCGCGCCACGCGGTACTGGCCCTCCTCGCCGAGCTTGAAGCGCGACGGCGCGCCGGCGGATTCGAGACGGTTGAAGTGGTTTTCCACCTTCTCGGGGAAGGTGCCGTCGGCGCTGACACCGGTGATCGTCGGATCCTCGGGATAGGTGCGGCACAGGTCGGGGTGGTTGCCGGCGCAGTGATAGCACTCGCGGTTGTTTTCCCAGACCAGTTTCCAGTTGCCCTTTTCGATGATCGTCGACTGATGCGCGACCTTGGCATTCGACAGGTCGTGCACACCCAGATAGGGGGCGACGGTGCCGGCGAAGGCGTCGAAATCGGGCGCGTCGGCGGCCAGGCAGATATAGACCAGCCCGGCCACGGTGCGGCAATGAACCGGCTTCAGCCCATGCTTGGACGGGTCGAAATCGGCGCCCATGTCGCGGGCCCAGATCAGCTTGCCGTCGAGATCGTAGGTCCACTGGTGATAGGGGCAGGTGAGCTTGGCGACGCGGCCCTGGGAGGCCGAGCAGATCACCGAGCCGCGGTGGCGGCAGGTGTTGTGGAAGGCGCGGATCTCGCCCTTGCCGTCGCGGATGGCGATGACGTCATAGGCGCCGATCTTCAGGCGCTGATAGGCGCCGGTCTTGTCGAGCATGCAGGCCGGGAAGGCATAGAGCCATTCGCGGTAGAAGATGGTTTCGAGATCGACCTCGAAGATTTCGGGCGCGGTATAGAAAGGCTGCTGGAGCGCATGGCCGGGGCGGTGCTGGACGAGCAGGTCGGAGAGCGGGGCGGTCTGGCTTGCCATATCGGAACTCCTGTCGCGGGAGAGGGGGGAATTTCCGGCAAAGAGACATTCCACAGTTGCGTTGACAATTGGCAAAAATCTCATCTGGGTTTAGACTGGCTAAACTCTCTCGCGATTTGTTCCATTCGCGACATACCTTGCCCGAAAGCGACCGAAGATGCCGAAACCCTATGATTTGCCATCCCTTGGCGATCTTGCCTGTTTCGAAGCCGCTGCCCGAAATTTAAGCTTCAAGATGGCGGCGGCGGAGATGAACGTGACCCCGGCGGCGGTCAGCCATCGAATCAAGGCGCTGGAGGAAGAGCTGGGCCAGCCGCTCTTCAACCGCCATTACCGGGGGGTGGAGCTGACCGAGGCGGGGGCGCTTTTGTTCGTCTCGCTGCAACGCGGCTTCGAGGGGATCTCGGAAAGCGTCGCCCGCATCCGCAGTCGCCACGACCGCAGCGGCGTGTCGATCGCCGCCACCACGGCGATGAGCGGGCTTTGGCTGACGCCCCGGCTCGCAGCCTTCTGGAAGGCGCATCCGGGCGTCGCGATCTCGCAGATGATCGAGGATTACGGTCGCGCGCGGGGCGTCGATCTCAGCATCCATTACGGCGATCCGGCGCTCGAGGATGACGAGACCCGGGTGCTGTTCCGCGACCGCATCCTGGCGCTGGGGACCGAGCAGTTCGCCGATAGCTACGGTATCCGCGACATCTCGGATCTGCTGGACGTGCCGCTGATCCACACGCAATCTGGAGTAAATGCCTGGACGGAATGGCCGGAATGGTTCTCGACCCTGGGCCGGACCGCGCCGCAGGGGCCGGGGTTCTTCCTCAACAATTACCTGATCTCGCTGAAGGCCGCCGAGGATCATGTCGGCGCGGTGCTGGGCTGGGAGGGACTGCTGGGCGGCTATCTCGACAGCGGGCGGCTGGTGCAACTTGTGCCCGAGGCGATGGAGTCGCCGCACCCGTTCTACCTGCGCATCCATGGCCGCGCCTCGGCCAATGCGCGGCTCTTCGCGGACTGGCTGGCGGAGCAGGAGACGCCGCTTTAGCGGGGGTGTGTGCGTCGGGAGCGGTGGGCAGATTGCCCACCCTACGTGGATTGTAAGATCGGGAGGGCAGTAGGGTCCGGCGCTGGCGCGCCTCTCGGCGTTTGCTTGCAAACGCCTGCCTCTCACACATCGCTTTGCGATGTGTGAGAGGCGCCCTGCGGGCTTGTCCCGCGCCGGGGCAATGCACAATCGTAGGGTGGGCAATCTGCCCACCGCTCCGCACAACAAAAAACTCCGGCGGAAAACCGCCGGAGTCGCTTGAGTTTATCTATACCGGTCCCGCCTCAGCTGCGCGGCTTGAGGTTCTCCGGGTCGTAGAGCGGCGCATAGCCCACCCCGGCGACCTCGACCGGATAGGTCTCGTCGAAATAGGTGACGTTCAGCGTGCGCCCGACCTGGCAGTAGTCCCAGGGCAGATAGGCCAGCATAATGTTCTTGCCGACCGTCGGACCGAAGGTCTGCGAGCTGGTATAGGAGCGGCGGCCCAGCTCGTCGACCAGCACCTCGCCGGTTTCCGGATCCATCACCGGCATGGTGTTCACCGGGTAGCGGGCCACACCCTTGCTGTCGGTGTTTTCGGTCATCACCAGCGTGCAGAGCATCGCCGGCTGGTGCTCGCGCGCACGGTATTCCAGATGCTTCTCCTTGCCCCGGAACTCCGCTTCCTTGACCTTCGGACGCGCCAGATCGGCCTCGTAGAGGTTGTACTCCGTTTGCAGGTCGGCGTTTTGCAGGCGCAGGGATTTCTCCAGCCGCCGGGAGTTGGCGTAGGTCTCGACCCCCACGGCCATCACGCCGGCATCGCGCAGCGCATCCCAGACGGCCAGACCGTCCTCATAGGCCATGTGAAGCTCCCAGCCCTGTTCGCCGACATAGGAGATGCGGAAGGCCGAGACCTTCTTGCCCGCGATTTCGATGGTCTTGATCGCCGCGAAGGGGAAGTTCTCCTTCTCCAGCATGTCCGGATCCGCGACCACCTTCTTAAGGTTCTCGCGGGCGTTCGGGCCCCAGATGCCGATGGTGGTGAAATCCTCGGTCACATCCACGATGGTGACGTCGAAGCCTTTGTCCTGCGCCATCCGCTTCATGTACATCTGGTCGCGCGGGCCGGCATCGGCTCCGTTCACCAGACGGCAGCGGTCTGCCATGCGGAACACGGTGAAGTCGGCGCGGACATTGCCCTCGTCATCGAGCATATGGGTATAGATGCCCTTGCCGATATTGTTGTCGCCGCCGATTTTCGCGGCGCAGAGGTACTCCATCAGCGCAACGTGATCCGGGCCCGAGATATCGGTCATGTGGAAGTGCGACAGGTTGATGATGCCGCAATCGGCGCTCATCTCAAGCTGCTCGGCGTTGGACACGCGCCAGAAATGGCGGTTGTCCCATTCGTTTTCGCGCAACGGAACCTGATCGGCGTATTTCTCCAGCAGGTGCTCGTTGGCCGCGTAGCCATGCGCCCGCTCCCAGCCGCCGAGCTCCATGAAGTAGCCGCCCAGCTCGACCTCGCGCTCGTAGAAGGGCGAGCGGCGGATGCCGCGTGCGTTGGCGAAGGGTTCGCGCGGGTGAACCGGCGGGTTGTAGATCTTCTTGGCGGTCTCTTCGCAGCGGCTCCAGATGAAGTCTTCGGTGAGCTGGTAATCCTGGAAACGCGAATAGTCGATGCCATGATGGTCGATATGGGTGCGCCCGTCGGTCATCCAGTCGACCAGCAGCTTCGCCATACCCGGCGCGTCCTTGACCCAGATCGCGACCGCATACCACAGGCCCCGCACCTTGCGGCTTTCGCCCATGGAGGGGCCGCCATCGGTGGTGGTTTGCAGCAACCCGTTGAACGAGTGGCTTTCGTTGAAGCCCAGCTCGGCGAGGATCGGGGTCAGCTCCATGGCGCGTTCGAGCGGCTCGATCACGTCTTCCAGTTCGAGGTCGCGCATGGACGGCCCGAGGCGTGCCTGGCCCTTCTCGAGAATGTCGCGCGGATGCACCATGCGCGGTTCTTTCTCGTAGTAATAGCCCCATTCGATTTGCCCGCCCTCGGTTGTGGCGGGGTCGCCGGTGTCGCGCAGATAGGCAGAGTTGCCCTGGTCGCGCAGCAGCGGACGGCCGATTTCGAGGCCGGTGCCGGCGAACTCGTCATAGGGGCCGAAGAAGGTCAGCGGGTGATCGACGGGCATCACGGGCAGGTCTTCACCCACCATGTCGGCGATCAGGCGGCCCCAGAGGCCGGCGCAGACGATGACATGGTCGGCCATGATGGTGCCGCGATGGGTCTTCACGCCGACAACGCGGCCGTTCTCCTGGATCAGCTCCAGCGCCGGGGTGTTTGCGAAGGCGCGCAGCTTGCCGGCCTTTTCGCCGGCATCCACCAGCTTGCCCGCGACGGTCTGCGAGCGCGGCACGACGAGGCCGGCATCCGGGTCCCACATGGCGCCCTGGATCTGGTCTTCCTCGAGCAGCGGGAATTTCTCTTTCGCCTCGGCGGCGGAGATCATCTTGACGCGGGTGCCGA
The DNA here is from genome assembly GCF_017311415.1 of Salipiger abyssi. Lineage (GTDB taxonomy): Bacteria > Pseudomonadota > Alphaproteobacteria > Rhodobacterales > Rhodobacteraceae > Salipiger > Salipiger abyssi_A. The sequence goes on along the minus strand of NZ_JAEKIS010000004.1, from coordinate 275,996 downwards.
AGGCGCGGCCGGAATCGCAGCGGCGCTTGAGCTCTTCCAGGCGCCCGTCATCGCCGACGCGGGCAACCTCGATGCCGCCGATACGGCTGTAATGGCCAAGCTTTTCGTAGAAATCGACCGAGTAAGTCGAGGTCCAGGTGGTCAGCTGGTCATGTGCGGTGACGTAGCAGAAATCCGACGCGTGGCCGGTGGAGCCGATATCGGTGGGGATGGCCGATTTGTCGATGCCGACGATGTTGTCCCAGCCGCGCTCGATCAGGTGATGCGCGACCGATGCGCCGACGATGCCGCCGAGACCGACGATGACGACGTTTGCACGTTCAGGAAACGAAGACATGGGTGATTCCACTTGTTCGAGAGGTTTGCTGGCAGAGTAAGTATGAACCGGCGCGGCACTGCGGCCCAACCGGCATTCACCGCGCGAAAAACGACCGTTTCACGCGCGGCGGGGAGAAGGTTACCAGAGTTGCGGCGCGGGCAGCCCGGCACGGCGATAGGCGGCGAGCATGGTGTTGTGCATCAGGCTCATGATGGTCATCGGTCCGACGCCGCCCGGCACCGGGGTGATGGCGCGGGCCTTTCGCGCGGCACCGGCGAAATCGACATCGCCGACGAGGCGTTTCTCGCCGTCGCGGATCACCCGGCTGGTGCCCACGTCGATGACCGTGGCGCCCGGCCTGATCCAGTCGCCCTGGATCATCTCAGCAGAGCCCACGGCGGCCACGACGATGTCGGCCTTGCCGACCTTCTCCGCCAGATCGCGGGTGCGCGAATGCGCCAGCGTCACTGTGCAGTTCTCGGCGAGCAGCAGCTGTGCCATCGGCTTGCCGACGAGGATCGAGCGGCCCACAACGATGGCGTCGAGCCCCGAGAGATCGCCCAGCGAATCCCGCAGCAGCATCAGGCAGCCGAGCGGCGTGCACGAGGTCAGCCCCGGCAGGCCCGAGGCGAGGTAGCCCGCGTTGACCGGGTGCAGCCCGTCCACATCCTTGGCCGGGTCGATGGCCTCGACCACGGCCAGGCTGTCGAGATGCCGGGGCAGGGGGAGCTGTACGAGGATGCCGTCGACGCTGTCATCGGCATTGAGCTCTGCCACCAGCGCCAGCAGAGCCGCCTGCGTGGTGTCCTCGGGCAGCACATGCTCGAAGCTTTCCATGCCCAGCTTGCGGGCCATGCGGCCCTTGCTGCGGACATAGACCTCGCTGGCCGGATCGCTGCCCACCAGCACCACCGCAAGGCCGGGCGCGCGCCCGGTCCCGGTGGTGAAGGCGGCGACGCTGTCTGCGATCTTGTCGCCGAGCCCGGCGGCATAGGCCTTTCCGTCGATGATATGCGCGGTCATGGGCGGTCTCCCTTCCCCGTGGCTGGCGTCAGAGCTGGCTTTCGAGTTGCGGCAATACGTCGAAGAGATCGCCCACCAGACCGTAATCGGCGACCTGGAAGATCGGCGCCTCTTCGTCGGTGTTGATCGCGACGATGACCTTGGAATCCTTCATCCCCGCCAGGTGCTGGATCGCGCCCGAGATGCCGCAGGCGACATAGAGATCCGGTGCCACAACCTTGCCGGTCTGGCCGACCTGGAAGTCGTTCGGCGCATAGCCCGCATCGACCGCCGCGCGCGACGCGCCGACAGCGGCGCCGAGCTTGTCGGCAACGGGGTTGAGCACCGCCTGGAACTTCTCTTCCGAGCCGAGCGCACGGCCGCCGGAGACGATGATCTTGGCCGAGCTCAGCTCGGGGCGGTCGCTGACCGAGAGGATGTTCTCGACGAAACGCGACAGCTCGGCGCCTTCGGTGCCCGCCTCAACGGTCTTGACCGGGGCGCTCGCATCGGCGGCAGCGGCAGCAAACCCGGCGGTGCGCACGGTGAGCACCTTTTTCGCCTCGCCGCTCTGCACCACCTCGATGGCGTTGCCCGCGTAGATCGGGCGCTTGAACGTGTCGGCGGAGACAACCTCGATCACTTCCGAGATCTGCATCACGTCGAGCAGGGCGGCGACGCGCGGCAGCACGTTCTTGCCGGTGGTGGTCGCCGGCGCGAGGATGGTGTCGTAATCGCCCGCCAGTGCCACGATCAGCGCGGCGGTGGGTTCGGCCAGACGCTGCTCCAGCGCGTCGCCCTTGGCCAGCAGCACCGAACGCACGCCGGCGAGCTTGGCGGCCTCATCGGCGACGGCGGCGGCGTCCTTGCCGGCGATCAGGATATCGACTTCGCCGCCGATCTGGGTCGCGGCGGTCAGGGTCTTTGCGGCGGCTTCGGAAAGCGCCGCGTTGTCGTGGTCTGCAAAGAGAAGAATAGCCATGGTCTTTGGTCCCCGTCCGGTCAGATGACGCCAGCTTCGTTTTTCAGCTTGTCGAGCAGTTCGGCAACCGAGCCGACCTTCACACCGGCCTGACGGCCCGCGGGCTCCTCGACGCGCAGTACGTTCAGGCGGCGCGCAACATCGACGCCGAAATCCTCGGGTGTCTTGGTGTCGAGCGGCTTTTTTTTCGCCTTCATGATGTTGGGCAGCGAGGCATAGCGCGGCTCGTTGAGGCGCAGGTCGGCGGTGACGATGGCGGGCAGGGTGACCTCGATCGCCTGAAGGCCGCCGTCGACCTCGCGGGTCACCTTGGCCTTGTCGTCCGACAGCTCGATCTCGGAGGCAAAGGTCGCCTGCGACCAGCCCAGCAGCGCCGAAAGCATCTGGCCGGTCTGGTTGCAATCGTCGTCGATGGCCTGCTTGCCCAGGATCACCAGGCCCGGCTCTTCCTCGGCGACCACGCCCTTGAGGAGCTTTGCGACGGTGAGCGGCTCGGTGGTGCCCTCGGTGGCGATCAGGATGGCGCGGTCGGCGCCCATGGCCAGCGCGGTGCGCAGCACGTCCTGCGCCTGCGCAGGGCCGACGGAGACCACGACGACCTCGGAGGCGGTGCCGGCTTCCTTCAGGCGCACCGCCTGCTCGACGGCGATCTCGTCGAACGGGTTCATCGACATCTTGACGTTGGCCAGATCGACACCGCTGCCATCCGCGCTGACGCGGATTTTGACGTTGTAATCGACGACCCGTTTCACAGGCACCAGGACTTTCATGCCAGTTCCTCTCTGTCAGAGCCCCGGGCCCGCCGGGACAGATGCGCCCGGGCTTTGCCGCCGGGCCGGTTTATTCGGAAGAACGGGTGCGACGTGCAATCCGCCGCGCTCCCCGTTCCGTTTACGGTGCGGGATCGCTCCCGCTTTGCTTGATTGTGCGGTGCCATGCCTCAAAGACAGGCAGTCTCCCGGATTCGTGATCGGAACTATTGCGATGAAGCGCCGCAAAAAAACAGGACGATTGCGTCAACCCGGGATTATGGCTACGACACCGGATCAGAAAATTCCCCCGACCGGCGGAGCGACCCGATGGAGACACGATCCGAGCTGCCAAGACCGGCGCCCCGCAACGCCGCGAGCCATGCCCTGCGTGCGCGTCCCGAGGGGGCGCGGCTGAATGTGGGCTTTATCCTGGCCAAGCGATTCACCCTCTGCGCCTTCGCGAATTTCGTGGACGTTCTGAGGCTTGCCGCCGACGAGGGCGACCGCTCGCGCCCGATCCTGTGCAACTGGACGGTGCTCTCGGACACGATGGATGCGGTCTCGTCGAGCTGCGGCATCACCGTGCAGCCGAAGGAGCGGCTGGGGGATCCGACGCGATTCGACTATATCGTCGTGGTCGGCGGGCTGATGGACGAGATGCCCGGGCTGAGCGCCGCCTATGTGCGCTTCCTGCATCAGGCGGCAGAGGCGGGCGTGCCGCTGGTGGGCATCTGTACCGGCGCCTTCATGCTGCACCAGGCGGGGCTGCTCGACGGTTACCGCTGCTGCGTGAGCTGGTTCCACCACGCCGATTTCCTCGAACAGTTCGAAGGGCTGAACCCGGTGGCCGACCAGATCTTTGTGGTCGATGGCGACCGGCTGACCTGTTCCGGCGGCGCCAGCTCGGCGCATCTGGCGGCCTATCTGGTCGACAAGCATGTGGGCCGGGCGCAGGCCAGCAAGAGCCTGCATATCATGATCATCGACGACGCCTTGCAGGCGGAGAAACCGCAGCCCGGCATCACCATGGATTTCAAGACCCGTGACCCGATCGTGTTGCGCGCGCTCTTGCTGATGCAGCAGAATATCGACACGCCGCTTTCGGTGACCGAGGTGGCGCGGCGCATCGGGCACAGCAAGCGCCAGCTCGAGCGGCATTTCCGCGTGGCGCTCGACACCTCGCCGCAGGCGGCGTTTCTCAGCATCCGCCTGTCGCTGGCGCATCACCTGCTGGAGAGCAGCGAGAAATCCATCGCTCAGGTCGCGGTGGATTGCGGCTTTTGCGATTCCTCGCATCTCAGCCGGATGTTCCGCCGCCGCTTCGGCTGCACGCCGCTGGCACTGCGCCAGCAGCGCGACACGGCGCTCGCCTGAAACGCAAACCGCCGCGGGGGCGGGGCCCCGCGGCGGTTGTTCAGCATGGTTCGAGACTCAGCGCGGTTCGCTTGCCAGCCCGCGCCAGATCGCGACGCACATCACCAGCAGCACCACGGTGAAGGGCAGGCCCGTCGAGATCACCATAGATTGCAGCGATTTCAGCCCGCCCGCCGAGAGCAGCAGGACGATTGCGACCACGCCCTCGAACAGGCACCAGAACACCCGCTGCGGCACCGGTGCATCGACCTTGCCGCCCGAGGTGATGGTGTCGATCACCAGCGAGCCCGAATCCGACGATGTGACAAAGAACACGATCACCAGAACGATCCCGACAAAGGAGGTGATCGCGGTCAGCGGCATCGCGTCGAGCATGGCGAAGAGCTGGAGCGGCAGTTCCGAGTCTTGCACGGCGGTATAGCCGTCGCGCAGCACCTGGTTGATCGCGGCGCCGCCAAAGACCGACATCCAGATCACGCAGACCAGCGACGGGATGAGCAGCACGCTGATGAGGAACTCGCGCACGGTGCGCCCGCGCGAGACCCGCGCGATGAACATGCCGACGAAGGGCGACCAGGAAATCCACCAGGCCCAGTAGAAGCTCGTCCAGCCCTGCATGAAGTTCACGTCCTCGCGCCCGACCGGGTTCGACAGGGCGGGCAGGTATTCGAGATAGGCCAGAAGATAATCGCCGATCCCGGTGAGCAGAAGCAGGCTCGGCCCGGCCACGAGCACAAAGACCAGCAGCAGGAAGGCCAGGCCCATGTTGATTTCAGAGAGCAGCTTGACCCCGGCTTCCAGCCCGCGGATCACCGAGAACAGCGCGATGGCGGTGATGGCGATGATCAGCACGATCTGCGCGGTGCTGTTGATCGGCACGCCGAACAGCTTGTGCAGCCCGGAATTCGCCTGCGCCGCGCCGAGGCCCAGCGAGGTGGCCAGCCCGAACAGCGTCGCGAAGACCGCGAGGATGTCGATGACATGGCCCGGCCAGCCCCAGACGCGCTCGCCGAAGATCGGGTAAAAGGCCGAACGGATGGTGAGCGGTAGGCCCTTGTTGTAGCTGAAGAGCGCGAGGCTCAGCGCCAGGATGGCGTAGATCGCCCAGGGGTGCAGCGCCCAGTGGAAGATCGAGGCGGCCATGCCGAGGCGCACCGCCTCGTCCGCATTGCCGCCCGCCGCGCCGAGCGGCGCCCAGTCGCTGCGCAGCCCGTCCGCGCCCATGGCGGTGCCGCCCAGCGAGGAAGAGAAATGGCTCAGCGGTTCGGAGACGCCGTAGAACATCAGGCCGATGCCCATGCCCGCGGCGAAGAGCATGGAGAACCAGCTCACATAGCTGAAATCCGGGGTGGCGTCGCGCCCGCCGAGGCGGATCTTGCCGTAGGGGCTGATCACCAGCACCAGGCAGAGCAGGACGAAGATGTCCGCCGCGCCGATGAAGAACCAGTCGAAGCCCTTGGTGACCTCGGAGAACATCGCGCTGAACAGCGCATCCGCCTGATCGGGCAGTGCGAGGGTGAAGATCACGAAGGCGACGACGGCAAAGGCCGAGATCGCGAAGACCGGGTTGTGTACGTCAAAGCCGAACGGCCCGACCGAGCCCTCGATATTGTCGCGCCCGATGGTGTAGTCGGTCTGGATGAGCCCGTCGGGCGGTGTTTCGGCTTCGGAGCCGTCCGTGTCGGAGATTTGCGTCAAGAGAAGTCCTCCAGTGCTGGCGTTGTGCCTGCCGGGGTGAAGGTCCGGAATTCGCTGTCCCGTCTTGACGCGGGAGCGAGCGGTATGTGGGGCGCCGGCCGGCTCTCCCACCTGCATCGGCAGGCTGTGACCGGGAGGACCGGGGCGATTCCCACGCTCGCCTTTTGCTTTTGCGCTGACCTGAATCCGGACCGGAGACAGGCAAAATTGTCGATCACCGGGTTATTCAGGGAAGCGTAACCACGCGGCAGAACGGGTGCGACAGGCGCGCGGTAGCATCGCGACGAAACTGCCGCCGTTCAGGCCCGGAAAGCGGCGAGGCGCTCAACTTAACCGGGTTTTCGCCGCGGGCTTGGCGCGACTCGGGTTTTGTGTCCGGGGGCCGCGATTCGCTCTTTTCGTCGACATCTGCCGGACCGGAACGGCGCTACGTGAAGGGCCGGGGCGCTGCGGAAAAAACGTTGCGTCATGGCGTGGCGCATATCTCCACCCAACCTGTCGCAAAGCTTCACGCATCGCGCCGCGCGGATCGCTACCCAAGCCCGAATACCTTCCCAGCCCGGGGTGCCATCATGACGCGTTTCAATGCCTTCAACCTTCTAAAGAATGCCCTTTCGGGGCATAAAAACTGGACCGAGCAGTGGCCTGACAGCCAGCCCAAGGCCGAATACGATGTGATCATCGTCGGCGCCGGCGGCCACGGTCTGGGGGCCGCCTATTATCTGGCGACGCAGCACGGCATCACCAATATCGCGGTGATCGACAAGGGCTGGCTGGGCGGCGGCAACACCGGCCGGAACACCACGATCATCCGCTCGAACTATCTCTATGACGAGAGCGCGCGGCTCTTCGACCACGCGGTCGACCTGTGGGAAAACCTCAGCCAGGAGCTGAACTACAACGTCATGTATTCGCGCCGTGGCTGCCTCATGCTCGCGCATAACGTGCATGACGTGCAGAGCTTCAAACGCCACATCCACGCCAACCGCCTGAACGGCGTGGACAACCGCTGGCTGACGCCGGAGGAGTGCAAGGAGTACTGCCCGCCGGTCAATATCTCGCCGAATGCCCGCTACCCGGTGATGGGCGGCGCGCTTCAGGAGCGGGCCGGCACCGCGCGGCACGATGCGGTGGCCTGGGGCTATGCCCGCGGCGCGGCGATGCGCGGCGTCGACATCATTCAGAACTGCCCGGTGACGGCGATCCGCCGCAACGCCGACGGCTCCGTCGCGGGTGTCGAGACTGGCAAGGGCTTTATCAAGGCCAAGAAGGTCGCGGTCTCCGCCGCTGGTCACACCTCGGTGGTGATGGACACCGCCGGCGTGCGCCTGCCGCTGGAAAGCTATCCGCTTCAGGCGCTGGTCAGCGAGCCCGTCAAGCCGATCTTCCCCTGCGTGGTGATGTCGAACGCGGTGCACGCCTATTGCAGCCAGTCCGACAAGGGCGAGCTGGTGATCGGCTCGGGCACCGACCAGTACACCAGCTACAGCCAGCGCGGCGGCCTGCCGCTGATCGAGCACACCGTGGCGGCGATCTCCGAGGTGTTCCCGATCTTCAACCGCATGCGCATGCTGCGCAAATGGGGCGGCATCGTCGACGTCACCCCGGACCGCTCGGCGATCATCTCCAAGACCCCGGTCTCGGGGCTCTACGTCAACTGCGGCTGGGGCACCGGCGGCTTCAAGGCGACCCCGGGCGCGGCGCATACCTTTGCCTGGACCATCGCCAAGGACGAGCCGCACCCGATCAACGCGCCCTTCACCATGGAACGCTTCCGCACAGGCCGTCTGATCGACGAAGCCGCCGCGGCGGCCGTGGCCCACTGAGACGAGGTTTCCAGAGATGCTTCTGATCCATTGCCCCTATTGCAACGAAACCCTGCCGGAACTCGAGTTCACATATGCCGGCCAGGCGCATGTCGTCCGTCCCGAGCAGCCCTCGGGCCAGAGCGATGAACAGTGGGAAGAATTCCTGTTCATCCGCGCCAATGTGCGCGGTCCGCACTACGAACGCTGGCGGCATTTCCACGGCTGCGGGCGCTTCTTCAACGCCGTGCGTGACACCGTGTCCGACAAGTTCCTGACCACCTATGAGGCGGACGCCCCGCGTCCGGACCTCTCCAGCCTGACGGAGCGCCAGAAATGAGCCAATATCGCGTTTCCGGCCGGGGCCGCGTCGACACCTCGCGCCCCGTGACCTTCACCTTCGACGGCAAGCGCTTCACCGGCGCGCAGGGCGACACGGTCGCCTCGGCGCTGCTGGCCAATGGCGTGCATCTGATGGGCCGGTCGTTCAAATACCACCGTCCGCGCGGCGCCGTTGCCGCCGGCAGCGAAGAGCCCAACGCGCTGATCGGCACCCGCCGCGGCCCGGGCCGGTTCGAGCCCAACACCCGCGCCACCGTGCAGGAGATCTGGAACGGTCTCGAGACCAATTCGCAGAACAAGTACCCGAGCCTCAAGTTCGACGTGGGCGCGGTGAACGACGCGGCCTACATGCTGTTCTCGGCGGGCTTCTACTACAAGACCTTCATGTGGCCGAAGAACTTCTGGCACAAGGTCTATGAGCCGTTCATCCGCGCCGCTGCGGGCCTGGGCGTGAGCCCCACCGAGGAGGATCCGGATCACTATGCCTCGCGCTATCTGCACTGCGATGTGCTGATCGTCGGCGCCGGCCCCACCGGCATCGCCGCCGCGCGCGCCGCTGCGGTGGACGGTCTCAAGGTCGTGCTGGTGGACGAGAACGCCGAGGCCGGCGGCACGCTGCTGTCCGAGCCGCAGGCGCAGATCGACGGCCGTCCGGCATGGGACTGGCTGGCCGCCGAGCTGGAAGCGCTGAAGGCGGCGGGGGTCAAGATCATGACCCGCACCACCGCCATTGGCTACTACCACCAGAACATGATCGGCATGGTCGAGAAGCTGACCGACCACCTGCCCGAGCTGCCCGAAGACACCCCGCGCGAGCGGATGTGGCGGGTGCGTGCCAAACAGGTCGTGCTGGCGCAGGGCGCGCTGGAAAAGCCGCTGGTGTTCCACGGCAACGACCGCCCCGGCGTGATGCTGGCGGGCTCGGCGCAGACCTACCTGAACCGCTATGGCGTGCTGGTCGGCAAGCGTCCGGTGATTGTCACCTCGCACGATTCCGCCTGGTTCGCGGCCTTCGATCTTCAGGATGCCGGTGCGCAGGTGCAGGCCATCGTGGATCTGCGCGAAGGCGTGCATGAGGCGCTTCTGTCGGAGGCCCGCGCACGCGGCATCACCGTGAAGCTGTCGCACACCGCCACCGCCACCTCCGGCCGTCTGCGCGTTTCCTCGCTGCGTGTGAACCCGGTCAGCGGCGGCAGCGTCGGCGCGGGCGAAGAGATCCGCTGCGACGCGGTGCTGATGTCGGGCGGCTGGACGCCCTCGCTGCACCTCTTCTCGCACACCAAGGGCTCGCTCGCCTGGGACGACGACCGCACCACCTTCCTGCCGAAGGACACCCCCGAGGACTGCCTGATCGCCGGCGCGAGCCGCGGTCTCTGGGGCGTCGAGGCGGTGCTGAAGGACGGTGCCGAGAAGGGCCGGGAAGTCGCCGAACTGCTGGGCAAGACCCCGGCGCAGGTGGCCTATTCGGTGGCGGGCGACCGCACGGGCACCGGCATCTCAATGAAGGAACTGCCGACCGACCGCAGCCCCGGCAAGGCCAAGGCCTTTGTCGACTATCAGAACGACGTCACCGCCAAGGACCTGCGCCTTGCCGTGCGCGAGGGCATGCGCTCCATCGAGCACGTCAAGCGCTACACCACCAACGGCATGGCGACCGATCAGGGCAAGATGTCCAACATCAACGGTCTGAACATCGCCGCCGACGCGCTTGGCAAGAAGCAGCCGCAGGTGGGTCTCACCACCTTCCGGCCGCCCTACACGCCGACCTCCTTCGGGGCCTTCGCGGGCTATCACCGGGGCGATCATTTCGAGGTCACCCGCAAGACGCAGATCGACGCCTGGGCCGAAGAGAACGGCGCGGTGTTCGAGCCGGTCAGCCAGTGGCGCCGGGCGTGGTACTTCCCGAAAGCGGGCGAGGACATGGATGCCGCCGTGGCGCGCGAATGCGCCGCGACCCGCAAGTCGGTGGGCATCTTCGACGCCTCCACGCTGGGCAAGATCGAGGTGGTCGGCCCCGACGCGGTCGAGTTCATGAACCGCATGTACACCAACCCCTGGACCAAGCTGGGCGTGGGCAAGTGCCGCTACGGCCTGCTGCTGGGCGATGACGGCTATATCCGCGACGACGGCGTGATCGGGCGTCTGGGTCAGGACAAGTTCCACGTCACCACCACCACCGGCGGCGCGGCACGGGTCATGAACATGATGGAGGATTACCTCCAGACCGAATGGCCCGATCTCAATGTCTGGCTGACCTCGACCACCGAACAATGGTCGACCGTCGCCCTGAACGGCCCCAACGCCGCCAAGCTTCTGGCGCCGCTGGTCGAAGGCGTGGAGCTGACCGAAGAGACCTTCCCGCACATGTCCTGCGTGGAATGCACCGTGGCGGGTATGCCCGCGCGGCTCTTCCGGGTGAGCTTTACCGGCGAGATCGGCTTCGAGGTCAACGTGCCGGCGCCCATGGGTCGCCAGCTCTGGGAAACGCTGTGGGAGGCGGGCCAGCAATACGGCATCACCGCCTACGGGACCGAGACCATGCACGTCCTGCGGGCCGAGAAGGGCTATATCATCGTCGGTCAGGACACTGACGGCACGGTGACGCCCTATGACGCCGGCATGGGCTGGGCCGTGGGCAAGAAGAAGCCCGATTTCGTCGGCATGCGCGGCCTTGCGCGGCCCGACCTTCGGGCGAAGAACCGCAAGCAGCTCGTCGGCCTTCTGACCGAAGACCAGAGCAAGCTGGAAGAGGGCGCGCAGATCGTCTTCGATCCCAAGCAGCCGGTTCCGATGACCATGGTGGGGCATGTGACCTCCTCCTACGACACCGGCACCACCGGGCGCCCCATCGCGCTCGCGCTGGTCGAGGGCGGGCACGAGAAACTGGGCGAGACCGTCTATATCCCGATGCCCGACCGCACCATCGCCGCCAAGATCACCTCGACGATCTTCGTCGATCCCGAAAACGCCCGTCTGAAGATCTGAGGAGTCTGTCATGAACGCACCTGTATCCTCCTTCACCTCCGGCGCGCTGGTCGAGACCAGCGCCGCCCGGATCAGCAAGGCCCCCGCCATCGGACGCCTGTCGCTGCGTGCCCGTGGCGATCTGGCGCCCTTCGACGCGGCGCTCGGGGTGGGGCTGCCGCTCTCCATCGGTCAGCGCGCCTCGGTGGACGGGACCGAGATCCTCCGGCTCGGCCCCGACGAATGGACGCTGACCACGCCGGTGCCGCGCACGGCCCAGATCGAGGCGGCCTTTGCCGAGATCTACGAGGCACATCCTCATAGCCTGGTTGACATCTCTGGCCGTGAGGTCACTTTCGAGATCGAAGGCGCGCAGGCCGCCGAGCTGCTGACGCTTGGCTGCCCGCGCGACATCGAGACGATCCTGCCCGGCCAGGGCCGCCGCACGGTGTTCGATGGGGTGACCGTCGTGCTCTGGCGCGATGCCGAGGACCGTTTCCGCATGGATGTGTGGCAAAGCTTTGCACCGCATGTCCTGGCGCTGCTCGACACCGGGTGCCGCGAACTCGCGGCACAGTCCCACTGACCCTTTTCACAGGATCGCATCCATGTTCGACCATCTTCCCAAGACCCGTATCGGTGATGCCGAGATCGCCTCTGCCGTGGCCGAGGAGCTCGACCGCCAGCAGAGCCAGATCGAGCTGATCGCCTCTGAAAACATCGTCTCTGCCGATGTCATGGCGGCGCAGGGCTCTGTGCTCACCAACAAATATGCCGAAGGCTACCCGGGCAAGCGCTATTACGGCGGCTGCGAATTCGTCGACAAGGTCGAGACCGTGGCCATCGAACGGCTCAAGCAGCTCTTCGGCGCGGGCTTTGCCAACGTCCAGCCGCATTCCGGCGCGCAGGCCAACCAGGCGGTGTTCCTGGCGCTGCTGCAACCGGGCGACCGCATCATGGGCCTCAACCTCGCCCATGGCGGCCACCTCACCCACGGCTCGCCGGTCACCATGTCGGGCAAATGGTTCGACGTCGTTTCCTACGAGGTCGATGCCGACAGCCACCTGATCGACATGGAAAAGGTGCGTGAAAAGGCGCTGGAGACCAAGCCCAAGCTGATCGTCGCGGGCGCCTCGGCCTATCCGCGCAAGATCGACTTCGAAGGTTTCCGCAAGATCGCGGACGAGGTCGGCGCCTATCTGATGGTGGACATGGCCCACTATGCCGGTCTCATCGCCGGCGGCCATTATCCGAACCCCGTGCCGCACGCCCATGTTGTGACCTCGACCACCCACAAGACGCTGCGCGGTCCGCGCGGCGGGGTGATCCTGACCAATGACGAGGCGCTGGCGAAAAAGCTGAACTCGGCTGTCTTCCCGGGCAACCAGGGCGGCCCGCTGATGCATGTGATCGCGGCCAAGGCCGTGGCTTTCGGCGAGGCGCTGCAACCGTCCTTCACCGAGTACGGCGCGCAGGTCATCGAGAACGCCCGGGCGCTGGCCGATGTGCTGCAAGTGGGCGGTCTCGGCATCGTCTCGGGCGGCACCGACTGCCACATGGTGCTGGTCGACCTGCAACCCAAGGGCGTCACCGGCAAGGTCGCCGAGATCGCGCTGGAGCGCGCGGGCCTGACCTGCAACAAGAACTCCATCCCCAACGATCCGCAGAAACCCTTCGTCACCTCGGGCATCCGCCTGGGCACCTCGGCGGGCACCACGCGCGGGTTCAAGGAGGCCGAGTTCGAGCTGATCGGCAGCCTGATCCTCAAGGTCATCGACGCGCTGTCGCAGACCCCCGAGGGCGACGCAGAGGTCGAAGCCGCCGTGCGCGAGGAAGTCCGCGCGCTCTGCGACAGCTTCCCCATCTACAGCGTCGAAGGCTGAGCCATGTTCCTCTCGGTCTTCGATGTTTTCAAGATCGGCATCGGTCCTTCGTCGTCGCATACGATGGGGCCGATGGTGGCCGCCGCGCGGTTCCTTGAGGATCTGCGCGGTGGGGCCGAGAAGATCCCCGGTGCGGGCAATCTGCACCGGCTGGCGGCGAGCCTTCACGGCTCGCTGGCCTGGACGGGCAAGGGCCACGCCACCGACCGCGCGGTGATCCTTGGCTTTTGCGGGCTGCTGCCCGAGACGCTCGATCCCGACCGCGCCGAAGAGCTCGAGGCGCAGGTGCGGGCCGAGGGCATGGTGCATCCCGAGGGGCTGGCGCCGCTGGTCTTCGACACCGAGGCGGATCTGGTCTTCGATTTCGGGCCGCCGCTGCCGGGCCATGCCAATGGTATGGTGCTGAAGGCCTATGACGAGGCCGGCAACACCTATCACCAGCAGACCTATTATTCGGTGGGCGGCGGCTTTGTCCTCACCGAGGCGGAGCTTGCGGCGCAGAAAGCCGACGACCAGCACAGCCTGCATGACGAAAAGGCCGCGCAGCGCTTTCCCTATCCGTTCGGCACCGCCGCCGAGATGCTGGAGATGGGCGAGACATCCGGCCTGAGCGTCGCGCAGATGAAGCGCGCCAACGAGCGCGTGCTGCACGGCGCCGCGCTCGACGAAAAGATCGATCGTATCCTCGACACGATGGACGAATGCGTCGCGCGCGGACTGGAGCAGGAGGGAATCTTGCCCGGCGGGCTCAAGGTGCGCCGCCGTGCCAAGGCGATCCACGACCAGCTTCAGGCGGAAAAGGGCATGAACCTCGCCCAGCCGCATCAGGCCAATGACTGGATGAGCGTCTATGCCATGGCGGTGAACGAGGAGAACGCCGCCGGGGGCCGCGTGGTGACCTCGCCCACCAACGGCGCTGCGGGCGTGGTGCCGGCGGTGATCCGCTATTACCGCGACCATTGCGTCGGCGCCACGCGCCAGGGCTGCCGCGACCTGCTGCTCACCGCCTCCGCCATCGGCGGTCTGATCAAGCACAACGCCTCGATCTCGGGCGCCGAAGCCGGCTGTCAGGCCGAGGTCGGCAGCGCCGCCGCCATGGCCGCCGCCGGGCTCTGCGCGGTGCTGGGTGGCTCGAACAAGCAGATCGAGAACGCTGCCGAGATCGCGCTCGAACACCATCTGGGCATGACCTGCGACCCCGCCGCCGGGCTGGTCCAGGTGCCCTGCATCGAGCGCAACGCGCTCGGCGCGATCAAGGCCGTCTCCGCCGCCGCGCTGTCGCTGCGTGGCGATGGCGAGCATTTCATGCCGCTCGACAACTGCATCCGCGTGATGCTCCAGACCGGGCAGGACATGAGCGAGAAATACAAGGAAACCTCGACCGGCGGGATTGCCGTCAACCTGCCGGAATGCTGAGTTCAAGAAAGGTCCAACAGACATGACCAAGATCATCCTGACCGTCTCCTGCCCGGTGCGCCCGGGCATCGTGGCGGCGATCTCCGCTTATCTGGCGGAGCAGGGCTGCAATATCCACGACAGCTCGCAATTCTCCGACATCGCCAATGACCGCTTTTTCATGCGTCTCAGCTTTGTCTCGGAGCAGGGCCGCAGCCGCGAGGCGCTGCGCGACGGGTTCGCCGCGACCGCCGCGAGCTTCGACATGGATTACGAATTCCACGATCCCTCGGAGAAGATGAAGGTCATCATCATGGTGAGCCGCTTCGGCCACTGCCTGAACGACCTGCTCTACCGCTGGCGCATCGGCGCTCTGCCGATCGACATCGTGGCGGTGATCTCGAACCACATGGAGTATCAGAAAGTGGTGGTGAACCACGATCTGCCGTTCCACTGCATCAAGGTGACCAAGGCCAACAAGCCGGAGGCCGAAGCCGAGCAGATGCGCATCGTGCGCGAGACCGGCGCCGATCTGATCGTGCTGGCCCGCTACATGCAGATCCTCAGCGACGAGATGTGCAGGGAAATGTCGGGGCGGATCATCAATATCCACCACTCTTTCCTGCCGAGCTTCAAGGGGGCGAACCCCTACAAGCAGGCCTTCGAGCGCGGCGTGAAGCTGATCGGCGCAACCTCGCATTACGTGACCGCCGACCTCGACGAAGGCCCGATCATCGAGCAGGACACGGTGCGCGTGACGCACGCGCAAAGCTCGGAGGATTACGTCTCGCTCGGTCGCGACGTGGAAAGCCAGGTGCTGGCCCGCGCCATCCATGCGCATATCCACCGCCGGGTGTTCCAGAGCGGCGACAAGACCGTGGTCTTCCCCGCGAGCCCCGGCGAATACGCCTCCGAGCGCATGGGGTAAGAAACAGAGCCGGGCTTTGCGAAGCCCGGCTTTTTCATGTCTTCGGTTTCGACGCGGTGGGCGCTCGCGCGCCGGCAAACGGGGCGGGGCGAAGGCCGTGCATCAGCATCGCGCCGGCTTCGGTAAAGGCGGTGCGCGGGGACTTGAACCGCTCGCTGTACCGGTCGGTGACCGGCACCGGCAGGCCATCGATTTCGCCGAACAGCAGCGCCCGCGCGGCCCGGGTTCCGAACACCGTGCCCGGCCCGATGCCCCGCCCGGAATAGCCGAAGACCGATAGCGCGGCCGGACCGAAGGACAGCACCTTTGGCAGGTGGTCCGCGGTCATCGCGATGGCGCCGGACCAGGCATGTTCGAAGGGCGTGCCCGCAAGTTCGGGGTAGATCTGCGCCAGTTTCCGTTCTGCCCAATTGCGGTGGACGATGCCGCCCGGTCCCTCGGCGTTGCCGACGCCGCCGACAATCACCCGCCCGTCGCGGTCGACGCGGATCGAGCTCATGACCAGATCTGTGTCCCAGCAGCCTTCGCCGCCGGGCAGGATATGGCGTCGCCTTGCTTCGGGTAAGGGTGCCGTGGCGAATTGGCTGAAATGCACCGGAACGAATTCCCGTGCCGGTGCCCCGGCGATGCCATCCGCATAGGCGTTGGTCGCCAGTAGCAGCGCCGGCGCGCGCACCTGCCGGTCGTTGGCTTCTGCGGTCCAGACCGTGCCGTCATGGCGGATCGCGCGTACCAGAGTGTTTTCGAAGATCCGCGCCCCGTGGCTCCGTGCCGCCTGCGCCAGTCCCCGGCAGTAGCCGAGCGGTTGCACCGTCCCGGCGCGCGGGTCGAAGAGCCCTCCGAAAAACGCCCGCGACCCCGTCCGCCGCGCGGTCTCTGCGGCATCGAGCAGTTGCAGCGGCGCGCCGCTCCGGTTGCCCTGCCGGAACCGGCTTTGCAGATCCCTGAGCCCAGAGGGTGCGTGGGCGAGGTGCAGAGTTCCGTTGCGGGTCGCCTCGCAGGAGATCCCGTAGTGCTCGATCAGCCGGAAGACCAGATCCGGCGCGTCCGAAAGCGTGTCGATCAGGCGCGTTCCGGCCTCCTGTCCGAGCTTTGCGCCGATCTCATCCGGCGGCAGCCAAAGACCGGCATTCACCAGCCCGACATTGCGCCCGGAGCCGCCATGTCCGATCGTCCGGCCCTCCAGCACCACAACGCGCGCACCTTCCTTTGCCGCTTCCAGCGCGGCGGCGCATCCGGTGAAGCCGCCCCCGATCACCAGAAGATCGGCCTCTTCTCCGGCGCTCAGTGGGATAGGGTTCGAGGTCGTCCGGTGGCTGTGCCGCCAGAGATTTTGCGGATGTTCAGATGTCAAAGCGGGCCTCCCTTGCCGGGCAACGCTTTCCGGTTTGTGCGGTCATAGAACACATATCCGGAAATGAGAGCTAAAAATATTGACTTGATCGAACAAGCATTGGAGGAAATTGCAGATGATCGCGCCGCGCCGCTTCCTGCCCTCCATCACATCGCTGCTCGCGCTCGAAGCGGTCGAGCGCCTCGGCACGGCGACGGCTGCGGCGGAGGATCTTGCACTGACCCATTCGGCGGTCAGCCGTCAGCTCAAGGTTCTCGAAGAGCAGATTGGCGTGTCGCTTTTCCTGCGCGAGGGCAAGGCGCTGCGGCTGACCCCTGCGGGCGTCTCTTATGCCCGGGCGGTACGGGATTGCCTGAACGATCTCGCCCGCGCCAGCCTCAAGGTGAAGGCGAGCGGATCGCGAGACAGTCTGAATCTGGCGGTGCTGCCTTCCTTCGGCACGCACTGGCTGGGGCAGCATCTGCAACGGTTTCGCGAGGCGCATCCAGACATTCTCGTCAACCAGAGCACCCGCACCAAACCGTTCGATTTCGAGCACGAGGATTTTGACGCCGCGATTCATTTCGGAACGGCGGACTGGCCCGGCGCGCATCATCTGCCCCTGCTGAAAGAGCGCGTCATCGCCGTTTGTGCGCCGGAGTTCAGAGATGGCCTGCCATTGCTGCCGGAGCGCCTGCTGACCCAGCCGCTGCTGCATCTCGAAAGCCGCCCCGGCGCCTGGGAGGACTGGTTCAGGGCGCAGGGGATCGACGCGACGCGGCTGCGCGGCATGCTGTTCGACCAGTTCACTCATATGGCCGAGGCGACCGCCGGCGGGGCGGGGGTTGCACTTTTGCCGGAGTTTCTCGCGCGGCAGGAATTGCGGCGCGGACGGGTGGTGCCGGCCAGCTCTGGCTATGTCGATGTGGATGGGACGTATTTTCTCGTCTGGCCGAAGTTCCGACCGGCGGGACGCCCACTCGCCGGCTTTCTCGATTGGCTGGTTGGGTCCGGGGCGGCGCTCCGCCCTGTTGCGCCCGGGGATTGAGGGTATCAGCCGGCTCTATGCGGTATCCGGCGCGGGCTCATAGGTGAGCAGCTGCCGGTCGAAGGTCTCGAGCAGCGCTTCGAGATCCGGGCCAAGCATCATGCCGCGCGGGCGGATGATCGCCAGCCGGAAACGATGGGCGCCTTCGAAGGGCCGCACCAGCCCGCCCTGATCCGCATGCACCCGTGCAGTGAACGGATCGACCAGCGATACGCCCAACCCGCGCAGAACAAGCGCTGAGACGATGGTCGACAGATGCGAACGCACCACCACTTCGGGGCTTTCGGTCATCTGTGCAAAGGCCCGGTTCATCATGCTGCCGGTGGCGGTATTGTCCGAGTAGGCGACCACCCTGTGCCCGAGGAAATCGTCGAAGCAGAGGCGGTCCCGCGCCGCCAGCGGATGACTGCGCGGCAGGATGCAGAGATAGGGCAGCTCGACGGTGCGGATCAGGTCGACATCGTGCTCGTGCCGCGTGGGCGAGGTGAAGCCGAGCTGGCTCTGCCGGGTGGCGACGCGGCGGATCACGTTGTTGGTCTGCATGGATTCCAGCGAAATGCGGAAATCCGGGCGCGACTCCAGCAGCTCCACCAGCGTGTCGGGCAGCACTGAATGCGCCAGCGCGGGCATGGCGGCGATAGAGACCGTGCTTTGCTTGCCGAGTCTGATGTCGCGTGCGGTCTTTTCGATGGCGCCGAGCCCGACAAAGGCGCGTTCGACCTCGACGGCGAGCTGCCGCGCCTCGGGGGTGGGCACGATCTTGCCGCCGAAGCGGGTGAAGAGCCGCAGCCCGGTGCGGGTCTCGAGATCGCGGATCAGCCGGCTCACCGCCGGCTGCGACACGTTCATGATTTCCGCGGCACCCGAGACGCTGCCGCATTCGAGCACGGTGTGAAACGCCTCAAGGGCGCGCTGCGACAGCATTTCTATAACATTCCCGCATATAGGTCGGTATTATTGTTATTTGATTTATGGGCTCATTTGCAAGGAAACTGGCTGGGAACAGCGAATTTCCTTTCCCAGCCAAGAGCCTGCCGCCGCCCATGTATACCCGTTCAGAACCGGTCACGACGCCGGTGCATTTCACCTTCGAGGGCAGGCCGATGCAGGCGCAGGCGGGCGAGACGGTCGCCGCGGCGCTGCTGGCGGGCAATGTCGGCGCCTTTCGCGACACGCCTGTTAGCGGAACGGCACGGGCGCCCTATTGCATGATGGGGACCTGTTTCGAATGCCTGGTGACCATTGACGGACGGCCCAACCGGCAGGCCTGCATGACCGAGATCCGCGAGGGCATGGCGGTGACGCGCCAGAAGGGCGCCGCATGAGCCGGAAGGATCTGTGCATCGTCGGTGCCGGCCCCGCGGGCATGGCGGCGGCTGTGGCGGCGCGGCAGAACGGGCTGAGCGTGACGGTGCTGGACGAGGCGCCGCGCCCGGGCGGGCAGATCTATCGCGACATCACCCGTGCGCCGCAGCAACGGCAGGCGCTGCTGGGACCCGACTATCGCGCGGGGGCCGGGTTGGCGCAGGCCTTTGCGCAAAGCGGCAGCGTGCATCTGGCGGGCGCCTCGGTCTGGCATATCGAGGAGGACGGCGCCGGTTTTGTGCTGTCCTATTCCACGGATGAGGGCTCGCGCGTGGTCGAGGCCAATGCGCTGATCGTGGCCACCGGCGCGCTGGAACGGCCCATGCCGCTGCCCGGCTGGACATTGCCCGGGGTGACCACCACCGGCGCCTTGCAGATCCTGATGAAAAGCGCCGGCGTATTGGCGGAGTCTCCGGTGCTTGTGGGCTGCGGGCCGCTGCAACTGCTGCTGGCGGCGCAGCTCGTGGCGGCGGGCCGTCCGCCCCGCGCCATTGTCGAGACAGTGCCGGCGGAGAACATGCGCCGCGCGCTGAAACACCTGCCGCGCGCCTTGCGCGGGGCGGGCTATCTGGTGAAGGGAGCGGGGCTGCTGGCAAGGCTGCGCCGCGCCGGGGTGCCGATCTACCGTGACGCGCGCGACATCGTGCTGGAGGGCGAGGATCGGCTGGAGGCGGTAAGCTTTCGCTCCCGTGGGCGCGCCCACCGGATCGAGACGGGCAGCGCCGGGCTGCATCACGGGGTGGTGCCCAATCCGCAGGTCACCCGGCTGATGCGCTGCGAGCATCGCTGGCACGACAGCCAGCGCGCCTTTGTTCCGGTTTGCGACGCTTATGGCGAAAGCTCGGTGCCCGGGCTTTTTGTGGCGGGCGACGGTGCGGGCATCCGGGGCGCGCGCTCGGCGGCGCTGGCTGGGCGGCTGGCGGCGCTGCGGGTGGCGGAAAGGGCAGGGCAGGCGGCCTCGCCCGAGATCGCAAAGCTGCGCCGCGCGCTGGCGCGGGACGCGGCGGTGCGGCCGTTCCTGGAGACGCTCTATGCGCCCTGCGCGCAGGCGCTCTCGCCGGCGGAGGACACGCTGGTCTGCCGCTGCGAAGAGGTCACCGCCGGGCAGGTCCGCGCCGCCGCAAAGGCCCACGCACCCGGGCCGAACCAGGTGAAATCCTTCCTGCGCACCGGCATGGGCCCCTGTCAGGGCCGTGTCTGCGGGCTCGCGGTGACGGCGCTTCTGGCCGAGAGCAGCGGGCGCAGCCCGGACGAGACCGGCTATTTCCGCATCCGCCCGCCGCTCAAGCCGTTGTCGTTGAGCGAGCTGGCCGAATTCGTGCCCGACGAGGAATGACCCCGCCCCGCGCATCTGATCTGCTCGTGATCGGCGGCGGGCTGCATGGCTGCGCCGCAGCGCTCTTTGCCGCTCAGGCGGGGCTGCGGGTGACGCTCTTGGAAAAGGACAGCGTGGCGCGGCACGCCTCGGGGGTGAATGCCGGCGGCGTGCGGCGGCTCTGGCGCGATCTGGAAGAGGTGCCGCTGGCCGAGCGGTCCATGCAGATGTGGCACCGGATCTCCGACATCGTCGGCGAGGAGTGCGGCTTTCACCCGGTGCCGCAGGTCAAGGTCGCCGAGAGCGAGGACGACCTGGCGTTTCTCGCCGCCCGTGCCGAACGCATGCGCGCAGAGGGCTTCACCCATGAGACGATCATCGACCGCAAAGAGCTGCGGGTCCTGCTGCCGGCGGTTGCGGAGCATTGCACCGGGGCGCTCGTGTCGGAGGACGGCTTTGCCCAGCCCTTCCAGACCACGCGCGCTTTTGCCCGCCGCGCGCGGGCGCAGGGCGTGGCGATCCACGAGGGGCAGCAGGTGCGGCGTCTCAGCCACGAGGCCGGGTTGTGGCGTGCCGAGACGCCGGAGGCGGTGTGGACCGCCGGCCGGGTGCTGAACTGCGCCGGCGCCTGGGCCGGCGGCATCGCCGCGCAGATCGGCGATGTCGCGCCGGTGGAGCCCATCGCGCCGCTGATGATGGTGACCCAGCGCATGCGCCCCTTCTGTTCGGCGGTGGTGGGCGTGGCGCGGCGCCAGCTGTCCTTCAAGCAGATGCCGAACGGCACGGTGGTGATCGGCGGCGCCCGGCTGGGCCGCGTCGATCCGGCGCGCAACCGCACCGATATCGACTTTCGCGAGCTGGCGCAGACCGCCCGCACCGCGCGTGAGATCTTTCCGCTCATGGCGGGTGCCGCGATCCAGCGTTGCTGGTCCGGCATCGAGGGGCGTATGCCCGACCGCCTGCCGGTGATCGGCCGTTCGGCACGGCACGAGAGTGCCTTTCACGCCTTCGGCTTCTCGGCCCATGGCTTTCAGCTCGGCCCCGCGACGGGCGCGCTGATGGCCGATCTTATCGCGACCGGGCGGCTGGCGCCCGAGATCGCACCGTTTTCCATCACCCGCTTCGCGGCCTCCGCCGAAGCACAATCCCAGACTAGGAGAACCTCATGATCACCCGTCACATTCCGGGCAAGATCCACCACCGCGTCGTCGAGCATGGCGACACGCTCTATATCGGCGGGCTGGTTGCCAGCGACAAGAGCAAGGACATGAAGGGCCAGGCCGAGGAGATCTTCGGCAAGCTCGACGAGCTTCTGGCGCTGGCCGGCAGCTCCAAGGAAAAGCTGCTCTCGGTGACGATCTATTCCGCCGCCTTCGATCAGAAGGACGGGTTCAACGCCGCCTGGACCGAATGGCTGGATCCGGCGCATTTCCCGGTGCGCGCCTATATCGGCGGTGCCGAGCTCTCCCCGGGCACGCTGGTCGAGATCACCACGGTGGCGGCGAAGTAAGCCGCGCCTTCCCCTATCTCCCCGACTGGCCCTCCGCTGCGGCGGGGGGCTTTTTTGCGTCTGGGCCGGGCGGGTGACCCAACGCCCCGGACTTGATCCGGGGCCTCCACGCCAGTCACGCATGAAAACGCCCGCCGCATGCGCGCGGCGGGCGTAACACCTTGCGAAGAAAGGCCGCTCAGACCTGCGCCAGCGCCGCGTCGAGCTTGGCCCTACCATAAAGCGCCTCGGCCCGCTCCCGGCTCATGCGCCCGTCGCGCAGGTCGCCCGCCAGCGCCGCCGGGTCGCGCTCTGCCGCATCGCCGTAGCCGCCGCCGCCCGGGGTTTCCAGCCGGACGTTCTCGCCCGCCTCCAGCGTCAGATTGGCGATCATCGGGCTCAGTTCCTCGGCATGATCGCTGCCTGCGTTCTTCACCAGATGCGCCGGGCGCCCCGCCGTGCCGCCGCGTGCGCCGGGGGCGCCCTCGCGGTGGCCGTCGGAGCGGGCGGTGAAGATCACCCCGCCATGGGGCGCCGAGATCTGCCGGGCGATGCCCATGCCGCCGCGATAGCGCCCGGCGCCGGAGCTGTCCTCGACCAGTGCGTATTCGTCGACGATCAGATCGTATTCGATCTCCAGCGGTTCGATGGGCAGGTTGGAGGAATTGGTGACATGCACATGCACCCCGTCCATGCCGTTCCCCAGCGCCCGTGCGCCGGCGCCGCCGCCGATGGATTCGAGATAGACATAACCCTCGTCACGGCCCCGGCGCTTGCCGGCAAAGACCATCACCGGCACGATATCCTGCCCGGCGGCCTGGCCGCGATCCTCGGGCAGAAGCTGCGAGAAGGCGCCGATGAGCGCGCGCACCACCTTGTTGCAGGTGATCGAGCGGGCGCCGGTGGCGGCGGGCTGGCGCGGGTTCAGCAGGCTGCCCTCGGGGGCGGAGATCTCCACCCCGTCGAACATGCCGGAATTGGGCAGGAGATACGGGTCGAGCAGCGTCTTGACCACGTAATAGACCGAGGCGTTGAGCGCCGAGGCCACCACGTTGAGCCCGCCACGCGCCTGCGGGCCGGTGCCCTCGAAATCGACGATCAGCCGGTCGCCCCTGACCGTGACATTGGCCTGGATCGGCACCTCGACCGGGCCGAGCCCGTCGCTCTCGATCTTGGAATGAAAGCTCGCGGTGCCGTCCTGCATCTCGGCGATGCGGTTGCGCAGGCGCTGCGCGGTATAGGCAAAGAGATCTTCGACCAGCGCATCGACCTTGTCGGCGCCCAGCGTATCGGCGAGCTCGCGCATCAGCCGCGCGCCGCGCTCGTTTGCCGCCGCCTGGACCTTGATGTCGAGCCAGCGTTCTTCGGAGGAGCGCGAGTTGAGCGAGATCATCCGCAGCAGATCCTCATCCAGCACACCGGCGCGGAAGAGCTTCATCACCGGCAGCCGCAGCCCCTCTTCGAAGATCGAGGTGGCGCCGCCATGGATCGAGCCCGGCACGGTGCCGCCGACATCCGAATGGTGGCCGATATTGGCGGTGAAATAGCGCAGCCGCCCGTCGGCAAAGACCGGGGTGACAACCGAGATATCCGGCGTATGCGTGCCGCCCGCCACATAGGGATCGTTGCAGATGAAGACATCGCCCTCGACCATGCGCTCGATCGGATAGGCCTTCAGCACCGCGCCGACCGAGCCCATGAGCGAGCCCAGATGCAGCGGGATGTGGCTGGCCTGCGCGATCAGCCGCCCGTCGGCGGAGAACAGCGCCACCGAGCAATCCTTACGTTCCTTGATGTTCGACGAGAACGAGGCGCGGATCATCGAAGTGCCGATCTCGTCGGCCACCGCCAGCAGACGGTTGGTAAAGACCTCCATGGCGATGGGGTCGGAGAGGGCGGGTTTGCGTGTGTCGTTCATGGCTCAGACCTCGATAATCATGGTGCCCGACGCATCCACGCGCAGCCGCTGTCCCGGCTCGACAATGGTGGTCGAGGACATTTCCTGGACGATGGCGGGGCCTTCGACATAGGGCCCGACGGGCAGGCGGGCGCGCTCGTAGAGGCTGGTCTCGTACCAGCCGCCGTCGAAATAGACCTGCCGCGAGCCGATCACCGGATCGCCCTCCTGTGCGCTGTACTCGGTCTCCGCCGGGGCCGCCGAGGCGCCCTTGACCGAGAGCCGCAGGTTGACGATCTCGACCGCGCGCTCCTCGATGTCATAGCCGTATTCCTGCCGGTGGGCGGCGCGGAACCCGTCGAGGAAGGTGACGTAGCCGGCCTCGGGGCCGTCGAGCGCCACCTGCACCTCGTGGTTCTGCCCGTCATAGCGCGCATCCACCACATAGAGCATGGCGCGGCGGTCTTCCGGCACGCCCTCGTTCTCCAGCCAGGCGTTGCCCTGCTCCAGC
This sequence comes from Salipiger abyssi, assembly GCF_017311415.1. Lineage (GTDB taxonomy): Bacteria > Pseudomonadota > Alphaproteobacteria > Rhodobacterales > Rhodobacteraceae > Salipiger > Salipiger abyssi_A. The sequence goes on along the minus strand of NZ_JAEKIS010000004.1, from coordinate 251,594 downwards.
ATCTCGTGGAAGGCGGCGCCGATCTCCGGCCAGCGGTCGGGCGAGGCGGTGGAAACACCGGTGCGGACGAAATCGAACCCCACATCCGAGAGCAGGATGCCGCGGGCGCACATGGTGCCGGGCTGGGCGGGCACGATCACCGTCTTCATGCCGGTCTCGACCGCCACGGCGGCGGCGTGCAGCGGCCCCGCGCCGCCATAGGCGAAGAGCGCGAAATCTTGAAGCCGGTGGCCCTTTTCGGTGGAGACCGCGCGGATCGCCCGGCCCATATTGGCCACGGCGATGCGCAGGATGCCAAGCGCGGCCTCTTCGACGCTCAGCCCCAGCGGTTTGGCGATCTTGCTCTCGATGGCGGCGCGGGCGGCCTCGGTATCCACCTGCATGCGGCCCGAGAGCAGCGTGTCCGAGGCGAGCCGGCCCAGCACCAGATTGGCGTCGGTGGTGGTGGGCTCGGTGCCGCCCTGGCCATAGGCGACGGGGCCGGGATAGGCGCCCGCCGAGCGCGGCCCGACCTTCAGCGCACCGGCATCGTCCAGCGCCGCGATGGAGCCGCCGCCGGCGCCGATCACGTTGATATCCAGCATCGGGCAGCGCACCGGGTAATCCGCCACCAGCCGCGAGGTGGTGAAGGCCGGGCGGCCCTCTTCGACCAGCGACACATCGGTGGAGGTGCCGCCGACATCATAGGTGACGATGTTGGGATAGCCCGAGACGCCGGCGACCTTGGCCGCGCCCACCACGCCCGCCGCCGGACCCGAAAGGCAGGTGCGCACGGGGAAGCTGCGCACCGCGTCCACCGACATCAGCCCGCCATTGGAATGGATCGTGCGCGGCGCGCTTTCGATGCCGATATCGGCCAGCCGTTGCAGGAAGCGTTCGAGATAGCGGTCCATGCGCGGCCCGACATAGGCGTTGATCACCGTGGTCGAGAAACGTTCGAACTCGCGGAACTCCGGCAGCACCTCGGACGAGATCGAGACATAGGCGTTTGGCAGCACCTCGCGCACGATCTCGGCGGCGCGGCGTTCGTGGCGCCCGTCGCGATAGGCATGCAGGAAGCAGATCGCCACCGCCTCGGCGCCGGCGTCGCGCAGGGTTTCGGCGGCCTTGCGCACCTCATCCTCGTTCAGCGGCTCCAGCACGTCGCCATCGGCGTTCAGCCGCTCGGTGACCTCCAGCGCCATGTAGCGCTCGACCAGCGGCTCGGGTTTGGTAATGGCATAATCGTAGAGATGTGGGCGGGTCTGGCGCCCGATCTCCAGCACGTCGCGCGCGCCTTTCGTGGTGATCAGCCCGGTCGGCACGCCGCGCCGCTCGATCACCATATTGGTGGCCACCGTGGTGCCGTGGCCGACGAATTCGAAGGCCTCGGGCGCGACGCCCAGCTCTTCGACATAGTGGCGCAGGCCGGTCTCGATCGCCTCGGACGGATCGTGCGGCGTGGAGGAGGTCTTGAAGTGGATGGCTTTGCCGGTTCCGGTCTCGAGGGCCGTGAAATCGGTGAAGGTGCCGCCCACATCGAAGCCGATACGGTACATTGTGTCAGGTCCTTTGCAGTCAGTCTTATTGCGCCGTCGGCATCAGCAGATCGGGCAGGAACAGCGTGATCTGCGGCACGAAGGCCACCAGAAGCGCCACGGCGATCATCGCCAGGTAGAAGGGGGCCAGCGAGCGGGTCAGCTCGCCCATCCGGATGTCGGCCACGGTCATCACGGTGTAGAGCACGAGCCCCACCGGCGGGGTGATGGTGCCGATCATCATGGTCACCACCACGGTCACCCCCAGATGCACCGTGTCGATGTCAAAGCTCGACGCGATGGCCAGCAGCGTCGGTACCAAGAGCACCAGCGCCGCCAGCACCTCCATGAACATGCCGACGATCAGCAGGATCACGATGATCAGCGCGATCGCCGCCGCCTTGGAGACGAAGAGATCCTGCATCAGCCCGACCATCTCCAGCGGCAGCCGCTGGATCGAGATGATCCAGCCGAAGACCGCGGAGACCGCGATGATGAAGAGCGTCGCCGCCGAGGTCCGCACGGTGCCGAGCAGCGCCTCGGCGATCTGCCGGCGGTCGAACCCCATGGAGATCGTGCCGATCACCAGGATATAGAGCACCACCACGACCGAGGCTTCGGTGGGGGTGAAGACGCCGGCGAGGATGCCGCCGAGCAGGATCACCGGCGCCATCAGCGCGGGCAGGGCACGCCAGAAGGCGGTGACCACCTCGGCAAAGCTGGCGCGCGGCAGGCGCGGCGCGGTCTCGCGCCCGGTGACGACGAGCAGGTAGATGATCACCATCAGGGCAAAGCCGCTCAGCAGCCCCGGCAGCGCGCCGCCGAGAAACAGCCGCCCGACGGATTCCTCGGCGAGGAAGCCATAGACCACCAGCGTGATCGAGGGCGGGATGATCGGCCCCATGGTGGCCGATGCGGCGGTGACGGCGGCGGAGAAGCGCTTGGAATAGCCGGCCTGCTCCATGGCGCGGATCTCGACCGAACCGAGCCCGCCGGCATCGGCGACGGCAGAGCCGGACATGCCGGCAAACAGGATCGAGGCCACCACGTTGACATGGCCCAGCCCGCCGGTGATGTGGCGCACCAGCACCCCGGCAAAGGCAAAGATGCGTTCGGTCACGCCCATGCCGTTCATCAGGTTGCCGGCCAGCAGGAACATCGGGATCGCCAGCAGCGAAAAGCTCTCGATGCCGCCCGAGGCGCGCAGGGTGAGCTGGATCTCCGGCAGCCCAGCCAGCAGGATATAGACCGCCGAGGTCACCAGCATTGTATAGGCGACCGGCAGGCCGAGGATCAGCAGCCCGAAGAAGAGCGCGAGAAAGATCGCGGTGGTCATGTGTCGGCCTCCGCCGGTGCGCCGCGCAGCTCGGTCCAGACCGCCTCCAGCGCGAAGAGAATGGTCATGCCCGCGCCGATGCCGAAGGGCAGCAGGATCAGCATGAATTTCGAGGTCAGCGGCCCCTTGGGCACGGTGCCGAATTCCAGCCGCGACATCAGCGGGTAGAGCTGGCGCACCTGGGTGATGATATAGGCCAGCACCGCCACCACCAGCAGGTGCAGCACGATGCGCAGCCAGCGCCGCAGCGCCGGGCGGGTGAGATTGTCGAGCAGGTCGAGCCCGATATGGCCGCCCTCGCGATAGACCAGGGCAGCGCCCAGAAAGGTCATCCAGATCAGCGAGATTTCCGCGATGTCGTCGGTCATGTGAACCGGCGCGTTGAACACGTAGCGCGAGACGATCTGGACGCTGAGCGCGCCGATGATCGCCACCGCAAGCGCCGCGCAGAACCAGAGCGTCAGGCGGTGCAGGCCGGAAAGCAGGGTTGTCATGGCAAGGGTCCGGGTTGGGGTTGCGCGGGCCGGAAACCGGCCCGCGGCGCCTGTCCGCGCGGCGGCGGGATTACTTCATCGCCTGGATCTGATCCCACCAGCCTTCGGGCAGCAGCCCCTCTTCCTCGAAGGTGGGAACCGAAGCCGCGACCTTGGCGGAGAAGGCCGCGCGGGTCTCGGCGGACATCTCGCAGAAGGTCACGCCCTCGACCTCCATCGTGGCGCGGTTGGGCGCGGTCTGCTCCTCGACCAGCGAGACAAAGTAATCACCCGCGTCCTCTGCGGCCTGGGTGACGATGGCCTTGTCCTCGTCGGAAAGCTGCTGGAAGGCGCTTTCGGCGACATAGACCGAGTTCTGCGGATACATCATCTGCGCGTCGGTCACATAGGGCAGCACCTCGTAGAATTTCGAGGAGAAGACCTGCTCGCCGGCGCTTTCGGCCATGTCGGCGACGCCCTGGCTCAGCGCCATATAGGTCTCGCCATAGGAGATGGTGACCGGCACGGTGCCGATGGATTCCCAGCCGGCGACGAACATCGGCAGGTTGGGCGAGCGGGCGCGCTTGCCGGCGATGTCCTCGGGGCTCTCGACGCAGGATTCCTTGGTCAGGAAGACGCGGGGCAGGCGGAACCAGTTGGTGGCGAGGATACGGACGTTGAACTCGTCGCGCAGCCGCTGCTGGAGCCCGGCGGCAAGATCGCTTTCCATGAAGGCAAGGAAGTGGTCCTGATCCTCGAAGACGAAGGGAATGTCGACCACGCCGAATTCCTTGACCAGGTTCGAGGCGTTGGAGCCGGAGGAGATATAGCCCTCCTGAGCGCCCACCGACATGGCCTCGATCTGCGCCGGGCCGGAGCCGAGCTGCGAGCCTTCGTAGAAGTCGATCTGCACGCGGCCCTCGGTGCGCTCGGTCACCAGTTCGGCAAAACGCTTGGAGGCCTGGGTGACCGGCGCGCCGGGCGGGTTGATGCCGCCGAAGGTCCATTTGACATCGGCGCTGGCGGGCGCGGCAAGAAGGCCGGCGGCAAGCAGGGAGGCGAGGGAAAGACGGGTATATGTCATGGTGTTGTCCTGTTGGTTTTTTCAGTTTGGTTGTTGAAAGCGTTGCGCCGTAAAGCTGGCGAATTCCGGGGGCCTCTGCCCGTTCATGATCCACTGCGCGAGCGGCCCCCGGTGGGCCGGTGCGAGGGTCACGCCGGAATGGGTCGTGGCCACGAAGATCCCGGGATGTGTCGGGGATTCGTCATAGACCGGGTGGCCGTCCGGGGTGAGCACGCGCAGCGCGGCCCAGCTGCGCACGATCCGCAGCCCGCCGATGGCCGGGAACAGCCGCACCGCGCGGCTGGCGAGCTGGCGCATGCCGGCGCCGGTCGAGCGGTCTTCGGCGGTCTCTTCCTTGGTGTCGCCGATCAGGATCGTGCCCTCGGCGGTCTGTCGCAGGCCGGAGGTCACCGCCGGCAGCACAGGGGCGCTGCGCTCGGTCACCAGGATCTGGCCCTTCTGCGGCCGCACGATCTCGGGAAAGCCGAAGGGCCGGGCGAGATCGTTGGTCGCCAGCCCCGCCGCGATCAGCACCTTTCCGGCGCGGGCGCAGAGCCCTTCGGCCTCGACGCGATACCCCGCGTCCTCGGGGATGATGGCCGTCACGGCGATATTCGACATCAGCGTCGCGCCCGCCTGCTGCGCCGCGAGGCTGAGCCCGCGATAGAGCGCCAGCGAATGACAGGCGCCGTCCAGCGAGGAAACCGAGGCGCCGCTGACCTCCGGGCCGATGCCCGGCATGATCGCGGCCAGCTCGTCGCGGCCGATCATGCGCACATCGTCGCCCGGCAGATTGTGCGCCATGACACGACGTATCATGGCGGCGCGGGTGTCGAATTCCGCCGCGCCGAGGCAGAGATGCAGCCCCAGCCCGGTCTCGTAATGGGTATCGACGCCGGCGAGGTCGCGCAGCTCGTCCTGAAGGTCGGGCCAGGCGCGGACGGCGCTGCGGGTCCAACTGGCGTAGTCGCGGCTGTCTGCGCCCTTGCTCTGCGCCCAGACCAGCCCGAAATTGCCGCGGCTCGCGCGGAAGCTGGTGTCGGAGGCGTCGAGGATGAGCACCCGTGCGCCGTCCCGCGCCATGCCGAGCGCCGTGGCCGTGCCGACGAGTCCGCCGCCGACCACCACGATATCCCAAGTGCCCAGATCCGTCACCTTGCTCTCACCGTCGCAGGAAAATGTCGCGAGGATTAAGCGGCTCGGGCTGCCATAACGCAAATATCAATGCGTTCAGTTGATATACGGATATGTTATGCTGATCGGCGCCCTGTCCCTTTGCGAAAGGACTGCGGCGGGTATGGAGGGTGAGGCCTAAGACTTGCGGTCCGGCAGCGGCACATGCGGATGGTGGCGGCGGGCGTAGTCCTCGGTGATATAGCCGTCTTCGAGATCCGCCAGCACCGCCTCCGGCGCTCTGTCTCCCGGGGCGCCATAACCGCCGCCGCCGCCGGTGCGCAGCCGCAGGAGATCACCTTTCGGCATGGGGATGCGCGTCGCCTTGGGCCGGTTTTCAACGGCGCCGCCGGCGCGTTCTATCCGAACCGCATTGGCCCGCCCGCCGCTGCCGCCTGCCAGACCCCAGGGGCCGTTTTCGGTGCGCTCGACCGAGGTCGTCACATAGGTGTCCTCCAGCATCCGAAAGGCGAAATCCACGCCCATGCCGCCGCGCCACTGGCCTGGTCCGCCGCTGTCGGGCACCAGTTCCATGCACTCGACGAGCCACGGATTGCGGCTTTCCCAGACCTCCACCGGCGAGAACCGTGTCGCGCTTTCCGCGATATGAAGCATCGTGCCGCCGTCATGGCCCTTCCAGGCGCCCTGTCCCACCGGATGCGGCGCGCCATCGGCCCAGGGCTCGCCGGTCTTTTCGCGCGTGCCCCAATGGACCAGCGAGCAGATGCAGCCACCGGACATGGCGGGCACGATCTCGGGCGCGGCATGGCTGAGCGCCTGATAGACCGCTTCGATGGCCTGCACGGCGGGCCAGCCATAGAGAAAGCACGGCGCGGGCGGCAGGGGGTGGAACATGGTGCCGGGCCGGGTCACCACCTCGATGGCGCGGAAATGGCCTTCGTTCGGTGCCTCGCCCATGCCCGCCAGCATCGAGATCGCCACGCGGCTGGTGGAGATGGTCGACGGCACCGGGCAGTTGATTGGCCCAGCCTGCTGCGGCGGCGCGGCAGAATAATCCAGCCGCACGCTGTCGCCCTCGACGATCACCGTGATGTCGAAGGGGATCTGCCCCGGTTCCACCCCATTGTCGTCCATCACGCCGGAGCCGGAATAGGTGCCGTCGGGGATCGCCTCGAAATAGGTGCGCACGACACGCTCGCCATGGTCGAACATCTCCTCCACGGCGCGACCGAACTCCGCCAGCCCGTGGCGCGCGACGACTTCGAGAAGCGCGCGCACGCCGGTGCGCACGCCGACGATCTCGGCATTCAGGTCGCCAGCGATCATCTTGGGCACCCGGGAATTGGCCAGGATGATCCGGTAGATCGGCTCGACCATCCTGCCCGCCTCGACGATCTTTACACCGGGATAGATCGTGCCCTCCTGAAAGACGTCGATCGTGTCGGTGCAGTAGGGATCCTTGCCCGCGATATCGAGCCAGTGGCCCTTGATCGCGGCATAGCCCACCAGCTTGCCCTCGTGAAAGGCCGGCATCACCACGGCCAGATCCTGCGGATGTGAGCCGGTGCCATAGGGCCAGTTGTAAATGATGATATCGCCGTCATTGAGGTTTTCCTCCCCGCCGATGCCTTTGACCGCCTCGATGACGCAGAAGTTCAGTGTGCCCATGAACATCGGCAGGCTGGGCGCCTGGGCGAGCAGCCGCACGTCGCGATCGTAGAGCGCTACGGCAAAGTCGAGCACCTCATAGATCACCGGGCTGAATGCGGTGCGCACCAGCGCCCGTTTCATCTGGTTCGCGGCCGAGTTCAGCGCATGGCGCACGACTTCGGTGGTGATCGGATCGACCGGGTCGGAGGGCGCGGTGCGCGACTGGCCGGCCTTGTGCAGGATGGTCTCCATGGCTCAGATCTCCTTGCGCTCCAGGATCAGCTCGCCCTGCCCGCCGGGGCGGATCGTCCAGCCGGCATCGACATAGAGGGTCGAGGTGGTTTCGGTCACGATGCAGGGGCCCGTTGTCGCTCCCGCGATGCTGCCGCGCGGGAGGATGGCAAAGGCCGTGCGGCGGTTCAGGGCAAAGGAATGTGTCTCGATCGTCGTGGTCTCCGCCGGGGCGGGCTGCGGCGCCGGCACCCGGATCTCGCGAGGGGCGAGAGCCTCGGTATAGGTGGCGCGAACGGCCACTGTTTCGATCTGCTCGTCCAGCGTGCCGCCGAAGGTCTTTTGATATTCCGCGGCAAAGGCGGCGCGGATGTCATCGGTGTCGTCGGCGATGGTCGCGCCGTCGAGCGGCAGATCGACCGACAGCGAATGCTCCTGCCCCTTGTAGCGCAGGTCGAGCCGGGCCGCGGCCGTGGCCTTGCCGGGCCGTGCGCCACGCGCTTCGAGTTCGGCCAGCAGCGCGTCGAGCAGCGCCTGAGCGCGGCTCAGCCCGGCGGTGTCGAGATCGGCGACCATGGTGCGGCTCGCCGACTGCACCCGGTCGGCGCCCAGCAGGCCCCAGGCCGAGAAATTGCCGGCGAAGGGCGGCAGCACGATGCGGCTCATACCGAGATCCTCCGCGAGCAGGCAGGCCATCAGCGGCCCGGCCCCGCCGAAGGGCAGCAGCGTCATGCCGCGCGGATCGAGCCCCTGTTCCACGGTCAACTCGCGCATCGCCCCGCCCATTGCGGCGGCGGCGATGCGAAGCACGCCTGTGGCCACGGTTTCGACCTCCTGGCCCAGGGTCTCGGCGACGCGCGCGAGCGCGGCCTCCGAGGCGCCGATATCCAGCGTGATCCCCGAGGCGAGCTCGCCCGGGCCGAGCATGCCCAGATAGGCCGCCGCATCGGTGAGGGCGGGCTGTGTGCCGCCCTTGCCGTAACAGGCCGGGCCGGGCACCGCGCCGGCCGATTGCGGGCCGACACGCATCAGCCCGCCGCGATCCACCTGCGCGAGCGACCCGCCGCCCGCGCCGATGGAGCGCACATCCACCCAGGCGGTCTGCACCGGCATGCCGTCGATCATCCCCTCGTAGAGAACTTGCGGCTCCCCGCCGAGAATCAGCGCGGTGTCGAAGCTTGTGCCGCCCACATCGGCGGTGATCAGCGCGTCGATCCCCAGGCTGCGGGCGAATTCCGAGGCGCCATGCGCCCCGCCCACCGGGCCGGACATGATGGTCTCGAAGGGGCGGTCCTCGGCCTCGGCAAAGCTCATCGAGCCGCTGCCCGACCGGGTGATGAGCGCGGTGCCGGTAAAGCCCAGATCGCGCAGGCGGCGTTCGAGCCGGCGCAGATAGTTCGACATCCGCCCGCGGACAAAGGCGTCGATCACGGTGGTCGATGTGCGCTCGTATTCGCGGTATTCGCCCGAGATCCGGTGCGAGAGCGATATGCCGCCCGCGAACCCCTCGTCGCGGATGAGCCGTTCGACCAGCAGCTCGTGCTCGGGATTGGCCCAGGCGTTGATCAGCGCCACGGCGATGGCATCGACCCCGAACCGCATCAGCGCCCGGATCGCGGTGCGGGCGGCATCCTCGTCGACCGCGACGTACACGGAGCCGTCCGCCATGATCCGCCCCGGCACTTCCAGCCTGCGGCGGCGGGGGACCAGCGCGGGGGGCTGCCGCCAGAAGAGGTTATACATCTCCGCCCGGTCGCCGCGCCGGATCTCCAGCACATCGCGAAAGCCCTGCGTGGCGAGCAGGCCGACCTCGGCGCCGCGCCGTTCCAGCAGTGCGTTCAGCCCGACCGTGGTGCCGTGCAGGAAATAGGCGGCATCGACGATCACACCGGGGGGAACATGCGCCTCGACCGCGTGAATCACGCCTTCCTCCGGCGCGTGCGGGACGGTGGGCACCTTGCCCTCGACTGTTTCGCCGGTGGTCTCGTCGTAATAGATCAGATCCGTGAAGGTGCCGCCGATATCGACGCCGATGCGCGTTGCCACCTCTGTTCCTTTCCTGCTGCTCTCAGCCCGGCGCGCGCCCGGTTTCCCGGATCGCGTCGCGCATCGCTTCTTCATCGGCGCTGGCCACCGGCACCGCGCCGATGAGCTGTCGGGTGAAGGCCGCCTTCGGCGTGCTGAAGATCTCGTCGGCGCTGCCGGTCTCCACCCGCTTGCCCTCGGCAAAGACGCTGATGCGATCGGCCAGGGCCCTGACCACCGCGAGGTCATGGGTGATGAAGACATAGGTCAGCCCGCGGTCGCGACGCAGCCGGTCGAGCAGCTTTAGAACCCTTGCCTGCACCAGCACGTCTAGCGCCGAGGTCGGCTCGTCGAGCACGATCAGGTCCGGCTCGGCGGCGAGCGCCCGGGCAATGGCCACGCGCTGGCGCTGACCTCCCGACAGCGAGGCCGGCGTGCGCCGCGCCATCTCGGGTTCCAGCCCGACCTCGACCAGCAGCTCCTCGACCTTGCGGGCGCGGTCGCGGCGTTCGCCCAAACCGTGCACATCCATCGGCAGCCGCACCGATTTGCCGATCCGCCGCCGTCCGTTGAGAGAAGATAGCGGGTTCTGCTGCACGAGCTGGATGCGCCGCTTCATCGCGCGGGGGCGGTACTGGTGCAGCGGCTTGCCGTCGAACTGCATCTCGCCGAAGCTGGAGTGGTGGATGCCGAGGATGATATTGGCCAGCGTCGATTTGCCCGATCCGCTTTCGCCCACCACCGCATGGCATTCGCCGCGCCGCACGTCGAAATCCACATCGTCCAGCGCCTTCACCTCGTGATCGCCGGTCTTGAAGATCTTGCTCAGCCGCGTGGTGCGAAGAAGAACATCGCTCATGCGGGCACCTCACCGGGTTCGCCGCAGCCCTCATGCACGACCAGCGGCTCGCGGAAGGCGTCGGAATGCTCGGGAAGATCGGGCAGCCCGCCGCCGATCAGCTTTGGCGCCGCCGACAGCAGCGCCTGCGTGTAGGGGTGGCGCGGATCGGCGAAGAGCTGGGCGGTACGGCCATGCTCGACGATGCGGCCCCGGTAGATCACATAGACCCGGTCGGCAAACTCTCGCACAACCGAGAGGTTGTGCGAGATGAACAGCACCGCCGTGCCCTTCTGGGTCACCAGATCGTCCATCAGCCGCAGGGTCTGGGCCTGCACCGTCACGTCGAGCGCGGTGCCCGGCTCGTCGGCGAGCAGCAGCTCGGGCTCGTTGACCAGCGCCATGGCGATCATCACCCGCTGGTTCATGCCACCCGAAAGCTGGAACGGGTAGCTGTCGAGCGCGCGTGCCGGGTCGGGGATATGCACTTCGGCCAGCGCCTTCAGCGCGCGCTCGCGGGCGGCGGCTTCCGAGACCCTGCGCCCGCCGGAGCGCAGCACTTCGGCAAAGATCTCGCCGATGCGAAAGACCGGGTTCAGCGCCGAGGTCGGATCCTGAAAGATCATCGTCATCCGGTGCCCGCGCTCGGGCGCCATGGCCTCGGGTCGTGCGATGAGGTCGTGGCCGACCACCTCGATGGCGCCGGTGGTCAGTGTGCCGCGCTCTTGTTGCAGCCGCCCGAGCGCGAGCTGCGCCGTCACCGATTTGCCCGAGCCGCTTTCGCCTACCAGCGCGACCTTTTCGCCGGCAGCGACATGCAGCGAGACGCCGTGCAGCACCTGCGCGGTCTGCCGTCCCTTGCGGAAGCCGAGAGTGAGATCCTTGATCCTGAGAACGCAAGACATGCTCACACCTCCGCGTCGAAGGCTTCGCGCAGCCCGTCGCCCAGCAGGTTGAAGCCAAGCACGAGGATCATGATCGCGAGCGCCGGAAAGATCGACAGCCACCAGGCGTCGGGCATGTATTTCGCCCCGTCCGCCACCATGGAACCGAGGTCGGGCGTCGGCGGCTGCACGCCGAGGCCGAGGAAGGAGAGCGAGGAGACCATGAGCACGACAAAGCCGATATCGAGCGTCAGCTTGGTCAGCACGGCGGGGGCGCAATTGGGCAGGATCTCGCGGAACATCAGATGCAGCGGCGAGGCGCCGATCACCTCGGCGGCCAGCACATAGCCCTCGCGCGCCTCGGCGCGGACGACGTTGTAGACGAGCCGCGTATACCAGGGCCACCACATGACCGTCACCGCAAGCATGGCGTTGGTCAGCGTGGCGGGCAGGAACCCCATGATCGCCATGGCCAGTACCAACGGCGGGATCGCGAGGAAGATGTCGGTGAGCCGCATCAGCACAAACTCCACCCAGCCGCCGAGATAGCCGGCGAACAGGCCGAGGATCACCCCCACCGGCATCGAGATCGACAGCACCAGCACCGCCATCAGCAGCGACAGGCGGAAACCGTAAACGATGCGGGTCAGAAGATCGCGCCCGATTGTGTCGGTGCCGAACCAGTGCGCCGCCGAGGGCGCCTGGTTGATCGCGGTGAAATCGCCGATTGGGCCGACATGGGCGGGGTAGGGGGTGATGACATCGGCAAAGAGCGCGAGCGCAATGCAGAACACCACAAGCACGAGCCCCAGGATCGAGATCGGGTTGGAGCGGAATTCGGTCCAGGCCACCGAGGAGGATTTGCCACTCATGCTTTCGCCTTTCTCTCCGCCAGGCGGATGCGCGGATTGATGATCGAGACGATCAGATCGACAATCAGGTTGGTTATCAGGAACATCGCCGCGATGACGAGTACGACGCCGACGATGGCGTCGAGATCCTTGCGCAGGATCACCTCGACCCCGTAGCGGCTGAGCCCCGGCCAGACAAAGACCCGCTCGACGAGGAAGGCATTGGCGAGCATCGCGGCGAAATCGAGCCCGAGGATGGTCAGCGTCGGGATCAGCGAAGGCCAGAAGGCAAAACGGCGCGAGATCCGGGTCTCGCGAAAGCCATAGGCCCGCGCCATGCCGATGAAAGGCTGCCGGTAGGTCTCGATCATCGAGGACCGTGTGAGCCGCGCGGTCTGGCCGATGCCCGAGAGCGCCAGCGCCGTGGCCGGCAGGATGAGGTGATAGAGCGCGTCGAAAAACGTGCCGATCTGACCGGCCAGCAATGCGTCGAGCGTATAGAACCCGGTGATCGCGGCGGGCGCGTCGACGCCGTTCGACAGCCGCCCCTCGAGCGGGAAGATCGGCCAGATATAGGCAAAGCTCAGTTGCAGGATCACGCCCCAGACAAAGGCCGGCGTACAGACCGCGATGACCGAAAGCAGCCGTGCCAGATGGTCGGGCCAGCGCCGCTGGAACCGCGCGGCGAGCCGGCCCAGCGGCAGGCCCAGCAGGATCATCATGGCGCCGGCATAGAGCACCAGCTCCAGCGTCGCGGGGAAATAGGTGGCGATATCCTGGGTGACCGGGCGCTTGGTATAAAGCGAGGTGCCGAGATCGCCGTTCAGCATGTCGCGCAGGAACCAGCCATATTGCACGACGATGGGGTCGTTGAGATGCCGCGCCTCACGCAGCGCATCGACCTGTGCCTGCGAGGCATTGGGGCCGAGCGCGATGCGGGCGGGATCGCCGGGCACGATGCGGGCGATGAAGAAGATCAGGATCGACACGCCGATCAGCACAAGGACGGAGATGGCGAGCCGCTGGAGGAGAAGACGCAGAACCGGGGACATTGGATCAGCCCTCCCCTTGGTCGCAGGTATCCGGCGCCGCGCGCCCCTCCGGGCAAGCCTGTCGCGGCATGACGGTTACGCGTGCCTCTTCGGCATCGCCGCCGGCCGGGGTCTCCCACAGAATGCGCATGGAACTCTCCTGATGGTCGGATGGCTCCGGGAGCATCCCCCCGGAGCCCGGAGGGTCAGTCGGTGACCCGGATGTCCTTGAACAACATCGAGAAGGCAGAGATCGGATAGAGCTTTCCCTCTTCTTCGAGATTGGGAACCTCGATGCCGTTGCGGATGCCGTAGACGCCGGTGAACTCGTAGGCATAGATCGCCGGGGCCAGATCGCGCAGGCGGGCGTTCAGATTGCGGTAGATCTCTGCCCGCGCTTCGGGGTCGGTCTCGGTGCGACCGGCTTCGAGATACCCATCGACCTCGTCATCGGCGAGATAGGAGGCCGACATCCAGGTATGCGGGACAGTCGAACTGTACATGTTGTACATCAGCGAATCCGTGTCCGGCGTGCGGATCGACACGGCGATCTCGATGGCGTGCGGCGCGGTTTCCGGTTCGGTCACCTGCTGGGTGATCAGCGCCCAGGGCGTCCGCGTCACCTTCACGTCCATGCCGAGCTGGGTGAAGGTCGCCTGCATCAGCAGCGCCAGCCGCTCGCGCGCGGGCACCTCGGCAATCCAGGCGAGATCGAGCGGATATTCGTCCGGCGCATATTGGCAGAGCTCGAGCTCCTCCCGGGCCTTGTCCATGTCCTGCGTGGGCATCGGCCGGTCGAGATCGGCACCGTAGAGTCCCGAGGGCAGGGCGCCGTTCATCGCGATGCCCTGTGCCATGTCATCGGTCACCGCCAGCAGCTGCAAGGTGGTGGCGTAGTCGTAGGCATAGGTCAGCGCCAGCCGGCAATGCACGTCGTCGAGCGGTGGGCGGCGGGTGTTGAGCATGATGTACTCGCCCGTGCCGCCCGGTTCGGCGGCCAGATGCACGGTACCGTCCGCCTCCATCGCCTTGAGAACCTCCGGCGGCAGCCAGAGCGACGAGATGTCATGCTCGCCGCGCGACATCAGCGCGCGCACGGTCGAGGCTTCGAGCGAGTAGCGATAGGTCACCTCGTCGGGGGCCAGCGGATCCATCGCCTGGCCGGTGTAGTTCGGATTCGGCACCATCACGGTTTCGATCTGCGGGTCGTGCTCGCTGGTCATATAGGCGCCGGAGCCGGCGGAGGCCGAGGAGAGCCAGGCCGAGGCGTAATCGCCGAATTCTCCGAAATCCCCCTCGGCCTGATGTTCCATGGCCAGTTTGCTGTCGACCACCGACAGCTGCACCAGCGACGCGAGGAAAGGTGCGAAGGGTGCGGTGAGGGTGATGGCAACGGTGCTGTCATCGACGGCTTCGATACTTTCGACCCGGCCCTCGAAAAGCGACGAGGGGCCCTGGCCGAGCGCCATCAGGCGGTCATAGGAATAGACCACGTCGGCGGCGGTCACCGGGTTGCCGCCGGCGAATGTTGCGCCGTCGCGCAGGGTGAAGGTGTAGGTGAGCCCGTCGATTGTCCAATCGCTGGCGAGCCAGGGCTGCACGCCGGGGCCGCCCTGTTTGGGATAGACCAGCGCTTCGTAGAGATTCACGCCCAGCACGGTATCGGCGTAATCCGATCCCTTGGCGGGGTCGATTTCGCCGACGGCGGCTTCGTCCAGCCGCAGGGGCCGTTCCTGTGCGGCAAGGGGGGCCGCGAGGAACATCGCGGCAGAGCAGGCAAGGAGGCCGAGCCTCGTCATCATTGTCATCTGTTTCCGTCCTCTGTTGGTCCGTCGTTGGTTGGTTTTGTTATGGGGTCTCTTCATTGTTGGAGGCGGGCGGTCCCCAGCCGCCGCCATTCGCGGTGTCGATCCGCAGCGCGTCGCCGGGTTCGAGCACGATGCCCGAGGCGAAGGCGAAGGCCTCTGTGCCGCCGTCGCGGCGCTCTATGGCGATGCGGTTGCGCCCGCCGCAATCGCCGCCATTGGCGCCCCAGACCGGCACGCGGGTATGGCTGTAGCCGGCGGCAAGCGTGGCGCGACCGCGCGGGCGGTAGCAGGTCGAGAGGCCGCGCCCGCCGCTGTGCAGGCCCTTGCCGGCCGGGCTTTCCGACAGCTGCCGCCAGCCGACATCGATGCCATAGCGCGCCTCGCAGATCTCGACCGGGCAGTTGAACGTGTCGCCGTGATTGGTGGAATACATCGCGTCTAGCCCGTCGCGCTCGGCGGTGGCGCCCCAGCCGCCCATCTGCGGCTCGACCATCGTGTAGCGCCGCCCGGTATCGGGATGGATCCCGGCGATCACCGTGCCGCAGATCGAGGCAAAATGACCGGCGGGCAGGCGGTCGGGCAGAACCTGGGCCATGGTCTGCCACAACATGTCCGAGAGGCGGATCCGTGTCTCCGAGTAATAACCGTGCGGTGCCGGCGCCTCGGCCTCGAAGATCGTGCCGGGCCGGGTGATCACCTTCAGCGGGCGGAAGGAGCCGGCATTGGCGTAGAGTGCCGGATCCGTCAGAACCTTGAAGATAAGCTGGCAGGCGATGAGCGTGCCGTCGCGCGAGGTGTTGAACGGCCCCCGTTTCTGATCGGGCGCTCCGGTAAGATCGACGGTGAAGGCCTCGTCGGTGATCTCGATCACCGCGTGCCAGGTCTCGCCCTCGTCCTGCTCCTGCGCCACCGGGTAACGTCCTTTGGGCAGCGCGGCGAGCCCGCTGCGGGCACGGGCCTCGCCCTCGGCAAAGGCCGCTGCGATGGCGTCGCGAAAGCTCTCCGTGCCGTAGGTCGCGGCCATCTCGGCAATGGGTTTCGCCGCCCGCCGCCCGGCGGAGATCTGCGCCCAGAGATCGCCCATGACGAAATCGGGCAGGCGGGAATTCGTGGCGATGATGTCGAACACCGCGTCGATGCGGCGCCCGCCGTCGAACAGCCGGATACAGGGCAGGCGCAGCCCTTCCTGAAAGATCTCGACCGCGTCGGCGGGCATCGAACCGGGCGTCATCCCACCCACGTCGTTCCAATGCGCGATGGAGGCGGTCCAGGCCAGCAACTTGCCCTCGACAAACACCGGCTGCGCCACCACCACATCATTGAGATGCGTGACCCCGCCCCAGTAGGGATCGTTGGTCACAAAGACATCGCCGTCCTTCACCGTCGGTCCGTGCAGTGCCACGATCCGCTTCACCGCCTTGTCGAGAACGCCCACAAAACCGGGAATGCCGGCGCCCGAGGAGACGATCTCGCCCTCTGCATCGGTGATGCCGGTGCCAACGTCGAGCACCTCGTAGATGATCGGGCTCATGGCGGTCTTTTTCAGCACGGCGAACATCTCGTCCGCCGCAGCCGTCAGCCCGGCCTGGATGACCGCGCGTGTGAAGGGGTCGGCGGCCACCGCTCAGCCTCCGACCACGGTCACGTCGCGCGGCAGTTCCGAGAAGCGCTCGGCGCCGTCGGCGGTCAGATAGACAATCTCTTCGAGCCGCAGCCCGAACCGGCCGGTGAGGTAGATCCCGGGCTCGATGGAAAACACCATTCCCTCCTCCAGCACCGTGTCGGACGAGCCGGTCATGTAGGGCGGTTCATGCACTTCGATGCCGAGCCCGTGGCCGGTGCGGTGAAGGAAGTTCTCGCCATAGCCCGCCTGTGCGATGTGATTGCGCGCCGCCGCGTCGATCTCGCGCGCGGTCACACCCGGTTTCGCCGCGCGCATGGCCGCCTGCACGGCGCCCTCGACGATGGCGTGGATCTCGTCATAGCCCTCGGGCTTTTCGCCGACGACGCACATGCGGGTGATGTCGGAAGGCATGCCGCCGAGCCGCGCGCCGATGTCGATCACGATAGCGTCGCCCGCCTGGATTACCGTGTCGCCGGTGTGGTGATGCGGGAAAGCGCCGTTGCCGCCGGTGCCGATGATCGCGAATTCCAGGCTGGCGCCATCCCTGGCAAACCGCTCCTCCACGATCTGTTTGACCGCGTTCTCGGTCATGCCGGGCCGGATCGCGGCGAAGGCGGCTGTCATCGCCTCGTCTGCGAGCAGGGCGCTGGCCTTGAGCCGGGCGCGCTCGTCCTCGTCTTTCTTCATGCGCAGCCGGCCAAGCGTCGAGGGGGTGAAGACATGCCGCGCGCCGGGCAGCCGGTCGAGCAGGGCCAGCGCGAAATCCGCGCGCATGCCCTCGTCGACCGCTACGGTCATGGCGCCGTTCCCATTCACCGCCGCAAGCGCGCTGTCGAGTGCATCGTCCGGCCCCTCCGCATCGGCCCAGGGATGCATTGGCAGGTCGGTATGCTGGCTGGCGCTGTCGGCCTCCAGCGCGGGCATGGCGAATTCGGCGCTCTGCTGCGTGACGAGCAGCAGCAGCAGACGCTCGTCCGCATGCGGCTGAAAGCCCAGCAGCCATTGCATATGCGGTCCGGGGCCGAGCGCCAGCAGCTCGATGCCTTCCGCGATCATCGCGGTTCGCAGCGCCTCCATCCGGTTGGTGACCACGTCCTTCGGCATCACGCCTCTCCCTCGTATCCGTAGATGTCGCGCGCCGTATCGGCGCTGATGAGCCCGTCGCGCAGATCCGCCGCGACCTTGTCGCTTGGGCGGTCCTTTGGATCGCCCAGGCCACCGCCATTGCCGGTGATCACCCGGATCACGTCGCCGGGCCGCGTCTTCATGTTCGACACGAAGGCGAACTCGCGGGGCTCGCCCTCGGCCGGGATGAAGCGCACATAGTTGGGGCTGCCCGCGTGGCCGCCATCCAGACCCCAGGCAGGAAAACGCGAGCGGGTATAGCCGACGGTGACATAGCCCGCCTCGGAACGGGTGCGGTAGTCGATGATCACACCGCGCCCGCCGGTCTCGCGGCCCTCGCCGCCGGGGGCGGTGTTCAGCGTCATCCGGTCGATGATCACGCCGTTCCGCGCCTCGTTGATCTCGGCGGGGCAGTTGTATGTCTCGCCATGGAATGAGGAAAAGATCGCCGAGTTGCCGTCGCGCCCGGCGGCGGCGCCCCAGCCGCCGACCTGTGGCTCGATGATCGTATATTGCCGTCCGGTATCGGGATGGATGCCGCCGATGAAGGTGCCGCAGACGGATGCGAAATGCCCCGCGCCCAGGCGGTCGGCCATGTGCGGCGCGAGGCAGCGCCACATGAGATCGTAGGCGCGCAGCTCCAGCTCGTAGTAAAAGCCCATCGCCGCCGGTTCCTGCGCGTCGAAAACCGAGCCTTTGCGGGTCAGCAGCTCAATGGGCCGGAAACTGCCCGCATTGGCGAGCCCGCGCGGGTCGGTGAGCGATTTGAACAGCATCTGTGCCGCGACCATGACGCCGTCGCGACAGGAATTCGTGGGCCCCGGCGATTGGTCTGGGTTGTCGCGCAGATCGACGATAAAGCGGTCGTCGGTGATCTCGATCTTCACGTTGAAGACCGACCCGTCGTCCTGTTCCTCGTCGAGCGCATATCTGCCCTTGGGCAGCTCGGCCAGCGCCGCGCGCGACACCTTCTCGCCATGGTCCATGAAGTCGGACAGCGCCTGTTCGAACGCCGCGACCCCGTATTTGTCGGCCAGCTGGGTCAGGCGCCGCGCCCCGACCCGGACCGAGGAAATCGCCGCCCAGACGTCGCCCTCCAACACGTCCGGCATGCGGCTGTTGACCTTGAGGATCTCGAAGACCGGCGCGATGGGTGTGCCCGCCTCGATCAGCTGGATGGCGGGCAGGCGCAGGCCTTCCTGAAAGATCTCCGTCGCCTCACCGGTCAGCGAGCCGGGCGCCATGCCGCCGACATCGGAGTTATGCGCGATATTGGCGGTCCAGGCGATCAGCCTGCCACCGGCAAAGACCGGCATGGCGACGATGATGTCGTTGAGATGTGTGACGCCGCCATAGAACGGGTCGTTGGTGGCGTAGACATCGCCCTCGCGCACCTTGTCGGCGGGGAACTTGGCGGCGATGACCTTGACCGCCTTGTCCAGCACGCCGACAAATGCCGGGATGCCGGCGCCGGAGGAGGCGATCTCGCCCTGCGCGTCGAGAATGCCGGTGCCCATGTCCAGAACCTCGTAGATGATCGAGGACATGGCGGTTTTCTTCATCGCCACGAACATCTCGTCGGCGGCGGCCTGGAGCGAGTTCTGGATGATCTCGCTGGTGATCGGGTCGAGCGCCATCAGACCGCCTCCAGCGTCGGGGTCTCGGCGGTGACGGAGAGCAGGATGTGCAGATTGCCCCAGCGATCTACCTCCACCCTGTTGCCGGGATGGACGACGATGGTCGTGCCCGGATCCTCGACGATGGCCGGCCCGTCGAAACGCATGCCTGGCAGCAGCTTCTCGCCGTCATAGATCTCGGCCTCGTGAGTGCCCTCAATCGCGTAGTCGACACTGCGGCGGCCCTTTGATGCGGTGCCGGCCGGCGCGTCGCTCAGCGGCTGCTCGACCGGTGTCAGCTTGCCGACCTCGGCGGAGGCGATGACATGCAGGCCCACCATCTCGACCGGCGCGGCCAGGCGATAGGTGTATTCCTTTTCATAGGCGTCGTGGAAATCGGCGGCGATGCGGGCGAGCGCGTCCTCGGTCACGGCGCCGTCGATGGGCACCTCGACGGTGTGTTCCTGGTTCTGGTAGCGGAACTTGCCGAAGCGCTTGAGTGCGACCTTGTCGGCGGCCACGCCTTCCGCGGCGAACTGGTTGCGGGCCTGCGCTTCGGTCTCGGCAAAGCGGGCTTCCAGCGCCGCTGCGGCGCCATCGCCCAGATCGGCGAGCGCGGTGAGGAAATAGTCGCGGCGCAGGTCGGACATCATCATGCCCCAGGCCGAGAATACCGAGGCGCCGGTGGGGATGACCACCTTCTTCACGCCCAGTTCCTGCGCCAGCGCGACCGCATGCATGGCGCCGCCGCCGCCAAAGGCCACCAGCACGAAATCGCGCGGATCGTGGCCGCGGTTCAGCGACACCAGTTTCAGCGCGTTGACCATGTTGTTGTTGGCGATACGCACGATGCCCTGTGCAGCCTGATCGCGGTCGACGCCGAGCCTGTCGGCAACGGTCTGTAGCGCGGCGCCCGCCGCTTCCATATCCGCCTCGACCGCGCCGCCGCAGAAATAGTCGCGGTTGATCCGGCCCAGCCAGAGATTGGCGTCGGTCGTGGTCGCCTCGCTGCCGCCCTTGCCATAGGCGGCGGGTCCGGGCACGGCACCGGCGGATTGCGGCCCCACATGCAGCTTGCCGAAATCGTCGACCCAGGCGATCGAGCCGCCGCCATTGCCGATCTCGACCAGATCCACGACCGGCACCATGATCGGATAGCCGGCGCTGGTGCGGTCGCGCTCGATCCAGTAGTCGGTCATGATCTTGACCTCGCCGCCCTCGATCAGCGAGCATTTCGCGGTGGTGCCGCCGATATCGAGCGCCAGCACATTGGGTTCTCCGATCAGCTTGCCGAGCTCGGCGGCGCCCCAGAAGCCCGACGCCGGGCCGCTTTCGACCATGGTGATCGGGATGCGGGCGGTTGCCTCAAGGCTGTCGATGCCGCAATTGGACTGCATTACATAGAGCTGGCCGCCGAACCCGCCCTCGGTCAGTCCGGATTCCAGCCGGCGCAGATAGCGCTCGGCGACGGGCTGGACATAGGCCGAGAGCACCGCGGAATTGCCCCGCTCGTATTCCCGCCACTCGCGGCTGATCTGGTGCGAGCCCACCGCCGAGACCTCTGGCCAGAGCGCGCGGATCGCGTCGAGAAGCGCCTCTTCATGGGCGGGGTTGGCATAGGCATGCAGCAGCGAGACGGCAATCGCCTGCACCTCGTCGGCCCGGAAATCCTCGAGGATCCCGGCAAGGTCCGAGAGGTCGAGCGCTTGCGTCTCCTCGCCCTTGTAGTTCATTCGCCCGGGCAGCTCGCGCCGGAGGTAGCGTTTCACGAAGGGCGCCGGCTTGACATAATGCAGGTTGAAGAAGTCGGGCCGGTTGCCGCGCGCGATCTCCAGCGTGTCGCGGAAGCCCTCGGTGGTGATCAGCCCGACCTTGACGCCCTTGCGTTCGGTCAGCGCGTTGATGACCACGGTGGTGCCATGCGCCATGAAATCGACCGTGGCCGGATCGACCCCGCCCTTTGCCAGCACGTTCAGAACGCCCTTTTCGAAATCCGGCGGCGTGGTGTCGGATTTGGCGGTGGTGATGCGGCTTGCGCCGGTCTCCAGATCCGTTTCGAAACAGACCATGTCGGTGAAGGTGCCGCCCACATCGGTGGCGACGCGGATGGTGCGGCTGCGGTCCGTTTCGGTCATGCGGCTGTCCTTTCCGGGTTGGTCTTGCGCTCGAGCATCAGGCAGAGCGCGCCGGGCGCGATCAGTCTCGCGGCGCGGGCGACGCGCTCGGGCGTGTAGTGATACGCGACGTCGAGGCAGTTGAGCGTGCCCAGCACCTCGCCGGCCACGACCACCGGCAGGTTGAGGCAGCTTTCGCAGCCGAGACTGACGATCAGTTCGTGATCGGGGAAATGCGGGGCGAATTCCTCGGGCACCTGCGCGACAAAGGGTTCGTGACGGTCCAGCACCCGCGCGCCCCAGTCGGTGGGCGGCATCTCCTTGGTGCCGCCGGGCGGGTATTCTCCGGGCCTGTTCGACCAGGTGCGGCTCGCCAGCCGGGTGACCGGATCGAAAGTCATGACGGTAAAGAGCTGCGCGCCGATCTCTTCCTGCACCAGAGCGCAGAGCGCCGCGAAGAGCGCGTCGAGATCGTCGCCGGCGGCGGCCTCGGCAAATCCGGTCCAGGCGGTCATTTCCGCTCCTCCGCCGCTTCGAGCAGGGCGGCCTCGTGCCCGGCGCGGGTGCCGGGGATATCCTCTGCGGCGGCGATGCGGTCGCCGAAAACATCCATGGTGCAGACATGCAGGACCGCCGCCTCGCGGTCGGTGTGGTTCCAGGTCGAATGCAGCCGGTGAGAGGAGAAATGCAGGCTGTCGCCGGCGGCCAGCTCGATCCGCTCGCCTTCGAGTTCGACGGTGAGCGCGCCTTCGAGGACAAAGAAGATTTCCTCGCCCTCATGGCTTTGCGGCTCACTGCGGTAGCCGGGCGCCTCGCGGATGATCACGCCGTTCAGGACCGAGCCCGGGAAGGTGGTCGAGACCCGTTCATAGGCGGTCGCCTGCGGGCTCTCCTGTTTCAGCTTGAGGGTCTGCCGGGCGTCGCGCCGGGTGGCCTCGGGGGCGGGGCCGGAGCCCGGCAGCACGTCCTGCACGGCGATGCCCAGCACGGTGCAGATCCGGTTGAGCGAGGTCAGCGAGGGGATGGCGATATCGCGCTCCGCCTGACTGATGAAGCCGGTCGATAGCCCGGCCCGTTCCGCGACGTCCTGAAGGGTCAGTTTCAGCTCGCGGCGCCGGGCGCGCAGCCTGGCGCCGATTTCCGGCTTGCCGCTTGGCCGGCCTGTTTCATGTTTCGTTTCACCTGTCACAGGGCACCTTTTTAAGTAATACTAAATTTTTGAGATGGATCGGGCGATTCCGTCAAGGGGCACCGCCCGGTCAGGCGGCTTTCTCCTTGCGGTCGGTCAATTGATAGGCGCTCTCCGCCGCTTCAGGCGAGACCAGCCCCAGCCGGACATCGCGCTCGACCAACGGCACCGGGCGCTCTTGCGCCGGGCCGAAGCCGCTGCCGGCGGAGAGGATCAGCTCGATCTCGTCGCTAAGCCCCTCCAGCGCAAAGATCCCGCCTGTGCCGCAATCGGTCACGCCCTCGGCGTTGGTGATCGTCGCACGGGCGCTGAGTCCGGCGCCGCCGCCATGCAGACCCGCGACCGGCAGGTCGACGCCTTCGGGCGCGACCTGGCAGGTCATTTGCCCATCGCCATCGCGCCGGCGCACGCGGATGCGCGTCGCGGGGCCGCCGCGCGCCGCGCCCGGCCCGCCGCTGTCGATGACAAAGCCCTTTTCCTGCACCAGGATCGGCAGGCGCTGCTCCAGCAGTTCCAGCGAGGAGGAGGCCGCCGAGGTCGGCCAGAGCAGCGCGCCGCGCCCGTCGAGCCGCTGTCCCGCGCCCTGTCCGCCGCCCATCAAAAGCATCTCGGAATAGGGTTTGCCCTCCGGGTCGGTGCCCCAGAATGTCAGCACGCTGGGCAGGCCGGAATAGGCCCGCACCGCGCCGGGCAGGGTCTCGGCCATGGCACGGAAGATGTTGGGCGAGGAATACCAGCCGGTTCGCGTGCGCAGGCTCACCGGCGCGGGATGATCGCAATTCAGGATCGAGCGTGCCGGCGCCTTGACGGTAAAGGGCCGGTAGCAGCCGGCATTGCCGCGCACACCGGGGGTCAGCATGCATTTCAGCGGATAGGTTGCATGCGCCTCGGTATAGCTCATGGTGCAGTTGATGCCGCCCAGCGGCACCTGCGCCGGTGCGCCTGCGAAATCCACCTCGATCTCGTCGCCGCTGACGGTCAATGCCATTGGGATGGTCATGCGCTGGCCCAGAGGGTTGAAATCGACCGTCGAGCGATAGGTGCCGTCCGGCAGGGCACGTATCTCGGCGCGCATGGCGGCCTCGGAGCGGTCCTGAAGCACGGCGGCCAGCCCGCGTAGATCGCGCAGCCCGTATTCGGCGAGGAAGCGCCGCACCTGTGCCGCGCCGCGCGCGTTGGCGGTGATCAGCGAGCGCACGTCGCCCAGCACCTGGCCCGGCTCGCGTACATTGTGGAACATAAGGCGGAAGAGATCCTCGTTCTCCGCGCCCTCCCGCACCAGCCGCATGGGCGGGATCTGCAAGCCTTCCTCGAACACTTCGGTCGCCGCCAGACCGTTGCGCAGCCCGCCGATATCGCCGACATGGCCGACCGTTGCGGCCAGCGCCACGACCTGGCCCTCGGCAAAGACCGGCGTGACCACCGCGATATCGAAGAGATGCCCGGCGCATTCCCAGGGGTCGTTGGTCACATAGACATCGCCCTCGCGCATCTGATCGGCTGGGTAGGTTTTGAGAATATGGCGCACGGCGCGGGGCAGGGTGATGTTAAAGACCGGCATGACCCGGGCGGAATGGGCAATGGTCTCGCCCGACGGGTCGAGCAGTGCGCAGCCGAAATCCTGGCTTTCCGAGATGATCAGCGAAAACGCGGTGCGGCAGACGGTCTGCCACATATCTTCGGTCACGGTGACGAGCCGTGCCCACATGATCTCTAACGCGATCGGGTCCGCCTCCAGCCGCGCCTTGGCTTCGGTCAGCGGCAGCGCGCCGGTGACCCTCACAGCAGCTTCGGTGTTGCGTCCGATGCGGATGCGAAGGTTGCCCGCACCGTCCAGCGCGGCGCTGTCGCCCTTGGGGATCAGCGTGGTGGATTCGGGTTCTTCGACGATGGCGGGGCCGGCGATCTCCTGGCCTTCGGTCAGCTCGGCACGGAGGTGGACGCTGGCGGTTTCCCAGGCCGCGCCGGTCCAGACCTCGCGGCTGCGCGGCGCGGCGATGGCGCTAACGGCCGTTGCGGTGCCCACCGACAGATCCGGCGCAGGGCCCCGGGCGCGCAGGCGAAGGGAGAGGATTTCCAGCGGCGCCTCCGCCGGACGCCGGGAGTAGCGGTTGAGATAGACCGCCTCGAAGGCCGCCCTGAGCACCGGCTCCGCCGAGGTGTCCAGCGTGCCGTCGGGCAGCGGGACGGAGACCACATGCAACTGCCCCCGAAGCCGCATGTCGAGCGTCAGGTCGCAGCCAACGGCCTGCTCGGAGAGCCCGGCTGCGGTCAGCTCGGCTATCGCCTCCTGCCGCATTTCGGCGGCCAGTGTCTCGATCCCGCCGGAAAGCGCCTCGCCGATCTGCATCGGGCGCGAGCGCACCAGATCGACTGCCAACGGCGCCGAGAGAAAACCCAGCGCCGAGGCCGCGCCCGAGGCGGGTGGGATCAGCACCTCGGCCACCCCGAGGATGCGGGCGACGCGGGCGGCGAAGGCCGGGCCGGCACCGCCGAAACCGATCATCGCGTAGTCACGCGGGTCGCGGCCCTTTTCCACCATGTGGATCTGCGCCGCCGAGGCCATGGACTCCGCCACGGTCTGGTGAATGCCCCAGGCCGCCTCGACGGTGGAGAAGCCCAGAGGCCGGGCGATTTCCTGCATTGCGGTTTCTGCCGCCGCGCGGTCCAGCGCCATTTTGCCGCCGAGAAAGCGCTCGGGGTCATAGTAGCCCAACAGCACCGAGGCATCGGTGACGGTGGGATCCGTGCCGCCGCGCCCGTAGCAGGCCGGGCCGGGGGCCGCGCCGGCGCTGCGCGGGCCGACCTTCAGCAGCCCAACCGCGTCGATGCCGGCGATGGAGCCGCCGCCCGCGCCGATCTCGATCATGTCGACGGTGGGCGCGCGCACCGGGAGGCCGGAGCCGTTCTTGAACCGATGTTCGCGCCCGGCCTCCAGCACGGGGGCGATATGCGGTGCACCGCCCTCGATCAGGCAGGCCTTGGCGGTGGTGCCGCCCATGTCGAAGCTGAGCACATCAGAAAGGCCCGCCGCACCGGCAAACCAGGCGGTGGCCAGCGCTCCGCCCGCCGGGCCGCTTTCAAGCAACCGGATCGGTAGGGCGCGGGCGGTGTCCACCGGCACCAGCCCGCCCGCCGAGGTCATCAGGCGCAGCGCGCCGGCAAAGCCCTGTGCTGCCAGCTCGGTTTCCAGCCGGGCCAGATAGTCGGCCATCAGCGGTTGAACGAAGGCGTTGGCACAGGTCGTTACAAAGCGCGGATATTCGGAGATCTCGCCGACCACGGCGGCGGAGACCGACACTGCGAGCCCGGGATAGGCGGCCTTGACGATCTCGGCGGTGCGCAGCTCGTGGTCGGGGTTTCGATAGGAATGGACGAAGCAGATCGCGATAGCAGTGCAGCCCGCGGCCACCAACGCCTCCAGCTCGACGGTAAGCCCGGCCTCGTCCAGCGGTTCCACCTCCCGGCCCTGGGCGTCGATCCGCCCCGTCACTTCGCGGCGCAGGTCACGGGGCACCAGCGGTTCGGGAAAGGCGAGGTCGAGGTCGTAGATGTCGTAGCGCTGTTCATTGCCGATCTCGAGCGTGTCGCGGAAGCCGGCCGTTGTCAGCAGGCCGACACGGGCGCCGTGGCGCTCGATCACCGCATTGGTGACCAGCGTCGTGCCGTGGACGATTTCGCCGAGATCGCGCATCGCGACACCCTCGCGGGCGAGCAGCTCTGTCAGGCCGGTGAGCGCGCCGCGCGACGGATCGTCCGGCGTCGTGAGTGTCTTGTGCAGGGCGGCGCGGTCGGCTTCGGGCGCGCTCAGAAAGAGATCCGTAAAGGTGCCGCCGATATCGATTCCGACTCTGTAGCCCGTCATGCCCTGTGCCTCTCGCCGTCGATGTCGTCAAAATTTAGTATTACTATAATTTAGTATTACTGCAATTTTGCCGCTGCGCGGTGATCTTCGATCCAGGAGTCAGTGGCTTTTCCTTGGGCAGATCCGTGTGGGCGCTGAAAATTTGAGCGCGTCCTGCGCCGGTCAGGGGGCGCAGGACGCAAGGGTGGGTGGCGGCCGTCCGGTCACAGCTTGTAGTCGTTTGCGACAATATGTTCGGCAGTGGTGGCGATGCCGGCGAGATGTGCCTTGCAGAGCTTCTTCGCCAGATCCGCATCGCCGTCGTGGATCGCCTTTGAAAGTGCGCGCAGCTCGTCGCAATGCGTGAGAAACTTGTCGTGATCCTGAAGCGCGATGAACCGGATGAGCGCGATCCGATTGTGCAGCAGCCCCAGCGTTTCGGCGACAAAGGCGTTGCCGCCGCCATTCGCAATGGCGGAGTAGATCTTGCGCCCGGCTTGCAGCATGGCAAAGCGATCAGCGTTGTCGCGCAGGTCGTCGAGCAGCGCGATGCCCTGATCGAGTGCGCGAAGCTCCTCGGGAACGCGCCGCCGGGCAAATTCCTTGGCGGCGAAGGTCTCCAGCAGCTGGCGCATCTGATAGATCTGCCCGACCTGCTCCGGAGTGAGCTTCACCACCAACTGGCCGCGGTTGAGCACCGAGGTCACGAGCCCTTCGGCCTCGAGCAGCCGCAGCGCCTCGCGCAGAGAGGGCCGGCTGACGCCGGTCAACTCGCACAGCTCGCGTTCTTTCAGTTGCTGACCGGGCTGGAACCGCCCGGTGATGATCGCGAGGCGCAGTTTCTCTGTCACAAGATCCCGCAGGCTTACGGTTTGCCCTGTGACGCGAAGGTCAGAGTCGTCGAGTGCCGACATTCACAACTCCAATTTTCATCGACCGGGACCGGTCAGGCGTTCGCGCTTCGTTCAGAGCGCGCTTCTAGCAGGTTCCCGAGCGGTCGCCCACCCCACATCGGCTTGCGCAAGGTTTCGTTTCTCGTCCAGCGCATGACAGTCCACACAGCCACAATCAATTCACAGCCCTTCCTCATCGTTTCGTTCGCCTGCGCCTGCCGCGCATTCCCTAGCTGCCGGTTGCGCCTGCCAAGCGCCCAATATGCAAGCAGACATCGCGGTTTTCAGCATCTGATAGACGCTATCTTATTGTAACTGAGTTTGACAACAAACTTTCAGTTTGTCAGACATGTTTACAATATACAGCTTAAAGCACACGCAAGTCGCCAAACCGAGCGATACCAACCGGGAGTACGAAATGATGAAAGACGATGTCATGCGTCTGCGCGCCCAGGCGAACAGGGTTGCCACGGGATGTCTGCGCGCGGGCCGCGCGCTGGTTCTTGGGCTCGTCATGCTGGGATCTGCCACCGGGACCGCGCTGGCCGACCGGGCGGTGATCGCCATAGGCAACGCCTTCGACAATCTCGACCCGCATCAGGTTTTCGATGTGGGCCGTGTGGCATCGCGGCTCAACCTGTATGACGGCTTGCTGCGCTGGGAAGACAATCCGCCGGTTCTGGAGCCATGGCTGGCGGAGAGCTACGAGATCTCCGAGGACGGCAAGACCTATACTTTCACCCTGCGCGAGGGCGCCATTTTCCACGACGGCACGCCGATTACCGCCGAGGATGTGGCCTGGAGCATGGACCGGATCCTCGGCATCAACAAAGGCGCCGCCTCGCTCTTTGTCGATGTGATCGAACCGGGAAGCACCAGGGCGCTCGACGCGCGGACCGTGCAGTTCAACCTCTCCAAGCCCTCGGCGATCTTTCTGGCCACCGTGCCCGAGATCCATGTCGTGAACATGGATCTGGTCAAGGAGCATATCGTGGATGACGATTGGGGACAGGCCTGGCTGTCGGGCCACGAGGCGGGCTCGGGCTCCTATGCGCTCAAACGCTACGACCCGGCCATCGGTTTTCAGGGCGAGCGCTTTGCCGAGCATTTCATTCCTTGGGGCGAGAAATATCTCGACGAGGTCGAATTCCGCTATGTGATGGAGCTGAACAGCCGGATCCTGGGGCTGATCGCCGGGGATTTTCAGGTCACCGACGCCTACATGCCCTATGATCAGATCAAGCGGCTGGAGGAGTCGGGAACGGTCGACATCAACGAGCAGGAATCCATGCGGATCTTCTATGGTGTGATCCACAACAACCGCGCGCCGATGAACGATATCAACTTCCGGAAGGCGATCAATTACGCCTTCGATTACGACAGCTTCATCAACGACATCAACAGCGGCTCGGTCGCCCGTGATCCCCTGCCCATGCCGGGTAATATCTGGGGGGCGCCCTCGGATGTGGAGGGCTACAGCTACGATATCGAGAAGGCCAAGGAGTATATGGCCAAGGTCGAGGAGCCGGTTCGCGAGCTGACCATCGGCACCATCACCGGTTACAGCACCACCGAAGAGGCCGCCGCGCTGCTTCAGGCCGGGCTGGCGGAGCTCGGGGTGCCGTCAAAGATCGTCTCGGACCCGTTCACGGTGCTGAATGCAAGATCGATGGACGAGCAAAACACCTATGACATCTACTTCACCTGGAAGAGCACCTATTACGCGGATCCGCATAACTGGGTGGGCGAGCTCTACAGCTCCTCGACCATCGGTAGCCGCAATAACAGCTATTACTCCAACCCGGATGTCGACAAGCTGCTCGACAGGGCGCTGATCAGCACCAGCATGGAGGAGCGCCGCGGGCTTTACGAAGACGCCGCACGGATGGTGGTGGACGATGCGGCCGGACTGTTCATCTACAACACCAAATGGTTCGGTCCGACCTCCAAGGATCTGAAAGGGCAGCGCTTCAGCCCTATCGGCAACGGTCTGGAGGCGCGCTGGATGTATCGCGAGTGATCCGCGCCGCGGATCACGCGGGCAACCGTGCCGGACAGGCGGCGCGGAGGTATCACCGATACGCCTTGCTGGGGACAAGATGAAACTTCTCGTAATTCTGGTCAATCGGCTGGCATGGCTGATCCCGACAGTCTTCGGTCTGATGGCGATCACCTTTGCCATCACCCATATCATTCCCGCCGATCCCGTCGCCGCAGTGATCGGTGAGAACGCCTCGCCCGAGCAGGTGGCCGCACTCAAGGAAAAGCTCGGGCTCGACAAGCCACTTGTCGAGCAGTTCGTGATCTATCTGACGGGCCTGCTGCGCGGCGATTTCGGCATCAGCCTCTATACCCAGCGCCCGATCAGCGAAGACCTCTTCGCGCGGGTGCCGGCAACCATCGAGCTCTCGGTGGTGACACTGTTCGTGGCCATCGCGGCGGGCATTCCGGTCGGTGTGATTTCTGCGGTCCACCGGAATTCGCTGCTGGATCATGCGCTGCGGATCTTCACCGTCTCTGGGCTGGCGATTGCCTCTTTCTGGCTGGCCATCCTGTTTCAGCTGTTCTTTTCGATGTATCTCGGCTGGACACCGCTCCAGGGCCGAGTCGACGGCTGGGGGCCCGATCCGATCACCGGGTTCTTCATCGTCGACGCGCTGATCATCGGCGATTTCGAAATGCTGGGCGATGTGCTCGCGCATATGGTGTTACCGGTGCTGACCATGGCCTATCCGGCGATGGCCACCATCGTGCGCTTTACCCGCGCCGGCGTGCTCGAAGCCATCAGCTCTAATTTCGTCATGTACGAGAGCGCGATGGGCTTTCCGCGCCGGGTGATCATCTGGAAATACGTGCTGCGCAGTGCGCTCATCGGCACGGTCACCCAGATCGGTCTGATCTTCGGCATTCTCATCGCCAACAGCGTGGTGGTCGAGACGGTGTTCGACTGGCCGGGTATCGGGCGCTACGCCGTCGATTCCATTCTCAATTCCGACTATAACGGGGTTATGGGGTTCGCCGTCTTCACCGGCGTGATCTTCATCCTCATCAACGCCCTGGTCGATATCCTGCACGGATTGATCGATCCGCGCGAAACCCGGTGAGGATCCCCGCAGTGGAAACCATACGCTTCATTCTGCGCAAGTTCTTCGAAGACAAGGTTGCGCTCGTCGGGCTCGTCATCATCACGGCGCTGGTGCTGGTCGCGATCTTTGCCGGGGTACTCGCCACCCATCCCGGCGATGTGAGCACCTTTCACCCGGCGGACCGGCTCCAGGGGCCGAGCCTCGCGCATTTCTTTGGCACCGACCGTATGGGCAGCGACATCTTCAGCCGCATCCTCTTCGGCGCCCGCATCACCATCACCATCGCGGTCATCTCGGTGGGGCTTTCGGTGCTGATCGGCGTGCCAATCGGCCTGCTCGCGGGCTACTATAACGGATGGTTCAGCGATCTACTCATGCGGGTCTCGGACATCTTCCTCGCGGTGCCGCAGATCGTGCTGGCGATCGCCATCGCCCAGACGCTGGGCCCGGCGATCGAGAACGTGATCCTGGCGCTCTCACTCACCTACTGGCCGTTCTGGACGCGGCTGGTCTATGCCGAGACGCGCGCCTGCAAGAACGAGACCTTTGTCGAGGCCTCGGTCGCGCTCGGCGCCTCGCCCTTCCGCGTGATCGTGCTGCATATCCTGCCCAATATCAGCTCAGGTATCATTGTGCGGACCACTCTGGGCATGGGCAGCACCATCCTCACCGCCGCCGTGCTGGGTTTTCTGGGGCTCGGGCCGCCCGCGCCCTCGCCCGAATGGGGGCGCACCATCGCCGAGTCGCGTCAGTACCTGCCCAATGCGTGGTGGTACGCGACCTTCCCGGGCCTTGCCATCTTCATGGTCGTGATGGGCTTCAACCTTCTGGGTGACGGGCTGCGCGACATTCTCGATCCGCGGATCCGCCGGAGCAAATCCAATGACAGGTGATACATTGCTTCGGGTCAGCGACCTGAAGGTCAGCTTCCAGACCGAGGCCGGCAGCGCCAAGGTACTGGACGGGGTCAACCTGACCATCGGCCGGGGCGAGATCCTGGGCCTGGTCGGCGAGTCGGGCTGCGGGAAATCCACGCTGGCGCGATCGGTGCTTGGCATCCTGCCGAAAAACGCGGCGCGGATCACCGATGGAACGATCCTCTTCGACGGGGAAAATCTGCTGGAGCGGAATGAGGCCTATCTGGCGCGGGTGCTGCGCGGGCGGAGGATCTCCTTCGTCCCGCAGGATCCCTTCAGCTCGTTCAGCCCGGTGTTCAGCATCGGCGACCAGTTCATGGAATTGATGAAGTGGAAATCGCCGGAGATCACCGATGCGCAGGCCGCCGCGCGGACCATCCTCAGCAGCCGTTACGGCCGGGCGCGCCGCAGGCGCGACGCGGAGCGGGTGATGGAGATGCTGAGCGCGGTTCAACTGCCGCAGCCCGAGGCGATCCTCAGAAAGTATCCGCATGAGGTCAGCGGCGGGCAGCGGCAACGGCTGATGATCGCCATGGCGCTGCTGACCGAACCCGAGCTGATCATCGCCGATGAGCCGACGACGGCGCTCGATGTGACCATTCAGGCGCAGATCCTGAAGCTTTTGAAGGCCCTCGCGGCAGAGCGCAACGTGGCGGTGCTGTTCACCACCCACGACCTCGGCACCGCGTGGGAGATCTGCGACCGCATCATGGTGATGTATGCGGGGCAGGATGTGGAGGTGGCGGGCAGCGCCGATTTCTTCGCGCGCCCGAACCACCCCTACACCGACCGGCTGCTGGCCAGCCTGCCGGGGGCCGAAGGCGGGCTGCAAGGCATTCCGGGCAATATCCCCGGTTTCGTTTCGCCGCCCGGCGGCTGCCGGTTCCACCCGCGCTGCGATCTTGCAAGCGACGCCTGCCGCACAACAAGGCCCGGCGTGACGGCGCTCGGGTCCGGGCACGCGGTGCGCTGCCATCATCCGCTTGGAACGCAATTTCTGAAGGAGGCCGTGACATGACGCTTGAGCCCCCGATTTCGCGCGTCGCAACCGACCGCCCGGAGACCGCGAAGCCCATTCTCGATGTGCTGTCGCTCAGAAAGTACTTCCCCATCCGAAACGCCTGGGGCCGGCGCAAAGGCTGGCTCAAGGCGGTGGACGACGTGTCGTTCCGTGTTGCCAAAGGCGAGATCCTCGGCGTGGTCGGCGAGTCCGGTTGCGGGAAATCGACGCTGGGCAAGACCATCATGGGCATCCACCAGCCCAGCGACGGCGATACGATCTTCGAAGGGCGCAGCACCGCGAATTACGATCCCGGCCAGGCGCGCAAGCTGCGCCGGCACCTGCAATACGCCTATCAGGATCCCGGCGCCTCGCTGGATCCGCGCTGGAAGATCCGGCGCTCGCTGCACGAGCCGATGATTATCCACCAGCCCGAGCTTGACCGCGACCAGCGCGCCGAGCGGGTCAGCGAGATGATGCGCGCGGTCAACCTGCCGGAGACCCATCTCGATCTTTACCCGCACGAGATCTCGGGCGGCCAGCAGCGCCGCGTCGGGCTGGCGCGGGTGCTGACGCTGAACCCCTCGCTGATCATTCTTGATGAGCCGACCTCGGGGCTCGATCTGTCGGTGCAGGCGACGATCCTGACCCTGTTCATGGATCTCAAGCGGAAATTCGACCTGACCTATCTGTTCATCTCGCACGATCTGTCCATCGTGCGGATGATCTGCGACCGGGTCGCGGTGATGTATCTCGGCAAGGTGGTAGAGATCGGCGATACAGAAATCATCTTCAGCAACCCGAAACATCCCTATACGCGCTCGTTGCTCTCTGCGGTGCCAACAGTGGGCGGGCGTCGGGTGACCGATGATTTCCAGCTCGAAGGCGAGCCGCCGAACCCCGGCAACATGCCCTCGGGCTGCCGCTTCCGGACCCGCTGCACCATGGCGCAGGCGGACTGTGCAAAAGCGGAGCCGCCGCTGCGTGCTGACTGGCCGGGGCAATCGGCGGCCTGCTTCCTCGCAGAATAAACGGCTCGGCGCCGCCCGCCGGGACCGGTGCCGCTTGTCTGGGCAGTTAGGCAGCTGTGTGCCGCAAAGGGTGGGACTCTAAATGAACAGATTGTCTTACAAATTGACAAAAATAATTTCACGCCATAGCGTGACCTCATCCTACTGGAAACCTTTCGAACCATGTCAGCCGAGGATGCGATGACACAGACCGAAACCGTCTCTCCGATCTCGCCTGCCGCGCCGGGCCAACGCAAACCGCGTGACTGGAGCGACGGCAAGATGCGCTTCGGCGTGTTCTGGCCGGGCGCCCGCACGCAGTTGCCCTCGCAGCGGATCGCCGACATGAATCCCGACCCTCTGGACCTCAACGAGCATATCGCCATGGCGCGCACCTGCGATCGCATCGGCATGGATCTCGTGCTGATCGGCGACGGTTATGCGCCGAGTTCGGAAGAAGGCTCGAAGATCGGCTTTCAGGACCCCGGCCTGCATGCCGCCATCCTGGCGGCGCCGCTGCTCATGGCGACAGAGCATCTCGGTGTGCTCTCGACCCTGCACACCACCTATTTCGCTCCGGCGCAGATCGCGCGCATCGCGGCGAATTACGACTGGCTCGGCGGCGGCCGCTGGGGCTGGAACATCGTCAACGGCTATCGCGATTACGAAGCGAGCCTCTTCGGCTACGCGGATCTGCCGAACAGTGCCGATATGTATGACGCGACCGACGAGATGATCGAGATCGTCATGAGCCTATGGGATCCGTCGAAGCGGACGGAGTTCGAGGGGAAATATCACCGCGCGCATGGCAAGCTGAAGGGGCCTTATCCGTCGGAACGGCCCGTCTTTGTCTGCGCCGGTGCCTCGGACCGGGGCAAGCGTTTCGCGGTGCAGCATTGCGACTATCTCTTCGCCTCGCCCACTGAAATCTCGGCGATCCCCTCCGTTGCCGCCGATCTGGCGGAAAAGGCCGCCGATGCGGGCCGGGACAGTGCGCCGGAAATCCTGATGGTCGCCGATGTCTTTGTGCGCGACGCGCCGGGCGAAGCGCGGGCGCTGTTCGACGATCTGATGAACAGCTTTGCCGAGACCGGCGCGGGCAAGACCTGGAGCACGCAGATCGGCAAGCTGCGCGCGGAAAAGAAGAACCCTGTGAAGTTCCCGAATTTCGTCGGCACGCCGCAAGAGGTCGCCGATCAACTGATCGCGGCTTATCGAGATCACGGGCTCAAGGGTGTGATCTTTCGTATGCCGGTCTGGTCCGAGGCGGAGATTGCCCGTCTCGGCCCGGTCTTCGATCTGCTCGAAGCGGCGGACGTCCGTGTGCATCCGCGCGATCGCGCGCATTCCTGGTAGCGCGCAGTATCGCGGCGGCGGGCGCGCTAGAGTTCGCCCTTGGCGGCCTGTTTCAGCTCTTCGGAAAAGCGTTTGCGCAGGTCGCGGCGTACCGTGGCGGCGCGGTTGCGCTTGGCCTCGGTCTCGGTGAGGATCCGCAGCTCGGGCACCTCGGCGGGCTTGCCGTCGTCATCCACCGCCACCATGGTGAAATAGCACGAATTGGTGTGCCGCCGGGTGCCCTTGCGGATGTCCTCGGCCTCGACGCGGATGCCGATTTCCATCGAGGTCCGCCCGGCATGGTTGACGCTGGCGCGGAAGGTGACCAGCTCGCCCACATTGATCGGTTGCTTGAAGGTCACCTGATCGACCGACAGCGTCACCGCGTAGCGCCCGGAGAAGCGCGAGGCGCAGGAAAAGGCGACGCGGTCGAGCAGGTTGAGCAGCGCGCCGCCGTGCACCTTGCCGCTGAAATTCGCCATATCCGGCGTCATCAGCACCGTCATCTCCAACTGGCGGGGGTCCATCGCGCGCTCCGTTGCTGCCCTGGCTTTGTGCCAAAATGGCGGAAACGCCGGGGGGTGCAAGCGCTTCGTGGCTCAGCGCTGCGGCGGTGTGCCGTCGAGGCAGAAGCCCCTGTGCCGCACGGTGGCGATCTCGAAGCCGAAATCCGAGGCCGGTTTCAGTTTTTTGCGCAGATAGCCGATATAGACGTCGACCACGTTTTCCGAACGCGACTCCCCGGCCCAGAGTGTGTCAAAGATCTCGCTCCGGGGCAGGGGGGTGCCGGCGTGATCGGCCAGCAGGGTCAGCAGCGCATATTCGCGGTCGGTCAGTGTCACGGCGCGGCTGGGGCCGGAGAGGCGCCGGGCACTGTGCGAGAGCCGCGCCGGTGCCGGGCGCAGCGCGGCGGAGCGGCGTTCCTGCACCCGCAGCCGGGCGGCCAGCTCGTCGAAGGAGAAGGGTTTCACCACGTAATCGTCGGCGCCCGCCTCGAGCCCGGCGGCGCGGTGCTCCACCTCCGACAAAGCCGAGAGCATGACGATGGGCAGCTGCGCCCCGGCGGCGCGGGCGTCGCGCACGAGGGCAATGCCGCTGTCGGCGCCGAGCATCACGTCGATAACGGCGGCGTCGAACCCGCCGCCGGTCAGATCCGCCCGCGCGGTCTCGGCGCGGTTGCGGGTCTCGACGACATAGCCATGCAGCGCCAGCCCCCGCGCGAGGGCCGAGCAGATTTCCGGGTCGTCATCGACCACCAAAAGCCGCGTCTGCATGCTCATGGCCCGATCCTATCTCTGATCCAGTGGCAGGCGAACCGAGATCTTCGTCCCGGGTGCGTCACCGAGCGCCGTGTCACGGGGCAGTGGGCTTTGCAGCGCGATACTGCCGCCCTGCTCCTCGATCACCCAGCGCGCCAGTGCCAGCCCGAGGCCGAAACCCTGCGCATTGCCGCCGCCGCCTTGTGCGAAGCGGTCGAAGATCCGCGCCTGATCCTCTGCCGCGATGCCGGGGCCGTTATCGGTGAGAACGATCTCGCCAAACGCCCCCTCTTCGCGCAGCTCCAGCCGCAACCTGACGCCGGCGCGGGCGTGGCGGATGGCGTTGCGGATCAGCCCCACCACCACCTGACGCAGCCAGTTGCGATCGCCGGTGACGGTGAGCGGCGCGGCGTCCGGCGCCTCCAGCGCCATGCCCGCATTAGAGAGCTCCGCGCGGGTTTCGGCCTCCGCCTCCGCCAGCAGATCGGCCAGCGCCACCGGCGCGGTCTCCAGCGCGAGCTGGCCGGTTTCCGAGCGGGCAATGCGCAGCAGATCGTCGATACGCCGGTTGAGGCGCTGCGCCCGTGCCTCGATGGTGGCGAAGGCCGGTTCCGGGACGCCGCCCTGCCGTCCGAGCTGCGCCTCCATCAGGATCACCGTCAGCGGCGTGCGCAGCTCGTGGCTGATATCGGCAAAGAAGCGGCGGCGGTCCTCGTCGGTGCGTTCGAGCCGGGCATTGGCGGCGCTTAGCGCCTCGGTGCGCTGGCGGATGATCTCGCCAAGCTGCGCGCGGTCCCGCGCCACCGCCTCGGCGCGCGCCGCCAGCGCCTGCGCCATGCGGGCGGTCTCGGCGGAAAGCGCGCCGATCTCGTCGCGCGGCCCGGCGGGCAGTGCGATGTCGAACTCCTCGCGCCCGATCCGGCGGGCGGCATCGCGCAGCGCGTCGAGCCGGCGGAATTGCGGGCGGATCAGGCCGAAATAGACCCCCGCGCAGAGCGCCAGCGCCGCAAGGCCGATGGCGATGGCAGCCAGCGTCAGGCTGCGGCGCAGATCCTCGATCCCGGCGAGGATGCCGGCGCGGAGCCGCTTCTCCTCGTTGACCGCTCCGGCC
This sequence comes from Salipiger abyssi, assembly GCF_017311415.1. Lineage (GTDB taxonomy): Bacteria > Pseudomonadota > Alphaproteobacteria > Rhodobacterales > Rhodobacteraceae > Salipiger > Salipiger abyssi_A. The sequence continues at coordinate 214,630 of NZ_JAEKIS010000004.1, read as the reverse complement.
AGCAGCGGCTCGAATCCCGAGGCGAAGGTGTCGAGATGGGCGCGCAGCCGGTCGCGGTCTCGGGTGTCGGAGACCAGCCCGTCACGGGTGGAGCGGAACAGCGCCTGCATCCGGGCAAGGCCCAGCGACTGCGTCGCCCGCCGGCTCTGTTCGTCGAGCCCCTGCGCTTCGGCCACCTCGGCGTCGAGACCGGCGTGCAGCATGACAAAGCTGCGGTCGAGCGTCGCCGCGATACCGTCGATCCGCTCGGCGCGGGTCTCGGGGGGCAGGCCGCGCTGGATGGCCTCGGCGGCGACGACGATGAAGGTCGAGACCTGGGTGGAAAGCGCGGAATACTGCTCCAGCCGCGTTTCGGCGGCGAGTGCCGTGTCGAGCCGCTGCGACACCCGCGCCATGCCGGTCACCAGCATTGCCGCCGTCAGCAGCGTGGCAAGCCCCAGCAGTCCTGCGCCCAGCCCGAGACGGGCCTTGAGCGACAGGCCGCTGCGGGATCGGTCAGGAGCGCTGTCTTTATTCATCGCTCAATATTTGGTCATGTATGGTGTCCGGAGGCAAAACCTTTATCGAAATGCTGCATTGCAGCATAAAGTGACATTTCTGTTGACCCTTTTTTCGGGAATTTGTTGAGACCCTGTCCGGGCACCCGTCCGATGACACGAGGCAAACATGATTGAGCTAATTTTTGTGGCCTGTCTGGCCACGGCGCCAGATCAGTGCCAGGAACGCAGCCTGCTTTACACCGACATCTCGCAGATGACCTGCCTGATGGGGGCACAGCCCGAACTGGCGAAATGGGCCGAGACGCATCCGGCCTTCACCGTCTCCGGCTGGAAATGCCGGGCGGTGCGGCCTGGCGAACGCGAGGTCTGAACGGCCCCGCAGGGCGTCTGCCCTGGCCGACGTAACGTCTGCCGTCTCCTCCCTTAGGAGCAATTGACGCGCGCCGCGTCTGCGGTCACCCTTCCCTGCGAGGAAGGGGAGGAATTTCGTGCCGAACGACACGGCAGAGCGCTGGCGCGGTGCCGCCGCCGCCCGGACGCATGCGCCCGGGCGCATTGCGGTGACCATTGTTTCGCTGGCGCTGCTGGCGCTGATCTGGATCGTTGCGGCGGCGCTGACCGCCGATCCGCAGATCCTGCCGCAGCCCTGGGCGCTGGTGCAGCCCTTCGCGCAGGCGCTGCGCTCCGGCGAGCTGCTGTTCCACCTTGGATGGACGCTGACGCGGGTGCTCTGGGCCTTTGTGCTGGCGATGAGCCTGGGGATCGCGCTGGGGCTGGTGATGGGGCGGTTTCCCGCCGTCGACCGCTGGCTCGATCCCTGGCTGGTGATCTTTCTCAACCTGCCGGCGCTGGTGCTGATCGTGCTCTGTTACCTCTGGATCGGTCTCAACGAGACCGCCGCCATCGTTGCGGTGACGCTGAACAAGATCCCCAATGTCGCCACGGTGATCCGCGAGGGGGCAAGGGCGCTCGATCCCGGGCTCGACGACATGACCGGGGTCTACCGCATGCCCCGGCTCCGGCGCATGCGCCATGTGGTGCTGCCGCAGCTCGCGCCCTTCATCACCGCCGCCGCGCGCTCCGGCGTGGCGGTGATCTGGAAGATCGTGCTGGTGGTGGAGTTCCTCGGGCGCTCGAACGGGGTGGGGTTTCAGATCCATCTCTATTTCCAGCTCTTCGACGTGGGCATGGTGCTGGTCTATGCGTTTTCCTTCATCGCGGTGATGCTGGCGGTGGAATGGCTGGTGTTGCAGCCCTGGGAACGGCGGGTGCGACGGTGGCGCGGATGAGCGGTGTGGCGTTTCGGCGGAGAGCGGGAGGCCCCGGATCAAGTCCGGGGCGCGAACAGCAGGGATCCCCCGCCCCGGACTTGATCCGGGGCCTCCACGCCCGTTTTGAAGAGGTTTGCCTGACATGACCGCGCTGGAAGTCACCGATCTCGGTTACAGCTACGGCGCCAAGCGGGCGCTCGACGGGGTGAGCTTTGCGCTGCGGCCCGGGCACTTCACCGCGCTGCTCGGACCCAACGGCGCGGGAAAGTCGACGCTGTTCGCGCTGCTCACACGGCTCTTCGTCACCCGTGAGGGGCGTATCGCCGTCGCCGGGCACGATATCGCCAAAGAGCCGCGCGCGGCGCTGTCGAAGATCGGTGTGGTGTTCCAGCAGCCGACGCTGGATCTCGACATGACGGTGGCGATGAACATGCGCTATTTCGCGGCGCTGCACGGCATCGGCGGGCGCGAGGCGGCGCGGCGCACCGAGCGGGCGCTGGCGCAGCTCGACATGGCCGAACGCGCCGGCGAGAAGGTCCGCAGCCTCAATGGGGGCCATCGGCGGCGGATGGAGATCGCCCGCGCGCTGATCCACGACCCCGAGGTGCTGCTGCTCGACGAGCCCACGGTGGGGCTCGATTTCAAGAGCCGGCAGGCTATCGTGGCGCATGTGCACGAGCTGGCGCAGACCGGGCTGACGGTGTTCTGGGCCACCCATCTGGTGGACGAGATCGGCGACGGCGACGATGTCGTCGTGCTGCACCGGGGCGAGGTGCTGGCGCATGAGCCCGCCGCCGATCTGCGCGGGGGCCGGTCGCTGGCCGAGGTCTTCATGGAGATGACGGCGGAGGGCATCGCGTGACCCCCTGGCTGATTGCGCTTTTCGCCATCGTCCGCCGCGAGGCGCTGCGTTTCATCCATCAGCGCTCGCGGTTCCTCGCGGCGCTGGTGCGGCCGCTGGTCTGGCTGGTGGTCTTTGCCGCCGGTTTCCGCGCGGCGCTGGGGCTGTCGATCATCCCGCCCTACGAGACCTATATCACCTATGAGGTCTATATCGTGCCGGGGCTCTGCGGCATGATCCAGCTTTTCAACGGCATGCAGAGCTCGCTGTCGCTGGTCTACGATCAGGAGATGGGCTCCATGCGGCTCTTGCTCACCGCGCCGCTGCCGCGCTGGTGGCTGCTCTTGTGCAAGCTGCTGGCCGGGGTCGCGGTGTCGATCCTCCAGGTCTATGTGTTCCTCGCCATTGCCGCCGGCTTCGGCATCGCCCTGCCGCCGCTGGGCTATGTGGCGGTGCTGCCGGCGCTGGTGCTCTCGGGGCTGATGCTGGGGGCGCTGGGACTGCTGATCTCCTCGACGATCCGGCAGCTGGAGAATTTCGCGGGGGTGATGAATTTCGTCATCTTCCCGATGTTCTTTCTCTCCACCGCGCTCTACCCGCTGTGGAAAATGGCGGAAAGCTCGGCGATCCTGCGCGATATCTGCGCCGCCAACCCCTTCACCCATGCGGTCGAACTTATCCGCTTTGCACTGTATCAGAGCCTGAACGGCTGGGCGCTGCTCTGGGTGGCACTGAGTTTCGTGCTGTTCTTCGGCCTGGCACTTGTCGGCTACGATCCGGCCTATGGCATGACGCGGCGACGCAAGGGCGGTTAGGCGTGGTCAGTCCAGCAGAGTCAGCGCTTCGAGCCGGGTCGGCAGGTTGCTCTGTGCATGCAGGAAATCGACGAAGACCACCTCGTTGCCCCGTCGTGCGAACACCGCGAAATGTTCGCCGGCCCGCGCGAAATACAGACGGTTCGCGGGCAGGCCCGCCAGCGCGGAACAATCGCGTATATGCGCCCGACCGCGGGCGATTTCCGCGCAACGGGCCAGCAATTCGTTCTCGTAGATCTCGGCCTGCGCCGGACCGAAGCGGTCGAGCGTCCAGAGCGCAATCCCGATCAGGCTGTTCTGTGCCTGCGGCGTCAGCCGCCAGATCGGGTTCCGGTCACTCACCCCGCCGCGCCCGTGCCTCCGCAAAGGCTGCGCGGATTGCCTCGGCGCCGCTGCCCTCTGCGCGGAGCCCGTGATCGGCCTGGCGCAAGCCCTCGCGCAGTCGGGCGCGCAAATCCAGCGTCTGGCTCTCTTCCTGTTCGAGCAGGCGCAGCCCGGCGCGTAGCGCTTCGCTCGCGTTCTGGAACCGACCCGTGGCGACCAGCGCCTGAACGAAGGCGTCCTGCTCTTCGGTCAGAACGACATTGCGTGTGGACATTGCGAAGCTCCCGGGCAATTTCATTGGCATATTATGCCAAAAGGCATCATTTTGCAATCTGCGCTGCGTGAGGCCCGGGTTGCGGCGTTAACAGCCGACAGGACGCGCGGATAGGTGCTTTCCGCTCCTGCACGGGGATGCTACAGGCTCTACCCGTAATGTGCCGCCAAAGCCTGCGGCCGGGATTTCCTGAAAATGGAGGAGCTCTGTACCATGGCTGACCAAACGACCCCCGATATTGTGTATACCAAGGTAGACGAAGCGCCCGAGCTGGCCTCGGCCTCGCTGCTTCCGATCATCCAGAGCTTTGCCGGGGCGGCGGGAATCACCGTCGGCACCAAGGACATTTCGCTCGCCGGCCGCATCCTCGCGACCTTCCCCGAAGTGCGGACCGACGCACAGAAACAGTCCGACGACCTCGCCTGGCTCGGCGAATGGGTGAAGAAACCCGAGGCCAACGTCATCAAGCTGCCGAACATTTCGGCATCCGAGCCGCAGCTCGTCGCCGCGGTGAAAGAGCTCCAGTCGCAGGGCTATGCGCTGCCCGATTATCCCTATTCCCCGTCGACCGACGAGGAGAAAGCCGCCCGCTCCAAATACGACACCATCAAGGGCTCGGCGGTGAACCCGGTGCTGCGCGAGGGCAATTCCGACCGCCGCGCCGCCGCAGCGGTGAAGAAATTCGCTCAGTCGAACCCGCACCGCATGGGTGAGTGGACCGCCGAGAGCAAGACCCGCGTCGCGGCGATGTCGGGCGGCGATTTCTTCTCCAACGAGGTTTCGGCGACGCTGCCGAAAGCCGCCACCGCCAAGATCGTGCTGGAAAGCGCCGGCGGCGAGACCGTGCTGAAAGAGGGCGTGGCCTATCCCGCCGGCACCGTGGTCGATGCCACCTATATGAGCGCCAAGGCGCTCGATGCCTTCCTCGAGGACGAGATCGCCAAGACCAAGGCCGAGGGCACGCTGTTCTCGCTGCACATGAAGGCGACGATGATGAAGGTCTCGGACCCGATCATCTTCGGCCACGCGGTCAAGGCCTGGCTTAAGCCGGTCTTCGAACAGTTCGGCGACAAGATGAAAGAGCTGGGCGTGAACCCCAATGGCGGCCTCGGCGCGCTGCTGGAGCGCGTCAAGGACGAGCCCGAGATCCTCGCCGCCATCGAAGCGGTGCGGGTCGAACGTCCGCCGATGTATATGGTGAATTCCGATAAGGGCATCACCAACCTGCACGTCCCCTCGGACGTGATCATCGACGCCTCGATGCCGGCGCTGATCCGCGCCGGCGGCAAGGGCTGGGGGCCGGACAACAAGGAACACGACACCAACTGCGTGATCCCCGACAATTCCTATGCGCCGGTCTATGACGCGGCCATCGAGTTCTTCAAGGCCAATGGCAAGCTGAACCCGGCCACCGCCGGCACCGTTCAGAATATCGGCCTGATGGCGCAGAAGGCTGAGGAATACGGCTCGCACCCGACCACCTTCGAGATGCCCGAAGCCGGCACCGTCAAGATGATCCTCGACGACGGCACCGTGCTGCATTCGCACAATGTCGAAGCGGGCGATATCTGGCGCTCGGCCTCGGCCCGTCAGGCGCCGATCGAAGACTGGGTGAACCTCGCCATCGACCGTCAGAAGGCCACCGGCTACCGGGCGATCTTCTGGCTGGACGCGAACCGCGCCCATGACGCGGAGCTGATCGCCTATGTGACCCCGATCCTCGAAGCCAAGGGCGTCGCCGACAAGTTCGAGATCATGGCGCCGCGCGAGGCCACCATTGCCTCGCTCGAAACCATCACAAAGGGCGACAACACGATTGCCATCACCGGCAACGTGCTGCGCGACTACCTGACCGACCTGTTCCCGATCCTGGAGCTGGCGACCTCGGCCAAGATGCTGTCCATCGTCAAGCTGATGAATGGCGGCGGCCTGTTCGAGACCGGTGCCGGCGGCTCGGCCCCCAAGCACGTCCAGCAGCTGATGGAAGAGAACCACCTGCGCTGGGACAGCCTGGGCGAGTTCTGTGCGCTCGGCGAGAGCTTCAAGTTCTTCGCCGACCAGACCGGCAACGAGAAAGCCCGCGTGCTGGGCGATGCGGTCGATGCCGCGACGCAAGGCATTCTCGACAACGACCGTTCGCCCTCGCGCAAGGTGGGTGAGCCGGACAACCGCGACAGCCATTACTGGTTCGCCCGCTACTGGGCCGAGGCGCTGGCGGCGCAATCGGACGATGCCGATCTGGCCGCGCATTTCGCGCCTATCGCCACGGCACTGTCCGAGGGCGAGGCGGCGATTGTCGGTGAGCTCGCGGCGGCGCAGGGCAAGCCCGCGGATCTGGGCGGCTACTACCACGGCGACGCGGCGAAAACCGCTTCGGTCATGCGCCCCTCGGCCACGCTGAACGCGATCTTCGGCTAAGCCAGCCAGGCCGGTTTTCGGCACTCAGACACAGCCCCCGCGCGGTTTCGCGCGGGGGTTTTTCGTTGTGTCGAGTTGCGACTCGCGCTGTCAGACCGCTTCGGTGGTCGTCTCTTCGGGACGGCGGCGGGACCGAATCGATGTCTTGAAAACACTTTTGTATAGAAGTTTTTGTTTGAGACGTTGGCCTCTTCGAGGCGCTTTATCTGTAAAAATTGTATTTTTATCCTATTTTTTCATCAAAAAACTTCTGACGGGAATAATATTCTTAGCCATCTTGCTAAAATACTTCCAACCGGAAGGGTTTTCCTGCTCAATGATCGAAACCCCGCCTGAGGTGGCGGAGGATCCTGTCGAGCAAGCTGGGAGAGATGAATGACCGTCGACATCGTGAAAGAGCTCTACACGGGCACCGTCGAGACGACCGGAGGGCGCGCCGGCCGCGCGGTATCCTCCGACGGGCAGCTGGATCTGGCTATGTCGCGTCCCGGTACCGGCAAGGGTGGCAACCCCGAGCTGCTGCTGGCCGCCGGCTGGTCCGCCTGTTTCCAGAGCGCGCTGGCACATGTGGCCAGGGGGCGGGGCGTTGATGTGACGGACTCGGTCGTCACCGCGCATGTGACGCTCGGCAACGACGCCGAGGGTGGCTTTGCGCTCAAGGCGAAGCTCGAAGTCGCGATCCCCGGTCTCGACGCGGCGACGGTTGAGGCGCTGGCCGCCGAGACCCACAGCGTCTGCCCGTACTCGCGCGCCACGCGCGGCAATATCGAGGTGACCGTCGTCGCGGCGGCGGAGTGAGGACACAGCCATGAAGATCGCAGCAGTCAGCCCGAGCTCCTCAGACGGTTTGCCCCCCGAAGAGATCGCCCGCCGCAAGGCACGGCGCCAGTCCTACGCGTCGCCGGGCACCGTCTTCGAGGATTTTAACATCAGCGGGAACAATGTCTTCGCGCAGAAATTCTCGATGGACTTCATCACCGATGTCGCCGAGCGCACACATCTGATCACCAGGGCGGCGGCCGAGAGCAACCCCGACGTGATCATGGTCTCCGGCGGCATCGAGCCCGGCGCGGCGGCCTCGCGTCAGGAGATCCAGAGCGTGCCCATCGTGTCGACCGGGCAGGCAGCCTATAACGTCGCCTACCAGCTCGGTTTCCATGTCGGCCACAAGCTGGGGATCATGGTCTATGAGGAAAAGATCATCGACCCGATCATGGCGCAGGCCACGCTGCACCGTGCTGACTGGATGGTCACGGCGATCAAGCAGATCGACGTGCCACTGCCCGAGCTAAACGTGAAACGCGAGCTTGTGCGCGAGCGCATGGTCGAGGTCGCGAAGGAGCTGGTGGCCGGCGGCGCGACGATGATCTTCCCGCAAGGCCTCTCGATGATGCCCGCCGCGATGGACGAATACGAGCTGTCGAAGGCCTGCGGTGTGCCGGTGCTGAACGGCGAAAAGATCCTCGTGCGCACCGCCGAGATGATCGGTGGGCTCGATCTGCTGCGCCAGGGCGCGCGCAGCGCGGCGGCGTTCTGAGCCCCGGGAAAGAGGATATTCGGATGAACATAGACTTCGATAAGCAGCGGGTGATCGTCGCCGGGGCTGCGCGCGGCATCGGCCGGGCAATGGCGCTGTCCTTTGCCGAGGCCGGCGCCGAGGTCATCGCCTGCGATCTGCTGGTGGAGGAGGTTGCGGCCTATGCCGGTGAGGCGGGTTCGGGTCGGATCGTGCCGGTGGCGCTCGACGTGACGGACGAGGCGGCGATTGCGGCGCTCGTGGCGGATCTCGACGGGCCGGTGAGCGTGCTGGTCTACGCCGCCGGCGGGCTGAGGGGCGAGGTGCCGCAGCCGGTCGAGCAGGTCACGCGGCAGAGCTGGGACCGTATCGTCGATGCCAATATGCTGGGTGCCTTCCTGTTTTCCAAGGCCGTGGTGCCGGGCATGAAGGCTGCCGGCGGCGGGCGCATCGTGGTGGTGACCAGCGGCGCCGGGCTCAAGGCGTCGCTGACCGGCGTGCAGGCCTATTGCTCCGCCAAACACGGCGCGGTGGGCTTCGTGAAGCAGCTGGGGCTCGAACTGGCCCCCTTCGGGATCACCGTGAATTCGGTGGCGCCCGGCTTCATGCTCACCAGCCCAGATGCCATTCGGCAATGGGATGGCTGGGACGCGGCGCGGCAGACGGAATTCCGGTCGCGGCTCGTCGGGCAGCGGCTGGGCGAACCCCAGGACATCGCCGACGCGGTGTTGTTCCTGGCTTCCGACCGGGCGTCGTGGATCACCGGGCAGATCCTGCCGGTTTCGGGGCTGCCTACCTGAGGTTAGGATTGCAAGGCCCCTGCTTCGGGGCATCGCGGGAAAAGGACGGATGGCGGTGAGCGAGACGGACGGCGAGCAGATCGACGAAAGCGGCACCTACCGGGCGCTCGGCTTCACGGTGCGTAATCTGAACCGCGAGCTGACGCTGGGATTGCAGCGCCGCATCGCGCCAGAGGGTGTGTCGGTGGCGATGTCGATCTTTTTGCGCTGTCTGTGGGAACGGGACGGGCTGACCCAGCGCGAGCTGGCCAGCGACGCGCAGCTCGTCGAGGGCGCCACCGCGACCATCCTCGGACAGATGGAGACCGCCGGTCTCGTCGTGCGTCTGCGCAACCCCGAGGACCGGCGGAAGGTGAATATCTATCTCACCCAGCCGGCGCGGCGGCTCTATCTGCGCCTGAAGGCGACCCATGAGGAGCTCGACGGGCGCGCGCGGCAGGGTGTCTCGGAGGAAGACTATGAAACCTTCCTGCGCGTCGCCGCGAAGATGACCGGCAACCTGGCCGCCACCCGCAGCCCGGACGACCGCAGCCGGGATCTGACCGGCGCCGACCCGGACGCGCTCGGCCCCGCAACGGTGCCCGGACGCGGGCCAGACTGAACCATCCCGGCGCCGCGCGGCGGCGCCCTTTGGTCCCGATGGCACTCGGGACAAGCCTCACCGCCGGTCGCGCGCCGGCGGGCGGAGAAGACGTGCCGACGGACAGCGAAGAGGGACTGTCATGAGGAACATGGATTACACGGATGTCGTGGCCGGGGCGCTTCTCGCGCTGATCGGGATCGCCGCCAGCGGCTACAGTTTCGCGCATTACGATCTGGGCACGCTGCTGACCATGGGGCCGGGGATGTTCCCCTTTGCCCTTGGCCTCATCCTCGCCGGGTTCGGCCTGATCATCGCGCTGCCTGCGGTGCTGCGCTCCGGCAGCCTGCCCAATGTGGAATGGCGCGCACTGCTTTTCACCTTCGCCGCCGTTTCGGTCTTTGCACTGACGGTGGAACGCATCGGGCTGATCCCTTCGGCGATACTGATGAGCGTCCTTTCGGTGCTTGCCGACCGGCGCGGCACGCTGAAGCGCATGGCGGGCCTTGCCGTCGTGCTGCCGATCCTGGCGAGCGCGATCTTCATCTACGGGCTCGGCGTGCCGCTCGATCTCGTCGCGTGGGGGCGCTGATGGATATTCTCGCGAATGTGGCGCTGGGGCTCGGCACCGCCCTGACCCCGGCCAACCTGTTCTATTCCTTTGCCGGCGTCACGCTTGGCATGCTCGTCGGTGTGCTGCCGGGGATCGGCGCCATGGCGGCGATTTCGATGCTGTTCCCGCTGACCTTCTATATCGACCCGACCTCGGCGATCATCATGCTGGCGGGGATCTATTACGGCACCTCCTACGGTGGCTCCACCGCGTCGATCCTGCTGAACCTGCCCGGCGAGCCCTCGGCGGCGGTGACCGCGCTCGACGGCTACCCGATGGCGCAGAACGGCCGAGCGGGCACGGCGCTGATGATCACGGCTCTGGCCTCGTTCTTCGGCGGCAGCATCGGCATCGTGCTGATGATGCTCTTTTCGCCGGCGATTGCAGCCGCCGCGCTGCAATTCGGCGCCTGGGAATATTGTGCGCTGATGATCCTGGGGCTCGTCGCCTCCTCGGCGATTTCGGATGGCTCGCTGGCCAAAAGCCTGGCGATGGTGGTGCTCGGCATCCTCTTCGGCACAGTGGGGATCGACATCTATTCCGGCGTCTACCGCTTTCAGATGGGCGTGCCAGAGCTGCGCGACGGCATCAGCCTGGTCGCCTTCGCCATGGGCCTCTTCGGCTTTGCCGAGGTGATCTCCAGCGTGCGGGGTGCCGCCCATGGCGCGCCGCGCATCCAGTCGGTCACCATGCGCGAGATGCTGCCCACGCGTGACGACATGCGCCGTTTTCTGGGCCCCGCGCTGCGCGGTACAGCGCTCGGCTCGGCGCTTGGCGCGCTGCCGGGAACCGGGCCGACCATCGCCTCCTTCATGGCCTACATGGCCGAAAAGCGCGTGGCAAAAGAGCCCGAGCGCTTCGGCAAGGGGGCCATCGAGGGGGTGATCGCACCGGAATCGGCCAACAATTCCGCCGGCCAGACCGCCTTTATCCCGACCTTCGCGCTAGGGATTCCCGGCACCGCGACCATGGCGATCATGCTCAGCGCGCTGATGATGCAGGGGATCAATCCCGGCCCCTCGATGATGACCGACCGGCCCGAGATGTTCTGGGGGCTGGTGATGAGCTTCTGGATCGGCAACCTGCTGCTCTTGGTGCTGAACATCCCGCTGGTGGGCATCTGGGTTCGGCTGCTGTCGGTGCCATATGGGGTGCTTTACCCGGCGATCCTGCTGTTCGTCTGCATCGGAGTCTACAGCGTCAAGAACTCGATCTTCGATATCTGGCTGGCGCTCGGCTTCGGGCTGCTCGGCTACGGCATGCGGCTGGCGCGGCTGCCGGTGGCACCGATGGTGCTCGGCATCGTGCTGGGGCCGCTGCTGGAGGAGAATTTCCGGCGCGGCATGCTGCTCAGCCGTGGCGACATCATGGGCATCTTCGATCGCCCGATCAGCGCCTCGGTCATGGCGGTCTCGGGCCTGCTGCTGCTCTGGGGCCTCTGGCGCGGGCTACGCGACCGGCGCCGCGCGGTGGCCCGGGCGGAGGGCAGCTGAGCATGACACCCGCCAGACATCCGCAACAGTCCGCAAGACGGAGCACTCTCATGTCCCTGCCGGCAGGTGCGATCCGGTCGCACCCGGGACGGGCTGCCCGAAGGGCGGCCGCTGGCCGCAACAAAAAGACCCGACCCCAACAGACGGAGACATAGCCATGAAGCAGACCCTTTTCAGCCTCGGCCTCACGGCGCTGACCGCGCTGCTGCCCGCCGCCGCCAGCGCCTTTCCAGACAAGCCGGTGACGATCATCTCGACCTCTGCCGCGGGCTCGCCCGGCGACGTCGTCGCGCGTCTCGTCCGCGAAGCGATGTCCGAAGAGCTCGGCCAGCCCGTGGTGATCGAGAACCGCGATGCCGCCGGTGGCGCGCTGGCCATCGACGAGCTTTTGGGCACCGAGCCAGACGGATACCATGTCCTTTCGACCGGCGCCGGACCCATCGTCTTTGCGCCGCTGCTTCAGAAAGCCGTCGATTACGATGTCAGCGCGCTGAAACCCGTGGTCATGCTGGCGGCGCTGCCGACCGTGCTTGTGGCCAATCCGAGCCTTGGCGTCTCGTCGGTCGACGAACTGATTGCACTTGCCAAGAAAGAGCCTGGCAGTATCGCCGTCAGCTCCGGCGGCAACGGCACGCCAACGCATCTGGCCTCGGAGCTGATGAAGCAGCTCACCGATATCGACATCCTGCACATTCCCTATCGCGGTACCTCTGCCGCCGCCACCGCTGTGCTGTCGAACGAGGTGGGAATCTCCTTCAGCGGACCGGGCCATGTGGTCGATCAGATCAACAGCGGCGATCTGGTGGGGCTGGTGGTGAACGACACCAAGCGGCTCGCCATCCTGCCCGATCTGCCCACCGCCGCCGAGGTCGGTCTGCCCGATTTCATCGTGCAGGGCTGGTTCGGATTCTTCGTCGAAGAGGGCACGCCGGACGAGGTGATCGACATGCTGTCGAGCGCCGCGCTCAAGGCGCTTGAGGATCCCGAAGCGGTGAGCAAGCTCGATGCGCTCGGCTTCACCGTCGTGGGCTCCGGCCCGGCGGAATACCAAGCCTATCTCGACAAGAATATCGCGCTCTGGGACGGGGTCATCAAGGCCGCGGGCATCGAGCCGAAATGAACGCGGGCGGGGCAGGGAACTGCCCCGCGCCAGCATCGACACTCACGGGGTGCGCATTGGCGCACCCCTCCAACGTTCGGAAACAGGCCCATGGTTGATATCGACGTCATGACGGCGCATCTGCGGGAGTTCGCCCGCTGGCAGAAATATTCGGGATCCGAGGAGGAGCGAAAAAGCTTTGCCTACCTTCAGGACCGGCTCGGCGCCTATGGGTTCGAGACCGAGCTGATCGAACATGACGCCTATATCAGCCTGCCGGGCGCGGCCCGTGTCGAGATGGAGGGGGAGGCGCTGCGGGCGATCACCCATTCCTTCGGCCAGCCTTCAGGCGCGGCCGGGCTTGCGGGCACGCTGGTCTATGCCGGGCAGGGCCGGCCCGAGGATTTCGCCGCCATCGACGCGCGCGGCAAGATCGCGCTGATCGAGGGCATCGCCAATCCCGGCGCGGCGCTGGCCGCCTCGCGGGCGGGCGCCCTCGGACAGATCCACATCTCTCCCCACGAGCTGCTGCACGAGATGTGCATCTCGCCGGTCTGGGGCAATCCCGAGCCCGGCGATCTGGCGAATATGCCGACCACGGTGGTGTGCAGCGTGTCGAATGCCGATGGCGCACGGCTCAAAGCGCTGGCACCAGAGGGCGGCGCGACGCTTTTTGCCGAGGTCGAGACCGGCTGGCGCAAGACACCGATCCTGATCGGCGAGCGGGCCCCCGAAGGGGCTGCGGCGGATCTGCCCTTCGTGCTGTTCTCGGGCCATCACGACACCTGGTATTACGGCGTCATGGACAATGGCGCGGCCAATGCCACGATGCTGGAGGTCGCGCGGCTTTGCGCGCAGGACACCTCCGGCTGGAAACGCGGGCTGCGGGTGGCGTTCTGGTCGGGTCATTCCCATGGCCGCTATTCTGGCTCCACCTGGTATGCGGACAATCGCTGGCAGGAGCTCGACCGGCGCTGCGTGGCGCATGTGAACGTCGATTCAACCGGCGGCATGAACAGCGCCGTGCTGGAAAACGCCGAGTCGATGTCGATGCTGCGCGGGCTTGCCGCCGAGGCGCTGCGCGAAGAGACCGGGGTCGAGATCCGCGGCGAGCGCATGGCGCGGGCGGGCGATCAGTCTTTCGGCGGCATCGGCATTCCTGCGATGTTCATGGGCTTCAGCCAGCAGGGCGAGGGCACGGACGAGGCGGTGATCGACGGGCGCGCGCTGACCATCGAGCGGCGCCTGCCGGTGGGGCTCGGCTGGTGGTGGCATACGCCCGAAGACACGATCGACAAGATCGACTCCGAGCTGCTGGCGCGGGACACGCGGGTCTATGTCCGGGTGATGGCCGCGCTGCTGGAGCGCCCGGCGCTGCCGCTGGATTTTGCACCTCTGGCCGAGGAGCTGGACGGCCTTGTCGCCGCGCTGGCGCCGTCGGTCGCCGATCTGCTCGATCTCACACCGCTGCGCGCGGCGCTGGCCGGACTGCGCGAAGCGTCTGCGGGCGAAGGCGTGGGCGACCACCGGCTCATGGCGGCGTCGCGGGCGCTGGTGCCGCTCGACTATACCGGCGGAGACCGCTTTGGACAGGAACCGGCGCTGCGCCTGCCTGCCTTCCCGGTGCTCGACCCGATCCGTGCGCTTGCGGAGGCCGAGGGCGACGGGCGCAAGTTCCACGCGGTGGCCGCGACCCGCGCCCGCAACCGCATCCTTCATGCCATCGGCCTCGCGACCGAAGCGCTGACCGGCGCCTGAGCGGGCGTGGTTTTGTAACGACGATCAGAAAGGACATCACAGCCATGACATCCACGGCACGAGAGCGGGCCGTCGCCCGCGCGCGGGGCTATCTGGAAAGCGGCGCGTTTCTCGACACGCTTGGGCGCCTCGTCGAGGTGCAGAGCGAAAGCCACCCGCCGCTGCGCCAGCCCGAGCTTTACCGCTACTGCAACGAGGTTCTGGGCCCCTATCTCGCGAGGCTGGGCTTTGAGATCGGCGTCTATGACAACCCGCAGCCCGAACACGGCCCCTTCCTCGTCGCGCAGAAGATCGAAGACCCGGAGGCCGCCACGGTGCTGGTCTATGGCCATGGCGACGTGGTGCGCGCGATGCCCGAGCGCTGGCGCAAGGATCTCGATCCCTGGACGCTGAAGATCGAGGGCAACAAGGTCTATGGGCGTGGCACCGTCGACAACAAGGGTCAGCACCTCATCGCCATCGAGGCGCTGCGCGCGGTGATCGAAGAGCGCGGTGCGCTTGGCTATAACGTCAAGATCCTCATCGAGATGGGCGAGGAGGCCGGCTCGCCCGGTCTGGCGCAGTTCCTCAGGGATCAGCAGACGCTGCTGGCCTCCGACGTATTCATCGCGCTCGACGGCCCAAGGCAGAGCATGGAGGTCGCCGATATCACGCTCGGCACCCGTGGCGGCATCGCCGTCGATCTGATCGTGAACCTGCGCGCAGGCAGCCATCACTCCGGCCACTGGGGCGGGCTGCTCAAGGATCCGGCGGTGATCCTGGCGCATGCGCTCTCCACCGTAATCTCGCGCGATGGGCGCATCCTGGTCGAGGGCTGGCGGCCAAAGGACGTGCCGGAAAGCGTGCGCGAGGCCAGCCGCAAGGTGCAGGTCAAGACGCTGCCCGGCACGCCGGAGCCGGAACCCGACTGGGGCGAACCCGGCATGTCGCGTTCCGAGCGGATCTATGCCTGGAACAGCGCCATCGTACTGGCGATGATCTCGGGCCAGCCGGAAAACCCGGTGGGCGCGGTCTCGGGGTTCGCCAAGGCGCGGATCCAGCTGCGCCACACGGTGGACACCAGGGCCGAGGACGTGGCCCCGGCGCTGCGCCGCCATCTCGAAGAGCAGGGCTTTCCCGAGGTCGAGGTGGAGCTCGTCTCCGAACGCGACATGTTCCCGCCGTCGCGCACCGATCCGGAAAACCCCTGGGTGCAGAAGGTCGCCGCGTCGATGGAGACGACCATGGGCAAGGCGCCGAACATCATTCCCACGATCGGTGCGTCGGGCCCGTCGGAATATTTCAAGGAAACGCTCGGCACACCGGTGATGTGGCTGCCGCAAAGCTATGGCGGCTGCGGTCAGCACGGGCCGGACGAGCACGGTCTCATCGAACTTTACGACGACGGTCTCGCCATGATGGCGGGCATCTTCTGGGATTTCGGCGCCGCATCCGACGCGGACTGATCCCGATCCCCTTTCTCCCGGCGGTCCGCCGCCGGGAGACCCAGGCCGGTGCGTGACCGGGCCGATTCCCAGCCTTTTCCGCCCCTGCCGCTTTCCGTGCCGCGCCGTCTGCCCGAAATGCCGTCATTTTGAGCGCAGCCACCTCCGGTGCCGTATCTTCCCCGCTCAAAATCAAAGATGTCTTGCGGAAAGACCTTATTGGTATACCATCAGACAAAAGCACGTCATACAAAGAATGTGACGGCGATTTTCCAACAGAGGATTGACCATGACACTGAAAGACACGCTCCTGCGTCCGGCGCTTGCCGCGAGCTTTTTTGTCCTTGCGTCGGGGGGGATGGCCCTCGCGGACAAGGCCACCAACACGCTGAATGTCGGGGTGAAACAGTCGTTGCCCACGCTCGATGCCTATTACGGCGGCGGCAATATCCGCGAGGGAAACAACGTCATCCGGCTGCTCTTCGACACGCTGGTGCTGCGCGATCCCGAGACCTACGAATACCGCCCGCTGCTGGCCACCGACTGGAGCTGGAGCAGCGACACCGCAATAGACTTCACCATCCGGCAGGGGGTGAAATGGCATGACGGCACCGATCTCACCGTCGAGGATGTGGTCTATACGCTGAACTACGTGTCCGACCCGGAAAACAAGGTGCTGACCCAGCCGCTGGTGAGCTGGATCGAAGGCGCAGAGGCACTCGACGGCAATGTGGTGCGGCTGCACACCAAGCGCCCGTTCCCGCCGGCGCTGGAATATCTCTCCCTCGCGCTGCCGATATTCCCCAAGGCCTATTACGAAGAGGTCGGTCCCGAGGGCATGGGGCAGGCCCCCGTTGGCTCCGGCCCCTACAAGCTGGTGAGCTTCGACACCTCGTCAATCGTGGTCGAGATCAACGAGGCGTATTACGAGGGCGGCGGCAAGCCGAAGCCCAGCATCGAGACGATCAATTTCAAGTTCATCCCCGACGCGGCCACGCAGATGGCCGAGCTTCTCGGCGGCCAGCTCGATTGGATCGCGGGCGTCGGCCCCGATCAGGCCGAGCAGCTGCGGGGCGTGCCCGGCGTCGAGGTGTCGACCGGCGAGGTGCCGCGCGTGACCTATATCGGCTTCGATGCCACGGGCCGCTCGGGCGTGTCCTATTTCGAGGACCGGAGTGTGCGCGAGGCCTTTGCGCGGGCCATCGACGTTCCGGAATTCGTCGAGACCATGGTGGGCGAGAGCGCCCGCATCATCCCCACCCCCTGTTTCCCCGACCAGTTTGGCTGCGTTCAGGACAAGGCGGTGAGCTATGCTTTCGACCCGGACCTGTCCAAGTCGCTGCTGGCGGAGGCCGGCTTTCCCGACGGGTTCGAGGTCGACATGTATTCCTTCCGTTCCCGTGAGTGGGCGGAGGTGGTGGCGGGTTATCTGGCCAATGTCGGGATCCGCGCGAATATCAACCACGTCCCCATCAGCACCTACATCCAGAAGAACCGTGCCGGCGAGATGCCGGTCATGCTGTCGGATAACAGTTTCTGGTCGATCATGGACGCCTCGGTTCCGATCAGCCGTTTCTTCAAGATGGTGCCCGAGGATTACGCCCGCGACGAAGAGATCAAGGAGTGGCTCGACGTTGCCGACAGCTCGCTCGATCCCGAGGAGCGCAAGGAATATTACGGCAAGGCCATCGAGAAGATCACGCAGGAGGTCTACTGGTTCCCGATGTTCACCGGCATCGAGAACTTCGCCTTCAGCGAGGATTTCGATTTCGTCCCGCCGCGCGACAACTTCGTGAACTTCTACGCCTACGGCTGGAAGTGAGCGCCTGACCCTCCCCATGCAAGACGGTTCGCCGGCGCCCTGACCGCCGGCGCATCGGGCCGTGACGTTTTCTTGGCAAATGGAAGAAGCAAGATGAGCATCCAAGTTCTGTGGAATATCGCGCCGCCCGACGGCACCCACCCGTGGGAGCCCGAAGGCCGCTGGGCGACCAGCTTCGAATCCGTACGCAACCTTGCGCAGGAGGTCGACACGCTGGGTTTTGACGGTGTGCTGGTCGCGATCGGCGCCCACAGGATCTATGACGGCTGGACACTGGCCTCGACCCTCGTTCCGATGACGGACCGGATCAAGTTCCTGATCGCGGTCTACCCCGGCCTGATCTCGCCGACGCAGCTGGCGCTGATGGCGCGCAGTTTCGACAACCTGTCGGGCGGGCGGCTGATGATCAATATCGTCGGCGGCAACCCCAAGACGCTGGCGGCGCATGGCTTCGACATTCCAAAGTCCGAGCGCTACGAGATGCTTACGGAATACTGGAATCTGTTCAAGGCGATCTATGCGGGCGAGGAGCCCCCCGCTGACACCCGCTATTTCAAGCTAGAAGACCCGCTCTCGCAGTTCCACAACATCCCGCCGACGCAGCTGCCGCACCCGCCGCTCTGGGGCGCGGGCGGCTCGCCCGAAGGGTTGCGCGCGGTCACGGGCCTCGCGGATGTCTATCTTTCGACCAACGACACGCCGCAGGGCATCAAGCGCAAGATGGACGCCGCAACCAAGGTGGCCGCCGAGCTGCACGGCCGGACCCCGCAACTCGGCGTGAGCTTTCCGGTCATCGTGCGCGAGACCGAGGAAGAGGCCTGGCTGGTCGCCGAGCGCCAGCTGCGCAACACCAGCATGAAGACGATCACCGGCGGTAGCGGCTGGGCAGCGGCGAGCGACCCGAATGTCGATCTGAGCGATCCTGCCGTGGCGCGCTGCGTCGCCGCAATACGCGAGGGCCGGCACCCGGAGGTGCGCGACCTCGAGGTCTATCCCAATGTCTGGTGCGGCCCCAACCTGGTCAACGGGCTCGACGTGACCCGGACGGTGCCGGGCCCCGGCGCCATGCTGGTGGGCTCGGCCGAGCAGGTCGCCGAACGCATCCACGAGATCCGCGATCTTGCCGGTGTGACCCGGTTCATCCTGAGCGGGCGGCCCTATGTGGAGGAGGCCTATCACGTCTCCAACCTGCTGCTGCCGCTGCTCGATCTGGAAAACCCGGTCAAGAGCCTGACCTATCGCCAGGCCGGCTGACCGGCCCGGTCCCGCCGCCCACGCCAATGGGGAGACATCCCGATGCTGGACTACATCCTGAGACGCGCCTTTGTCGCTGTGCTGGTGATGATCTCGATTTCGCTCTTCACCTTCAGCCTGACGCAGATGGCGGCGGACCCGGCGGTTGTGCTGGCGGGCGAGGGCGCCTCGACCGAGGATATCGAGCAGGCCCGTCAGGCCTTTGGATTGGACCGGCCGTTGCCGGTCCAGTACGCGGCCTGGGCAGCGGATGTGCTGCGGGGCGATTTCGGCACCTCCTTCCGCATGGGCCAGCCGGTGATGGACGTGATCGCCGCGCGGCTGCCGACCACGCTCATCCTTGCCGCCTGCGGCATGGTGCTGGCGGTGCTGGTGGCGATCCCGCTCGGCGTCGTGGCGGCGATGCGTCCGGGCGGCTGGACCGACAAGCTGTCGCTGCTGATCGCGGTGGTGGGGCAGGCGATGCCCTCCTTCTGGCTCGGGCTGATCCTGATCCGCATTTTCGGGGTCAAGCTGCGGTTGCTGCCGATCTCGGGCGCCACCACAGCGCTGCATTTCGTCATGCCCTCCATCGTCCTCGCGGTCTTTGTGCTGCCGGTGATCATGCGGCTCACCCGGTCGGGCATGATCGAGGTGCTGGGCAGCGACTATATCCGCGCCGCCCGTGCCCGTGGGCTGGGCGGCAATCGCGTCGTCTTCAAGCATGCGCTGCGCAACGCCATGGTGCCCGTGGTGGCGCTGAGCGCGGTGCAGCTCGGCATGCTGCTGGGTGGCTCGGTCATCGTCGAGACGGTCTTTGCCATGCCCGGCATCGGCTATCTCGCCTGGGAATCCATCAGCCGCGCCGACCTGCCGGTGATACAGGCCATCGTGCTGATCGTCTCGGCCATCTACGTGGGGCTGGGCGTGGTCTCGGACCTGCTCAACGCCTTCCTGAACCCGCGCCTGCGCGGCGCCATCGGCACCAGCTGAAAGCCCTTCCATGACCCTTTCGGACAGTTCCTCGCCGGCCATGGCCCCCGCCAGCGCCGAGCGCCCGCCCAAGACCGTCTCGCCAATGGCCGAGCAGATGCGCCGGCTGCGCGGCAACCGCAACGCGATGATCGGCGGCGGGCTGCTTTGCCTGGTGCTGGCGCTCGCGCTCATCGGCCCGCTGCTCACCCCGCACGATCCCTATGTGCAGAACCTTACGGCGCGGCGCATTCCGCCGGTCTGGTTCGACTGGCTGGGCTGGAGCGACAAGAGCAGCTGGACGCATCCGCTGGGCACCGATGGGCTGGGGCGCGACTATCTCGCCCGGCTGCTCTACGGCGCGCGCATCTCGATCCTGATCGGGCTCACGGCGACGCTCGTTTCGGGCGTCATCGGCACGGTGCTGGGGCTGCTCGGCGGCTATTTCGGCGGGAGGGTGGATATGGTCATCAGCTTCCTGATCACCATGCGCCTGTCGCTGCCGATCTCGCTGGTGGCGCTGTCGGTGGTGGCGATCTTCGGCGGGGCGCTGATCAACGTCGTGCTGGTGCTGGGGCTGCTGCTCTGGGACCGGGTGGCGGTGGTGGTGCGCGCCGCCACGCAACAGGTGCGCGAGCTCGACTATGTCAGCTCCGCCTGGGCGGTTGGCTTCGGCCACGGCTACATCCTCTTTCGCGAGGTGCTGCCCAATGTCATCAACCCGCTGCTCGTGGTGCTCACCATCGAGATGTCGCATGCCATCCTGCTCGAAGCCGGGCTGTCCTTTCTCGGCATGGGGGTGCAGGCGCCGATGCCGAGCTGGGGGCTGATGTTGTCCGAGGCCAAATCCGAGATCTTCTTCAACGCCTGGATGGTCACGCTGCCCGGCCTCGCCATTTTCAGTCTCGTACTGTCGATCAACCTGCTGGGCGACGGGCTGCGCGACGTGCTGACCCCGGAGGGGCGCTGATGCTGCTCGATATCCGCAATCTCGAAATCGAGATTGGCCCGCGCCGGCTGATCCGCGGCGTCAGCCTGAACATGGCGGCAGGTGAGACGCTGTGCATCGTCGGGGAATCCGGCAGCGGCAAATCTCTCACCGCGCTGGCGCTGATGGGGCTGCTGCCGCGGTCTGCCCGTTGGAAAGCCGACCGCATGCAGATCCTCGGCACCGATTACGCCGGTAACGGAGCGGGGCTGGAGGCGCTACGTGGCGCGCGGCTGGGGATGATCTTTCAGGATCCGATGACCTCGCTCAACCCGTCCTTCACCATCGGCAACCAGCTGCGCGAGACCGTGCGCCTGCATCGCGGGCTGCGCGGCGGTGCCGCGACCGCCGCCTGCCGCGAGATGCTCGACCATGTGGGTATCGACCGCGCCGCACATCGCATGTCGCAATACCCGCACGAGCTGTCCGGCGGGCTGCGGCAGCGGGTGATGATCGCGCTGGCGCTGCTCTGCGCGCCGGACATCCTCATTGCCGACGAGCCCACCACGGCGCTCGACGTGACGATTCAGGCGCAGATCCTGGCACTGCTCAAGGAGTTGCAGCGCGAGATGGGCATGGGGCTGCTCTTCATCACCCACGATCTGGGGGTGGTGAGCGAGATCGGCGACCGCGCCGCGATCATGTATGCGGGCGAGATCGTCGAGACCGGGCCGGTGGAGCGGATGCTGACCCATCCGCAAAGCCCTTATGCCGAGGCGCTGATGCGCTGCCTGCCCTCGCTCGACCTGCCGTCCGGCGGGCGGCTGGGAACAATCCCCGGCCATGTGGCCGACACGCTCGGGCTGCGCGGTTGCGGCTTCGCGCAACGCTGCGCCTATGCGCGGCCCGCCTGTTTCGAAACCGGGGTGCCTTTTGTCGAAACCGGCCCGGCGAGCGGCTATCGCTGCCTGTTTGCGCCCGGTGCCGCGCGTGTCGCGAAGGAGGCCGCCAATGTCTGAGCAACACAAGCCGGTGGTGTTCGAGACCGTAGGGCTCTGCCGCGACTACCGCGTCGGCCGGGCATCGGTCCTGTCACGCCTGAGGGGCAAACCGGCCGATACGTTCCGGGCGGTGGACGATGTCTCGCTCAAGGTGCGCAAGGGCGAGGTGCTGGCGGTGGTGGGCGGTTCGGGCTCGGGCAAGTCGACGCTGGCCAAGATGCTGCTGGGGCTGCTGACGCCGAGTGCGGGCAGCGTGCTGCTCGACGGGCGCGATGTTTCGACCCTGGCGCGGCGGGATTTCGGCGCGCGGGTGCAGCCGGTCTTTCAGGATCCCTATTCCTCGCTCAACCCGCGCCGCCGCATCGGCGAGATCCTCGCCCAGCCGCTGCGGCTGCACAGCACGCAGTCGCCCGCCGAGATCCGCGACCGCGTTGCCGGGATGCTCGATCAGGTCGGGCTGTCGCCGCGCTACATGCAGGCCTTTCCCAACCAGATGTCGGGCGGCCAGCGCCAGCGCGTGACCATCGCCCGTGCGCTGATCAGCAACCCCGAGGTGCTGATCTGCGACGAGCCGACCTCGGCGCTGGATGTGTCGGTGCAGGCGCAGATCCTCAATCTGCTTCAGGATCTGCGCGATCGCTACGACCTGACCTTCGTTTTCATCACGCACAATCTTGCCGTGGTCCGGCACATGGCAAGCCATGTCGCGGTGATGCATCACGGCCGCGTGGTCGAGAACCGCCCCGCCGAAGCGCTCTTCATGGCTCCGGAGGACGACTATACGCGCCAGCTTCTCGACTCCGCGCCGCGCATCCGTCCGGCGCATGAGTTGCCCGGCCACGCCGCCGCTCCGGTCTTTTCTTACCGTGCAGTCTCCGATACAAAAGCGCACTGACCGGTTAGCGAGCGTAGTATGGACAAGCGAACGTCTCTGAGAGTCGTGAACGAGACGATCAGTCTTCGGGAGAGAACCACCGAGGTGTTGCGCAACGCGATCCTCGACCTGACCTTCAAGCCCGGCGAAAAGCTGGTCGAGCGCAAGCTTTGCGAAGAGACGGGCGTGAGCCGCACCAGCATCCGCGAATCCCTGCGCGTGCTGGAGGCCGAGGGGCTTGTAAGTCGCGAGAGCGGCAAGGGGCTCTGCGTCAACAAGGTCACCACCGAGGAGATCCGCAACATCTACGAAGTGCGTCGGATGCTTGAGGGCGCCCTGCTGCGCAAGATCTGCGAGTCCGGCACCGACGCCCATATCGCGGCGCTGCGCAAGGCGGTGGACCGGGCGGCGCAGTTCGCCGACCCCACAAAGATGAAATCGGCGGTCGAACATGCCAATGCGCTCAACGAGGTGCTGAAGGCGATCACCGTCGGCGGCGAGAACAAGGTCGCACAGGATTTCCTGCTCTCGCTCTCGGTGCGGATGACCTATATCCGCTCCTTCGTCAGCCGCTCGGCCACGCCGGAAGAGCGCAAGGTCACCATGGCGCTGTTGCAGGAAGTGGTCGAGGCGGTCGAGGCGCGCGACGGAGACGCGGCGGCAGATGCCTATTACCGCTATATCGACCGGGCGACGGCACGTGCCGTCGAGCTGGCAAGCCGGGCGGTCACCGAAGCCTGATTTTCAAGCGCGCGTGCCTTTCGCGCCGTGATCCGACCCCCCGCCCGTCAGGGCGGAGGAGCAGTTTCTGCATGTCTATTCTGTCTCTGGCGGTTTGGCTGCGCCCGGCGTGAGGTGATCCCGTCGGCGGCGCTTCGCCGGCTCCTGCCGGGAAGATTTTAGATGCCTAAAAATATGACGGGGAGGCGGATTTCGCGCTTTAGCTGAACCTGGAATGTAGCTTTTCATTTTGCCGTTTCGGCGAAATGTGTTTTTGGTATTCCATAATACATAATACTCAACAGGGAATATCAGATGATGCGACAGACAGCTTCTTTGGCGGCCCTGGCGGGCCGGGCCATTTTGGGTGCCTCTCTTTGTTTTTCAGCGGCATCGGCCGCGTGGAGCGAGGAATGGCGCATGGCGGTTCAGAACGATCTCGACAGTCCCGAGGGCCGGACATTCGTGCATTTCGCCGAGAAGGTCGCAGAGTATTCGGGTGGGGATCTCACCATCCGGCTTTATCCCAACGAACAGCTCGGCAAGTCCGAGGCCGTACTCGAGCAGCTTACCATGGGCGCGGTGCAGCTTTACGCCACCGGCTCTGTTTTCATGCAGAAATACGTGCCAGAGATCCGCTGGATCAGCGCGCCCTTCATGATGGACGACCGAGACCACTGGGTGCGGTTCTCGCACACGCCGCTGGTGCAGTCCTGGTACAAGCGCGCCGAGGAAGAGTCGGGCATCGGCATCCTGGGCGATCTAACCGGCGTGCTGCGCGGGCCATACCGGGTGATGCTCAGTGACGTTCCGGTCAACAGTCTTGAAGACGTGAAGGGCATCCGTCTGCGGATGTATTCCGACCAGACCGCAATCGAGATCTGGCAGACGCTCGGCGCCGAGATCCGCGTTCTGGGCTGGGCGGAGACCTATGAGGCGATCAGCCGGGGCATCGTCGACGGGGTGACCGCACCGATTTCCGTGGTCGAGGGCTCGAAGTTCTACGAGGTCGCGCCCTACATCCTGCGCACCGACGAATTCTACCAGTCCATCGCCTTTATGATGAACCAGGAACAGTTCGACGCCCTGCCGGAGAAGGACCAAGAGGCGCTGCTCAAGGCGCATGCAGATGCCGCGGCCTTCTCCTTCGAGGCGATCATGACGCATACCGAAACCGCCGTCGCCGAGCTCGAAGCGAAGGGGGCAACCTATACAGAGATCGACCTTGCGCCCTTCGTCGGGGCCGCACAGGCGCTTTACGAGACCTGGGACGAAAACGGCACGCTTCCCGAGGGCTTCCTTGAAGCGATCGAGACGACCCGCGCGAAATGACCCGCATCCGCACATTCGTCGACGGCGTGGAGGCTTTCCTGCGCGCCGCCGAGACCCTGCTGCGCGTGGCGGTGATCGCCATTCTGGCGGTGATGCTCATGATGAACGGGGCGAATATCCTGCTGCGTGGAGTCTTCGACCGCAGCCTCAACATCGTCTTCCCGCTGACCGTCTTCCTGTTCGTCTGGATGAGCTTTCTCGGCTTCTATCTGGTCTATCGCGAAAAGCGCGACATTCAGGTGACCTTTATCGTCGGCAGGCTGTCGCGGCGGGGCCGTCAGGCGGCACGGCTGATGATCGACCTTCTCGCGGCGGGGCTGATGCTGCTGCTGCTCGTCAACATGCCCCGGGTGCTCGGCTCGCAGGTGGGGCAGATCCTGCTGCTGCCCATCGAGCGCTACTGGCTGACCGTGCCGCTTTGCCTCTCGGCGGCGCTGGTGCTGCTGCATTTCCTGACCGATATGACCCGGCTGCTTTTCGGCATCCGAACGCCCGGCGCCGACCCGTCCAGCGATCTCTATATTCCGGAAGCCTGACCCATGCTCGCAATCCTGTTCGGCGGTTTCACCGGCCTCATGCTGCTTAGCGTGCCCGTCACCATCGCGGTGGGCACCGCCGTGGTGATCGGCTTTGTCTACGCCGGATTCGGCGACAGTTTCTACATCCTGCCGCAGCAAATGCTTGAGGGGATCAACAGCCCCAGCCTCGTGGCGCTGCCCTTCTTCATCCTTACCGGCAACCTGATGAATGTCACCGGCATGACCGACCGGATCTTTGCCTTCGCCACCGCGCTGGTGGGGCATTTCCGGGCCGGGCTGGCGCAGGTCAACGTGGTGGCCTCCGTGGTGTTCTCGGGCATCAACGGCACTTCGGTGGGCGATATCGGCGCCATGGGCCCGATGGAGATCCGCGCCATGCGGGCCAATGGCTACCGCGCCGATTTCGCCGCCGCCCTCACCGTCGCCTCGGCGGTGGTGGGGCCGCTGATCCCGCCCTCGGTCGGGCTGATCATCTATGCGCATCTGGCCGATGTCTCGATTGCGCGGCTGTTCCTCGCGGGCGTGATCCCCGGCCTGGTGATCGCGCTTTGCCTGATGATCTACAACCGCCTTTATGCCGCGCGCCACGAGCTCCCGCGCCAGCCCCGTGCCTCGGTCGCGGCCGTGGTCAAGACCGGGCGGCACGGCCTCGTCAGCCTGATCGCGCCGGCGATCATCATGGGCGCGGTGCTTTCGGGCTATGCCACCGCGACCGAGGCCGGGGTGGTGGCCTGTTTCTACGCGCTGGGTGTTGGGCTGCTCTACAGGAGCGTGACCTTCTCGGCGCTCTACAACGCGATCCACGACGCAGTGCTGGTCACCGCCGTGGTGATGGGCATCATCGCCTTTTCCCACGGCATGTCCTGGCTACTGGCCATCGAGCAGGCACCGCAGGATCTGGCATTGGCGATCACCGGCGCGACCGAGAACAAGACCGTCTTCATGCTGCTGATCCTCGGCATGCTGCTGCTGGTCGGCTGTTTTATGGAGGGTGTCCCCGCCAAGCTGATCCTGGTCCCGGTGCTGCTGCCGCTGATCGACGCTTTCGGGGTCGACCGGGTGCATTTCGGCATCGTCATCCAGCTCGCCCTGCTGGTGGGCATCGCCACGCCGCCCATGGGGATCGGCCTTTATATCGTCGCCGAAATCGCCCGCGTGCCCTTCGAGCGCGTCAGCATCGCGGTGCTGCCGCTGCTGATCCCGCTGCTCGTGGCGCTGCTGCTTATCGCTTTCGTACCGCAATTCTCACTGTTCCTGCCCGATCTGATCCTCGGGCCGGAACAGTGATGCTGCGGTTTCCCGACTGAAGAAAAGGACTGGAAGAATGACCTCTGCTTGCGACCTATCGGCCACTGATGCCAGGCGCATGATCGGCGCCAAAGAATTGTCGCCCGTCGAACTGCTGGAGTCTTGTCTGGCGCGGATCGAGGCGGTCAACGCCCCGGTAAACGGCGTGGTCGCCATCGACCGCGAGGGCGGTCTGAAGGCAGCACGCCGCGCCGAGGCGGCGGTGATGGCCGGCGAGGCGCTGGGGCCGCTGCACGGGCTGCCGCTCGGGATCAAGGATCTCAACGACACCGCCGGGCTGCGCACCACCTACGGCTCGCCGATGTTCGCAGACCAGGTGCCGGAGAAGGACGAGCATATCGTCGCCAACCTGCGCGCCAAGGGGGCGCTGGTCTTTGCCAAGACCAACACGCCGGAATGGGGCGCGGGCGGCAACACGTTCAACCCGGTCTATGGCGTGAGCGGCAACCCCTTCGCGCCCAAGCTGACCTGCGGCGGCTCCTCCGGCGGCTCGGCCATCGCGCTTTCCACCGGGATGATGCCTCTGGCGCATGGCTCGGACAATGCCGGCAGCCTGCGGATTCCGGCAGCCTATTGCGGCGTGGTGGGCTACCGGCCCACGGCGGGGATCGTCGCCTCCGACAAGCGCCCCTTCGGTCTCTCGCATTTCCCGGTACAGGGGCCCATGGGTCGGACCGTGGCCGATGTGGACCTGATGCTGCGGGCCATGGCCACCTCTGACGCCATCGATCCGCTGGCCACGCCGCTTTCGCCCGAGGGCGACGCGCCGGTGGATCTCTCGACGCTGCGCGTGGCTTTTTCCGAGGATCTGGGCTTTGCCGCCGTCGACCGCGGGCTGCGCAAGGTCTTTCGCGAGCGCGTCGGTCTGTTCGACTCGGCCTTCATGGAGACCGGCTGGGCGCATCCCGACTTCACCGGCACGCGCGAGACCTACGAGATCATCCGCGCCTTCAACTACATCGCCCTCTACGCCGAGCGCGCCCGCGACGAGCCCGACCGCTGGGGGCCGCTGGTCGAGGAGAACCTGACCCATGCGGCACGGTTCTCGATCGAGGAGATGGCCATCGCGCATATGGACCAGACCCGGATCTACCGCCGCGCGCAGACCTTCTTCGAAACCGTCGACGTGCTGATCACGCCCACGGTAGGCGCCTATCCCTGGCCCAAGCACGAGATCTACCCCTCGAAGATCGACGACAGCGAAATGGCCAATTACTTCGACTGGGTGGCGCTGACCTATGCGATCACCATGCTGAACCTTCCCTGCATCTCGATCCCCTGCGGGCTCGACGATCAGGGCACGCCCTTCGGCATCCAGATCGTCGGCAAGCGCAATGGCGATCTCAGGCTGCTACGCGTGGCCCGCGCCGTCGAAGAGCTGCTGGCGGCGACGCCGGCGCTGGCCCGCCCCGTGCCCGATATCGCAACGCTCTCCACCCTGCCGGGCGGGGACGAGAAACTGCCGGTCCGCTGAGAAAGGAACCCCCATGTCCGATACCGTCACCTGGCCCAACGGAGCGAAATGCGCCGTGATGCTGACCTTCGATTTCGATGCCGAGACGCTCTGGCTCTCGCGCGACCCCAACAATGCCAAGCGCCCCGGCGTGCTGTCGCAGGGCGGGTATGGCGGCAAGGTCGCGGTGCCCAAGATCCTAGAACTGCTGCGCGAGGAGGAGCTCCCCGCGACCTTCTTCGTGCCCGGCTGGACGGCGGAGAACTATACCGACCGCGTCGAGGCGATCCTGAAGGACGGGCACGAGATCGGCCATCACGGCTATCTGCACGAATACGTCAATCCCGACGAGCCGGAGCGCGAGGCCGAGGTGTTCGACAAGGGGCTGGAGGCGTTGCAGCGCACGGTGGGCTATCGCCCGGTGGGCTACCGCCCGCCCGCCGGCGATCTCAGCCCCAATATGATCGACATCCTCGCCGCGCGCGACTTCAAGTTCGTCTCCTCGATGCTGGACGACTACAAACCCTACCGCCACACGCTTGCCGACGGGTCGAATGGCCCGGTAGAGCTGCCCTGGCACTGGAGCCTCGACGACGCGGTCTATTTCCTGTTCTCGATACAGAGCCCGCGCCCGATCTTCACCAATTCCCATGTGCTGGAGATCTGGAAGCAGGAGTTCCTGGAGATCTACCGCTGGGGTGGGCTGTTCGACCTGATCATGCATCCGCAGATCATCGGGCGGCCGTCGCGGCTGGTGCTGCTGCGCGAGTTCATCGCCTATGTCCGGCGCTTCCCCGGCGTCTGGTTCGCCACTGGTTCGGAGGTCGCGGATGCCTGGCTCAACCAGACCAAGTGAGGCCGTGCCCGTGCCGCCGCTGACCGCGCGCTTCGCGGAATTTGCGGCGGGCTTGTCCGTCGATACCTTGGAGCCAGAGGTGCGCGAGACAGCGCGCAACTGCCTGACCGACTGGCTGGGCGTGACCATCGCAGGGGCGGGCGACGCTTCGCTCGCCCCGCTGATCGCGGTTCTGGGCGAAGAAGGCGGGGCCGGTGTGGCCAGCGTCTTCGGGCGCCGCGAGCGGCTGCCGGCGCAGGCGGCGGCGACGGTCAACGGCGCGGCGAGCGAAATCCACGATTACGACGACACCTATTACCCGATGTACGGCCACCCCTCGGCGGCGCCCATCGCCACGGCACTGGCGCTGGCGGAAAAGACCGGCGCATCGGGCGGCGATCTGCTGGCGGGCGTTGCCGTGGGTAGCGAGATCTCCTGCCGCCTCGGTCGTCTGGTGGGATACGAGCCCTATCTGCGCGGGCTGAGCCCCACTGGCACCTCCGGCGCCGTCGGAGCGGCGGCGGCGGGCGCGCGGGTGCTGCGGCTGGATACGGAGGCAACGGGCCGGGCGCTGGCGCTGGGGGCTGCGCAGGCCGCCGGGCTGCATGCCAGCGGGTCGTCCTCGGCGATGCAGCTTCAGGCCGGGCGCGCCGCCGGGTCCGGCGTGCTGGCCGCAGAGCTGGCAGCGCGCGGCTTTACCGCCCACGGCACCCTGTTGGAGGCGCCGCGCGGATTTGTCTCGAGCCGGGGCGGAGCGCCCGACTGGGATACCGGGCTCGACGGGCTGGGCGCGCGGTTCGCGATCCGCGACATCTACTTCAAGTTCGCCGCCTCCTGCGGCGGGACGCAACCGACCATCGAGGCCACCGAACGGCTGCGCGCGCAGGCGATGCAGGGCGAGGGCCCCCGCGAGATCGTCGTCGCGGTGTCCCAGACCGTGCGCACGCTCTGCCGCGTGAACATCCCTACCGGCGGCTACGAGGCGAAGTTCAGCCTGCCGTTCTGTGCGGCAGCGACCCTGCTGGGGATCGACCTCGGCGCGCTGGAGAGCTTCGACGCGGCAGTGATCGCGCGGCCCGAGGTGCAGGCGCTGATGGCGCGGGTGCGCGTGGTGGTGGAGCCGTCGCAAGCCGAATGGCAGGCGGTGGTCAGCATCGGCACCGCAAGCGGCGCGATCCTGAGCGAGAGCGCGGGAATCCCGGACACCGGAGCACCGAGCGCGGCGCTGGCGCCGCGCATCCGGCGCAAGTTCCTCAAGCTCGCCGCCCCGGTTCTGGGGGAAGCACGCGCGCAGGAGGTTCTTGCGGTGCTCACCGATCTCGAAACGCGCCCCGCCGCGGCGCTGTTCACAGCGCTCGCCGGGGCTTCCGAGACGGTGGCGTAGCGGAAGAAAAGCGCGCTCCGGCCAGAGAGAAACCGGAGCGCGAAACCGGCTCAGAACGGGCCGAACCGGTCGATGAAATCGCCAAGCGCGTTGGGAAAGGTCTCGCGGCTCAGCTCTTCGAGCGCGACGCAGCACGACTCGATGACCATGCGCACCGCCTCCGCCCCTTCGATGACGCAGCCGAATTCCGGGCAGATCCGGTCGATGGGCGGCCCGTCCATCAGCGCCTTGAGCTCGGCAATCATCGGGGTCGTGTCGATGCCGATCAGCCAGTCGAACTTGGCACAGATGAACGCCTTCTGCCGCTCCGGGCTGATCTGGTCTGCGGTGGGTGTCACCACGGTGGGCGCGTCCGGGCTGTCGCAAAGCAGGAAGCCGAAGAAGTCGGATGTGAAGAGCGTGCGCGAGGCGTCGTGATAGACCCAGGCCGCCGACAGCACGCGCAGCGTCGTGCGGTGCAGCGCCACGGTCGAGCTGCCCACATCCATCACCGCATCGGCGGGCATCGGGCAGAAATCGGCCTTGGTCAGCGCGTGGATCTGCGCGGCGGCGGCGGCATCCTCCATCTGGGCGAAGAAATCCAGCGGGTTCAGATCGCCGGCGGTGTGCACGGCGCTGATGCCGTAATCCGCGACCAGCCAGGGCAGGTTCATGGTGGTATCGGGTTCGCGCCGCGTCGCCAGAAGCCGGCGCCGCGTGGCCCCCGGCACGATCCGCTCAAGCAGCGCGCGGATACCGGGCTCCTGCACGGTGACGCCGGTGTCGATCAGCATCAGGTCGTCGCCATCGCGCAGCGCGTAGAAGTTGAAGGGCATCCAGCCGGTCGCGGTCTTCGGCTGAAAGGAGAGCGGCGCGTCGAGCTTGACCATGCAGGGGGCGCCGAACAGCGTCTCGCCCCAAAGCGCGGTTCCGGGGCTGGACGGGGTGGCGGTAACGGGAGGGGCGATGCTCATTTCGCGGTGACCATGCGGTTCTGGGACGCGGGCACGGGCCCCTGTCCGGGTTGATAGACGGCCATGCCGTTCTTGAAGAGATCGGCCAGTTCCTCGATCGTGTCGTCGATCAGCCCGCCATGGGCGGGCGCGATCAGGCGCGGTTTCAGCGCCGCGAGCAGATCGTCGATCTGGGTGAAGGTCAGGCTCGCATCGGTGTAGCGCGTCCATTGCAGGGCACGTTCGTTGAAGAACTGCACAAGCTCGATATCCGGTGTCGGGATCTCGCTGGTCATGTAGTCCGTCTCGCCCGGATGGTGGTAATGCAAATAGGCGAACCCGTCCGAGACATAGAGCGTGCGCGATTTGGTATCGAAGCCCCATTGCGAGCTGTTCAGGTCTTTCCAGATCGCCGGAACGATCAGGAATTCGCGGTCGCCCAGGTCGATCCGGTCACCCGGTTCGGTCGGCTGGAACCGGTCCACGAGATCGGGATAGTAAAGCCGGTCGTCCCAGATATTCCCCAGCGCGATGGCGTTGGGATATTTCTCCAGCCAGTTGGGCAGCAGCCCCGCATGCGGGAATTCGCAATGGGTCGAGAACACGTAATCCAGGGGCCGCCCGTCGAGGAATGCCTCGATCTCGGGCTCCAGCGTGTCCCAGTGCATCGGGTGGCCGGTATCCACCAGGAGCGTCTTTTCCGATCCCTTGATGAGAAAGCAGGAAAAATGTCCGTAGACGGTTTTCCCCTTGAAGGTGACCCCCATGCAGCCACCGGCCCAGAGCAGGTCTTCGGCGATGCGGCGGGGCAGGTTGCCGGTGGGCGGATCGAGCGCTTTGATCTTCATGTCTCTCACTTCATCTTATGGTATACCATAATACAGTATTGCCTTTTCCGCTCCGGGCAAGCGTCATGCGCGTCAAAGCCCGGATGACCCATCGGTGGCGCGAGAGGTGCTGAAATAGGCGGCGGGTTGTGGGGTCATGACCGGCTCAGCGCCACGCTGACATCACCCTTTCTGACGCTCACCGACTCATGCGCCGAGAGGTTCGCCAGCCCGGCGATCAGCGACACCAGCGGCGAGCGTCCGATGGGCTCTTCCACCACCGGCGGCGTGTTGCGGAACCGCGCCAGCGCGGCCTCGTCCACATAGCTGCGCACGATCAGCTCCTCGTCAGTCAGGGTGCCGCCGAGCGCGCGCCGCAGCTCAGCGAGGCTCGGCTCCGGCGGCGCCGCGCGCGCGGCGATCTCACGGGCACGGGGGCGGTCGAGGATGCGGTCGCGCACATTGGGGTCCATATGCTCCACCGCCTCGCGGCCCCAGAGCCCGAGCGTATATTCAATGATCTCGTCGGTGACCTGCTTGTAGCGCGCGCCGGTGATCACGTTCACCGCCGCCTGGGTGCCGATATACTGCGCCATGGGCGTGATCATGATCGGATAACCGAACTCGGCCCGCATCTGGGCGACCTCCTCTTTGATCAGGCCCATACGCCCGCCCATGCCGACCTTTTCGAGCTGGAACTCAAGGCTCGACGTCATGCCGCCGGGAATCTGGTGGGTATAAATCGTCTCATCATAGGCCAGCGGCCTGCTCACCGGCAGCCCCTCGCGCTGCGCGAGGCCGAAAAGGTGCTCGGACACGCGCCGCATGCGGGGCTCGTCGAGCGGCACGTCGTAGCCACGGGCGCGCAGATTGTGGAACACATCGAGGGTCGAGGGTAGCGACAGCCCGTCGGCGACCGGCGGCAGCGAGGTATGGATATGCCGCAGCCCCAGAGCGGCCGCCTCCTGCACGTTATAGGTGGCGAGCCCGTTGTTGCAGTGCAGGTGCAGCTCGATGGGAATGTCGCCCGCTGCCGCGATCATGCCGGGCAGAATCTCGCGCAGGCTTTCGGGGGTCAGCAGACCGCCCACATCCTTGAGGCAGAGCCGGTAGGGCCGCAGCGCCGCCGCATCGCGGGTGCGCTCGATGAAATACGCCGCGGTGTGGCGGGGCGAAACCGTGTAGATGATGTTGACGACCGACTCCATGCCCATCTTGCGCATCTCGTCGTGTTCGTCCTTGAGATTGGCGAAATCGTTCCACGGGTCCGAGATCCGCCCGGTGGTGATGCCCGCATCGACCACCGTCTTCAGCAGCAGCCGCGAGATGCATTCCGGCACCCGGCCCAGCCCGCTGCGATACCCGCCATGCAGGCGCAGCGGCGTCTGTGTCGCACGCGCGGTGCCGAGGCGGAGCCACTGGAACGGATCCTCGTTCAGATCGCGGATCATTTTCTTGATCTGGACGACGGGCACGTAGAATTCCATCGCCTCGAACCCGGCGCCGTCGAGCTCTTCCAGCGCCGGCAGCATCCAGCCGGTGCGCATGTTCATCGCCCAGATGCATTGCTGTCCGTCGCGCAGCGTGGTGTCGATGATCTCGATCCTGTCGGTCATGCGCGCTTTTCCCCTTGTGTGTGGTCTGCGATGTAGTCTTCGCTCACGCCTTCCAGCCATTTCGTGTTGATGCGGCCGGCGCGGAAATCCTCCTGCGCCAGCACATGTTCGAGAAAGGGAATGGTGGTCTCGATCCCCGCCACACGGAAATCGCCGAGCGCGCGTCGTGCCCGCTCGATGGCGTCGGAACGGTCGGTGCCCAGAACGATAAGCTTGCCCACCAGCGAGTCGTAGAAGGGCGGGATGACGTAGCCCTCATGCGCGTGGCTGTCGATGCGCAGGCCGTCGCCCTCGGGCGGCGCCCATTCGGTCAGGCGTCCAGGGGAGGGGGCAAAGCCGCGCAGCGGCGATTCCGCGTTGATCCGGCATTCGATGGCGTGGCCGGTCAGATGCACCTGCTCCTGCGTGACCGAGAGCGGCTCGCCCGCCGCCACACGCAGCTGTTCGGCGACGATGTCGATGCCGGCGATCGCCTCGGTCACCGGATGCTCGACCTGCACGCGGGTATTCATCTCCAGAAAGAAAAAACGGCCCCGGTCGGCATCGACGATGAACTCCACCGTACCGGCGCTGCAATAGCCGATATGCCGGGCGAGCGCGACGGCGGCGGCGCGGATCTCGTTGCGTAGCGCCGCGTCCAAACCGAAGGCCGGGGCCTCCTCCAGAACCTTCTGATAGCGGCGCTGTAGCGAGCAGTCGCGCTCGCCCAGATGGATCACAGTGCCATGACCGTCGGCGAGGATCTGCACCTCCACATGCCGGGCGTTGTCGATATAGCGCTCCAGAAACAGGGCGTTGTCGCCGAAAGCCGCCTGCGCCTCGGCCGAGGCGGTCTCGAAGGCGGGTTTCAGATCGGCGGCGCTGCGCACGATGCGGATGCCGCGTCCGCCACCGCCGGCAGCGGCCTTGAACAGCACCGGCATGCCGATCTCTTCGGCGATGCCCCGCGCCTGGGCGAAATCGGTGATGCGCGGCGAGCCGGGTGCGAGCGGCACGCCGACCTCGCGGGCGATGTCGCGGGCGATGAGCTTGTTGCCCATCTGGCGGATGTTCTCGGCACTGGGGCCGACGAAGATCACACCGTTCTCGGCGCAGGCGGCGGCGAAACCGGCGTTTTCCGACAGGAATCCATAGCCCGGATGGACCGCATCGCAGCCGGTGCCGAGCGCCGTGGCGAGCAGCAGATCCTGCCGCAAATAGCTGTCGGAGGAGCGCGCGGGCCCGATGCAGACGGCGCGGTCCGCCATGCGCGCGGCCATGCTGTCGCGGTCCGCCGCCGAGACGGCGACCACCGTTTCCAGGCCGAGCGACTTGCAGGCCCGGACGATGCGCACGGCGATTTCGCCCCGGTTGGCGACGAGGACGCGGCTCAGGGGCATTTATGCCTCCGGCCGGATTAGGACGAGCGGTTGCCCGAATTCGACGAAATCGCCGTCGCCCGCCAGGCAGCGGACGACCGTGCCGGGACGGTCGGCCTTCACATGGGTAAAGACCTTCATGACCTCGATCACACCGATTGTGGTCTCCTCGGTCACCGCGTCGCCTTCGGTGACAAAGGGCGCGGCGCCGGGTTCGGGAGCGAGGTAGAATGTGCCGACGATGGGGGCTTCAATCGCCGAAAGCCCGTCCTCATGCTCTGCCGCGACTGGTGCGGTGGAGGGAGCGGGCGGAGGCGGCGCACCCGGAGCAGCGGCCGGTGGCGGCGCGGCAGGCGCGATGCTGTGGGCGGACGGTGCGGATTTCCGGGCGGACAGCTTCAGATCGCCGATCTGAAGCTCGATGCTGTTGAAGGATGAGGCTTCGACGAGCGAGAGAATTTGGCGGATATCGTCATTGGAAAGGGACATTCCGGCGCTCCCGGGTTGTGGCTTCGAGTGGCGACGACACCTCGGGCGCATGCTCTCGCGGCCCGGTCGTGCCATCGCGACGCGCGCAGCAGACCGGCGACCCATTGCGAAACGGATCGGTTGCCGACCGCGTTGCAGCGCCTGCATAAAGTTAGACCTGTAACTATTTTTGTATGATGGAATACCAAAAAAGATGAAAACCGCATACAGCTTTCGGGAGTGATGGAAATATGGGCGTATTGGCGGTGCCGATGATGCCGAAGGCGGCAGCGACGGGGGCGCATGACAGCCGCCGCCCGTTCCGATCCGGCTAAGGCGACCGGTCGCGGGTGGCGTTCAAACGCAAAGGGGAACATGTCGCGCCTGGCCAGTCCGCTCTCGGCACCGGATCTCACAAGGCAATGCTCGCGGTCACCGCAGGGTCGCGACAAAAACCTGTGCAAAGCCGCTGGCGTCGGAGGTGAACACGACCTGCCGCCCATCCGGCGAAAACCTCGGGTGCGGGTGAGTGTGCTGTGGCGCATGCACCTTTACCGGCCCGTTGTTGTAGGGGAAGGGGTGTGCCCAATGCGCGCCCTGTGAACTGGCCTCTGGCGCCGTCAGGAAGCGCGGACCTTGCGCCCCGGCAAGGTCGAGCAGATGCAGCCCGCGGTCGGGAAAGTTGGTGTCGCAGACAAGCTGCTCTCCGGTCGCGTCCGGCGCGCCGTGCCAGACCGGGAAATCGGTGATCGCGGCGACCCTGCCGGTATCGGGGTCGATCTCGCCCATGCCGTTCGGCCAGTCGACGAATAGCACGGTACGGTGACCCGGGCGCCAGACCTCGTGGGTGATCCACTGCATGTCATGCGCGCGCTTGAAGATCCGACGCGCGTTGCCGGCGCGGTCGGTCACCCAGACCCGGTCGGTCATCGGCCCGGCATAAAGGATCAGATCCTCATCATCGGGGCAGAACTGCGGATGCCCGATGGTCGGCGCTTCCAGGAACACCTCGGCGCTCTGGCGTTCGGTGTCGATCAGCCAGAAACGGCTGACCGCGCCGGTCTTGACCGGGACCGCCCAGTAGCGCCCGCTGGCCGACAACGCGGTGGTGCCCATCGCCGCGCCGACCATGCCCGCCTCGCGCATTTCGGTGCTGTCGAACCGGACCAGCGTTTCCACGCTGCCGTCGCGGGGCGAGACGCGTTTGCCCTCCTGCCCAGCGACATAGTAAATCCATTGCCCGTCCTTCGAAGGGATGACCGACCATTCCGCCAGCGCGGGCTCCTCGGTGAGCTGGATCAGCTCGGCGCCCGGCGCGCGCTCGATATAGATCTGCGGGGTGCAGCTGCGATGCGAGATCAGCAGAAGGAACGACATGGCCGTATCCCAGGCATCGACAAAGAAGAACGGATGATGATGGATCGAGGGATGATCCGTGACTTGCCGCAAGCTGACGGTGTCGGTTTCGCTGAGGATCCGCGTTTCGGACTGTATGGAGATCGTGGGCATGTTTACTCCGCCGGGTTGGTCAGGCTTTCGGGGCTGCGGCGCGACAGCAGCGCAACGCCAAGGGTGAGGGCCCAGCCGGCGATAAGCGCCATGAGCCAAAGGGAGGAACCGGAGGGTGCGATCACCGCCACGAGCCCGGCGGCACCGATGGCGCTGCGGCTGGGCCAGCCAAGCGGACGCCCTGCCCAGCCGCCAAAGGCCACGGCCCAGAGCGCTGTCGAGACCAGCAGCGACAGCGCACTGAACCCGATCTGCGCCGCGCTGCCCTGGGCCAGTACGCCGGGATCGAAGACAAACGCGAAGGGCACGAAAAACGCGACGAGGCTGAGGCCGAAGGCCGAAAGGCTGGTGCGCACGGCCGGTGCCTGTCCGACCGCCGCCGCCGCAAAGGAGGCCAGCGCCACGGGCGGGGTCACCATGGACAGCACGCAGTAGTAGAAGATGAAGAAATGCGCCGCGAGCGGCTGGATGCCGAGATCCTCGATGGCGGGCACGAACAGCACCGCGCCGATGATATAGGCGGCGACCGTCGGCAGGCCCATCCCCATGACGATGCAACCGATCATGGCGAGCATAAGCGACAGGTAGACCGAGCCCTCCGAGAGCGACAACAGCGAGCCCGCGAATTTCAGAGCGAGGTTCGACTGCACCGCCACGGCGATGATCAGCCCGATGGAGGCGATCGGAACCGCCACCTCGGCCACCTGCCTGGGCGCGTCTCGCAGCGCCCCGAATATCTCGTTCGGCCCGATCCAGGTGCTGCGCCGCAAGAACGGCACGACGAGGCAGGCCGCGGCGGCGATCACGGCGGCATAAGAAGCGGAGAAGCCGCTTATCAGCAGCGTGATCAGCAGGATCGGTGGCAGGATCAGGTGCAGACGCGGACCAAGTGCCTCGGTCTCGGCGATCTCCTGCGCCGTCAGCGCGCGGATGCCGTCGCGCCGCGCCGAAAGATCGACCACCATGAGCAGCGCCAGGTAAAAGGCCAGCGCGGGGATCAGCCCGGCAAGCGCGATCTGTGCATAGGGCATGCCCAGAAGCTCGGCCATGACAAAGGCGGCGACGCCCATGATCGGCGGCATCAGCTGTCCGCCGGTGGAGGCGATGGCCTCGATCCCGGAGGCGCGATGCGCGGCGAGCCCGGTCCGCTTCATCAGCGGAATGGTGAAGACGCCGGTGGACACCACATTTGCGACGGCGGAGCCGGAGATCGACCCCATCAGGGAAGAGCCGATGATCGCGGCCTTGGCCGTGCCGCCGGTGGCGCGCCCGGCGGCGCGGATCGCGAGGTCGATGAATAGCTGGCCGCCGCCCACGGCGGAATAGAACGCGCCGAAGAGGATGAAGTAGAAGACAAAACTGACCGATGTCGCGGTGGTGATGCCCAGCACACCCGCTGTGGTCATCGTGGTGATTTCGGTCGCCGCCTCGATGCCGAACCCCCGGAACTGCAACCAGCCGGGCAGCACATTGCCCCAGAACGCATAGGCGATGAAGGCCAGCAGCACCCAGACCAGAATCATGCCCACGGCCCGGCGCGCGCCCTCCAGCAGCAGGCCCACCAGCAGCGCCCCGAAGACGATATCGGTAGCAAAGACCGGCGAGACGTTTTCCATGCGCGTGGTCAGCCGCTCGAACCCGGTAAGGTAATATCCGAGCACCGCCAGCGATCCGGCGATCAGCAGCCCGTCGATCGTCAGGCAGAGCGGGCGCGGCAGCCGTTCCGGGGTCAGCGGCTTGTAGAGGAACAGCAGCACAAGAGCGGCGGCGAGGTGGACCGGGCGCTCCAGCAGCGGCTGCTGCGGTTCGAAGAGCAGCCAGATCTGAAAGGCGATGAGGGCCAGACCGATCACAAAGGCGGCGGTTCTGGCGGGGCTTTGGGACAGCATGGGGCGCATGGTCTCCTCCATTCAGCGTATCGCGAGAAGCGGAAGGGTGGCGCGGCCGGACCTGCCAGCCGCGCCCGGAGGCTCACATCAGACCGGCTTCGCGATAGTAGCGCAGCGCGCCGGGGTGCAACGCGATGCCGGTGTTTTCGGGCAGCATCGCCTTTTTCGGATCAAATCCGGACCACGCGCCATGCGAGGCCTTGAGCTCGTCCGCATGCTCGATGATCGCCTTGGTCACCTGATAGGCGATGTCCTCGTCGAGTGTAGCGCTCGCGATCAGCACGGTTCCCAGATTGGCGCCCTGGGTCGCGGTGCTCTGGCCCTTGTACCAATCCGGGCCGTAGCTGCCGGGGGTCAGCCCGTTCTTTTCGAGAACGGCCATCGCCGGCTCGGGCACGTCGAGGAACACAACATCGGCGGTCAGCGCAACTTCGGTGATCGTCGGGTGTCCCTTGATCATCGTGTCGATATAGACATCGGCATTGCCGTTGCGCATCTGGTCGGCGATCTGGCCGGTATCGACCTGAATAATATCGCCCCCATTCGCCTTGATCTGCTCAGCCGAGGTGCCGAGCCCTTCAAAGATCATCTGCGCGACGGGCACGGCAGAAGAGCCGACAGGCTTCATCAGCACCCGCACCGGTTTGCCGGAGGCCATGATCTCGTCGAGATCGGTGGTTCCCATCTCGTCGGTGAACGCATTGCGCGCCATGGCGCCGACATAGACATCGTTCAACCCGCCGACCAGCGCGCGAATATCCGGCGCGCTCATGCCCTCGTAGACGCTTTCGTTGCCCTGATTGGCCCAGACCGCAGAGGCCTTGTTGGAGAGCGCGATCTCGGCCTTGCCACCCTGCACGACCATCGGGTTGGCGATACCGCCGCCCCGCGCGATCACCTCGACGCTGTTCTTGCCGAGGATCGGCTCGATGATCTGCTCGAGCGTCGCGGCAAAGACGTACCAGGACGAGCCCTCGCGCATGGCGCCGATGCGCACATCCTGCGCAACGGCGGAACTGGCCAGAACGGTGGCCGCGACGGCCGCCGTCGCGGCGCGGCGCAGACCGCTGAGTTTGACGTTGAACATGGTTTCCTCCCTTGTGTCAGAATGCCCCCGGTCCTCCGCCGGGGGCAAACGGCGTTTCAGCCGTTATTCCGCGGCCATCGCCAGATCCACCCGACCGATGCCTGCGGCGTCGAAGGCAGCTTCGATCTCGCGCTCTGCGGCGTCTCCCAGATCCTTCAGGGGCTCACGGATCGTCGCATGATCGAGCAGGCCGCGATAGCGCAGGCCGATCTTCAGCGCGACCGTGCCCTCCATGTGCGAGCCGCGGTGATAGACCGTGCGGGTCACCGGCAGGAGCTGTTCGAAGATCTTGCGGGCCTGCGGGTAATCCTGCGCCTTGCCCGCTGCGATCAGGTCGATCAGCAGTTCCGGCGCGATATTGCCGTAGCCTACCAGCAGACCGTCGACATCGAACATAGTCGGCAGCAGCCATTCGTCGTGACAGGACAGGATCTGAAGGTCGGGCTGAGCCTTCTTGAGTTCGGGAATCTCGACATACCAGCGCTTCATATTGCGCACGCCGTTCTTGGTCGCGACACAGCCTTCCTGTGCGGCGATCTCAAGCTGGGTGTCGAGATCGTAGCTTGCCTTTGTGGCATCGGGATACTGGAACAGGATCGTCTGAAGACCGCCCTCTTCGTAGATCGCCTTGTAGCGGTCCTGCGGCGCGCCCTTCTGAAAGCCGAAGCGCAGCCAGCCGTGATTGGGATAGACCAGCGCGCCGGTGGCGCCGGCATCGTGAGAGCGCCGGGCCTCTTCCGCCGCGACCTTGGTGCCCTCACCGGTAATGCCCGCGATGATCGGGATATCGACGGCGTCCTTGTAGGCGCGGATCAGCTCCAGCCGCTCGTCCGTGGTCAGGAAGGTACCTTCGCCGGCATGGCCGAGGATCACCAGAGATTTCACTTCGTCGAAGCTGGCCAGCCATTTCGCGATGCGCACATTCGCCGCGATATCGAGCGAGCCATCGCGGTTGAAGGCGGTCACGGGGGCGGGGCTCAGACCGCGAAGATCCATGGGTTGCATGTGGGGGTCTCCTCCTGATGCGTTTTCAAATCCGTCCAACCCGCGGCTCGCTCCGTTTGGGAACGATTGCGGGAACGTTCCCAAAAATGCATTGCCAGCCGGGCCTGTCAAGTGATAGTTTTGGTCATCACGGGGAGCGGGACCGGAGGGCAGGCCATGTCGGACGAGGAAATCACAACGAGATCAAAGGCTCGGGTGACACTGCACGACGTGGCACGCGAGGCGGGCGTGTCGAAATCCACCGTGTCCCGAATGCTCGACGAACGGCTTCCCAACTCCGACTCACCCAAGGCCCGCAAGGTGCGTGAGGTGGCGCGCAGGCTGGGCTATGTGCGTGATGTCTCCGCGGCCAGCCTGCGCCGCGGCTCGACCGGCACCATCGGCGTCATCGTGCCGCGCCTGACCGACACGGTCATGGCGATGCTGTACGAGGCGATCAGCCAGGCCGCCGCGCAGCAGGGCCGCTTTGCCATCGTCGCCACCACCGACGACAATCCCGAGGCCAGCCGGCAGGCGGCCGAAGCGTTGATCCGGCGCGGCGTCGACGGGCTGATCCTGACCACGGCGCGGCTGGGCGACGATTTCGGAGATGAGCTGCGAGATCGGGGGGTGCCTTTCGTTTTCGCGCTGCGCCACAACGGCGCCACAGCAGCGTCGGTCGGAGACGACAAGCTCGGCGGGTATCTCGCGACGCGCCATTTGCTCGATCTCGGCCACCGGCGCATTGGCATCATCGCCGGCCCCGATTACGCCACCAGCTCTCTCGGACGGCACGCCGGCTACCGGCAGGCCATCGAAGAAGCGGGCTTGCCCTCCGATCCCGCACTTGTCGTTGCTTCCAGCTTCAGCATCGAATCCGGCGAGACCGCCGCCCGTCAGCTTCTGGACCTCGACGTCCCGCCGACGGCGATCTTTGCAATTAACGACAACACCGCGATCGGCAGCATGTCGGCGATCGCCCAGCGAGGGCTGTCGGTGCCGGGCGATATTTCACTGGTCGGTTACAACGACATCCCCATTGTAAGCCGTCTGCCGATCCCGTTGACCACGGTGCGCGTCCCGTTCGACCGGGTCGCCGAGCTGGCGCTGCAATTGCTGTTCGAGGACAGCCCGCAACCGGCGGTCCGCCGCGTCACGCCGAGCCTCATTCCTAGGAAATCGACCGCCCCTCTGAGCTAGCACGCGATGTCACATCGGCATCTGCTTAATCTCGGGCTCTCTCTGCGACACGATGAAATCCGACCCCAGCATGCTGGCACGCATCTGTTTCGGCGGCAGCCCGTAGGTGCTGCGGATCGACCTGCTGAAATGGGTCGAATCCGGATAGCCGAGCGTCATGGCGGTCTCGGTCAGCGAGTTCGGCGCGTCGATATGTTCGAGATAGGCCCGCGCACGGCGCCACATGCGATAGCGGCGGAACTGGATGCCGGTATCGTTGACGAAAAGACGCCGGAACCGCGAACTCGACATGGAAAACTCGTCGGCGCAATCGGCCACAAAGATCGCGTCGCCGACGCCGCGCATCACCATCCGCGTGGCAAAGTGGATCCGCTCGTCGAGCGTGCGCTTTTCGAGCGCATAGCCGAACATCGACGTATCGAAGGCGTCGCAGTCGAAAGGCTCTTCGGGCGAAAGCTCGGTGACGCCTTCGACACCGAAATCCGAAAGTAGCCTGTCGAGTTTCGGGTCGGGCGCGCGGAGCATATTGAGCGACTGGCGCAGATCCGACAGGCAGCGCTCAGAGACGGTTTCGGGCTCGATCAGGATCGTCTTGACGAATTTCGGGCCCGCCGCGATCCGGTGGCGGACAAAGGCCGGAACTGTCACCACACGTCCGGTGACACTGCCTTCGCCGTCGATCTCGACGGTGACGCTGTCCTCCATTCCGACATAGATCACAAGGGCGCCGATCACCCGCGTATCCAGACGCGATCCGAGCCGGCATGTGTGCATGACGCGCTCCGGTGCGATAACGACCGTTCGTCGAAAATCCAATGTGTTATCCTCCCATATCCGCAGTCGCATCAGGCGCGGCGCGGACATCCTCCAAAGCAAAGCTTAGCTCCCGCGCGTCCCGATGCAACCGTTTCATTTCCCCTCCGGAAACCGGCCTGGTGCCTCTCAGACCGTGACCAGAACCTTTCCCATGACCGTCCTTTCGTTCAGCGCGGCGATGGCGCGGGCTCCCTCTGTAAGCGGGTAGGTCGCGTGGATGCGCGGCCTGATTTTTCCCTCGGCGCAG
Source organism: Salipiger abyssi (assembly GCF_017311415.1). GTDB lineage: Bacteria > Pseudomonadota > Alphaproteobacteria > Rhodobacterales > Rhodobacteraceae > Salipiger > Salipiger abyssi_A. The sequence continues at coordinate 171,570 of NZ_JAEKIS010000004.1, read as the reverse complement.
AGCTCCAGCAGACGGGCCATGGCGCGCCGGTTGGCCTCGGGCGCACGTTCCACCGCCGCCCCCCAGAACACGCCGCGGATATCGCAGGATTTCAGCAGCGGCAGATTGGCCGGAATGCGCGCGATACCGGCGGGAAAGCCGACAATGAGAAACCGGCCGCCAAAGCCCATGCAGCGCAGCGCCGGCTCGCTGTAGTCGCCGCCGACGATATCGACGACGATATCCGCGCCCTCCGGGCCGATCGCCTCGCGCAGCGCACCGGCAAACGCCTTCTGTGCCGTCCGGTCGAGCGGGCCGCGCGGATAGATCACGGTGGCATCCGACCCGCACGCGCGGGCGGCGGCGCATTTTTCCGCGCTGCTGGCGGCGGCCACGACACGGGCGCCCAGCAGCTTGGCGAGTTCCACCGTCGCCATGCCGACACCGCCTGCCGCGCCCAGAACCACCACCGTTTCGCCCGGGCGCAGCCCTCCACGCTCTTCGAGCGCATGCAGCGCGGTGCCATAGGTCATTTGCAGCGACGCCGCATCGGCATCGCTGACAGCGTCCGGCACCGGATGACACTGCGCCGCCGGAACGCAGACCTTTTCCGCCAGCGCACCCCAGACGGTGAGCGCCATGACACGGTCGCCGGGCGCAAAACCCGTGACGCCATCGCCCAGCGTTTCGACCACGCCACAGAGCTCGGCACCGGGGGCGAAGGGACGCTCGGGACGGAACTGATAGCGATCCTCGATGATCAGCGTGTCGGGATAGTTGATCCCGACGCAGCGCACGGAGATGCGTATTTCGCCGGGTCCGGGCTCCGGCTGAGGACGCGTTGCCAGCGTGAGCCGCTCCGGGCCGCCAGGGTTCTCACTGAGAAGAATTTTCATGGCCTATACCTCCTGATCGGGGTGCCGGATCTCGGACCTTGTCCAGAAACGCCGCGATGGCGGCGCGGGCTTCGGGCCGTGCGATTGCCTGCGACACGCTCGCACCCTCATGGTCGAGATGATCGGGCAGCGGTGCATCGCGACCCGCGCGGATCAACCGACGGGTCTGGCCCGCAGCCCATCCGCTTCCCCTGGCCAGCGTCTCGGCGATCCGGGCGGTTTCCCCGGCCAGCGCTGCATGCGGAACCGTCCGGGTAACCAACCCGGATGCCACGGCCTCCTGCGCGCTCATCGGCGCGCCCAGCAGCAGAAACGCCATCGCCGCGCGCTCCCCCATGACGCGCGGCAGCACCCAGCTCGAGCCGCCATCCGGCGTCAGCTCCAGACGGTCATAGGCGGGTACAAACCGCGCCTGCTCGGACGCGAGCACGATATCGCCCAAGGCGGCGAGGACGACACCGGCGCCCGCCGCCGTTCCCTGAATGGCGGTGATCAGCGGTTTCTCCATCCTGTCGATCAGGACGATGCTGCGATGCAATGTATCCGCAACCCCGAGAATGCGCTCTGGCATGGTCTCGGGCCCCTCCGCCGCGAAATCGGCGAGGTCGCCACCGCCGCAGAACAATCGCCCCTCGGCCCTCAATACGATGCAGCGCACATCGTCGCGCGCGGTCAGATCCTGAAGGGCGGCGAACAGATCGCGTGCAAGACCGCCGCTGATCGCATTCGCCGCGTCCGGACGGTTGAGGCTGAGCCAGCCGACGCCCGCCTCGATCCGGGTTGCCACATCTGTCATGTCGCGACCGCCTCGCTGACTCCGCTGCTGGGAGACCTCTGCGCATCGGGGAAATAGCCCAGCTCTCCCTCGTTCATAACAACGCGCCCCGCCACCTGAACGCGGAATCTGGCGCCGTCCGTGTCATGCCAGATCTCCAGTGTCAGGGTTTCGCCGGGATAGACCGGCGCGGTGAATCGCGCATCCATGAGCCGGAGGCGGCGGCCTCCTGCCTCGCGCATGAGGGCGCGGCAGATATGGCCGTAGCTGCACAGACCGTGCAGAATCGGCCGCTCGAACCCGGACCGCCGGGCGGAATCCGGGTCGATATGCAACGGATTGTCATCCCCCATGAGCCGATAGAGCGCGGCGGCGCGCGGCGAGGTCGGCACCGCGACAACCCGGTCGGCGGGACGGTCGGGCAGGGGGGCGGAGCGCGGCACAGAGCGGCGCGGACCGCCGATCCCGCCATCCGCACGGAACAGCACCCGTTGCGTGATCTTCGCCAGCGCGGCGCCGGTCTCCACGTCGCAGATGCTGCGTTCGAGATGCACCATGGCCCCACGGCCGTCGCCCCTGTCCTGAATCGCGGTAATTCTCGGCAGGGCGGTGACATGCCCGGCGACCGGGATGTCGCGGCAAAGCTCGATCCGTTCAGAGACATGCAGCGCCTGCGAGTCATCGAGCGGAACCTCGGGGGCCGCGCTCCAATGGCCGCTATGAGCGAGAACGGTCGCCAGCGACGGCACAGCCTTCAGGCCGGGCTCGTTGATCAGATCGAGATCCCCAGTCCCAGCACCGATGCCGAGCGCGTAAAGGATCGTTTCGCGCGTGTCATAGCGATGATCCACCCTCTCGAACCGATGATCGAGCAGCCGCTCATAGCGCGACATGGCGTGCCTCCTCCAGCCTGGGCAATCCGCGCGCCCAAAGTCTCCTCCCCGGGTGCGCGGTCTCTGCCGGGACGCAGGTTTGCAAGCAGGCGGAGCGATTGTCAAAGAAATTCGTCTGACGATAACGTCTGAGTGAGTGCGGCGCCTCAGATGCGAGGCAGCGGGTCTATGCGGCCTGACGCACCGCGCTGATTCACCTTCGTGCAGCGCTGGCCGCGACCGGCTCAGCCGCTAGACGCAAGAAATTTCGACGCGGGGGCAGTAAGGATGGATGAGGGAGGCGGATGCGGTTTCTGGGCAAGATGGATTGGATGACGGTTTCACGGAACGTGCGGACAAATCTCTAAGACCAAGAAAGATGAAAACATCCGGGAGGAGAGAAAATGAACAGACTGACAAGGATGGCCGGCTCGGCATGTCTGCTGGCCTGCATGTCCGGAACGGCAATGGCCGACCAGCTGAGCTATGCGAGCGGCTGGCCGCCGGGCGCAAGCGTGACGCCTGTCTTTGAATCCTTTGCCAAGACGCTTGAGGAAAAGACCGGCGGCGATCTTTCGATGAAGGTCTATTCTCTGAGCCTGCTGAACTTTCTCGAAGCGAATGAGGGCGTCAAGAATGGCCTCGCCGATCTGATCACGCTGCTGCCACCCTATTTCGCATCCGAATACCCCCATCTCAACATGATCTCGGAAACCTCTTCGGTCATGGCGCTGGAGGGCAATGAAAGCGAGCTGCCGTCCTTTGCCTTTGCCGGCATGATGACCGAACTGGTGATGCTCGACTGCCCGTCCTGTCAGGAAGAGATGAAGAAGCAGAGCCAGGTGATGCTGGGCGTTGCGATGACGACACCCTATATGATGGCCTGCGTCACCGACATCGCCTCGGCCGACGATCTCAACGGCAAGCGGTTCCGCGCGGCGGGCGCCTATTGGTCCCGCTGGGCGGAGGCCATGGGCGCGGTTCCGGTCTCGATGTCGATCAACGAGACCTTCGAGGCGCTCGAACAGGGCGTGCTCGACTGCACGTTGAGCAACGGCCCCGACCTTGCGAATTTCAGCCTGAACGAAGTGGTCGACCGGGTCTATGTGGGCGCGCCGAGCGGGATGTTCCCGTTCCCGACGACCATGAATATCGACCGCTGGCAGGGCCTGAGCGATGAACATCGCGCCGCACTGCTGGAATCGAGCGCCGAGCTGATCGCCGGACTCGCCTGGGATTACCACATCGTCGAGATCGCCGCTCTGGAAGACGTGGTCGCGCGTGGCAACACGCTGACCGATGTGCCGGACGATGTGCAGTCCGCCACCCGCGACTTCCTCGCCTCCGATCTCGCGGCGCTTTCGGACAGCTACAAGGAGCGGTTCGGAATGGAAGGCGGCGACATGCTCCTGCAAAAGATCAAGGATCTCGCCCCGCGCTGGATCGAACTGGTCGAGGGCGTCAGCAGCGAAGAGCAGCTTGCAGAGATCTTCTGGCAGGAGATCTTCTCCAAGGTCGATCCTGCGAGTTACGGTCAGTAAGTCCGCTGGCGCGTGGTCCTGGCAACGCCGCGCGCCAGCCTGTCTCCCTCATGCGAGAGTGACGCAATGCAAGTTCTGAGCAAGGCTTTGTCCTATCTGGAAAAGCTGGCCACCTTCGTCGGCATGGCCTGCGTGGTGCTGATGATGCTCCATGTCACTGCGGATGTCGCCGGACGGTATTTCTTCGGTCGTCCGGTTCCGGGGACCATCACCGTCGTGGCGAGCTACTACATGGTCGCGCTCAGCTTCATGCCGCTGATCGTGGCGGAGCGTCAGAACGCGCATATCTCTGTCGATCTCATCTTCGACAGGCTGCCCGCCTGGATGCGGCGCGGCCTAACGGTGCTCAATCACCTCTTCGTGGCGACAGTGCTGATCTTTGCTGCCGTCCGCACCTGGCAGGTTGCCGTGAGCAAAACGAATATCGGCGCAGCGGTGGAACAGGGAACAACGCTGATCCCCGTCTGGCAGAGCTACTGGCTGCTTCCGGTCGGGCTTGGGCTGATGGCCCTCCTGTGCGTGACCAAGCTGATCCAGTCCCTGCTGCCAGGCGGCACGCCAGACGTAAAGACGGAGCATCCCAATGAGTGACGTTGCCATCGGGCTGAGCGGTCTCGGCGTTCTGTTCGTGCTGATCGCGCTGCGGTTTCACATCGGGTTCGCACTGATCGGTGTGTCGTTTTTCGGCCTCTGGCTGCTGCGTGGCTGGGGCCTCGCCTGGGGCTCGCTTGGCATCATCCCCTATCAGTTCACTTCGAACTGGGTGCTGAGCTCGATCCCGATGTTCCTGTTTCTCGGCTATATCAGCTTCTATACCAATCTGACCATTGGCCTGTTCAACGCCGCCCGGGTCTGGACCTCTGCGCTGCCCGGCGGGTTGGCCATCGCCTCGATCTTCGGCTCGGCTGGGTTTGCCGCAGTGTCGGGCTCGTCCCTGGCCTGCTCGGCAGCAATGGGCCGGATCGCGGTGCCTGAGATGATCAAGCACAAATACCACCCTGAGCTGGCCACCGGCACCGTCGCCGTCGCCGGCACCATCGGCGCGCTGATCCCACCGTCGATCATCCTCATCCTGTACGGGGTGATCGCGCAGGTTTCGGTCTCGGCGCTGTTCCTCGGCGGCACCGCGATGGGTATTCTGACGACGATAGGCTACGTGCTCGTGGTGGTTCTGCGCGTGAAGCTCAACCCGGCGCTTGCGCCGATGCGCGACGAGTCCATGTCCTTTGCCGACCGGCTCTATCACCTCAAGGACACCTGGCCGATCCTGCTCGTGATGTTGGGAATTTTCGGCGGGCTCTTCGGCGGTGTCTTCACGCCGACCGAAGCCGGTGCGGTCGGTGCGGCGCTGGCCTGCGGTATCGCTTTGCTGCGCGGAGACATGACGCTCGAGCGGTTCACTGCCGCCGCCCGTGACACCATGACCGCCACCGCCTCGCTGATCGTCATCGCGGTGGGGGCCAGCCTGCTCACACGGTTCCTCGTACTGTCGGGCGCGGGCGATTATCTCTCCGAAGCCATCATCGCAGTGGGCGCCAACCCGTTCCTGCTCATGTGCGGCATTGTCCTTGTCTATCTCGTCCTCGGCATGTTCCTGGAGCCCATCGGCTCCATGCTGCTGACGCTGCCGATCATCCTGCCGGTGATCGACGATGCCGGCTGGAGCCTGCTCTGGTTCGGCGTGGTGCTGACCAAGCTGCTCGAAATCGGCATGCTGACCCCACCGGTCGGAATGAACGTCTTTGTCATCAAGGGAGTGGTCGGCAATCTCGTTTCACTCGGCGCGATTTTCCGCGGTGTCGCGTGGTTCATTGCGCTGGACCTGCTGCTGGTGGTGCTGGCCAGCGTGTTTCCTCAGATCGTCGAGTTTCTGCCTGCGCTGCTGAAGTGATCCGCATCGCCATTTCAGGCCGTCCGGCCTTTGCCGGCGGCCTCCTTTCCGCATGCGGGCAGCGTACTCCACACCGCGCCGCAAACTTTCCGAAGCGAGTGACGCTAAACGCAAGAACGGCATGCGGGAACGCGATATCCAGCCGGAGAAGAGGGAGGATCTTATGAGCGAGCCAGTGTTTCTTACCGTCGATCAGGGCGTCGCCGTTCTCACCATCGACAACCCCCCGGTCAATGCATTGTCGCGCGCGGTCATCGACGGTCTGATTGCGCAGCTCGAGGTCTTCGCGGCGAATGATGCGCTTGCCGGTCTGGTGATCAACGGACGCGGGCGGACCTTCGTCGCCGGTGGCGAGATCGCGGATTTCGAGCGGCCGGATTTCTCTTCGCAAAAGCTCAATGCCTTCCTGATACGGCTCGAAGCGCAGGAGCGGCCGGTGGTCGCGGCGCTGCACGGCACGACCCTGGGCGGCGGCGTCGAGCTGGCTCTGGCCTGCCATCACCGCATTGCCGCGCAAGGCACCAAGTTCGGCCTTCCCGAAATCAAGCTCGGCCTGATCCCCGGCTCGCACGGCACTCAGCGGCTGCCGCGCTTGGTCGGCCTGAGTGCGGCGACGGATATGATCATGACGGGCAAGACCATCGGCACGGACGAGGCACTGACACTCGGTCTGATCGACGGGATCGTCGACGCGGATCGCCTCACAGCAGCCGCCATCGCCCAGGTGCATGCGCTTGCCGGCAAGGCGCCGCGCCGCTGTTCGGCGCTGCCGCTGCCCGAGGCGGCGCCCGACGCGCTCGCAGCGCTGGAAGCCCGTGCCGGACAGCCCGGACAGCCGGCCTATGACGCCGCGCTTACGGCAATGACTGCCGCGCGCGACCTGCCCTTCGCCGAAGGCATCGAGGTCGAAATGCGCGCCTTCGAGGCGCTGGTGCCGACACAGGCGTCGCGGGCGCAGCGCTATCTGTTCTTCGCGGAACGCGCGGCCACCCGCATTCCAGGGCTGGACAAGCAGACCGCGCCGCGCGGGATCGCAACGGTCGGGGTGCTCGGTATTGGCACGATGGGCGCCGGAATCGCGCTCGCCGCGGCGATGGCGGGCTATCCGGTCACGCTGGTCGAGGCGGATGGCGAGGCGCTCGACCGGGGCATGCAGAAGGTGCAGGACACGCTCGACGCCCTGGTCAGACGCGGGCGGCTTGACGAGACAGCGGCGCGCGCCTGCCGGGAGCGGATGACCGCCGCGGTGGGGCTCGACGCGCTCGGCGCCGTGGATCTGGTGATCGAAGCAGTGTTCGAGGACATGGATCTCAAATGCGGTATCGCCGGATCGCTTGGCAAGGTCTGCAAGCCACGCGCGATCATCGCCACCAACACGTCGACGCTCGATGTCGATGCCATCGCGGCGGCAAGCGGGCGCGCCGGCGATGTGATCGGCACACACTTCTTTTCGCCCGCGCATATCATGAAGCTGCTCGAAATCGTGCGCGGCGCGGAAACGGCGCCCGAGGTGCTGCGGGGCGTAATGGATTTCGCCCGCAGGATCGGCAAGACCGTAGTGGTTAGCGGCGTCTGCTACGGCTTCATCGGCAACCGCATGGCCGAGGTCTATATGCGCGAGAGCGAAGCGATGCAGCTCGAGGGCGCCACCCCGGGCGAGATCGACGGTGTCGCCGAAAACCCGGATGTCTGGGGCATGGCGATGGGGCCCAGCCGCATGCTCGACATGGCGGGGATCGACGTGGGCGCGCGCACGGTGATCGAATGGATCAAATCCGGCGCCGGCCCGCGCGACCCGTCCTATCGCATTCTCTGCCGCGAAATGTTCGCTTCCGGCCTGCACGGACAGAAGACCGGGCAGGGCTATTATCGCTACGAGGGCCGCAAGGCGCTGCCCAACCCCGATGCCCATGAGCTGGCCGAACATCTGGCCGCGCAGTTCGGAATCGAACGGGAGCAGGCGCCTAACGCGGCCGAGATCTTCGAGCGGCTGCTCTTTCCCATGGTCAACGAGGCGGCGCGGATTCTCGAGGAGGGGATCGCCTATCGCGGATCGGACATAGATGTCGTCTGGGCCAATGGCTACGGCTTTCCCCGCTGGCGCGGCGGGCCGCTGTTCATGGCCGACGAGATCGGCCTGAGGACCGTGGTCGACCGTCTCGATCACTATGCGGAGACGTTCGGAAACCCCCGTGGATACTGGGATGTCTCGCCACTGCTGCGCCACCTCGCGGATATCGGCGGGCGCCTGAGCGAGTGGACAGACCAATCCAAGCAACAGAGGGCCCAGGGATGAGAGAAGCCGTGATCGTAAGCACCGCCCGGACCGGCATCGGCAAGGCGTTTCGGGGATCGCTGAACAGCACGAAATCGCCCAGCCTAGCGGGGTTCGTACTGTCGCAGGCGGTGGCGCGCGCCGGGGTCGATCCGGCGGAGATCGAGGATTGCGTGCTCGGCACGGTCCTGTCCGCCGGAACCGCCGGCATGAACCTCGCCCGCAACGCCGTTTTTGCCGCCGGGCTTCCGGTCAGTGTCGCGGCGCAGACGATGGACCGGCAATGCGCCTCGGGCCTGATGGCGGTGGCCACCGCCGCCAAACAGGTGGTGCATGACGGCATGGATGTGGTGCTGGCCGGCGGGCAGGAGAATATCTCGGCGGTGCAGACCCCGTATTTCGACTGGGTGCAGAAAGAGGCCGACCCCAATGTCGTCGCCCGGGTGCCCGCCGCATATATGCCTATGCTGCAAACCGCCGAAACCGTGGCGGACCGCTATGGCATCAGTCGCGAGGCGCAGGACGCATATGCGCTCGAGTCGCAACGCCGCACGGCGCGCGCGCAGGAACTGGGGCTGTTCGATGACGAGATCGTGCCCTTCGCGACGACCATGCTCGTTAAGGACCGCGAGACCGGTGCAGTATCAGAGGTCGAGGTGACCCTGACGCAGGACGAGGGCAACCGCCCGCAGACGACGCTCGACAGTCTGTCCTCGCTGGTGCCGGTGCTGGAGGGCGGCTCTGTCACCGCCGGCAATGCCTCGCAGCTTTCCGACGGTGCCTCGGCCTGCGTGATCATGGACAGCGCGCTTGCGGCAAGGCGCGGGCTGACGCCGCTGGGCACCTATCGGGGCATGGCCGTGGCGGGCTGCGGGCCTGAGGAGATGGGCATCGGGCCGGTCTTTGCCATTCCGAAACTGCTGCGGAACCACGGGCTGACGGTCGACGATATCGGCGTCTGGGAGCTCAATGAGGCCTTTGCCTGTCAGGCGGTCTATTGCCGCGATCATCTCGGCATTGATCCCGAGCGCTACAACCCGAATGGCGGCGGCATCTCCATCGGTCATCCCTATGGCATGACCGGGGCCCGCCTGGTGGGTCACGCGCTGATCGAAGGGCGGCGGCGGCAGGCGAAATATGTCGTCGTAACCATGTGCGTGGGCGGTGGCATGGGAGCTGCGGCCCTGTTCGAAACCGCACTCTGAGCCCGCGCCCGCGCAACGCAATACAGACGGAGGACAAAAGATGCCGGTTTCCGACAGCCCCGGCCCGCTCGTCGCGCTCGCGCCCTCCGAGGCGGACCCGCGTATCGGTGTGATCACTCTGAACCGGCCCGAGCGGCGCAACGCCTTCAACACCGAGATGGCCGATGCTTTTGCCGCAGCGGTTGAGGCGTTCGAGAATGATGACGCCCTGCGCGTCGCCATCCTGCGTGGCAATGGCCCCGTGTTCTGCGCCGGCATGGATCTCGGAGCCTTCAGCGAGGGCGAGCGGCCGGGGCTCGATACCGCCGATGGCTTTGCGCATTTCGTCCGGCGTCCGCGCCGCAAGCCGATGATCGCCGAGGTGCAGGCCGGCGGCGCCTTTGCCGGCGGGTTCGAAATCGTACTCGCCTGCGATCTGGCTGTCGCCGCTACGGGCGCGCGGTTCTCCGTTCCCGAGGTCATGCGCGGGATCGTCGCCGCCGGAGGCGGCGCCGTCCGCCTGCCGCTGCGCATCCCGGCCGCCATCGCCCGCGAAATGCTGTTCACCGGCAATCCGATCACCGCGGAGCGGGCCTTTGATCTGGGCCTCCTGAACGCGGTGGTGGCTCCGGAGGAGGTGTCGGCGACCGCTCTCGGGCTCGCGGCCCAGATCGCGGGCAACGCGCCGCTGGCGGTGTCGGAGACCAAGTCGGTCATCGACGATGCGCTAAGCGCGGGCGAGGCCGTGGCCTGGCACACGAACCGGCGCGCCTGGGACAGGGTGGTCTCGTCGGAGGACGCGCTTGAAGGTGCCACCGCCTTCAAAGAACGCCGCCCGCCTGAGTGGCGCGGCAGGTGAACGGGGTTTTACGGGAGGCGCGGGAGCGATGACGGATGCGATGCGGCGGGAGCTCGACTTTCTTCTCTTCGACTGGCTAAAGGTCGATGAGCTGGCCGACAGCGAGGCCTTTTCCGGGCAGGATCGCGACGACTGGTCGGCATTCCTCGACCTGTCTCAGGCGATTTCCGCAAACGAGTTCCTGCCCTGCTACAAGGCAACGGACCGCGACGAACCTCTGCTGGAGAACGGCACCGTTCGCGTTCAGGAAGATCTTCGCAAGGCACTCGCGGTCTATCTCGAAGCGGGGCTGCATCTGGCATCGGTCGATGTGGATGCCGGCGGCATGGGCCTTCCCCTATCGGTTTCCACGGCGGCGATGTCGGGTCTGATGGCGGCGAATGTGGCCGGCTCGGCCTTTATCATGCTCTCCGCCGCCAATGCGCGGGTCATTCTGGATTTCGGCACGCCCGGGCAGATCGCCGCCTTCGCCCGCCCGCAGCTCGAAGGCCGGGCGCTGGGGACCATGTGTCTTTCGGAGCCGGATGTCGGCTCTTCCCTGGGGGATGTGACCACCCGGGCCGTACCCGAGGGCAAAGACGAGCTTGGCCACCGATACCGGATTTCCGGACGCAAGATGTGGATCTCGGCGGGTGATCACGATGTGACCGAGAACATCGTGCATCTCGTTCTGGGCAAGGCCGTTCAGCCGGGCGGCGGCACCCGCCCCGGACCCAAGGGCACCAGCCTGTTCATCGTGCCGAAGCTATTGCCCGGCGCGCCGGCCGCGCGCAACGATATCTCCGTCGCGGGGCTGAATCACAAGATGGGATACAGGGGCACTCCGAATTGCCTGCTGAATTTCGGCGACGGCGATGGTGCCATCGGCTGGCGCGTCGGCAACGAAGGCGATGGCCTTCGCATCATGTTCCAGATGATGAACGAGGCGCGGATCAATGTCGGCCTGAGCGGCGCGGCCATGGCCCATCGCGGCTGGGAGCTGTCGCGGCAATACGCGGCAGAACGCATTCAGGGCCGGCCGGTGCATGACAAGCAGCGCGAGACGCCGGTCGCGATCCTGCGCCATCCCGATGTGCGGCGCATGCTGTTGCAGCAAAAGGCGATTGCCGAGGGCGCGCTGGCGCTGTGTCTCAGATCCGCCCTGCTCTGCGACCGCATCCGAACGCGGGAGGAGCGCGCGGATACCGCGTTGCTCGACCTGCTGACCCCGGTGGTCAAAAGCTGGCCTTCCGAGCAGGGGCTGGTGTCGCTGCACCAGGCCATCCAGATCCATGGCGGCTATGGCTACACCCGGGATTTCGACGTCGAGCAGCTCTATCGCGACAGCCGTCTGAACCCGATCCACGAGGGCACGACAGGCATCCAGGCAATCGACCTGGTGGGGCGCAAGATCCTGGGCGATGACGGCAAGGCGATGTTCGCCTTTCTCGAAACCGTGCGCCAGACCGCCAGAGCCGCCTCGGCCTTCCCGGATGAGGCCGACACACTGCGCGAACATTGCGCGCTCTTCGAAACGCTGGTCGGAGAGATGCTCTCCTACGCCAACCCGTCGGAGACGCTGGCCAATGCCACGGCCTTTCTGGACGGGTTCGGTCATTTCGTTGTGGCCTGGCTCTGGCTGGATATGGCGGCGGCGGCCGGGCAGGGCGCGAACCCGCAGATCGCCGAGGAAAAACGCTGGGCCTGCCGGTATTTCTACGGCGCAGAAGTGCCGAAGATCGCCGGGATGCTGGCGCCGTTGCGGCACGACAGAACGCTGACCCGCGACGTGCCCGATCATATTTTCGGCTGATACGGGGCACTGAAACAACACATCCAGCCACAGCCCAGGGGGAGGGGCGGAGCATATGGAGCTTGAGGGTATTTGCACCGTCGTGACGGGCGGCGGGAACGGTATCGGCAGGGAATTGGCGCTGGCGCTGGCCGAAGCGGGCGCGCGGCATGTGGCGGTTTGCGATCTCGATGCCGGCTCGGCAGCCGAGGTGGCCGCGCTTTGTGGCGGCAGTGCGCATACTTGCGATGTCTCCGATCCACGGGATCTGGAGGCAACCATTGCAGCGGTCGAGTCCGAACATGGGTCCATAGACCTGTTCTGCTCCAATGCCGGTGTTGCGGCAGGTTTCGATACAAGTTTTGAAAACGCCGCCGGACAGCCGGAAGAGATCTGGCGGAAATCCTGGGAAGTGAACGTTCTTGCGCATGTACGCGCGGCGCGCCTGCTGATCCCCGGCATGCGTGCGCGGCGCGGCGGATATTTTCTCCAGACGGTGTCGGCGGCGGGCCTTCTGAACCAGATCGGCAGCGCGGCCTATGCCACGACCAAACACGCCGCCATCGGGTTCGCCGAAAACCTCGCCTTCACCCATCGCGACGATGGCATCCGTGTCTCGGTGCTCTGCCCGCAGGGCGTGGACACGGCGATGCTGCGCGCGCTGGAGACCGGGCCGCAGTCGAATGACGGGGTGATGTCGGCGGAGGATGTGGCGCGCGTCGCGCTGGAGGGCATCCGCGAGGAGCGTTTCGTCATCCTGCCGCACGATCAGGTGGCGGAGTATATGCGGCGCAAAGCCGAGAATTACGACCGCTGGATCGGCGGTATGGCGAAGCTTCAGCGCAGCTTTTGAACCCGGGCGCGGAACGGCAATGAAATTCGAAAGGCGCGGGTGACGAAAGCGTTCGACTCGCGGGTTTTCGTCGGTATAATTCGTCTGACGATTATGTATGGCAGCGTTCTGGCGCGGTCGATATCATCTATGAAGGAGACCTGGATGATCCCCGAAAAATCCCACCGGACGGTGGAGCTTGAAGAGAAGCTGCTCGATTTCATGGAGGAGCATATCTACCCCAACGAAACGCGCTTTTACCGGGAGTCCGAAGAGATCGGCCCCTGGGGCGTGCAGCCCATCGTCGAGGAGCTGAAACCGCTCGCCCGCGCCGCCGGTCTGTGGAACCTGTTCCTGCCGGCAAGCGATTACGGCGCCGGGCTGAGCAATCTCGAATACGCGCCGCTTTGCGAGATCATGGGCCGGTCGCATCTGGCGCCGGAGGTGTTCAACTGCTCGGCGCCGGACACCGGCAATATGGAGGTCATCGCCCGCTACGGCACGCCCGAGCATCAGGAGAAATGGCTCAAACCGCTGCTCGCCGGCGAAATCCGGTCGTCCTTTGCCATGACCGAGCCCGATGTTGCCTCGTCGGATGCGCGCAATATCCGAAGTTCCATCGTTCGCGAGGGCGACGAATATGTCATCAACGGGCGCAAATGGTACACGACAGGCGCGACCGATCCGCGCTGCAAGATCATGATCTTCATGGGCAAGACCGACCCGGAGGCGGAGACCTATCGGCAGCAGTCGATGATCCTGGTGCCCAAGGACACGCCCGGTGTGAAAGTGCTGCGCTCGCTGCCGGTCTTCGGCTATTACGGCGTGCCCGACCGGGCGGCGGAAGTGATCTTCGAAGATGTCCGCGTGCCCGCGTCGAACATCCTTCTGGGCGAGGGGCGCGGTTTCGAGATCGCGCAGGGCCGGCTTGGGCCGGGGCGCATCCACCACTGCATGCGTCTGATTGGGCTGGCCGAGCGGTCGCTGGCCAAGATGTGCCTGCGCACCGAACAGCGCTTCGCCTTCGGCAAGCCGATCTCGGAGCATTCGGTCACCCGCGAGCGGGTGGCGGAAGCGCGCATCATGATCGAGCAGTCGCGCCTGCTGACGCTGCGCGCGGCCCATATGATGGACACGGTCGGCAACAAGCAGGCCAAGCCCGAGATCGCGATGATCAAGATCGCGGTGCCGAACATGGCGCAAAAGGTCATCGACTGGGCGATTCAGGCCTTTGGCGGCGGCGGCACCAGCAATGATTTCGGCCTCGCGGCCGCCTATGCGACCGCGCGCCTGCTGCGTCTGGCCGACGGGCCCGACGAGGTACATCGCGACCAGCTCGCCAGGCTGGAATTCAAGCGTCAGTCCGGCAGCAACCAGCCGAGCGGCGGGGCACAATGGGGCGATCCTTTGCTGACAAGCATCGCAACGGGAACCGCGTAAGCGGCCCCTGTCCGGTCAGACTCCCTGGATCGTCGTTCCTCCATCCACGACCAGGGTCTGGCCGGTCACGAACGCCCCGGCGGGCGCGGCGAGGAACACCGCCGCGCCCGCAATTTCATTCGGCGCGCCCATGCGCTTGAGCGGCGTGGCGCGCATATAGGTGCCGTAGGTTTCGGGATCGTCCCAAAGCGCCTTTGAGAAATCTGTCTTGATCAGCCCCGGCGCGATGCAGTTCACGCGGATATTGTCCGGGCCAAGTTCGACCGCCAAGTTGCGGGCGAGCTGCATGTCGGCGGCCTTGGAGATGTTGTAGGCACCGATAACGGGCGAGCCCACCAACCCGCCGATGGAAGACACGATGACGATGGCGCCCTCCTTGCGGGCGCGCATCTGCGGCAGCACCATGCCGATGAGCCAGTTATTGGCGATGACGTTGTTGTCGAGGATCTTGCGGAAACGCTCGTCGGGGATCTCGGTCAGGGGGCCGTAATAAGGGTTGGAGGCGGCATTGCAGACCAGAATGTCGACCGGGCCGAGCCTCGCTTCGGTTTGCTTGACCAGCGATTGCAGCGCCGCCTTGTCCGAGATACTCGCCGCCAGCGCGGTGGCGGCATCGCGGCCTGTCTCGGCATTGATCCGGGCCGCGGCCTCCTCACAGGCGGGCTGCTTGCGCGAGGACACCACGACGCGCGCCCCGGCCCGGGCCATTTCCAGCGCAATCGCGTAACCGATCCCGCGCGACGATCCGGTGATGATGGCGGTCTTGCCATCGAGCGAAAACAATGGGGACATGGGGACTCCGTCGGCGGGCGCCGCCGCGCCTGGGGTTATTCGGTGAATTCGGGCAGGGCACAGGAGGCAGTCTTGCGCACATACCGGCGAGCGGCCTGCTCGGCAGCGTCTTCGTCGCCGGAGAGAATGGCGTCGGTGATCTCGCGATAGCCCTGGATCCGGTCATCGCGCGGCACGGCGAGCCGGTTGCGGATCAGATGGACCTGAAGCTTGGGCAGCAGCCGCCAGAGCTCGTCATTGCCGTTGATATCCACGAGAGTGCGGAAATACCGGTTGCGATGGCGGATAAAGGCATGCCGGTCGTCACTCTCGCGCTGTTCGGCGATGGCCTCGAAACTTGCCGTGAGCTTGTCGCGTGCGCCGTCCTCGTCGATATGCGCCGCCGCCTGTCGCGCAGCGAGACCGAGGATGACCTCGGTGATCGAGAACAGGTTCTCGGCTTCGCGGCGGGTCAGCTTGCGGATCTGCGCACCCTTGAACGGCAGCAGCACCACGATCCCGTCGGCGGCGAGCTGTTTCAGACCCTCGCGGACCGAACTTCGGCTCAGCCCGTAGCGGTCCCCCAGATCCGGCTCGGCCAGCCGCTGGCCGGCAACATAATAGCCTTCGTAAATGCCACGGATCACATCGCGCGCGAGAATGTCGGCGGCGGTCGGCTCGCTCTTCCCGCGGGTCTTTTCGGATTTTTCAGACATCGGCACCGCCTCCTGGCTGTTTCGGTGGCCGGTCAGCCGCCACGCTGCTCTGCCAGCTTCCACGCCATCTCGGCAATCGGGATGGCTTTTGCACCGACCGTCGCCGCATCGGCATCGGCGGCACTGCCGTCGGCCGACCGCCTGGCGATGCCCTGAAGAATCGAGGCAATACGGAACATGCTCAGGATCATGTAGAAATCCCAGTCTTCCGGCGGTTTCAAGCCCGTGATCCCGAGGTAGCGGTCGAGATAGGTCCGCTCGCTCGGAATCCCGAGCGCGGCGAGGTCTTCGCCCGCCATGCCGCGGAACAGCTCCGGGGCAAAGCGCCAGCTCAGCATGTGATAGGCGAAATCCGCAATCGGATTGCCTATCGTGGAAAGCTCCCAATCGAGCACGGCGACGATCCGGGGCTCGGTCGGATGTATCAGCACATTGTCGAGCCGGTAGTCGCCATGCACGACGCGGGCGGGATGCTCCGGCGGGACATGCGCCGGCAGCCAGTCGATCAGGCGATCCATCGCCGGGTTCGGACCGGTGCGCGAGGCGTCGAACTGGCGGGTCCAGCGGGCGATCTGGCGCTTGAGATAATCCTCGCTGCGGCCAAAGCCGGTCAGCCCGATGCTGTCCGGATCAAGGCTGTGGATCTGCGCGATGATGTCGTTCATCGAGGCGAAGATTGCGCCGCGCTCTTCGGTGCTGAGCGTCGGCAGGCGCGGATCCCAGAACACGCGGCCTTCGACATAGTCCATGACATAGAAGATGCTGCCGAGAACGGACTCATCCATGCACAGCGCCCTTACCCGCGCCACGGGCACGCCGGCGGTGCGCATCGCCGAGAGCACCCGGAATTCGCGATCCACCGCATGCGCGCTCGGAAGCACCGGGCCAAGCGGTTTGCGCCTCAGGACATAACTGCCCGACGCTGCGTCGATCCGGAATGTCGGATTGGATTGCCCGCCCTCGAATTTCGACAGACTTATCGGGCCGCGAAACCCCTCGACCGTCTCGCCCATCCAGCGTTCCAGCGCAGCAATATCGGGCGACTGGCTCTGGGTTCTGATTGTCTCGGTCACTGTGCGGTTTCCACTTCTCTGTGATGCGAAGCCCCGGCGCGCTTCGGCACGCCGGTCTGTTTGCCGATGCCGCGCGCTAGGCCTGTTCGGCGCGCGCCAGAAGCATGTCGCGCAGCGTATGTTTCTGGATCTTGCCGTTGTTGTTGCGCGGCAGCGGCGTCTCCAGCACCGTGTAGCTCTCGGGCCGTTTGTAATCGGAGAGGCGCTCGGCACAGAAGCTGCGCAGCGCCGCCTCGTCGATGCCATGCGCATCGCGCGGTACGATAAAGACATGAACCCGCTCACCGAGCACCGGATCGGGCGTGCCGACCACGGCGCATTCCGCGACGGAGTCGTGATGACACAGCACATCCTCCACCTCGGCGCTGAACACCTTGAAGCCGCCGCGATTGATCATGTCCTTGCTGCGGTCCATGATCCGCACAAACCCCGCCTCGTCGACAGAGCCGATATCTCCGGAGCGCCAGTAACCCCCGACGAAATCGAAAGCATTGGCCTCGGGCCGGTTGAGATATCCCGGGATCACCATCGGACCGGCGATCAGCAGTTCCCCGGTTTCTCCCGCGGGCACATCGTTGCCCTGCGTATCGACCACACGAATATCGGCGCCGGGCACAACCTTGCCGACGCTGTTTGTGTGAGTGCGCCATTCCGACAGCGGCATCGCCGTGGTGGGCGAGGTGGTCTCCGTCGCGCCATAGGCGTTCACGAGCATGAGGTTGGGCAGTTTCTCGGCGATCCGCTCGATCGTCGCCACCGGCATCGGCGCGCCGCCGAACCCGCCGATCCGCCAACTCGACAGATCGGTGTCGTCAAGCTCCGGCGTCATGGCGATCAGGCTGTAGATGGTCGGCACAAGGATCGAAAAGGTGATCTCTTCGCGACTCGCAATAGCCAGGAAGGCACGACGCTCGAACGACTCGCGCATCAGCGCGACGCCACCGCCGACGCACATCGCCGCGAAGGCGACGCCGACCAGGCCCGTGACATGCGACAACGGCACCGCGATCAGCGCCTTGTCGCGCTCGGTCAGCTCAAAGCAGCGCGCGAAGCTCAGCGAGGAATGGATGATGCCGAGATGGGTCAGCATCGCCCCCTTCGGCCTGCCGGTCGTGCCGGAGGTGTAGAGAATGACGGCAACGTCTTCGTCTGTGCCCACCGCCGGCGCGGTATCGTGCCCGGCGCCCAGCAGTTCGTCGAAGGGACGTGCGGGCGCGGCGGTTTCATCGACGCAGAACCGGTATTGCAGCGCCGGTACGGTGTCGGCGGCGGGCAGCACCTCTGCCAGCTTATTCTCGAAGACGAGGACAGAGGCCCCGCAATCGTTCAGCAGAAAGGCAAGCTCGGCCCGTGCCAGCCGGACCGAAAGCGGCACGGCAACAGCCCCGATGCGGGCGCAGGCATAGACGCAGGCCAGCAGCTGCCAGCGGTTGGTCATGAACAGGGCAACCTTGCCGCCAACTCCGACCCCCTGCGCCTTCAGTCCGGCGGCGAGCGCCGAGACGATCTCGTCCAGCTCGCGATAGCTGAGCCGGAGCCCTTCGGCGATCGCGAGACGGTCCGGAAAGTCGCGGACACAACCGGCCAGCATCTCGGACAGAGTGGCGGGACGGGAGGCGTAGCACAGCATGTCGCGCCCGTCGTAATGCGTCTCGGGCCGCAACGCCCCGCCCGGCCCGTCGGGCCATGTGGTTTCCTGCCGTGCCGTCATACCGAGGTTCCTCCTGCTTGTGCGCCCTGACCGGCGGGCGACTCCAACTCTTCAAGACGCTCGACGATGGCGCTGCCGCCGATCAGAATGTCGCGGGAAATCGCGCTGCGGGCGGCTTCGGCGTCTTTATCGCGAAGCGCTTCGATGACTTGCAGATGCCCGTGGGTCGTGCCGTGAAAGGGGCGGGTGCCACCGTCATAAAGAAAAGACAGGGCCGGGCCGAACTGGATCCAGAGGTTTTCAACGACACCGAACATCACCGGCGAGTCGGCGAAGCGGCAGAGTGCAAAATGGAAATCCTCGTTGTGCATCAGCGCCTGACTGTAATCCTGCGCGCTTTCGGTGGATTCATAGCGTGCATGGATCCGCTCCAGCTCGGCGATATCCTCGTCGCTCACGCGCAGCGCGGCGCGGGCCGCCGCCTCGCCCTCGACCAGCATGCGCAGGTCGCGAATATCGGTGCAGCGCTGCACCGTCAGCTCGGGAACGAACACGGTCCCCCGGTCGTCCATGGCCAGCGCGCGCTCCGACGCGAGCCGCAGCAGCGATTCGCGCACCGGGGTCACGCTGATGCCCAGCTCGTCGGCAACCTGCCGCGCCACCAGCTTCTGCCCGGGCTTCAGAACGCTGCGCTTGAGCGACGTCCTGATCGCGACATAGGCCTGCTGGCTAAGGCTTTCGCGGCTGATCTGAACACCAAAGGTTCCGGAACTGGTATCGGACCCGTTTGAACGCGTGGGCATGCATGCAATCCTTTTATATGTCACTTGTTATAACACATAAGATGCACTATACAATCCTTAGACGGCTTAAAAGCGGCCGTCTCCGTGGAGGAGCGGGAGGAGAGTCTATGAGAGACGCGGCGATGCCCGGCGCCTGGCGCCATTACCGGCCAAGTCAGGCCATGATTGTCGTGATACTGACCGCCATCATCTTCGTGACGCTCAGCGCCGCGCTTCCCGGGTTTCTGTCGGTTGGCAATCTGTTCACCCTGGCACGGGGTATCTCGATCCTCGGTATTCTGGGGCTGGGCATGGCGGTGGTCGTCATCGGGCGGGGCATCGACCTGTCTCAGATCGCCATTCTCGCGGTCTCCGCCGCGATTGCCGTCTCGTTGATCAATGCCGGCCTGCCGGAGGGGCCAAGCTTGCTGATCGGCCTGCTGATCGCGGTACTGGCCGGAATCCTGAACGGCTTTCTGGTCTCGGTCATCGAGATTCCGCCGCTCTTTACGACACTGGCATCGAGCCTGCTGCTGCTCGGCCTGACCCGCGCGCTTGTCGTACCCCATTATCAGGTGTTTCTTGAGCATAGCTCTGACACGCTTCAGGCGCTCGGCGGAACCGTTGCCGGCGGGCTGCCGGTGCCGGTGATCGTCTTTGCCGTCTGCGCGCTGCTGCTCCACCTATTCCTGTCGAAAACCGTGCTGGGGCATTTCATCTATGCCCATGGCGACAATGCCGAGGCCGCCAGGCTTGCAGGCATCGCGACGCGGCCCCTGACCATGCTCGAATACGGGCTTAGCGCCGCCATCGGCTATGTCGCCGGGGTCGTAATGGTCGCCTCCACCTCGCTGATGCACCTCCAGATCGCTGAGTCGACGATGATCTTCGATGTCATCCTCGTGGTCGTGCTGGGAGGGGTGAGCCTGGTCGGCGGGCGCGGCAATGTGATGAGCGTGATCGCGGGCACGCTGCTGATCGGCGTGCTGCTGAACGCGATGACGATCATGAATCTCAACATTCAGGTGCAAAACGTGATCAAGGGCGGCGTGCTGCTCTTTGCGATCGTCTTCGACAGCTACCTGCATCCAAGGGATGACGAGACCGCCAAACAGGGAGACTGAGGCCGGTTCGGCCGCGCCAGGAGGAGGGCGCGGGCGAAAAGATGCCGGCGAAACAGGGAGGAAAGAGACATGCGGAAATTACTGACGGGCGCAATGGGCCGGACCCTCGCCGCTGCGCTGACCGCCGGGGCGGTGGCCCTTTCGGCGGGCAGCGGACAGGCCGCCGATCCGAGGTCGGAGCTCATGGACAAATTCCAGGCCGCCACCGAGGGCAAGACCATCGCCTGGGTGCCGATCTGGCTGGGCGTTCTGGAATCCGAGTGGACGCGCGTGATGAAGTCGAACTTCGAGGATCACGGCATCAATTTCGTGGTGCGCGATCCCAACTTCAAATCCGACATTCAGCTTCAGGCGGTCAGCACGCTGATCAACGAGAAGCCGGATATCCTGATCGTTCAGAACCCCACGACCACACTGCTCGCGCGTGAGCTGAAACGCGCGATGCGCGAGGGGATCAAGGTCATTCAGGTCAATATGGCGTCGAACACGCTGACCGATGCCTATGTCGGCGCCGATGTGCCGCGCATGGGCCGGATGCTGGCGCAGGAGGCCATAGATACCTGCGGCGGCGGCAAGGGGTCGGGCAAGGTGGCGATCCTTCAGGGCGAGGCCACCGCCGCCTATTCGCTCGACATGACCGTCGCGGCGACCGAACTTCTGGAAAGCGATGCGTCGATGAGCGTGGTCTCGTCGCAGCCGGTGAACTGGGACGCCAACAAGGCCTCGGAGATCACCACCAATGTGCTTCAGCAGAACCCCGATCTCTGCGCGATCCTCAGCGTCTGGGGGCCGCAGACGGCGGGGGCCGCGCAGGCGGTGAAGAATGCCGGGTTGCAGGGCAAGGTGAATATCTTCGTGGCGAGCGACGGCCAGCCCGCCGATTGCGAGATGGTCGAGAAGGGGCTCTACACCAAGAACCTCTCCTACACCGCCGACCGGCAGGCCAACCAGATCGTCGCGGCGGCGCTGGCGCTGTTGCAGGACGACCGCCCGGCGGGCAGCGCGCAATACGCCTTCTACACCACGAACTACTGGGTTTCGGGGCCGGAAGACCGCGAATACTGCTTTGCCGCCTCCAACTAGACCGGATCGCGGGCTGGCGGCAGTCATTGCTGCCAGCCGTGACATCCCCTTCGCACAAACGTCAGGAGCCCGAAGATGCGCAGACTCTGGTACCGCATTTCGCCGCAATTGCTGATCGGCGAATTGCTGGAAAAGCGCTGGATGGAACCGGCGGTGCCGTTCCTTTTGATGTGCGCGATCTTTCTCGCCTTCGTCGTGGCGATCCCGGATTACGGCTCGATCCAGCAGCTTCAGCAGCTGATGCGCAGCTTTCCCGAACAGGCGCTGGTCGCCATGGCCATGGCGCTGTCGATCCTGTCGGGCGGGATCGACCTGTCGGTGGGCGCCGTGTTTGCCATGGCGAATTTCATCGCGCTTTACCTCGCCATGGTGCTGGAGCTGCCCGTCTCCGTGGCCTTCGCAGGCGCGCTGGCCTGGGGCGCATTGATCGGCGCGGCGAATGGCGGCCTCATCGCCTATGCCAAGACGCGCCCGTTCCTGACCACGATGGTGGTGCTGATCGTTGTGCGCGCCTTTTACGAGCTGGTGACCGTCGCCTACGCCACGGACCTCGCCAGCGCCTATGTCGACAATGCCGCCTGGGATTTCGTCGGGATCGGCGATTTGCTCGGCGTTCCGGTGAATATGGTCTGCCTGCTGGCCGTGGCCTTTGCCGCGCATTTCTTTCTGACACGGGTGAAACCGGGCGTGCATATCATGGCGGTGGGGTCGAGCCGCAAGGCTGCCCGTCACGCCGGCATCAACGTGCGGCTGTCTCTGTTCCTGGCCTATGTGCTGTCGGGAATGCTGGCCTCTTTCGCAGGCTTCCTCTACGCCGCGCGCCAGAACAGCGCCGGCACCGATACCGGCGTCGGCTGGGAGGTGAACGCGCTGGCCGCCGCCGTGGTAGGCGGCATCAGCCTGGCCGGCGGCCGCGGCAGCACCAGCCGGGCGCTGATCGGCGCGGCGATCATCTTTCTGCTGATCAACGGGCTGGTGCAGCTCGGCACCCATGGCAGCCTCACCACAGCGTCCATCGGGTTTCTGCTGCTGCTCGCGGTTGGGTTCAACGTCAAGTTCGTGAAGCACAAGAGCAAGATCCTGCAAAAGATCTATGTCTCGCCCACGTTGGTCGATTTCACCCCGCCGCCCTCCATCGCGCGCGACAGCGGCACCGTCTTTGCCGAGAACGACCGGCTGCTCGATGTCGAGCCCATCGCGCTTGGCAAGATCGAAGGGCCGGAGGACGTGATCCTCGACCGCAACGACAACCTTTATACCGTCAACCGCAACGGCTCCATTATCCGCTTCCTCGCGCCCGACTACGAGATCCGCGAGGAATTCGCCCGCATCGGCGGCCGGCCGCTGGGTCTGGCCATGGACAAGGACGAGAACATTCTCGCCTGCGTCGCCGGGATGGGTGTCTATGGTGTGCGGCCCGACCGCAGCGTGTTCAAGGTCACCGACGAGACCACGCGCAGCCGCTTCCGGCTCAAGGACGATTCCCGCCTGCTGCTGGCCGACGATCTCGACGTAGCCCCTGACGGGCGGATCTTTTTCAGCGACGCCTCGACCCGCTACGATCTGGCGGATTGGGCGCTGGACGGGTTCGAAGGGCGCGGCAACGGGCGTCTGGTCTGTCACGATCCGCGCAGCGGCAAGACCAGCACCGTGCTGAAGAACCTCGCCTTCCCCAATGGCGTCTGCGTCGCCCATGACGGCCAGTCGGTCTATTGGGTAAGCACCTGGCTCTGCCGGATCTACCGCTACTGGATCGACGGGCCCCGCAAGGGCGCGCTTGAGGTGCTGGTCGACAACCTTCCGGGCTTTCCCGACAATATCAACCGCGCCTCGGACGGCACCTACTGGCTGGCGCTGGTCGGGCTGCGCTCGCCGGTCTACGATCTGGCGATGGCCGATCCGTCGTTCCGGGTCCGCATGGTGAAGCAGATCCCGCCCGACGAGTGGCTCTGCCCCGGCATCAACTACGGCTGCGTGCTGAAGTTCAACGACAAGGGCGAGATCCTAGAATCGCTCTGGGATCCGGGCGCGACCAACCACCCCACCATCACCTCGATGCGCGAGCACAAGGGCTATCTCTATATCGGCGGGCTGGAGAACAACCGCATCGGTCGTCTGCCGCTGCCGGATGCAGATCCGGGCTGGACCAGCTGGGACTCCTATTATGGCGACGGCACAACACCCGCCGCCGTGACCGCGCCGGCCCCGGCGAGAAAGGCGGGCTGATATGTCCCTGATGCGCGAAATTGCCGAGCGGATCTTCTTTCCGAACCGTGATCCGCATGCGATCCCGGTTCTGGATGGCGGCTTTTCCCCGAACGGACGGCTGGACGAGGCCACCACCTTTGCCGAACTGGATGCCCCGGATGCCCTAACCACCGACCCGGAGGGGGCGATATACGTATCTTCGGGCAACCGCATATACCGCTATTCCACCGGCACGCCCGGCAGCCCCACGCAATTCGCCGAATGCGAGGCCCCGGTCGGGGCGCTGAGCTTTGGCAACGGGCTGATCTATGCCGCGCTTGCGGGGGTCGGCGTGGTCGCACTTGACCGCGATGGCGCCGAACAGGCCCGTCTCACCGAAGCGGACGGCGCGCCTCTTGGCTGCGTCACCGCGCTTGCGACCGATGCCGGTGGAGAGGTTTTTCTGACCGACGGCTCGCAAACGGTGGGTCCGCAGGACTGGCTGCGGGATCTGATGCAAAAACACCGAGGGTCCGGGCGGGTAATCGCCTGCGACTCAGGGCTGTGCCAACCGCGCGTCCTGCACCGGGGCCTGCGCTGGCCCGCCGGCGTGGTGGCCGATGGCGACCGGCTGCTGGTCACCGAGGCCTGGGCGCACCGTCTGCTCTGCATCGCGCGCGACGGCAGCGGGATGCAGGTCTTGCAGAAGAATTTCACCGGCTACCCGTCGCGCATCCGCGCCGCCTCGGAGGGCGGTTTCTGGATCGCATTTTTCGCGCTGCGCACGCAGCTAACGGAATTCGTGCTGCGCGAGGATGCTTTCCGGACCCGGATGATGATGGAGATCGCGCCGGAGCTCTGGATCGGGCCCTCCATGGGCGATCACTTCGACTACCGCGAACCGACCCAGGTTGGGCGGATCAAGAAGCTGGGCATCCAGAAACCCTGGGCGCCGCCGCGATCCTACGGACTAATCGCCCGGGTGACGGCAGAGGGCGAGGCCATCGAGAGCCTGCACAGCCGGGTCTCGGGCATGACCCATGGGATCACCGATATGGTGGAGCGCGACAGACGGCTTATCGTGCTGTCGAAAGGCGGGCGAAAGCTTGTTTGGCTGCCGATGACACCCGAAAACACCGAGACAGGGAGGATTCCGGCATGAGCGAGGTGGAGCCGATCCTGAAAATCGTCGCGGGGACCAAGACCTATGGCGGCGTGCATGCCATCGAGGGCGTCGATTTCGATCTGCGCCCAGGCGAGATCCACGCGCTTCTGGGTGAAAACGGCGCAGGCAAATCGACGCTCTGCAAGATCATCGCGGGTGCGGTACAGCTCTCGTCCGGAGAATATGTCCTGGCGGGCGAACCGGTTTCCTTTGCCGCCCCCGGCGAGGCGCTGAAGGCCGGGGTGGCGATGGTCTATCAGGAAACCAGCCTGGTGCCGTCGATGACCGTGGCGCAGAATCTCGAACTCGGAATGGAAAAACTCGTCACCGATTTCCGCAAGATCAACATCGCCGCGCAGCAGTCGCAGCAATCGCTGAACTTCAACGTCGATCCGCTGGCGCTGGTCGAGACGCTGGGTACGGCGAAACGGCAGATGGTCGAGATCGCCCGCGCCGTCCGGCATGACGCCCGGGTCATCATCTTCGACGAGCCGACCGCCAGCCTGACGCCCGAGGAGATCCAGCACCTATTCCATCTCTTCAACCGCCTGCGCGCACAGGGCGTCGCCATTGTTTTCATCAGCCACGCGCTCGAAGAAGCGCTGGAGATGGCCGATCGGATCACCGTGCTTCGTGACGGCAAGCTGGTGCATACCGGGCCGGCGAAGGAGCTGGAGCGGGAAAGCGTGATCCGGCTGATGGTGGGCCGCGAAGTCACCGCGATGAACAAGGTCGAGCTAACCGGCGAAAGCCCAGCCGCACCCGAAACGCCGCATGTGCACAGCCGTGTTCTGACCGTGGAAAACGTGACGATGGGCAGCGTCGTCAAGAACATGTCTTTCTCGGCCTATGCCGGCGAGGTGGTGGGCATGGCCGGATTGGTGGGGGCGGGCCGCACGGAGGTCGCCCAGATCATCTGCGGCGCGCGCAAGCGAAACTTCCTGCGCGGCGGGCTGATCCTGCTCAACGGCAAGCCGATCCGCTACCGCGTCCCCCGGCAGGCGGTGCGCGACGGCATCGTCTACATCACCGAAGACCGCAAGCTCGACGGCTTCTTCGAGACGATGACCGCCGACGACAATATCTATCTGGGCCATCTCGCCTCGCCCAAGAATCGGCGCTGGCTCTATTCGCGGAAGGAGCGCAAGCAGGTGTCCGACCGTTGGGTCGAGGCGCTTGGGATCTCGGCGCTCAAGCGCAGCCTGAAGATCATCGAGTATTCCGGCGGCAACCAGCAGAAAGTCGTGGTCGCCAAGTCTCTGGCGCAAGACCCAAAGGTGGTGATTTTCGACGAGCCCACGCGCGGCGTCGATGTCGGCGCGATCCCGCAGATCCACCGGTCGATTCGCGAGCTTGCCGACCGGGGCATGGCGGTGATCGTGATCTCCTCGTACCTGCCGGAAATCCTGTCGATCTCCGACCGCGTCCTCGTGGCCCGTGGCGGCCGGATCGTGGAAGAGATGGCCTCGTCCGAGGCGACGGAGGAAAAGATCATGTACGCGGCAATCCACTGACCGGAAGCCGTGGAACGGCCGGCCGGCCCTGCGTCAGCGGTTCCAGCGCAGCAGCGAGAGCTCGTCCTGCGCCGTCGCCTCGCGCTTTCTTGCTGCCTTGCGCAGCTCAGTCAGCCGGGTCAACCGGAGGATCTCGTAAGTCTTCTGTTCCGAAAGCGCGGCACGCAAACGGTCCTCGGCGCGCGCAAGCTCCGGCGCCAGCTTGGCCGCCTCATGCGAGATCCGGTCGAGCTCGGACCGGATCGACCGGATGAAACGACCCAGATAGGGCGCGCCTTCCAGCCCGTCGATATGCGACTCCCCCGAAAGGCGCTGCAACAGAGCCTGTTTTTCGGTCTCCAGCCGGTCCATCCGCGCACGCAGCGCGCCGGTTTCGCGCGCCTGTGCTTCGGTATCTAGCCGCTTGATCCGCTCCATCATCTCAAGCGCACGCAGCCGCCGCCGGTCGCCCTCAGTGGCCATTGGAGGGTGCCTCGTGTTCTTCGGCCGGGAGTTCTTCGGCCGGTGCCGCGTTCGGGTCTTCGCCGCCAAGCGCGATGCGGATCCGGGCAAGCACCGCCAGCGGATAGCCATTGCCGCTCGGTGGCAGCGCGTCGAACTCACCGCTCACCGCCGCCGAGGCAAAACTCGGGGTTTCTTCCTTGTCCTCCGCCTCCGGCGCGCCGGCGGCCAGCGCCGCCCCGGCCAGCAGGATCAGCGGGAGGGCACGCCAGGGGATCATGCGGCGGGCAGCTCTTTCTGCGCGGCCTCGACCGCATAGAAATCGGGCTGCATCCGGGTCGGAATATTTCCGCGCCCGATTTCGACACAGATGCTGGGCGGATGATCTGAGACCATCGCCACGAACACATCGCGGATGATGTGGTAAAAGGCGCTGTCCTCTTCCTCGATCTGGTTCAGACGGCCCGAGACCGGCTGAACCATGCAATAGGCCAGGAACACGCCGAGGAACGTGCCCACGAGCGCGCCGCCGATCATGCCCCCGAGGATCTCGGGCGGCTGGTCGATCGAGGACATGGTCTTGATCACACCCAGAACGGCCGCAACGATGCCGATGGCGGGCAGCCCGTCGGCCACCGCCTGAATCGCATGGACCGAGGCCAGCGACTCATGGTGATGCTTTTTGATCTTGCGGTTGATCACGTCTTCAGTGGCGTATTTATCATCGAACTGCATGGACAGCATGCGGAAACTGTCGCGGATCAGATCGATGGCGAAGTGATCCGCGGCGATGCGTGGGTAGCGGGAAAAAATCTCGCTGTCCTTGGGCGATTCAATATGGCTGTCGAGCGCCAGAATGCCTTTGGCCTTGTAGATCCGCGTCAGCTCGAACAGCAGATTCAGCAGATCGCTATAATCCTTGGCCTTCCATTTCGGCCCCTTGAGCACCTTGAAGACGCCCGCAAAGGAGCTTTTGATGACATCGAGACTGTTGGCGATCACAAAGGCACCGAGGGCCGCGCCGCCGATCATCATACCTTCGAAGGGCAGGGCGTGCAGCACGATGTCCATCTTGCCTCCCGACAGGATGAACCCCCCGAAAACAAGGCCAAACACAAGGACAAGTCCGAGAATCAGCGTCATTGGATGTGGTCTCTGTTCTGGTTTCGCGCGCCGGACTGATCCGGCAATTCATGTTAAATCATAAGTAAATTTGACTTTCTTTCAAGCATAAACAAGGATAGATTAATCAAATAGAAGAACAGTGCGGGGCTCACCATCATGATCGCCGAAAAACTCGCGTATTTCTTTGAGGCCGCCGACCTCATGAGCGTCTTTACGGACTGGCCGGAAGAGATCGGGCTGGTCCTGTGTCTCGACGACGCGGGCACTTGCGAGATGCTTCTGCATCATCGCGAAGAGGGTAAGGCGGTGTTCCGCAAGGCCGGTGCGGTGCTGGACTGCCCGCCGGGCGAGTTCGCGGTGGTGCCGGCGGTGGAGGGCTATCCGACGCGGCGCGTGATGTTCTCCGATGAACAGAAACTGCTGGCGCTGGTCGAGGACGAGACGGATCTGGCCGAGATGGCCGCTGACTACCTGATCAACTACCAGTTCGAAAAGACCCGCAAGGCCAAGGCTGCCGAATCCGCAGCGCCCACCCCTGCCTCGGTGCAGAAGGCTCTGGAGCCCTTCCGCTGGCGCCCGCGTCTGCATTTCTCAGAGATCCGCGATGCCGGGCGGCGCACCCCGAAAGAGCCGAAACCGGCCTCCAGCATGCCCGAGGGCTACGCCGCCGCCGAGGCGGTGAAGGATCGCGAATGCCGCATCGCCGAGGGTGAGCTGAGCCTCGATCATCGCGGCGTGCGTCTCATGCTGGCGCCCGAGCAGGTGACCATCAAGACCCGCACGCAGCTGGTGCAGGAGGTCGGTTTTCGTGACGATTTCTCGCGCTTCGTGCTGCCGCGCAAGGCGGTCGACGGCTGGGAACTGGGCGACCCGCTGGTGATCGACATCCCCGAAAGCTTCTTCCCCGAGGGCCTGCGCCAGCGTTTCGCCAAGGGGCCGCGCCTGGCTGAGGTGACGGTGACAGCCCAGGGTGTCTTTGTGGCGCCGGGCGCTGCGATTCCGCAGCCCGAGGTGACCGAAACAGAGCCTGTTCCGGCCAAAAAACGCCGCCGTTTCTTCACCCCGGCGCGCGCCGCCCTGGTAGCGCTGGCCGGGCTCGGCGTGGCGACTGGCACGATGATCAACGCGGTCGAGATGCCTGCCGGGCTCAGCGATCTGCTTCCGCAGCAGGTCGCCTCAGAGGCGCCGCGGTCGCGCCGGTGATCTGCGCCATCATCACGCCGGTCGGCCCGGGCCACGAGGCGCTGTTCCAGCAGGTCTGTGCGCCGTCGGTTGCGCAGGCCGAGGCGTGGAACACGGGGCCGTTCTCCGAGATCCGCCATTATGCGATGGACGACACACAGGGCCGGCACGGACGCTCGGCGCGGCGCAACGAGGCGTTGCAGCGGGCGCTGGCCGAAGGCGTGGACTGGGTGTTCTTCCTCGATGCCGACGACATCCTGACGCCGAATGCGTTCGAGGCCTTTGGGCGGGTGATCGAGGCCGAACCCGATCTTGAGGCGGTGTGGGGTCTGATCTGCACGCTGGATGCGGGCGGCGAGCCGCAGCTTCGCGAGGGCCAGCCGGAGCGCATCGACACGCGCGAGGCGTTCCTTTCGGTGCAGCCCTATAACGCGGTGCAGATCGGCGGCTTCTTCCGCACGGCGCTGGCGGCGCGGGTCGGGTTCGACACCGCGATGGATACCGGCGAGGATTACAAATTCTACTGCACACTCTGGGCGGAGGCGCGCTGCGCCAAGCGGCCCGAGATCTTTTTCGTCAACCAGCGCGGCCAGCATTCGACCGGCCCGCGCTCGGCCACCGGCGCCGACTGGGCGCGCTCTGTTCAGCAGCAATGGAAAGCGCAGCTCGCCGAGGTCACCGCCTGGGCGGAGTTCGACGACGGTGGCGCGGCGCCGGTGCGGATGCGGCTCACCAATCCCGGGGATCTCATTCAGGCGGCTTATCTTCAGGGCCGCTATTTCGAGACGGACTCGCTGGAAAAGCTGAAGAAGCTGATCGACCGCCCGGCGCCGCGCATCGTCGAGGTTGGAGCGAATATCGGCAATCACGTCGTCTGGTATGCCCGCCATCTCGGCGCATCGAAGATCTACCCGGTAGAGCCCAACCCCGAGGCGCTGGCGCTGCTCGACGCCAATATCGCCGCGAACGGGCTGAACGATGTGATCGACCGGCGGGGCATGGGGCTGGGTGCCGGGGCGGGCGAAGGGCGCTTCGTGGCCGAGACCGCTGACGCCGACAACCTCGGCGCCACACGGCTGGTCGCCGCCGAGGATGGTGGCATCGAAACCCGCTCACTGGATGCGCTTTTGGGCGAGGACAGGGTCGATTTCATCAAGATCGACGCCGAGGGAATGGAGCTGGAAGTGCTCGACGGTGCGGCGGAACTGATCGCCCGCGACCGCCCGGTGATCTGGGTCGAGGTGCTGCGGCCCAACGTGATGGGCTTTGTCCAGCGCTGGTGCCGCAAGGCCGGCTACCGCGTCGCCGACAGCACGCCTTACCGCAACACCATGGATTATTTCGCCGTACCGAAGGACAGGCCATGACCACGCAGACCCTTTCCCGCAAGGAAAAACGCGCCGCCATCGCCAAGGCCTCGAAACTATACGGGCTCAAGGGCGACGACGCGCTGGCGATTCACAACGCCTATCTGACCATGCAGAAGGGCGATCTGGGCGGCGCCCTGCGGCTGGCGCATCCGGTCACCCAGCGCCATCCGAAAAACCCGCATGGCTGGATCCTGCTCGGCAGTGCGGCGCTGACCCAGCGCGAGGGCGAGACCGCGAAGGCGTTCTTCTCTCAGGCCGTCGAGTGTGCCCCGCGCGGGGCAAGAGCACTGGCCGGGCTGGGCAAGGCGCATGTGCTTTGTGCCGAGGTCGAGCCTGCGGTGGCGGTTATGGAGCGGGCGATAGAGGCGGGCAGCAGGGATGTGCCCATGCTGCTGCTCTATCTCGATCTGACCGGGCGGCTGGGCCGGCGCCTGCACGCGGCGAAACTGCTGGAGCCGCTGGCGCAAAAGCTCGACAGCGCCGATCTCGCCTACAAGCTGGGCCTGTCGCTACAGGAGGTCGACGAGACCAAGCGCGCGGCGGCCTGTTTCGAGCGCGCCTATGTGCTCGATCCGGCGCCCGAGGCGCATCAGATCGCGCAGGCGCAGGCGCTGCTCTACACCCAGCAGATCGCCGAAGCCGAGATGCGCGCGCGCGACCTTCTGGACGACCTGCAAGACCGCGACCAGCTTGCGCTGATACTGCTCACCGCGCTGCGGCTTCAGCGCAAGGGAGACGAGGCGCTGGATTTCGCCGAGAGCTTCGAGTTCGCCACGCCCGAGGGGTTCGCGCAGGCGCGCGGCATGGTGGCGAATGTCTTGCAGGATCGCGGCGACATGGAAGGCGCAGAAACCGCGTATCAGGAGGCGATGCATATCGCCGGCGAGCAGCCGCGTATCCGCAAGGCCTATGGGGTCTTCTGCTATCGCGACGGGCGCTATGCCGAGGGCGCGCCGCATTACGCGAAACGCCCGCCCGAAGCGCAGCGCCGCAAGCTGCCCGTGGAAAATGCCGCGCCCGAAAATCTGGGCGCACAGGATCGGCTTTTTGTCATGGCCGAACAGGGGATCGGTGACCAGATCGCATTGCTGTCGCTGCTGCGCATCGCGCCTCTCAAGGACGGTGCCGAGCTGATCTTTGTCGGCGATCCGAGGCATGGGGCGCTGCTGCGCGACAACGGGTTGGGCCTGCGGCACATTTCTCAGCCCGATCTGAGCGACGTCACCCCGCCGGTCGCGCCGCAGGAAATGGTGTTTCTCGGCGATCTGACGCGATACCTGTCTGATAGCGCGCCCGAGGCCCGGCGCGGGCCCTATCTGGCGCCGGAGGCCAGCGCGGTGCAGAAGCTCCGCGCGCGGTATGAGACTTTGGCCGACGGGCGTCCGATCTTCGGACTTTCCTGGGCCAGCCGTTCACTGATCGGCGCCCTGCGCTCTCTGCCGCCGACCGAAATCGTTGCAGCGCTGCCCACGGGCGCCTTTGTCGTCGATCTGCAATATGGCGACACCCGGGACGAGATCGCCGCCGCGCAGGCCGTGCGCCCCGATCTGACCTTCTATCGCGATCCCGGCATCGACCAAATGCGCGATCTTGCAGGGTTCGCGGCGCAACTCGCTGCGCTGGATCATGTGATCACCATCGACAACACCACCGCACATATGGCGGGCGCGCTCGGCCATCCGGATGCGCATCTGCTGCTGCCTGCCGGATCGGAATGCATGTGGTACTGGGGCGGAGAGGGCGAACAAGATCCTTGGTATGGCGTGCTGCACCTGCATCGCCAGCGTCAGGCGGGAGACTGGTCGGATCCGCTGGCCACCCTTGGCGCGCGTTGGGCGGATTAGCTAAATCCGCGCCTCGCCCTCCAGGACATAGCCCTGCGCGCGGATCGTCCGAACCCTGAGCGCATCGCCGAAATGCAGCTCGAGCTTCTGCCTGATCCGCACGATATGCACGTCGAACCGCCGGTCGCCATAGCTCCAGTCGTCCTCGCCCAGAACCCGGGCCAGCGTCGGGCGGTCGACGATCTCGCCCCGGTGGGTGTTGAGATAGGCAAAGATGCGCTCTTCGATCGGTGTCAGCCCCAACCGCACCAGGCGCGCCGCGCGCTGAGCGACATGCGCCGCGCTGTTCAACCTCACTGCCAGCCGCGCCTGCAACTCGCTGGGATCGGCATCGGCGCGCAGAGCGTCATCGGCGCCGGCAGCAAAGGCCTCCGCCGCACCGCGCGGTCGATTGCCGTGATCGACCGCAAGAATGACCGCCTCCGGCGCATGGCGGCGGGCGCTGGCGATCAGCGCCAGCATATCGTCGTCGCGCGGCATATGGGCGGAGAGCCCGACGATCATCGCGGTCAGCGGCGTGCCCTCGGCGATGAGATCCGGCATCTCGCCGGGACGGGCGCGGCGCAGCACGCGCCGCAAGCCGGCTTTGCGCAGCAGCGCCGCCCAGGCATTGCGTCGCGCCGTGTCGCGCTCGACCACCACCGCGAAAGAGGCCCGTTGTGCCGTCGCCATGCTACTCACCTGCGGCCCTGTTCAAAACGTCAAGGTTTGTGCGAATTTTTTTTGATGTTTTCAACAAGGATTAACCTTGGGATCGTATTTACTGGCCGATGATATGAAAAAGAACAACAAGAAGAGGTCTGCCAGATGAGGACCCTCCTGCATCGCCTTCTCGGACGGCTGGCCCGCCGGGCCATTCCGGACACGGCATCTGTGCCGGGCGATCAATATTTGACCTGCCAAGAGACGGGGCAGCGCATGCCTCTGTTGCGGCGCCATATTCGCGAGACATTCGGCATGAGCCCGGAAGAATACCGCAAGAAATGGGGCCTGCCGGAGGACTATCCCATGGTCTCGCAGGCCTATGCAGAGCGGCGAAAAGCCGCCCGATCCATGAAGTTTCAAGGATAGTATTCCTTAAGAGCCCGGTTTCCGCTACGATCAGAGACAAGCAGATCGCAAACGGTGCGACCGGACCAAAGACAACGACGGGCAAAACCAACCGATCCGGATGGGCAAGCGCTTTCGCAGGGCAAACGGCAGGGACGCAGAATGAGCGAACAGGATGTGAAGCAGGAAACGGTCAGCCGCATTGTCGCGGCCTATGCCTCGCGCCCGGATGTGACCCCCGACGAGATCGTGGCGCTTTACCGCCGCCTGAACGGCGAAATGACCGAGGAGCCGGCCCCGCTTCCGGTAACCCGGTCCGAACCGCAGATGCAGCCGGCGCTTCCCATCGAGCAGGCTGTGACAGAGGACAAGGTCTACTGCCTGTGCTGCGGGCGCGGTTTCAAGATGCTCAAGCGGCATCTCGGAGCAGAACACGGCCTGACCGAGGCGGAGTATCGCGCCGCCTTTGGCCTGCCCGAGGATATGCCGCTGGTCGCCCCCAGCTATTCGCGAAAGAAGGCTGGCCACGCCAAAGAGGCGGGCCTGGGCAAATACGACCGTTCGGTCGTCACAGGATAGGCGCGCCGCTGACCCATGGCCGGGAACAACGAACAAGCGATCATCATCAAGCGCATCGAGGAAGACGGCGGGCACGGCCACCATGGCGGCGCCTGGAAGGTGGCCTATGCCGACTTCATGACCGCGATGATGGCCTTCTTTCTGCTGCTTTGGATTCTCGCGGCATCGGATGAAGAGAAACTGCGCGGACTGGCCGACTACTTTACACCCAGCCTGTCGGAAAGCGGCGGGCGTGGCGAGGGGCTGCTCGATGGCACCGTGCTTGCCGAAGATGGCGTGATGAGCGGCACAGACGGCCCGGCCACGCCGGTGCAGCTGCCCAGCTTCGGTCAAGAGAACCCGCTTGCGGTGTTTGACAGCCGTCTGCGCGACAGCGCCCCGAATGTCGTGGTCGAGTACGACACCCGCCCGGAGGGCGAACGCGAGGTCGCCACCATCAACGAGACCGGTCCAGACGGGATCGAGGCCGCCCAGGCCGCTGCCGAAGCGGAGCGCGCCCAGCAAGACTGGGATGCCGCACAAGACCGATTGGAGGAGCAGATTACCGCACAGGTGATCTCGACACCCGAGCTTCAGAACCTGTCGGAGCATCTGCGCTTCGACCGGACCCAGGACGGGCTGGAGATTCAGATCGTCGACAAGACCGGAAGCTCGATGTTCGCGACCGGCAGCGCCCGAATTGTGGACAAGACGCGCGATCTGCTGCGGATCATCGCCGACGCGGTGGTCGAGCTGCCGAACGACCTGACCATTTCCGGCCACACCGATTCCGTGCCCTATTCCGGGGCGGGCACCTACTCCAACTGGGAGCTGTCCGCCGACCGTGCCAACGCGACCCGTCGCGTGCTGGTGGAAAACGGCGTCAGTGCCTCACGGATCACGGGGATTTCCGGCCTGGCAGACACGGCGCCGCTGGATCCGGCGCAGCCGGACGCGCCGGAGAACCGCCGGATCAGCGTCACGGTGCGCTACCCCGAAAGCGCCCGGCCGGCACAATAGGCCAAAGTCCCTGCCTTTGCAGCCCGGCGGTTTTTTGCGACTCGCTCCGACGATTCCGCAAAACTCCGTGTAGGGCCAGCGCATTCCTGCCGTATGGACCTCTGAGGCTTGGGGAAACCGTCGCGTATTTCGCCATATTTGGTGCCCTGAGTCCTTGATTGCGCCATATATCCACAAGTTTTTTCAGTTGTGTTAAGAAAATACAGAGGGTGTTACTAAGACTTGGCGCCGGCGGGCTTCCGCCGCTCTCGTGATAAACACCGGCAAAAACAACACCTTAGAAAAACCGCCTGATGCCACCTATATAGTGATGTGATGGCTGTGCTTCGCTAGATTTAGTGTGCTGCTTTACATTTGGTGGGTTTCAGCAGGTTTAACCGAGAAATACGGTGATCCCAGGGACAAAAAAACACTTGGGACGGGGCAACGATGCGCAGGGGAAAGGTGCTTGATCTGATCTGGCAGGACGATGTGACTCTGCCGGAACCGGAGATCTATGACGGCTTCGACACGCTGTTCACACAGATCCTGCCGGTCCGGTCGGTCGCGCTGGTCGCAGGTGGCGCCTGCAACCGTGCCTTGGCCATGTCCGACGGGCTCGAACTGGCGCCGGCACTGCCGCTCGGCGACGTGCTCGTCGAAGAGCTGCCGCTGGATCTGCCCTACGGCACGCTGGTGCTGTTCCTGCCGCGTGATGAGACGGATCTGTCCCGGCTGCTGGGCGCCGCAGTGGGCGAGAGCCTTCAGCTCATGCTCAGCCTGGCCAGCGTGCCGATGGAACGGGAAACCGATGCCCTCTATGTCATGGCCCACGCCGCCGCGCGGCGGGTTACCGCATTGCGCGTCAAGGGCCGCGCGCTCGATCTACGCCGCTTCTGCCAGGGCCTCGGCCAGAGCCTGCACCGTTACTGGCTGGCCGATCAGCGCCCACTGCTGCCCGACCCCAATCTCTTCACGCGGCCGGATTTCCTCTGGCAGCCGCAGCTGACGCGATATCTGCGCGATCTCGACCCGGGGTTTTCCGCGCCAGATCCACAGATGATCGACGGCGATTTGCTTTGCGTCTCCGACGAACCACTTGATCTCGAGGAATGGGCCGAGCGCATGGAGATCGTCCTGCGCGTGACGCTCGGCGCTCCGGAGCGCATGCCGATCCCGCTGCAAACCGGCCTGCCGACACGCTTTAACCTTCAGTAAATCATTAAATTCTTCCGGCACATGAAGAATTATGTTTACCTGTTCTTGCACGCAAGGATGGGGCAAGCGTTTCTTCATGATGTCGATGTCGTATCAGGCCGCAATGCGCGAGCCGCTGCTCAGTTTCGAGCAGGAGCGCGACGCCATCGGCGGCTGGCAGGACCGTGGCGACCGAAAGGCGCTCGAGCTGTTGCTGCGCGCGCATGCGCGGCAGGCCTGGTCGCAGGCCGCGCGCTACACGGACAACCCGACCCATCTCGAAGATCTCGCCGCCGAGGGCATGCTGGGGCTGCTACGCGCCGCCGACAGTTTCGACCGCCAGCAGGAGGTGCGCTTTTCCACATATGCGGCCTGGTGGGTGATGAACGGCGTGTCGAGCGCACTGTCTCGGATCAAGGCGGTGATCGACATTCCGGCCCGCACCTATCTCGATGCTCAGCTGGGCCGACTGCCCGAGGATGAGGGCGCTCTGGTCCGCCTTGCCGCACAGCCGACAGTGACCATCGACAGCGGCGCCGACGACCCGGGCGAACCCCGCGACATCCTCGTATCCGGCGATATGAGCCCCGAAGAATGGGTCAGCCAGAAAAGCCGTCACAAGCAGCTCAACCAGATCCTTGCGGATGCCCTCGCGCCGCTGAACCCCGAAGAGGCCGAGGTGATCCGCCGCCGCCGGCTTCAGCCCGAACCTGAACCCTTCTGCGCCATCGCCTCGGATCTCGGCATGTCGCAGGACCGTCTCCGCCAACTCGAAAAACGCGCCATGCTCCGGCTGCGGCGCAATCTTATCGACGGCGGATTTTCAAGAACTGTGTTGTCATGATCAAACTGTTTTCCCTGCTCACCGCTGCGGCGCAAGGTCCGGACCTGCCGCCAGCCGCATCCGGCACTGCGCCGCAAAGCGGCCTTTTCGCATCGCTCCTGTCCTTGCTGCGCAGCGAAGACGAAACGGCGCCAACGCCACCTGCCAATAGCGACAAGACCAGCGCCGCAATCGCCGCGCGGTTTGCGCAGGCCGAAGAGCGCCTGGCAGATCCCGATCTCACTAACGACGAGCTGGCCGAGCTGGTCGCGCCGCTGATTTCAGATCTTGCCCAGATCCTGGCAGCCGCGCCGGAGCGGCTCTCCGAGCTGCGTGCGGCAATGCCGGAGCCCACCGCCGCCCAGGCCGAAGAGCCGGACGCTCCGGTGCCATGGCGGGCGCTCGCCGAGGCCGTGCCCGCGCTGCGGCAAGGCCTCCTCGGGGCCGTGCCCGTGACCGACGCGGAGACAGACCGTCCCGCGGCGCTGCCCGAGCTGGTGGCCCGCATTGTGGCAGAGGCCACCGCGCTGACGCGTCCACATGTCGACAACGGGACCATTCCCCGCAACGTCGCTCCGGAGGTCGAAGCCCGGTCGAGCACGCCCGTGAGCGTCATCGAACGTCCCGCGACGGAGGCGACGGAGATTCCGGCGGCGACGGCCAAAGCCGCGCAGCCCGATGTGAAAAGACCGGCCGACCAAGCGGCAAAACCCAGCGACCAGGCGCCGCCGCCGCTGCCTGCCCCCAGCTCGTCCGCCCCGGCAGGGCCCGAAGCGGTCCCCGAAACGCCGTTGGTGCGCGCGGAGACCCTAGCGCAGCCGCAGACCACACTGGCGACAGAACCGGCCCCGCAAAGCGCGGCGGCCCGTCCAGAGATTACGGTGCCCCCCGCAGCGCCTGAGAGGCGGGCAGCGGCGCCCGTGTCGCCCCGCGGGGCGACACCCCCGGCGGCACCGGTCACCACACTGCAACCGGAACGTGACGCACCGCGCGGAATGTCGGCACCTGCCGCAATTGACGCCGAAGCGGTCCCGCTGCCGGTGACGCCGGTCTCGCTCGGCGAAGCGGAGGACATCGTGAGTGTTGCGGCGGGACGCACCGAGCCGATCAAGGCCTATCGGGTCGGCGCCTCGGCGACGGCCATGGCTTCCGTGCATGCGGCTGCACCGGCGCAGGCGCCGCTCGAGCTGACCGCGGCGCCGTTGCGCGCGGCCGCCAACACCGTGGAGGCGACACTTCCGACCCAGTTGACCGCGCCGCCCCCAAGCCTGCCGATGTCCGTCGCCGCGCCGCCGGCGCCCGCCGAAACCGCACAACCGCCGCGCCCGGCCCCGCCGCTGCCAAGCTCCGAACAGATCCTCGGTCAGGTGCGCGCGCAGCTCGGTCAGGACGGGCAGATCCGCGTCGCACTGAAACCCGAAGGTCTCGGCAAGGTGGAGATCGAGCTGACCCCGGACGACAACGGACATCTGCGGGTCACGGTACGGGCAGAGCAGTCTTCGGTTCTCTCGCTGCTGCGGGCCGACCGCGACGGGCTGCTGAACCTGCTGCGCGACGGTGGCCATCAGGTGGATACGCGCGGGCTAAGCTTTTCCGATCTCGGTACGCGCGACCCGGGGCAGGGCCAGACGCAGGGACAGCGTCCCGCTCCGTTCAGCGGCGCTTTCGGCGGCGCGGACACGGATGACGCGGGCGATCCCAGTCCCGAGACACAGCATCACACGGCGCGCCCGCAGGCGGGCGGCGTCGACATTCAGGTTTGACTTGAGAGGAACGCTCGATGGCAATCGACCCATTCGGCCTTGGCAGCCCCGCAGGCGCCGGCACTGCGTCTTCCAACGCAATGAGCCAGCTTAGCGAGGATTACCAAAGCTTCATCACGCTGCTGACAGCGCAGATCCAGAACCAGGATCCGCTGGAGCCGATGGACAGCACCACCTTCATCTCTCAGCTCGCGCAGCTGAGCCAGGTCGAGCAATCGGTGGCCACGAATTCCAACCTCGAAGGCATCGCCTCGCAGCTCTCCAGCATGTCGGCGATCACCGGGCTTTCATTGATCGGGCGGACGGTGGTTGCGCCCACGGATCAGATCGCGCTTGAGGGCGGCAGTGCCGTCGCCGGCTATCGGCTCGGCGCCGAGGCGGACCGTGCGGTACTGACCATCCAGGCCGCGGACGGCACGGTCTTGCGAAGCTATGACGATGTGCCTCTGACCCCGGGAACCCTGCATGAGGTCACCTGGGACGGTATGGATTACGAAGGGCTGCCGCTGCCCGAAGGGCAGTATGTGATGGTACTCGAAGCCTTCGACTCCAAGGGAAAAGCGATCGCTTCGCAGACCTATGCGTCATCCGAGGTGCAGAGCATGACCTATGAAAACGGTCTTGCGACGTTGCGACTGGCAAACAACGATACCGTTCTGGCCGGCATGATCGAAGAGGTGCGCTGAGGCGGCGTCAGCTGCGCGGCACGTCCGCCTTGACCAACGACAGAAAGAGTACGTTCGACACATCCTCGCCAAAGCCTGCGCGGAGATCCGTCGACAGGGTTTCCGACAGGCTGTGGGTGTCGATGTTCACGCCCCGCATCGAGGAGCTGCTTGCGGCCTTGTGCATCGAGGTCAACACCGCGTCGCGCAGGCGCGAGGCGTTTTCGGCCTCGTTGAACACTTCGGCAACCTTTTTATCGCGCATCGCCACGCCGACTTCGGAGACCACATAGGTCACGCTGTTGGCGCGATAAACGGGAAAGCTCATCCGGCCCAGCTTGACCACGCTGCTGTCGCCGAGCGGATCCTTGCGGATGAGGCTCGCTTCGGACGCCTCGGGTTTGTGGATGACTTCGGCCGCCGGCTTGATCAGCTTGTGCGGTTCCTGCTCGACCGCAGCACCCGGATTCTCCACCGCATGGCTCGCCATATGGTCGAGCACCTTTTCGGCATCGGAGCGACCCGGCTCCTCGACCGCGTGTTGCGGGCTGTGTTCCTCTGCCTTGGGCAGCAGCTGCCCGGCTCCATAGCCTGCGGCGCCAAAGAGGACCGGCAGGGTGGCAAAGGCGACAAAAGCTTTTTTCATTTCCGAATCCCGCACTGGCTGCTTCAGCCTCTGGTATGGCGCGGGATTCTGGCGATAGTTTATTTAAATAATGACTAAATTCCGGTTCAATAAGGCAGGATAATGTCCATGACATCCTCGCCATAGCCCTGGCTTTGCTGCCGGCTGATGGAACCGCGCCCGCCATAGCTGATCCGGGCCTCTGCCATCTTGTCATAGGCGATGGTGTTGCCCCGGTCGATATCCTGCGGCCGAATGATCCCGGAGACGCGCAGCTCGCGCAGCTCTTCGTTGACCTTGACCTCCTGCCGGCCGACCACGACGAGATTGCCATTGGGCAGCTCCTGCACCACCAGCGCCGCCATGCGCAGCGAGATCGACTCGTTGCGGTCGATCTCACCCGTGCCCGAGGCGCCGGTGGTCGAGGTGATATCGACGATATTGTCCGACGGCAGATCCTCCGGCTCGACCCCGGGCAGGATCTTGTCGATCTGCGAGCCGTAGCCAAAGAATTTCGGGAAGGCCATGGTGCTGCCACCGGTGCGCGAGCGTTCCGATTCATTGCGCAGGCTGGCCTCGTCGTCGATCTCGATCACGATGGTCAGCAGGTCGCCGATGGTGGTGGCGCGCTGATCGGCGAAAAAGCCACCCGAGCCGCGCTCCCAGAGTGAGGCGGCCTCGGCGCGGTAGGGGATGCGCTCCTGCTCGGGGGGCGGCATCGGCACGTTGACGCTGCGCGCCGCCGCCAGATCGCCGGGATCGACACCGAGGCGGCTCAGTTCCGGATCGCGGTCGAAGGCGGGCGTGCCGCAGCCGGCGAGCATCGCCAGCACGGAGGCGGTGAGAAGGGCAGGGCGCAGACCGGTCATCGGATCACCTCCACGAGTCCTTCGCCCCGGGCCACGGCCTGAAGCGGTTTGTTGCTGACCAGATTGACGATGCGCAGCTCCTGCCCGCGATGAGCGTCGTCCAGCGCGCGGCCCGGGGCGGTCACAACCAGCCGGCCGTCGTCAAATAGAATATTCACCTTGTCGCCCCGGTCGATCACCAGCGGCTCCATCACCGATTGCGTCATCACCGGGCGGCCTGCCGCCAGCATCCGGCGCACCTGCATGCCCTCGAGCTTGTCAGTCTCGGTGATCGTGTAGGCCCCGACACGCTTTACCGGCAGCTCGACGGTCTTCACGTCATCCACCCCGACCAGATCGCCCGGCATCAGCCGGCGGGTGGGCACCGGAAGCGCCTGCACCGCCATCAGCCGTCCCTGCAAGCGATGCGTCACCCCCTCGGGCGTCACCGCGTTGGCGAGGAACTGGCCGCTGTCGCGATCCATCCAGAAGGCCGAGATCAGATCGGCCTCGTCGATCCGGCTGCCGGAAAAGCGCACATGAATGCGCGCCTCGGGCGGCAGCTCGTTGCCCCAACTCTGCCGCGCCTGTTCCTCGATCAGCACTTCGGGCGCCTCGGCCAGAGCGGCGAACGGCGTCAGGGCAAGAGCGCAGAGCAGGGGGAGAAGGCGGCGCAGCATGGCTTACTTGATCTGGTTGGCCGCCGACATCATCTGATCGGCGGTTTCGATGGCCTTGGAGTTCATCTCATAGGCACGCTGCGCCTGAATGAGATCGGTGATCTGGCGCACGATGTCGACATTCGAGCTTTCCAGATAGCCCTGGCGCAGGATGCCGATGCCCGCATCGCCGGGCAGCGCCGGGATCGGATCGCCCGAGGCGACTGTGGCTTCGAGCATATTGTCGCCCAGCGGGCGCATGCCGGCGTCGTTGACAAAGGTGGTCAGGGTGAACTGGCCGACCTCGACGGGCACGGTGTCGTTCTCCACATATGCGCTGACGATGCCGGTGTCGCTGATCTCGACGGCGGTGGTGTTGTCCGGAAGCACGACGCCGGGATCGACCTCAAAGCCCTGCTGGTTGACGATCTGCCCCTCGGCGGACAGGCGAAAGCTGCCGTCGCGGGTATAGGCCTGACCGCCATCGGGCAGGTTGATGGTGAAATAGCCGCGCCCGTCGATCGCCAGATCGAGCTGGTTTTCGGTCTGCGCCAGCCCGCCCTGGGTGTTGAGCCGCACCGTCCCCACGGCCTGCACCCCCAGACCCACATCGAGCCCGACGGGCCGGGTGTTGCCCTCTTCGGCGGTCACCGCGCCCTCGCGCGACATGTTCTCGTAGATGAGATCGGTAAAAGACGCCCGGGCGCTCTTGAACCCGGTGGTGTTGGCGTTGGCGATATTGTTCGAGATGACATCGACATTGGTCTGCTGCGCCATCATGCCGGTCGCGGCGATGCTCAGAGCTTTCATCGTCTTTTCCCTCGTTTAGCTGGTCTGGCCGATGCGGCTCAGCATTTCTTTCTTCAGATCGTCCTCGGAGGAGACCAGGTTGAGCGCGTGCTGATAGGCCTGCTGGATGTCGATCAGCCGCGTGACCTCGCTCACCGCCTGCACATTGCTGCTCTCGACGGCGCCCTGAAGGATCTGGGTGCCGGTGTCGTCGGGTTCGAGCTGTGCATTGCCATCCTCCGGCAGGAACATGCCGCCGCCGGTGCGCGACAGGCTTTGCCGGTCGGGCAGGGTGAAGATGCCGACCTGCCCCAGCACGCCACCCGCCGTCGAGGAGATTACGCCATCCCCCGATACGCTCACGGTGCTGGCGAATTCCGGCGGGATATTCAGCGGCGCGCCGCCCGCGTCCAGCACCTGCGCGCCACTCGCGGTGACCAGCCGGCCCTGCGCGTCGAGAACGAAGCTGCCATCGCGCCCGTAACCGGTGCGCCCGTCGGCCAGCTCATAGGCGAACCAGCCCTGCCCGGTCAGCGCCATATCGAGGGCGTTGCCAGTCTGCACCAGGGCGCCCGGCGCGTCGTCGAGATAAGAGCCGCGGTCGATCAGGTAGTTGGTGCCCTCGCCGGAAGCCGAAGCATCGTCCTGTTGCAGATAGCTTTCGAACAGCACCCGCGCGGCCTTGAACCCGTTGGAATTGGCATTGGCGATATTGTTGGCGGTCACGTCGAGCTGCCGTTCAAGCGCCGTCAACTGAGACAGCGCGACATAGGTCGAATTATCCATGCACCAAGCCCGTCAATATTTGGACAAACATTCTTTCCTTGCCGAAGATGCGATTTCCGTTAAGATAAAGCAAGCATATTCATGGTGAGGCGAACAAATAAAGTGGCCTATTCTTGTGCGTTCCGGGGGCGTCACGCGGCGGTCATGGCGGTGTTGCTCTGTGCCTGTCCGGTGCTGGCGCAGCCCGGCCCCGAAGAAGGTGCGCGCATGCTCGAAGAGCGGCTCACCCCGGCCCTCCTGAGCCCCATGCGGGTGATCGACCCGCCGCAGCTTTACCTTGCCCAGCGTGAAACGCAGCCCTTTCTGGAAGAACGCCGCGCGCTGATGGATGCCGTGGTGGCCGCCGGCGACCGCCAGCCGGATCTGGCCCGCGCGCTTACCGATCTGGCGGAGTTCTTCTTTGCCCATGCCATGGCGCCCGAGGGCCTCTCGGTACTGGGACAGGTCGGCGGTGAGGACGTCCCGCCGGCCCACGACCTGCGCGCCGCCGCCTTCGAGCTGGCGCTGGGGCTGATCGACCCCCGCGAGCGCCCGCTGACCGACCGCGCCCGCGCCCTGCTGACCCCGGCACATTCGGACTGGGCCGACCAGCCGCTGTTCCGGACCCTGTCGCATCTGCGCGCCGCCGAGTGCGCCGAGGCCGCGCCGCTGCTGACCAATGCGGTGATGCGGCTCGCGCGGTTTCCCAAACCGGTGCAGGAGCGCGTGTTGCCGGGCTTTCTGGAATGCGCCATCGAAACAGAGCAGTGGCGGCTGGCGCGCGACATCGCCGCCGCTTTCGACAGCTACCCGGCGCTGAAGGACAGCCCGTCCTATCACTTCCTGCTCGGACGCGTCGCCGAGATGGGGAACGAGCCGCTGGCGGCCTTCGACAGCTATGTTCTGGCACAGGACGGCAAGGATCTCTGGGCGCATCGCGCCCGCCGCGCGC
Source organism: Salipiger abyssi (assembly GCF_017311415.1). Taxonomy (GTDB): domain Bacteria; phylum Pseudomonadota; class Alphaproteobacteria; order Rhodobacterales; family Rhodobacteraceae; genus Salipiger; species Salipiger abyssi_A. The sequence continues at coordinate 127,534 of NZ_JAEKIS010000004.1, read as the reverse complement.
TGGTCGATCTCAGCCTGCGCGAAGAGGCGATCACCACCGAGCAGGCGGTCGTGCTGCTGTCGCAGGAAACCGAGCTATGGCGCGGCGACCGCTATGCCGGCGAGACGCTGGACGATCTCGCTTCGCTTCAGGCCATCGCGGGAGACAAGGTGTCCGCCATCGAGAGCTATGGCCGGATGCTCCAGCGTCAGGCCGGCACGCCGCTCGCGGACGCGGCGCAGCAGAAAGCCCGGGCGCTGATCGAAGAGCTATACGACCAAGGCGCAAACGAAGAGATCATGCTGGGGCGCTTCATGTCCTGGCATGAACGCATCGCGCCCTATTTCCGCTTTACCGTCAGCTTTGCCCATGCCGCCGAGAGCTTTGCCGACCGGTTTCTGCGCGCCGGCGCAACCGTCGCGGCGGCGCGCGAATACGCCACGATCCGCGATTACCTGACCGCCGCGCAGGATCTCGGCATCGCCGAGGCGGCGCCGGGCCAGATCGACCGCCTCACCGTCAAGGAGGCCGAAGCGCTGCTGGAGGGCGGGCAGTTCGACACGCTGGGCGCACTGCTGGCGCAGCCGCCGAGCCTCGACGATCCCGAGCTCGCGCGGCGCTTTCGACTGATCTCGGCGCGCTATCTCGACGAGACCGGGCGGCGCGCAGAGCTGCTGGACGAGGTCAGGGGGCCGCTGCCGAGCCAGATCCTGCGACTACGCGCGCAGGCCCAGTTCGAACGCGAGGACTGGCCCGCCGCGCTGGAGGCCTATGGCACGCTGCGCGCCAGCCTCGACGGCGATCTGCCACTGCCCGACGCGATCCGCTATCTGCTGGCCGCGCATCGCAGCGGCGACAGCGCCAAGACCGCCGAGCTGGCACAGGATTTCCCAAGCCTGACAGAATTGCCAGGATGGGCAGAGATCGCCAAGAGTCTGGCAATCGCCGCGCCCGAGCTGCTGCCGCTGCGCGAGGAAACCGCGCGCGCCCGGATCCGGAACGCGCAGGACATGCTCGACAGCCTGCCCGAGTCCGGCAAGCTCAACTAGCCATCCCACGCCAAGATGCGGCACCGCCTGGATTCTTGAACAATCCTCGGAGCGCGCATCGTATGAACAAAAACAGACAAAAGATTGCGAAAGACCGGCAAGTAAAGAAAGCTTTAACCATGGTGTAACCGCGGTCTGCTATGTGATTAACGAACGGTGAATTCATCACCGATCGAAACGGCGAGGCGGTTATGAGCATTTCCAACGCGATGGCATCCGGTGTCAGCGGTCTTCTGGCGAACTCCACGGCGGTTGAGCGCATTTCCTACAATATCGCAAACGCGGATACGGTGGGCTATCGCCGCAGCTTCGCGCAGATGGTGACCTCCGGGTCGACAAACGCGGCGGGCAGCTTTGCCACCGGCGTGCGCACGAATATTACGCATGCGAACGGGGTCGACGGCAGCTTTTCCGAAACCTCGGTCGCCTCGAACCTCACGATCAGCGGCAACGGCTTCTTCGTGGTGAACTCGAACATCGACGCCTCCTATACCTCGGGCAATATGTTCACCCGCGTCGGCAGCTTCGAGCCCGATGAAAACGGCAATCTGGTCAACGCGGCGGGGCTCTATCTGATGGGCTATGCCTACGGAGCCGATGGCACGCTGGGCGCGGTGGACCGGAGCAGCTTCAACGATCTGGAGCCGGTGAACATCGCCAATCAGACCATCAGCGGCGCCATGACCGAGAACGTCTCGGTCAGCGGCAACCTGCCGTCGCAGGAAACCGGGCTCGATACGCCGGGCGACGCCTTTGTCTCCTCGGTGGAATATTACAACGCGCTGGGAGAGGCCGAGTACCTGACCCTGTCCTTCCAGCCCAACACCACCGACGACCAGTGGGTGGTGACGATCTCGGACGATACCACCGAATACGGCAGCGTAACGGTCGATTTCAACGACAGCGGCGCCAATGTCGGCGCGCCGGCGAGCTACAGCGATATCGTCGCCAACGCCGCGGCGCCGGCGGGCTTTGCCTTCGATCCGGCAACCGGCGAAATGACCCTGACCATCGACAATGCCGACGCGCCCCAGGTGGTCACCGTGTCGCTCGGCGCACCCGACAGCTTCGACGGACTCACCCAGTTCTCCGGCGATTACACCCCGATGGCCATCGAGGCCGACGGCAGCGAAAGCGGCACGCTTTCCCGCGTTGAGTTCGACGAGTTCGGCGATGTCTGGGGCGTGTTCGACAACGGCACCCGCAAGGCGCTCTATTCGATCCCGCTGGCCACATTCGCCAACCCCAACGGGCTGGAAACTTCGAACAACTCGACCTTTGCCATGTCGCGCGACTCCGGCGATTTCTATCTCGGCCAGGCCGGTGGCGGCGACAGCGGTACGCTGACCTCGGGCGGCGTGGAATCCGCCAATGTGGACATCGCCGAAGAGCTGACCAGCCTCATCCAGCGCCAGCGCGCCTATTCGTCGAACGCCAAGATCATCACCACCGCCGACGAGATGCTGACGGAAACGGTGAACCTGAAGCGCTGAGGCGCTGGATAGGACTGTGACATGGGGCTGACATCTGCCTTCAACGCGGCGCGCAGCGGCATGGGCGTGACCTCACGCTGGGCCGAAAGCGTGTCGTCGAATATCGCCAACGCCAACAACCCGAACTTTGCGCGCCGCGATACCCATATCGCGACCAATGCGCAGGGCGCGGCGACGGTGAGCGAAATCACCCGGGCAGTCGATAGCTCGCTCGATGCTATGTATCGCGACGAGGTCGGCCGCACAGCGCGGCAGGACGCCATCGCCTCCGGGCTTTCCGCCTACACCTCGCTGCTCGGCGACAGCCAGAGCAGCAACACGATCCTCACCCGGCTGACCGATTTCCAGAACGCGCTTGGGCTGCTTTCGGTCTCGCCTTCGGACGGCGCGCTCCAGCGCAGCACCGTGGCGGAGGCTCAGGAGCTGGCGCGAACACTGAACAGCGCCGGCTCGGAACTGGCCGACGCCATGGACAGCGCCGAGGACGGGATCGGCGCGGATATCGCCGAGATCAACGCGGCGCTGAGCCGTCTCGACGGCTATAACGAGCAGCTCTCTTCCGGCAGCCTCGGCACCAGCGAGGCGCAGCTCGCGCTTCAGGACAAGATCGGCGCGGAACTGGACGCGCTGGCCGAATACATGGATTTCACCCTGCGCACCGATGCTCAGGGGCGGATCGAGCTTTTTGCGGCGGGCGGCGCACCGCTGCTGGCCGGAAACGCGGCGCAGGTGCTGAGTTTTGACACGGCAACCGGCACCCTGACCGCCGGCGAGTTCGAGATCACCCCGGGCGTGCCCGGGGTGCGCGGGATCTCCGAAGGCGCGCTTGCCGGCAAGATCGAGCTTTTCAGCGAGACGCTCCCCGAGATGCAGGCGCAGCTCGACGAGGTCGCGCGCGCGCTGATCGCGGGCATGGAAGACGCCGATGCCAGCCTCGCCCCCGGTGAGGCGGGGCTTTTCACCGATGCCGGAGCTGCGCTGAGCGATCCCGCCGCGCCCGGGCTGGCGCTGCGCATCGCGGTAAACGGCGCGGTACTGCCAGAGCAGGGCGGCGCCTACTGGCGGATCCGCGACGGCATGGGTGCGGATGTGCCCGGCGCCGCTGGCGACAACACCCAGATAGAGGCCTTTATCGCCGTGCTCGACGGCGACATGGCCTTCGATCCAGAGGCCGGGCTCGGCGAAAGTGCCACGCTCTCGAGCTATGTCGCCACGCTGATCGCCAGCCAGAACAGCGCCCGCGCCGAGGCGGAAAGCTCCGCCGAAAGCCTCGCCGCCGGCGCGATCGCGGTGCAGAGCACACGCATGTCGTTCATGGGCGTCAATGTGGATGACGAGCTGCAACAACTCACCGCCATCGAACAATCCTACGGCGCGAACGCGCAGGTGCTGACGGTCGTCTCCGAGATGATCGACACCCTGCTCGGCGCGGTCTGACCCGGAGACCTGTCATGATCTACCTGATGAACCGGGGCCCTTCGACGCTTTACAGCAACCTGCTCCGCCGCAACGCCAATGCCGAAATGCAGACCCAGCTTGCCAATGCCGAGCAGGAGCTGTCCTCGGGCGTGAAGAGCGATATCTACAAGTCACTGGGCACCGGCGCCGCCGAGGCGCTGAACCTCAACGCCGCGCTGGAGCGCGACGAGGCACAGACCGCCGCCAACTCGCTGCTCGGCAGCCGGCTCGATACAATGAGTCAGGCCATTGGCACGATGCGCGAAGCGGTGCAGTCGACGCTGGAGCTGGCGCTGGCCAACGGTTCACCGGAAGGCGGAACGGCGGAGGGGCTTCAGACCTCGGCGCGCGCGGCGCTCGATATGGTGATCGCCCAGGCCAACCTGAACTATGGCGGGCAGCCGATGTTCGCGGGGATCGCCGACGGGACCACGGCGTTGCAAGTCTGGGACCGTCCGCGCGCCGATACCGGCCTGTCGCCGCAAGGCGTGATCGAGGACGTGATCGCCCAGGGCATGGGCACGCCTGCCGATGTCGCCGCACGGATTACCGAGCTCGACGCGATCTTTTCCAATAGCGCCGCCGACCCGGACGAGAATTTCGACGCCCTGTTCTTTACCGGCAGCACCGGCAGCGCGCGCATGTCGGCCAGCATCGGCGACGGCGAGACGCTGAGCTACGGCGTGCAGGCCAATGACGCGGCGTTCCGCCAGGTGCTTCAGGGCCTTTCGATGCTCGCCGCCACCGACCCAACAACCATTCCCGATGACGAGGCCTACGCGGCCTGGGTCGGGACCGCCACGGAACGGCTGAATGCCGGGCTCTCGGGGCTGCTCGACAGCCAGACCCAGCTCGACACTGCTTCGGCGCGGATCGAGACCGCGAACACCCGCATGGAAGACCGCGCGCTGCTCTACAAGAGCCGGATCTCCGATCTGGTCGGCGTGGACGAGTACGAGGCCGCAACCGATATCAAGGCATTGGAGGCGCAGCTTCAGGCAAGCTATGCCGCCACCTCGCGCCTATCCCAGCTGAGCTTTCTGAACTTCATGTTCTGAATGGTCTGAGGGCCGCAGCACAACCGGGCCGTCGGCGTGCTCGACAATCTCCGGTGCCAACTTGTAGCCACGGCCCCGGATCGTGCGGATATGCGGATCGCCCAGCGGCGACATCTCTTCGATCTTCTTGCGGATCCGGCAGATATAGACGTCGATCACCTTGTCGAAGGGCTGCTCTTCGGCCATGCCGTAGACCGCATCGTAGATCCGCGATTTCGACACGACGCGCGGTGCCGCCAGCGCGATCTGCTGAAAGATCGCGAGTTCGCGCTGCGACAGCTTCATCGGCTGGCCGGCCACATCCGGGTCGCGCCCGTCGAAATAGGCGGTCACGTCGCCGATATGCACCGAAGCCGCCGCGTGGCCGTGAAAGCGCCGGGTGATCGCGTTGACCCGGCTGCGCAGCTCCAGCCCGGTCACCGGCCCGACGATATCGTCATCGGCGCCGGCATCGAGCGTTTCCATCGCCGCTTCGGGGTCGCGCTGCTCGCGCAGAACGAGAATCGGATTTCGGCAGCCGGATTTGCGCAGTCGCGCGATATGCTCGACGATGCGTGGATGGCCGGAGAGCAGGACCGGGCGGTCGGCATAGCCGTCGCTGCCCAGCAGGTCGAGCTGACGCTCGAAAAAATCGTCATTTACCGCCACGGGCTCCCAATGTGCCTCGTTCAGCTCTGACAGCAGGCCGGCCAGGGCGTTGGATCGCGGCTCGTAAAGGTAGATATGCACCACGCTCTCCCGATGGGACATTTTTTGGTCTTATTATCCATGGCTGGACAGGACGATCATGCGCAGTATTTTTCCCGGGGTCAAGCATTAGACAAGGATAGCATGATTATATGTGATTTAATCATTGCGATTTCTCCGGTTTTTATGTTTAATCTTGCCAGAGAGAGTTCTTTTTTGCCCGGAGTCCCATGAGGATCGCAGCCCGCATCGGCGCCTTGATCGCCGCCTTTTGCCTGGCCCTGCCGGCGCAGGCCGATGTCCGGATCAAGGACATCGCCACTTTCGAGGGCGTGCGCGAGAACCAGCTCGTGGGCTATGGGCTGGTGGTCGGCCTCAACGGCACCGGCGACAGCCTGCGCAACAGCCCCTTCACCGAAAAGAGCATCGAGGCGATGCTGGAACGGCTGGGCGTGGGCAATCTCTCGGACGACCGGATCAAGACCGAAAACACCGCCGCGGTGATGGTCACCGCCATGCTGCCGCCTTTCGCACGCAGAGGCTCGCCCATCGACGTGGTGGTCTCCTCGCTGGGCGATGCCAGCTCGCTGCGCGGCGGCACGCTGATCGTCACTCCGCTGACGGGCGCGGATGGCGAGGTATATGCCGTGGCGCAGGGTCCGATTGCCGTCGCCGGATACGCGGCACAGGGCATGGCGGCCTCGGTGGTCGAGGGCGTACCGACGGTGGCACGGATCGAAAACGGCGCGACGGTCGAGAACGAGGTGGAGTTCGAGCTGACCTCGCTCAACTCGATCCGACTCAACCTGCGCAACCCCGATTTTACCACGGCGATGCGCGTGACCGAGGCCATTCAGGAGCGCATGGGGTCGAATTCCGCCCGGGCACTCGACTCCGCAACGGTCGAGGTCGGACTGCGCGGGTCGGGCAAGGGCGACGTGCCCGAGGTGCTCTCGGTGATCGAAAACCTGCGGGTGGAGCCCGACAGCATCGCCAAGGTGGTGATCGACGCACGCTCCGGCACCATCGTGATCGGCGCCGATGTGCGCATCGACCGCGTCGCGGTCAGCCAGGGCGGGCTCACGGTGATGGTGCGCGAAGATCCGATGGTCAGCCAGCCCAACCCGGTGACCATCGGCGGCACGACCGTGGTGGTGCCGCGCACCAGCGTCGGGGTCGAGGAAAGCGAGGCGCATTTCACCATTCTCGAAGGCGCGGATGTCAGTCTGCAACGGCTTGTGGACGCGCTGAACGCCATCGGTCTGACCGCCACCCAGACCATTTCCATTCTCCAGGCGATCAAGGCAGCGGGCGCGCTGCACGCCGATCTCGAGATCATCTGAGGAGCGCGCGCGATGGATATCAAGACCAGCATGGCCGCGCTGCAAGTCACCGGCGCCCAGCACGCGCAGCCCGGCGCCGTGGCACCGGACGCGCCGGCCTCCGCCGCCAAGGAATTCGAGGCCATGTTCCTCACTCAGATGGTCGACGAGATGCTGAAGCAGGTGGATATCGGTGAATTCGGCGGCGGGCAGGCAGAGGAAACCTGGCGCTATTTCCTGGCCGAAGCCTTTGGTCGCGAAATCGTCGAGCAGGGCGGCGCCGGCATCGCCCCGAGCCTGCGCAGCGCTCTTGCCGCCTATGCGCAATCGGGCACAACGGAGCAAGGCTCATGAGCGATGCAACCCACGCCAGCGCCACGCTACTGATCGACCGGCTCGCCCGTCTGCTGCGCGACGAGATCGCCGCCATCGGGCAGGGGCAGCTCGCGCGCGTCGAAGAGCTCTACCCGCGCAAGACCGAACTGCTTGCCGAGATCGAGACCACCTTTGCCGAGGCCGACCATCTGCTTTCCGGCGAGAAACCCGCCGCCGAAAAGCTGCGCCGCAAACTGCACGACCTGCGCGAACTCATCCAGACAGACCTCGCGATGCTGCGCCGGATGACCGAGGCGACCAGCGCGGTGGCCCGCGAAATCGACCGGATTCGCGACCGCCAAAGCCTCAGCGGGCTCTACGATCGCGATGGCGCCCGGCCGCAGAAAGCTGTGTCCTCGCCGCAACGGTTTGACCAGTCTATTTAGCTTTAACCTTTGTTTAACCCGATGCTCCAATTTGCCGTGTTACGGATCGTCTCACGGCAGGACCGTTTTCGTCAGAAAGACGAAGACCAATAACGATAGAAATCGGAGCAGAAAATGTCTTCTATCCACACCAACGCGAGCGCAATGTCCGCGCTCTCGACGCTGCGCAATATCAACAACAGCCTCGCATCGACCCAGGACCGCATCAGCTCGGGCCTGAAAATCGCTTCGGGCAAAGACAACGCAGCGTATTTCTCGATCTCCGAGACGATGTCGAGCGACTCGCGTATCTACAAGGCCATCGACGAAAGCCTGACCCTGACCCAGAACTCGATTTCCGCAGCTCGTCTGGGCGCTGAAACCGTCAAGGACCTGGCCTCGGAATTCGTCGAGCGCGTCGCCTTCGCACAGGGCGGCACCGAGGAAACCCGCACCGAAGTGCAGGCCGAACTGGACGAGCTGGCCGCCCGTATCCAGACCACCATCGACCAGGCGACCTTCAACGGTTCCGACCTCGTCAACGGCACCTCGGCCGTGACCGTCGTCACCGGCATCAGCCGTGACGCCGCAGGCTCGATCACCACCACCACGGTGAGCTTCGACCAGCAGGATCTGGGCGCGATCCAGTCCACCCTGGCCGGCATCGACCTGACCACAGCTTCGACCACGGCGCTGATGGAAACCGCCCTTCAGAACGCCGAAGGCGCCCTGTCGGACGCCATCGACTCCGCCACCGCTTTCGGCATCGCCGAGAAATCGGTCGAAATGCAGAAAGAGTTCCTTTCGGAGCTGACCGACAAGATCGACGCCGGTGTCGGCGGCATGGTCGACGCCAATATGGAAGAAGAAGCCGCCCGTCTTCAGGCGCTTCAGGTGCAACAGCAGCTGGCCACGCAATCGCTGTCGATCGCGAACCAGTCGCCGCAGAATATTTTGTCGCTCTTCCGGTAATTTTTCTGGAAAATGCACAACTTATGATGGCATAGTGAAGGGGCGCCGCAAGGCGCCCTTTCTTCGTCGCAACCCCGGATCAACCGGGGGCGGCTTACAAATCGCCCCGGGACCAGCCGGGGGAGCAGAGGCAGGAACGGAATGAGCATCAACGCTTACAAGCGCACGATTCGCGAAAGCGAGTCTCCGCGCCAGATCGAAGCGCGCGTCTTCGCCCGCATCACCGGCGCCATGGAAACGTATTGTACCGCTTTCGACGCGGCCGACAGCAACGAGGCACGCAGTGCGGTTCTGGCGGACGGGTTGCGTGACGCACTCGCCGACAATCGCCGTCTCTGGATCACCCTGCGCGACGATCTCGCCGAAAGCGGCAACGCCTTTCCGCAGGCACTGCGCGCCCAGCTGATCTCCATCGCCCTCTGGGTCGACCGTCAGAGCCAGCAGGTGCTGGGCGGCGGGCCGGGCCTGCGCGCACTGATCGAGGTGAATTCCAGCATTCTCGCGGGGCTGTCTTCGCGCCCGGCGCTGACCACGGTATCGGATCATGGCACTCAATCTCACGCTGAAACCCTTTGAGCGACTGGTCGTCAACGGCTGCATGATGCGCAATGGCGGCCGCAAGAGCACGGTCACCGTGGAAAACCGCGCGGATATCATCCGCGAAACCGACCTGCTGAAACCCGAGGCGGCGGCGACACCGGTGAAGGCGGTCTATTACCTGATCCAGAGCGCCCTGATCTATCCCGAAAAGCGCGAGGATCTGGCCAAAGCGGTACAGAAACGTCTGGCAGAGTTGGCCACGGTGTTTTCCGCCGATCTGCGCTTTCATGTTTTCAGCGCCGCCAACAATGTCAGCCGCATGGAGTATTACACCGCGCTGCGCGACCTGCGCCCGCTGATCGCGCGCGAGGCCGAGGTATTGGGCGCCGCCGGGCTCGACCCGACGCAACTGGTGCCCGAAGCCGCAGATCCCGAAAGGAAACGCGCATGATCTCGATTTCGGGCATGTCGACCCTGGTCGCCCTGAAACTGGTTGATGCCACCGAGGACAAGGAACAGGCGCTCCTGCGGGAAGAGCCCGAACACGCCCGCGCCATCGAGCATTTCCTGGAAAACATCTCGGATGTCGAAAGCGTTGACGATCTGATGGGCGATTACGAGCTCTACAGCTTTGTGATGAAGGCCTACGATCTCGAAGACCAGATCTTCGGCAAGGCGATGATGGAGAAGGTGCTCAAGAGCAATATCGAGGAGCCCGATGCGCTGATCAACCGGCTGACCGATCCGCGCTTTAAGGAGCTTTACAACGCCATGGGGTTCGGCACCGACGGCGAAGGCAATATCAACACCGCGCTGCGTTCGTGGAGGAACCGCGTCGTTGATAAATACATCGACACGCAATATGTGAACGACAAAACCGACGAGAACGAGGCACTTGGCACGGTACTGGAGTTCCGCCGCAAGGCGGACGAGATCGAAACGGCGTTCGACATTCTGAAAGATCCGGAGATGTCGGAGTTCTTCCGGACAATCCTGGGCCTGCCGGCGCAGATGGCATCGCTCGATATCGACCGCCAGGCCGAGATGCTGACCGACCGTTTCGATCTGAAAACGCTGAAAGATCCCGAAGAGGTGGAAAAGCTGGTACGTAAATACGTGGCCATCTCGGATGCCAACTCGGATTTCACCAGCACCAACGGCGCGGTTCAGATCCTGTCCGGCGTCGCGAATTCCGGCTCGGGAAGCTTTCTGCCGGTCACCATCGACATCGAAGCCATCGCGGGTTTCAGCGGCTACAAGCTGCGCTAGGGGTTTGATGTCGTCGAAGCGGAGGGTTGGAAGCCCACCCTACGGTGCAGCATCGACGTAAGCCGCGCCATCGCCGGCCCGCGGGATGGCGAACCGGCGGCTCGTACCCCTCGCTTTATCCCAGCCAAATCCGAAAGACCTCTCAACGAAGCGCGGACGTCATCAGATCGCCAACCCGGTGGGGCGGGCCGGCGATGGCGCGGTGGCCTGCGGCCTTGATCCGCGCCCATGCATCGCTCGGCCGTAGGGTGGGTTTCCAATTCACCGCCCCGATCAGAACATCTCGTCGTCTTCGTCGTCGCTGAGCGGCAGTCGCACCTGATCCTCGTCCGCCAGGGTCCGCGCGTAATCCAGCATCATCGACTGCGCCGCACTCACCTCACGGCGGCGCACCGGGCCCATGCTGTCCATCTCTTCCTGCAACATGTCGCGCGAGCGCGAGGGCAGGGCGTTGAGGAAGGCGTCGCGCGCCGCCTGGCTGGCGCCGCGCAGCGCGGTGGGCAGCGTGTTGCCAGGCATGCCGCGCATGATCTTGGCGAGATCCATCGCGTCCATCTTCACCAGATCCTCGAAGGTGAACATTTTGGCCTTGATCGCATCGAACGTGTCGGGGATCGACTCCTCAAGCGCCGGCGCCATGGCGTCGAAGGCATTGCGGTCGAGCTTGTTGAACAGATCCGCCATGCGCTGATGCTGCTCGGTGGTCGTGGGCTGGGCACCGGCATTTATGATGTCGCTTTGCAGGGATTCCTCGATCTGCTTCATCATGTGATGCGGCACCGCCTCCATACGGATCATCCGCTCGACCACGTTCTGCATCTTTTCCGGCCCGAGGATCGGCAGCACCTTGGCCGCCACGTCGGTTTTCACATTCGACAGGATCGCCGCGATGGTCTGCTCGTGCTCGCCCTTGAGGTAATTGGCGATGACATTCTCCGACAGCGCCCCGAACCGTGCCCAGAGATCGCGCTCTTTGAGCGGGCCGCGGATGTCCTTCAGGATGCCCTCGACCTGATCGCCCGGCAGCAGCGAACGCAGCAGGTTCTCGGCCACAGCGAAGGAGCCGACCACGCCGCCGCCATTGGTGATGTCCTCGACGAAATCGCTCAGCACCTGCTCGACCGTCTCGGAGGAGATCGAGCCCAGCCCCGACATCGCCCGCGTGACCTGCTGGATCTCGATATCGTCGAGCTGCTGGAGCAGCGCCGAGCCGCGCTTTTCACCGAGGCACAGGAACAGGATCGCCGCCTTTTGCGGGCCGGTCAGCTTGCGCCGCCGGGCGGTTGCCGCGTTCGCCCCCGTCGAGGTGGCGCGTTTGAGATTCGCAACTGCCATGATCCTGCTCTCCTGCCTGTCTTACCCGCCCCCGGCGAGGGGGATGTAACTTTCCATGAGACTGCCCGCCAGCATGTACCAGCCGTCGATCAGAACGAAAAAGATCACCTTGAACGGCAAGGAGATCAGCACCGGCGGCAGCATCATCATGCCCGCGCTCATCAGCACCGAGGCGACGATCAGGTCGATCACCAGAAACGGCAGGTAGATGAGAAAGCCGATGGAAAACGCCCGCCGCAGCTCGGAAATCATGAAGGCCGGCACCAGCTCGCGCCAGCCGGCCTCTTCGGCGGTTTCCGGCAGCGGCGCCGGGTCTGTCACCTCGCCACCCGCGTCGCTGCGCTGCGAGATGTCGCGGAACAGCGCGAGATCCTTTTCGCGGGTGTTGACGAACATGAAGCTCTTGAACGGATCACCGATCCGCCCAAGCGCCTGCTCTTCGGTGATCGCATTGTCCATGAGCGGCTGCACACCGCCCTCCCATGCATCCTCAAAGACCGGCTGCATGACAAAGAAGGTCATGAAAAGCGCCATGGAGGTCAGCACCATATTGGGCGGGGTCTGGTTCAGCCCCAGCGCCGAGCGCAGCATGGAGAACACGATCACGAAGCGGGTAAAGCTGGTCATGATCACCAGCAGCCCGGGCGCCAGAGACAGCACCGTCATCGCGGCGATAAGCTGGATGATCCGGCCCGAGAGCGTCGCCCGTTCGTCCGAGCCCGCCGGCGCGCTGCTCAGCGCGTCGCCGATGGCGCCCAGCAGGTCCGAGCCCGCCGATTGCGCCTGTGCCTGCGTGGCGGCCAGCGCGCAAAGCACCGCTGCCAGCAGGCAGAGGGGCAGGGCACGCAGGAGGCCGCCATGTCGGGTCATTCTTCGGACACGTAATCCTTGACGATCTCGATCAGCGAGACGCCAAGACGGTCGTCGGGCAGCTTGACCAGATCGCCACGCGCCACCAGCCGGTCGTTGATCACCACCTCGACGGGCTGACCGATGCTCTTGTCGAGCTCGATGATCGAGCCGCGGCTGAGCTTGAGCAGCTGTGCGATGGGCATGCGGGTGCGGCCCAGAACGATCTGGACGTTCAGCCCCACATTCAGCATCGCGTCGATGGTCTTGCCGCTATCGCCGGGCTTGGTCTCCGCCTGCTCGGCGGCGGCCTCTTCGGCAACCGCTTCGGCGACGGTGCCCGCGGTGGTTTGCGCCTCGTCGGTCATGACTCTTCTCCTGCCAGTTTCTGCCCGAGCTTCAGCTCGATCTCCTGCCGTGCCGTCCCTAGCGCGCCGAGGATGCGCGCGCAGATTTCGTGAAAGCTGTATTCCATCACGCCGTTATCCCAGGCGGCGCGCACCTCGCCGGCACCAAGCACGGGATCGGATTTGACGGAAAGCCGCCCGCCGAACCCTGCCTGCCGCGCGGCCAACTCCAGCTCGGCGCTGGAGACTTCCAGCGCATCCGGCGACACCCAAAGATCGAGCCGCGCCGATCCCAGCGCCATGCGCACCGCGCCCTTTGCTTCGCGTAGCGCCTGACCGTCTGCGAGGCGCTCGCTGACATCGGGCGCGACCTGGCGGAAGACCGAGAGCACGAACTCCACCATCTGCGCTTCGAGCGCCGCATGGTGCCGGTCGGCATCGGCAAAGAGCGCCTGCATGGCGGGGATCACCGCTTCGGACGCGGCAAGACGGCGAGCGGATTCCGAGCTTTGCGCGGTTTGCGCCGCGTCTTCACGACCCTGCTGCAACCCGGCCTGAAAGCCTTCGTCGCGAGCCTGCCTCACCGCCTCATCATATTCCGCGCGGGTAAAGACCGCGCCGACAATCGGCGCGTCACCACGCCGGACGGCATCGTCTTCGGCGTCGAAATTACGGTCGAAGACATAGCTCATGCGCTCGGCCCTTCTGCCAGCCAGGCGCGGACCACCTTGATCGCATCATCCGGTTCGCGCTCGATCAGACCGCTGACCGTATTGATCCAGCCGCGCTGCACGCCGCCCTCGACCGAGGCGACGGGGATCATGTCGTTCTCGGAGCCGGGCGGCAGCGGATCGAGCACGGTGCCGCTGTGATAGACGGTCTGATCGGAATTGCCCTGCCGCGTGGTGTGAATATGGGTGACGTTGGAGGTTGCGCCGGCCCCACCCTCCGCCGCGGCGGCGGGCAGGGCGGCGGTGCCTTCGGGCGCCGGCAGCTCGCCGCCGGCTTCGGCCTCGCCGGATTGCGCAAAGGCGCGGTTGAGCAGCGGGCGCACGCCCAGAACCAGCACGACCACGACAAGCGCCAGGGCAAAGAGCCCACGCAGGATGGTGCCGAGATTCTCAGACAGGATCTGCCCGATACTGCGCGACACCGGCTCGCCCACATCCATGGAGTAATCCATGAAGCGCAGGCTCACAACTTCAACACTGTCGCCCCGCGCCTCATCGAAACCGACGGCGCTGCGCACCAGCGCTTCGAGCCGCTGAAGCTCTTCGGCGCTGCGCTCCTGATAGTCGACTTCGCCGTTTTCCTGAACGTTATAGATGCCGTTGACCAGCACCGCGACGGAGACCTTCTCCACCTCGCCGGGCTCGCGCACGATCTCCGACGTGGTGCCGCCGATCTCGTAATTGACGATCTCGTTGGTGCTGTTGGAGCTATTGCTGTTGGTGCCCGGCGCGCCATCGGCCAGCGCGGCGGGGATATCGTCGGCCACACCGACCTCGCCACCGGCGGCGCGCTGATCCTCGCGGCTCTCCTCGCGGGTTTCGGTGGAACGCACCACACGCTGATCGGGATCGAAAGTTCGCTCCTGCAAGACCTGACGCTCGGTCGAAAGATCGACGCTCACCTGCACGCGCGCATTGCCTGCGCCCACGCGGGCGGTCAGGATCTGTGCGATGCGCTGGCCGAGCCGGTCCTCGACCTGCGCCCGGGCGGATTGCAGCGATGCCTCGCTGCCCGCTTCACCGTCATCGGCCAGGATGGTCTCGCCCGAAGCCGAGAGCACGGTGACCTGCGCCGGCGCCAGATCCGGTACGGCGGAGGCCACCAGCGAGCGGATCGCATGGGCCTGCCGCATGCTGACCTGACGCGCGCCACGCACGATAACCGAGGCCGAGGGCCGGGCACGTTCGCGGCTGAAAGGCTCGCGCTCGGGCAGCACCAGGTGCACACGCGCCGCCTCGACCCCGTCGATGGTCTGGATCGAGCGGGCCAGCTCGCCCTCCATGGCGCGCAACCGGTTCACCCGCTGCATGAAACTGTTCATGCCGAGCCCGCTGGCCTCGTCGAAGATCTCCCATCCAGGAGTGCCGTCGCTGGGCAGTCCGGCGCCTGCCAGCTCCATCCGTGCGCGCGCCAGGTCCTCCGCCGGAACACTCACGGCAGTGCCGGCCATTTCGGCGCGGGCGGGGATATTCGCCTGCTCAAGCGACTCGACGATTCGCCCGGCCTCGGCCGGCGATACATCGCGGTAGAGCGACACGTAATCGGGCGTCGAAACCACGGAAAGTCCGATAAACATTGCCAGAATCAGCGCAACGCCTGTCCCTCCGAGAACCGAGAGTCGCCGCCACCCGAGCGACTTCAGATTGTCGAGAATCGCTTGCACGTCTATTTCTGCCTATGCTGAAATCTTTCCCAAGAATAAACACAACTGTTCTTGTTCATCAAGAACTTCATTGGGATTTATACTTGCTTTAATCCAGTTTCTCGCGCATGGTGATGCAAGATTAGGTAGAGTTCAAAAGCGCGGTTCATGGCCGACTCGTCAAAGACATCCCCAAGCGACGCCGCGCCCTCAAAAGCAGGGCGCCTCATCCGCATTGCGGTGTTGCTCGTCGTCTGTCTGCTGGCTCTGGCGGGCGGGCTGGTGGCGGCTGTGGGCCCGCAGCGAGCGATGGCGCTGCTCGGTGGCGGCGGCAAGCCCGCGGCCCCGGACGAAACGCATGCAACCGAGGCCGCCGCGCATGGTGGCGGAGCGGCCGGCGGCCACGGGGCCGAGGCGCAAAAAAACATTGTCGTCACGCCTTTCAAGGAAATTATCGTCAATATCACCTCGACCACCGCCACCGGGCGGCAGACCACGCGCTTTCTGAAACTCAACCTCGCGCTGGCCTACGATTCCCGCATCGCCGGGGCCGAGAATATCGAAGAGCGCAAACTCTTCCTTCGTGACAGCTTTCAGGACTATCTGCGCCAGCTCAACGAAAGCGACCTTCAGGGCACGATCGGGCTGGTGCGGCTGAAAAGCGAGTTACTGCGCCGCGCCCGCGCGATTTCCGACAGCGATGCGCCCCAGGAATTCCTTATCGCGGATCTGATTGTGCAATGAGCGTCGAATCCCCCATCCACCCCGACACCCGCGCCGTTCAAGAGCTGATCGTCGAGCGCGCGAAGTACTCCTATGCGCGGCTACCGATGCTGGAGGTGGTGTTCGACCGGTTTTCGCTGTCTCTGGCGCAGGTGCTCAAGAGCTATCTCGGGGCGATGGCCGATATCAGTTTGAAAAAGATCGACTATCTGACCTGTCAGGACGCGCTGGAAAACCTCCCTGACCCAGCGCTTATTGCCGTCACCGATGCCGAAAGCTGGGGCGGCACCATCGCGACGATTCTGCAACCGGATCTGCTCTACAGCATACTCGAGATCACGTTCGGCGGGCGTGCCGTGCCCGGCGGCGCGCGCAACCCCCGTACCTTCACCGCGATCGAAAAGCGTGTGGGGCAGGGGTTCTGCGAGGAGGTCCTAAAGGAACTCTCGGGCGCCTTCGCCAATGTCGCGCCGGTGAGTTTCAAAATCGACCATCTTGAAACCAACCCCAAGGGTCTTTTGCTGGCGCCGCCCACCAGTGCCTGCGTGCGCGCCGTGCTGAGCATCGAGATCGAGGACCGCAGCGGCGAAATGGTCTTTGTGCTGCCGAACACCGCCTTTGAGAAGGTCAGCGATGTGCTGTCGCAGCATTTCACTGGCGGTCAGCTCGGCGGCGATACCGGCTGGCGGCTCAAGATGACCGATATGCTGGGCGGCACCAATGTGGCCATGGCGGCGGTGATGTGTCGGGCCTCGATCCCGATGCGCGATGTGCTCTCCTGGGTGCCCGGCCAGGTACTCGATCTCGGCATGCAGGTGGACGATCCGGTCACGCTCTGCTGCGCCGGCAAGGAGCTTGCGCGCGCCGAGGTCGGTCGCCGCAAGAATGGCCGGGTGGCGCTAAAATTCATGGAAAAGCTCTACGAAGAAGAGGAACTTCCCAATGTCCTTCGTGATTGACATCGCTATCCTTGTGCTGCTCGTCGGCACGATGGCTTATGCTTGGGTGGTGGACCGCCGCGTGCGTCTGCTCATGTCCGTGTTGAAGGATATGGAACCGATGATCGGCACGTTCTCGGCGGCGGTGGACCGCAGCGAAAGCACCGTCTCGGCGCTGCGCTCGGCCGGTCAACCGCCGGCGGAAGAGGCCCGGCAGGAACGCGCACCTGCGCGGGGAGAGCCCTCCTTCCGCACGCGCCGCGAACGGCCCACGCGCCCGGTCGGCGCGACATCCGTGCCCGGAAAGTCCGAACTGGTGCGCGGCTTTTTTGAAACCGTTCGCCAGCGCGAGGCGTGAACGCGATGCGGCCCATCACGCTTATCCTTGCCGGTCTGGCGGTCGTGAGTGCCGCAAAGATCGGCGTGACGCTTCTCGAAGAGCCGAAGCTTGCCAGCGCGTCGCAGCAGGAGGCGCCGGAACAGACGGCCTTTGTCTCCGCCGCATCGGCGGCAACCAGCGTGGAACCGGAGCCTGCCGCCGCGCCGAAAGCCGCTGAGCCGGCAGAGGTCTGCGAGGCGCCAGAGGATCTTTTGGCCTCGATCCGCGAAGAACGGGATTTGCTTGAAACCCAGAAAGACCGAAACGCACAGCGCTCGGCAGAACTCGACCTCGCCGCCGAAACGCTGGCGGTGGAACAGCAAAGGCTGGCCGATCTCAAGGCCGAGCTCGAAGAGCTGCTGCAAAAGGTCGAGGCGGCGCATACCGCCGATGTCGACCGGCTTGTCGCGCTCTATCGGAACATGAAGCCCAAGGATGCCGCGGCAATCATGAACGACCTCGATATCGAGGTCTCGGTCATGGTGCTGGGCACGATGAACGAGCGCGACGCGGCGCCGATTCTCGCCGCGCTCAATCCAGTGCGCGCGCGCGCGATTTCCCAGATCATTCTGGAACGCTCCAAACTGCCCGGCGACCAGCGTCTGGACGATATCAGGCTTTGACCGTTTGCCAAAGGGCATCACAGCTAGAGAGCGCCTTAGAAGTGCCGATCATGCGGATAATCCGTCTTATGTAAAGTTTTGGCGCAGGCGCATGGCATCTTCGGCTGTTTGAAAATGCCTCTCAACCTGGCGTAGACGCGTACCAGAGGCTGCGGACCAGCGCGCCATAGCATCAGCGCGACCGGATTGTCTTCGCGCGGACACTCATAATGAAATAGACGATCCCCTGGGCGCGATACATGTCTTCGACAACGTGTTGAGTGACCTTGCAGCTCGCAGCGAACCGGTGCCGTTGGGCTGCCCGCATCGTAGTAAGAAGGGTGTCGGACGCCCCAGATCACGCGCCTTCAGCGTCCAAACCACCCAGACGACACAAGTGCTTATTCGGCTTCGGTCGGATCGCCGCTCATTAGCCGGCTCTGTGCAGAAACGAGCAGCGCCATCATATGCGCAAGGTCCTGCTGCGACATCCCCGAAAGCGCCGCCGCGTTCACCGAGGCCGCAGCTTCGAGACAGGGGCTCTCGAGCTGCCGGCCCTTCTTGGTGAGAAAGACAACGTTCTTGCGCTGGTCGGTTGGATGGCCCTCGCGGACAATCAACTGCTCGGCGGCGAGACTGCGCAGGGTGATCGCCACGCTCGGCGCGGCAATCCCGGCACGCTGCGCGATTTCGGACTGGGTCAGCCCGTCCTGAATCCAAAGCACCCGCAACACATACCATTGCCCGATGCCGACCCCGTGACGACCGATCTTTTGTGCAAGCTCACGTTGCAGCAATCTGTTCAGATTGCGAATGACATGCCCAAAGCTCTCATCGGGGGGAAGTGTGATCATCGTCGCTCCTGCGGCCCGTCTGATGCCCAAGCTCGCGCAACGCGCCCTGCCGTCGGAGGCAGGCGCACTTGCCGGATATTAAGTTCGCATCTTAACAAGCCTATCCCCGAGCGAAATTCGGGTGTCAAGCGCCCCACCCTGCGACATCGAGCCCGCACCGCTGCGGGCCAGCGGCTCCGCCGACCTCGAAAGATCGCAGAAAACATTGCTGTCCGCACCGCGCGCACCGTCGCCAAACGGCATCGTGGGCAGTCGCCAGAGCCATCCCAGAACAAGACCGTGCCGGCACCGCTTGTCACTCCAGGCCGACTACGTTGATTAACCCGGTAATGAATCTTGACAAGGGTGTCTGCGGCGAAGCGACTCCGGAGAGACCGGCCAACCCGCAGAGTAGCGCTCGCGTCCGCAGGCTGCCGATTGTCGGGACAGGCTCAGATCTCCGACGCCGCACCCGCCTCTTCCGCCTGCTCGACAAAGCGCCCGCAGGCCGCGCGCAGCACGCGCATGCAGGTTTCAACATCCTCCTCCGGCAGGTCCGCCAGCGAAAAGGCATTCACCTCGATGGCCTGTGCCAGACAGATGGATTCGAGCTGCCGCCCCGCCTTGGTCAGGAAGATGATGTTCTTGCGCTGATCGGTGGGATGCCGGTCGCGCACCACATAGCCATGCTCGGCCAGGCTGCGTAACGCAGCGACGATGCTGGGCGCGGCAACGCCCGCGCGCTGCGAAATCTCGGCCTGAGAGATCCCGTCCTGAATCCAAAGCACCCGCAGCGCGTACCATTGCCCCAGCGATACCCCGAGCGGTGCGATCCGCCGGCCGAGCTCACGCTGGAAATAGCGGTTCACGTCGCGGATCAGGTGACCGAAGCTCCGGTCGGGGGGGAGGCTGTTCATCGGGCGCGGGTCCAATCCTAAAATACGCGGGGCCGGAACGAGGTCCGGCCCATGCAATCGCAGAAATTCTAGGACATAACTGCCGCAGAGGCCACGTAATCGCAATGCAACGCAGCGACACCGCCGTCGATTGCCTCTCCGATGAGCCCGAAAAGCGTCTCATAAGCCGGCGATTTCTGAAACTGTTCGGTATGGGCCTCGACGCTGTCCCATTTCACCAGACAGAAAAAGGTCTGCGGTTTCTCCTTTGCGCGCATCACGTCGATGCCGTGAAACCCCGGTGCCGCCTGAAACAGCGGCAACGCCGCCTTCATCCCTTCGGCAAAGACGTCCTCCGAGCCGGGTTTCGTCCGAATTTCGACCACTTCCAAAATCATGGCAGCCCCTCCGTTTCCAATTTCTGCGTTGTCTCCGGTCCCGGTGCGGCCCCGGCCTCCTTGGTGGAGTTCATCATCACGAGCAGGTTGTGCTCGGTCATCTCGGCACCGCGCAGCTCTCCGGCGAGCCTGCCGTCGACAAAGACGCCGATGCGGTCGGCAAGGTCGATGATCTCGCCGGGGTCGCTGGAATAGACCAGCACGACGAGCCCCGCCTGCGCCAGATGCCGGACGATGCGGTGAATCTCGAGCCGCGCATGGATGTCGATGCCCCGGGTCGGATCGTCGAGCAACAGCAGCGTCGGCTGCGCCTCAAGCCATTTGGCAAAGACCACCTTCTGCTGGTTGCCCCCGGACAATTCGGAGACCTTCTGCTCTACCGTGGCGAGCTTCACCCCGAGCTGATCGCAGCGTTTCTGCGCCAAGGCCACGGTCTGCGCGCGGTCGAGCACAATGCCGTCGCGCCCCTGCGCGAGCGAGCGAACGCTGACGACGTTTTCCGCGATGGACTGGCGCTGCATCAGGCTCAGCGTCTTGCGGTCGGCGGGCAGATAGGCGACGCCCGCCTTCACCGCCGCCGCCGGATCGGGTTGCTGCGGGACGCCGGAGGGCAGACGCACCCGGCCCGCTACCGGTTTCTGCACCCCGAACAGGATCTCGAACAGATCCGACACGCCGGACCCAACGAGCCCAGAGACCCCATAGACCTCGCCCGCCTTTACCTCGAGCCCGTCGACGGCAAAGCCTGACGCGCCACGCAGATCCGAGATCACCAGCGGCCCGCC
Source organism: Salipiger abyssi (assembly GCF_017311415.1). GTDB lineage: Bacteria > Pseudomonadota > Alphaproteobacteria > Rhodobacterales > Rhodobacteraceae > Salipiger > Salipiger abyssi_A. The sequence continues at coordinate 106,508 of NZ_JAEKIS010000004.1, read as the reverse complement.
CTCGGGAAAGCTGTAGCCCTCCAGCGCATGGTCCGACTCGTCCTCGGTCTCGGGATCGGCCAGCGGGTCGTCGCCCAGCATCGCCGCCACCAGCGCGGGCAGGCTGTCGGGCTCTTTCAGGTCCGGCGAGGCCACGCGCTGCCCGTTGCGCAGCACCACCGCCTCGTCGCAGACGTCGATAAGGTCTTCCAGAAAGTGCGTGACATAGACGATGCCCACGCCCAGATCGCGCAGCCGCCGCAGCTGGTCATGCAGGCGCTTGACCTCGCTGGTATGCAGCGACGAGGTGGGCTCGTCGAGGATCAGCACGCGCGGGTTTTGCAGCAGAGCGCGGGCGATCTCGACCAGTTGCCGCTCGCCGAGGCTAAGCCCTTCCAGGCGGCGGCCCAGATCGTAGTCGAAACCGAGTTCGCTCAGGATCTTGCGGGCCTCCTTGCGGAAGACGGACCGCGACGGCCAGGAACGGCGCCCCTTGAGCATGCGCAGGTTTTCCTCGACCGAGAGCGAAGAGAACAGGCTCAGCTCCTGCGAAACGATGGCGATACCCTCGCGCAGCGCCTCGGCGGTAGAGCCGAACTGGACGGGACGGCCGTCAATGGTCAGCTCGCCGGCAGAGGGCCGGATCGCGCCGGCGATGATCTGAAGGAGCGTCGATTTGCCCGCCCCGTTCATCCCGGCCAGACCGATGATTTCACCCGGGCGCAGTTCGAAACCGACATTGTCGAGCGCCACGGTCGCGCCATAGGTCTTGCCGATGCCGCGCGCGCTAAAGATCTCACGGGTCATGATGCCTCCGACAGATAGGGTGAGGCGGCGCCACCGAAGCGGCGCCGCCGGAATGTCACTGCGCGCCGCCGTTATAGTCGCTGGTCGGCGGCAGGCCGGTCAGCGGCAACGCGCGGGTGGTGGTGATCTCGGGATCGAAAAAGCTGCGCAGCCCGGCGCCGTTATCGTCCCAGGCCGCGATGTATTCGCCGATATTCTCCTGATCGACCACCTTATAGGGCACATGCAGCCAACCCGTCGGGAAGGGCTGTTCCTCGTCCATCAGCGCCTTGGCCGTAGCCCAGACCGCGACATAGCCCTCGGTGAACCGGTTCGACGAGACAAGGCCGGTCACCTCGCCATCCAGCACCGCCTGCCGCGCGATCTCGGGGTTGTCGTAATAGACCTGCGGCACGTCGATACCGTCATCGACCCGGATCTTCTGGATGTTCTTGTTCGCGTCCTCGCAGGGATCGGTATAGAACAGGGCGTCGGGGTATTTCTGGATCGCCTGGTTCCAGGACGCATAGCTTTGGGTCAAATCCAGCTTGGAGTCGAAGGGCGGCAGGAAGGTGGCGTTGGGGATCCGCTCCGAAACCGCCGCCTCGGTCGCCTCCATCCGCCGGGTCAGCACCGGCAGCCCCGGCACGCAGAGCCCCTGCACAATCTCGCCCGACAGCTCCGATGCGGACTTTCCGTGTTTCTCTTCCAGCGCGTCAACGATCAGGTTTGCCCCGGCCTCGCCCACCGCATAGGGGTCGCTGCCCACGAAGAACGCGTTCTCCACCTCGTTCGGCGGCGCCGAGACGATCCAGGTGATCGGCACACCGCGCTCGGCCAGAATGGCGGCGGGCTCGATCATCGCCCCCGGTGCGACATTGGACAGGATGATCGCATCGGTGCCGCGCTCGACCTCGCTCAGCGTCACCTGCGCCTGTTTTGCCAACTCGAACCCGGCCGGCCCCTGCACGCGCAGGGTGATCTTGTCTTCTCCGATATCGGCCACCGCGGCACGCGCGCCGGCCTCCACCTCCGAGGCCCATTCCTGAACCGTCAGGATCTGGATCAGCGAAATGGTCACCTTGTCCTGCGCCTGAGCCGCCCCGGCGGTGGCCGACAATGCTGCCAGCGCCGCGATGGCGCCCTTCGTCAGGGTCGTCTTTGCAGTTCGAATAGACATGAGCTCCTCCCTCTCATTCAGTCGTTTGCGAAATTTATCCGCGGTCAGGATGTCTTGCGCCGCTTGGCCAGCCGGTCGAGACCGATGGCCACGACGATCACGACGCCAGTCACGAATTGCGAATAGTCCGGGTCGATGCCGTAAAAGACGATGCCGCTGTCGATCAGCGTGATGATGAGCGCGCCAAGCGCGGCGCCCAGGATCGTGCCCGAACCACCCGCCAGCGACGTGCCGCCGATCACCACCGCCGCGATGACCCGCAGCTCGATCCCGGCGCCGATGGTGGGTTCCGAGGCCTTGAAGAAGGCAAGGGTCAGCACCCCCGAGAGCGCGGCAAGGAAGCCAACGAAGGCGGTGGTCAGCACCCGTGTCCGCGCCACTTTGATGCCCAGAAACTTCGCCGCCGCCGTGTTCGAGCCGATGGCCCGGACCTGCGCGCCGTAGCGCGTCCGCCAGAGCACGAAATGCAGCACGATGCCGGTCGCGATGGTGATCCAAACCGTCATCGGCAGACCGAAATGGTTGCCCCCGACGATCTGGAAGAACGAGTGGTCGCGCGGCATGCCGAACACCGCGAGCCCGCCCGAGATGATCAGGTTGAGCCCGAAGAACACCGACAGCGTGCCCAGCGACACGATGATCAGCGGCACGCCGAGCAGCACCGACAGCAGCCCGTTGACCAGCCCCAGCAATGTGCCGGCCAAGAGCGCGACGCAGACCGCGGCCCAGGGATCGACGCCCGCCTTGATCAGCAGCGCCATCGACATACCGGCGACCGCATAGATCCCGCTGATCGAGAGATCAATCTCGACCATGGCGACCAGAAACACCATGCCGAAGGCGATGATCGCGACAAAGGCGGTCTGGCGCAACGTGGCCTCGATCGAGCCGGGGTTGAAGAATTCCGGATGCGGGATGCCGATCAGCAGCACCAGAAAGACAAAGCCCAAAAGCAGACCGGCCTCGTCGAACCGTGTCAGCCGCGCGAAAAGCGACGGGCCGCCTGTCTTCGCATCCGGGGTAAGCTTGGATACGGCTTCTTGTGACATGGTAGTGGCTCCTCCCAGACGCCGGATTTCAGATTGTTTTCACCGAGCCCGCATCGACGGTCAGCGCCAGACCCGAGAACGAGCCGCCCTGTTTCGAAGCGGCAAAGCAGATCGTCGCGGCGATCTCCTCGGGCAGCACCATGCGCCCCGTGGTCATGCCGAACATCTGCGGAATGATCTCGTCGCGCAGCGTGTCGACATCGACGCCCTGCTCGGCCGCCATCATCTCGAACGCGCCGCCTTTGCGGGTCCAGTGCGGCGTCAGAACCGCGCCCGGCGAGACCGCGACGACCCGCACGCCCTGCGCATTGAATTCCTCCGACAGACTCTTGGTGAAGTTCAGAGTCGCGGCCTTGAAGGCGCTGTAATCGACAAGGCTCGGCACCGGCGTCGTTCCCAGGGTCGAAGCCAGGTTGACGATGACACCCTTCGACTCGATCAGATGCGGCATCGCCGCGCGCGACGCGCGCACATTCGACAGGAAGTTGGTGCGGAAGGTGAAATCCCAATCCTCGTCGCTGACATCGAGAAACCCGCTGCGAAAAATCGTGACGCCCAGGTTGTTGATCAGGAGGTCGAGCTTGCCGAAGCGCTCCACTGCGGTCTCGACCAGCCGTTCGGGGTTGCCCGGCTGCGAAAGGTCCAGCTCCAGAACCTGCACCGATCCGTCCGCCATCAGCTCTTCATAGGCGCTGTCGATCTGGATATCGCCCATCAGCACCTTGGCGCCCGCCTCGGTCAGCTGCTTGATCGTCGCCCAGCCGATACCACCCTTGCGCCCGCCGCCGCTGAGAACGGCGACCTTTCCCTCAAGACCAAGATCCATGTTTATCCTCCACTTGATTTCCGCCCTCAGGCGGCGATGTGATGTTTTTCCAGCAGCGCGCGGGTCGCATCGGCGCAGAGTTCCGCCGCCTGTTGCGCCGGCAGGGTGTCGAGCGCCGACGAAAAGATCTCCGGGCCGAAATCACTCACGCCGAGCCGCATCACCGCCGCCATGAAATCGTCGAGCGGCAGCGCCCCCTGCCCGGGCGCGCAACGGTACTGAAGACAGTCGTCGAGCAGGTTGACGCCCCGGACCCGCAGCGCCGCATCGGCGAGCTGCACGGCGTAGAGCTTGCCCGCCGGGATCTCGCCGATCAGCGCAAGATCGGGGTCGCCGCGATACAGGTGCCAGCTGTCGAGTACGAAACCGCCATTCGACGCCCCAGCCGCCGCGACGATATCCAGCGCCGTGCGCAGGGTCGGGATACCCCAGAACGGAATAAACTCGAGCCCAACGCGCAGACCATGTGCGGACGCGCGGTCGCAGAGGCTTCCGAACCGGTCGACAAGCTCCTGCATCGAAATCGCGGCGTGATCGAAACTGCCGACGGCGAGCAGCGAGGTCGCGCCGAGCGTCTCTGCCATCTCGAAGGCGATATCGAGGTCGTGATCGAGGAAGTCCCTCAGTTCCGGCGCGCGTGGCGGATAGCGGACGGGCAGCCACCCGGTGACCGCATCCACCCATGAGACGCGAAGACCGTAGTCTTCGACGATCCGAGCGATCTCGGCGCCGGAGAGACCTTCCGACAGCGCCGCGAGATAGGTCGCCGAGTTGACCGCGATGCAGGAATACCCGGCCGCCGACGCCGCGGCGATCTGCTCGCGCAGCGGATATCCCCGCACGCAGGCCGGCCACAGGGTCAGGTCATAACCTGCCCGGCGCCGGACCTCTCCGGTTCTGGCCATCCTGTTCTCCTCCCAGAGCGTTTTATAATTAGGATAGTAATGAACTAGAAAGACGCTAGATGCGGAACCATAGATGAGTCAATAGTGTAGATATCAAATTTTTCCTATTTCTGCTATTTACCAGTGGATTGACAGATAGATCCGTGCACCATAATAGTTCCATCATATCGTTAGTTGCTAAACGAATAAATGGGAGGAAGACCGATGGCAGCAGGATACTGGCCCGACGGCGCCCGCCTGGTCATTTCGGTTTCGATGCAGTTCGAGGCCGGCGCGCAGCCCGACAAGGCGCCCTACAGCCCCTTTGCCGAGATGGACCCGGAAACCGCGAACATCGCGACCGGAAAATGGTTCGATTACGGCGTGAAAGAGGGGCTGCCCCGGCTTCTGGACCTGTGGGACCGCAAGGGCATCAAGGTGACATCGCACATGGTCGGCCAGGCGGTGGAGCGTCATCCCGAGATCGCCCGCGAGATCGTCGAACGCGGCCACGAGGCGGCGGCGCACGGTCACACCTGGGAGCCTCACTGGCGGATGAGCCCCGATGAGGAGCGCGCCTCCTACAGCCGCAACATCGCGGCGATCGAGGCGGCCACAGGCACCCGCCCCGTCGGTTTCAACGCCTTTGCCCTGCGCAACAGCCCCAACACGCTGAGCATCCTCAAGTCGCTGGGCTTCACCTACTATATCGACGACACCAGCCGCGACGAGCCCTTTACCGTCGAGGTCGACGGCGGGCGCTTCGGCGTCGTGCCTTACACAAGGCGCAACAACGATATCGACCGGTTCCATATGCTCTCGCTCTCGGGTGCAGCGTTCGGGTCCGATCTGCGCGACGAGTTCGACATGCTCTATGCCGAGGCCGAGACCCGTCGCCGGCTGATGTCGGTCAGCGTGCATGACCGCATCGGCGGTCAGCCCGGCATCGCCAAGGTCATCAGCGATTTTGTCGATTATGCGCAGGGGCATCCCGGCGTTGTCTTCATGCGCAAGGACGAGATCGCCCGGTGGGCGCTCGAACAGGCCGACACGCCGCACGAAACGGCCTGAGCCGGCCCCCGCGAAACAGGGCCGACAGGCGCCCCAATAACAACCGGAACCGTCATGGATATCACAGCCTCACCGTCGCTCTTTCAATTTGCCGAAACATCCTTCCCCGCGATTTTTGCGATCTGGGCGCTGGTGTTGCGGGTCTGGGTCGGCGTGGTCCTGGTACTCTACGCGCTCCGGGCCAGCTTCCAGTTTTTCCCCAATACCGGCATGCCGGTCCAGACCGTCGCGGGAACGGCGGCCTATATGGAGAAATTCGGCTGGAAGCCGGGGATGTTCTGGGCCTGGCTCTCGACGGTGAACAATCTGGTGGGCGGCGCCCTGCTGGCGCTCGGTCTGTTCACCCGGCCCGTCGCGCTAACCTGCGCGGCGCTGCTGTTCCTGTCCGCGATCCACCACATCAAGGACGGGTTCTTTTCGAACCAGAACGGGTTCGAACACTATGCACTTTGGGGCTTCTGCGCGCTGTTCTTCGTCTTCTACGGCGGCGGCCCCATCTCGCTCGACCGGCTGATTTGGCAGTTGCTCTAGCGTGCGCCCGCCGGCCATCACCACACATTCGCTGCATTGGGAGGAGAATGAAATGTCACAGGAATTTCAGGGAAAGACCGTGATCGTCACAGGAGCCGGATCCGGCATCGGGCTCGCCACCGCCACGCGCTTTGTCGAGGAAGGCGCGCAGGTGATTGCCGGGGATCTCGATGTCTCGGCGGTGTCTGGCCTGTCCGGCCTCGGCAGCGTCACCGGCGTCGAAGTCGACCTGCGCGGCGACGGCGGAGAGCGGCTGGCGCAGGCGGCGCTCGACGCTCATGGCAAGATCGACGCGCTTGTCTGCTGCGCCGGCGTAGCGCCCACCCGCACGGGGCTGAGCGATACCGGCGACAAGGACGTGATGAACACTTTCGACGTCAACGTGCTGGGCGTGCTGCGCTGTGCGCGGGCGGCGGTGCCACATATGGCCAAGGCGGGCAAGGGCTCGGTCGTGGCCATCGCATCGGATTTCGGCCGTATGCCGGAGCCGCTGTTCTACGACTACTGCATGTCCAAGGCGGCCGTTCTGAGCTTCATGAAATCGCTGTCGATCGAGTTCGGCCCGCAGGGCGTGCGCGCCAATTGCGTCTCGCCCGGCGCCACCCGCACACCGATCTGGGAGAAACCCGGCGGCTTCATTGACCTGCTGGCCGAAATGTATGGCGGCATGGAGCGCGACAAGGTCATCGACCACTTCGCAAAGGAGCACAAGAAATTCGCCCTACAGCGCATTGGCGAGCCCGAAGAGGTGGCCGAGGTCGTGCTGTTCCTGAGCTCGGACCGCGCCAGCTTTGTCACCGGCTCGGATTACTGGGTCAATGGCGGCTCGATGCCGGTCTTCTGATCCGGCTGGCTGCCTCAGGAATCGAAACCGATTCCGAGCGCGTCCAGCGCCTTGAGAGTGAGACCGCACCGCCCGGTGCGGTCTTCTTGCGCCAGGCCATGCTGCGCCATCCGCACACTGGCATAAAGCAGCGGCTCGGGCGGAAACGGAAACGGCCGGGTCGAGGTCATCCGCAACCTCGTTCGTTCGGTCTGCAACCCGTCTAGCCGATCGAGCAGCGACAGCGCGGCAAAGCGCGTGGCCGTCACCCCCTGCCCCGTAAAGCCCATCGCCCAGGCGACCCGGCCGCCCTCGCTGAGACCGGTAAAAAACGTTGTGCGGGCCGAGGTGTCGATGACCCCGCCCCAGGCATAGTCAAAGGGTGTATCGGCGAGCGGCGGGAAGGCTTCGGCGAACTGCTCGGCCAGCCGCGCAAAGCTCTGGGGGCGCTGCGTGCGCTCCGCGTCGCGACGACCGCCGAAATGATAGATCGCATCGTAACCACCCCAGAGGATCCGGTTGTCCGCGCTCTTGCGCAGATAGTGGAACTGGTTGCCGCTGTCGGAGATGCCGTGCCGCCCGGTCCAGCCGATGGACGCAAGCTGCGCCTGCGTCAGCGGCGCGGTCATCAGCGCATAGTCGTAGACGGGAATGACCGCGGGTGCGAGCCGCCGCAGCAACGGGCGGGCGGCATTGGTCGCGAGGATCACCTTGCCGGCGCGCAGGGCGCCGCCGGGGGTCTGTAACCCGACGCCATCGTCGCTCGTGCGCAGCCCGGTCACCGGCGTGTTTTCGTAAAGACAGGTGCCGCTCGCCATGGCAACGCGCCGCAGCTCCGCCACCAGCTTGGCAGGGTTTACCAGCGCGTAGTTTTCTTCCCACAGGCCGCACGTATAGACCGGCGAGTCCAGCTTTTCCGCCAGTGCCGTGCCACGCAGCAGGCGCGCCGGGATACCGCAGCGCGCAAACAGACGCCCGGTCTCTTTCAGCGCCTCTTCCTGCCAGGGTGTCCGCGCCACAACGAGCTTGCCGCCGCGCTCGAATTCCGCCTCGATCGCCAGCGCCTCCAGATCCTCCGCAAAGTCGTTAAGGTTCTCGGCCCCGAGACGGATCAGCGTTTCGGCCTCGTCCGGCCAGCGCCGCATGGCATTGCCCGGCCCGTGCGAAATCGACGGGGCGCAGAAGCCGCCATTGCGGCCGCTGGCCGCGCCGCCGCAAACCCCCGCATCGAGCACGACGATCCGCGCGTCCGGGTACCGCAGGCGCGCATGAACGGCGGACCAGAGCCCGAGAAATCCACCCCCGACAATGGCCAGATCGCAGGCGATATCCCCATCTAGCGCCGGGGCGGGAGTGCTGGCCGGCACGGTGTCGGGCCAAAACGGGCGCGGGCGGGCATGGGCCAGCATCGGCGGAAGGTCTGCGGGACGGGCCAAGGCGATGCTCCGTGACAAGGGGGCGCGCCGCTGCCAGCGGCGCGGCAGGATCAGAATTCCAGCACGGTCTCGCGCAGCGTCTTGCCGGTGTATTCCGTCCGGGCCAGCCCACGGCGCTGAAGCGCCGGGATCAGCCCGTCGGCGATCTCGACCACATGGCGCCGCTCGACCCGCAGCGAAGGCGAGCAGATCAGGAACCCGTCGCCGCCCACCTCCGCCATCACCTCGCCCATGCGCTCGGCGACCTCGTCCGGCGTGCCGATCAGCTCGATGGAGGACACCAGCCCGCCCGACGCTTCAATCACCAGCTGGCGCAGCGTCTTGCCGCTGCCCCATTGCGCGAATTTGTCCAGAGAGCCCTGCTCGCCATTGGTGGTCAGCTTCGGCAACGGCTTGTCCAGATCGAACTGCGAGAAATCGATGTCGGTCACCCCGGCGATGAACGCGAGGCTCTGCTCGATGAAAAGGTCGTTGTTGATCATGCGGGCGTGTTTGGCGACGGCCTCCTCATGGGTCTCGCCCAGAACCGGTGTGATGCAAAAGAAGATCTTGATCTGATCCGGGTCGCGCCCGAACTTGACCGCCCGTTCGCGGATGTCGTCGCGATAGGCCTTCATCCCGGCGATGCCATTGCCCACCGCAACGATGCCGTCGGCATGTTTCGCGGCAAAATCCCGCCCGCGCGGCGAGCCGCCGGCCTGCATGTAAAAGGGCCGTCCCTGCGGCGAGGGCACCGTGTTGAGCGGGCCCCGACATTTGAAATACTTGCCCTGAAAATCAATTGTCCGCACCTTGCTGCCATCGGCATAGCGGCCCGCCTCCCGGTCCATCACCACCGCATCGGGATCCCAGGAGCCGAACAGCTCGCCGATCAGTTCCATATATTCCTCGGCCATCGCGTAGCGGTCCTCACGCGGGGGCAGCGCGTCCATGCCGAAATTCTGCGCGGCGGTGTTTTCGCCCGAGGTCACGATGTTCCAGCCGAACCGCCCGCCCGAGATGTGATCGAGTGTCGAGGCCAGCCGCGCCAGCATGAAAGGCGGGTAGGCCATGGTCGACATGGTGGTGATCACCCCGATATTGCGGGTGGCCGAGGTCATCATCGCGGCCAGCGGCGCCGGGTCGTGCTTGGGCACCATCAGCGCGTGTTTGAGATAGGTGTCCATGGAATGGCCATAGGCCTCCGACACCATCAGCGTGTCTTCGACCATGAGGAAATCGAAACAGGCGCGCTCCAGCGTCTTGGCCATCTCGACAAAGAACTGACCGTCCCAGGGCGCGCCGCCATTGCCAAAGGGCGTGTTCCATTCATCGGGGGAAAACCCCATGAACCATCCCAGATGCATCGGTTTTGCGGCGGGTGTCGTCATAACGGATCCTTTCGAGGGAAGAGGAGCAAGGGTCAGCCCCGGTAGCGTGTCAGGCGCAGCGCGATCACCGTCACCGACAGGCTGAAGGCGATGATCGAAGTGCCGATGGCGTTGATTTCGGGTGTGATGCTCTGGCGCATCATGCCCCAGATCAGCGTCGACAGGGTGTTCCGGCTGGTGGTGAAGAAGGTGATGACGAAATCGTCGAGCGACAGCGCCATGGCGATCAGCATCGCGCCGATCAGTGTCGGGCCGAGTGCTGGCAGGGTGACGTCGCGAAAGGCGCCGAACGGGCTCTGACCGAGGTCGCGGGCGGCATCGACCGGCGCGCGGTCCATCGTGGACAGCCGGGCGTAAAGCACCCCGGTGACGAAGGGCAGCGTAAAGACCAGATGCGCGAGGATGGTCGCGGTCACGCCCGGTTTCAGCCCCACCGAGGTGAAGAAGGTCAGCAGCGCCAGGCCCAGCACCAGCGGCGGCAGCATCAGCGGCAGGCTCAACACCACAAGCCAGCTCATCGCGCGGGCGGTGGACATGCGCGTCATGCCGATGGCCGCCAGCAGTCCGGTAAGCGTGCTGGCCAGCGCGCAGCCGACGGTCACCTGCGCGGTGACCGACAGCGCCGCCCAGAACTGCGGGTTGGCGTCGAGCGCCCGGAACCAGCGCAGACCAAGCCCCGGCACCGGCAGGCTCGACGCGTTGCCGGTGGTAAAGGCGAAGAGCATGCAGAGCACCAGCGGCACCGTCAGAAACAGCAGCACGGCGGCGGTGAAGGCAAATGGGAGAACGGCGCCCTGTCTCATCTGGCCCTCAGCACCCTGCGCATCACCAGCCAGACCGTGGCAAGGATCAGCAGACAGCAGCCCAGCAGGCTGAAGGACATCGCCGCCCCCAGCGGCGTGTTCATACGCAGCCCGAACTGCGACTGGATGAAATTGCCGTACATCGCGTTGCCGGGGCTGCCGACCAGCGCCGGGGTGACATAATCCCCGGCGGCGAGCAGGAAGCTCATGGCGAAACTGGCGATCAGCGCGGGCCGGATCTGCGGCAGCACGATGTCGAACATGGTGCGCGGCGCCGAGGCGCCGCTGTCGCGCGCCGCCGCGATCACCGTCTCGTCCATATCCGCCAGCGCGCCGTAAAGCGGCAGGATCGCCAGCGGCAGAAGGTAATGCGTGAGCGTGACCGTCACCGCCCCGGCGTTGAAGAGCAATGCCTCGACCGGCGCGTCGGTCAGCCCGGCGGCCATCAGCGCGCCGTTCAGGATACCGTCGAGACCCAGCAGCGAGCGCCAGGCATAGACCTTGACCACATAGCCGCCGAAGAGCGTGGTGAGCGCGATCACCAGGATCAACGGCCCGGCGCGCCCCAGCGCAAAGCGCACCGCATAGGCGAAGAAAAACGCCAGAACGGTGGTGATCCCCCCCACCTCCAGCCCGGTCCCCAGCGTGCGCAGCAGCACGCCGCCATAATCGCGAAAGGCGGTCGCATAATTGCCGAACTGAAAATCGGGCACTACGCGGAACGTCGCGTTGCGCCAGAAGCTCTGCACGAAAAACCAGGCAAGCGGTGCCACGAACAGCCCGATAAACACGATCACCGCAGGCGCCATGAGCAACGCTGTCTTCAGCCCCTCGCGCCGGAGTTGCGCGCGCTCGGCATCGGGCATGCGCATGGTCACGCCCCCGCCGGAAGGACAAGCGGCGCGCCCTCCGCCCATGTGATCGAGACCGCAGCACCCTGCCCTGACCCGGCCGGCAACACGTCTCGGCCAAGGGTGGCGGTCACGCGCATCTCGGCGCCACCGGCCTGCTTTGCAAGACAATGCACCCGAACGTGGGAGCCCTGGAACACCACCTGCTCGATATACGCGCGCAGCCCACTGCCATGGCCAGCGACAAGCCGCAGCGCCTCGGGGCGGAGCATCACGTCGACCGCCGCGTCGGCACCGGGTGAAGGGATCGGCGGCGCGCCGTCGCCAAGTAGGATCACGCCTCCGGTACGCCGCGCGGGCAGCAGGTTGGCGTCGCCGATGAACCGCGCGACGAACGGGTCGGCGGGTCGGTCGTAGATCTCGGTCGGGCTGCCTTCCTGCGCGACGCGTCCGCCGCTCATCACGGCCACGCGGTTCGCCAGGGTCATCACCTCGGTCTGGTCGTGCGAGACCAGAATGAACGTGCCGCCAATCGCCTCGTGGATCGCCAGAAGCTCCTGATGCATCGCCTTGCGCAGTTGCAGATCCAGCGCGGCGAGCGGCTCGTCGAGCAGCAGCACTTTCGGCTTGAGGATCAGCGCGCGCGCCAGCGCGACCCGCTGTTTCTGCCCGCCCGACAGATCCTTGGCGGGCCGGTCGGCATAGGGCGACAGGTGCACGAGGTCGAGCATCCGCTCCACCTCCGCGCCAATCTCGGCACGCGGCCTGCGTCGCAGACGCAGGCCATAGGCCACGTTCTGCCGCACGGTCATATGGCTGAAGAGACCGTAATTCTGGAACACCATGCCCGTTGGGCGCTTGTCCGGCGGCAGGCGGGTGACGTCCCGCCCGCCAATCAGCACATATCCGTCCGAGGGCTGCACGAAACCGCCGATCATCCGCAGCAAGGTTGTCTTGCCGCAGCCCGACGGGCCGAGGATCGCGAAGAAATCGTTCTCGCGAATGGCGAGGTCGATGGGCTGCACCGCGGTCATCGTCCCGTAGCGGCGCGTCAGACCGCGCAGTTCCAGAAGCGATGCGGCTGCCATCGGATCCCCCTCCGTGTCCCGTTCCGTCAGGCCCGCAGGAACCGGTCGTAGCCGTCGAGCACCTGATCGTAGGTCACGAAATCACCCTCGGGCTCAAGCGGGAACATGCGCGGGTAGATATGCGCGTGCTCGAAATAGGCATCGAGATTGTCGAACCCATAGAGCTCCTGAAGCTCGGGCGAGAGTTGCCCCACCGCCTCGGCGTTGACGATCCCCAGAAGGTTGGCATTGCCGAATTCCGCCTGTGCGTCGGCGCTGATCGCATGGTCGATCAGGCTCAGATCGAGATCGGCATTCGGCGCGTCGGTCGCGATGTTCAGCGTATCGACAAAGGCCCAGGTGCCTTCCTCGGGCTTGGCAATGGAGACCTCGACACCTTTTTCCCGGCACCAGATCACCATCGGCTCCCAGCCCATGATCATGGCGACCTCGCCCTGAATGAGCAGCTCCGCCCCGTCGCCGAGGCTCGCGGGCATGGCGCGGACATGCTCCTTCTTTAGCGTGATCAGCAGGTCGACGGTCTCGTCGAGCTGCGCCTTGGTCAGCCGGGTCGGATCGGCGACACCGGTCGCCACCGGCGCCCAGACCAGGATATTGGTCAGCGCGTCGCTGAACAGCGCGACCTTGCCCTTGTATTCGGGTGCGAGGAAGTCCTTCCAGCTCGTCGGCGCGGCAGAAACCATCGCGGGGTTATACAGCAGCGCGCAGCTGCTGAAGGTCAGCGGAATGCCGTAGCAGGTGCCGTCCGCCTCGGTCGCCATGTCTCGGAACTGCGGCAAGAGCTTATCAAAATTGGTCATTTGATCTGTTTTAACGGGTGCGATCAGCCCGGCTTCGCCCATGAGTGGATTGTAGAGGTGGTTGAAACTGGTGATGTCCACCGTGCCCATCCCGCCCGAGCGCAGCCGGGTGATGATGTCTTCGGTCGCGGCGATATATGTGGCATCCAGCTCCGCGCCGTTCTGTTCCAGAAAGCCCCCAGCGGTGAACGCGCTATCATAGCCCTCCCAACCGACATAAGAAATACGGGCATCTGCGGCACGCGCCATGCGCGGCAGGCCAAGGCTCGCGGTCGATGCGGCCAGCATCCCGCCCAGCACCTCGCGGCGCGTCGGACCTCTGGAACCACGAAGAGCTTGCATGCCAATAAGAGGCGTCATCGTCTTGTGCATCTGTCTTTTCCCTGTTGTGGAAGTGACCGGCAGACGTTGATTTTGGGCTCTTCTGCGGAAGCCTTGATGCCGGAGGTGAATTTATTTTTGGTCATTTGATTTATTTGTCAACGTCCGAGGACGTGGCGGCACCGTAAGCGCCGGAGAGTGCCTCAATCGTGACCTTTCCTTCGCGCAGGTCGCGGATCACGTCCCCGGGATCGCGGCGGGCCGGATCGCCCCATCCGCCGCCGCCCGCCGTCTCGGTCACCATGCGGTCGCCCGGGCCGACCAGCACGCGCTTTTTCATGACCGGCGTGCAGCGCCCGTCGGCCTGCTCCAGAACCAGCCGCGCGGGCTGGCCCGGCCTGCCGCCCGCCGCGCCCCAGGGCGCGAATTCTGCGCGGGTCTGCTCGGTGTAAAAGACCACATCGGCACGGTCGAGAAACTCATAGATCCGCCGTATGCCCAGCCCGCCCCGGTGCTGGCCCGGCCCGCCGCTGTCGGGAACGAATTCGGTGGTGAGGATGCGGATCGGATATTGCCGCTCGCAGATCTCCATCGGCAGGATACCGACATTGCCGAGATAGGGGTCGACGCCCGACAATCCGTCATTGCGCCCGTTGCCGCCCATACCGCCGCCCAGATCGTCGGCCATGACCACCGTCAGCCCGGTGCGCGGATGCCGGCATTCCGCCGCCATCGAGGAGAAGCCGACGAAGGAGCCCGCCACCTCAAGACCCGGCACGAAATCCGCTGCCGCGCGCACGATGGTGTCGGTGATCCGCTGCGCCGCGAGGTGGCGCAGGCTGACCGCCGCCGGAAAGGCCGGGTTCACCGCCGAGCCCTCGGGCAATACGATCTCGACCGGGCGCAGGCTGCCTGCGGTCTGCTCCGCCTCCGGGTCGAAGATCGCCTTGACCGCAAAGATCACCGCCGCCAGCGTCGCCGTGCGCGACGCGTTCATGCCGCCCGACAATTGCGGATCGGTGCCGGTGAAATCCACCACCAGCCGGTCGCCGGCCAGCGTGACCTCGACCGCGATACGGACCGGATCGTCCCTCAGCCCGTCGTTGTCGAGAAACCCCTCGGCCCGGCCCGAGCCATCCGGCACCGCCGAAAGCATGGCGCGGACCCGCCGTTCGCTCTGCTCGATCCGCGCCGCCATGGCATCGCCCAGCCGGTCGGCGCCGTATTTGGCGATCAGCCCGTCGAGCCGCCGCAGCGCCAGCCGGGCCGAGGCGATCTGGGCGCGGATATCGCCCATGGAGGACACAGGATCGCGGGTGTTGTTCTCGAAGTAGCGCATCAGCGCGGTGTTCTCGCGCCCGTCCTCCATCAGCCGGACCCAGGGAAAGCGCAGCCCCTCCTCATAGATCGACTGGTTGGCAAAGCCCTCGGTGCCGGGGTTGGTGCCGCCGATGTCTGTGTGGTGGGCGAGATTGCCGACCCAGCCCACCAGCCGCTCACCGTCGAAGACCGGCGCAAAGATATGGATGTCGAGCGTGTGGGTGCAGCCGCGATAGGGATCGTTGCCGATGAAAATATCTCCCGGCCGGATCGTCTCGGGCGGGTTTTCGGCCAGAAGATGCGGCATGGCATAGGTCATGGACCCCAGAAGCGCCGGGATATTGGCATCCTCGGAAACCGTCTGGCCCGTCGCGTCGAAGAGCGCGCAGGAATAGTCCAGCATCTCACGAATGATCGGCGAATGCGCCGAACGCCGCAGCGCCTCGCCCGCCTCGCCAACGACGGCGCGCAGGGCCGCGCCGATGACGGCAACCGTCACCGGGTCGATGGGCGCATCAATGGCATTCGTGCCAAGCGGAGCGGTGGCGGTCATTCGGCGATCCCCTCGATGATCAGGCAGGCGCGCGGATCGACCTGTGCCCGGCGGCCCGGCGGCAGAACGATGGTGGTGTCGAGCTGCTCGACAATCGCCGGGCCCGTCAGGCTGTCGCCGGGGACCAATGCCTCGCGTGGGACAACCGGCGTGTCCACATAGCCAGCCGCCTCGGCGAACCAGACACGTCGCGTACGGGACTTCGCCTCGGCGGGCGCGGCGTGATCGAACCCGGCCATGGCGTTCACCGCGCCCGCTCCGTTGACCCGAAGCGCGGTCACCTCGGTGCGGTCGCCCGGCGCGGAATGGCCGTAGACGCGCTCATGCGCGACGTGGAAGCGATCGAGAATATCGGCCACCGCCTCACCCGGCGTGACAGGGGTGGTGACCGAGAATTCCTGACCGAAATAGCGGATGTCGAGCGCATGGCCAAAGCTGCAACGCTCCGCCGGCATGCCGTCATCGTGCAGCGCACGGGCGACCTCGGCCTCCAGCGCCGCTTGCCGCGACAGCAGATCGTCCGGCACCAGCGCCTCGCCCGCGATAAGAATCGGCAGCGTCAAATCGTGTCGCAGCGGCGCGTTCAGCAGTCCGGCGGCGCTGAGCAACCCCGGATGGCGCGGTACGAGAACACGCGGAATGGCAAGATCGCGCGCCAGCGCCGCAACGCTGAGCCCACCCGCACCGCCAGCGGCCACCAGGGTGAAGTCGCGCAGATCGTCGCCGTTGCGCGCGGCGGTGCGGCGGATGGCGCCCGCCATATTGGCCTCCATCACCGAAACGATGCCCATGGCCGCGTCCTCGACGCTCATTCCCAGCCGGTCCGCCAGTGTCGCGATAGCCGCAACCGCCGCCTCCCGATCGAGCCGCAGCCCGCCGGCCAGCAGCCCGGCGGGGTTCAGACGCCCCAGAACCACCTGCGCGTCGGTGACCGTGGGCTCGGTGCCGCCAAGCCCGAAGCAGACGGGCCCCGGACGGGCCCCGGCGCTGCGCGGCCCCACCTGAAGCGCGCCACCCGCGTCGATCCAGGCAATGGAGCCTCCACCCGCGCCGATGGTCTCGATCTCAAGGTTCGGCACCTGCAAGGGCGTGCCGTTCGGCAGATCCATCTCGAATTGCAGCCGGGGCTCCTGCCCCACCACGACGCCGATATCCGCGCTCGTACCGCCCACATCCAGCGTGATCAGCTCGCCGATCCCCGCCTGTGCGCAAACGTCCACGCCGCCCACCACGCCAGCCGCCGGGCCGGACAGAACAAGGTGATGCGCGCGCTCGCCCATGGAGCGCTGCGCGGTCGCGATGCCGCCGGAGCTTTGCATGATGAGCAGCTCGCCAGCAAAGCCGGAGTCGCGCAGCTCATCATCCAGCCGGCGGACATAAGGGTCGAGCTTTGGCGCCAGAGAGGCGTTGATGGCGGCTGTAGCGAAACGCGGAAATTCCCGCACTTCGCGCGACACATCGGACGAGACGACAATATAGAGCGGCTGCCCCACCTCCGCCGCGACCTCCGCGGCGATGGCAGCGGCACGGCGCTCCTGCATGGGCGCAAGAAACGAGAAAAGCCCGGTGATCGCCAGAGCCTCGACGCCCTCGGCGAGCAGCGCCCGCACGGCCGCGCGCGCGGCGTCCTCATCGAGCGGCACCAAAGGATTGCCCTCGGCATCCACCCGCCCCGCCACCTCGGCCCGCAGGTCCCGCGGCACCAGCACCGGCTTGGGCGCGTGCATCAGAGCATATGGTTGCGGCCGCTGCTGGGTGCCTATCTCAAGCACGTCGCGGCAGCCGCTGGTCGCCAGCACGCCAGCACGCGCATAGGTTTCTTCGATCACGATATTCGTTGCGATGGTCGTGCCATGTGCGATCACGTCGATCTCCGCGAGGCTCAGCCCTGCCAGACGGGTCACCCGCTGAACCCCATCGAGGATCGCCTGCTCCGGATTGGCCGGCTGAGACGGCACCTTCTCAACGACCACACGCCCGCGCTCCTCATCGAAAAGCACGCAATCCGTGAATGTCCCGCCTGTGTCCACGCCGATCTTGCGCAAGGCGCCGTTCTCCTGTCTACCTGTCGATGATCTTGGTCTTTTGATTAAAAAAGAAATTGGACATGATCGGATTCGACTCTGTTTTCTCTTTGGAGAGAGTTTCAACGATGCACGAAACTGGTCAATAGACCAAAAATCTAAAACCGTATCAGAGGCCGACGAAATATCGCCTCTGCCTGTTTCAGCGCCTATTATGCGAGTATGAGCATGAAGAACCCTCCCGAAACCCCGTCCGGCGCGGACGCGCCCAACGCCGAAATCAGCCCCGACAAGCCGGCTACGGCGCCCGGGGCCCGCCCCCGCATGGGCCGCAAGGCGCGGGAGACGCGGGAAAAGCTGCTGACCGGCGCGCTTGCGGCGCTCTGCGCCGAAGGCGTGACCGGGATCACCACGCGCAAGATCGCCGAATTCGCGCAGGTCAACCTCGGAACTCTTCACTACCATTTCGAAAGCAAGGACGCCCTGCTGCTCGCCGTTCTGGACTATCTCGGCGCGAATATGGACCGCTCGCTACGCATGGGTGTCGCCGGTAGCCGAAACCTCGATGAATGTATTGGCCGCGCCCTGCTGGCCGACTGGCGCCACGCCGAGGACGACCTGACCATTCAGATCGTTCAGTATGAACTGACGCTCTACGCGCTACGCAGCGCCGATGCCCGCTGGATGGCCCGGCGCCAGTACAACGACTACATCCGCGCGCATGTGGATGCCTTCGCACTCCATGTCGATGCCGAAGACCCCGAAACCATGCGCAATGTCGAGCGCCTGGCGCAGCTGGTCATGGCCGGCATCGACGGCATCATTCTACAGGAGCTGGCATCGCCCGACATGGCCCGGTCGCGCGTCTCGGTCGACGACCTCATTCATGCGATGCGCGCCGATGCCCGCAAGCTCGGCCTCATTCAGACGCCCGACGCAACATAGCGCGACGCCGGCCTGTCGCTGCTCGACGAGATCTTCGCACATACGTCCCGGCATTGCCCGCCCCGCCGGCTGGGGCAGGGACAGGGCAGATCGGGAATGCGCAGGTTGGCGATCCGTCCGGCGCGACGCCCTTCATGAAATTTGCTCATAGGTGAATGTCGCTCTGCTTGGATTATCCGGTCCACGCGACGGTCCTATATGCGGAACATGGAACCGATACCGCCCTTCGCGCCTTTGCGAAACACCGGGCGGCGAAAGCGCCACACGCGCCTTCGCCCGCTTGCGGTGCGGATCGACAGGATTGACCGAGCTACGGAAGAAACCGGCTCGGATCGCATGGAAAAGAAAGGCACTCAGATGATCCACAACGAAACATATACCCTCTCGAACGGCGTCGACATTCCGAAACTCGGCCTCGGCACCTGGATGATCGAAGACGACGTGGCCGCAGACGCCGTGAAAGCGGCCATCGGGCTCGGCTATCGCCATATCGACACCGCGCAGGCCTATGGCAACGAGCGCGGCGTCGGCGAAGGCATCCGCGCCTCCGGCATCGCCCGCGACAAGCTGTTCCTGCAAACCAAGCTCGCCGCCGAGATCAAGGATTACGACGGCGCCAAGGCCGCCATCGAAGGCTCGCTCGAAACCCTCGGGCTCGACTATATCGACCTGATGATCATCCACAGCCCGCAGCCATGGGCGAATTTTTCCGGCGACGACCGCTTTTTCGAAGGCAATCTCGCGGCATGGAAGGCGCTGGAAGAGGCCTATGACGCCGGCAAGATCCGCGCCATCGGCGTGTCGAACTTCCAAAAGGAAGATCTCGACAACCTGCTCGAAAACGCACGTATCAAGCCGATGGTCGATCAGATCCTCGCCCATATCAGCAACACGCCGTTCGAGCTGATCGACTATGCCAAGAGCAAGGGGGTAACCGTCGAGGCCTATTCGCCCATCGCCCACGGCAAGATCCTCGACAATGCCGAGATCGGCGCCATGGCCGAGAAATACGGCGTGACCGTGCCGCAGCTCTGCATCCGCTATGTGCTGCAACTCGGGCTGGTGGCACTGCCGAAAACCGGCAACCCGGACCACATGAAGAGCAACGCCGCCGTGGAGTTTGAAATCTCCGACGCCGATATCGAGGCGCTGAAGACTATCGAGCCGATCAAGGATTACGGCGACGCCAGCGTCTTTCCGGTCTACGCAAAGGCGTGACCGCTAGCGCTTGGGGCTGTCCCTGATACTCTGACAATGCCGCTGCGCCTCTGTCGGCGCAGCGGCTGAGGAGCGGCACGCTCATGAACCCCGCACCGGCGGGGCGAGAGACGGGCCGCGCTCCCCTTTCTCCACAGCGAACGAATGACCCCGATATTTTGCCGTGCTAGGCTCAGGTCAAAATTGTGTTCGCCGGGAGAAACAGCCATGAGACGATTGACCTGTCTGGCAACCATTGCGGGCCTTCTTGCCCTCCCCGCTCTGGCGCAGGAGGCGGCGGATGCGGTCGCGCCCGAGGCGCAGACCGATCCCGCCGCGGCCTTTTCGGGTCTTTCGGACGCGGCGCAGGCCGCGATGGCGGCCAAGGACGCCGGAACACCGGTCGCGGCGGAAAACTGGATGATCGCGGCGGCCAACCCGCTGGCGGTCGAAGCCGGGGCCAAGGTGCTGCGCGCGGGCGGCAGCGCGGCGGATGCGATGGTGGCGGTGCAGACGGTGCTGGGGCTGGTCGAACCGCAATCCTCCGGGCTGGGCGGCGGTGCCTTTCTGGTCTGGTACGATGCGGCAAGCGGCAAGGTCACCACGCTGGATGCGCGGGAAACCGCGCCGCTCGATGCCGATCCGCGCCAGTTTCAGGACGAGACAGGCGCGCCGCTGAAATTCTTCGACGCGGTGGTTGGCGGGCTGTCGGTCGGCACGCCAGGCACGCCGATGCTGCTGGAAGAGGCGCATCGCCGCTGGGGCCGCGCCGATTGGGCGGGGCTTTTCGACGACGCCATCCGGCTGGCCGAGGGCGGCTTTTCCGTCTCGCCCCGGCTTGCAGGGCTCGTGGCGGAGGACGCCGAGCGGCTCCAGCGCTTTCCCGACACTGCCGCCTATTTCTTTCCCGGCGGCACCGCCATCGCGGCGGGCGACACGCTGACCAACGCGCCTTATGCAGAGACCCTGCGCAAGCTCGCGGCCGGCGGGGCCGATGCCTTCTATACTGGCGAGATCGCCGAGGATCTGGTCGCCACCGTGCGCGGTGCCGAGGGCAATCCGGGGCGGCTCTCGACCGCCGATCTGGCGCTTTACCGGGTGATCGAGCGGCCCGCCGTCTGTGCCGAATACCGCGCTCACGATGTCTGCGGCATGGGTCCGCCCTCGTCCGGCGCACTGACCGTGGGGCAGATCCTGGGCATGCTCGACAGCTACGACCTTGCCGCGCTGGGGTCGCAGAGCCCCGAGGCCTGGCGGCTGATCGGCGATGCCTCGCGCCTCGCCTTCGCCGATCGCGGGCGCTACATGGCCGACACCGATTTCGTGCCGGTGCCGGTGAAGGGGCTGGTCGCGCCGGAATATCTGCGGGACCGCGCCAAGCTCCTCTCGGGCGACGACACTCTGCCCGAAGTCGCGCCCGGCGCGCCGGAATGGGATCACGCGATGCTGCTCGCCGACGATGAGAGCATCGAATTCCCCTCGACCTCGCATATTTCGATTGTCGATGCAGAGGGCAACGCGCTGTCGATGACGACGACCATCGAGAACGGCTTCGGCTCGCGGCTGATGACCCATGGCTTCCTGCTCAACAACGAGCTGACGGATTTCTCTTTCCGCAGCCATGCGGACGGCGTGCCCATCGCCAACCGGGTCGAACCGGGCAAGCGGCCGCGTTCCTCCATGGCGCCCACCATCGTGCTGAAGGACGGCGCCCCGGTGCTGGTGATCGGCAGCCCGGGCGGCAGCCGCATCATCGGCTATGTGGCGCAGGGCATCATCGCGCATCTCGACTGGGGCATGGATGTGCAGCAGGCCGTCGCGATGCCGCATCTGGTGAACCGCTTCGGCACCTACGATCTGGAAGCGGGCACCGCCGCCGCCGATCTGGCCGAGCCGCTCAGCGCGCTGGGATATGAGGTCAGCACCCGCGATCTGAACTCGGGCCTTCACGCGATCTCGCTTGGCGAGACTTTGCTTGGCGGCGCCGATCCCCGCCGCGAGGGGATCGCGCTCGGAGAGTAACGCGCTCCTGAGGCGCCGAGGCTTGACTCTCGGCGCCCCGCCCGCCCTTCTCTGCGCAAAACGATGAGAGGCCCGATGCAAAACCCGTTCGACAAGGAACTCGAAGATCGTCTCGTCCGCTATGCGGCCATCGACAGCCAGAGCGACGCCGACTCCCCCAGCGCGCCCAGCACCGAGGTGCAGTTCGGCATGCTGCGCCTGCTGGAGACGGAGCTTGCTGAGATCGGCGCCGAGGATGTGCAACTGACCGAGTATGGCGCGGTGCTGGCGACGATCCCCGGCACCGCCGAGGGCCCGACCATCGGCCTGCTGGCGCATGTGGATACCGCGCCGCAGTTCAACGCGAGCGGCGTCAAGCCGCGCGTGGTGCGCGGCTATAACGGCGGGGACATCAGTTTTCCCGACGATGCCGCGCTGGTCTTGTCGCCCAAGGAGTATCCCTATCTCGCCGAGAAGCAGGGACATGACCTTGTCACCGCCTCTGGCACCACGCTGCTGGGCGCCGATGACAAGGCCGGGGTGGCCATCGTCATGGCCGCCGCGCACCATCTGCTGGCGCATCCCGAAATCCCGCACGGGCCGATCCGCATCGCCTTTACCCCGGACGAGGAGATCGGGCGCGGTGTGGACAAGGCGCTGCCCGAAGACCTTGGCGTCGCCTTTGCCTATACGTTCGACGGCGGCCGCGTGGGCGAGATCGAATACGAGACCTTCTCGGCGGACGGGGCCGAGATCACCGTCACCGGCGTGTCGATCCATCCGGGCTTTGCCAAGGGCAAGATGGTGAACGCCATCCATCTCGCGGCCAAGATCGTGGATCTGCTGCCGCAGGCCACCATGTCGCCCGAGACGACCGACGGCACCGAGGGCTTCGTTCATGTCACCGACATGACCGGCGGCTCCTCGCAGATGCGGCTCAAGCTGATCCTGCGCGATTTCGAGCGCGAGGGGCTGGCGGAAAAGGGCGAAATGCTGCGCCGAATCTGCGCGGCGGTGCAGTCGACCGAGCCGCGCGCCACGATCACCTGCGAGATCACGCCGCAATACCGCAATATGCGCTACTGGCTCGAAGAGGACATGACCCCGGTGAACCTCGCCCGCGACGCCTGCCGCAAGATCGGGGTGGAGCCGGTTTCGGTGCCGATCCGGGGCGGTACCGACGGTTCGCGGCTGACCGAGATGGGTGTGCCGACGCCGAACCTCTTCACCGGCATGCAGAACTTCCACGGTCCGCTGGAGTGGATTTCGGTGCAGGATATGGCGATGGCCACCAATCTTTGCCTGACGCTGGTCGAGCTGGCGGCGGGCAAGGAGTAACGGTCAGGTCGGCGGCTGCGCGTCTGCAAAGGGATTGCGGATACGTAACCGCCCCTCGACCAGCAGCCCGTTATGCATGTCTTCCGACCAGAGCAGGGTGCAGCCCGACGACAGGGCCGCGCCGACGATCATGCCGTCATAGACGGAAAAGCCATAGCGCTCCGACAGGGCCCGCCCGATATCGTGAGTGTCTTCGGTCAGCGGGAGCACATCGCAAAGACCCCGGATCGCCCCGAGAAAGGCGCCCGCCTCGTCCCAGCTCATCCCGGCCTTGCGGCGGCAGTTGACCAGCGCCTCGTTCAGTACCTGCACGCTGATCGTGCCGCCGCGCGCCAGCAGGCGCTCGGCGATATCGGCCTTGGGGCCGTCGCTCAGCAGGTAGAGGATGATATTGGTGTCGAAGAACTCAGCGCTCATGCGCGGCGTCGCGGCTCAGCTGCGCGCCCTCGGGCAGACGCCCCCGGAACCGCCGCAGGCCGGCGAGGATCTCGTCTGCACGGGGCTGGCGCGACACGGCCAGACCCTGAGCATCCGCGTGCAGCTCGATCCGGTCGCCCTCTTTCAGATCCAGCGCGCGCACGAGATCCGCAGGCAGGCGCACGGCCAGCGAATTGCCCCATCTGGAAACCTGCATCTTGCGCCCTTTCGGAATGATCTACATTCAGGAATGTATATCTTTTGCGTACGGGGATCAACCGCCCTGCGCACTGGCGGCGCCTTGAACAGGGGCAAGCGATGGATAAACTCCGCCCCGGGGTCGGCGCGAAGGGCCTGCACGCAAGGGGACGGGACGTGGCGCAAGACAAGACCCTCCACAAACATCTCGACCTCAACCTGCTGAAGGTCTTCGAGGCGCTCATGCTGGAGCGCGGCACCTCGCGGGCGGCGGACAGGCTGGGGCGCGGGTGGGCTATGGCCGCGCGGACAGCGCGGAACTTGCCACGGCCATGCACAAGGTGCGCTCGAATTTCAGCCTCGGGCGCCTGTCGCTCGCTGCAGGGCTCGCCGCGCTGACTGATCTGCCCTATTCGCGGGCCATGGCGGCGGAACCGCTCTCCGAGAGCGCGCGGATGCGGGCGGCCTTGACCGAGGCGGGTTATGAGCCGCTGGAGACGGCGGCGAATTTCATCGCGCTACTTGGCCCAGAGGATGGCCTGGACCGGATCGAGGCCCTGAAAGACCAGGGTATCCTGATCATCGGTTTCCGGATGTCCGACCGTCCGGCCCTACGGATCACCATCGGAGACCGAACCGCGAATGACCGCGTTCTCGCAGCACTGCGCGATCTGCGGCCCGGGACGAACCGCGTCTAGCGGCGCAACCTGTCGAACGAACTGCCCCGCGCGCCCTACGGCTCGGCTCAGGCATTGTCCCGAACATGCTCTCCCAGCGTGGTCAGATAGCTGTCATAGGTCGAGCTCAGCGTGTTGATGTGCAGGCGCATCAGATCCGCCGCGCGGTCGGCATCGCCTGCATTCATCGCATCGAGAATATCGGCGTGCTCTTTCATGGATTTCGCCAGACGCCCGCTCACATCGAGCTGCTGACGCCGGAACGGGCGCAGGCGCCGGTGCATGCGCTGGGTTTCTTCCGCCAGCACCTGGTTGCCCGAGGCCTCATAGATCATCCCGTGCAACCGGTTGTTCGCCTCGTAATAGCGATCCGGCGCACCCGCCTGCAAAGCGGCGTCGCAATCTTGTGCCGCCTGCCGCAGATAGAGACGCTGCGCCGCGGTGATCCGCTTGGTCGCCAGACGCACGCACCACGCTTCCAGCTCTGCCATCACCTCGAACATCTCAACGAGCCGCGTCATGGTCGGGCGTTTCACAAATGCCCCACGGCGCGGAATCAGCGTCACCAGCCCGATGGAATCGAGCATCTGAAACGCCTCGCGCAACGGCGTGCGTGACACCTTGAGCTGCTCGGCCAACGCCATCTCACTTAGCTTGTCGCCATCTTCATAAGCGCCGGAGGCGATACGCTGCTCAATTATTGAGCAGATACGGGCAGCGGTCTTCAAATGATCGGTCACAGCGGAAAACCCTTGACGATATGCAATCCATGATTTTTGTATACAATATAAAAAGACAGAATACAACCCTTAAAACGACCAACTCGGAGCTTAACCTCATGAAAATATGGAAACTTCTCTCTGGAACCGCACTGTGCGCCTGCCTGTCCGCCCCGGCTTTTGCGGACAAAGCCAGCGACACCGTGTCGATGGCATTCAACAAAGAGCTCGAGACCGCGGACACCTATTTCAACACCGCACGCGAAGGCCTGCTGCTCAATCACGCGGTCTGGGACGGGCTTCTCTACCGCGATCCGCAGACCGGCGAGTACAAGGGCAACCTGGCCACCGACTGGACCTGGATCGACGACGTTACGCTCCAACTGACGCTGCGCGAAGGCGTCACCTTCCACAATGGCGAACCGTTCAACGCCGATGACGTGGTCTACACGATCAACTACGTGACCGATCCGGAAAACGGCGTGAAGAACAAGGCCAATGTCGGCTGGATCGATCACGCGGAAAAGATCGACGATTACACCGTGCGGATCATCCTCCCGGCGCCCTTCCCCGCTGCCGAGGAATTCCTCGCCGGCCCCGTCGCCATGTATCCCGATGAGTATTACGCCGAGGTCGGCCCCACCGGCATGGGCCTGAAACCCATCGGCACCGGCCCGTTCAAGCTGGCCGAACTGGAACCGGGCAAGAGCTTCACGCTGGAGCGCAACGACGACTATTTCGACGGGCCGAAAGGCATGGCCGGGGTCGGCAATGTCGAGATCCGCACCATTCCCGAGGTGAACACCCAGATCGCCGAGTTCTTCAACGGCACGCTGGACTTCCTCTGGGGCGTGCCCGCCGATCAGGCCGAAAAGCTCGAAGCGATGGGCAAATATACCGTGGTGAACGCGCCGGCGATGCGCGTGGGCTACATCACCATGGACACCGCTGGTCGCTCGGGCGAGGGCCCGATGACCGACCAGCGTGTGCGCGAGGCGGTCTATCACGCCATCGACCGTCAGGCGATTGTCGATGCGCTGGTCAAGGGCTCGTCGGAAGTGATCGACACCGCCTGCTCGCCCGCGCAGTTCGCCTGCGACCAGTCGGTGACCGGCTACGAGTACGATCCCGAGAAGTCCAAGGAACTGCTGGCCGAGGCTGGCTATCCCGACGGGTTCGAGATCGACTTCTATGCCTATCGCAACCGGCCCTATGCCGAGGCGATCATGGGGTATCTCAATGAGGTCGGCATCACCACCAACCTCAACTTCATGCAATACGCGGCACTGCGCGAAAAGCACCGCAAGGGCGAGGTTCCCATGGCCTTCCTGACCTGGGGGTCGAACTCAGTGGCCGACGCCTCGGCGATCACCGCGGAATTCTTCACCGAAGGCCCGCAGGACGATGCGCGCGATCCCGAAGTGATCGACTGGATCGAGACCGCCGACACCACCATCGACAAAGAAGAGCGCAAGGCGCTCTATTCCAAGGCGCTTCAGAAGATCACCACCGAAGCCTACTGGGTGCCGCTCTGGACCTACAACGTGAACTACGTGATGAGCCAGGAGATGGACTTCACCCCCACCGATGACGAGCTGGTACGCTTCTTCGACTTCTCGTGGAACTAATCCCTCTTGGTGCCCGGCAGCCATCTGTGCTGCCGGGCATCGCCTGACCACAGGATCCTCAGATGCTGCTCTATATTCTCAAACGCCTCGGGCTCGCGGCACTTGTCGCGCTGACCGTTTCGGCGATCAGCTTCAGCCTGCTCTTCCTCGCCGGAGACCCCGCAATCTCCATCGCGGGCGAGAACGCCTCTTCCGAAGACATCGCCGCTATCACCGAGCGATACGGCTTCGACAGGCCGCTGCCTGTGCAATATGCCGACTGGCTGGTTTCCGCCGCGCAGGGCGATCTGGGGCGGTCGTGGTATTTCGACCTGCCGACCACCCAGATCATCGGCGACCGGCTGGGCGTGACCATGACGCTGGGGCTGCTTGCGATCTCCTTCGCGCTGATCCTCGCGATCCCGATGGGTGTGGCGGCAGCGGTGCGGCCCAATTCGCTGATCGACCGCGCGGCGCTGTTCATCTCGGTGGTCGGGCAGGCGATCCCGTCCTTCTGGTTCGGTCTGATCCTGATCGTGGTCTTTTCGATCAAGCTGGGGCTGGTGCCCGCGTCGGGTTCCGATAGCTGGAAACACTTCATCCTGCCCACCGTGGTTCTGGGATACTACGCCACCCCCGCCATCATGCGCCTGACCCGCGCCGGCATGATCGAGGTGCTCTCGGCGGATTACATCCGTACCGCCCGCGCCAAGGGGCTGAACCCGCGCAAGGTGCTGTTCAAGCACGCGCTGCGCAACGCGGTGATCCCGGTGATCTCGCTCGCCGCCGTGCAGATGGGTTTCATGCTGGGCGGCTCCATTGTGGTCGAGTCGATCTTTGCGCTGCACGGGGCGGGCTTCCTCGCCTGGGAAAGCATCAGCCGCAACGACCTGCCGGTGATGCAGGCGCTGATCCTCGTCTTCTCGATGTTCTACATCCTCTTCACTTTCCTTGCCGACGTGCTGAACGCGTGGATGGATCCGCGCCTGCGCGTGGGCTGAGCCTCGGAGCCGACACATGACACAGACCGCTGCCGCCTCCCCCGCAACACCCCCCGCCCGCGAAGCGCCGCTGACCCCGCGCCAGGCCATGCTGCGCCGCGCCCTGCGCCACCGCGGCCTGATCTTCGGCACCACGCTGATGGGGATCATCGTCTTCGTCGCGATCTTTGCGCCGCTGCTGACCCAGTACAGCCCCTATGACCAGGATCTTCTGGCGCGGATGAAGCCGCCGGTGTTCCTCGGCGGCGAGGCCGAGCACTGGCTGGGCACCGATGCGCTGGGGCGCGATTTCTGGTCCCGCCTCGCCTATGGCGCGCGCATCTCGCTGATGATCGGGATTTTCGCCGCCACGATCTCGGCGGTGATCGGCTCGGTGCTGGGCATCCTCGCGGGCTATTTCGGCGGCCGCGTCGACATGGCCGTGACCTTCCTCATCAACGTGCGCCTCGCCATGCCGGTGGTGCTGGTGGCGCTGGCGGTGGTCGCGCTCTTCGGCGGCTCGCTGATGGTGGTGGTCTCGGTGCTGGGCCTGCTGCTCTGGGACCGCTTCGCCGTGGTGCTGCGCTCGGCCACCATGCAGGTGCGCAAGCTGGAGTATGTCGCCGCCGCCGAGGTGCTGGGCGCCTCCCTGCCTCGCGTGCTGTGGAAAGACATCCTGCCCAATGTGATGAACCACCTGATCGTGATCTTCACGCTGGAAATGGCCCACGCCATCATCCTGGAGGCGGCACTCTCCTTCCTCGGGCTCGGCGTGCAGCCGCCCACCCCTTCCTGGGGCCTGATGATCTCGGAAGGCAAGGAAATGCTGCTCTTCGAGCCCTGGCTTATCACCATTCCGGGTGTGGCGCTGTTCTGCCTCGTCCTGTCGATCAACATGCTGGGTGACGCGATCCGCGATGTCACCGCACCGGAGGGCCGTAACTGATGAGCGATCCCATCCTTTCCATCCGCAACCTGACGGTCGATCTGCCCAAGGGCGGCGACCGCCCCCACGCGGTCGAAGCTCTGAGCCTCGACATCCAGCCCAAGGAGATCGTCTGCATCGTCGGCGAATCCGGTTCGGGCAAGTCGATCACCTCCTTCACCACCATGGGCCTGCTGCCCAAGGCGCTGACCCCCTCCTCGGGCGAGGTGATCTTCGACGGGCAGGACCTGCTGAAGATCTCGGCAAGCGAGCACGCCAAGCTGCGCGGGCGCCGCATGGCGATGATCTTTCAGGAACCGATGTCGGCGCTGAACCCCTGCTACACGGTCGGCAACCAGATCGAGGAGATGTTCGAGCAGCACACCGATCTTGCCGCCGCCGAGCGCCGCGCCCGCACGCTGCGCCTGCTGCAAGAGGTGCACCTGCCCGAGCCCGAGCGCATCTATACCAGCTATCCGCACCAGCTTTCGGGCGGGCAGCGGCAGCGCATCGTGATCGCCATGGCGCTGGCGCTCGACCCGGCACTGCTGATCGCCGATGAGCCGACCACCGCGCTCGACCTCTCGACCCAGGCGCAGATCCTGCATCTGCTCAAGGAGCTGCGCGAGCATCACAGCGCGGGTATCATGTTCGTCACCCACGATTTCGACGTGGTGGCCGAGATCGCCGACCGGGTGGTGGTGATGAAAGAGGGCCGGATCGTCGAGGAAGGCACTGCCGAAGAGGTGCTGAACCGCCCGCAGCATCCCTATACCCGCCTGCTGATCGACGCGGTGCCGCGCCGCACACGGGTCGAGCGCGACAGTCTCGACGGCCGGCCCGAGCTGCTGAAGGTGGCCGGGCTGGAAAAGACCTATCACGTCAAGGGCAACATGTTCCGCCCAGGCCGCATCGTGCATGCCTGCAAGAATATCGAATTCGCCGTGCGCAAGGGCGAGACGCTTGGCATCGTGGGCGAGTCGGGCTCTGGCAAGTCGACGCTGGTCAAATGCCTGATCCGGCTCGAAGATCCCGACGAGGGCGCGGTCTGGGTCGAGGGCACGAATATCGCTGCCTTCTCCAAGCGCGCGCTGCACCCCTACCGCAAGATGATCCAGATCGTCTTTCAGGATCCCTATGGCTCGCTCAACCCGCGCCGCACCATCGGCGACCAGCTCGTCGAGGGGCCGGTGAATTTCGGTCGCGACCGCGCCGAGGCGATGGCGCGCGCCCGTGAGCTGATGAAGATCGTGCGGCTCGATCCCGAGGCGCTCAACCGCTATCCGAACCAGTTTTCCGGCGGCCAGCGCCAGCGCATTTGCATTGCCCGCGCGCTCATGGTCGAACCGAAAGTGCTGATCGCCGACGAGGCGGTCTCGGCGCTGGACGTGTCGGTGCAGAAGGAAGTGCTGAAATTGCTCAACGAGATCCGCGACAAGATGGGGCTGACGGTGCTGTTCATCACCCACGATCTGCGGGTCGCGGCGCAGGTCTGCGACAATCTCATCGTGATGCAGCAGGGCGCCATCGTCGAGCGCGGCACCGTGGACAAGGTGTTCGGCGCGCCGTCGCACCCCTACACGCAGCAGCTTCTGGCAGCGCAGCCCGGCCAGGGCTGGGACGTGCCCGACGTGTCGAAACTGCCGCCGGTCAGCGCCGCGTCGGGCGTCGGGGGCGTAGTATGAGCGGCTCTTTCTCGCCGTCGCAGATCACCCGCAAACCCGGCGTCACCGCCACCGCCAACGGCGTGGTGGCGGCCCAGCACGCGCTGGCCGCCAAGGCCGGGGCCGAGGTGCTGGCGGCGGGCGGCGACGCGCTCGACGCCGCCGTTGCGGTAAGCTTTGCCATCGGCGTGCTGGAGCCCTGGATGTCCGGCCCCATGGGCGGCGGCGGCATGATGATCTGGCGCGAGGACGAGGGCCGCGCGCAGGCGCTGAACTACGGCATGCGCAGCTCGGCAAGTCTCGATCCGGCGCATTACCCGCTGTCCGGCGCCGGCAAGGCCTCGGACCTCTTCCCCTGGGAGGCGGTGGTCGAGGACCGCAACGTCATCGGCGGCTCTTCGGTCGCGGTCCCCGGCACCGTCGCCGGGATCGCCGCGGCGCATCGCCGCTATGGCCGGATGCCATGGAAGGAGTTGCTCGCCCCGGCCATCGGCTTTGCCAGCGAGGGGATGCATGTGGACTGGTACGCCGCGCTGGTCATCGCCGCCTCGGCGCGCGATCTGGCGCAGGATGCCGACGCGGCGGCGCTCTTCCTCGACGACGGGCAATGGCCCAAGGGCACGGGCTGGACGGCGCTGTCGAACATAAGGCTCGACCAGTCGCGCCATGCCGCCACGCTGAGCCATCTCGCCGAGGCGGGCGCGGAGGATTTCTATCGCGGCGACATCGCGGCGATGCTGGTGGGCGACGTGACCGCCAAGGGCGGGTTCCTCACGATGGACGATCTGGCAGACTACGCGCCGGACTGGTCCGACCCGCTGGTCATCCCCTTCCGCGACGGGCAGCTCTTTGCGCTGCCCGGACTCACCGCCGGGCCGACGCTGGCCCATGCGGTCGGCACATGGACCGAGGGCTACAGCGCCGAGGAAGCCGTCACGCCCAAGGCCCATCTCGCCCGCGCCGCCGCGCTCAAAGCCGCCTACAAGGCGCGGCTCGACGGCATGGGCGACCACGAAAGCGCCAAGGCGCCGGGCTGCACCACGCATTTCTCCATCGTCGACCGCGACGGCAACATGGTCGCCATGACCCAGACGCTGCTGTCGATCTTCGGCTCCCGCGTGGTCTCTCCCTCGACCGGCATGCTGCTCAACAACGGCATCATGTGGTTCGATCCGGAGCCGGGCAAACCCAATTCGCTCGCCCCGGGCAAACGCTGCCTGATGAATGTCTGCCCGGTGATCGGCGAGGCGCCCGGCAAACGCTTTGCCCTCGGCGCCAGCGGCGGGCGCAAGATCATGCCCGCAGTGGGCCAGATCGCCGGTCATATCATCGAACAGGGCTTGTCGATGCAGGAGGCCATCGAGGCGCCGCGCATCGACGTCTCGGGCGGCGATCAGGTGGTGGCCGACGAACGGCTCGCCGGCCCGGTGGCCGAGGCGCTGGCCGCCGCGCATCCGCTCGCACTGGCGCAGCGCATGCCTTTCCCCTACGCCTTTGCCTGCCCCGCCGGGGTGCTGCGCGAGGGCAATACCAATTCCGGCACCACCGAAACCTTCTCGCCCTGGGGCGACGGGGTGACGGCAGACTGACCTACGAAGAAAGAGACCCAACATGGCAATCCGCGACACGGCGCTGGCCAAGATCACCGAGTATTTCGACAGCGGACGCTTCCAGTCCGAGCTGGCGGCGCTGGTCGCGCGCCCCACGGAAAGCCAGGATCCGCGCGGCACGCCGCATCTCATGGGCTATCTGACCGAGGCGATGGTGCCGATGCTCACCGAGATGGGCTTTACCACCGAGCTCTTCGACAATCCGCAGCCCGGCGCCGGCCCGCTGCTGGTGGCGCAGCGCATCGAAGATCCCGCGCTGCCCACGGTGCTGGTCTATGGCCATGGCGACGTGATCCGCGCGCAGGAAGACCAGTGGCGCGACGGGCTCTCTCCGTTTGAGCTGACCGAGGAGGGCGACCGGCTTTACGGGCGCGGCAGCGCCGACAACAAGGTCCAGCACCTCATCAATATCCGCGCCATGGCGGCGCTGATCGAGGCGCAGGGCAAGCTTGGCTTCAACGCCAAGGTGCTGATCGAGATGGGCGAGGAAAACGGCTCGCCCGGCCTCAAGCAGTTCTGCGAAGAACATAAAGAGCTGCTGGCCTCCGACGTGCTGATCGCCTCGGACGGGCCGCGCCTGTCGCCTGAGGCGCCGACGATCTTCACCGGTTCGCGCGGCGGCGCGCTCTTCGATCTGCGGGTGGATCTGCGCGAGGGCGCGCATCACTCGGGCAATTTCGGCGGGCTGCTGGCCGATCCGGCGATCATCCTGGCGCATGCGCTGGCCTGCATCACCGACGAACGCGGCCAGATCGCGGTGCCGGAATGGCGCCCCGACAGCCTCACCCCGCGCATCCGCGAGGTGCTTTCCGTGCTGCCCGGCGTCGAGTCGGGCATCGCACTCGATCCCGACTGGGGCGAGGAAAGCCTCACCATGTCCGAGCGGGTCTTTGGCTGGAACAGCTTTGCGGTGCTCGCCATGGTGTCGGGCGTGCCCGAGGCGCCGGTCAACGCGATCTCGGGCTGGGCGCGCGCCACCTGCCAGCTGCGCTTTGTGGTGGGCACCGATCCCGACGACATCCTTCCCGCCCTGCGCCGCCATCTCGACAAGCACGGGTTCGACAAGGTCGAGATCGTCCCCTCCGATCGCGGCGCCTTTCCCGCCACGCGACTCGACCCCGATCACCCCTGGGTGCGTTTCGCAGCCGCCTCGCTGACGCGCAGCACCGGCACCGCGCCGCATATCCTGCCCAATCTCGGCGGCTCACTGCCCAATGACTGCTTTGCCGAGGTGCTGGCGCTGCCGACGATCTGGGTGCCGCATTCCTATGCCGGCTGCAACCAGCACGCGCCCAACGAACATGTGCTGAAATCCCTGTCGCGGCAGGCGCTGCTCGGCATGACCGGCCTCCTCGCCGATCTGGCGGAACATGGCGCACCGGAGGCCTGAGCGATGGATCTTCTGACCCTCTTCGCGGTCATCGCCGCAGCCGGAGCCGTGGCCGGTCTCATCTCTGGCCTGCTCGGCGTCGGCGGCGGGATCATCCTCGTTCCCGCCTTCTACTACGTCTTCAGTGGGCTCGGCTATCACCCCGAGCAGCTCATGCAGATCTGCGTCGCCACTTCGACCGGCACGATCATCGTCACCTCCCTGCGCTCGGTCACCTCGCACCACAAGCGCGGCGCGGTGAGCATGGAGCTGATCCGCGGCTGGGGGCCGTTCATCGCCATCGGCTCGGTGCTGGGCGTGCTTGCCGCCGCCAGCCTGCGCAGCCAGGAACTGCAACTGGTCTTCGGCTGTATCGGCGTGTCGCTGGGGCTTTACATGCTGCTCGGCAAACGCAGCTGGCGCATCTCCGACACGCTGCCGGGCCGCGCGCTGAGCGCCGTTTATGGCGGTATCATCGGGTTTTTCTCGGCCCTGATGGGCATCGGCGGCGGCAGCTTCACCGTGCCGCTGCTCACCGCCTATAACGTGCCGCCGCATCGCGCCGTGGGCACCTCGCCGGGCTTCGGGCTGCTGATCTCGATCCCCGGTTTCATCGCCTTCCTGCTCACCGGCTGGGGCATCGCCGGCAAGCCGCCGGGCACCGTGGGTTATGTGAACCTGCCCGCCGTGGCGCTGATCATGGTGACCTCGCTGCTGATGGTGCCGGTCGGCGTGAAGCTCGCCCACAGCCTGAGCCCCGCCCGGCTGCGGCTGGTCTTTGCCCTCACCGTGCTTCTGCTGGCGGGCAATATGCTGCGCAAGGCGCTGATGGGATGAGCCAGCCGCAGGACGACAGGCTTCTGGAGCGGCTGCGCGCGGGCCAGCCCGTGCTCTGGACCAACCCGGACTATACGCCTGTGGAAGATCCGCAGGCCGCCGCCGATGTCGCGCAGGCACAGGCGGACTGGCAGAGCTTTGCCCCGCTGCTCGCCGCGCTCTGGCCGGAGCTTGGCGCCTCGGGCGCGATCCGCTCCGAGCTCATCGCCGTGCCCGGCTGCCGGGAGGCGCTGGCCGCCGCCGCGCCGGATCTGGCCACGCTGCTGGTCAAGGGCGACCACGCGCTGCCGGTCGCGGGCTCGGTCAAGGCGCGCGGCGGTGTGTTCGAAGTGCTCAGCACCGCCGTGGCGCAGGCCCGCGCCGCCGGCCTTCTGGCCGAGGGCGGCGACATCGCCACGCTCGCAGGCCCCGAGGCCCGCGCGTTTTTCGCCAAGCGCCGCATCGCGGTGGGCTCCACCGGCAATCTCGGGCTCAGCGTCGGGATCTCGGCGCGGGTGCTGGGATATGCGGCGACGGTGCACATGTCGCATGACGCCAAGGCGTGGAAGGTGGCGCGGCTGCGCGATCTCGGCGTCGAGGTGGTGCAGCACCGCAGCGACTACTCCACCGCCGTGGCCACCGCCCGCGACATCGCCGCGCACGATCCGCTGACCCATTTCGTCGACGATGAAAGCTCGGCGCTGCTCTTCAACGGCTACAGCGCCGCCGCCGCCGAGCTGAAGGACCAGCTAGACGCCATGGGCCTCGCCATCGGGCCGGAGCGCCCGCTGATCCTCTACCTGCCCTGCGGCATCGGTGGCGCGCCGGGCGGCATCGCCTATGGCGCACGCGGCGTGTTCGGCGCCGATGTGCATCCGTTCTTTGTCGAGCCGGTGCAGGCGCCGTCTGCGCTGGTTCAGATGCGCCACGGGCCGGGACGCGAAACCTCGGTCTATGAGCTGGGGCTCAGCAACCGCACCGAGGCGGATGGCATGGCCGTCGCCACCATGTCGCAACTGGTGGCCGAGCGCATGCGCCGCCGGTTGGCCGGGGTGTTTACCGTCACCGACGACGACCTCTTCCGCTGGCTCGCGATGGCCGATGCGGAAGGGCTGCGGCTGGAGCCCTCGGCGGCGTCGGGCTTTGGTGGGCCGCAGATGCTGGAAGGCACCGAGGCCGGACGGGCGTTCTGCGCCGCGCATCTGGCGGGGCGCGAAGCACAGGCGGTGCATGTGGTCTGGACCACCGGCGGCGCCTTTCTGCCCGAAGAGATCTATCAGAGCCATGTCGCGGCGGGCCGCAGCCTCGGCCCCGCCGCCGGCATGCAGGGAGACATGACATGACCGCAACCGACCCCGCCGATCTCGGCGCCATCGAGGCGCGCAGCCTCATCGCGCGCAAGGCGCTTTCGCCCGTCGATCTGGCCGAGGCCTGCATTGCCCGTGTCGAAAAGGTCGACCACGCGGTGAACGCGCTTGTGGCGCGCGATTTCGACGGGCTGCGCGCCGGGGCGAAAGCGGCAGAGGCGGCGGTGATGTCCGGCGCGCCGCTGGGTGCGCTGCACGGGCTGCCCTTCGGCGTGAAGGACATGATCGACGTGAAGGGCCTGCCCACCACCTTCGGCTCCGAGGCGTTCCGCGACAATATCGCCACCGGCGATGACGCCATTGTCGCGGCGATGCGTCAGGCGGGCGCGACGCCCATGGGCAAGACCAACAACCCCGAATGGAGCGCCGGCGGCAACACCCGCAACCGCGTCTATGGCGTGACCGCCAACCCGCATGACCTGACGCGCAGCTGCGCGGGCTCGTCCGGCGGCTCGGCGGTGGCGCTGGCCTGCGGCTATGCCCCGCTCGCCACCGGCTCGGATACCGGCGGCAGCCTGCGCAATCCGGCGGCGTTCTGCGGCATCGTCGGCTACCGGCCCAGCCCCGGCGTGGTGCCCGGCAACACGCGGGCGGCGGCGCTGATCCCGATGCCGACCTCGGGCCCCATGGCCCGCAGCGTTGCCGATTGCGCGCTCATGCTCTCGGTGCTCGCACGCCCCGACCGCAACGACCCCTATACGCTGATCCAGAACGGCAAGACGCCCTGGGATCCCGCCGGGTTCGCCAATCTGCCGCGCCGCGATCTGTCGTCGCTGAAGATCGCGGTGACCGAGGATTACGGCTTCGCCCCCACCGAAACCATCATGCGCGAGCATTTCCGCAAGGCGATGCCGCAGCTTGCCCCCTTCTTCGGGCAGATCGAGGAGACCGCGCCCGATTGCACCGATGCGGACCGCATCTTTTCGGTGCTGCGCGCGGTGCAGTTCCTCGGCGTGCATGCCAAGCTGGTGGACGAACAGCCCGAGCTGGTCGGCCCCAATGTGCGCGACAACGTCGAGGAAGGCCGCTCCTATTCCGCCGAGGATGTGGCGCAGGCGATCTTTGGCCAGGGCCGCTATTACCGCGCCTGGCAGGCGTTTTTCGAGACCACCGATTACCTGATCTCGCCCGCCGTCTGCATCAGCCCGCGCAATTGGCACGAGCTCTACCCGACCGAAATCGACGGTGTGGCGACCAAGAGCTATTATCACTGGCTGGCCATGGCCTATGCCTCGACCATTCCGGGCCATCCCTCGATCACCATCCCCTGCGGGCGTGACACCAACAACATGCCCTTCGGGCTTCAGATCGTCGGCAAACGGCATGACGACCTGGGTGTGCTGGCCGTCGCCGCCGAGCTGGAAGCGGTGATCGCGGGGCTCTCCGATCTGGCGCCGCGCGGGCCCGACATCGCAGCTCTTGCCGCCGCGCCGCGTCTCAGCGAAGCTCCCGGCTTTCTGACCTTCGACTAACCCAGGAAAAGGACCAAACTCATGGCCATCCCCCTCTCCAAGACCCGCCGTTCCGGCAAGACGCTATATCTCTCTGGCGAGCTGGGCTTTGCCGCCGACGGCACCATGCCCGAGGGCATCGCGGCGCAGACCCGTCAGTGCATCGAGAACATCACCGCGACGCTGGCCAAGGAAGGGCTCGACCTGTCGAACGTCCTGTCCTGCACCTGCTACCTGACCGATCCGGCGGATTTCGCCGATTTCAACGCGGTCTATTCCGAGATGTTCCCCGAGCCCTTCCCGGTGCGCACCACTATCGGCTGCGCGCTGATGATCGACGCCAAGGTGGAAATCACGGTGATCGCAGAGGGCTGAGGCCCAGCTCGGGAGACAGGCGGAATGGCGGAATTCATCGTTCTCGGCGCCGGCATGGTCGGCATCGGCGCGGCGCTGGCGCTTCAGGCGCGCGGCCATGCGGTCACCGTACTGGACCGCAGCCCGCCCGGTACAGAGACCAGCCACGGCAATGCCGGGGTGATCCAGGCCGAGGCGGTGGAGCCCTATGCCATTCCGCACGACATCGCGACGCTGTTCTCCTATGCCACGGGCCGGAGCAACGATGTGCTCTGGCATCTGCGCGACCTACCAAGTGTCGCCCCGGCGCTCTGGCGCTATTTCCGACACTCGGCGCCCGCGCGTCACGCGGTGCTCTCCAAGGGCTACGCGCCGCTTGTGCTCAGCGCCACCGCCGATCACGCGCCGCTCATCGCCGCCTCGGAGAGCGAGGCGCTGATCCGGCGCACCGGGCTGGGCGAGCTTTACCGGACGGCGCGGACGCTGGACGTGGCGGCGGCCAATGCCGAGCGCATGCGTGACCGCTACGGTCTGGGATCGGAGGTTCTGACCGGCGGCGCACTGGCCAAGGCCGAACCGGCGCTAAACGGCCCGCTGGCCGGCATGCTGCTCTGGACCGACAGCTGGAGCTCCTCGGACCCCGGCGCGCTGACCCGCGCCTATGCGGATCTTTTCCTTGCGCGCGGCGGTCGGGTGCTGACCGGCGACGCCACCAGCCTGACCGAGACCGGCAACGGCTGGAAGGTCGAAAGCAGCGAGGGGCCGGTCGAGGCCTCTGACGTGGTGGTTGCGCTCGGCCCCTGGTCGCCGGATCTGCTGGCACCGCTGGGCTACCGCATCCACATGATCTGGAAGCGCGGCTATCACGGTCATTTCAACGCACCGACGCCGCTGAACCGGCCCTGTCTGGACGATGCAAACGGCATCGTCATGAGCTCCATGACACGCGGGCTGCGGATCACCACCGGCGCCGAGCTGGTGGGCCGCAACGCGCCGCGCACCCTGCGCCAGCTCGAGCGCGGCCAGCGCGCCGCAAGTGAACTGCTGGATCTGGGCGCGCCGGTGCCCGACAGCACCTGGCACGGGCACCGGCCCTGCCTGCCCGACATGCTGCCGCTGGTCGGCGCCGCGCCGCGCCATCGCGGGTTGTGGTTCGATTTCGGCCACGGGCATCAGGGCTTTACCCTCGGCCCCACCACCGGGCGGCTGCTGGCCGATATCGTCGAGGGGCAGACCGATGCGGTGACGGCCGCGCTCTCCCCTGCCCTGCGCGGGATCTGACGGACCGGAGCGCGCGCTCAAAAGGCCAGCGCGGTCTTTTCCTTCACTTCCTTCATCACAAAGAAGGTCCGGATCTGCCGCACCCCCGGCAGGGCAATGAGCGCCTTGCCGTGCAGCAGGTTGAAATCGGCCATATCGCGCACGCGGATCTTGAGCAGATAGTCGAAATCGCCGGCCACGAGCTGGCATTCCAGCACCTCCCTCATCTCGGTCGCGGCACGTTCGAAGGCGGCGAAACTGTCCGGCGTCGAGCGGTCGAGCACCACCCCCACCATCACCAGCGCCCCCAGCCCCACCGAGACCGGATTCACCCGCGCATGCACGCCGCTGATATGCCCCTCGGAAAACAGCCGCTGCGTCCGGCGGTGACAGGTCGCCGGGCTGACGTTTACCGTCTCGGCGATCTCGGCATTGGTGAGCCGCCCGTCGCGCTGGAGATGACGCAGAATCTCGCGGTCGATTCGGTCCAGATCCGACATGAAAGAATCTCTCATTTTAATGGAGCTATTTGATAGCTATCACGCGTATCTATCCATAAAAACCCAAAAATAAGGAAAATAAAGGCTAAAATTAGAAAGCACCTTTCACATCTTATCCGCTAGCCTGCGCGGCAGAGACAACAGGAGTTCACCATGTCACTGCTCGACAAATTCGACCGCTACCCGCTCACCTTCGGCGCCACCGCCATCGAACACCTGCCCCGGCTTTCCGAAGCGCTCGGCGGCAAGGTCGAGATCTATGCCAAGCGCGAAGACTGCAACTCGGGCCTTGCCATGGGCGGCAACAAGCTGCGCAAGCTGGAATATATCGTGCCCGACGCCATCGCCTCGGGCGCCGACACGCTGGTGTCGATCGGCGGCGTGCAGTCGAACCACACCCGCATGGTCGCCGCCACCGCCGCCAAGATCGGCATGGGTTGCGTGGTGATCCAGGAAAAATGGGTGCCGCATTACGATGCCGTTTACGACCGGGTGGGCAACATCCTGATGACCCGCCTCATGGGCGCGGATTCGCGGCTGGTGGATGACGGGTTCGACATCGGCATCCGCAAGAGCTGGGAAGACGCGATCCAGTCGGTCAAGGATTCCGGCGGCAAGCCCTATGCGATCCCGGCGGGCGCCTCGGTGCACAAATACGGCGCGCTCGGCTATATCGGCTTTGCCGAAGAGGTGGCGCAGCAGGAAGAAGAGCTGGGCTTCAAGTTCGACTATATCGTGGTCTGCGTGGTGACCGGCTCGACCCAGGCGGGCATGATCGTGGGCTTCGCCGATCAGGGCCGCGCCGACCGGGTGATCGGCATCGACGCCTCGGCCACGCCGGAGCAGACCCGTGCGCAGGTGCGCGGCATCGTTGACAACACCGCCGAGCTGGTGGGCCTCGGCCGGGCCGTGCGCGACGACGAGATCGTCATCAACGAGGATTACGCCTACCCCGCTTACGGCGTGCCCTCGGAAGAGACCAACGAGGCGATCCGTCTGGCCGCCCGCACCGAGGCGATGATGACCGACCCGGTCTATGAGGGCAAATCCATGCAGGGTCTGATCGACCTCACCAAGAAGGGCTTCTTCCCGGAAGGCTCCAAGGTGCTCTATGCCCATCTCGGCGGCGCACCGGCGCTGAACGGCTACAGCTACTACTACAAAGACGGCTGAGGCGCGTTTCGGGCGCTCCGGAGAAAGAGCTTTTCCCGGAGCGCCCCGCCCAAGGCCACCCCGGATTTGTCGATATCGCACATGCCCGTCGAAAAATCCGCCATACTGCCCCAACATTTCGCGGTCACGCCCCAGAAGACTCCCGCCGGCACAGACCGGTTGCAGGAGCCCGCCCGCGCTTGCGCGCCGTGATCCGCCAAATCCCACTGCCCCGCACAAGGAGGGACGCCCGATGACCGACCACCTCAAGACCATCGAGCAACGGCTGCTGTGGCTGTCGCACTGGATGATCCACAACGCTAACCATGTCCGCCCCAAGGTGGACGGCATCAAGGTGGGCGGGCACCAGGCATCCTCGGCCTCCATGGTATCGATCATGACGGCGCTCTATTTCTCGACCCTGCGGCCCGAGGACCGGGTTGCGGTCAAGCCGCATGCCTCGCCGCTGTTCCACGCGATGCAATATCTCATGGGCAACCAGACCCGAGAGAAGATGGAGAATTTCCGCGGTTTCGGCGGGGTGCAGAGCTATCCCAGCCGCACCAAGGATATCGACGACGTGGATTTCTCGACCGGCTCAGTGGGGCTTGGCGTCGGGATTACCGCGCTTGCCTCCATGGTGCAGGATTTCATCACCGCCAAGAGCTGGGGCGAGGAGGTCACACCCGGGCGCATGGTGGCGCTGGTGGGCGATGCCGAGATGGACGAGGGCAATATCTACGAAGTGCTCCAGGAAGGCTGGAAGAACGACCTGCGCAACACCTGGTGGATCATCGACTATAACCGCCAGTCGCTGGACGGGATCGTGCGCGAGGGGCTGTTCACCCGCATCGAAAAGATCTTCGAGGCGTTTGGCTGGGATGTGGTGCGGGTCAAATACGGCGCGCTGCAACGGGCGGCATTCGAGGAACCGGGCGGCGCGCGGCTGCGCGACTGGATCGACGCCTGCCCCAACACCGAATATTCGGCGCTGACCTATATGGGCGGCGCGGTCTGGCGCAAACGGCTGATGGACGATCTGGGCGATCAGGGCGATGTGAGCGCGCTCATCGACCGGCGCAGCGACACTGAGCTTGCGGCGCTGATGGAAAACCTCGGCGGCAATTGCGTGGAGACCATGGCCGAGACCTTTGCCGCCATCGACCACGACCGCCCGACCTGCTTTCTCGCCTACACGATCAAGGGCTGGGGCACGCCCATTGCCGGGCACAAGGACAATCACGGCGGTCTGATGACCAAGGCGCAGATGGCCAGTTGGCAAAAGGACATGGGTGTCCCCGAGGGCCAGGAATGGGACCCCTTCGCCACGGTTGAGGACGTGCCGGCGCTGAAGACCTTTCTCGCCGGCGTACCGTTCTTTGCCAAGGGCATGCGGCGCTATTCGGATGCGCGGCTCGACGTGCCGAAGATCGAATTTGCCAGCGACAAGGAAATCTCAACCCAGGCGGCATTTGGCAAGATCCTCGACGAGCTGGCCAAGGGCGACAGCGAGCTTGCCGCCCGGATCATGACCACCTCGCCCGACGTGACCGGCACCACCGGGCTTGGCGCGTTCGTGAACCGGCGCAAGCTCTTTGCCCGCGAGGAACTGAAGGACGCCTTTATCGAGCATCGCATCCCCTCGACCGCAAAGTGGAACTTCGCCCCCGACGGGCAGCATATCGAGCTGGGCATCGCCGAGATGAACCTCTTCCTGCTGCTC
This sequence comes from Salipiger abyssi, assembly GCF_017311415.1. Classification (GTDB taxonomy): domain Bacteria; phylum Pseudomonadota; class Alphaproteobacteria; order Rhodobacterales; family Rhodobacteraceae; genus Salipiger; species Salipiger abyssi_A. Next base: position 64,543 of record NZ_JAEKIS010000004.1, on the reverse strand, counting down.
GGCGCGGCGGGGCTGGCGCACAGCCTCTGGGGCAAGCGTGTCATTCCCGTCGGCACGCTCTACGATCCCTTCGTGCATCGCGGCCTCGATGCGCTGAACTACGCCTGCTACCAGGGCGCGCGGTTCCTCATCGCGGGCACGCCCTCGGGGGTGACGCTGGCGCCGGAGGGCGGCGCGCACCAGTCGGTCGGCACACCGCTCACCGGCATGGCGCAGGACGGGCTGGCGAGCTTCGAGCCGGCCTTTGCCGACGAGCTGGCGGTGATCATGGAATGGGCCTTCGACTACCTGCAACGCGATGGCGAGGGCGACCCGGACGAACGCACCTGGCTGCGCGACGAGACCGGTGGCGCGGTCTATCTGCGGCTGACCACCAAACCGCTGGAGCAGCCCGGCAAGCGGGTGGACGACGCCTTCCGTCAGGGCGCCATCGACGGCGCCTACTGGCTGCGCAAGCCGGGGCCGAACTGCTCGGTGGTCATCGCCTATCAGGGCTCGGTGGCCGACGAGGCCATCGCCGCCGCCGGCATGATCGGCGAGCACCGGCGCGACGTCGGCGTGCTGGCGGTAACCTCCGCCGACCGGCTCAACGCCGGCTGGACGGCGGCGCAGCGCGAACGCGCGCGCGGCAATCCCGCCGCCACCAGCCATGTCGAGTCGCTGCTGGCCGAGCTGCCGTCCCATTGCAGCATCGTCACGGTGATCGACGGTCACCCGGCCACGCTGTCCTGGCTGGGCGCGGTGCAGGGACACCGGACGATCCCGCACGGGGTCGAGCATTTCGGCCAGACCGGCACCATCGGCGATCTTGCCCATCATTTCGGGATCGACCGCCACGCCATCGCCAATTCGGTGAGCGAGCTGACGCTGGGTCGCAAACCGTCTTCCATGATCTACGGCTCCGCCTGAGGAGCACAAAACAGGCGGCGGGTCATTCCCGCCGCCTGTTTTATTTCGGCCCTCACCCCTCTGGATCAGTAGGGTGATACGCCGTGATCGTGATTGTCCCGCTCAGACGGCACCCCATTGCAGATAGCCCGCAACGCCGCCATTTCGCGCATCGGCCGGCACCGCCTGAGCCAGCGCAGCCCTGTCGTTCAGACACGCCACCAGCGACTCGGCGACAATCTCGGCCTGACCGGGGAGAAGGTTGCAGGGATCGAGCTGGAAATAGCCAAGCTCGACCTCGTGATCGCGCACGATGATCGCCGGATCGCGCGCCGCGAGCAGCCCCGCGACCGATCCGGCCCCGGCGCCCAACCGCGCCGCATCCACATGCACCTCCAGCCGGTCGAGCGGGTTGCCGGTCGGGTCGGGCACGATCCGGGCGGCAACGCCGTCGATCCCGGCCAGCGCCCCGGTCCAGAGGTCGAGCGCCGCGCGTTCGCGGGCGTGGATTCCAGCGTGATCGCGGGTCTCCCAGGCCTCCAGCGCGGCGATCACCCCGGCGATGCTCTCCTTGCCGATCTTCATGCCGCGGCCGATGCCGATATTCTGGAGATAGCCCGCCCGCACCAGATCGCGCCGCCCCGCGACGATGCCCGAGGTCGGACCGCCGAGGAACTTGTGGCCGGAATAGTTGACGATATCGGCGCCGGCGGCGAGGAAGCCGCGCAGGTCGTATTCCGAGGCCGCATCCACCACGACCGGCACACCGCGCGCATGGCAGATCTCGGCAAAGCGCCGCAGCGGAATCTGGCCGTAATGCACCACATGGTGCGACACGACATAGAGTGCCGCGGCGACGGTCTCGTCGAGCGCTGCCTCAAGCGCGTAGTCGGTGCAGAGCGTCGACTGCCCGATAGAGCGCACCGCACCCCCCGTCAGCTCGACCGCCTGCGAGATCGGTGCGCCGTAGCCGCAGAGATGGCCCATCTGCACCACCACATTCGGTGCCTCCCCCGGATCGCGGGGCAGCGCCTCGGCGGCGCCCGGATTGAGCCCCGTCATGCAGCCGGCGAGCGACAGGCTCACCCCCGCCGAGGCGGAGGCGGTCATGAAGCCGGCCTCTGCCCCGGTGAGCCGCGCGATCACCTCGCTGGCGCGGGCCTGAAGCTCGTGCATCTTGACGAAGCGCCCCATCGCCGCCGCCACCGCCTGCTGCACCGGCGCAGCGGTGACCGAAGCGCCGAGCCCGGTCATCGTGCCGGAGACGTTAATGACGCGGCTCAGCCCCTGCGCATCGTGCCAGTCCCACATACCGGTCATCCCGCGTCTCCGATCTCGAAAATCGCCTCGATCTCGACGCTGATGTCGTTGGGCAGCGAGGCCACGCCAAAGGCCGAGCGGGCATGCACCCCGGTCTGGCCGAACACATCGGCAAGCAGGGTCGAGGCGCCGTCGATCACCGCCGGGTGCCGCTCGAAATCCGGGCTGGCATTGACCAGCCCCAGAAGCTTGATGACGCCGGTCACCCGTTCGAGCCCGCCGAGATGATCGCGCAGCGCGCCGAGGATGTTGACCGCCACCAGCCGGGCGCGGTCGCGGGCCTCGTCGACGCCGATCTCGCGCCCGACCTTGCCGCGCAGCAGCGTGCCGTCGGCAAGGACAGGCCCCTGCCCGGAGACATAGACCAGATTGCCGGTCTGCCGGACATTGCAGAACGCCCCGATGGGATCGGGCGCGGCGGCGGGCAGCTCGACCCCCAGCTCGGCAAGACGGTCGGCAATGGCGGTTTCGGATTTGCGTTCAAGCACGGACATATAGCTCTTCAGTTCTTTTGCAGTAACTTTGGTGGGCGGCGCCCACGGTGATGGCGGCGGTATCGCCCTGCGCACAGGCATCCTCCGCATGCGGGCAGCGGGTGCGGAACACGCAGCCCGAGGGCGGTGCGAGCGGGCTGGGAATATCGCCCCTGAGGATCGTCCGGCTGCGGTTCCGCTTGGGATCGGGCAGCGGGATCGCCGAGAGCAGCGCCTCGGTATAGGGATGCGCAGGCGCCTCGTAGAGCGGGCGCGACGGGCCGATCTCGGCGATCTTGCCGAGATACATCACCGCGATCTGGTCGCAGAGATATTCCACCACGGAAAGGTCATGCGCGATGAACAGCATGGTCAGGTTGCGCCGCTTGCGAAGGTCGAGCAGCAGGTTGAGCACCTGCGCCTGGATCGACACGTCGAGCGCCGAGACGCTTTCGTCGGCCACGATGAATTCCGGCTCCAGCGCCAGCGCCCGCGCGATGCCGATACGCTGGCGCTGCCCACCCGAGAATTCATGCGGAAACCGGCTCATGTGATCGGCGCTGAGCCCGACCTCTTCGAGCAGCGATGCCACCGTGTCGCGGCGGCTGCGCGCGGTGCCGATCCGGTGCGCCTTCAGCCCCTCGGCGATGATGTCGCACACGCGCAGGCGCGGGTTGAGCGAGGAGACCGGATCCTGAAAGATGATCTGCATCCGCTTGCGCGCCTCGCGCATCTCGGCGACCGAAAGCGTGTTGAGATCCTGCCCGTCAAACACCGTCTCGCCGGAGGTCGGCTCGATCAGCCGCAGCAGCGCGCGCCCGAGCGTCGTCTTGCCCGAGCCGCTTTCGCCCACGAGCCCGGTGATCGAGCCGCGCGGAATGTCGAAACTGACATCGCTGACCGCCTGAACGGCGCCGCTCGGCGCGTTGAACGTCTTGGTGAGATTGCGGATTTTCAGCAAGGGCTCAGACATGGGCCTGCTCCCGTCCGGCCAGCGCGCAGGCGACATTGTGCCCGCCGCCGATATCGCGCAGCGCCACCGGCTTTTTGCACACGTCCTGCGCCAAACCGCAGCGCGGCGCAAAGGCGCAGCCCGGCGGCATGGCGTGCAGCGCCGGCACCGCGCCGGGGATCGGCACCAGCCGCTCGCCCTCGGGCCGGCCCGGCACCGGGATGGAATGCAACAGCCCCTGCGTATAGGGATGGCTCGGCGTCTCGAAAAGCGCCTCGGCGCCGGCCTGTTCGACAATGGCGCCGGCATACATCACCGCCACGTCGTCGGCCATTTCGGCCACCACGCCCATATCGTGGGTGATGAACAGGATCGACATGCCCAGATCGCGCTGCAAGCGGCGCATCAGGTCGAGGATCTGCGCCTGAATGGTGACATCGAGCGCCGTGGTCGGCTCGTCGGCGATCAGCAGCGCCGGGTTGCAGACCATGGCCAGCGCGATCATCACCCGCTGGCGCATGCCGCCCGACATCTCGTGCGGAAACTGGTCGACGCGGCGCGCGGCGCCCGGGATCTCGACCAGCTCCAGCATCTCGATCACCCGCTTGCGCCGGGCTGCCGCGTCGAGATCGCTGTGCAAAAGCAGCATCTCGCCGATCTGGTCGCCGATGCTGAAGAGCGGGTTGAGCGAAGACATCGGCTCCTGAAAGATCATCGCGATCTCGGCGCCGCGCATGCCGCGCAGGGTCGTCTCGTCCGCCTGCGCCAGATCCATCTCGCCGCCGTTGCGGCGGCGGTAACGGATCGTGCCGCCGGTGACCGCGCCATTGCGCGGCAGCAGCCCCATGATGGCCAGCGAAGACACCGATTTGCCCGAGCCGCTCTCGCCCACCAGCGCCAGCGTCTTGCCCGGATAAAGGGTGAAGCTCACGTCGCGCAGCGCCGTCACCTGGCTGCGGCGCGACCGGAAGCCGACCCGCAGGTTGCGCACGTCGAGAATTGGGCTTTCCGTCATGCAGCCCTCCGTTTCGCGGATTGCACCGAGGCGCCGATCACCGTCATGCGCGGCTCGAACATCTCGGCGATTTCGAGATCGGCGCCGAGGCTGTCGGTGGCCGTCTTGCCATAGGGTTCCAGATCGAAGAGCGTGAAATCGGCCTTCATGCCCGGGGTCAGCCCGTCGCGGCCCGAGAGGCCCAGCATCCCGCGCGGGCGCTCGGTCACGGCAGCGATGACCTCGTCGAAGGGCAGGCCCACCGCCAGAAGCTTGGCCAGGGTGGTCGACATGTCATGCACCGGCCCCTTGATGTTGCGCAGGTGCAGGTCGGTCGAGATCGAGAACGGGCGCAGCCCGTCCGCCAGCGCCCGCCGCGCGGTTTCGAAGCTGAACGAGGCCTGCCCGTGGCCGATATCCATGCGCACGCCCTCCTCCGCCAGACGCTTGGCCTGGGCGAAGAGCTGCGGCGTGTCGCCGATGGAGCCCGCGCGCTTGCCGTTGAAGCAATGGGTGACGATGTCGCCCGGGGTCAGGATATCGAAGACCTCGTCAATGAGCGGGGCGGGTTCGCCCACATGCACCATGAGCGGCAGGTCGAGGATTTCGGCGACCCGCTTGGCGATCTTGGCGGGCGTGATCCCCCAGCCGCCGGCGATCACGCCGCTGGCGCGCACCTTGATGCCGCAGATCACGTCGCGGTTGGCCTCGGCGACGGCAAGGGTGCGGTCCACATCGACCGAGACGCGCGGGTCGAGCAGCTCGGACACGCGATTGCAGGCCACGAGCCCGATGGAGCCGATATTGAGGAAGGCCTTGATCGTCTCCTGACCCGGCTCGATCACGTATTCCCGCAGCCCGTGAAACGCCGCCTCGCCCGCCGAGCCGGCATCGGCCATGGCGGTGACGCCGGTGGCGCGGCCCGCCTCTTCGGGGCGCACGGAAATATCGGTGCCGCCGTGCCAGACATGCACATGCAAGTCGCACCAGCCGGGGCTGAGAAACGCCCCCTTGCCGTCGATAACCTCGGCGCCGTCGATGGCACCGGCGGCGACGCGGCCCGCATCGTCCACATGGATTTCGCTGGGGGCCGTGTCGAAGCCCACGGGCCGGAAGTTCATGAGTTTGAACGCCATGTCAGAGATCCTTTGCCAGGCGCGGGTCCAGCGCATCGCGGAAACCGTCGCCGATAAGTTGCAGAGCCAGGACGGAGACCGAGATCACCAGCCCGGGAAAGACGATGAGAAACGCCGCCTGGTCGAGATATTGCCGCCCCTCGTTGATCATCGTGCCCCAGGACGGGGTCTTGGGGTCGATGCCGACCCCGAGGAACGAGAGGCCCGCCTCGGCCAGCATGGCGTAAGCGAAGATGAAGGTGGCCTGCACGACGATGGGCGACAGGATGTTGCGCAGCACATGGGTGAACATGATCGTGCGCGTGGAGGAACCGAGCGCCCGCGCCGCCTCCACATAGGGCAGCTCACGGATCACCAGCGTCGAGGCCCGCACGATGCGCGAGATGCGCGGCGTGTAGACGATGGCGAGCGCGATGATCACATTGACCACCGATCCGCCGAGGATCGACACCAGCGCAATGGCGAGCAGGATGTCGGGGAAGGCCATCATCGCATCGACCAGCCGCGAGATCGGCCCGTCGAGCCGGCGGAAGAACCCGGCCAGCAACCCGAAGGCGACCCCCGCGACCGAGGCCAGCGCGGCGACGCCCAGCCCGATCATCAGCGACACGCGCCCGGCATAGAGCAGGCGGGACAGCACGTCGCGGCCAAAGGCATCGGCGCCGAGCAGGAAGTCTCCGCCCGGCGGGCTCAGCCTTGCCCGCACCGACATCTTCATCGGATCGGCGGGCGCCACCAGCGGCGCGAAGAGGCAGAGCAGCAGGATCGCGGCAAAGACGATCAGCGCGAGCAGAACCGCGCGGCGGGAAAAGAGCAGCGCCAGGAAGTTGGCATCGGGGCTGGCGGCGGATGGGGCGGCCATCGAATGTTCTCCGCTTCAGTATTTCACACGCTTGTCGACCAGCAGGTACAGCAGGTCTGTCAGCAGGTTGATGAGCACATAGAGCGAGGCGACCACGATCAGCGCGCCCTGGATGACCGGGTAATCCCGGCGCAGCACCGCGCTGACCACCAGATTGCCCATGCCGGGGATGTTGAAGACCCGTTCGGTCACCACGGCGCCCGAGACCAGCAGCGCGAAGGTCAGGCCGATCACGGTGATGATCGGAATCGCCGCGTTCTTGAGCGCGTGGCGCAGCACCACCCGGCGCTCGGTCATGCCCTTGGAGCGCGCGGTCCGCACGTAATCCTCGCCCAGGATGTCGAGCATCGAGGCGCGGGTGAACCGCAGGATCAGCGCCGAATTGACGATGCCGAGCACGATGGAGGGCAGGATGAGATATCCCATCCGCTCGACGAAACTCGCATCCGGCGCGCCATAGCCCGAGGCCGGGAACCAACCCAGATCGGTGGCGAGATAGCGCTGGAACATCAGCCCGGTCCAGAAACTGGGGATCGAGGCGGCGAGCATGGCGGTGGTGATCGCGCCCTGATCGAGCAGCGAGCCGCGCCGGTAGGCGGCATAGATGCCGATGGGCGTCGCGATCACCAGCGCGATCACCAGCGAGAAGAGCGACAGGAAGATCGTCGGCTCCGCCCGCCCCGCCAGCACCGAGACCACCGGCTGCTTGAAATAGATCGAGGTGCCGAGATCGCCTTGCAGCGCGCCCGTGACAAAAGAAAGGTACTGCGCCGTGATCGGCCGGTCGAGGCCGAGCTGGCTGCGCAGCGCCGCCGCATCCTCTGCCGTGGCGTCGGGCCCCAGCATCAGCGCGGCGGGGTCGCCCGGCGCCAGGCGCACGATGATGAAGGCAATGGTCAGGACCAGAAAGATGACGACACACATCCCGAGGATGCGTTTGATCAGATAGCGTGCCATGCGGCCTCCGGGACACGAATGGATCGGGCGGGGTGCCGGACCGGCAGCCCCGCCACGGGATCCTACATTATTCCGAGACGTCCGAGTTCCAGAAGAACGGCCAGGGGGTGTCGGTCACCCCGGTCAGGCCCTGGCGCTGGCCGGTCAGGGCATTGAACGCGCCGATCTTGATGAAGCCCACATCGGTGAAGACCTGCTCCTGAAGCTGGGCAAAGATCTCCTGCCGCTTCGCCGGATCGGTCTCGGTGGTGAAGGCTTTCATGATCTCTTCCTTCTCCGGGTTGGTCCAGCCGAGACGCGAGGTCGCGTCGTAAAGGCTGGTCAGGGACGGTTCCGGCAGGAAGGGCGAATGGGTGATATAGATGTCCCAGAGTGCGGGATCGTTGCGGCGCTGGCCCAGCGTCGCCCAGTCGACCACATCCATCTGAACGGCGAACCCGGCGGCCTCCAGCGCCATGCGCGCGACCTCGGCCATCTTGTAGTGGAATTCGTATTGCCGCGAGGTCAGGATGCGCAGCGGCGTGCCGTCATAGCCCGCCTCTTCCAGCAGCGCGCGGGCTTTCGCCTGGTCGTTCTGGTTGAAAGACTCGGTCCCGGCCTCGTTGCGCCAGGCCCAGCCCTCGGGATACATCGGCCCGTCGACCTGGAAGAACGTGTCATCGCCGAAGGCCGCGAACAGCATGTCGTCGATGGGCAGCGCCGCCTGCACCGCCTGACGGATCGGCAGATCGGTCAGCAGCCCGGCCTTGTGATTGATCGCGAAGATCGGCCAGCCAAAGGGCTTTTGCAGGATCGGTTCGGCGGTATCGGAGCCTTCGAGCCGCGCATAGCTCTCCGCCGGGAGGCTGTCGGCAAAGTCGAACTGCCCGGAGAGCAGCCCCTCGACGCGGGTGTTGGCATCGGGCACCGGCACGAAACGGATCTCGTCGGGGATCTGCTGGCGTGCGCCGGAGGCGCCGTCGGAGGGCTCGTCGCGCGAGACGTAATCGTCGAAGCGCACCACGCGCAGATACCGGTCGGGCACATGTTCGGCGACCATATAGGGGCCGGTGCCGATCGGCTCGTCGATGGACTCGCCGATGATCTCTTCGGGATAGATCGCGGCGGCGGAGTTGGAGAAGGCGAGCAGCGACAGCAGCGGCGAATAGGGCTCGGACATGGTGATCGTCACCTCGTAATCGCCGGTCGCCTCGACCGAAGCGACCTTGTCGGCCACCAGCTTGCCGCGCGTCGCGACCTCCAGCCAGCGATCCAGCGAGGCGACCACGTCCTGCGCGTCCATGGTCGAGCCGTCATGGAAGGTGATGCCTTCGCGGATCGCAATCTTGTAGCTTAGCCCGTCTTCGCCGATCTCGGGCATATCCTCGGCCAGCAGCGGCGCGATGTTCCACGCGGAATCGAAGGTATAGAGCGTTTCGATGAAATGCTGGGTGGCAATGGAAACCACGCCCTTGGTCGACATCATCGGATCGAGCGTGTCGGGCTCGCCGATCATCGCGATATCGAGCGCGCCGTCTGCATGAGCCGGCAAAGCGAGGGACGTACCGGCAAGCAGAGCGGCGAGCAGACCGGCCCTGCCAAGTTTATCGATCATCATTTTGACCTCCACTATTGTGTATGTTATTGTCTTATTAGGATAGTCAGAGGCGAAATGAGCTGTCAAGATAGGTTTGGACAGTCGTCACAAAACATGAAAAAATAAGGAATACTCAAATTTTATCAAACACTTGCCATACGCTTCATTGGCAAGATGCAACAGCCTGCTTGACCTGCGCCAGAGACTTCCACAATTATGTTCTATACATCACAGGGATGGACAAATGAGCGAAAGAGGCAAACGAGTCGGAGCGATAAGCCGGTCTTTGCAGGTGCTGGATGTGCTGACCGAAACCAACCGCCCGATGAGCGCCTATGAGCTGGCCCGCGCCACCGGCGCCCCCGCTTCGACCATCTACAAGATTGTCGACGAGCTGCTGGCCCGCGACATGCTCAGCCGCGCAGACGAAAACGCCATCTGGCTCGGGCCGCGCCTGCTGCGCTATGGGCTGGCTTACCGCGCCAGTGTCGATCTCTTCACCGAGGCGCGCCGCGAGATGGACCGGCTCTGCGCCGAGGTCGGCGAGACGGTGCAGATCTGCGCCCGCGACGGTGGCATGATGACCGTCGTGCACATGGCGCGCGGCCCCGGACATTTCGCCGTCGCCTCGGATGTCGGCACCCGCGTGCCGCTGAACTGGACCGCCTCGGGCCGTCTGCTGCTGGGCCATCTGCCCGATGCGGAACGGCGCGCGATCTTTGCCGAATGCGCCCGCCCCTCGGCCACCAAACAGGCCGCGACCGACCCTGCCGAGCTCTCCGAGCTCGCGGGCCGGGAATTCCGCGAGCGGATCGCCATCCAGATGAGCGCCTCGGAATACGCGGTCGCCTGCATCGCCTCGCCGGTCTGCGACCACGCGGGCAATTGCCTGGCGACCATTTCCATCGTGCTCCCGGAATCGAAGGCGCAGGCCGACGAGGCGCGTCTTGCGCAGGCGGTTCGCAGCGCCGCGACAAATATAGAAAGCGCACTCGGCACACCCCAAGTCGCCGTCTCCTGACAGCTCCCACCCGGCATACACCCGACCGCCGCGACGACCGGCGGTCGTCTTTCCGCTTGCCGATATGTAATATTTTTTCATACTTGAGCCAGAATCACTCGATCTCGTAAAAATATTACATTTTCACTCCGCTCTGGGAAGGCACCCGATGGCAGATCCCGACACCGGCCCCATCGACCTCATCTCGCGCCTGCGGGCGCGGCAGGAGGGAATGTCGCGGCAGGAAAACCGGGTCGCGGCCTATGTGCTCGACCATCTCGACCGTGCCGTGCACCAGAATCTCGGGGAAATCGCGGCCGGCGCGGATGTTTCCGTCGCCACCGTGAACCGGTTTTGTCAGACGCTCGGGTGCAGCGGGTTCAAGGAATTCCGCATCCGGCTGGCGATGAACGTCTCCGCCTCGATGCACTATCTCGGCAATCCCGCCACCGTGGCCACCCGGCCCGACGACCTGATCGGCCAGATCGTCGACGGCATGACCGCCGCGCTGGAACAGACCCGCAGCACGCTCGACCCCGCCGCGCTGGAACGGGCGGCGGAGGCGCTGGCGGGCTCGGAGCGGATCGTTTTCCTTGGCGTGGGCGGCGGTTCCGCCGTGCTCGCCCGCGATGCCGCCAACCGGTTCTTCCGGCTCGGCAAGGCAAGCGAGGCCCATGCCGACGGCTATCTGGCGCGCATGCTCGCCGCCACGCTGGAGCCCGGCCACGCGCTGGTCGCGCTCTCGCAGAGCGGCCGGCCCCCCGAGCTCACCGACGCGGTGCAGATCGCCCGTCAATACGGCGCCGAGACCATCGCGGTCACCCGCCCGGCGACGCCGCTGGCAGAGCTTTGCGATATCGCGATCACCCTCGACCCGCCCGAGGCGGCGGATCTCTTCAAACCCACCGCCTCGCGCGTGGCCTTCATGGCGGTCATCGACATGCTCGCCGCCGCCACCGCGGCCAGAACGCCGGATGTCTCCCGCGAAAAGCTGCGCCGCATCCGCACCGCGCTGGCGCCCCTCACCCCGACGGACAAACCGCATCCGATCGGCGACTGACACACAAAGGACCCCCCGATGGACGACACGAACTTCCTGCTGATCTGCGTCGACCAATGGCCCGGCCATCTGATCGAGGCCGCAGGCCGCAGCGACATCGAAACGCCGACGCTCAACCGGCTCTGCGCCAGCGGCACGCGGTTTTCCCGCGCCTATTCCGAAACCCCGATCTGCGGACCGGCGCGGCGCGGGCTGATGACCGGCACCAATGCGCGCGCGCATGGCGACCGCCGCTTCCGCCCCGACCTGCGCATGCCCGACATGCCGACGCTGGCGGGATGTTTCCGCGCCGCTGGATACCAGACCGCGGCAATCGGAAAGCTGCATGTCTTCCCGCCCCGCGACCGGATCGGCTTTGACGACGTGAAGCTCGCCGAAGAGGGCCGCTCGGGGCTCGACGGGTTCGACGATTACGACGAATATCTCGGCGAACAGGGCCATGCGGGCGAGCAGTTCATGCATGGCATGAGCAACAACGAATATTCCTGGCGCCCCTGGCATCTGGACGAGCGCCACCACGTCACCAACTGGACCACCCGCGAGGCCTGCAAGACGATCAAGCGCCGCGACCCCACACGCCCGGCCTTCTGGCACGTCTCCTACACCCATCCGCACCCGCCGCTGGCGCCTCTGACGGAATACCTCGACCGCTACCGCATGCGCGACGTGCTGCCGCCGGTCGAAAGCGACTGGTCTGGCGACGCGGACCTGCCCTATGCGCTGGCCAATATGCGCGCGTACTGGGACCGGCTGACGCCCGAACGGCTGACCGAGGCGCGGCGTGCCTATTACGCGCTCTGCACCCATATCGACCACCAGATCCGCCTGATCATCGGCACGCTGCGCGAAGAGAACCTGCTGGAAAACACCGTGATCGGGTTCATCGCCGATCACGGCGACATGCTGGGCGATCACGGGCTCTATGCCAAGCGCGCCATGCTGGAAGGCTCGGTCGGCATTCCGATGATCCTGCTCGACCGCCCGGATGGCGACCGGTTCGCGGCGGGGGCGGTCGATACCCGGCTCGCCGGGTTGCAGGACATCATGCCCACCCTGCTCGACATGGCGGGGATCGAGATCCCCGAAAGCTGCTGCGGCGAGTCGCTCGCAGGGCCCGCGCAACGCGATCATCTCTATTGCGAGGCGATGGAGGGTGCCGGCGCCATGCGCATGGTCACCGACGCGACGCACAAGCTGATCTGGTATCCGGCGGGCAACCGGGTGCAGCTCTTCGATCTCGCCAACGACCCGAACGAGACCCGCGATCTCTCTGCCGATCCAGCCTGTGCCGAGATCCGCGCCGCGCTGGAGCGGCGACTGCTCGGAGAGCTCTATGGCGAAGACCTGTCCTGGGTCAGCGACGGCACGCTCATCGGCTGCCCCGCGCCCGAGCGCGCGGCCATGGACAATCGCGGCCTGACCGGTCAGCGCGGCCTACAGTTCCCCCCCGTCAAACCCCTTGATCCTTCCGTGGTGATCGAGCCGGGCGCAAAGGCGGGCTGACGCAAACGCGCCCCGGCCGTGAGACCGCTCCGGGCCGGGGCGGCCCGGTCAGCCGGGCAGCGTGATCTGAAGCTTGACGTCCGTGGGCCGCGCCTCGACCGCGCGGTCGAAGGCCTCGACCGACTGCTCGAAGGGGAAGGTGCCCGAGATCAGCGGCTTGAGGTCGATCTTTCCCGATGCGATCAACTCGATGGCGCGGTCGTAGACATTGGCGTAGCGAAACACCGTCTCCATCCGCAGCTCCTTGGCCTGCGCCGCGACGAGATCGAACCGGAAATCGTCCACCGGCATGCCGACAAAGACCACGCAGCCACCAGGGCGAGGCGTTGCGAAGAGCGTCTTGAACGCCGACGGATGCCCCGAGCATTCGAACACCACATCCGCGCCCCAGCCGCCGGTGGCCTCCAGCACTTGTGTGTCCACAGGCCGCGCCGGGTCGAGCGCGATCACGCCCTCGTACTGGCCCGCGACCTGGAGTTTCTCGGCCACCACGTCATAGATCATCACCCGCGCGCAACCGCCCGCGAGCGCGGCCAGTGCGGTCATCACGCCGATGGGGCCGGCGCCGATCACAAGACCCACATCGCCCGGCACAATCTTTGCCTTGGCGGCGGCCTGCATGCCGATGGCGAAAGGTTCGACCATGGCGCCTTCGGCAAAGCTGACGTTGTCCGGCAGCTTGTAGGTAAAGGCCGCCGGATGCACGACCGAGGGCGTCAGGCAGCCGTGGATCGGCGGCGTGGCCCAGAAGGTCACCGCCGGATCGACGTTGTAGATGCCGAGCTTGCTGGCGCGCGAGGTCATGTCGGGGATGCCCGGCTCCATGCACACCCGGTCGCCCACGGCCAGATGGCTCACCCGGTCGCCCACCGCCGTTACCGTGCCCGCCGCCTCGTGGCCGAGTACCATCGGCGCGTTCACCACGAACTGGCCGATGCGGCCATGCGTGTAGTAATGCACGTCAGAGCCACAGATCCCGACGGTGTGAATGGCGATCTGCACGTCGTCGGGGCCGACGCTTTGGGCAAGGTCGATGTCGCGGATCGAAAGCTTGCCCTTCTCTTCGAGTACGAGGGCTGTCTGTTCCGTCATTTTCTGGATCCTGGATGGGTGGTCAGGCGCTGACGCGATGACCGTTGCGGAAGATATGCAGCTTGTCGGAGGCCGGGGTCAGCACCACCTCGCGGTCGAGCCAGTCCGAAGCCTCACGCCCGCACCGCACGATCATCGCACCGTGTTCGGTGACGACATGGGCGTAGCTGTCGCTGCCAAGCTGCTCGATCAGGGTGATCCGGCCGGACCAGCCGCTGCCCTCGGTCGACAGCGTGATGTCCTCGGGCCGGACGCCCAGCAGATCCCCCCCATGGGCCTCTGCCTCGGCACCCTCGATCATGTTCATCTTGGGCGACCCGATGAAGCCGGCCACAAACGGCGTCTGCGGCGTGTCGTAAAGCTCCAGCGGCGCGCCAACCTGCTCGATATTGCCCTTGTTCAGCACCACGATGCGGTCGGCCATCGTCATCGCCTCGACCTGGTCATGGGTGACGTAGATCATCGTCGCCTTGAGCCGCTTGTGCAGCTCCATGATCTCGACCCGCATCTGCCCGCGCAGCGCCGCGTCGAGATTGGACAGCGGCTCGTCGAACAGAAACACCTTGGGGTGGCGCACGATGGCCCGACCGATGGCGACCCGCTGGCGCTGACCGCCGGAAAGCTGCTTGGGCTTGCGGTCGAGCAGCGGGTCGAGTTGCAGGATCTTGGAGGCCTCCTCGACGCGGGCGTCGATCTCGGTGGGATCGGTCTTGGCGAGGCGCAGCCCGAAACTGATATTCTCGCGCACGCTCATATGCGGATAGAGCGCATAGCTCTGGAACACCATGGCGATACCACGATCCGAGGGCTGCTTGCCCAGCACGTTGTCGCCGTCGATCTCCAGCCCGCCGGTGGTGGGATCGTCGAGCCCGGCGATCATCCGCAGCAGCGTGGACTTGCCGCAGCCCGAAGGGCCGACCAGCACGGTGAACGAACCCGAGGGAATAGTGAGGTCCAGCTCGGGAATGACCTCGACCGGGCCGAAGCTCTTGGTGAGTTTGTTGAGAGTGACGTCTGCCATCGGGTTTCCTTCCATCCGGGTCCGGGCGGACCTAGAAATTCGCCACGCGCTCAGGACCCGCGCCGGTGACGCGCATCATGGCGGAGAAATGTTTCAGAACCAGCTCGGCGCGCAGCCCGGCGCTGCCCTCGTCGGTCCAGAGGTCGTGCAACTCGCCGGGATCGGCGGCAAGGTCGAAAAGCTCGCCGGTTTCGAGATCATGATAGACAACGAGCTTATGGCGCCCATCGAAATACATCGACCCGCGCGAGCCGGTGCTGCCGGGAAAGGCCAGCGCGTCGTGATATTCGCAGAGCACATAGGGCTTGATCTCGTCGGCAGGTGCCTGCCCGGTCAGCACCGGCCAGAGCGAGCGGCCCTGGTTCTGCACCGGCACCTCGAGCCCTGCCGCATCGCAGAGCGTGGCAGGGATATCGACCAGCTCGGCCAGGCCGGTGGCCTTCACGCCCTGCTGCACCCGGCCCGGCTGCGACAGGATCATGGGAACATGCACCAGCCCCTCGTAGAAGCGGCAGCCCTTGTAGAGCAGCCCGTGATCGCCCAGCATCTCGCCGTGATCGCTCATGAACAGCACCAGCGTGTCCTGCCGCTGGCCGCTGGCGTCGAGCCTGTCGAGAAGCTGGCCGACCATGTCGTCGACCATCGCCACCATGGCGTAATAGGCCGCGCGCACCGCCAGCACGTCGTAGCGTTCGGGCGGGCTGTCATGGGTCGCCGCTTGCGGCGCGTCCGGATCGGGCAGGCGCATCGGATCGCCCGGCGCCTGCGTCTGCTGATCCACGCCCTTCAGCCGGTCGTGATGCGCAAGATCGCTCTCGGCGAAGACCGGCCGCGGCATATCCGCCGGATCGAAACGGTCATACCATGATTTCGGCGGATCGAAGGGCGGGTGCGGATCATAGACATTGATCGTCAGCATCCACGGCCGCCCGTCGGCGCGGTCGATAAAGCTCAGCGCGCGGTCCGCCGCCCAGGCAACCTGGCTATGCTCGGCGGTGACCGGATGGCTGATGAGGTCGTGGCTTTCGTCGAAGGCCGCGGCGCTCTGGCCGCGCTCGGCGAGCCAGTCGGCATAATCGTGACCCTCGGGCCAGTCGTTGCCCGGGTGCTGCGACCAGTAGAATTCTTCATAACCGTCGCGTTCGGGCCGCGTTTCGATCCGGTTCTGTGCCGCCGAGAGATGCAGCTTGCCGATCAGCCCGGTTCGATAGCCGGCATCGCGAAATATCTGCGGCACCAGTGTCAGGTGGTCGGGGAAATAAGCGTTGCCATTGCGCTGAACCTGATGCGCGGCGGGGTACATGCCGGTCAGGAACGAGCTGCGGCTGGGGGTGCAGATCGGGCTCTGGCAATAGGCGCGGGTAAAGGCGGTGCCTTCCTCCGTCAGCCGGTCGAGATGCGGGGTCTGCGCCGCCGCGGCGCCGAGCGCCCGGATCGTATCCCAGCGCTGCTGGTCGGTACAGATCCACAGGATGTTGGGTCGGGTCATCGGGCAAGGCTCTTGCGTTGCCGCGCCGCTGGCGCGGTGGCGTGAATACGGATCGGCAGCAGACCGGCGGCGGCAGAGAGGAGAGACCTGCCGCCGCCGGCCATCGCGTCAGGGCATCAGTCGAGGTAACCGCCGCGCTTGAGGATGCGCGTCACGTCCTCCTGCGCCTCGTCGAGCGCCTCTTGTGCAGAGGCTTCTCCGGTTACGATCTCCTGAAGGGCAAGGCCCACGCGGTCGCCCATCGACCGGAATTCCGGGATCGGCAGGCGGTAGAGCGGGTCACCGGCAGCGAGCGCCTCGGCATAGGCTTCGGTGAAGGAGCCGTTGCCGAAATCATAGCCATGCGCTTCGATGAAGTCGGGATCTTCCCAGACCGAGTCGCGGGTCACGGCCACGAAGGGCGAATTCAGCGTCACCGCCTTGACGGTTTCCTTCGAGGTCGCCCAGAGCACGAAATCCTGCGCGGCTTCGAGGTTGCGCGAAGCCGCGCCGACGGCCCAGCCCTGTGCGGTGAACGGCGCTTGCAGCCCGGCCGAGCCACCCGGCGGCGGAGCAAAGCCCAGCTTGCCGCTGACCTTGGACAGCTCAGGGTCGAGAATGCGGCCCGCCAGCGGCGCGCCCTCGACGACCATCGGCACGTTGCCCTGCTGGATCGCGACAACCACATCGTCATAGCCGGCGGAAACCGAGCCCGGAATACCGTGTTCGGTGAGCAGCTCGGCATAGATCTCGGCGGCACGCACCGCTTCGGGCGAGTTGACCGTCGGGGTCATGTCATTGGGGAAATCCGCGACCCAGTGGCCGCCTTCACCCAGCATGATCTGCGTCCAGTACCAGATGTTCTCCGAGGTGTTGGGTTTGCCGCGCAGCGCGGTGCAGGGGGCAATGCCCTTTTCCTTCAGCGTCTCGCACATGGCGAGCATGTCCTCGAAGGTGGCGGGCGGCGCATCGACCCCGGCCTCGGAAAGCTGCTCGGCGTTCCAGTAGTAGAGCTGCGTGGCGGCGAAATAGGGCACGCCATAGATCTCACCGTCATAGGTAAAGGCTTCGCGGGTCGAGGCGATCAGATCCTCGGCGTCGTAATCCGCATCCGCCGCCATCACGCTCAACGGCGCCAGGCGTCCGCCGGCGGCATAGCGCGGCACGTCCGAGGCTTCGAGGAAGAAGACGTCATAGGCCGAAGAGCCGGTGGACAGCTCGACACCCACCTTCTGCACCGCCTGCCCGAAGGCGTAGAGGTCGAAAACCACCCGCGCACCGGTCTCTTCTTCATATTCGTCGATCATCGCCTCTACAGCGGTGTCCCAGGGCTGCTGGGTACTAAGCACGCGCAGGGTGACACCCTCATAGGGCTTGTCCTGGGCGCTGGCGACACCTGCCGTCAGCGCGGCGAACGCGACACCTGTCGCCAGCCTGTTTACAAAGCGTTTCATGGTTTTCCTCCCTTGGTGAAACATCGTCGTCATCCCTTCACCCCTCCGGCGGAGGTCTGGACGAAATACTTGCGGATACCGATTGCGAAGATGGCGACGGGCAGCAGGATCAGGATGCCGGCGGCGGCGATCTTGCCCCATTCGGTGCCCTCGTAGCCCATGTAGTTCAGGATCGCGACGGCGGCGGTCTTGCTCTCGAAGCGGGTCATGGTCAGCGCGAACAGGAACTCGTTCCACGAAAAGATGAAAACGAGGATCGCGGCCGAGGCGATGCCCGGCGCCGCCATCGGCAGCGCCACGCGTGTGAAGGTCTGCCAGCGGGTCGCGCCATCGACAAAGGCGGCTTCCTCGATCTCGCCGGGCACGCCGTCGAAAAAGGAAATCAGGATCCAGATCGCCAGCGGCGCGGTAAACACCGTGTTGATCAGGATAAGCCCGGCCTTGGTGTCCATGAGCCCAAGTTCGTTGAAGGCCATGAAGTAAGGGATCACATAGATCATCCCCGGCGCCGCGCGCACCAGCAGCACCCAGGACAGGAGCCCCACCTTGGTCTTCGAGCGCAGCCGCGACAGCCCGTAGGCGGCAGGCAGCGCCAGGATCATCGACAGGATGACCGTGCCGCTCGACACAAGAATCGAGTTCAGGAACGAGTGCATGAAGTCGCGGTCGCCCAGAACCTCGCGGTAATTGTCGAGCGTGACCGTCGCGATCAGCCGCGGCGGGTCGGCGAAGATGTCGAGCTGCCCCTTGAACGATGTAGACAGCAGCCAGACAATCGGCGCCAGCAGGAACAGGATGAACGCGAAGGCGACGACATAGCAGAAGATCTTTTCCCGGGTGCGCAGCATCAGCGGGCCTCCTCGCTGCTTTCGCGGCGCGCGATATTGATCAGGAAGGGGGAGCAGATGCCCATCATCACCACGAAGAAGAAAAAGATGATCGTGGCGGCATAGTCGACGCGCAGGTATTCGAACCCGTTGACATAGGCATAGTAGTTGATCGGCTCCGTGGCGCCCGCAGGCCCGCCGCCGGTCAGCACGAAGATGATCGGAAAGATCGCCAGCGCCTCCAGAATGCGGAACACGGCGACGGTGAGGATCACCGGGCGGATCTCGGGCAGCGAGATGTGCCAATGCGCCTGGAACCACGAGGCGCCGTCGATGCGGGCGGCTTCATATTGCTCTTCGCCGAGGCTTTCGAGCGCCGAGAGCATCAGAAGCGCGACAAAGGGCGTGCCGACCCAGACCGAGGTAACGATAACCAGCGTCAGGGCGCTGCCGGGCATGCTGAGCAGATCGAGGCTCAGATCCACGCCGATAACATGGCCGAGATAGCTGAGACCGCCGGCACCTGGCACGATGAACAGCTTCCAGACAAGGCCGCTGACGGCCGGCGGGATCACCGCTGGCAGCAGGAAGGCCATGCGCATCCAGCCGGTGCCCGGCAGCTTTTCCTTGAGTACCATCGCCAGCAGCAGCCCGATGACGATCTGAAGCGCGACGGGAATGAAGATCAGCTTGGCGGTGACCGTCAGCGAATTGAGAAAGCGCGAATCCTGGAACAGCTCGAAATAGTTTTCGAGGCCGGCAAAGCGGGTCATGCCGGGCATTGTGAGATCGACATAGAATAAACTGATACCGAGCGTCACGAGGATCGGAAGCACGGTGATCGCCACCAGTGCCAGAAAGGTGGGCATGATAAGGGGCCAAAGACCCCTATTGGTTTTTCCGGGCATGGTGCCTCCTCCTCGCGGAGGGTGTCGCAGAATGTTCCCCTTCCCGCAAATATCAAATTCGAATAAGGTATCAACAAAACGCATACCATGAGGCCGCGCGATGCTCGTCGACTACCAACGCTTCCTTGCGGTTGCGGACCGCCGCAACATCTCTTCCGCAGCGGACGAGCTGAACGTCTCGCAGCCGGCGCTGTCCCGCACCATCCGGCAGCTCGAAGACGCTTTCGGCACGCGCCTTTTCCGCCGCACCGGGTCGGGCATGGAGCTGACCGAAGCCGGGCGGACGCTCTATCTCTATGCCAGCCGAGCGGTGCGGGCCTTGCAGAGTGCACAGGAGGAGATCGGCCATTTCGTCGAACAGCAGCGGCTGACATTGCGGGTCTGCTGCGGCGACAGCTGGGGCTATGGCGTGCTGCCCGAAGTGGTCAACGCCTTCGCCGCCGAGGCCCCCGAGGTCACCGTGCAGGTGGATCTGCTGGAGCACAACGCGCGGCTGCGCGGTATCGAAACCCGGAATTACGATCTCGCGTTCGGCATCGTCGCGCCTGAAACCCTCGCGACCGGGCGCTATGTTTTCGAACCGCTGCTTCAGGCACCCTACGACATCTATTGCGACGCGGCCCATCCGTTGCTGGACCGGGCGAAGATCGCGCGCGCCGATCTGCTCGACTATCATTGGATCAATCACCGCTTCGAATACGACTTCGATCCCAGCCTTGCCCTGCGCACACGCAGGGTCTTTGCGCGGCGCAGCAACACCATGCTGCATGCGCTGGAGACCATGCGCGGTTCGCAACTGTTGCTTTCGACGGCCAAAACCATGGCGCCGATCTTCCAACGCTTCGATCTCGTGCCGCTGATGGAAGACCCCGAGAGCCCGAATTTCGTCTCGGGCATTCTCTGCCTGTCGCGGGTCGAACTGTCCTCCGTGACGCGGCGCTTCCTGGCGCTGACACGCGCCTCCTGCCTGCGCCGATGGGGACCGGTGGGCGAGCTGCGCGCCGCACTGCCCGAAGTCACGCCCTGACGGCCGGTCCGCCGCGCCTATCCGGCGGGCGGATATGCCGCCTTGGCCCGGCGCGCATGGGCTCCTATAAGAGCAACCGCTCCTGCTTGCTGAACGAAAGCCTCCCCATGACCGAGGAAAAACCGACCTGTTGTGCCCCCGCCGGCGGTGAGCAGATCACCGACGCGCATCTGCGCCGGGCGCTTGCGATCGGCCCTGCCGATGACAGCACCCGGGCCGCGCTGGCTGCGGAGCTGCGCCCGATCCCCGGCGGTTTCTTCGAGATGGGGGCGCGCAAATCGACCTTTGCCGCCGATCTCGACAGCCCGCGCCGCCGGGTGCGGCTCGACCCGTTCCGCATCTCGGCGACCGCCGTCACCAATGCCGAATTCGCGCGTTTCGTGGCCGCCACCAGATACCGCACGGTCGCCGAGCACGAGGGCTGGAGCTATGTCTTTCACCTGCTGCTGGCGTGCGCCGACGACTGGCCCGAGCATCCGCCGGGCCTGCGCTGGTGGCGCAAGGTCGATGGCGCCTACTGGGCCGCGCCCGAAGGCCCCGGCAGCGATGTGACGACCCGCGAAGACCATCCGGCGACGCATATCACCTGGTACGACGCGCTGGCCTATACCCGCTGGGCCGGGCTGCGCCTGCCGAGCGAAGCCGAATGGGAGCGTGCCGGACGCGGCGGGCTGGTCAACAAGAAATTCCCCTGGGGCAATGAGCTGGTGCCCGGCGGCGCTTATGCCATGAACACCTGGCAGGGCCGCTTTCCCGACGAGAACAGCGCCGAGGACGGCTTTGTCGGCACCGCCCCCGTCACCGCCTATGAGCCGAACGGCTACGGGCTCTACAATATGACCGGCAATGTCTGGGAATGGGTCGCCGACTGGTTCGGCCCGCGCGCACCCGGCCCCGGCCCGCTGCGCAACCCCAAGGGCCCCGAGAGCGGCACGGGCAAGGTGCAGCGCGGCGGATCCTTCCTCTGCCATGTCAGCTATTGCGACCGCTACCACGTCCATTCCCGCACCAGGAATGACCCCGACAGCTCGACCTCGAACAGCGGGTTCCGGGTGGCCGCCGACGCGGGCTAGCCGCCCTCGACCGCCGCCAGGATGGCGCGACGCAGCCTCTCGGTGAAGTCCCGCGTCACCGGACGGCCGGCCACCAGCTCGCGGCAGCACAGGCTGACCGGCATGTCCCAGAGCGGCTCTTCGAGCGGCAGCGTCACCAGGTCGTCGTCGCGCATCGCCGAGGCCAGCGACGAGATCACCACCATCACCGCATCCGTGCCGCGCACAAAGGTGCTGAGCGCGGCGACCGAATTCGCCCGCATCGCCATGCGCGGCGGCGCCAGCCCGTGGCGCGCCGTCAGCAAAGCCGCAAGCTGCACGAAACTGTCGTCGTCGTAAAAGCCGACCCAGTCATACCCCGCGAGCTGCCGGACCCCGACCGGCCCGCGCCCCACCAGCGGGTGATCATGCGACACGACCAGCCGCATCGGCAGGGTCACAAGCTGTTCGCGCCGCGCATCGCTCAGCTCGTGACCGGCCAGCCCGCCCGCCACCAGCAGCAGGTCAATGCGCCCTTCGGCGAACTGCATGGCAAGCTGATCGCCCACCCCGGTCAGAAGGTCGATGGCAAGGCCCGGATAATCCCGCCGCAAATCGCGCAGCACCTGCGGCAGCACCGTCGCCGACCAGGCCACCCCCGCGCCGATGCGCAGCGTGCCTGCCTCGCCGGTGCGCAGCGCCTTCAGCTCGTCCTGCGCCTGACGCGAGGCGGTGCGCAACGCGCCCGCGTGGCGGTAGAACAGCTCTCCCGCCGGGGTCAGCGTAACCCCCTTGACCGAGCGCTCGAAAAGCGTCGCGTCGATATCCTGTTCGAGATTGCGCAGGCTGACGGTCAGCGCCGGTTGCGACAGGCCAAGCGTTTCCGCCGCACGGTGGATGTTGCCCGCATCGGCGGTGGCCAGGAAATGCAGCAGCCGGCGGTTCAGGAAGGCATCGAAGGAGGACATTGATAAATTCTCTGTATCGCTAACAGCTACATTTCTATTTTACACTATCGTTATATTTCGTCCATGGTCCCGTCCGGACCGGAGGAGCCATGCGCACAGTTTTCCTGCTTTTCGACAGCCTGAATCGCTCGGCGCTTGGCGCTTACGGCGGCGATGCCATCGCCACGCCGAATTTCGACCGGCTCGCCGCGCGTTCGATGAGCTTCGATCAGCATTACACCGGCTCCCTGCCCTGCATGCCCGCGCGGCGCGATCTTCACACCGGGCGGCTGAACTTCATGCACCGCTCCTGGGGGCCGCTCGAAGCCTTCGACAACTCCTTTGCCGACTGCCTGCGCGACAAGGGCGTCTATTCGCACCTCATCACCGATCATGTGCATTACTTCGAGGATGGCGGCGCGGGCTTTCACACCCGTTTCGACAGCTGGGAGTTCATCCGCGGGCAAGAATACGACCCCTGGGTGCCGATGGTGGCGCCGCCGCTGGAGAAATTCCGCCGTGAGTTCTCGGAGAAACACTATCCGCTCGACCGCTCCAGCAAGCGGTTCCAGCATATGGTGAACCGCGAGGTCATGCAGGACGAGGCCGATTTCCCCGGCCCGAAATGCTTTGCCGCGGGCTTCGATTTCCTCGACCGCAACCGCGATGCGGACGACTGGCTGCTGATGCTGGAATGTTTCGACCCGCACGAGCCGTTCCACGCGCCCGAACGCTTCCGCGACGCCTTCCCCACCGGTTACAACGGCGGCGCGCTCGACTGGCCCTATTATGCCCGCGTCACCGAAAATCCGGCCGAGATCGACGAGATCCGCGCCAACTACGCCGCGCTGGTGGCGATGTGCGACGAGTATCTGGGGCGCCTGCTGGATTATTTCGACCGGCACGACATGTGGAAGGACACCGCGCTCGTGGTCACCACCGACCACGGCTTCCTGCTGTCGGAGCATGGCTGGTGGGGCAAATGCCGGATGCCCTATTACGAGGAAATCAGCCACATCCCGCTGATGATCCACGATCCGCGCAATCCGCAGGCCGCCGGCACCCGCTGCGATGCGGTCACCCAGACGCCCGACATCATGCCGACCCTGCTGGGGCTGCACGGCGCCGCGCTGCCGCCGGAGGTGCGCGCGCATGACCTCGCGCCGCTGCTGGCGGGCACGTCCGGCAAGGTACGGGACAGCGCGGTGTTCGGCATCTTCGGCGGGCCGGTGGGCATCGCCGACGGGCGGCATGTGCTCTATCACTACCCGGTGGACTGGCGCGCCCCGGGGCTGAAGGAATACACGCTCGCGCCACAGCACATGACCGGGCATTTCACCGCCGCCGAGCTGAAGACCGCCCACATGGTGCCGGGCTTCGACTTTACCAAGGGCGTGCCGCTGATGGCCATCGACGCCCTGCCCGACGCCAAGCGCGTGCCGATGAACGACGGTCTGGGCTTTGACGACGACGTCACCCGGCTCTACGACCTCGCCGCCGATCCGGCGCAGAAAGCGCCGGTGACAAATCCGGCGGTGCAGGCCCGCCTCGTGGCGCAGGCCGCCGCCGAATTCCGCGCACATGACGCGCCCGCAGAAACCTATGACTGGTACGGGCTGACCCTGAAAGAAACCGCATGATTGGGAGGAACATCATGACACTGACATCTCGCCTCGTCGCGGCGGCCCTCGGGCTTGCCGCTCTGGCCGGCCCCGCGCTGGCAGAATTTCCCGAGCGCAATATCGAAAGCATCTACCCCTGGGCGCCGGGCGCCACCATGGCAGCCAGCCAGGTGATCGCCGACGCCATGGGCGAGGAGCTGGGCGTGAACATCTCGGTGGTCTCGACCCCCGGCGCGGGCGGCGTGAAGGCGTTCGAGACCGCGCTGTCGCGCGATGCCGACGGCTATACGCTCTTCGACGGCTATGTCGCGCCGCTGGTCATCCAGCCGATGAAGGGCAATGCCGACTGGACCTATCAGGACTTCACCCCGCTGTGGTCGGCCACCTCGAACAGCTTTGCCATTGCCGTGCGCGCCGATGACGACCGCTTCGACGATCTCTCGGATCTCATCGCCTATATGAAAGAGAACCCCGGCGATCTGCGCTATTCTCCCGGCGTGGCGGGCGGCATCCCGCATATGGTCGGCGCCGCGACGCTGATGGCCACCGACACCGTTGCGCAGCTTGTCCCCTACCCCGAGATCGACGTGGCCGTGCGCGACATGCGCGGCGGCATCCTCGATTTCATGGTCACCAATCCCGGCGTCTACAACGTCAACAAGGCCGACATGAAGGTGCTGGCGGTGCTGTCCGACATGGAGGATGCCTCGACCACCTATGGCGGCGCACCGCTGGTCGGCGCATTCGATATCGATATCGGCATGGCCAATCTCAGCCCCTCGGGCTGGAACTGGTGGCTGGTGCGCAAGGACACGCCCGAGGATGTCGTGACCACCCTGCGCAACGCCATGGAAGCAGCGCTGAAGCGCGACGACGTGCATCAGCGCCTGCTGGACATGGGCTATGTGCCGACCGGCTTTTCGCCCGACCAGTACGAGGAAATCGTCGGCGCCGTCGCCGGCGAGCTGGAGCACGGCCAAAAGGCCATCGAGTGGGAAACCGAGAAGCTGAACGGGCTCTGACCCGACGCTTTGCACAGGCGTTCGGGCGGCACGCTACAGCGGCCGCCCGTCCTGCTTTCGCCGCAACCGGAAGACCAACATGAAACTGCGTGAACATGCCTATGACTGGCTTGCCTGGCTGCTGATCGGCGCGGTGCCGCTGCTGATCTTCTGGCAGAACGCGACCTCCCTGACCGAGCAGAGCGTGGCCTCGGGCGGGCCGATGTCCAACGCCGCCGCCTATCCCGCGATCATCGCCTGGATCCTGCTGGGGCTGACCGCGGTGAACGCGCTGCGCATCGTCGCCGGGCGGATCTCGCAGCACTCGCCGCTCGATCCCACGCCGACCACGCGGCTCGCCATGATCGCGACCGCGCTTTTCGTGGCCTATCTGCTGTGCCTCGGCTGGCTGGGCTATTACATCGCGACGCCGGTCCTGCTGACGCTGCTCTTTGCAATGCTCGGCCTCGGCCCCATCGCTTCGCTGGCGGGCGCCATCGCGGCCACGCTGATCGTGGCCGCCGTGTTCGAAGGGCTGCTGAACGTGGTTCTGCCGCTCGGCATCTTCAACTTCACCCTGTTCGGATAGGCCGCGTCCCGTGTTCGACCTGCTGATTGAGGGCGCGCCCCTCTATTTCTCTCCCGCCTCCGTGCTGCTGACGGTGCTCGGCATCATCGGCGGCCTCGTCATCGGCGTGCTGCCCGGGCTCGGGCCGCTGATGGGGATCGTGCTGCTGCTGCCGGTGGCGTTCCATCTCGACCCGATCCCCGCCATGGCGATGCTGATCGCGGTCTATGTCGGTGGCTCCGCCGGGGGCTCGATCTCGGCCATTCTGCTGCGCATTCCCGGCACGCCGCTGGCCGCCGCGACGCTCTTTGACGGCTACCCGCTGGCGCAGAAGGGCCGCAGCCAGGACGCGATAGGCCTCTCGATCACCGCCTCCTCGCTGGGTGGGCTGGTCGCGGGCATCGTGCTGATCTTCTTCTCGCCGGTGCTGGCGGATTTCGCGCTGAATTTCGCGCCGCCGGAATATGCCGCCATGGCGCTGCTCGGACTGCTGACCATCGCCGTGGTCTCGGAAGGCTCGGCCATCAAGGGGATGCTGGCGGGCGGGCTCGGGCTGGCGGTGGCGACGGTGGGCACCGACGAATTCACCCAAGCCTATCGCTACACCTTCGGCACGATCAACCTGACCTCGGGCCCGAACCTCGTAGCGGTGGTGGTCGGGCTCTTCGCGCTTTCGGAGCTGTTCGTGCAGATCGAGGGCGGCAATTTCCGCGACCGCCCGCAGATCCAAAAGCTGCGCATCTCATTCCGCGCCTTCCGCCTGATCGTCAACCACCGCTGGAACGTGGTGCGCTCGGCGCTGCTGGGCACCGGCCTTGGCGCCATTCCCGGCGCCGGCGGCGATGTCAGCGCCTTTGTCTCCTACGCGGTGGCCAAGCGCCTGGCCTCGGAAGCGGAAGCCTATGGCGAGGGCGCCGAGGGCGGGGTCGTCGCCACCGAAGCGGCCAATAACGGCACCTGCGGCGGCGCGCTGATCCCGACCCTGTCGCTGGGCATTCCGGGCGACGCCTCGACCGCGGTGCTGCTGGGCGCGCTGTTCCTGCTGGGCTTCTTCCCCGGCCCCGAGCTGTTCCAGTACCACGCCGATGTAGCGGGCGGGATCTTTCTCGCCTATCTCGCCAGCAATGTGGTGCTGATCGTGCTGGGCATTGTGCTGGTGCCGTTCTTTGGCACCGTGCTGAAAGTGCCCAAGGCCTGGCTGCTGCCGCTGGTGCTGCTGCTCTCGACGCTAGGCACCTATGCGTTGCAAAACTCGGTCTTCGACCTCTGGGTGATGCTGGCCTTTGGCGGGATCGGCTATGTGCTGCGCAAGGCGAATTACCCGCTGGCGCCGATCATCATCGGCATGATCCTCGGGCCGGTGCTGGAGAACAACTTCCGCAGGGCGCTGCTGCTGTCGCGCGACGGGCCGATGATCTTTCTCGAACGCCCGATCAGCGCGACGATCCTCGCCATCGCGGCGGTGATGCTGGTCTATGTGACGATCACAACGGTACGCCCGCGCAAACGGAGCTGAGACGGCTACAGGGACAAGGACCGGGGCGGAAGATCCGCGCCGGCCCGTTCATATCCCTCAGCCGGTGATCCGGTCGAACGGCATCAGCGCCCCGCGCCAGCCAACGACCTTCCGCGCCAGCGCCTGCGCCTGGGCCACCGCCTCTTGTGCCTCGGCCCCCGTCAGTCGCGCCGCCAGATAGCCGCCGTTGAAACTGTCCCCCGCCCCGGTGGTGTCGACCGGGCGGGTCACCGCATCGGGCATGCTGACGAACCGCACGCCATGCGCAACAACATGCACCGGCCCCTCGCCGTTCTTCACTACCACCTCGGCGCAGCCGAGCGCCCCATAGCGCGCGAGTGTCGCCTCCGGATCGGCATCGCCGAAATGCGCCGCCTCGTCATCGAAACTGGGCAATGCGATGCTCGCCAGCGCGGCAAAGCGCGTCACCTCGCGGCACATGGTCTCGGCGTCTTCCCAAAGGCGCGGACGCAGGTTCGGGTCGAAGACCACGGTCACCGTTTCGGGCAGCGCCGCCAGCGCCGCGTGCAGATTGTCGCGATCCTCCTGCGGCAGGATCGCTACGGTGATGCCCGAAAGGTGGATTACGTCGCAACCCGCCAGCGCTGCCGCCAGCCGCGCCGGATCCTCTGCCAATGTGCGCGCGGCAGAGCTGTCACGCCAATAGGTAAAGCTGCGCTCGCCATCCTTCAGCGCGATCATGTAGAGACCCAGCGTGCGTTTGGGATGGGTGAAGAGCCGGTCGGCCTCGATCCCCGCACCCTCCAGCAGCGCCCGCAGCCCCGCCGAAGGCTCGTCCGCCCCGACCCCGGTGTAATAGGCCACCCGCCAGTCGGACGGCAGCATGGCGCGGGCATACCAGGCAGTGTTCAGCGTGTCGCCCGCATGGCCCGCGCGAAACAGTCCCGGCTCGCCCGAGGGCGCCAGTTCGACAAGGGCCTCGCCCACGGATAGCAGCCTTGGCATCGTCGCCTCCTCAGTGATTGTTGCGCGGCATATGCTTGCGCGCGATATCGCGGAACTCCGGCGCGCCCTTCAGCACCATGCCGTCGCAGAGCTGCGCCACACCGGCACGGAACATCGCCTGCCATGGCGTCTGGCTTTCCGGCACGGCATAGCCGCCAGCGGCATCCAGCGCCGCACGACGCTCGGCCAGCTCTGCCTCGGTCAACGTCACATCGACCCGGCCCTTGCGCAGATCCACGCGGATGCGGTCGCCGTTGCGCAAAAGCGCCAGATTGCCGCCCGCCGCCGCCTCGGGCGAGGCATTGAGGATCGAGGCCGAACCGGAGGTGCCCGATTGCCGCCCGTCGCCGATGCAGGGCAGCGCCTGCACGCCCTGTTTCAGCAGATAGGCGGGCGGGCGCATGTTCACCACCTCCGCCGCGCCGGGATAGCCCAGCGGTCCCGCCCCGCGCATCACCAGCACCGCGTCCGGCCCGACCGCCAGTGCCGGGTCGTCGATGGTGGCGTGGAAATGCTCCGGCCCGTCGAAGACAAAGACCGTGCCTTCGAAGGCCTCGGGGTCGTCGGGGTTGGACAGGTAGCGGGCGCGGAAATCCTCGGAAATGACCGAGGTCTTCATGATCGCGCTGTCGAAGAGATTGCCCTTGAGGTTCATGAACCCCGCATGCGCCAGCAGCGCGCCATCGACCGGGCGCACCACCTCGGGCTCGTGGCTGCGGATGGCCCCCGCCGAAAGTGGCTGGCCCGCGACAGTGCCCGCCTGCGGATGCGGCAGCAGGCCGGCCTCGATCAGTTCGCCCAGAATGGCGGGGACGCCACCCGCGCGCTGGAAATCCTCGCCCAGATAGATCCCGGCGGGCTGCATATTGGCCAGCAGCGGCACCTTGTGGCCCAGCCGCTGCCAGTCGTCATTGTCGAGCGTCACGCCCGCATGGGCGGCAATCGCATTGATATGGATCGGCGCATTGGTCGAGCCGCCAAGCGCCGAACAGCCGACAATGGCATTCTCGAACGCCGCGCGCGTCAGGATGTCGAGCGGGCGCAGATCCTCCCACACCATCTCGACGATGCGCGCGCCGGTGGCCCGCGCCATCTGCCCGCGCTCGCGATAGGGCGCCGGGATCGCGGCGGAACCGGGCAGCTGCATCCCCAGGATTTCGGCCAGCGAGTTCATCGTCGAGGCGGTGCCCATCGTATTGCAATAGCCCACCGACGGCGCGGACGAAGCCACGAGATCGAAGAACCCGTCATCGTCGATTTCGCCCGCCGCGTGCTGTTCGCGCGCCTTCCAGATCACGCTGCCCGACCCGGCGCGCTCGCCGTTGAACCAGCCGTTCAGCATCGGACCCACCGAAAAGGCGATGGCGGGAATGTTCACCGTCGCCGCCGCCATCAGCAGCGCCGGCGTGGTCTTGTCGCAGCCGATGGTTAGCACCACACCGTCGATCGGATAGCCGTGCAGCGCCTCGACCAGCCCGAGATAGGCGAGGTTGCGGTCAAGGCTCGCCGTGGGGCGCTTGCCGGTCTCCTGAATCGGATGCACCGGAATTTCCATCGGGATGCCGCCGGCGGCGATGATGCCGTCGCGCACCCGCTTGGCCAACTCGATATGGTGGCGGTTGCAGGGCGACAGATCGCTACCGGTCTGGGCAATCCCAATGATCGGCTTACCGCCCTGAAGCTCTTCGCGCGTCAGCCCGTAATTCAGGTAGCGCTCCAGATAGAGCGCGGTCATCTCCGGATCGTCGGGATTGTTGAACCATTTGGCGGAACGCAGGTCCTGGGGGCGGATCTTGGCGGTCATCTTAGGCACCTCCTGAGGGGCGGCGCCGGTCGGCGGTTGCAGCCGGGCCGGTCGCGGGGCAAACTCTGTTGCGGCAGTATTGGCATTTTGGACCATCAGAATGCAAGGAATTGTAGGATAGGTTTGCCGATGACCGACGAGAAAAAGCCCGGGCGGGTCGATCAGGTGATGCAGGACCTGCGCCAGATGATCCGCGATGAGGGCCTGAAGGTGGGCGAC
Organism: Salipiger abyssi; assembly: GCF_017311415.1. Taxonomy (GTDB): domain Bacteria; phylum Pseudomonadota; class Alphaproteobacteria; order Rhodobacterales; family Rhodobacteraceae; genus Salipiger; species Salipiger abyssi_A. The sequence continues at coordinate 34,351 of NZ_JAEKIS010000004.1, read as the reverse complement.
GCGATGCCCGCCGAGCAGACCATCGCCTCCGGGCTGGGCGTGTCGCGCAACGTGGTGCGCGAGGCGATGCGGGCGCTGGCCGCGCTTGGCGTGGTCGAGGTCGGCAATGGCCGCCGCGCCCGCGTCGCCGGGGTCAGCCCCACCGCCATGGCCACGCTGCTGGACCACGCCGCCTATACCGGCGAACTGACGCTGCAACAGATGATGGATGTGCGCCGCACGCTGGAGATCCGCGCCGCCGCGCTAGCCGCGTTGCGCCGGAGCGAGGCGCAGGCGCGGCGCATGACCGAGATCGCCGAGGCCATGCTGACCGGAATCGATGGCGACCCGGGCGAGATCCGCGAGCTGGACGTAGCGCTGCATACCGAGATCGGCGCCGCCTCGGGCAATGCGCTCTTTGCGCTGCTCATCGAAAGCTACGGCGCCATCACACGGCGTATCTGGGAAATCGGCTGGCAGGCGCGCGCCACCCGCGAAAACCGGCTGGAGAACCTGCAATGTCACGCCCGCCTCGCCGCCGCCATCGCCGCCCGCGACAGCGTAGAGGCCGAACGTGTGATGACCGAACATTTCGACAGCGCCATTGCCGCGCTGGTGCGGGCCGGCGTGACCTAAACCCGGTTGCGCAGCTCCAGTGCGAAGGCGAAGAAAGCCTGCACCAGCGCGTTGGTGTCATGCTCGCGGCTGCACGCGTGCAGCACCGCCTCGGGTGCGTCCGCGTCGCGAATCGGACGGTAACAGACGCCGGGAATCGACAGACCGGTGGCCGAGCGCGGCAGAATCGTGAACCCGCCCCCCGCCGCCACCAGCGCGATGATCGCCGGTAGCTGGTTCACCTCCTGCCCGATGCCGAGGTGAAAACCGTGCCGCTCGAACAACGCTGCGAACTGGCCGCGCAGGTAGTTCGACTTGCGCCCGGCGGCCGCGATGAAGGTCATCCCGCCAAGCGCGCGCACCGGCACCGCGTCCTGCCGCACCAGCGGGTCGCCATCGGACAGCGCGACGAAATAGCGTTCGCGCATCACCTCATGCACCCGCAGCGTATCGGTGGGCAAAGGCCGGGTCAGCGCCACGTCGATATCGCCCCGCGCCAGCGCGTCGGGAATGTCGGGCGAGATCATCTCGACCAGTTCGATCTGAGCATTGGGAAAGCGCCGCCGCAGCCGGGTAATCACATGAGGGACAAGGTGAAAACTGGCGTTCTCGACAAAGCCCACACGCAGAAACCCCTCGTCGCCCCGCGCGATGCGGCCCGCGCGGGCCAGCACCGTGTCGATGCGGGTCAGCAGCTCGGGCAGATCGCCCACCAGAGCCGTCCCCGCAGGCGTCAGCGCCACATGCCGCTGGCCCCGGTCGAAGAGTGTCATGCCGATCTCGGTTTCGACCTTCTGGATCTTTTGCGACAGCGCCGGCTGGCTGATGCCGAGCTTGCGCGCGGCTCGGGCAAAATGCAGTTCTTCGGCGAGAACGACGATTGCCCGCATCTGTCCCGTGTCCATCTTGCCCCCGAAAAATGATAAGCATCACTTATTTCTTAATTATACACCTATGGCAACACTTATCAGTCCGATCCGAGCCGCGCTCAGGATCCATCGACAGAAGGAGGAGGAACTCTTGCAACATATGCTCACCATCACCCGTCGTGCCCTCATGCTGGCAGGCGCCGCAGCGCTCGGCCTGAGCGCCGCGCCCGCGCTGGCCCAGGACGGCTGGCCGCAGAATCCCGTCAACATCATCGTACCCTACCCGCCGGGCGGCAACACCGACCTCATCGCCCGCACTCTGGCCGAACCGCTCTCGGAACTGCTGGGCCAGCCCGTGGTGATCGAGAACCGTGGCGGCGCCGGTGGCACCGTGGGCGTGGGCGAAGCCTCTCGCGCCGAGGCGGACGGCTACACGCTGGTCGTGGGCGACATCGCCACCATGGGCATAAACCCGCATGTCTATGACAACCTCGTTTACGAACCGCTGGAAGATTTCGACCCGGTGATCCAGATCACCTCGATCCCGCTGGTCATGGGCGTCGGGCCCCGGCTCGAAGAGGTCGCCGACCTGCCCGACCTGATCGCGCGGGCCAAGGAAGACCCCGAATATCTCGACTACGCCTCCGCCGGTGTCGGCACCGCGCAGCACCTGGCGTTCGAGCTCTTCCGCTCCATCGCCGGGATCGAAGCGCTACACATCCCTTATCAGGGCTCGGCCCCGGCGCGCACCGCGCTGATGAGCGGCGAGGTCGGCGTGATGATCGATGGCACGCTGGTGCCGATGATCAAGGACGGCACCCTGCGTGCACTCGCGGTCACCTCGGAAGAGCGGGTCGCCGCCCTGCCCGACGTGCCGACGATGAAGGAACAGGGTGTCGACATGGTCTATACCTCCTGGCACGGCATCATGGCGCCCAAGGGCACCGATCCCGAAATCATCGGGAAAGTGAACGGCGCGCTGGACGAAATCCTCGCCCGGCCCGAGATCCAGGAGCGGTTCGGCGCCCTGAACATCGGCCTTGTCGGCGGCAGCTCCGAGGAGTTCACCGCCTTTGTGACCGAGCAGGCCGACACGCTCGGCAAGCTGGTCGAGATGTCGGGCGCCAGCCGCGACTGATCTCGACCCACGGGCGCCGGCCCACCCGGCGCCCGCTTTTCCACGAATTTTCCGACGAACCCGAGGTGGATGATGTCCGATCAACCGCATGTGCTTTTTGTCACCGTGGACCAGTGGCCCGCGCATCTGCTGGGCTGCATGGGCCATCCCGACATCGAGACGCCGACGCTCGACATGCTGGCGCGCTCCGGCACGCTCTACCGCAACTGCTATGCCGAAACGCCGATCTGCATCCCCTCGCGCCGTTCGATGATGACCGGCCTGACCGCGCGCGGCCATGGCGACCGCGATTTCCAGCCGGCGCTGCGGATGCCCGCCAAGGCGCAGACGCTGGCGGGGGCCTTTTCCGCCGCCGGCTACCAGACCGGCGCCATCGGCAAGCTGCATGTCTTCCCGCCGCGCGACCGCATCGGCTTTGACGACGCGCTGCTGGCCGAGGAAGGCCGCGGCCATCTCGGCGGGCCCGACGATTACGAGATGTTTCTCGCCGACCGGGGCCATCCGGGCGAGCAGTTCACCCACGGCATGAGCAACAACGAATACGGCTGGAACACCTGGCATCTGGACGACGACCTGCATGTGACCAACTGGACCACGCGCACCGCCGCGCGGCAGATCAAGCGGCGCGACCCCACAAGGCCCGGCTTCTGGCACGTCTCCTACACCCATCCCCACCCGCCGCTGGTGCCGCTGCAACGTTATTTCGACCGCTACGCCCGCCGCGACGTGGCGACCCCGCTGCAAAGCGACTGGTCGGCCGAGACCGCCACGATGCCTGCGCTGCTGCGCTCGGTCCGGGGCTATTACGCGGCGCTTCCGCCCGCGCAGCTTGCCGACACGCGGCGCGCGTTCTATGCGCTCTGCACCCATATCGACCACCAGATCCGCCTGCTGATCGGCACGCTGCGCGAGGAAGGGATCCTTGACGACACCATTATCGTCTTTTGCTCGGACCACGGCGACATGCTGGGCGATCACGGCATGTTCGGCAAAAGGCTGATGTACGATGCATCGGCCAATGTACCGCTGCTGGTGATCGACACCCGCAGGCACGACCGCATCGGGCGCAATGCCACCAGCGACCGGCTGGTCGCGCTGCACGATCTGATGCCGACAATGCTCGACATGGCGGGCGTGGCGATCCCGGAGGGTGTCGAGGGCAGCTCGCTGCTGGCGCCCGACACTCGCGATCACCTCTATGGCGAAAGCCAGTCCGGGGCCAAAGCCACGCGGATGATCCGCGACCGCCAGCACAAGCTGATCTGGTATCCCGCCGGCAACCGCTTCCAGCTCTTCGACATGATGGAAGATCCGCGCGAACAGCACGATCTGGCCGCCGATCCGGCCCAGGCCGAGACGCTGGAAAAGATGAAGACGCTGCTGCGCGGACATCTCTATGGCAGCGATCTCGACATGATCGAGGGCGACCGCTTTGTCGGTCTCCCCGAACCCGCCGACGCCACTCCCGACAATCGCGGATTGTCTGGCCAGCGCGGCTTTCACTATCCGCAGGTTCCGGCCAGCGACCCGTCCGTCGCCGTCGGCTCGGCCTGAACGCGACCCAGGGAGGGTAAACGTGACACGCAGGACATTCGCCCCCGATGCAGGCGGGCTGATCGCCGGAGCCATCATGCTGGCCATTGGCATCGGCGTTACCGTGACCTCGGTCGGCTACGGCATCGGCTCGCTGCGCCGGATGGACACAGGGTACTTCCCGATGCTGCTCGGCAGCTGCGCCATCCTTCTGGGGCTGGCAATCACGGTGCGGCACGGCCTCTTCCCAGCCCCGGCAGAGGATGCCGAGCCCGAGACCATCGACTGGACCGAACGCTGGCACAGGCTGCGGCCCATGCTGCTGGTGCCGCTGGGCATCGCCGCCTTCGCCGCGCTGCTGGAAAGTGCCGGGTTGCTGATCGCCACCTTCGCGCTGGTGATGATCTCCGGCCTCGCCGCCGAAAAGCCAAACCTCAAGCGCCTGTTCATGATCGCACTGCTGACACCGGTGGGCGCCTGGGTGGTTTTCGTGCTGGGCTTCGGCCTTCCCTTCAAGCTTTACTGAGAGCCCGCACATGGAACTCTTCGCAAATCTCGCGGACGGCGCCAGCATCGCGCTGAGCTGGTCGGCCCTCTTCTACTGCTTCCTCGGCGTGACGCTCGGCATGGTCGTAGGCGTGCTGCCCGGCATCGGCCCCCTGCCCGCCATCGCCATGCTGCTGCCGCTGACCTTCTATATCGAACCGTCCGAGGCCATCATTATGCTGGCCGGGATCTACTACGGCGGGCAATATGGCGGCTCGACCGCCTCGATCCTGCTGAACCTGCCCGGCACCCCCGCCGCCGCCGTCACCTGCCTCGAAGGTTACCCGATGGCGAAGGACGGGCGCGCCTCTGTGGCGCTCTTCATGACGGCCATCGCTTCGCTGGTGGGCTCGATGGTGGGCATCGTTCTGGTTGCCTCATTCGCGCCTGTGCTGGCCCGCTTCGCGCTGGAATTCGGTGCCGCCGAGTATTTCTCTCTGATGGTATTCGCCCTCTTTGCCGCTGCCGCCGTGGGCGGGTCCGACATTCTGAAATCGCTGTCGATGGTGGTGATCGGGCTGATCCTCGGCATCGTCGGGCAGGACGTCACCTCGGGCACCTTCCGCTTCACCTTCGGCCTGCCCGCCATCGCCGACGGGCTGAACATCGTGGCCGTCGCCATGGGTGTCTTCGGTGTCTCAGAGATCATCTCGACCATCGCGATGCGCAGCCACGCCACGACATTCGAGAAATTTTCCTTCTCCTCGATGCTGCCCACCCGCCAGGAATGGCGCCAGTCCGCCCCCGCAATGGGGCGCGGCTCGGCCATCGGCGCGGTTGCCGGCATCCTGCCCGGCGCCGGCGCGGCCATGGCCTCCTTCGTCGCCTATGCGGTAGAGCTGCGCCTCAGCCGCGTGCCGCATCTCTTCGGCAAGGGCCGGATCGAGGGGCTGACCGCGCCGGAAAGCGCCAACAACGCCACCGCGCAGGCGGCCTTTATCCCGACGCTGACGCTGGGCGTGCCCGGCGACGCCGTCATGGCGGTGATGATCGGCGCGCTGATGATCCACGGCATCACGCCGGGCCCCACCTTCATCGCCGAGAATCCGACGATGTTCTGGGGGCTGGTGGTGAGCTTTTTCGTCGGCAACCTGCTGCTGGTGCTGCTCAACATCCCCTTCGTGGGGATCTGGACGCGGCTCTTGCAGGTGCCCTATAACGCGCTCTTCCCGATCATCCTGGTGCTGGTGTCGATCGGCGTCTATTCGATCAACTCCTCGGTGGTGGATATCTACCTTGTGCTGGGCTTCGGCATCTTCGGCCTGGTCATGGCGCGGCTCGGCTTTCCGCCGGCGCCGCTGGTGCTGGCCTTCATTCTCTCGCCGATGATGGAAGAGAATTTCCGGCGCGCCCTGCTCCTGTCGCGCGGCGATTTCAGCACCTTCGTCACATCTCCGATTTCAGCCGTGTTTCTCGGGTTGTGCCTCGTCGCACTGCTGATAATGGTCTTTTCCAAAAAGATGTGATCGCTAACGCCAGGACAGGATGCACATTTACCTCCCCGTTGCCGAAATTCCCGTGAACCTCTTCCTCATCGTGGGGCTGGGGGCCTTCGTCGGGATCATGTCCGGGCTCTTCGGGGTCGGCGGCGGCTTCATCCTGACGCCGCTGCTGTTCTTCATCGGCATCCCGCCTGCGGTTGCCGTGTCGACCCAGGCGGTGCAGATTGTCGCCTCCTCCTGCTCGGGTGCGCTCGCGCATTGGCGCCGCAAGACGCTCGACATCCGAATGGGCACCGTGCTGCTCATCGGGGGTCTGGTCGGCTCGACACTGGGGGTCTGGCTCTTCGCCTTCCTGCGCTCGCTGGGTCAGATCGACCTCGCGGTGCAGCTTTTCTACGTGGTCTTCCTCGGCTTTATCGGGCTTATGATGTTCGTCGAGAGCCTCAAAGCGCTGCGCGGCCGTAGCGCGCCCCGCAAACGCGGGCATGGCTGGGGTCAGGGCTGGCCTCTCAAGGTGAAGTTCCGCACCTCTGGCCTCTATATTTCGGCCATCCCGCCGCTGCTGGTGGGGCTGCTTTGCGGCGTGCTGGCGGCGATCATGGGGGTCGGCGGCGGCTTCATCATGCTGCCCGCGATGATCTACCTGCTGAAAATGCCCACCAAGGTCGTCGTTGGTACGTCGCTGTTCCAGATCACCTTTGTGTCGGTCTTCACCACCATATTGCACTCAGCCACCAACCACACGGTGGATATCGTGCTGGCGCTGCTGCTGCTGATCGGCGGTGTCGTGGGTGCACAGCTGGGCACGCGCTTTGGGGCAAAGCTACGCGGCGAACAGCTGCGCATCCTGCTGTCGATCCTGGTGCTTGGGGTCAGCGCCAAGGTTGCGGTCGATCTTGTTCGGGTGCCTGCGGAAGCGTTCGCGCTGTTCTGGGAGGCAACGCCATGAGGAAAGCCCTCGCGCTGCTTCTGGCGCTCCTCCCCGCAGCCGGGAATGCGGCCGATGCGCCCGAGGCCACCTTTGCCCTCAGTCTCGACGAGGTGGAGATCACCACCGGATTCCATGGCGCCGAACTGCTGGTCTTTGGAGCACCCACCGGGGGGATGGCGGGCAACTACGACGTGGTCATCACCGTCACCGGCCCGCCCGGTCGCGCCACGCTGCGCCGCAAGGAACAGGTCGCCGGTATCTGGATGTTCACCGGCGAAGCCCAGTTCGTGTGGATGCCCAGCTTCTACACGGTTGCGACGACCGGCCCGCTGGACGAGATCGTCGACCCGGTGGAAAACCTGCGGCACGGCATCGCGCCCAGCACCTACATCCCCGCCCCCATCGGCCTCGAAACCCGCGAAGAGACCGATCTCTACTTCGATGCGATGCGCAGGCTGACCAGCGAAAGCCGCCGCATCACGCTGGAGGAGGGCATTGTCGAACTGTCGCAGGGCGTGTTGTTCCAGGCCCGGATTCCGCTGCCGGTGAGCCTCGTTCCAGGCACCTATGACGTGCGGGTCTTTCTGCTCGAGGACGGTGTGGTGCTAAGCCGTTCGGACGTGGATCTGCCGGTTCGAAAAAGTTCGCTGCAACGCCTGATCTACCGGGCCGCGCAGGATTACGGGCTGCTCTACGGGATCGCCGCCGCGCTGATTGCGCTCTTCGCGGGATGGCTCGCCTCCGCCATCTTCAGCCGACGCTAGCTGAGGCGCGCCTCGCTGGGCTCGCGGAACTTCATGCTCCTCTCTTGAGTCGTCGCGACATGATGCGCTGCCGGGCAGCGGACAGGTCCGGTATTGAGGCCAAACCTGTGGCGCGCCCGCCCCGTCCTGCCTGTGCGCGCATTCGGTCCAATGGAGGAGGCTGGATAGCTGTCGCCGATATCCTGATTTTTTCGTTACGGCTCCTCTGAATATTCTGCCGCATAAAGCCCCCTGCCCCGTCAGGTGACAAGTGCTGTGGACCTGAAGCGCTTGCGTCAGTCGGACGACGGACAATGTCACCGACAAAGACGCAACACCTTCAATGGCTTCCACGCGCAGAGACGTGACCTGCCGCGCCATGTGGGATAGCGTGTCATGATCGCCTTTGTGACTGTGACGGGCAAATTTCATGCTCGGTATCCACATAGGTGCGGCGCTTTTCGTACGAAATCCCGACAAAAACCGCCTCCCCTTTCAAGCTGTCGATATGTCCAATAATCAAACGGCAAGGTGACCCTCAATGATGACCTGGGGTTCAGAAGTACGAGCAGTTCGACACGAATTCCCCGACGCGCTTTGCTCACCTGCCTCGGAGAAGAATGCCGGCCCGGTTTGCAGAGGTCTGGAGCCTGACTGTGCCGATATTGGACGCTCCGAATGAAGGTCATGACGAGTCATCTCACGTCACCTGCCGGTTCATACGGCCATGAAAACTGCGATTGAGATGTAGCTCCCCTGCCCCGGCTTTCCGCAGCATGCCACGCATATATCCACTTGGAGATCTGATCTCACCTGCACAGTGTTTTTCGAAAATTAGCGCGAGTGCCGCTGTCGCAGCAATATTGCCCAGCTTCTCTTGCGCAGTGGCCCACACAGGTTCAGAGAGGCCAATCATAGGTCCAAGCCGCGTAGCGGCATGGTTCAGATCCTGCCATCCTCCAAGAGCATTGCCCATAGTGTGAGCCCAGGCGCTGAATTCTGGACAGGCTTTTATCACGATTGGTAAATCGGTATTTGTAAAGACATTATCGCTCCTTAGCTCGCGTTTCGAAGCGTTCTCTGCGCAAGTACTGGAAGGGTTTTCGTCGGGTCTCGTCACGCTTTTGTCCATTGATGCGGATGTACGAGTTACAAATTGAAGTTGATTTGTAGTCTGTATGTGGGGGTCGAAAATGATCTCGTTGGGGGTCATTTCATTGGTTTTTTGCTTCGCTTCTTTTTCGGTTTGCGCGGAGTTTTCCACAGGTGGATGGGCGTCGAGAAAGGCAGTCTCGACTTTTTGGAGCAGTTCCGTGAACCAGCTCAGCAGGCCTTCCAGCGCCGCGCGTTCCGAGTTGCGGCGTGGCAGTTTTGAGAGGAGGGCGTGGAACAGCGTCTCAAACTGTTGCCAGGGGCCGCTGAGCGCCTCTTGCAGCGCGATCTGGATGCGGGCACGGATCGTGCGACGGGTGATGGTAATTTGGCGCTTCAGGCGCTGACATTCGGCGCGCTCGGCTTCCAGGGTGGCGAAGAGCTGGGTGAATTCTTCTGCCCGCGCTGCGAGCGGTGACAGATCGAACCCGTAAGCTTCGACGATGATGCCCGCAGCGTCGCGATGTCCCCAGCGCTTGCCGTTGGGGCTGTCTCGGAAGGCAATCACACCGGCCTCCACCAGGCGCCGGGCGTGGCGTTTCAGGGCGGAAAGCGAAAAGCCCGTACGTTCCATCAGATATGCATTGGAAGCCCAGACAATCGGGCGCCTGCCCTCCTCCCAGTCTTGCGCCTGGGTGAAGGCGCCAAGCGTGTCCAGCAGCAGCAGGTCGCCGGGTTTCAGCCCGATCTGCGGCCCGACACGTTTCGCCGCTGCAAACGCCTGTGATTTTGGCACAGCGGCGCGTTCGCCTGCAAGCGCATGCCGTTCGGCATGCGCCAGCGCTGCGGTCGCTTTCCGCCATCCGGATGCATGACAGCCGTTCGGCACAGCCCGACCGTTCCGGGACAGCCCTGCCACGGTCGCTCCATGCGGAGCATCGTTGATTTGTTCCATGATTTTGCCAGCTGACAAAGAAATCCCGTTCGCTCAGGAGCGTTTTCTCTTGTATGGCGATTCGCTGGCTGCTAGATTCTAGGTGTCTAATCTAAGAATTGCGCTTTGCGCAGCAGCCCTCGAAACTCCGGTTTCGGGGGTTTTCTTTGTTCGCCTTCCTCCTTTCTGCTCGTCCTCAGGTTCAGGTGTCATCCTTGGCGTTTACATCTGTAAACGCCGCGTAGGATTTCTTGATGATCTCCGACAGGTTCTCGTCGAGCCAATCCGCGAAAGCGGCGTTTTCGCCTGTTTTCTTCACGGACAGCGAGAGCGAGCTCCGGCTGGATTTGATCGTCACGCCTTTGATGGGCGTGATCTCGGTGGCCGCCCCGCCCTGTCGCGCACCGCGTTTCGCGGCTTCCTTCATCAGGGTTTCGAGGCGTTCGTCAGAGCTCAGCTCCGGCGGCATCTTTTTCAGCAGGTCGAGCGCGACTCGCTCGGTGAGCTTTCCGGCGGAAAAAAGCTCGGCAAGTGCCGTCCATTTCGGGCGCCCGGACCGGGGTGCGGCGCCGAGCTGGTCGCCGACTTTGGCGGGAACGTTTTGCGTGATCTTGCTCAGATGCGAGAGACCCGAGGCAGAGAGGTTGAGCACCTGCCGCGCGGTCGCACCGTCATGGCCCGCAGCCTGTATCGCCTCGGCAAAGCGCGCTTTTTCATAGAAGGAAAGGTTGCGCCGCGCGGCGTTTTCCAGCCCCTTGGCCAGCAGGGCCGTCGCGTCGTCAATATCCTGGACGTTGGCGCGCACCTTGATACCGAGTTCACGGCAAGCCCTCAGCCGCCGCCGCCCATAGATCGCCTCATAGCGGCCCTCGGTCTTGGCGCGACGCACGAGGATCGGGACGTGCTGCCCGCCCTCCCGAATGCTGTTCTTGAGAGCGTCGAAGCTGTCGTCGTCCTCGTCGGGGTTTACAGCTGTAAACTCCTCAAGCCGGTCCGCCGGGCCCCAGTCGTCGATGAGGGTGGGGTCGATCTCGCGGATCGCGGCGAGCGAGCCCTGGAGCGCGCCGAGGGCGGGTGCGCTGGTGCGCGGGGCCTTCTCTGGCGCGTTGCCGCCGGAACGGGCGATGGTGTTGGCGATTCCGGACATGTCCCTGAGCGATTTTCTGGCCATTATTTACGCCCCCAAGCCTGGCGGATCATGGTTTCGACCTCATGGCCGACCGCATCCATGGAACTCTTCGCGCGATCGTAGGTCGCACGGGTCATCTCCGAGCGGACGACTTCGTAGATCGACTGTTTCAGCATGGTCGCGTCGCTGATCGCGGTGCTTTTGAGCGCAGTGGCCGAGATCACACGATCCTGAAACAGAGCCCGCATGAAAGAGGTGAGCTGTTGCGACGGCACGTCGGTCGGTTCGTCGCGGGTGATGAGAAACTTGAAGTGATCGTATTGCAGGGTCGCGCCTGCATCTTCGATCACGCCCATATAGGCGCCCGCGAGTTCCAGGAACTGCGCAGTAGAGGAGACATCCAGCATCGATGGCGTCAGCGGCACGATCAGCGAGCTGGCGGCGGCCATGCCGGCGATGGTCAGAAAGCCGAGCTGCGGCGGGCTGTCCATCAGCACGAGGTCGAAATCGCCTTCGATCTGCGCCAGCGCGTTGCGGATTCGGGTAAAGAAGGGCTGGTCTGGGTTGGAATGCACCGCCGATTCCGTTTCGAACTCCGAGAGCAGCAGCCGGGATGGCGCAATCGAAAGACCGGGGAAGTAGGTGGGCACCACGACATCGGCCATGTTGACCGGATCCTCATAGCGGATCGCGTCGTAAACGGTGAGCCCGTCGAATTCGATCTCGGGGCTGATGCCGCACATCGACGTCAGCGAGCCCTGCGGGTCGAGATCCACCACCAGAACACGGTAGCCGCGCAGGGCAAAGTAATGCGCGAGATGGATGCTCGTGGTGCTCTTGCTGCTGCCGCCCTTGAAGTTCATCAGCTGCCAGACTTGGAGCTTTTCGTCACCGGTGCGGCGGGGCACGTAGCGGCCTTTCTTGCGCGAGGATTGTTCGAGGATTTCGCGGGCGTCCCAAAGCTCCTGTGCGGAGTAATAGCGTCGCCCGCCACGGATGTCTCCGGGTTCGGGGATCGTGCCCTCGGCATGAACCTTGCGCATGAACTGACCCGAAACGCCCAGCAGTTCCGCCGCTTCGGGGGCGGAGAAACTGCGCAGTGTTTTGGTGTTGTCGGGGGCGAACGCCGAGAGTAGATGCTCGCGGATCGCGGCGTTCAATCGCTCCGAAATCTCGGTTGCGAGAGCGGAGGGCCGCTCGGTCGCAAGTGGTGTCACAGGAATCATGTGGTTGCCCAAAAATATGAAATGTGGCCTTTTTCACGCCACTTGGGGTTAAAAGCCGTGATTCACCCTTCTAAGTCAAGGATTTTCGCGGATATAGTGTCTATCACGGCTCTTCGAGACTATATGCGCGATGACTCAGGCGCGCCGTTTACAACTGTAAACAGCGCGCGGTCGGAGCGATACCGGGAATCCTGCTGCGCCAACGCCACGCGGTTTCGGGCATCCGCCGGGGCAGGGGCCTGATGTGGAGCCGCGGTTCAGGTGCCTTTTGAGATCAGCCCGGCGTTGGCCAGGCACTGCCTCAGGCCGGCAAAAGTTTCGCCTGGCTCCATCGCTTCGCGCTTGCCCTGCGACAGCAGCGTATCCAGCGGCTCGGCCAGCCGGATCGCCGAATCGACCTCGGCGTCGCTGCCCTGACGATAGGCGCCGATCCGGATCAGCTCTTCCATATCCGCGTAGCGCGCTGCGGCTCGCCGGGCGGTCTTGAAGAGTGCGTATTCCTCTTCGCTGTGGCAGTCCGGCAGCATCCGCGAGATCGAGCGCAGCAGGTTCACCGCCGGGAACCGGCCCTGCTCGGCGATCTTGCGGTCCAGCACGATATGGCCGTCGAGAATGCCGCGCACAGCGTCGGCAATCGGATCTTCCATATCGTCGCCATCCATCAGCACCGTATAAAGCGCGGTGATGTCGCCAGCCTCGCCCGACCCGGGGCCGGCGCGTTCCATCATCCTCGGCAGCTCGGCAAAGGTGGTGGGCGGGTAGCCCTTGGAGGTCGGCGGCTCGCCACCTGCGAGACCGATCTCGCGCTGCGCCATGGCGAAGCGGGTCACGCTGTCGAGCAGCAGCAGCACCTGTTTGCCCTGATCGCGGAAATGCTCGGCCACGGCGGTGGCTGTCCAGGCGGCCTGCCGGCGCATCAGCGGCGGCTCGTCCCCGGTCGAGACCACGACGACCGCGCGCGCAAGACCTTCTTCGCCAAGATCGTCCTGAAGGAAGTCCTGCACCTCGCGGCCGCGCTCGCCGACCAGCCCGACCACGATCACATCCGCCTCCGCATTGCGCGCCAGCATCGCCATCATGGTCGACTTGCCGACGCCCGAGCCGGCAAAGACCCCCATGCGCTGACCGCGGCACAGCGGGGTAAAGGCATCCATGACCTTGAGCCGGGTCGCCAGGCGCGGACCGACGCGGCGGCGCTGGAAGGCCGGGGTAGGGGCCGCACGGATGGCGCGTGGTTCGGCGCCTTCGGGCAGCCGCCCCTTGCCGTCGAGCGGGCGCCCCAGTGCGTCGAGCACCCGACCGATCCAGGCGTCGTCGGGTCGGATCTCGGCGGCGCTGTGGCTGACAGCGACCGGATCGCCGGCGCGCACGCCGTCCCAGCTGCCGAAGGGCAGGAGCCGTGTGCCCTGCGCATCGACCCCCACAACCTCCGCCAGCACCGGGCCGCCGCTGCCCTGCACCACGCAATGCGACCCGATTCCCATCGCGCGCTCCAAACCGGAGACCGTGAGCACCAAACCCAGTGCAGAGGTCACCTGACCGGTTATACTTGCCCTTTCAATGGTCCTTGTAAGGCTTGAAAGCTCTGAAAAGGCTGTATGCATGGTCTCTATCCATTGCTAACGCGGATTTATTCATGCTATCCTTGTTTCAAGCAAAAGGGAACTAGTGATGAAGCTTGCGGGTATGTCGTTTTTTCAGCTCGCCTCTCAGCGCATGAAATGGCTGGGCGCGCGGCAGTCGGTGATCTCCGAAAATATCGCGAATGCGGATACGCCGGAGTACAAGGCGAAGGAGATCAGCTCTTTCGAAAGCATGACCGACGGTGCGCGCACGGTGCGCGGGCTGAACGTGACCAATGCCAAGCATATCCAGAGTGTCGGCGGCGCGCCTGACGGGGTGCGGGTGACCACAGACGAGAGCGCCTGGGAGGGCAGTCTCGACGGCAACACCGTGGCGCTCGAACAGCAGACCATCAAGGCGGCGGAGGTGGCGGGCAACTACCGGCTGGCCGCCGAGCTTTACCGCAAGGGTCATACGCTGCTGACCATCGCGGTCACCGGCATTCGTTAAGGGGGGCATTATGGACTCGCTGAAATCCATCGGCGCCATCGCCGCGAGCGGCATGCGGGCGCAGGGCGAACGGCTCAAGGTCGTCTCTGAGAACGTTGCAAACGCCAACTCAACCGGCACCAACCCCGGCGAGGAGCCCTATCGTCGCAAGATCATCTCCTTTGAGGAGATGGTCGATCGCGAGAGCGGCAACTCCATGGTCGAGGTCTCGGGCATCCGCCGCGACGACACCGATTTCGAGCTGCGCTACGATCCGGCCCACCCGGCGGCGGATCAGGACGGGTTCGTCAAGGTGTCCAACGTCAAGACCATCCTCGAGATGAGCAATATGCGCGAAGCATCGCGCAGCTATCAGGCCAATCTCAATATGTTCGAAACCGGGCGCAACATGCGCTCGCAGCTCCTCGATTTGCTGAAATAGGGTAACCCGTCATGGCTGACTCCTCCTCTCTCCTGTCGATCAACGCCGCCTCGGGGGCCTATCGGGCCTCGCGCGACATGGCGGCCGAGCCGGGCGCCGTTGCGGCGCCTGCGACCGACAAGCCCAGCTTTTCCGACATGCTCGCCGAGGCTGGCCGCGACGCGGTGCAGACCGTGCGCCACGCCGAGGCTGTGGCGCAGACCGGGTTGCAGGGGCAGGCCGACACCCAGGCGGTGGTCGAGGCCACGCTGGAGCTGGATTCGACCGTGCGCACCGCCGTCTCGGTGCGCGACAAGCTGGTCGAGGCCTATCAGGAAATCATCCGCATGCCGGTCTGAGCATCGGTCTGATCGGGCAGGGGGCACTGTGACCGAGAGCGACACACATAGGATACTCTCCGACGCCTTCCTCACCGTGCTGTACGCGGCGGGGCCGATCATGGCGATTGCTCTGGTCGTCGGTCTGCTCATCGCGTTCTTTCAGGCGCTGACGCAGATTCAGGAGATGACGCTTACTTTCGTGCCCAAGATCGTCGCGATTTTTCTCGGGCTGCTGGTCTTCACCCCCTTCATGTACTCCGTGGTCAAGACGCTCTCTGACCGGGCGTTCGACCTCATCATAAGCGGGGGGTCGTGATGCGCTGGCTTGCGGGGATGCTGACGGTGCTGGTTGCCCTGTTCGCAGCGGGACAGGGGGCCTTTGCCGATTGGAGCAATTTTTACCGCCCCAGCGCCCGGGCAGAGGCTGCCGCACGCCCCGGCGCTGCCGTCGATCCGGCCGGAGTCTGCATCCAGGAGATCCTGCGCGCGCAGCTGCGCCACCAGATCCCGGGCAATCTGCTGCTCGGCATCGGGTTGCAGGAGGCCGGACTGATGCATGAGGGCGAGCTGACGATCTGGCCCTGGGTCGCCAATGCCGATGGCGACGGGCGGTTCTTCTCCAGCCCGGGCACCACGGCAAGCTGGGTGCGCGCGCGTCAGGGGCAGGGGGTCGAGTCCATCGACGTCGGATGCATGCAGGTCAATCTGCGCTGGCACCCGGATGCCTTTGCCTCGGTCGAGGAGGGGCTCGACCCGGCGCGCAATGTCGATTACGCGGCGCGGCTGCTGGTGAGCCTTTACGGCCAGACCGGCGACTGGATCGAGGCGGCGGGGCGCTATCACTCGGCCACCGAGCAATACAAGGACGCCTATCTCTCGCGGCTGAAGCAGAATGTCGATATCGCCAATGACCGGCTCGACATCTTTCGTGCGCTGGCCTCGCGCGGGGTCGGGGCAGGGGGAGCGACGATCACCGCCGCCGCCGAACCGCTGCCGGCGGGGCACTTCTGGACCTCGGATCTCACGCAGCGCTCCGGCGCCGCCGCCGAGGGCGCGCGCAGTCTCTTCGGGCGCGGCGTCATGGAGCCGGTGCTGCCCGCATTCCGGAAGATGTTCTGATGGCGATGTCAGATCCCATCCTCAACGCCGCCGGCTCCGGCTGGCTGACGCGGGGCCGGGGCAACCGCGATATCGGCTTTGCCGTCGCGGTGATCCTGATCCTCGCGGTGCTCTTTGTGCCGCTGCCGCCGGTGATCCTCGATTTCGGGCTGGCGGTGTCTCTGTCGGTCTCGGTGCTGATCCTGATGGTGGCGCTGTGGATTCCGAAGCCGTTGGAGTTCAACAGCTTCCCCACGCTGCTGCTGGTCGTCACCATGATGCGCCTGTCGCTCAACGTCGCGTCGACCCGGCTGATCCTGTCCGAAGGCCATACCGGCGCCAGCGCGGCGGGCGGGGTGATCGAGGGCTTTTCGCGCTTCATCGTCTCGGGCAATTTCATCATCGGGATCGTGGTTTTCG
The DNA here is from genome assembly GCF_017311415.1 of Salipiger abyssi. GTDB lineage: Bacteria > Pseudomonadota > Alphaproteobacteria > Rhodobacterales > Rhodobacteraceae > Salipiger > Salipiger abyssi_A. The sequence goes on along the minus strand of NZ_JAEKIS010000004.1, from coordinate 17,842 downwards.
CCATTCTGGTGGTGATCAACTTCGTGGTGATCACCAAGGGTTCGACGCGCATCGCCGAGGTTTCCGCCCGCTTCTCGCTCGACTCGATGCCCGGCAAGCAGATGGCCATCGACGCCGATCTCGGCGCCGGGCTCATCGACGAGGAACAGGCCCGGTCCCGCCGCAAGGAGCTGGAGGACGAGAGCAGTTTCTTCGGCGCCATGGACGGTGCCGCGAAATTCGTGCGCGGCGACGCGGTGGCCGGCATCATCATCACGCTGATCAACGTGGTGGGCGGCATCCTGATCGGCGTCGCTCAGCACGGGTTGAGCCTCTCCGAGGCGGCGGATTTCTACACGTCGCTGACCATCGGCGACGGGCTGGTGACACAGGTGCCGGCACTGATCGTGTCGCTGGCCGCGGGCCTCATCGTCACCAAGGGCGGCACCGAAGGTGCCACGAACGAGGCGGTTCTGGGCCAGCTCTCGCGTTTCCCCAAGGCGCTGTTCATGGCCTCCGTGCTGCTTTTCGGCATCGGGCTTCTGCCGGGCTTTCCCAGCGTCGTGTTCACGCTGCTGGCCGGGCTTATGGTGTCGCTGGGCGTGGTGGTGGCACAGCAGGCGCGCACCGCGCGGGTCTCGGCGGCGCGCGACGAGGCGGCCAAGCAAAAGGCCGAGGCTGCGACGCCCGAGGACAATATCAAGGATACGCTCAAGCTCGACAGCCTGCGGCTGGAGCTGGGCCAGGCGCTGGTGCCGCTGATCTCCAGCAGCGACGCGGCGCTGGCGGGCAAGATCAAGAGCCTACGCAACCTCTTTGCCCGCGAATTCGGCTTCGTGCTGCCCTCGGTGCGGATCAAGGACGAGCCGATGCTGCCGGGGCAATGCTATGCGCTGATCGTGCAGGGGGTCGAGGTGGCGCGGGGCGAGGTGCGGCCCGCCGGGCTCATGGTGGTCAATCCCGGCGATTGCGGGTTGCCGGGCGAGCGCGGCAAGGATCCGACCTTCGGGCTGGAGGCGCTCTGGGTCGATGCCGAGAACGGTCCGCGGGCCGAGGCGATGGGGCTGACGGTGGTCGATCCGGAAAGCGTGATCATCACCCATCTGACCGAGGTGGTGAAGGAACACCTGCCCGAGCTGATGACCTATGGCGCGACGCAGGATCTGGTCGAGGGGCTGGACCGCGAATATCAGAAGCTCGCCAACGAGATCCCCGGCAACGCGCCGCTGGTGCTGATCCAGCATGTGCTGCAAACCCTGCTGGCCGAGCGCGTCTCGATCCGCAACCTGCCGCTGATCGTCGAATCCATCGCCGAGGCCAAGCGCAGCACCTCGAACGTGGTGCAGATCACCGAGCTGGTGCGGCGGCGGCTGTCGAACCAGATCTGCAAATCGCTGATCGACGATACCGGGTTCATTTCCGTGCTGTCCATGTCGCCCGCCTGGGAAAAGGAGTTCCTGGAGGCGCTGCGGGTCAATGGCGACGACCGGAATTTCGTGATGTCGCCGCAGCGGGTGCAGGAATTCGTGTTGCAGGCACGGCGCGAGATCCAGCGCTTTGCCGAGCAGGATCAATGGCCGGCGCTGCTGGTCAGCCCCGAGGTGCGCAGCTTTGTGCGCTCGATGCTGGAACGGGTGAGCCCGATGACGGTGGTGCTCTCGCATAACGAGATCCACCGCAAGGCGGCGCTGCGCACCGTCGCGACGATCGGGCAGTAGATGAACCTCTCGGCGCTGCTCACGCTGGAATTCCTCGGGGTGGCGATGGTCTTTGCCCGGCTGGGCGGCGTGCTGATGTTCATGCCGGCGCTTGGCGAGACCTATATCCCCACACGCCACCGTCTGGCCTTCGCGGTGCTGCTGTCGCTGACGCTCTACCCGGCGCTGCCGGTGGGGCCGATCTCGCTCGATACGCCGGCGCAGCTCTTGGGCACGTTTGCCATCGAGCTGACGCTGGGGGTCTGGATCGGCATGACAGCGCGGATCCTGATGACCGGGCTGCAATTCGCGGGCTATCAGATCGGGCTGATCTCGGGCCTGTCCAACGCGTTTTCGCCCGACTTGGGGTCTTTTCAGGGCTCCACGCTGATCTCCACCGGTCTGATGCTGGGCGGCATCGCGGTGATCTTTGCCACCGATCTGCATCACCTGATCATCCGCGCCATGTTGATGAGCTATGACATGTTCCCGCCGGGCCGCATCCTCACCGGCGATCTGGCGCAGCAGATGGTCAAGGCGGTGGGGCAGAGCTTTTACCTCGGGCTGACCGTGGCGGCGCCGTTCTACGTCATGGGGCTCCTGGCCAATCTCGGCATGGGGCTCGCGGCGCGGATGATGCCGGCGCTGCCGGTGTTCTTTGTCGCGGCGCCGGTGCTGATCATGGCGGGGCTTCTGGTGCTGGGGCTGGCCGCGCCGATGATGCTGCGCGAATTCGCCAACCGTTTCGCCGACTGGCTCGGCCTGCTGGTGTTCTGAGCCATGGCCGACGAGGACAAGGACAACAAGACAGAAGAGCCGACAGAGCGCCGGCTGCGAAAGGCCCGCGAGAAGGGCGATGTCGCCTCCTCCAGAGAGGCTGGCACGCTGATGGCGGTGCTGTCGCTTTTCGGGATCACCGCCTTTGTGCTGCCCTCGGTCTCGGCGCCGCTCACGGGGCTGTTGCGCGGCGTGTTCGAGACGGCGGGGCAGGTGCATATCGGTGGCGATGTCACCGGGCTGCGCGATCTGGGCGGGGTCACGCGCGAGTTGCTGCGCGGCGTTGTGCTGCTGCTCGCGCCGATGATCCTGCTGATGGTGCTGGGGGCGCTGGCCGGTGTGGCGCTTCAGGGCGAGGTGGTGGTCGCGGCGGAGCGGCTGCGGCCGAAATGGTCCAAGATCTCGCCTGCGGCGGGGCTGAAGCGGCTGTTCTCGCTCGCCGCCTTCGTCGAGTTCCTGAAAAGCGTGAGCAAGGTGCTCGCGGTCGGTGCGATTGCCGGCTGGGTGAGCTATCGTGCAGTGCGGCAGATCTGGCAGGGGCAGGGGATCTTTCCCGAGATGCTGGCCGATTACGCGCGGCAGGCGGCGGGGCAGATGCTGCTGATGACACTGGCGCTGGTGGCGGTGATCGCCATCGCCGACATCATGTGGAAGCGTTTCGACCATCGTCGCAAGCAGCGCATGTCCTTCCAGGAAATCAAGGACGAGATGAAGGAGACCGAGGGCGATCCGCAGATCCGCGCCAAGCGTCTGGGCCTGCGCCGCGAACGCGCCCGCCAGCGCATCGCCGCGGCGGTGCCGCGCGCGACGGTGATCCTCACCAACCCGACGCATTACGCGGTGGCGCTGAAATACGAAAACGGCGTCGATCTGGCGCCGGTCTGTCTGGCCAAGGGCACCGATCTCATGGCGGCGCAGATCCGCCGGCTGGCCCGCGACTCCGAGATCCCGATTGTCGAGAACCGCCCGCTGGCGCGCGCGCTCTACGATGTGAGCGAGATCGACCGCGAGATCCCCGTCGAGCACTGGGAGGCGGTGGCGGCGATCATCGGCTATGTGCTGGATCTGGAGCGCAATATCCGCCGCGCGCCGCCCGAAGGCTCGCGTCTGCGCGACGAGGACGAGGTCTGAGCGCAGCGCCTGCTAATCGGCTGTACCTCCGGCAGCGTCGCGGGTGATCAGCCGGGCGCAGTTTATGTCCGTGGCTCTCCTGCCTGGATTTGAGCGAAGACGGTCGCCGGTCAGGCGCTGCGCCCGAACCCCGGCTTGCGCCGGACGGCCGCCCACATTGGCGCGATCAGCACGTTGCTGGCCACCATGCGCACCAGATGGAAGGCGAGTACCATTGGCACCGCGACTTCGAGTGCGGCGGCGGTTACGACCATTTCCGGGGTGCCGCCCGGCGCCATTCCCAGCAGTACCGCCCCGAGCGACAGGCCCGAGGCACGCGCCAGCACACTTGCCAGCAGCCCGAGCAGCAGCCCCAGAAACAGCGTCGACAGCGCCGAGGCGATGAGCAGCCGGGCCGAGCCCAGTACGAAGCTGCGGTTCAGTTTGACGCCCAAACCTGCGCCCATGGCCACCTGTGCCAGCGCGATCATCCAACGCGGGAAACCGCTGGGCGCGCCGAAGGTGGCGGTGAGGCCGATGGAGAGGAAAAGCGGCCCGAGGATCCAGGGATTGGCGGCGCGGACATATTTCATCGCATAGGCCGCCCCCAGGCTCGCGGCCAGAAAGAGCGTCAGCACCAGCGGTTCCACCGGGGTGCTTGTGGCGTGGAAAGGTTCGGCCCCGGCGCCCGCGCCGAGGGCGATCACCGCCGGCGGCACCAGCAGCACCACAAGCACCATGCGCATGGTCTGCGACAGGGTGACGGGCCGGGTGTCGGCGCCGGCGGCTTCGGCCAGCACCGGCATCACCGTCACTCCGCCGGGCACCGCGCAGAAAAACGCGCTTCGGGGATCGAGCCGGGCGATGGCGGCGAGCGGGCGGGTGAGCAGCGCGCCTGTGACAAGGGTCAGCAGGCTCGCCAGCACCATCCAGGGCAGCCGTTCGATCACTTCGGCGATGATCTCGGGGGAGGCACCGGTGCCGAAGCTTGCGCCCAGCACCACCAGCGCCATGGGCCGCGTGCGCGGCGGCATCGAGACCGCAAAGCCCCAGGAGAAAAGCGCCGAAAACACCAGCGCCCCGATCATCCAGCCCAGCGGCACATCGGCGAGATCGAACAGATACCCGCCGAGCAGCGCCACCGCGAAGGTCGGGATCTGGCGGAGCAGGGTGGGTAGGCCGGCGCCGTAAAGGCGGCCGTCTTGCGGTGGGATGTCGGAGGAGGCCATGAGCGAAATCTGCCATATGTTGCAGCGAGCATGTTTGACGCTTTTGAAACATAAGTATACATTGGTGTCCAGATGAACTTTGATGTGAGACTAGTATGATCACGCTTTACGGACGTCGCAATTCCTCGAATACAGCCAAGATCTATTGGGCGCTCGATGCGCTTGGTCTGACTTATGACCTGCGCGAAACCGGACGGGGATACGCGCCCACGGACACGCCGTCCTATCGCCGCCTGCATCCACATGGCAAGGTGCCCGCTCTTGAGGTGAATGGCGGGGCGATCTGGGAATCGCATTCGATCCTGCGCTATCTCGGGGCAGAGTACGACACGCCCCTTTGGCCCACCGATCCTGTTGCGCGGGCGCAGGCGGATGCCTGGATGGACTGGATCGCAACGGCGCTTGTGCCGCCGCTTGGGCGTTACCGGAAAGCGGAAGACGCGGAAAAGGCGACGCTCTTCTCGCCGGTCGCCGCAGCTTTCACGGCGCTCGACACCCGTCTTTGCGAAACGCCCTGGATCGCCGGTGAGACGATGACCCTTGCCGATATCGCGGCAGCGCCGGCGGTGCATCGCTGGTTCCTGATCTCTGCGCCGCGCCCGGCGCTGCACGGGCTGGGCGCCTATCGCGATCGGCTGCGTATGTGTGAGGGCTATCGTGCCCATGTCGAGGCTGCGCTGGACTGATGCTTGAGAGTATCAAAACATTTGGATACAGGCTTGGGCGCCGGTACATTCGTGTTCGGGAGTTCAGGGGAAGGGGCCGTTTTGGTGAAGGACACAAACAAGTCGCGAGACGTCAGCCATACGGCCTATGAACATGTCCGAGGCGCCATCCAGAACGGTGCCCTGAAAATCGGCGAGCGGGTGACCGAAGTGGCGCTGGCGGAGAAATTCGGCGTCTCGCGCACGCCGATCCGCGAGGCTGTTTCGCGGCTGGAGGCCGAGGGGCTGCTGACCAATGTGCCGCGCCGTGGTCTGATCGTCACCAGCCTGACTCACCAGCAGATCGTCGAGCTCTACACAATGCGCGAAATCCTCGAAGGCGCAGCCGGGCGCCTTACTGCGTTGAGCGGAAGCGATACCGAGCTTGCCGCCTTGAAGGAGCTGATCGACTCCGAGGCGGACGCGCTCGAAGATATGCCGCGCATGCTCGACATCAACCGGCAGTTCCACCATCTCATCGCGCTCGCGGCCCATAACCGCTATCTGTTGGCCAGCATCGAGCAGCTTTCGGTCACCATGTCGTTGCTGCCGAGCCTTTTGCAGGAGCGCGGTCGGGCGCGTATCGCGCATGAGCAGCATATCCAGATCGTGGACGCTCTGATGCGGCGTGACGGGGAGGCTGTCGAGGCCGCCATTCGCGAACATGTACGCTCCTCTCAGCGCCACCGCATGCTGGTGATGCTTCGCGGCGATTCGTGATCGGCGCGCGGGCCAGCTTTTCCGCCTGACCAATATATCGGCTTGCCCTGGCAAAGCGCTGCGAAATTCAGCGCGTAGCGCCCGGTTGTGGCGGTGATATTTTGCCATCCGGATGTGCCCCGGCAGGCCGCTGACCCCTGTCGATATGGAAAAATACTATTTAAATCATTGAAAATAAACGATTGCACCCTGTGCTCTTGCGGTGCGAACCGGTCTGCGCCATTGAACTTGGCGCATTTAAAAACATAAAAAAACACTTGCATACTAATACATTCATGACGCCAATCCTGTGTGAGAACCGGCAAACGGCATCAACGCATGACACAGGGAAACCAGATGACACTCGACAGACGCACCTTCATGGGAAGCCTTGGCCTTCTCTTCCTTCCCGGCACCTTCATCCCCGCCAGTCCCGCTTTCGCGGTGTCTCCCGATGGGACGCTGACCGTCGGCATGTCCTCGGAAAGCTCCTCGATGGACCCGCACTGGCATATCCGCACGGCCAACAGCTCCATTGCGCAGCATATTTTCGACCGCATCGTGCATATGGACGAGACGCAGAACGTCGTTCCCGGCCTGGCTGAAAGCTGGCGCAACGTGGACGAGCTGACCTGGGAATTCACACTGCGCGAGGGCGCCACCTTCCATAATGGCGATCCGGTCACGGTGGAGGATCTGATCTTCACCTATGAGCGGGCGCAGAACGTGCCGGGCGCGATCTTCAACCTTCGCGCCTATCTCGGCGGCAAGAGTTTCGAAAAGGCCGACGAGCGCACGCTTCGCGTGATCACCGACGCACCGAACCCCATCGTCCCGCGCGAGCTGTCCACCACGTCGATCATCTCGAAAGCAGTGGGCGAGACGGCGCTGCCCGAGGATTACAATTCCGGCAAGGCCACCATCGGCACCGGCCCGTTCAAATTCGTCGCCTACAAGCCGGGCGAGGTGATCGAGCTGGAGCGGAATGACGATTACTGGGGCGAGAAGCCCGACTGGAGCCGCGTGGTGATCCGTCCGATCCCGACCGGCGGCTCGCGCGTCGCGGCGCTTCAGTCCGACGGGGTGGACGTGATTGACACTGTACCGCCCTCGGATGTGGAACACCTTGAAGCCGAAGCGGGCATCGCGCTCGGGCGCGGCACGGCGAACCGCATGATCTTTCTGTTCTTCGATCACGACCGCGAGGTGACTCCCTATGTCACCGCCAAGGACGGCAGCGAGATTCCCAACCCGTTCAAGAACCAGATGGTGCGCGACGCCTTCGATCTGGCGATCGACAAAAAGGCCATCTCGGCCCGCATCCTGTCGGGCAACGGCGCCCCGGCGGAGCAGCTAGTGCCCACGGGGATCTATGGCCACAACCCGGACATCCCGCTGCGTGACGCCGATATGGCCAAGGCCAAGGAGATGCTGGCCGAGGCGGGCTATCCCGACGGGTTCAAGGTGATCCTGCACGGGCCCAACGACCGCTTTATCCGCGACAGCGCGGTGATGCAGGCGGCGGCGCAGATGCTGACCCGCATTGGCGTCGAGATCTCGGTCGATGCGATGCCGGCGAACATCTTCTACAAGCGCGCCTCTTCGGGCGGTCCTGACGGGGTGCCGGAATTCAGCTTCTTCCTGGTGGGCTATGGCGCCGCCACGGGCGAGGTCTCGGCGGCGCTGCGCAATCTCGTGCACACCTATGACAAGTCGCGCGGGCTCGGCTCGAACAACCGTGGGCGCTATTCCAACCCCGAACTCGACGCGATGATCGAGGAAGGCATGGCAACGGTGGATGATGAAAAGCGCCTGGCGATCTACCGCGAATGCTGCGCCATCGCGGTCAAGGATGTGGCCGTATTGCCGCTTTACTACCCGATCAGCGTCTGGGGCATGACAGACGGCATCGATTTCGGCGGACGTTCTGACGAGCGCACGCTGGCGATGGATTTCCACGCCGCCGCAAGCTGATCACATAGCCCCGCGGCCCGCTCCCTGGCCGCGGGGCACAAAGACCGGAAGCCCCCATGTTCGCATCCATTCTCAAAAGGCTCATCCAGGCGGTGTTCGTTGTGCTCTGCATGACGGTGATTGTCTTCATCGGGATGAATCTCATCGGCAATCCCATCGACCTGCTGATTTCGCCGCAGGCCACCCAGGCCGAACGCGAGCGCCTGATCGTCGAGTTCGGGCTCGATCAGCCCGTGTGGACACAGTACCTGCATTTCCTCGACGGGCTGCTGCATCTCGATCTCGGACGCAGCTACATCTTCAACGAACCGGCCCTCAAGGTGATCCTGACCCGGCTGCCCGCCACGCTGGAACTGGCGGTGATGGCGACGCTGATTGCCGTGGTGGTGGGGATTCCGCTCGGGCTCTATGCCGGGCTGCGCCCGCATTCGCCGGTGTCGCGGGTGATCATGAGCAGCTCGATCCTGGGCTTCTCGCTGCCGACCTTCTGGGTGGGGATGATGTTCATCATGATCTTTTCGGTCAAGCTGGGCTGGCTGCCGAGCAGCGGGCGCGGCGAGACGGTACAGATGCTTGGCGCCGACTGGTCGTTCCTGACCTTGGACGGGCTGAAACACATGCTGCTGCCGGCGATCAATCTGGCGCTCTTCAAGACCTCGCTGATCCTGCGCCTGACGCGCGCCGGGGTGGCGGAGGTGCTGCCGCAGGATTATGTCCGGCTCGCCCACGCCAAGGGGCTGAGCGCGCGCCGCGTCACCATGGTGCATGTGCTCAAGAACGTGATGATCCCGGTTGTGACCGTGGTGGGGCTGGAATTCGGCTCTGTCATCGCCTTCTCGGTGGTCACCGAGACGATTTTCGCCTGGCCGGGCATGGGCAAGCTCATCATCGACTCGATCAACAATCTCGACCGTCCGGTGATCGTTGCCTACCTCATGATCATCGTGCTGCTCTTCGTCACGATCAATCTTCTGGTCGATATTATCTACACGCTGCTGGACCCGCGCGTCCGCTTCGCTTCGGGGAGAGCCGCCTGATGCCCGTCGATCTGGCCGATCCATTTGCCGCAGAGCCGCAGGAGCGCGCCCGCCCGGTGCGGGACTTTGCCCGCGAATATGTCCGCTCGCCGGGCGCCGTACTGGGCTTCGCGGTGCTGCTCGCCATCGTGCTGGCGGCGGTCTTTGCCCCGCTGCTGACGCCGCAGAACCCCTATGACCTGATGCAGCTCGACATCATGGACGGGCAATTGCCGCCGGGCGAAAGCTCCATGGCCTATGGTTTCAACTATCTGCTGGGCACCGACGAGCAGGGGCGCGACATTTATTCCGCGATCCTCTACGGGCTGCGCATCTCGCTGGGCGTGGGGGTGGTCTCTGCGGTGAGCGCGGCGCTGGTTGGCGCGACGCTGGGGCTTTTCGCAGCCTATAAAGGCGGGCGGATCGAAGCCGCGATCATGCGGCTGGTGGACCTGCAACTGTCCTTCCCGACCATCCTCATGGCGCTGATGATCCTCGCGCTGCTGGGCAAAGGCGTGGCCAATGTGGTGCTGGCACTGGTGCTGGTGGAATGGGCCACCTTTGCACGCACCGCGCGCGGTGTCGGCATGGTCGAGAGCCGCAAGGAATATATCGAGGCGAGCTATGTGCTGGGGATCCCGGCCTGGCGCATCATGCTGCGCCATCTGCTGCCCAACTGTATCCCGCCGCTGATCGTCATCGCCACGGTGCAGGTGGCGCGCGCGATCTCGCTCGAGGCGACGCTGTCCTTCCTGGGCGTGGGCGTACCGATCACCGAGCCGAGCCTCGGGCTGCTGATCTCGAACGGCTATCAGTTCATGTTCTCGGGGCTCTACTGGATGAGCGTCTATCCCGGCATTGCGCTCCTCATCACCATCGTGGCCATCAATCTCGTGGGCGACCGGATGCGCGACGTGCTGAACCCGAGAAAGGACGCATGATGGATCGCCCCGATATGTCGATCCGGGCGCTGCCCGTGACCCCGATCCTGGAGGTCCGCAACCTCACCACCTCGTTCCGTGGCTCCAAGGGCTGGAGCCCCGTGGTGCGCGATCTCTCCTTCCACATCGCCCCGCGCGAGACGCTGGCCGTGGTGGGCGAAAGCGGTTCGGGCAAAAGCGTTACCGCGCTGTCGGTGATGCGGCTGCTCAACCCGCGCTCGGCCCGGATCGAGGGAGAGATCCTCTTCGGCGGCACCTCGCTGCCCGGCCTCTCGGACAGCCAGATCCGGGGGTATCGCGGGCGTGAGATGTCGATGATCTTTCAGGATGCGAGCCTGAACCCGGTCTATGATGTCGGTTTCCAGCTGATGGAGACGCTACGCATCAAACGCGGGCTGACCCAGCGCGACGCAAAGCGCGAGGCGGTGCAGCTTCTGGAAAAGGTGCGCATTCCGTCCGCGAAGAAACGGCTCGACGATTTCCCGCACGAGCTGTCGGGTGGCATGCGGCAACGGGTGGCCATCGCCATGGCGCTGGCCTGCAAGCCGCAGCTGCTGATCGCCGACGAGCCGACCACGGCGCTGGATGTGACGATTCAGGCGCAGATCGTAGAGCTGATCAAACAGCTTCAGGACGAAGAGCGCATGTCGGTGATGTTCATCACCCATGACATGGGCGTGGTGGCCGAGATCGCCGACCGCACGGCGGTGATGTATCGCGGCGATCTGGTCGAGACCGGGCGCACGGCGGATGTCTTTGCCGCGCCGCGCCAGCCCTATACGCGGGCGCTGCTGGCCTCGATCCCGCGTCTGGGCTCGATGAACGGCACCGACCTGCCGCAGCCCTTCGCGCTGATCGACCACCGCAGCGGCGAGCCCGTCGCGGCGGCGGAGGCCGAGGTGGCCGCGCCCCCCGCGAGTGCCGCGCCACGGCTTTCGGTCAAGGACGTGTCCGTGCGCTTCGATGTGCGCGGCGGGCTGCTGGGTGGCGTGACGGGACGGGTGCATGCGGTCGAGGATGTGTCCTTTGACATCGCGCCCGGCGAGACGCTGTCGCTTGTGGGCGAAAGCGGCTCGGGCAAAAGCACCACGGCACGCGCCATTATGGGGCTGAACCGCGTGCGTCAGGGCCGGATCACCATGGGCGATCTTGTTGCCGCAGGCGAGGGGCAGGCGCCGCGCAGCGCGCTCTGCGACCGGCTTCAGATGATTTTTCAGGATCCCTTCGCAAGCCTCGATCCGCGCATGCGCGTCGGCGATCTGCTGGCCGAGCCGCTGCGCGTCCATGGCACCGCTCAGGGCGAGGCGCTGCGGACAAGGGTGGGCGAGTTGCTGCGCGATGTCGGGCTGAGCCCCGAAATGGCGGCGCGCTTTCCGCACCAGTTCTCGGGCGGGCAGCGGCAGCGGATCGCCATCGCGCGGGCGCTGGCGCTCGACCCCGAGCTGGTGGTGGCGGACGAGGCGGTCTCGGCGCTGGACGTGTCGGTCAAGGCACAGATCATCAACCTGATGATGGAGATTCAGCGCGCACGGGGCCTCTCCTACCTTTTCATAAGCCACGACATGGCGGTGGTCGAACGCATCAGCCACAGGGTGGCAGTGATGTATCTGGGCCGGATCGTCGAGATCGGGCCGCGCCGCGCGGTGTTCGAGAACCCCGGCCATGCCTACACGCGGCAGCTGATGTCTGCGGTGCCGGTGCCCGATCCGGCGCGGCGGCATCTGCGGCGCGGGCTCGCGGTGGACGAGATCCGCAGCCCGGTGCGGCCGCTGGGCTACCAGCCGCCGCCCACCCGCATGATCGAGCTTTCGCCCGGCCATTTCGTGCTGGACGAGGGCGATGCGGCGCAGCCGCAGGCAAAGGGCCGGCCCGCGGATCTGGCAAAAGCGTGACCCGGCGCGCCGGGACGGATGCAGCCGCCACCACAGGCGCTGCCGACAACAAAAGACTGGACGAGAGAATGACAGTTTCGACTTCCCTGGATGCGGACCGGCCGCTTGAGGCCGCCGAGGCGGCCCCGGAACGCGGGCTTTCGATGGACACGCTGCTTTGCCACGCGGGCCGCCATCCCGAGCAGCACAGCGGCGCGGTCAATGTGCCGGTCTTTCACGCCTCGACCATCCTCTTCCCCACGCTCGACGCGCTGAGCGCCAAGGGCGAGGCCAAGGTACGCTACGGGCGGCGCGGTACGCCCACCACCCACGCGCTGGAAGAGGCGGTAACCGCCCTCGAAGGTGCCGAGGGCACGGTGCTCACCCCCTCCGGTGCCATGGCGATCACCATTTCGCTGCTGGCCCATGCACGGCCCGGCGCGCATTTCCTCATCCCCGACAATGTCTATGGCCCCTGCCGCCACGCCTGCACCGAGATCCTGCAACCCATGGGGGTGGAGGTCAGCTATTATGACCCGACCGTGGGCATCGACGCGCTGATCCGCGACGAGACCGCACTGGTGTGGCTGGAAGCGCCGGGTTCGCAGACCTTCGAAATGCCCGATCTGCGCGCCATCGCGGCGACGGCCAGGGCGCGCGGCGCGGTGACGGTGATCGACAATACCTGGTCGGGCGGTGTGTTCCTGCGCCCGCTCGAACTCGGCATCGACATCTCGCTTCAGGCGGGCACGAAATATCTTTGCGGGCATTCCGACGTGATGTCGGGGGTGATCGCCTGCGGCACCGGCCATCACACGCGGATCCGGGATTTCGCCGCGCGGCTCGGCGCCTGCGTGGGACCGGACGACGCCTATCTGGTGCTGCGCGGGATGCGCACCCTGTCGGTGCGGCTGCGCCAGCATCACGAGGCGGGGCTGGCCGTTGCGCGCTGGCTGCAAAGCCGTCCCGAGGTCAAGCGGGTGATGCATCCCGGTCTGCCGCAGGATCCGGGTCACGCGCTCTGGCAGCGCGACTTCACCGGCGCCTCGGGGCTCTTCGGTTTTGTGCTGCACCCGGTGGAGCGTCCGCAGCTCGCCCGCATGCTCGACGGTCTGAAACTTTACGGCATGGGGTCGAGCTGGGGCGGTTTCGAAAGTCTGCTGATCCCCACCGATCCCGCCAAGCTGCGCAGCGCGACGGACTGGGCGCCGGGGGGACAGTCCATGCGCATCCATGTGGGGCTCGAGGATCCGGCGGACCTGATCGCGGATCTGGAGGCCGGGCTGGAGCGGCTGAAATGAAACACGCCGATCTGAGACGGATCGGTGTGGTGGGGCCCGCGGGCAATATGGCGCTGGAATGGGAATTGCCGCGCCATCTGCCCGAAGGCTTCGCCATCAACCACGCCCGCGCGGTGCGCCCCGGAGGCACGGCGCTGACCGCCGCCTCGCTGGGCGAGATGGGGCGCAACGCCATCGACGCCGCGCAAAGCCTGATGCGCACCCGTCCCGAGCTGATCCTCTACGCCTGCACCAGTGGCAGTTTCGTCGACGGCCCCGGCTCCGAGGACGCGGTGGCGCAAGAGATCACTGCGGTCACCGGCGTGCCCGCGCTGACTGCCTCGCGCGCGGTTCGGTCGGCGCTGGCCGAACTCAAGGCGAAACGGGTGTTTCTGCTGACGCCCTATCCCGAAGCGATCAACCAGGCTGAGATCGCCTTTTTGACGGCGGCGGGCCATGAGGTGACCGGCTGTGTGGCGCATACCTGCGACGAGGCGCGCCCGATTGGCGCGGTGGACAGCCGCGAGACGGTCGCGCTGCTCATGCAGCAAGCAGAGATTGCCGCCGCCTCGGACACGGTCTTTCTGAGCTGTACCAATCTGCTCACCTTCGACATCATCCCCGAGCTTGAGGACCGGCTGGGCAAGCCGGTCATTTCTTCCAATCTCGCGCTGCTTCGGGCGGCGCTTTGCGAGACCGGCGCGCCGCTGCCCCTGACGGGGCCGGGCGCGCTGATGCGGCTTGCGCCTGATCCGGCCACCGCTCCCAATATCTTCGAAAGGACCGACTGATGACCGAGCCCTCCGCTCGCCTCGCCGTGGATATCGGCGGGACCTTCACCGATATCGTTCTCGAACGCGGCCCCGGCGATTTCGTCTCGGCAAAGTTCCTGACCACCCATGGCGAACCGGAACGCGCCGTGATCGAGGGCACCCGCGAGCTGGTCGCGAAAAGCGGCATCGACCCGGCGCGCATCGGGCTGGTGGTGCATGGCACCACGCTGGCCACCAACGCGCTGATCGAGCGCAAGGGCGCCAGGATCGCTCTGATCACCACGCGCGGGTTTCGGGACTCGCTGGAGATGGCCTATGAACACCGTTTCGAGGTGTCCGACCTCTATATGGAACGCCCCGAACCGCTGGTGCCGCGCTGGCTGCGGCTCGAAGTCGACGAACGGCTGGCCGCCGACGGATCGGTGCTGCGGCCCTTCGACGAGCAGAGCCTGCGCGACCTGATCCCGACCCTGCGCGCGGAAGGCATCGAGGCGGTGGCGATCTCGTTCCTGCATTCCTATGTGGACGGGTGCCACGAGCTTGCCGCCGCCGAGATCCTGCGCCGCGAGATGCCCGAACTGCGTATCACACTCTCGCACGAGATCTGCCCCGAGATCCGCGAATACGAACGCGGCTCCACCGCCTGCGCCAATGCCTATGTGCAGCCGGTGATGGAAAGCTATCTGCGCCGCCTCAAGACCGGCATCGCAGGCCTGGGCATTCCGGGCGAGATCATGCTGATGATGTCCTCGGGCGGGCTTTGCAGCCTGGATGTGGCCTGTGCCCAGCCGATCAAGCTGGTGGAGTCCGGCCCCGCGGGCGGCGCGGTGCTGGCCGCCGATATCGCTCGCGAAATGGGGATCGAAAAGGCCATCGCCTTCGACATGGGCGGCACCACCGCCAAGCTGGTGCTGATCGACGACGCCACCCCGCAACAAAGCCGCAACCTCGAAGTGGCGCGCGCCTACCGCTTCCTGCGCGGCTCGGGCATGCCGCTGCGGGTGCCGGTGATCGACCTGGTCGAGATCGGCGCGGGCGGCGGATCGCTCGCCCATATCGACAGCCTGTCCTGCGTCGCCGTGGGCCCGGAAAGCGCAGGCTCGGAGCCGGGGCCGGCGGCCTACGGTCTGGGCGGCACCCGCCCGGCGGTGACCGATGCGGACCTGATCCTCGGCAAGATCGACCCGGAGGGCTTTGCCGGGGGCAAGATCGCGCTGGATCTCTCGCTTTCGGCAAAGGCGCTCGATGCCCATGTGGGCGGGCCTGCGGGCATGGACACCCGCACCGCCGCCATCGCCGTGGTCGAGGTGGTGGATGAGAACATGGCCAATGCCGCGCGGGTACATGCCACCGACAACGGCGCGCAGCTCGAAGGGCGTACGATGATCGCTTTCGGCGGCGCGGCGCCCATGCATGCGGCACGGATCGCGCAGAAACTGTCCATCGACCGGGTGATCGTGCCGAAAGGCGCGGGCGTGGGCTCGGCGCATGGTTTCCTGCTGGCGCCGGTCGCCTATGAGGCGGTGCGCACGCGGCTCTTCGCGCTCGATACGCTCAGCATGGCGGATGTGCAGGCGCTGGCGGGCGAGATGCGGACCGAGGCCGAGGCCATCGTGCGGCTGGGTGTGCCCGAGGGCGAGGCGCTGCGCGAGAGCATCGCGGTTTATATGCGTTATCGCGGGCAGGGGCACGAGATCATGGTGACCCTCGACGCGCTGCCCGCGCCCGAGGCGCTGGTGGCGACGCTGACCGAAGCCTTCGAGGCCGAATACCGCCGGCATTTCGGCCGCGTCATTCCCGGCATGGAGATCGAGTGCCTGACCTGGAAGCTGGCGCTCTCCGGTCCACCCGCGCGCCGCGCCGTGCCGAGCGCGCCTCCGGTGGCGGCCGCAGCCCCCGCGCCGCGCAAGACCCAGGTTCTGGTCGATCTGCTCAGCATGAGCGATGGCGAGGCGGGCGTCTATCTCCGTCCCGATCTCGCGCCGGGGGCGAGCCTGACCGGCCCCGCCATCATCACCGAATTCGAAACCAACACGATGGTGCCGGCGGGGTTCACCGCCACGCTCAGCGCCGAGGGCCATATCGTCATCGAAGCCATGGCCGAGGCCAGCGCCCGCCGGGGAGAAGCAGCATGAAAGACGGAACCGATCTCATCCAGCTCCAGGTGATCTGGAGCCGCCTCATCGCGGCGGTGGAGGAGCAGGCGCGCAGCCTGATCCGCGCCGGCTTCTCGACCTCGACCCGCGAGGCGGGCGATGTCTCGGCGGGGGTGTTCAACACCGGCGGCGAGATGATCGCCCAGGCGGTGACCGGCACGCCGGGGCATATCAACTCGATGGCGCGTTCGGTGAAGCATTTCCTTGATGTGTTCCCGGCGGCGAGCATGTCCGAGGGCGATGTCTACATCACCAACGACCCGTGGAAGGCGACGGGGCACCTGTCCGACCTCTCGGTGGTCACTCCGGTGTTCCGCAACGGGCGCTTTGTGGCGCTTTTCGCCTGCACCACCCATGTGGTGGATATCGGCGGCAACGGCCCGTCGCCGGAATCGCGCGATGTCTATGGCGAGGGGCTTTTCATCCCGATCATGAAGATCGCCGACCGGGGCGTGATGAACGAGAGCCTGCTGCAACTCGTCCGCGCGAATGTGAAAGAGCCGGTGCAGGTCGAGGGCGACATCTTTGCGCTGGTGGCCTGCAACGACGTGGGCGGGCAGCGGCTGCTGACCATCATGGACGAATACGGGCTGTCCGAGATCGACACGGTGGGAGACGAGATCTTCGCCCGCTCGCGCAAGGCGATGATGGAGGAGATCGGCAAGCTGCCCGGGGGCACCTGGCACAACGAGATGACCATCGACGGCTACGAGCATCCGATCACGCTTTGCGCGGCGGTGACCGTGGACGATACCGGCGTGCATATCGACATGGAGGGCACCTCCGAGGCGTCGCGCTACGGCATCAACTGCCCGATGTGCTACACCGAGGCCTATGCCTCCTTCGGGGTGAAATGCCTGGTGGCGCCGCGCCTGCCCAACAACGCCGCGACCATGGCCTGCATCACCGTGACCGCGCCGGACGACTGTATCGCCAATGCCAAGTTCCCGCGTCCGGTGGTGGCGCGCTCGACCATCGGGATGTTCCTGCCCGATCTGGTTTTCGGCTGTTTCGAACAGGCCATCGACGACAAGGTGCCTGCCGAAAGCACCGGCACACTCTGGAACATCCGGCTGGGCGCTCAGCCCTCGGGCAACACGCGCGGCTTTATGGTCACGACCTTCCACAGCGGTGGCGCGGGGGCGCGCCCGGCGCTCGACGGGCTGTCGGCCACGCCGTTCCCCTCGGGGATCCGCAACGTGCCGGTGGAGGTGACGGAGTCGATCACCTCTCTGGTGGTCTGGCGCAAGGAGTTCCGCCCGGATTCCGGCGGCGCCGGGCGGCTGCGCGGTGGGCTCGGCCAGGTGATGGAGATCGGCAATCGCGAGGATGCGCCGCTGACGCTCTATGCGCGCTATGAGCGGGTGGAAAACCCGGCAAGGGGCCGCAAGGGCGGGCTGCCGGGCGCACCCGGGCGGCTGAGCCTCGGTTCGGGCGGCAAGCTCAAGGCGAAAGGCGTCCTGTCTATCCCGGCGGGCGACACGGTGGTCGTCGAGATGCCTGGCGGCGGCGGCTACGGCGCGCCCGATGAACGCGCCACCGAGGCATTGGCGCTGGATCTGCGGCGCGGCTTCGTGACCGAGGACGCGGCGGCCCGGCACTACGGCAAGGCCGCTTCGTGACGCAGGCGGCGCGG